>NZ_FCOE02000024.1 GCF_001544915.2 Caballeronia pedi | reverse complement strand
ACATCGCTCATCATCACTTCGATACCATCAACATAAACCTGACGGCATGACCGGATGAATGTGTTACCCATGTCCCGTTACGGGTGTTACCCATGTCCCGAGTCCATACACAGCAGCAAAGAAAGTAGGTGCCGCCCCGCACAGGGGCAACACTAATAGACCGACACGATCACGGGATCCGGCGAAAGCCATGATCGTGTCACGCGCTTTCGCCAAGAAATTTCGCTAGAAAAAGAAAAAACACGCTCTAACCCACATCCGAAGCGTCGCGCAAATCGTCGAGGTCGCGTCCGCGCGTCTCGGGCGTGTAGTACGTCGTCACCACGCCGATCAGGCTCAAAATGGCGACATAGCTGGCAAGCGGAATCCACGCGAGAATGCGGCCTTCGCTGCCGCCCCAGTGCGCGGTCGCCCAGGCGATGATCGACGCGCCGATCAGCGGCGCAACGCCGCCCGCGATCACGGCGGACACCTCGCGCCCCACCGCGACGCCCGCATAGCGATGCTGTGCGCCGAACAGCTCGGGCAGCAGCGCGCCTTGCGTGGCGAACATGCCCCAGACGCCCGCGAGCGCGACGCACAGCATCGCGATGCTCGCCGCTGCGTTGCCCTGGCTCAGCACCCACCATGTCGGATAGGCCAGCAGCAGCTGATACAGCGCGAAGGCACGATAGACGGGTACGCGTCCGAAGCGATCGCTGAGCTTGCCGGTGAGCGGAATGATCACCGCGCCCGACACGCCCGCGAGCAGCAGCGCGATCGGCCCGATCGGTCCCTTGAGGCCGGTCGCGGTCGCCATGTAGCTGATCGCGAGCGACTGATAGATCGACGAGCCGCCGTTCTCCGCCATGCGCATGCCGATGACCTTGAGCAGCGTCGGCTTCGAATGCCTGATGAGATGCTTGAGCGGGCTGTCGTTGACCTGCTGCCGCGCTTCGAGCTTCGTGAACGACGGCGATTCCTTCAGCTTCAGCCGGATCCAGATCGCCACCGCGATGATCAGCACGCTCAACAGGAACGGCACGCGCCACAGCCAGCTTTGCGAGATATCCTCGACGCGCACCAGCGCGAAGTAGATCGCGGCGGCCATCACCGTGCCGAGCAGCACGCCCATGAAGGGCAGCGCGGCGAAGTAGCCGCGGCGCTTCGCGGGTGCGTACTCGGCCATCAGGACGGCGGCGCCTGCCTGTTCGGCGCCTGCGCCGAGACCTTGCAGCAGGCGGCAGCCGACGAGCAGCACCGGCGCCCAGATGCCCGCGCTCGCGTACGTCGGCAACAGGCCGATAAGCGTACTGGCGACGCCCATCAGCAGGATCGTCGCCATCAGCACGAACTTGCGGCCGTAACGGTCGCCGAGCGTGCCGAACACGATGCCGCCCACTGGCCGGATCGCGAAGCCGAGGAAGTACGCGCCGAAGCTCGCGATCAGACCGATGGCCGGATCGCTCGACGGGAAGAACAGCGGCCCGAAGATCAGCGCCGACGCAAGGTTATAGAGCGCGAAGTCGTAGTATTCGAGCGCGCTGCCGAGCGATGCGGCCCATGCGGCACGATACAGATCGCGCGTCGTGACCTCGTCACGGCTCTTGTTGACGTTGCCGTCGGTGTTGCGCGCGAGTCCGCCGTCGGCGGCCGCGATGGTTGCCTGATGCTTCATGATGTCTCTCTCCGTTCCTGCGACCTCTGAAGGAAGTTCCGTCCTCGTCTTCGCGCGAGATGCGGGACCGCCGGTGTTTTCCTGACTAGCCCACGCGGGCGATTTCGTCGAGCAGGGCGGCGCTCATCGCGTCCAGCGGCGCTGCCTTGCCCGTGTATAACTCCACCTGACCGCAGAACTGATGCAGCAGCATGCGCGTGCCGTCGACCACGCGGCAGCCGAGTTCAGCGGCATCGCGGATCAGCTTCGTGCGAACGGGGATGAAAGCTGCGTCCATCACGACGAGATGCGGCGCGAGCTGTCCGGCCCGCAATGGATTGACGTCCGGCGCGCGGAAACCGGCGGCGGTCGCGTTCACGACGATGTCGAACGCATGCGGATCGAAATCGCCCGGAGCGCCGCCGAACGCAAGACCGAAGTCGTCGGCGAGCGTGCGCCCGCGCGAGGCGGTGCGGTTGAACACCGTGATCCGGCCGCCGGCGCGGCGCACGCCCCACGCGATCGCGCGCGCCGCGCCGCCCGCGCCGAGCAGGGCGATGCGCCGGCCTTCGAGCGGCGTCGCCTCTTCGAGCGCGCGCACGGCGCCGACGCAGTCCGTGTTGTAGCCGGTGAGATGGCCGTCGCGGTTGTCGATGGTGTTGACCGCGCCGATCTCGCGGGCGGTTTCGTCGAGCGCATCGAGATGGGGAATCACCGCCTGCTTGTGCGGCATCGTCACGTTGAGTCCGCGAATGCCGAGCGTGCGCATCGCGTCGATCGCGCCGGCGGCGTCCTCCACGCCAAAGCTGACGAACGTGTAGTCCACACCGAGCGCCCGATAGGCCGCGTTGTGGACCTTGACGTTGAACGTGAACGGCTGCCCGGCGAGCGAGCCGCACAGGGATGGAATCGAATGGGGCATGGTCGGGACCGTCGGTTCAGTGCTTCGAGAGATCGAAGGCGGCGAAGGGCGCAACGCCGTCGAGCGCGCGCAGCAGGTTGTCGGTGGCGAGTTCGGCCATCGCGCGCCGCGTTTCGTGCGTCGCCGATCCGATGTGCGGGAGCGGCGTCACTTTCGGATGCGTGCGCAGCGGCGAATCCTGCGCGAGCGGCTCGACCGCGAATACATCGAGTCCGGCGGCGCGCAGATGACCGCTGTCGAGCGCGGCGAGCAGCGCGTCCTCGCGCACGATCGCGCCGCGCGAGCCATTCACGAAGATCGCGCCGGGCTTCATCGCGGCGAATGCCCGCGCGTCCATCATGCCGCGTGTGTCGTCCGACAGCGGCAGCGTCAGCGCGACGATGTCCGCGCGTGCAAGCACCTCGCCGAACGATGCGCGCTCGGCGTGGCCGGCGAGCGGCGCGGGAACCGGCGCGTCGAAGGGGTCGTGAAAGAGCACCGGCATGCCGAAACCGAGCGCCGCGCGCCGGGCCACCGCCTGGCCGATGCGCCCGAAGCCGAGCACGCCGAGGGTCTTGCCGTGCACGTCCCAGCCGAACAGGTCTTCGCCGATGTTGCGCGTCCAGTGGCCTTCGCGCACATGGTTCGACAGCTCGACGAGGCGGCGCGAGCTCGCGATGATCAGCGCGAAGACGGTGTCGGCGGTCGTCTCGGTGAGCACGCCGGGCGTGTGGCAGAGCGTGATGTCGCGTTGCCTGAGATGCGCGAGATCGTAGTTGTCGACGCCGACCGAAATGCTCGAAATCACCTTCAGCCGCGAGGCGTGCGCGAGTTCGTCCGCGCCGAGTCTGAAACTCGAACCGATGAGGCCGTCGGCGTTGCCGAGCGCCTCGCGAAAGCGCGGCAGTTCATCGGCGCGTCGCGGGTCGGCGACGGTCACGTCGTGTCGCGCCTGAATCCGCTCGAGCAGATCGTCCGGCAGTTTTCGAAAGACGACCACGTTCCTGCGTTCGGCGCTGGGCGTACGCATGCTGCTCTCCTGATGTTCGTTGGGTGAAAGACTGGCGCGTCAGCGCGGTGTCGTGCGCAGCGACGAAGGCCCGCCTGTCAGTGCAATGCGTCGTCCGATGTCGCGCAGATGGCCGCCGTTCACGGCGTAGAACGCGAGCTGCTTCTCGACGTTGAACTGCACGATCAGATACTTGCTGTCCGCCGTGAAGACGATGCCCTGCGCCGCCTCGCCGCCCGGCGCTTCGGCGACCTTCACCGCCTGGCCGTCGCGGATCGCGAACAGCAGCACCTTGCCGCGCGCGTGGCGTCCGGGGTTGTCCGGCGTCAGGTTGGAGCCGTCCATCGCCTGCACGCCGATCCATTTGCCGTCCGGCGAGATCGCCACACCTTCGGGCAGCGACGGCACCGTCACGTGCTGGACCGCGCGAAACGGCGTGCGTGAGACGTCGATGAGCGTCACGGTGTCCGCATCGCCCGCGAGTTTGCCGGCGTAGGCGGGCAGGCCGGCCAGCCCGACATCGCTGACGACGGCCCACTTGCCGTCGCCCGAGACGTCGATCGTGTAGGGTGCGACGCCGCTCGAAAGACGCGCGCCACTGTCGGTCACGCGGCCAGCGGCGATGTCGAGCACGGCGACGCCCTGTTCGTCGCGCAACGCGACGAGCGCATGCGCGCCGTCGTGCGTGAAGCTCACGCCGGCGAGCCGTTTCTGCGCGATCTTCAGCGTGTCGACGAGCGTCACGCGGTTGCCTTCGATGCCGAGCACCGCGACGCTGCCGTCCACGCACGCGACGAGCGCGAGCCGGCCGCTGCGATCGATGGCGACGCCCTGCGGATGGCTCGCGATATCGAGTCGCGTCACGGCGGGCGGCGTCGCCTGCAGGTCGATCACCTGGACGAAAGAATCCATCAGCAGCTTCTTCGCGTCACGGTCGTAACGCGTGGGCGCGCCGACCAGCGCGACGCTCGCATCGGGCGTGATGGCGACTGCCTGCGGCGGCCCCTGAATGCCGTTCTCGACTTCGACCTGCACCTTTACCCGTGGAGGAAGGTGGCTTGCATCGAGAAGCGTCAGCGTGTCCGGCGCGGGATTGTCCGGATACGTGTCGCGGCCCTCGACGCGCTGATACTTGCCGTCGTTGCCCGACACGATCCAGTCGGCGGCGTGCGCAGCGCACGCGGCGACGGCCATCGTCAGGCCGGCGAGCGCCTGGACGCGGCGGCTTCGGTTTGTCAGTGAATCAAACATGTCGTTGTCTCCTTTCGGCTCAGACCACGCTGGTCATTCCGCCATCGACGAAAAGCGTCTGGCCGTTCACGAAATCCGACGCCGCCGACGCGAGAAACACCGCTGCGCCGCACAGTTCCTGGACGCGGCCCCAGCGGCCCGCCGGCGTGCGCTTGCAGAGCCACTCCGAGAAAGCCGGATCGTCGACGAGGGCGCGGTTGAGATCGGTCTCGAAGTAGCCGGGTGCGATCGCGTTGGCCTGAATGCCGTGTCGCGCCCATTCCGCGCACATGCCTTTGGTCAGCATGCGAATGGCGCCTTTCGTGGCCGCGTAGGGCGCGATGCCCGGCCGCGCCAGCTCGCACTGCACCGATCCGATGTTGATGATCTTGCCGCGTCCGCGCGCCAGCATGTGCCGCGCGACGGCCTGCGAGACGTGGAACACGCCGTCGAGATTCACGCGCAGCAGGTCGCTCCAGTCGCGTTCGTCGAAGCTTTCGAGTGGCGCGCGGCGCTGGATGCCCGCATTGTTGATCAGAATGTCGATCGCGCCGGTGTCCTTTTCGACCCGTTCGATCGCCGGGCACACCTGCTCGCGGTCGGTCACGTCGAAAACGGCGAAGCCGGCGTCGTGGCCTTCGTCGCGCAGGCGTGCGGCGATCTCGGCCGCCTTTTGCTCATTGCGATCGTTGATGACGATCGAAGCGCCTGCGCCCGCGAGGCCTCGCGCGAGCGCCAGCCCAATGCCGCGCCCGGAACCGGTGATCAACGCACGTTTTCCGCGCAGGCTGAAGAGTTTGACTGTCTCGTCCATTATTTTGCGACCCATCCTGTGGTGGATGAGCTCTGTCTCCGAATGTGCCTAGTTCACCCGAAGAACCGCGGTTGCGCCAATAGTCTTTCATGACGTTGTTATCATGATTCGTGATGACGGGCTTCACGCGCCCGCGTACTGGGGGATTTCATGGAGCTAAAGCATCTGCGGGCGTTCGTCGCGCTTGCCGAGGAACTGCACTTCGGCAAGGCGGCGCAGCGCCTGTGCATCGTGCAGCCGGCACTCAGCATGCAGATCAAGGCGCTCGAAGAGGACCTGGGCGCGCGGCTGTTCGAACGCGACCGTCACAAGGTCGCCCTCAGCGCGACGGGTCGGTTGTTCTTGCCCGAGGCACGCGCGACGCTGCATCAGGCGGCGCGCGCGGAGCAGACCGCGCGGTTGTCGGCGCGAGGTGAAATCGGCACGTTGCGGATCGCGTTCGTGTCATCGGTTCTGCCGAAACTGCTGCCGGCGCTGATCCGCACGATGCATGCGCGCTATCCGCTCATCACGCTCGAACTGAAGGACATGCCGACGCCCAATCAGATCGCCGCGTTGCAGGACAATCAGCTCGACTTCGGTCTGATACGGCTGCCGGTGAGCGGAAGCGGCCTCGAAATCCGCGTGGTGCTCGAAGAACCCTTCGTCGTCGCGTTGCCGGAAGATCACGCGCTCGCCGAGCTGCCGCTGGTCCGGCCGCCGGATCTTCAGGGCTTTCCCGCGTTCGTGCTTGCGCGGCGTTATGCGCCGGGCTTCCATGACGACATGCTGGTTGCGTTGAAACGGGAAGGTGCGGTTCTGAACATCGCGCAGGAACTCGGCGAGTTCTCGACGATGCTCGCGCTGGTTTCGGCCGGTCTCGGCATCGGCGTGATTCCGGCGGCCGCCGCGACGGCATTGCCGCCGAAGGTCGTGGCGCGGCCGCTGCAGCTTCACGGCCATACGGCGGGCATCGGACTTGCCTATTTGCCGCCGGGCAATGCGCTCAAGCGCGCATTGCTTGATGTGATCGATGTTTGTGGCGGTGGTGCATGACGCTGGGGTGCTGTCGCTTGACTCAAGCACCCAGCAGCTTCGCCAACTCCAGCAACGTCCGATGCGCGCCGCCTTGCTCGACCGCATCCGCATACGTCGCGCGCACGGCGGTGGCGATCGCATCGGCCGCGTTGGTGTCACCGGCCATCGTCACGTAGTAGCCGAGATCCTTCAGCGCGTTCGACATGTGAAACGGCATACCCGTTGGATCGCCCTCCACGAGCGCCGGCCTCAACCGTTCCAGCGCCGCGCCGCCGCCGCCGCCTTTCGCGAGGACATCGACGAAAGTCCGTGCATCGACGCCCGCGCGCTTCGCGCACGCGGCCGCCTCGGAGATCAGCGCGATCGTCCCGAGCGACACGAAGTTGTGCAGCAGCTTCATGCTGTGTCCCGCGCCGAGGCCGCCGACGAGCGTCACGTTCTCCGCATACGTGCGCAACAACGGCTCGATGCGCGCGAACAATTCGGCTGAAGCGCCGACCAGCAGATTCAGCCGCCCTTCATGCGCCTCCTTTGCGGTACGCGTCATCGGCGCATCGACGAAAAGGCCGCCCGCTTCCTCCACGAGCGCCGCCATGCGCGCAGTCGATGCAGGCACGGCTGTCGAGCAGTCGATCACGATCGTTCCGGGCTGCAAGCCCGCGAGCACGCCATCGGGCGCGGTCAATACCGCTTCGACTTCCGGCGAACCCGTCACGCACAGAATGACGATGTCCGCTTCACGCGCAAGCGCCTCGCCATTCGCGACGGTCTTCACGCCGCCCGCGCGCAGTTCGTCGAGCGGCTGGTTGCCGGGATGCTCGACCACCGTCAGCGGATAACCATGCTTCATCACATTGCGTGCGATGCCGTGCCCCATCAGGCCGATACCGATCATGCCGATTCGCTGCTTCATGCTGTCTCTTCGTGTCGTCTTGTTGGTTGAAAAAGGCTCAGCGGTTCACGAGCCGCTTCGGCAGCGACATCGTCAGGACGATGCCGAGCGCGAGGCAGCCGACCATCGAGAAGATCGGCAGCGTCATGCCGCCCGACGCCTGCTTCAGAAAGCCGACCACGTATGGGCCGAAGAAGCCGCCGAGATTGCCGAACGCGCTGATCCATGCGATGCCGACCGCCGCCGCGGCCTGGCCGAGCACGGCCGTCGGCATGCTCCAGAAGAGCGGCGGAAACGACAGCAATCCCGCATTGGCGATGCACAGCGCGATCATGCCGAGCCACAGATTGTCATGCCAGAGCACCGACAGCGACAAGCCGACCGCGCCCATCAACAGCAGCGCGGCGACGTGCAGGCGCCGCTCGCCGCGCCGGTCCGCGCTGCGGCCGAACATCACCATCACGACGACCGCGACCGCGTTGGGCAGCGCCGCGAGCGCGCCGATCGCGAAGTCGCCGGAGATGCCCATCGACTTGATCATCGTCGGGGCCCAGAAGGTGTAGCCGTAGATGCCGAAGACATCGAGAAAATAGATCAGGCAGAACGCCCACACGAGCGCGCTGGAAAACAGGCCCTTGTGATTCGATTCGGCCGTCACCGCGCGATCTTCCGCGAGCACGCGTGACATAAACGCGCGATCGCTTTCGCTGTAGCGCGGGCTTTTCGTAACGTCGTCGTCGAGTCCTCTCCATGTGTAGACCGCCGCGAGAAACGCGGGCAATGCCTCGACGATGAAGATCCACTTCCAGCCCGGCAACTGCATGAGGCCGTCGAAGTACTGCATGATGAAGCCGGTCAACGGCGAGCCGATCAGACCCGCGAGCGCGAGCGCCGCATAGAACATGCTGAGGATGCGCGCCCGCCGGTTGCGCGGAAACGACTGGCCGATATAGAAAACGATCGCCGGAATGAAGCCCGCCTCCGCGACGCCGAGCAGGCAGCGCATCACGTAGAACTGCATCGGCGTGGAAACGAAGGCCGTCAGGCCGGAGACGATGCCCCACGACAGAATGATGCGCGTGATCCATCTGCGCGCGCCGACGCGTTGCAGGATCATGTTGCTCGGCACTTCGAAAACCACGTAGCCGAGAAAGAAGATGCCCGCGCCGAAGCCGAACACGGCGTCCGAAAAGCCGAGTTGCTGCGCCATCTGCAGCTTGGCGAAGCTCACGTTCACGCGATCGATATACGACGTGATGTACGCGAACATCAGAATCGGCAGGATCTGCAGCGCCAGGCGGCGGAAGATCCGGTCCTCCGTCGCGGCGTCGTGTGACGGGGCGGGCGATGCCGCGCCTTGGGGCATGCTGGTCGCATCGATTTCCACGTCTGTCTCCGTATATGTTTTTTTGCGTACCGACTCGCGCAGGACGCGGCGGGACAGAGGAAATGTAGCGGCTGCTGAGCGCGAGAGATATGCGAAATCGCTGAAGCGGGCTTTCGAATAGTTCGAACACGCGCGTCGCGACGTCAGGGTTTTCCAGTATCCCGCCGCGACGCGCCGATCGTGCCCGGATGCCATACTGCGCGGCATGATCTTTTACGGAGCGTCCGGTTTTGTTCGATCTCACGTCGCTGGCTCTTTTTCTGCGCGCAGTCGAAATGGGCAGTCTTTCGAAGGCGGCGCAGCAATCGCATATGTCGCTGTCGACTGCGAGCCGGCGCATCGCGCTGCTCGAACATCACTTTCGCGTCGGCCTGCTGAACCGCACGTCGGCGGGCGTCGAGCCGACGCCGGCGGGCGAAGCGCTCGCGCGTCACGCCACCGAACTGCTGCTCAAGACCGATGCGATCTACAGCGAACTCTCCGATTACACGAAAGGCTCGGTCGGCCGCGTACGCATCTTCGCCAATATCTCCGCGATCAGTCAGGACTTGCCCGATCATCTGCGCGCGTTCTCGCAGCGCTATCAGGACATCAAGCTGCATATCAGCGAATTGCGCAGCATGGACATTCTTCAGGCGTTGCGCGAAGGGCGCGCGGATGTCGGCGTGGTGACTTCGCAGGTCGGCATGGAGGGCATTCGCCTCGCGCCGTATTGCGCGGATCGCATCAGCGTCGTCGTGCCGGAGGATCATGTGCTGCAGGGCGAGCAGATCGAGTTCGCGGCGCTGCTCGAACACGATATCGTCGGGCTCGACGACAAAGCCGAAGTCACCCGCATGCTCGTGAAGGAAGCCGCGCTCGCGGGCCGCACGATCCGCTTTCGCGTGCAGGTGCAAAGCTTCGAGGCGATGTGCAGGCTGATCGCGGCCGGGCAGGGCATCGGCGTGTTGCCCGAAGGCGCGGTGCGGCTGTTTCGTGAGCCGATGCATCTGCGCTTCATCCGCCTGACCAATCCGTGGGCCGAGCGCGTGATGTCGGTCGGGATTCGCGCCGGCGCGGCGCCCTTGCCCGCGCGCAAGCTGTTCGATTTTCTGAGCGCCTTCGCGCCCGCATCGCTCGTCGCGCCGGGCGGCGAACGCTCCGCCGGCTGAACCCCTTGCGGATATTCGAAGACTCCTGTTCCCGGATTCGCACTTCCGCCGCGCCAGAGCGTCCGCTAGATTCCCTTCCTGTATGACGGGCAGTTCCACGTCGAATAACAGGAGACACAGCGCAATGGCAACAACGCATCACATCGCCGTCATTCCGGGCGACGGCATCGGCAAGGAAGTCATGGTCGAAGGCTTGCGCGTGCTGAAGGCCGCCGCCGCGCGCTACGACATCGCGCTCGATTTCGACGAATTCGCATCATGGTGCACCGAGCACTACGTGCAGCACGGCACGATGATGCCCGCCGACTGGGACCGGCAGATCGGCAAGCACGATGCGATCTTCTTCGGCGCGGTCGGCACGCCCGACGTCGTGCCGGACCACACGGCCGTGTGGGAATCGATCATCAGGATTCGCCGCGACTTCGACCAGTACGTGAACCTGCGCCCGGTGCGCCTGATGCCCGGCGTGCCGTCGCCGCTCGCGCACCGCAAACCCGGCGATATTGACTTTCTGGTCGTGCGCGAGAACACCGAAGGCGAATATTCATCGGTCGGCGGACGCATGTTCGAAGGCACCGAGCGCGAGTTCGCGACGCAGCAGTCCGTGTTCACGCGCACGGGCGTCGACCGCATTCTCGACTTCGCGTTCCAGCTCGCGCAGAGCCGCCCGAGGAAGCAACTGACCGCCGCGACCAAATCGAACGGTATCTCGATCACCATGCCGTACTGGGACGAACGGCTCGCGGAAGCGGCGAAGCGCTACCCGGACATCGAGACGCGCAAGTTTCACATCGACATTCTGTGCGCGCATTTCGTGCAGCATCCGGACCGTTTCGATGTCGTGGTCGCGTCCAATCTCTTCGGCGACATTCTTTCGGACCTCGGTCCCGCATGTACCGGCACCATCGGCATCGCGCCTTCGGCGAACCTGAATCCGGAGCGGCGCTTTCCGTCGCTCTTCAAGCCGGTGCATGGCTCGGCGCCGGATATCGCGGGTAAAGGCATCGCCAATCCGATCGGGCAGATCTGGTCGGCGGCGCTGATGCTGCAGCATCTCGGCTGTGGCGAGGCGCGCTACGAAGCGGCGGCGAAGACCATCGTCGCAGCCATCGAAAGCGTGCTCGAAAACGGCCCGCGCACGCCGGACATGGGCGGCACGGCGAACACCATCGAAGTCGGCACGGCGATCGCCGCGGCCGTCACGGAACACGCACTGATCACGGAGTAAGCATGGAATATCGTCACTTCATCGGCAACGCATGGCGCGCGGGCGACAACGGCGAATCGCTCGATGTCATCGACCCGAGCACGGGCGAGCCGTTCGCGGCGATCGCGCGTGGCAATGCCGCCGATATCGATGTCGCGGTGAGCGCCGCGCGCAGCGCGATGGGCGAAGCGCTCGACGGTCCGTGGGCGAAGCTCGCGCCGGTCGAGCGCGCCAATCTGCTGTTTGCGTATGCCGCCGCGGTGCTGCAACACGCCGACGAACTCGCGCAACTCGAAGCGCGCGACACCGGCAAGGCGCTCAAGACCGCGCGCACCGATGCCGCCGTGCTCGCGCGCTATCTGCAGTATTACGCGGGTTGCGTCGACAAGCTGCATGGCGAGACGCTGCCCTATACGACCGGCTTCACCGTGCTGACGGTGCGCGAGCCGATCGGCGTGACGGGGCACATCATTCCGTGGAATTACCCGATGCAGATCTACGGGCGCAGCGTCGGCGCATCGCTCGCAGCGGGCAATGCCTGCGTCGTGAAGCCCGCCGAGGACGCGAGCCTGTCGATCCTGCGTCTCGCTGAAATCGCCGCCGATATCGGTTTTCCTGCGGGCGCGATCAACGTCGTCACGGGTCTGGGCAGCGAGGCGGGCGCGGCGCTGTCGGCGAACGGAGGCATCGGCCATATCTCGTTCACCGGCTCGACCGCGACGGGCGCGCTGGTCGGACGCACGGCGGCGGAACGTCATTGCCCGAGCGTGCTCGAACTCGGCGGCAAGTCGCCGCAACTCGTGTTCGACGATGCCGATCTCGACGAAGCCTTGCCCGTGATTCTCAACGCCATCATTCAGAACGCCGGGCAGACGTGTTCAGCGGGCAGCCGTCTGCTGGTTCAGCGCGGCATCTACGAAACCGTGATCGAACGTCTGGCGCAACGTTTCGAAGCGCTGCGCTCCGGCCCGCCCGCGATGGACCTCGACACGGGCCCGCTCGTCAACGCGAAGCAGCAGGCGCGCGTGCGCAGCATGGTCGAGCAGGCGGAAGGCGAAGGCATTCGCGTGGCGGCGCGCGGCAAGATCGCGGTGGAAGCGTCGCGCAACGGCTTCTTCCACGAAGCGGTCTTGTTCCGCGATGTGCCGCCGCAAAGCCGCATCGCGCAGGAAGAAGTGTTCGGGCCGGTGCTCGCGGTGATGCCCTTCGATGACGAAGCCGAAGCCGTAAAGCTCGCCAACGGCACGAATTACGGCCTCGTCGCGGGCGTGTGGACGCGCGACGGTTCGCGCGGCCTGCGTCTCGCGCGCAAGCTTCAGGCGGGTCAGGTCTTCGTGAACAACTACGGCGCGGGCGGCGGCGTCGAGTTGCCGTTCGGCGGCGTGAAGGCGAGCGGGCATGGACGCGAGAAGGGCTTCGAAGCGCTGTATGGCTTCACGAGCCTGAAGACCATCGCGATCAGGCACGGCTGATGGCGACGCTCAACATCATCGGCGCCGGGCGCGTCGGCGCGACGCTCGGCAATCTGATCGTCGCGAACCGCGTGCTCGCTATCGGCGATGTATGCGACAGCGATGCCGCCCATGCGCGTGACGCGGTCGATTTCATCGGCGCGGGCCGCGCGCTCGACGATATCGCCGCGATGCAGCCCGCCGATATCTGGCTGCTGTCCGTGCCCGACATGCGTATCGCGGACGTGGCGCAGACGCTCGCGCGGAATCGCAAGGACGACGCGCCGTCAATTGCCGTGCATTGCAGCGGCGCGCTCGATACCGATACGCTCGCGCCCTTGCGCGCGATCGGCTGGAACGTCGCGAGCGCGCATCCGATGTTGAGCTTCGCCAATCCCGGCACGGCCGTGTTCCAGTTCGAAGGCACGCCGGTCGGACTCGAAGGCGACCGCGCCGCGCGTGCCGCGTGGAGCGAAATTCTCGCGGCCATCGGCGCGCGCTGCTTCGATATCGAACCGGGCAGCAAGGCGCTGTATCACGCGGCGGCGGTCGTCGCGTCGAACTTTCTGCCGATACTCGCGGCGATGTCCGTCGAGATGTGGCAGGCGGCGGGCATTCCGCAGCCGCTCATCGAAGACATGATGCATACGTTGTCGCGCAACGCGGCGGCCAATATCGTCGCGCTCGGGCCGAAGGATGCGTTGACCGGCCCCGCCGCGCGTGGCGACCGCGCGGTGGTCGAAGCGCAATCGCAGGCGATCGGCGAGTGGGACGCGGTATCGCGCGAAGCCTATGACGCACTCTCGACGCTCGCCACGCGACTCGCGCGCACCGGCAAAGTGCGCGACGCATGACGCATCCGCTCGATCACGCGCTGTCGATCGCCGATCTGCGCGAGCTTGCGCGTCGCGCGTTGCCGCGCTTCGTGTTCGAGTTCATCGACGGCGGTGCGGAAGACGAGATCACGCTCGCGGCGAATCGCGCGGCGTTCGAGCGTGTCGCGCTGGTGCCGCGCGTGCTCAACGACGTTTCTGCGCCCGATCTTTCGGCATCAATATTAGGCATCCGAAGCAATGCGCCATTGCTGATCGCGCCGATGGGTTCGTGCACGCTCGCGCGTCCCGGCGCGGATCTGTCGATCGCGAAGGCCGCCGCAGCACGCGGCATTCCCTACGTGCAATCGACGATGTCCACGACCGCGCTCGAAACGATCGCGCGCAACGTCGATGGCCGTTTGTGGTTCCAGCTCTACACGCTGAAGGACCGCGACTTCATGCGCAAGCTGATCGGGCGCGTGCGCGGCGCGGACTTCGAGGCGCTCGTCGTCACGGTCGATCTGGCTGTCGGCGGCAAGCGCGAGCGCGATCTGCGCAACGGCATCGCGATTCCGTTGAAGCCGCGTCTTTCACATGTGCTCGACGCGCTGCGTCATCCAAGCTGGACGATGCGCTACGCGCGCCACGGTTCGCCGCAATTCGAGAACGTGCGCGACCTCGATCCCGGCGAAGGCGCGGGACTCACGATCGCGCATAAAGTCGGCACGATGCTCGACGCCGCGTTCTCCTTCGACGATCTCGCACGCCTGCGCGATCAATGGGGCAGGCGGATCGTCGTGAAGGGCGTGCAGCATCCCGCCGATGCTGCGCGGCTCGCGTCGCTCGGCATCGACGCGCTCTGGATTTCGAATCACGGCGGGCGTCAGCTCGACGGCGCGCAGTCGAGCCTCGAATCACTGCATGCGGTGCGTCGCGCGCTCGGTTCCGGCGCGGAGCTGATCATCGATTCGGGCGTGCGGCGCGGCGTGGATATCGTGAAGGCGGTGGCGCTCGGCGCGCAGGCCGCGGCGATCGGGCGGCCGGCGCTGTTCGGCGCGGCCGTGGGCGGCGACGAAGGCGCGCTGCGCGCCGTCGATATCCTGCTCGACGAAGCGAAACGTGCGATGGTGCTGTGCGGCACGCCGAACGTCGACGCCATTCGCGCGAGTGACGTGATCGCTCGATCGCGGCCCATTGCCTTCGAAACATAGACTCAATGTTGCCCGAGGGATTGGGCGGCACGCCGCACGCCGATATCGTTGTCTCCACGCGGTCGCATCGGGCAAGACCGCTTCAAGATCCAGCAGACTGGAGACAATCAACATGGCGACCCCCACAGTCGCGCCGCTCACGTTTCAGCGCGCGCCCAACCTTCCTCGCAACTGCACGTTCGATCAGCACGATTGGGAAATCCTGAGCCAGTACTGGCATCCCGTCGCGTTCGCATCGGATATCGCGGACAAGCCGTTCAGAACGCAATTGCTCGATGAATCGCTCGTCGTGTTCCGCTCGCATGGCGCGCTCGTGGCCGCACGCGACGTGTGCCCGCATCGCGGCGCGCCGTTGAGTCAGGGCTGGGTCGAGAACGGCAATCTCGTGTGTCCGTATCACGGCCTTTCGTATGGCGCCGATGGCAAGTGCAACCACATTCCGTCGCAGGAAGGCGGGCCGATTCCGGATCGCCTGTGCCTGACGACCTACGCCGCGCAGGAAGCGTACGGCCTCGTCTGGGTTTCGCTCGGCGGCGGCGGGCAACCGTTGCCCGACTTTCCTGCGTGGAATACCGAAGGCTTCCAGCAGATCCTGCCGCCTTCCATCGACATCAAGGCATCGGCGGGACGTCAGACCGAAGGCTTCATCGATGTCGCGCACTTCGCGTGGATTCATCATCACAGCTTCGCGGACCGGGGCAATCCCGTCGTGCCGAGCTATACGGTCGAGCGGCGCGGCAACGGCATGCGCGCGGAGTACGTCAGCACCGTGAGCAACTTCCCGAAGTCGATGCAGCATCGCGCGCCCGAAGGCTTTCTGTGGCGGCGCGTGTTCGAAGTCGATGTGCCGTTCTTCGCGCGTCTCACCGTGCAGTTTCCCGAAGGCGGACGTCTCGCGATCCTCAACGCGGCAAGCCCGGTTTCCGCGCGCCTCACGCGCCTGTTCGTGCCGATCGCGCGCAACTTCGACAAGGACCTGCCGCTCGACGATGTCTACGCGTTCAACCGGCAGGTGTTCGAAGAAGACCGCGCGATCGTCGAGCTGCAATGCCCCGAAGACTTGCCGATCGATCGTGCCGCCGAAGCGCCGATTCTCGCCGATCGCTCGTCGGGTGCGTATCGCCGCGCGCTCGCCGAGATCGGGCTGGGCCAGCATTACGTCCGCTGAAACGCATACGGAGCACATCATCATGAAGATCTGGGAATGCGTGATTTGCGGCTTTCGTTACGAGGAATCGCAAGGCTTGCCCGAAGCGGGCATCGCGGCGGGCACGCGCTGGGAAGACGTGCCCGATGACTGGCTATGCCCCGATTGCGGCACCGGCAAGCAGGATTTCGACATGCAGGTGGTGACAGCATGAGCACTGATATCGAGGATCGCGTGGTCATCGTCGGCACGGGCATGGCCGGTTATACGGTCGCGCGCGAGTTGCGCAAGCTCGACAAGAATGTGCCCATCGTGCTCATCAGCGAGGATGCCGGCGATTTCTATTCGAAGCCGACGCTGTCCAACGCGCTCGCGATGAAGAAAGCCCCGCACGAACTCGTCACGTTCGACGCCGGCGCGATGCGTGCGCAACTGAACGCGGGCATCATCGCGCATCGGAAAGTGGAGCGCATCGCGGTCGATGCGCATGAGGTGATCATCAACGGCGCGCCGCTTCGTTTCGCGAAGCTCGTGCTCGCGCTGGGCGCGGATGCGCGCCGCATTCCGCTTTCGGGTAGCGGCGCGGCCGACGTGCTTTCGGTGAACAGCCTCGATGATTACGTGCGGTTCAGGGCGCGCATCGAAGGCGCGAAATCGATCGCGTTGCTCGGCGCGGGACTGATCGGCTGCGAGTTCGCCAACGATCTCGCGCTCGCGGGTTATGACGTGACGCTGATCGATCCCGCCGCCACGCCGCTATCGCGATTGCTTCCCGAACTGGCGGGCGATGCGTTCGCGCGCGCGCTGGATCGTCATGGCATTCGCATGCGGCTGGGGCAATCGGTTGCATCTGTCGACAGGCGTGAAGCGGGCTATGACGTCACGCTGAACAATGGCGAAGTCATCGGCGCGGATGTGGTGTTATCGGCGATCGGTCTTGCGCCGCGCACGGCATTGGCGGCGCAGGCGGGACTGGATATCGACATCGGCATTCGCACCGACGCGTGGTGCCGGACCAGCGCGCCCGATATCTACGCATTGGGTGATTGCGCCGCGATCGAAGGCAAGGTGCAGCCGTATGTCCTGCCGATCATGCATGCGGCGCGCGCGCTCGCACGCACGCTCGCCGGCGAGCCGACGCGCGTCGATTTTCCCGTCATGCCGGTCACGGTGAAATCGCCCGCGGCGCCGACGGTCGTCGTGCCGCCGAACGAGACCGGCACATGGCGTTTCGCTCCGGCAAGCGACGATCCGCACGACGGTCTCTCCGCGCTGTGCGAACACGCCGACGACAAGCGCGCGCTCGGCTTCGCTCTGCTCGGCGCGGCGACGCAAGGCAAGGCCGCGCTCATCAAGGCAATGGCGGCGGGGTCCTTCTGAACCGGTCAAACAACGATAACGACGCAGCTTGCATCTGACCGACCAGCGTCGCGTTCGACGATGACGCCATGAGAACCTGTCGCGTAGCATCATCGGATGAACGCATTGACGCCGCGCTTCGCACGCGGCGTCTTTTTGTTTTCAGGCGATGTCGCTTATGAGCGTGCGCGAAACGGTCGTGACGAGCTTGCGCAGCCAGCGCGTCGCGGCGCTGCGATGCGTTCTCTCGTGCCACAACTGATAGTAGGTCAGTGCGTTGGTCGCGCCGGGAATCGGCTCGATGCGCAATGGCAGAATGCGCGCATAGTGCGACGCGAGCGCGCGCGTTGTCGTGAAGAGCAGATCGGAGCGCACGAGCACGTACGGCGCCATGCCGAAGTAAGGCAGTGTGGTCGTCACGGTGCGCGTGAGGCCGTTACGCGCGAGTTCCGTGTCGATGGTGCCCCATGCCGTCGTGTTATAGGTCGTGACGGAAAGATGCTCGGCGCTTTCGTACGCATCGCGCGTGAGTTCGCCGACGCCGACGGGATGATCCGCGCGCATCAGACACACGAGTTCGTCCTTGCACAGCGGCTGCAGATGCAGATGCTCCGGCGGCGTTCGCCAGTTGCCGATGACGAGATCGAGCAGACCCGTTTCGAGGCCGTTCTCGTAGCCGCCGTCCACCATCATCAGATGCTTGAATTCGAGTTTCGCGAGCGGCGCGGCCTGATGAAACGCATCGATGACGGCGGGCACGAAGAACACATCGAGATAATCCGGCGAGCCGATGCGAAACGTGCGCGTGCTCACGACGGGATCGAAGGTGGTGTTCGGATGCAGGATCGCATCGATGTTGCTGAGCGCCTGTGCGGCGGGCTCGATCAGCGTGAGCGCGTGGCTCGTCGGCACCATGCGGCTGCCGCTGCGCACCAGCAAGGGGTCGCCGGTGATTTCACGCAGGCGGCGCAATGCGATGCTCACCGTGGGCTGCGATTGTCCGAGCAGACTGGCTGCGCGCGACACGCTCGACTCGGTAAGGAGCGTATGCAGCACACGAATCATGTGCGAGTCGATGCTTTCCCTGGACATCGTGCGGCTTGACCTCTGGCGTGGGGGGCATCTTATGTTCGTCGTGGCCCTGTGTCGTCGCAATATACGGACGGATATTGCGATGGTCAACGCAGGGCCACTACCGATGCCGCCGCCGAAGCCTTGTGCCGCCTGATTCATGCACGCGCGATTATGGTGAAAATGGTCGCGCTGTTATGTGCAACCGATCAGACCACGAAGTCCGTCGAAGCCGACAACTCGCGCCAGCTTTCCGTTTCCGCCGCGACATACGCGTTCTTTTCCGCGATCGCCTTCAGCGTGTCGGTGCCGAGCGCGAGGCGCAGTGGCGGCGTTTGTGCGTCGGCGAGCGTGAGGAGCGCGGTCGCGAGCTTCGCGGGATCGCCCGGCTGATTGTGATTCATGCCGACAGCGAAGCGCCGCACGTTGCCCGAGGTCGCATCGTAGTCGTCGATGATGTCCTTGCCGACGAGAAGCGACGACGCATCCAGAAAGTCCGTGCGGAAGTAGCCCGGCTCGACGACGGTCGCATGAATGCCGAGCGGTTCGAGTTCCGCATGCATCGCCTCGGTGATGCCCTCGACCGCGAACTTCGTCGCGCAATAGACGCCGAAGCCCGCTGCCGAGCGATAACCGCCGATCGACGACATGTTCACGACGTGCCCGCTCTTCTGCTTGCGCATGACGGGCAGCACGGCGCGCGTCACGTTGAGCAGGCCGAAGACGTTGGTGTCGAACATGCGGCGCACGTCGGCGTCGCTCGATTCCTCGACGGCCGCGAGCAGCCCGAAGCCCGCGTTGTTGACCAGCACGTCGATGCGGCCGAACTTCGCGATGGCGGCGTCGACGGCGGCCTTCGCTTGCGCTTCGTTCGTGACGTCGAGCGCGACCGGCAGCAGCGCGGGCGAGTCGCCCAGACGCTCGACGATCGCCTCGACATTGCGGCCCGCGGCGACGACCGCGTTGCCGTCGTCCAGCGCCGCCTGTGCGATCAATGCGCCCAGGCCGCGCGATGCGCCCGTGATGAACCAGACGCGCTTGTATTGCTGTTGAGTGGCGTTGCTCATGATGTGCTCCGTTTGTGTCGGTGGTGAACGTGACACGAAGCATAGGCCGTCCGATTCGCACGAACTAGCCGTCAAACGCTAGACTGATAATCAACTTTAATTTGCGAATCGAGGCGCTCCATGAACGAGGTCCGCGCGATTTCGATCTTCGTGCGCGCCGCCACGCTCGGCAATCTGCGGCGTGCGGCCATTGATCAGGGGATTTCTCCGCAGGCCGCGAGTCACGCGGTGATGCAGCTCGAAAAGGAGCTTGGCGTGCGGCTCTTTCATCGCACGACGCGTAAGCTCTCCCTGACCGAAGAAGGGCAAAGGCTCCTGCAGAATGTCGAGCCGGCGCTCGCGCTGCTCGCATCGGCGCTTGCGGATGCGCGCAGCGCGAAAGAGCAGATCGCCGGTCCGCTGCGCATCAGCGCGCCAAAAGCGCTCGGTCGTGCGCTTTGGCCATCGGTGCTCGAGTTCGCCGCGCTGTATCCCGATGTCGCGCTGGATGTGCGTTTCGACGATCATTTCACCGATCTCGTCGAGGAACGCGCCGATGTCGGATTGCGTGGCGGCTCGCCGCCCGCCGGCGGCGCGATCGCGCGGCGGCTCGCGCCGATCCAACTGATCGTGTGCGCGTCGCCCGCGTATATCGAACGGCATGGCGCGCCGCGTACCGTCGAGGCGCTCTCGTCGCACCGCTGCACCGGATATCGCCGCGCGAATACCGGCAAGCAGGCGCCGTGGGAATTCATGATCGGCGATGAGATCGTCTATCGCGAGATCGCCGCGACGCTCTGCGCCAACGATATCGATGCGGAAGCCGATGCCGTGCTGGCCGGTCTCGCGATCGGTCAGCTGGGGAGTTTTTCGGCGGTCGGGCATATCCGCGCGGGGCGGCTCGTGCCATTGCTCGCGCGGCATCTGACTCAGCGCGAATCGATCTACATCTACTATCGGCATCGGACCGAGCAGCCGCTGCGCGTGCGAACGTTCATTGACTTCATGATCGGGAAGCTCGCGGATAACGGCGATCTGTTTCTGTCGGCTGCGGAATTGCGCGCGTTCGCGAAATGAATGGCACGATTCCCTGCGCTATGGCGCAGCGCCGACTAGAATGCTTCGGGGCGCCATGTCCCGGCCGACATTCACCAAACTGGAGCAAGCGATGAAGACGATCAATATGCTCAAACTCGCAGCCGTCGCATTGACGGTTTTCTCATCCGTCGCCGCATGGTCGCAAACGAGCGATGCGGCTGCGACTCCGTCCACCACGCCATCGGCAAGTTCGGGTACCTCGAAATCGTCGCTGCGCAAGGCCAACCGCGCGCTCAGCAAGAAGGTGTCTCAGGCGCTGCAGAAGGGCGGTATCGATACCGTGGGCATCAACGTGATCGCGAAGAACGGCGCCATCACGCTCGCGGGCCATGCCGCGGACGGCACGCAGATCGACAAGGCCGCTTCGATCGCGAAGGGCGTGAGTGGCGTCACGTCCGTGAAGAACGTACTGACGATTCAGGAAGGCGGTCAATAACGCACGGACGGCGCGCGCCGCGATGGCGGGCGCGCTGTCCGGATGTCGCGTGAACAAAAGGTCAACGCTTGCCGTTGAGCGCCTTCACGATCGTTTTAGTGGGCGCGCTGGTGGCGATCCGTTGAATATCCGCCACGTGGACCCAGCGGCATCGAACGATCTCATTGCTTGCGCGCGGCTTGGCGCTCTTGGGCACATCGCAGAAAAAGACATGATGATGCTTCTGTCTTCCCCGATGCTGAAACAGAAATTTCGCCGACTTGCCGAGCAGGCGGGTCTCTTCCTTGAGTTCACGTAGCGCGGCTTCCGGCAAGTGCTCGCCTCGCTTGAGCATGCCGCCGGGCAGTGCCCATTTGGTGCGACGTCGCGCAACCAGCAGGATCCGGTTGCCTCGTCGGCAGATGACCGTGGCTCGCTTCCTCAAACTGGCTCCGAATATCTGGTTCTCTGCGTGGATGCGCAGGACGCGTCCTGCGGGCGGGTCTAAGTGTACTCAACACTTGCCTGATTGTGGAGCGCGCGATGACAGCGGCATTTCCCGGATTGCGCATTCGGCAACATGTGTTCCGCGTGTTTCGTGCAAGTGTCACACTGGTCGCATCAAATGATCGCTCACTTCATGGAGCAGCATCATGGCGCGCAACGAATACGTTCTCTTCAAAGGCAAGCTCAGCCTCGGCGTTCCTTTTCTCGACGGCTACAAAGGCGACCCGCATTATGTGATCGTCAGCGAGGACACGAATGGCAAGCCGTTCGCCATCGTCACCAATGTGAAATCCGACAGCTCGTTGGCGGGGCCAGCGGGCTATCTCGTGCTGTATCTCTGGGACCAGTACTTCGACCATCCGATGACCGCCGATCTCGGCAAATTGCCGGCGGGCGTTGCCACGTCGGACTTCCCGAAGCTCGACTACGTGCACGACAAACGCCTGCTCGATCTCAACGCGATGCGCCCGATCGCGCTCGACACGAAGAACGAGCGCAACGATATCAACGCGCTCCTCAACGAGATGTTGCAGCTCGATATGTCGGCGGACGGCGTCGACTACGTCTACAAGACGCCCGGTTATAGCGACAATCGTCTCGGTTGGAAGCCTGCCAAGGACGTCACCGTCTACGGCTTCGGCTTCCTGTTCGAACCGGGCAAGGACGGCCTGCACGAAACGCATATGAATCAGGGCAACCCGAAACCGGGCAAGGGATCGCATGTGAAAGACCACTCGAACGAAAACGGCGTGTTTCAGGACGGCGCGGTGATGGTCGAAGTGGACGGCAAGTTTCAGGCGCTGTTCGTCGCGTTCCAGACGCAACTCGTGCCGACCGATAATCGCGGCCGGCCGATTCCGGGGCAGTCTCACCCGATTCTGAACGGCGTGTCGGCGACGTCATGAAACGACGCACACGACGATGACTTCATGTCGATCCGCACGATGACAGGCACAATACGATGAATCCGCCATCCGTGCGGGTCCGACAGAGATCGCCGGGACCCGTCCATTCATCGTCGTCATGACCCACACCGATCCCACGAAGAATTCCCCGCGCTTCCTGTTGTTTCTGGTTTGCCTGTTCGCTTCGGCCGGACAACTCGCCATCGACATCTACGTGCCCGCGCTGCCCGCGATGGCGCGTTACTTCGCCACCTCGCCCCAGGCGATCCAGTCGAGCGTGTCCAGCTATATGGCGGCCTATGCGATCGGCCAGCTGGTGTTCGGCCCCATTGCCGATGCTTATGGACGCAAGAAGGTGCTGGCGTTCGGGCTCGTCGTCTTCACGCTCGGCTGCCTGCTGTCGCTCGCGGCGACGAGCCTCGAAACCTTTTTGCTCGCGCGCTGCCTGCAGGGCTTCGGCATTGCCGCGACGAACCTGCTCGCGAAGACCATCATCACCGATTCGTTCAAGGGCGAGGCGCTGCTGCACGCGTTCACGTACATGGCGATCGCGTGGGGACTCGCGCCGATCGTCGCGCCCGTGATCGGCGCGCATCTGCAGACATGGTTCGGCTGGAAAGCGTGTCTGGTGTTCCTGCTGATCTACTCGATCGTGATGTGGACGCTCGTGTGGCGCTACCGCGAGACCTTGCCGAAGCCCGTGCATCTCGAACTGGGCACGCTGATTTCGAACGCGGGCAAGGTGTTGTCGAGCCGCGTGTTTCAAAGCTGCTTTCTCGCGCAGGGTTTGTGCTACAGCATTCTGCTCGTGTTCAACATCGTCGGCCCCTTCATGGTGCAGAACACGCTGCACAAACCGCCGACCTATTTCGGCTATCTGGCGCTCGCCATCGGCATGATGTACTTTCTCGGCGGCCTGTCGAACCGCGTGTATCACGTGCGTCTGCCGAGCGCGGAGCAACGGTTGCGTATCGGTGCGCGCGTGATGGCGGGAGCATCGGTCGTCATGCTGCTGCTTTCGCTGACGATCGGTCTGACCATCTGGACGCTTGCCGCGCCCGTGCTCGTGATGGGCTTTTGCGCCGGCGCGATGTACCCGACGCTGATGGCGAAGGGAAATTCGCTCTTTCCGCATATCGCGGGCCTCACGGCGGCGATCCTGGGCTGCGCGCTGTTGCTGGTGTCGTCGGTGATGATGGCGCTGGCGGGCTTCGTTTCGGTGCAGATTCTGGCGCCGCTCGCGGTGTTTTTCGTGATTCTCGCGTTCACGGTGGTCGCGATGGTCACGCTGCTGCTGCGGCATCTGGAACAATCGCAGGCCACGCGCACGATGCGCGGCAGTACCGACGCGGCCTGATGCTTCACGGCGGTGCGCTCTGCAATGCATTGCAGAAAAGCTTGTTTGCCGACGCCTTTTTGACGGACTAGATTTGATCTGTCCACGCATCGAGGAGGCGAGCCATGCCGCACTTCCTGACTCATTACTGGCAGGCGATATCAGCCCCGGCGGGGCGCGTGCGTAAGCACTTCACGAACGAAGCAGCAGTGCCGGACGAAACCACGCGCGCGGAAAAGCTCGAACACATTTCCGTCTACGCGCGCGCGGGCTATTTCAACATGGGCTACACCGTCGACGCATTCCAGTTGCCCGGCGAATCGCCGCTGCACTGAAGCGAGCGGGCGCGACCAGGGCGCCTGATGCGGTGCGCTTCACGCACGGTCGTGCCTTTGTAGAATCTCAGGAATCCAAATCACGCGCTGCGCGCATAGCATCTCGCAAAGCCTTGGTTTGATGCGAGGACAGGCAACCGTACCATCGGAAGTTCCACTCTCTTCCGATTTACGTCGAATGCCCATGAACGTTCCTCGCTTTCCATCCGCCGCGCTCGGGATCGACCCCGGCGCGGCGCAAGATCGCACCACGGCCGCCGCCGCGCGCGTCAGCGATCCGCGCGCGCTCATCGATCTGCCGACGCGCGAGGTGCGCCGCCGCACCCCGTTCCAATGGTCCGCGCTGCGCTCGCGCGCGTTGCGTGTGGGCGTGCCGCTCGCGCTCATCTCACTGTGGCAACTCGCGTCGTCGCTGCAACTCGTCGCGCCTGAAACCTTGCCGCCGCCGACGGTCATCGTCGCCGCGCTGAAGGAACTGATCGCCGATGGCGAATTGCAAAGCGCGATCGGCGTGTCGCTGATGCGTGCGGCGACGGGCCTCGCGATCGGCGGCGGTATCGGCTTGTTCGCGGGGCTGTTCGCGGGACTGTGGCGCGTGGGCGAGGAGGTCGTCGATGCGCCTTTGCAGATGCTGCGCACGATTCCATTCATCGCACTGATCCCGCTTTTCATTACATGGTTCGGCATCGGCGAGGGCGCGAAGGTCGCGGTGATTCTCGCGGCCACGATCTTCCCGATGTATCTCAACACGTATGCGGGCGTGCGCGGCGTCGATCCGAAGTTGCTCGAAGCGGCGAGCGTGTTCGGCCTGTCGAACCGGCAGATCGCGCTGCGCATCATTCTGCCGACGGCGCTGCCTTCGATACTCGTGGGCGTGCGCTATTCATCGGCGGTGGCGCTTCTCGCGCTCGTCGTCGCGGAGCAGATCAACGCGCAGAACGGCATCGGCTACATCCTCGTGAACGCGAACCAGAATCAGCGCGCGGACATCATCATCGCGGGCATTCTGGTTTATGCGGCGCTCGGCATCGTGACCGATCTCATCATGCGCGCGCTCGAACATCTCGCTCTTCCGTGGAGGCCGCGCTTTGAACTCGCCTGATATCGCATTCGCCCGGTCCGTGCGCGACGAACGCGAGACCGCCCTCGAACTCGACAGCGTGAGCCGCGTATTCGACGGCCGCGCCGTGCTGAAGGACGTCTCGCTGAAGGTGAAGCGCGGCGAGTTCGTGTCGATGCTCGGCGCCTCGGGCGCGGGCAAGACGACGCTCTTGCGCATTCTCGCCGGACTCGATCAGGCCGATAGCGGGCGCGTGCGCGTGGCGGGCGCGCGCTCCGTCGTATTTCAGGAGCCGCGTCTCGTGCCCGCGAAACGCGTGTGGGAGAACGTCGTGATCGGTCATGACCGGCTCAACGCGGCGAAGCCGTCGGCGCTTGCGGCACTCGATGAAGTGGGCCTGACACGTAATGCAGATGGCTGGCCGAAGACGCTCTCGGGCGGCGAGGCGCAGCGTGTCGCGCTGGCGCGTGCGCTCGTGCGCGAGCCGAAGCTGTTGCTGCTCGATGAACCGTTCGCCGCGCTCGATGCGCTCACACGCATCCGCATGTATGAACTCGTCGCGCGTTTGTGGCGCGCGCATACGCCGGCTGTGGTGCTGGTCACGCATGACATCGACGAGGCGATTCTTCTGTCGGACCGCATCGTCGTGCTGTCGCAAGGAGAAATCAGCGCGGATGTCGTCGTCGATTTTCCGCGACCGCGCTCGCGCAGCGACGAAGCGGCCATCGCGCTCAGAACACGGCTGCTCGCCGAACTCGGCGTGACGCAGGATGCGCCGCAGAAGGCGGCATAACTCTTTCATTCACTCATCACACACTCATGCGCATCAGGAAACGTTTTACCGCTCTATTCGTTGCGAGTCTGTTCGCTGTGTCGGCCTCTGCCTTCGCCGATGAACCGCTCACCTTGACGATCGGCACGCAGGATGCCGCGTGGCCGCTCATCGTCGAAGCATCGCATGTGCTCGACGGCGCGCCGTACAAAGTGAAATGGGCCGTGCTCACCGGGCCCGCCGCGCAACTGTCCGCGCTCTATTCGAAAGTGCTCGACGTGGGGCTGATGGGCGATACGTCGCTCATCATCGAGCAGGGCAATGCGCGCGCGCCGTGGACGCCCGAGACCGCGCCCTTGCAGATCATCGCGGGATGGCGCAATCCGGACAGCAGCTATCCGCCGATCGTCACGGTCGTGCGCAAGGATGCGGATGTCAAGAATCTCGCCGATCTGCGCGGCAAGACGTGGGGCTATAACTTCGGCGGCTTCAACTATCTGCAATACGTGCTGTCGTATAACAAGGCCGATCTGAAGCCGAAGGATTTCCAGGGTGTGAAGTTCGGCGATGGCAACGTGTCGGCGTCGGCGTTCAATGCGGGGCAGGTCGCGGTGTATTCGGGCGGCTATGGGCCTGTGAAGGAAACGGTCGACAAGGGCGATGCGCGCGTCGTCATCAAGAGCGACGAGCTCGATATTCCGGCGTTGTCCGTCTTCACCGCGCGCACGGAAGTGCTGCGCGATCCGGCGAAGAGCCGCGCGCTCGGCGATTTTCTCGGGCGTCTGAAGAACTCCTGGACCTGGTGGGCGCAGAACGTGCCGGCTGTCGAGAAGATCTATCTGGAGAAGATGAAGCAGAGCCCGGCGCGGGCGAAGTTCTCGGCGGAGAATGGGCGCTCGGTGTTTTATCCGCTCGACAAGACACTCGTCGCGCGCGAGCAGCGCATTGCCGATGCGCTATATCGGTCGGGGGATATCAAGAACAAGATCGCGGTCGATATCGAGTTCAATCCGGTGTTCGATGCGCAGGCGGTGGCGGCGCGGTGATCCACATCGGCTCATGCGAACAGGCGCGCCGTGGAGCGCGCCTTTTTTCACTCATCGATCGCTGAATAAGGATGCGCATACGTGAACGGATCACACAGCAGCTCATTCAACGCAAACTGTCCTACGGCGTGATACTTCCAGCGCACGCTATCGTGCAACGTGTGCGTTCTTGCATTGCGCCAGTGCCGGTCCAGGTTATGCGTTTCCAATGTCGATTGCGTGCCCGCCAGTTCGAAGAGCTTGTTGGCCGCATCGAGCGCAAACTGCGTCGTGAGTATCTTCGCCTCGGCCGTAGCGACGATCGCCGCAGCGACATCGGCACGTGCTGCTTCGTCACGCGCGGCGTCGATCAAACCCGCGGCACGCGCCGTCAATGCCTGCGCCGCGTGATAGTCGACGGTCAACGATCCGATGTCGCGCAACGTGTACGGGTCCTCGACCGCGCGCGTCGCGCCACTGCCACGCGCCGGATGCGATAACTCCTTCAGGAATCGCTTCGTATCGTCGAGCGCCGCGCGCCCGATGCCAAGATCGATCGCCGCATGAATGAGCTGCGATACCGCGTTCGCCGCATCGATGTGTCCGCTTCGGCCACGCTTCACGATCTGCAATGCATCGAGCTCGACGTGATCGAGCCGCACCTGGCCGCTCGCCGTCGTGCGCTGACCGAAGCCGGACCAATCGTCGATGACCTCGACGCCGCGCGCATGCCGTGCGACGAACGCCGTGACGGGAAGACCATCGTCGTCAAGCGCCGCGACGGGAATCCAGTCCGCGAACAGCGCGCCCGTCGAATAGACCTTGCGGCCGGAGAGCACGAAACCACTTTCGCCGCGATGCACGCGCGTCTCATGCTCGGAAGGCAAACGATCGCCCGGCTCGGCGGTGGCGTTGCCGAAACGCTCTCCCGCGAGCGCGCGGGAAAAGAAGAAGTCCTGCTGGCTCGCCGTGCCGTCATGCCGAAGCCGTTCGAGCGTGGCGAAATGATTCTGCGGAATCTGCCCGAGCGACGAATCCGCCGCCGATATCAGTTCGAACACGTCAGCGATCGTGCGCACTGAAACATCCGCGCCGCCGAACGCGCGCGGCACGCTGATGCCCCACAATCCCGACGCGCTGAATGCCTCGACTTCGTTCACAGGCAAATTCCGCTCACGGTCGCGATGCGATGCTTCCACGGCAAATTCACGCGCAAGCCGACGCGCGATCTCGATTGATTCGTTATCCGATTTGATGATGCTGGCGCGATGAATGTAGGTCATGATTGCCTCACGCCGCACGCGCCGCGCGCGCGTACTGACTGTCGGGCCGCGGCAAGCCCAGATGTTCCCGCAATGTCGTGCCTTCGTAATCGCGCCGGAAGATGCCCTTCTTCTGCAGCAGCGGCACGACATGGTCGACGAACGCCGCAAGCCCGGAAGGGAACACATCCGCGTTCAGGTTGAAGCCGTCCGCGCCGCGCTCGTTGAACCAGCGCGCGATATCGTCGGCGATCTGCTCCGGCGTGCCCACGATGATCCGATGCGCGCCCGGATTGCGATCCAGCAGATCGCGCACGGTGAGGTTTTCGCTTTTGGCAAGCGCAACCGTCGAATCGATGAAGCCGCGCGAGAGATCCGAGCGCGCAACCTTTCCGATCCGCTCATAAGGCAGCGGCGCATCGATATGCAGATCATCCGGCGCGAGGCCCAGCGCGCCCGCAAGACGCGCGACTTCGCGATCGGTATCGAGCAGCGCATCGAGTTCGGCCTTGCGTTCGCGCGCTTCGCGCTCGGTGCCGCCGATCACCGGGTACAAACCGGGCAGCAGCAGAAAATGATCGGGATTGCGTCCATGCAGACGCACGCGCTCTTTCATCTCCGCATAGAAAGCCTGCGCAGTCGGCAAGGTGGTTTGCGCGGTGAACACGGCATCGGCGAAACGCGCGGCCAGCGCACGTCCGCCTTCGGACGAACCCGCCTGCACGAGCACCGGCCGTCCCTGCGGACTGCGCGGCACGGTCAGCGGACCGCGCACCGAAAAGTATGTCCCGCGATGCTCGATCGCATGCACGCGCGATGGATCGGCATAGCGGCCCGTCGCCCGATCGGCGACGAAGGCATCGTCTTCCCAGCTATCCCACAGCTTCGTCACCACTTCGACGAACTCCTGCGCGCGCGCATAGCGCTCGTCGGTGGTGAGCGGCACGTCGTGGCTGAAGTTCGCGGCGGCGGCGGCATCGTAAGTCGTGACCGCATTGAAGGCGACCCGCCCGCCGCTCAGATGATCGACGGATGCGAAGCGCCGCGCGAGATTGAAGGGATCGTTGAAGGTCGTCGACGCAGTGCCGATCAGGCCGACATGCGTCGTCGCGCCCGCGAGCGCGGTCAGCAGCACGGTCGGTTCCAGCGCCTGCGACGGCCCTTCGGCGTGATTGCGCAGCGCGAGCAGATCGGAGAGAAACACCGCATCGAGCTTGCCGCGCTCGGCGATCGTGGCGATCTCCTTGAAGAAGTTCAGATCGATGATCGAGCGCGGATTGTCGAGCGTGCGCCATCCGGCGGGATGGCGTCCGACGCCGGTGATGTTGGTGTTCAGATGCAGTTGGCGCGTGTGGCTCATGACGTCGTATGAAGAAACGGTTGATGGAACGACTGGTCCGATGCGGGAACGCGCAAGCCTGCTTCGACGAGCAGCGGCAGTACCGCATCGCCGAAGTACGCGAGATCGGGTTCGAAGTCGAAGAAGGTGAGTTGCACGCCGTCGCATCCGGCGCGCTTCAATGCGAGCAATTGCTCGACGATCTGTTCGGGCGAGCCGATCAGATGCAGATTGCCGCCGAGAATGCGCTGCTCGCGCTTGTGCTGCGCCCACGCTTTCGCGTCGCTCTTGCCGTGCATGCCGACAAATCCATCTAGCGCGCCTTCGTCGGCATGCGCGACGATCGCATCGTGATATTCGCGCGCCTCGCGCTCGGTCGGCCGGCATACGATGGTCGGATTGATCAGCGTGCGCACGCGTCGGTTCACGCGCCGCGCGCTCTCGCGAATCGTCGCGGTATGCGCGGGCAAGGCCGCGATGGCGTCATCGAAGGCCGCGCCCGCCGGGCTCGTGATGAAGATGAGGTCCGAATGCCGCACGGCGTAATCGATGCCCGCCGCCGATCCCGTCGCATTCACCAGCACAGGGCGATGAAAGCGCGGTCGCGGACTCACGAACGCATCGTTCAGTTGCCAGTGTTTGGTCCTGATGTGCTGGTTCGCGTCGCTGCGCCAGAGCGTATCGAGCACGCCGACGAACTCCGCCGCGCGCACATAGCGCTCGTCGTGCTCGATCATCGGCTGGCCGAACATCGCCCATTCGCTCGCCACATGTCCCGTCACCAGATTGATGCCCCAGCGCCCGCCCGAGATGTGATCGAGCGTCGCGCCGAACTTGGCGAGATGCAGCGGATGCCACGGCCCGTAGAGCGCATGCACGGTCGAGATCAGCAGGATGCGCTCGGTGATCGCGGCGAGCGCGCTGGTCGCGATGAACGCATCGAGCGATTGCTCGCGATACTTGAGCGCGCCGCCGTGCCCGTTCTTGCCGAGCCATTGCGCGAGACCGAACACGAGATCGAAACCGAGCGCTTCGGCCTTTTGCGTGAGGCGCGCGTTGTAGTCGAAGCGCCAGTCGGTGCCGCGCGGCAGCGTCGAGATCGACCAGCCGCCGTTCTGGATCGGCAGGAACAGGCCGAGCATCAGCGGTTGCTGAAACGCGGCATGCAACGGGCTGCCGGGGATGTCGGCGGGGCTCGTGGCGCCGTCGAACGCGGCTGTCATACGGTGCTCTCCTTCAGCGCGCTCAGACGCGCGTGGCTGCGCTGCGCCGTCGCCGTGCCGAAGTCGAGCACGTCGATCGAGGCGATCGCGTCGCGCTCCAGTTGCGCGACGAGTTGCAGTTCCCACGCGAGATACGCGTTCATCTGTTCGGCGACGCGGCCCGGTTCGGCGTGATAGGGGCTGTACCAGGCGTCGTCGTCGCCGGTGAGGTTGTGCGCATCGCCTGCATCGAGCGGCAGGCCGAGCGCGCTCCAGCGGCGCGTGCCGCCGCTCAGCGCGGCGATCTCCGGCCGATGCTGCGCAAGTTCAGCGGCGACGAGACCGGCGAGCACGCCATCCTCCGACGTGAGCACGAGTTGCGTGCCGTGCGCGAAGTCGTTCAGACGCGCGAGCAGTTCGCTCGCCGCGATGAAGCGCGCGCCGCTCACGTGGCCGCGCCTGAACGCGAGACTGCTGTCGATATCGATCGCCTGCGCCTTGCCTGCTTCGATCGCTTCGCGCAACCGGTCCGGCTCGACCCAGCGCGTGCGCGCGCCATGCGGCCGCACGGCGAGCGGCTCGGGACCGGCTTCGAGCGCGTCGGCGGTGAGCGCGGCGCTGGCGGTGTCGTCGAGCACGCGCACGTCGAGATAGCCGAGCTGCTTCAGCCACGATGCGCTCATGCGGGCGCGTACGCCGTCATCGTCGCGCAGCACCACGCGCGCGTGCAGCGTGCCGATGTATTCGTCGGTGGCCTGCACGAGCTGGCCGCCCGGCGCCGAGCGCCAGCCCGACGGATGGCCCGCTTCGTATTCGAGCGGATCGCGCACGTCGAAGCGATACAGCGTGCGCTCGCCGCTTTCGCGCTCCAGCGCGGCGAGCGTCTCGCGATCGATCACCGGCACGCCAGCCTTGCGCGCGGCGGCGCTCGCGAGTTCACGCGCGGCGGCGAGCGTGGCCGCATCGGGACGCGGCGCGGTGCGGATGTTGCCGTGCTCGAGTTCGAGACCCGCGAGCAGCCACGACATCGAGCCGCCCGTCAGCGCCGCGACCGGATTCGGCACGCCCGCATTGATGAGCGACTGCGCGCCGAGGATGCTGCGCGTGCGGCCCGCGCAATTCACGACGATCAGCGTCTCGGGCGACGGCGCCGCCGCGAGCGCGCGATAGACGAGCTCCGCACCCGCGCAGTCGATGCCGCCGGGAATGTTCATCGTGTTGAATTCGCCGAAGGGACGCGAGTCGAGCACGACGAGATCATCGCCCGCATCCTGTCGCGCCTTCAGTGTGTCGGCGTCGATGTTGGGCGTGTGCAGTTCGTGTTCGATGACTTCGCCGAAGGCCTTGCCGGGCACGTTGGTGCCGCTGAAAACCTCGAAGCCCGCGTTCGCCCAGCCGTCGATGCCGCCTTCGAGTATCGACACATCCGTATAGCCCCAGCGCGCGAGCAGGGCGGCGGCGCGCGGCGTGTGCTCGCCGTGCGTATCGACGAGGACGATGGGCGTGCCGCGCCTCGGCACGAGCCGCGCGATCACGAGCCCGAGCCGTCCGACCGGCGCGACCGACGAATAGAACAGCCGCCTTCGCGCAGACACGCCTTCCTCGCGGACATCGAGCACGGCGAGTTCGGAACGTTGAGCAATGAGCGTGCGCAATTGCGCGGGAGACACGAAGCGGGACATGGGCGATGAATCCTGTGCAGGTTGTCGAAAATGAGGCATCACGCGTAGGGCGGGCCGCCGCCGTCGACGTACAGCCGCGTTCCGGTGACGAAGCGCGCATCGTCGGAAAGCAGATACGTCACCGCTGCCGCGACGTCTTCCGGCGTACCGGGACCGTCGAGCGCGGTGAGGCGCGTCGGTTCGTCGCCGGCTTGCGTGGTGGCCATCGCATCGAAGCGCGGCGAGCGGATCGGGCCGGGCGCGACCGCGTTCACGCGCACGCCCTGCGGACCGTACTTGCGGCCGAGCCCTTGCACGAGCAGATCGAGCGCGGCGTTCACGCTCGAACCGGGAAAGTGATTCGGCGGCGGCGCGATGCCGCCGCGCCCGCTGATCACGACGATCGCACCACGCCCCTGCGCGATGAAGCGCGGCAGCGCGGCGCGGATCGGTCGCACGGAGCCGAGCAGCTTGGCGTCGATGACGCGTTGCCAGTCGTCGTCGGTGAGATCGAGGAAATCGCCGAACGCGGCGACGTTCGTGCTCGTGACGAGCCCGTCGAGACGCCCGAAACGCTCTTCGATCTGCGCGAACGCGGTGCGCACGCTGCGATCGTCGGCGACATCGACGGATAGCGGCAGTACGCTCGGCAAGTCCGCGAAGCGCTGCGCATCGACATTGCGCGACGACGCGATCACATGCGCGCCCGCCTGCGCGAGCCGTGTCACGGTCGCCGCGCCCAATGCGCCAAATGCGCCCGTCACCCAGAACACGCGGTCTTCGAAGGTCGAACTCATGGTGTGCTCCAACTGCCGTCGACGACGGTCGTGCGGAAAAAAAGGATCATCTTCGTCGCGCAGTCCGGCATCACAAACCGATCATTTCACGGATGCTTTTGAATGAATCGATGCTTTGAATAGCTGCGTATCTGCGAACGTCGCACACGCGTGTGGTATAAGCACCGCATGCGCGCGCCCGCTCGCGGCGCGCAACGAACGTGACAGGAGCATGCAGTGAGAAGGACCGCCGAAAACAAGTTGAAGGTGGTCGCAGTGCGGGTCGATCCACAATTCGAGCAACGGCTGCGACTATTGGCAGAGGTGACGGGGCGCAAGCAATCGTTCTTTCTTCAGCAGATGATCGAGAACGGCATCGGCGCTCTGGAAGAGACCTGGCTGCCGGCCGACGTGCTCGAACAGGTCCGCAGCGGTGCGCTGCCGGTAAGGGACGAGAGCGTGGGCACCGCCGATCTCTTCGGTGACGAGGCATGATCGAATCGCGCTTCGCCGCTCCCGACGCGCCATCCGGCGATGGCGCGCTCGCGCGCATCGTCTTCGGCGCGACGAGCGGGCGGCCGGTCATCGAGGACGGCGTGCCGACGCTGCATCTCAGGATGACCGACGACGCGCGCGAAGGCTTCGCCGAAATCTGGCGCAGCGCCGGGCCGGTCCGCAGCGGCGCCTTCAACGATCTGGTCTTCGCTCACGACGACGCATTCCTCTTTTGCGCCGGCTACATCCCGTCGTCCGGCCGATACACCGAAGCCACGCGTAAAGCCTATGCCGACGCGTTCGCGCTCGTCGGCGAACTGAACTTCCCGAAGATCTTTCGCATGTGGAACTTCATTCCCCACATCAATGGCGAGAATGGGGAAGGGCTCGAGGTGTATCGCGACTTTTGCCGTGGCCGCGCCGTCGCATTCGAGCAGGATTACGCGCACGCATCGGGCATGCCGGCGGCGACGGGCATCGGTACATGGGGCAACGGCGTCGGCTTCTACTTTCTCGCATGCCGCGAAGGCGCGGTGCGGCATATCGAGAATTCGCGTCAGACGCCCGCGTATGAGTACCCGCAGCGTTACGGTCCGAAGTCGCCGAGCTTCGCGCGCGGCACGCTGCTGGGCGATACGCTGTTCGTATCGGGCACGGCCAGCATTCTCGGACACGAGACGATGCACGAGGGCGATCTCGAACGCCAGTGGAGTGTCGCGATCAGCAACATCGCGCATCTGATCGGCGCGGACAATCTCGGCGCGCAAGGCGTGGACGGCGGCTACACGCTGCGCGATCTCGACCAGATCAAGGTGTATTACCGGCATGCAGCGGATCTGCCTGCCGTGACGAAACTGGCGCAGGCCGCGTTTCATCCGGATGCGAGCATCCGCTATCTGCAAGTGGATATCTGCCGCGCCGATCTGCTCGTCGAGATGGAAGGCATCGCGTTACATCGGCGCTCAGACTGAGGCCGATTGCCTGAGCGTCTTCACGAGCAGGCTGTGCAGGCTATCAACAGCTTTCGAGCCGCGCGAGTCGCGGCTTCGATATACCGCCACTTCCATCGGTTCGAGCGGCCCGAGACCTTCGTCGCTGCCCAGAATGCGCAGATGTCCTGGCGCGCTGCATTGTGTCAGCGCCGCGACCGCCAGACCGCTTTCGACGGCGGCGATCTGCCCGGCCAGACTCGAACTGTTGTAGACCACCTTGTAGCGGCGTCCTTGCTGCGCGAGCGAATTGATCGCGCCGCGCCGCGCGAGGCTCGCGCTTTCGTAGACGGCGATCGGCAACGGATCGCGCCGCCATAGCTCGAATTGCGCCGCGCCGACCCACACCAGCGGTTCATGGAACAGCAGCGTGCCGCGACGGCCGTGGTCGCGCGACACGAGCGCGATATCGAGTTCGCCATTCGCAACGCGCGGAATGAGCGAGGTCGATTGCTCGCAGATCAGTTCGATCTCGACGCCGCTATGGCGCGGCGCGAAGCGTTTGAGCACGGGCGTCAGATATTTCGCCGCGTAGTCGTCGGGCACGCCTAGCCGCACGCGGCCGGTGAGTTGCTCGCCTTGCAGCGCGACGTGCGCTTCCGCATGCAGATCAAGAATGCGGCGTGCGTAGCCGAGCAGCGTCTGCCCGTCATGCGTGAGTTCCAGCGTGCGCGCGCCGCGCTCGATGAGCCGCAGTCCCAGCGCGCTTTCGAGCTTCTTCAACTGCATGCTCACCGCCGATTGCGAGCGATGCACTTCGCCCGCCGCGCTCGACAGCGAACCCGCGTCGACGACCGCGACGAAGCACTTGAGCCAGTCCGTTTGCAGATCGTGTCGTTTCATCGGTTTCAGAAGTTGCTTTCGATAATCGAATGGATAGTGTTCGAATTATGCGCTTTTCGTTGAATCGGATGCGGCACACACTGCGTCCATGAATACGAACCCGACATCGCCCCAGACGGCATCGCGCTTTGCAGCGCGTGCGCAATCCCACAGTGCGGCGGGCGCATGGCCTTTTCTGCTCGGCTGCGCGCTGCTCGGCACGATCGGCATTTTTCTGCACGAAGCCAAAGCCGATCCGTTGACGGCGACGTGGTTTCGCTGCGCATTCGGCTTGCTGGGAATGAGCGTCTGGGTCGTGCTGCGCGGACAAACACGGTTTCTGCGCCTGACGCGCACGACGGGTCCGTGGGTGCTCGCCGCCAGCGTGCTGATGGTCTTGAGCTGGTCGCTGTTCTTCAGCGCAGTCGAGCGGATTTCGGCGGGCGTGGCCATCGTGCTGTTCCATGTTCAGCCGATGTGGGTGCTGGTGCTCGCATCGTGCCTGCTGAAGGAGGCGATCGGCAGGCAGCGCATCGCGGCGGTATCGGTCGCGATGATCGGCCTCGTCATGGCGACGGGCATCGTCGAGCACGGCGCGAGCGGCACGTTCGAGCCGGGCTACTGGATCGGCGTCGGCGCGTGCCTGGCGGGGTCGTTGTGCATGGCGTGCGTGACCATCATCGCGAAACGCTTGCGTGAACTGCCCGCTGGCACGCTCGCGTGGTGGCAATGCGCGGTCGGCACGTTGCTCCTGTGGGTCTGGCCGATGCAGCAGGGCTGGCCCGCGTGGGGCGTGTCCTGGGCGTGGCTCGCGGGGCTCGGGCTGATTCACACGGGCCTCGCGTACACGCTGATGTATATCGGCATGGCGCGACTCGATACGGCGCGTGTCGCGGTGTTCCAGTTCGTTTATCCGGCGATGGCGATCGTCATCGACTGGCTGTATTTCGATCAGCGTCTGAGTGGGGTGCAACTTGCGGGCGTCGTGTCGATGTCGGTGGCGATCTGGTTCGCGGAGCGGGGGCGGGGTGGGTGACGCAAGCAGTCGTCTGTGTGCGATACTATGAACATTGTTTATGCACATAGGGGATGCACATGGCCCACGCTTTCGTTACGCGCGCGGACCTTCAGTCGACAGTCCAGCCCGAGAGGGGCGCCAGAGTTACACGCAAGCCAACCAACGTTTCTCTGCCGTCGGATCTGCTGGAGCGCGCCAGGGAACTCAACGTCAATGTTTCGCGTGCGAGCGAACGCGGGTTGCGTGAAGAGGTTCAGGAAGTCGAGGCCCGCCAGTGGGCCGAGCAAAACGCCGAACTCGTGAAGGCCTACACCGCGATGGTGGAACGGGAAGGCCTGCCTTTGGCGAAATATCGGACGTTCTGATGGCTCGTTTTGACCTCTATCTCAACCCCAACGAAGATTCGCGAAACAGCACGCCCTACGTGGTCGATGTACAAAGCGATCATGTCGGCAGTCTGCCGACTCGCGTGGTGATTCCCCTACGGCGTTCGAACCTTCTGGGCTACACGGGCGCGCCATCCGATCTGCTCCCGAGCTTCGTGATCGACGGCGAAGACTGTTTCCTGGACACGCCTGCGATGGCCGCCGTTCCGGCCGGTGTGCTTGGCAAAAGGATCGGATCGCTTGGTGAATTCCGTGGCCTGATTGCTGACGCGCGAGATCGACTCTTCGGCGGATACTGACGAAGCACGCCCCTTCAACGCCGCCCGCGTCCCGCCTTCTGCGCGCGATCCAGCATGAACTCGATGAACGCCAGCGTCGCGCGCGTGTGGTGCCGATTCGGCATGTACAGCATGTACATGTGCGTGCCGAAGATACTAAGCCGCCATTCATCGAGCGCCGTGACGACCTCACCGCGCCGCATGTCTTCCATCACGACGTAATCCGGTACGATCCCCACGCCCAGCCCCGCGAGAATCGCCTCGCGCAGAAACAGAAAATTCTCCGAGATCAGGCTCGGCTCCAGCATCACCTCATGACGTTCGTCGTCGAGATAGGCGGCGACGCGCGTCTGCTTGCCCACCACCGTCGCGGTGATCACCGGCGCGACGCGCAGTTCTTCGAGCCGCGTCGGCATGCCTTGCTCCCCGGCATACGCCGACGACGCGCACGCGACATACCGCACCGGCCCCATGTCGCGCGCGACGAGGCTCGGCGGCGGCTCCGGCATCACGCGCACGGCGATATCGACTTCGTCGCGCATCAGGTCTTCGACGCGGTTCTCGAACATTACGTCGAGCACGATATCCGGATACTCGCGCTTGAACGCGATCAGCCATTCCGACATCACGAGCTGCCCGTAACCGCTCGGCACCGATAGCCGCACGCGTCCCTGCAGCCGCTGCCCGAGCGTCGACACCGATTCCTGCGCCGCCAGCAGCGCGTTCTGGATCGAGCGGCCGTGCTCGTAGAGCTTGAGGCCGAGTTCCGTCGGCTCGACGCGGCGCGTGGTGCGCCGCACGAGCTGCAAACCGACCGACTTTTCGAGCTGATTCAGGTGATAGCTCACATTGGCGCGGCTCATTTTGAGGCGGCGCGCGGCTTCGCTCAGATTGCCTGCATCGAGGATTTCGACCAGCAGCGTGAGTTCGTTGACATCCACGGCAAACTCGATTGTCAAATGCGATTTGACAGTCTGTCAACGAGCGCTGTAATTGTCAAGGATGCCTTTCCCCGCGAGAATGCTTGCACGCCAAACTGTAAAAATCGGATCAGGAGACTTCCTTCATGACGCTTTCGAGCGCGCCGGAAACCATCGCTGTTCAACACGCATTGCGTGGCAGCGTCCTCGTCGTGACGATCGATCACGCGCCCGTCAACGCGCTCAATGCCGCTGTGCGGCGCGGCCTGATCGACGCGATGGAAGCCGCCGACGCCAACCCGTCCGTGCGCGCCGTGCTGATCGTCGGCGCGGGGCGCAACTTCATCGCGGGCGCGGATATCCGCGAGTTCGGTAAGCCCGCGGTGCCGCCGTCGCTGCCCGAGGTGTGCAACCGCATCGAGGCGTGCGCGAAGCCGGTCGTCGCGGCGATTCACGGCGCGGCGCTCGGCGGCGGGCTGGAGGTCGCGCTGGCGTCGCATTACCGGATCGCGGTCGACGGCGCGAAGCTCGGTCTGCCCGAAGTGCAACTGGGCCTGTTGCCCGGCGCGGGCGGCACGCAGCGTTCGGCGCGTCTGATCGGCGCGCAGGCCGCGTTGTCGCTGATGCTGAGCGGGCGTCATGTCGGCGCAGAGGAGGCGCTGCGGCTCGGTCTCGTCGATCGCGTCGGCCAGAGCGATGACGTGTTCGCCGAAGGACTCGCCTATGCACACGAACTGATCGCGACGCACGCCGCGCCACGCCGCACGCGAAACGCGCGCGGTCTCGCGGACAAGGAAGCCAGCGCCGCCGCGATCGCCGCCGCGCGCGCGGAGACGCAAAAGAAATCGCGCGGCTTGCTGTCGCCGCTGAAGATCGTCGAGTGCGTGGAAGCGGCCCTGAACCTGCCGTTCGACGAAGGTCTGCGCTTCGAGCGCGAGCAGTTTCTCGAATGCCGTGAAAGTCCGCAGCGCGCGGGACTCGTGCATGCGTTCTTCGCCGAGCGCGAGGCGCAGAAGTCGCCGGAAACGCGTGACGCGCAGGCGCGCGCGCTTCGCTCGGTCGGCGTGATCGGCGGCGGGACGATGGGCGCGGGCATCGCCGTCGCGCTGCTCGATGCGGGCCTCGCGGTGACGATGATCGAACGCGACGATGCATCGCTCGAACGCGGCCGCGCGCACGTCGAAAAGGTCTACGACGGTCTCATCGCGAAGGGCCGCCTGACGCTCGAAGGCAAGGCGCAGGAGCTGAAAAATTTCCACGGCGACACGACCTACGACGCGCTCGCCGACGCCGATCTCGTCATCGAAGCGGTGTTCGAGGACATGGCGGTGAAGAAGGCCGTGTTCGCGCAACTCGATCGCGTGTGCAAGCCGGGCGCGGTGATCGCGACCAACACGTCGTATCTCGACATCGACGAGATCGCGGCAAGCATCTCGCGTCCGCAAGACGTGCTCGGGCTGCACTTCTTTTCTCCCGCGAACATCATGAAGCTGCTCGAAGTGGTCGTGCCCGCGCGCGTTGCCGCCGATGCCGTCGCGACCGGCTTCGAGCTGGCGAAGAAGCTGAAGAAGGTCGCGGTGCGCGCAGGCGTGTGCGACGGCTTCATCGGCAACCGCATGCTCGCCGTGTACCGCGCGGCGGCGGATCATCTGATGGAAGACGGCGCATCGCCGTATCAGATCGATCAGGCCGTGCGCGACTTCGGCTTTCCGATGGGACCGTATCAAGTGATCGATCTCGCAGGCGGCGATATCGGCTGGGCGGCGCGCAAACGCCGCGCCCCGATGCGCGATCCGAACGCGCGCTACGTGCGCATCGGCGACGAATTGTGCGAGCGCGGCTGGTTCGGCCAGAAGACGGGGCGCGGTTTCTATCGATACGAAGACGGCGCGCGCGTGGGCAAGCCCGATGCGGAAGTCGAATCGATCATCGACGCCGAACGCAAGCGCGCGGGCGTGACGCCGCGTGCATTCAGCGACGAGCAGATCGTGCGCCGCTACATGGCCGCGATGATCAACGAAGGCGCGAATATCGTCCACGAAGGCATCGCGCAGCGTCCGCTCGATGTCGACGCCACACTGATGCACGGCTTCGGCTTTCCGCGCTATCGCGGCGGCCCGATGCATTACGCGGATAGCATCGGCTTGGCGAACGTGCTCGCCGATATCCGCGCATTCGCGCAGGACGATCCGCTCTTCTGGCGCGCGTCGCCGCTGCTCGTCGATCTCGTCGAACGCGGCACGAACTTCGCAAGCCTGAATCAGTCGGCCTGAGGCCTTCGTCGAACTCATACGGAACAGCAATCATGGATCTGAAATTCACCGCAGACGAAGAGGCGTTTCGCGCCGACGTGCTGGACTTTCTGCGCACGTCGCTGCCGGAGCGCATCGCGCACAAGGCGCGCACGGGCGAGCACCTCACGCGCGACGACATGGCGCAATGGCACGGCATTCTCAACGCGAAAGGCTGGCTCGCGAATCACTGGCCGCAGCAATACGGCGGTCCCGGCTGGAGCGCGGTGCAGAAGTTCATCTTCGAGAACGAATGCGCGATTGCAGGCGCGCCGCGCATCGTGCCCTTCGGCGTGAACATGCTCGGGCCGGTGCTCATCAAATACGGCAGCGAGGCGCAGAAACGTCACTGGCTGCCGCGCATTCTCGACGGCACCGACTGGTGGTGCCAGGGCTATTCGGAACCGGGCGCGGGCTCCGATCTCGCGTCGGTGCGCACGACGGCCGTGCGCGCGATGGAGAACGGTGAGGAGCATTACATCGTCAACGGTCAGAAGACGTGGACCACGCTCGCTCAATACGCGAACATGATCTTCTGTCTCGTTCGCACGTCGCAGGATGTGCGCAAGCAGGAAGGCATCAGCTTCCTGTTGATCGACATGAACACGCCCGGCGTCGAAGTGCGGCCGATCATCACGCTCGATGGCGAACACGAAGTCAACGAAGTGTTCTTCACCGATGTGCGCGTGCCCGTTGCGAATCTCGTCGGCGAGGAGAACAAGGGCTGGACCTATGCGAAGTATCTGCTGACCTACGAGCGCACGAACATCGCGGGCGTGGGCTTTTCGGTCGCGGCGCTGGGCCGTCTGAAAGCGGCGGCGGGCAAGGCGCAGTGCAACGGCCGCGCGCTCATCGACGATCCCTTGTTCGCGGCGCGGCTCGCGCGTGTCGAGATCGATCTGGAGAACATGAAGACGACGAATCTGCGTGTGCTCGCGGCGGTTGCGGGCGGCGGCGCGCCGGGCGCGGAAAGCTCGATGCTGAAGATTCGCGGCACGGAGATCCGCCAGGAAATCTCGTCGCTGATGCGTCGCGCGATGGGTCCATATGCGCAGCCCTTCTTCGACGACGACGGCGACGCCGAGGCGTCGAACGCGGCGGCGCAGTACTTCAATAATCGCAAGCTGTCGATCTTCGGTGGCTCCAACGAGATTCAGAAGAACATCATCGCGAAGATGATGCTCGGCCTTTAAAGGATTCGCACGATGAATTTCCAGCATACTGACGACCGGCGCATGCTCGCGGACTCGCTGAACCGCTTCGTCGCCGAGCAATACGGGTTCGAGGCGCGGGACAAAATCGCGCGCTCGGATGAAGGTTTCAGCCGCGACATGTGGCAACGGTTCTGCGAGCTCGGCATCGTCGGCGCGTTCTTCGATGAAGCGGCTGGCGGCTTCGGCGGCGATGGCTTCGATGTCGCCGTCGTGTTCGAGGCGCTCGGTCGCGGGCTCGTCGTCGAGCCGTTTCTCGATGCGCTGATTGTCGGGCGCGCGCTCGCGCATGCGGGCAATGACGCGCAGCGCGCGCTCATCGCGAAGATGATCGACGGCGCCGCGATCGCGTCGTTCGCGCACGACGAACCCGGCTCGCACTATGAGTCTGCGCGTGTGAGCACGCGCGCCACGCGCCACGGCGACGGCTGGAAGCTGAACGGCGCGAAGGGCGTCGTGCAGCAGGCCGGGCATGCGGACGTGCTGCTCGTGTCGGCGCGTACGTCGGGTGGTGAGTACGACACGGCTGGCATTTCGCTTTTCATCGTGCCGCGCGACGCGCAAGGCGTGAGCGTGCGCGATCATCGCAAGATCGATGGCGGACGCGTGGCCGAGGTGTCGCTCGATGACGTCACGCTCGCCGCCGATGCGCTCGTCGGCAACGAAGGCGATGGACACGCGACGCTCACGCATGCCATCGGTTACGGACTCGTAGCGCTCGCCTCCGAAGCCGTCGGCGCGATGGATGTCGCGAAGGAACATACGCTCGAGTATCTGCGCACGCGCAAGCAGTTCGGCGTGCCTATCGGCGCGTTTCAGGCGTTGCAGCATCGCATGGCCGATGTCCTGCTCGAAATCGAGCAGGCGCGCTCCGCTGCGATCAATGCGGCGGCGGCGGTCGGCGAAGCGGGTGTCGCGCGCGAGCGTGCGTTGTCGGCGGCGAAGGTTTCGATCGGGCGCATCGGCGCGCGCGTCGCGGAAGAGTCGATTCAGTTGCACGGCGGCATCGGCATGACGTGGGAATTGCCGCTTTCTCATTACGCGAAGCGGCTCGTGATGATCGACCATCAACTGGGCGATGAAGATCATCATCTCGCGCGCTATATCGAACTGGGGCGCGCGGCGTCGAAGTGACCTGAGGACGACGACCATGCTGGCGATCATCGACAACAAGCTTCGGAGCGACGCGGCCAAACTCGCCGACAGGGACGATGCCACGCTCTGGCGCTGGTTCTCCGAACTCTACGAAGAAGGACGCATCCGCTGGTGCCGCTCGGCGCAAGGATGGCTCGTCAGCGTGGATCACAAGCATCTCGCGACGGAGCCGGACTTCGACAGCGCGATCCGCGCTTCGCGCGAGCGCTATTACAGCGGCAGACTCAAGCGGGCCGAGCCACGCGGCTGAAACGCGCTCGTTTGTATCGCAGTGTATCCACGCCGCGCGCCGATACATTGCGATTCGCCGGCGCGCGCATTCGACATCAGCGAGATACGTCCACCGGTTCAAATATTCCCAAGCCAACGTTGCATAACAAGGGGATATCACCATGTCGGACACGATCAATCTTCGCCGCCGCCGTTTGCTGGGCACCACTGTTGCCGGCATCGGCCTGCTCGAACTCGGCCTGAGCGGCCTCGCGGATGCGCAGACGGCAGGTACCACGCGCGGTGCTGCCACGCCTCCCGCTGCGTTCCCGGACCTCAGGCACGTCGAGACCGCGACGCTCAGCATCGGGTATGCGCAAGCGGGGCCATCGAACGGGCCGGTCGTGATCCTCGTGCACGGCTGGCCCTACGACATCCACAGCTTCGCCGAAGTCACGCCAATGCTCGCGGCGGCGGGCTATCGCGTCATCGTGCCGTATCTGCGCGGCTACGGCGGGACCCGCATTCTCTCCGCCGACACGCCGCGCAACGGACAGCAGGCGGTGATCGCACGCGACATCATCGAAATGATGGACGCGCTCAAGATCGACAAGGCGATTCTCGGCGGCTTCGACTGGGGCGCGCGCACGGTCAATATCATCGCCGCGTTGTGGCCGGAGCGCTGCAAGGCGATGGTCTCGGTGAGCGGCTATCTCATCGGCAGCCAGAAGGCCAACGAGACGCCGTTGCCGCCCAAGGCCGAACTCGCGTGGTGGTATCAGTTCTACTTCGCGACCGAGCGTGGCCGCGCGGGCTATGAAGCGAATCGCCACGAATTCAACAAGCTGATCTGGCGTCTCGCATCACCGCAATGGCGCTTCGACGACGCGACGTATGATCGCTCGGCCGTATCGTTCGACAATCCGGATCACGTCGCCATCGTGATTCACAACTATCGCTGGCGGCTCGGGCTGGCTCAGGGCGAGCCGCAATTCGACGCGCTCGAAGCGCGTCTCGCCGCCGCGCCGGCGATCGCCGTGCCGACCATCACGATGGAAGGCGACGCGAACGGCGCGCCGCATCCCGAGCCTGCCGCCTATGCGAAGAAGTTCACGGGCAAGTATCAGCATCGGAATATCGGCGGGGGTGTCGGGCATAACCTGCCGCAGGAAGCGCCGCGCGCTTTCGCCGATGCGATCATCGACGTCGCGCGCTTTTAACGCTTGGTCAACGGAGTCGAACGAGATGATGCGAAGAACCATCGGACGTGCCGTGCTGTGCCTGCCGTTGCTGTTGTGTGGAATCGCGCAGCATGCGCGGGCGGAACCATCGAAGGCGTCGCCTATTTATGGCGTCACGATTCCCGAGGGATACCGGAAGTGGGAACTGATCGCGCCGGCCGAAGAAGCCGCGCCGCTCGATGAATTGCGCGTCGTGCTCGGCAATCCTGCCGCGATCAAGGCGATAGAAAGCGCGACACAACCGTATCCCGACGGCACCATCCTCGTGAAGCTCGCGTACAAGCGCAAGCAATCGCCCGACTTCGAACCCGCAACGGTGCCCGGCGCGCCCACGACCTTGCAGGTGATGGTGAAGGACTCGCGCCGCTATGCATCGACGGGCGGCTGGGGTTTCGGGCGCTTTGTCGACGGACAGCCGGTGGACGCGGCGCAACATCAGACGTGCTTCGCGTGCCATGCCGCGCGGGTGAAAGACCGGGATTATGTTTTTACGCGCTTTGCGCCCTGAGGGCGATAACCCGCTCTCTACACTCGAATTGATCAAATAGGAGACAATATCGCCCGAGCTCGCTGACCGAGGACCGTGCCGAGCAACCATAAACTCGCGAGCCAGCATTCCGGGATATCCAAATAGTGGCAACCGAAAATCGCTTCTCCCCGAGTCTGACTACCCCGACGCCATCGCGCCAGCGATTCTCCGCGCCGAACACGCCGAACATCATCGTGCTGTGCGGCACGCTCATCGCGCTCGTGATGGTCGCGCTCTGCGCGCTGGTCCTGTATCAGGGCCGACTCGACGCGCTCGACCGCGCGCGCGACACGTCGCGCAATCTGGCCTTGCTCGCCGAGCGCGATATCGAGCGCAATTTCGAGTTGTACGAGCTGTCCCTGCAGGCCGTCGTGGAAGGCGTGCAACGCGCCGATGTCATCGCGTTGCCGCCGCAACTGCGCAACGATGTCCTGTTCGATCGCGCCGCCACCGCCCGCGACCTCGGATCGATTCTCGTGCTCGACGCGAACGGACAGATCGTCATCGATTCCGGCAGCCTCCCGCCACGACAAGGCAACTTCGCGGACCGCCGCTATTTCACGGTGCAGCGGGACCATCCCGATACCGGCCTCTACATCAGCAGCCCCTACAAGTCGCGTCTGCGCGGCGGTGCGCCCAGCATCGCGTTGAGCCGCAGGCTGTCGCATCCGGATGGATCGTTCGCGGGCGTCGCGATGATCGCGGTGAACCTCGAATACTTTCGCAATCTTTTCGCGGGCCTTTCGCTCGGGCCGCACGGCGCGGTGTCGCTGATCGGCCAGGACGGCGTGATGATCATGCGTCAACCTTTCGATGCGAACGTGATCGGCCGCGACATCAGCCATGCCGATACCTTCAGGCACTTTCGCGCGGCCGAACAGGGCAGTTTCAGCGAGATTTCGTCGATCGACGGCAGGCGGCGTCTCTACTATTTCCGCAATTTTCCGAAGCTGCCGCTCATCATCATGGTGGCCGAGGGCGAAGACGACATCTACGCGGCATGGCATCGGCGCGCGATCATCATCGGCTCGTCCATGGGCGTGCTCGCCGCCGGTTTCATCGCGTTGTCGTTCGTGCTCGCCGCGCAATTCAGGCGGCGCATGCGCGCGGAATCGGAGCTGCAGTTGCTCGCGCGCACCGATGGCCTGACCGGGCTTCACAATCGCCGCACGCTGGGCGAGATTCTCGATCAGGAATGGCGCAGGGCGTGCCGCACGCGCAGTCTGTTCTCCTTGCTGTTCGTCGATATCGATCGCTTCAAGGCCTACAACGATGCCTACGGCCATCAGGCGGGCGACGACGCGCTCGCGGCCGTGGCACGCTGTATCGGCGACAACATCCGGCGGCCCGGCGATACCGCTGCGCGCTATGGCGGCGAAGAGTTCGTCGTCGTGTTGCCCGACACGCCGCCCGAGGGCGCGGCGCACATCGCGGAGCAGATTCGCGCGGCCATCAGCGATCTTTCGATCGAGCACGCGGGCAGCGAATTCGGCCGCGTCACGGCGAGCATCGGCCTCGCGAGCTGGCGTCCCGAACGCGACGACGACGTGCGCTCGCTGATCCGCGCCGCCGACGAAGCGCTCTACGATGCGAAGGCGTCCGGACGAAACCGCGTCATGCGGGCGAGTCCGGCCTGAAGCGCGTCTACTGCGCCGCGCCGCCCGCCATCGTCTCGATGATGCTTTCGAGCTGCGCGCTCATCGGCATGTCGAGGCTCGTGCCGGACGGCAGGCGCTGAAGGAACCAGCGTTTGTACTGCCGTTCGATTTCGCCATCGGCGGCGAGCGTCTGGAACGTGTCTCTTACGACCTGCGCGAGTTGCGGATCGTTCTTGCGGAACATGATGCCGTACGGGTCATACGACAGATAATCGCCGATCACCTGATACGCGCCGCCCTTCGCGCGATTCTCGGCGATGAGACCGTACAGCAGCACGTCGTCGGTGGCGAACGCATCGGCCTGGCCGTTCGCGACGCGCGCGAAGCCTTCCGCGTGATCGGGCACGACCTGCAACTGCAGGCCGAGGGCGAACTTCTTGTCGAGATCGCGCAAGGCCTTTTCATTCGTGGTGCCGGCTGTCACCGCGACCTTCTTTCCCGCGAGATCGCGAAACGAGCGGATCGGCGAGCCTTGCTTGACCATTACCTTGGTGCCGGCGACGAAGAAAATCGGCGAAAAGGCCACGCGTTTCTGGCGTTCGAGATTGCTCGTCGTCGAGCCGCATTCCAGATCGACCTTGCCATCGACGACCGCATCGATGCGATTCTCCGACGTGACCGGCACCCACTGGATATTCAGGCGCTTGTGGATGGCGTCGCCGATCGCCGCGACGAGCGACTTGCACAGTTCGATGGAATAGCCGATGGGCTCCTTGCGCGCGCCCAGATACGAAAACGGCACCGACGCGTCGCGGTAGCCGAGCGCGATCGTGCCCGTGTCGCGCGCCTTGGCGAGCGTGCCGGTCAGTGTCGCGGGGGCGTAGGCGTCGGCGTTCGGCGGCGGGGTCTGCACGTCGTCGTCGGCCGCGCGCGCGCCGCACGCCATGGCGATCAGGCTGGCCGAAGCCAGCGCCGCCCAGAAGCGCTGCATCTTCATGACTCGCCTCCGTCAGACCTGTGCCGGATGCGCGAGCGAGGCGTCCTGTTCGGCCTCGATGCGCGCCGCATTCGCCGCCGCGTCCTGCTCCGACAACAACTCGCCTTCCCACTTGGCGACCACCGCGCTCGCGATGGAGTTACCCACGGCGTTCGTGGCGGACCGGCCCATGTCGAGGAAGGTGTCCACGCCGAGGATCAGCAGCAGGCCCGCCTCGGGAATGTTGAAGTGATTGAGCGTGGCCGCGATCACGACAAGCGACGCGCGCGGCACGCCCGCCATGCCCTTCGAGGTCAGCATCAGAATCAGCAGCATCGTGATCTGCGTGCTGATCGACAGATGAATGTTGTACGCCTGCGCGATGAACAGCGTCGCGAACGTGCAGTACATCATCGAGCCGTCGAGGTTGAACGAGTAGCCCATCGGCATCACGAAGCTGGAGATCTTGCGCTTCACGCCGAAGCGGTCGAGCGCGTCGAGGATCTTCGGATACGCGGCCTCGGAACTGGCGGTCGCGAACGACAGCATGAACGCTTCCTTGATGAGCGACAGCAGCCTGAAGACGCGTCGTTTGAGAAACACGAAACCCGCGAGGACGAGCAGTCCCCACAGCAGAAACAGGCTCAGGTAGAAGTCGGCCATGAAGACGGCGAACTTCAGCAGGATCGTGAGCCCGTTGACCGCGACGGTGGCGGCCATCGCGGCGAGCACGGCGAGCGGCGCGAGCTTCATCACGTAGCCGGTGATCTTGAGCATCACGTGCGAGAGCTGATCGATCGCGGCGAGCAGCACCTTGCCTTTCTCGCCGAGCGCGGCGAGCGCGACGCCGAAGAACATCGAGAACACGACGATCTGCAGGATCTCGTTGTTGGCCATCGATTCGGCGAAGGAGCGCGGCACCATATGGCCGACGAAGTCCTTCAGCGTGAATTTCGATGTCGCGAGATTCGCCGACGCGCCGATGTCGGGCAGCGGCAAGCCGAGGTTGTCGCCGGGCCTGAGCAGATTCGACATCACCAGCCCGAGCAGCAGCGAAACGAGCGACGCGGTGACGAACCAGCCGAGCGCCTTGGCGAACACGCGTCCGACCGAGGCCGCGTCGCCCATGTGCGCAATGCCGACGACCAGCGTGGAAAACACGAGCGGACCGATCAGCATCTTGATGAGCCGCAGAAAGACGTCGGACACGAGCGAGATGTAACCGGCGATCTCGGTGGCGGCTTTCTTGTCGGGGAAGCTCATGAAGATCATGTAGCCGAGCCCGATGCCTAAGACCATCGCGCCCAGGATCCAGATGGCTGCGGAATTCTTCTTGTTCATCTCCAGGCCTCCAGTGACTGCATATCGAACGATTGCGTGTGGAATTTCGGATGGAACAGGCGAAGCGGGGCGGGCGCGGTCCGGCGCGTGTCCGCGACAGTCAGATGGTAACGTCGCGCCCCGATCTCTGCTGGCAGTGTAAACGCGGTTACGGAACTCGCGCACGAATTGCCTAAACTGAACTGAATCGACAGGTTCGGGCCGCGGACCATGATCGAACTCGACAGACTCGCCCAGATCCGTATCTTCGCCGATCTCCCGCAAGACCGGCTGGCATGGTTGAGCGATCGCGTCAGCGAATTTTCGATAGCGGCGGGCGACGTGGTGCTGCGCGAGGGCGACATGGCCACGAGCCTGACGATCCTTCTCGACGGCGAACTCGTCGCGACGCAAAGCGCCGGCGGAGAGCACGATGTCGAACGCTATGTCAGGCCGGAAGCGTTCGGCACACCCTGCGTGATGGCGTCGATACCCTATCCGGTGACGCTCACCGCGACGCGCGATTGCCGGCTCGCGCGCCTGCCGGAAGCGGCGTTCCGTGAACTGTTCGTGTCATGCGGCTCGTTCAGCCAGGCCGTCGCGCGCGTGATGAGCGACTGGCTGACCGCGCTCGAAACCGCCGCGCTCAATCGCAGCCGGCTCGCCGCGCTGGGCAAGCTCGCTGCGGGACTCGCGCATGAGATGAACAATCCGGCATCGGCGTTGACGAGCGGGCTTGCCTACGTGCGCCGCGAGTTGGACGCGCTCGAAGCGTCGGCGCTCGCGCTCGGCCGGCACGCGGTATCGAAGGAAATGCTCGATCGGCTCGGCGCACTTGTCGCCCGCGGGGCCGCAGAGACGGCGGGTCCGGTTTGCCAGAGCGAGCGCGAGTCGCGCCTGGCCGACTGGCTCGCCGCGCGCGGCGTGTCTCAGCCGTGGCGGGTTGCACCGGCGCTCGCGGCCCGTGGCGTCGCGCCGGACGACCTCGCGCCGCTCGCGGACGAACTGAGCCCGGCGCAACTCGATGCGGCCATCGGCTGGATCGCGCGCGTGCTGGATCTTCGCTGCGTGGTGGATGACGCGGCGCAAGGCGCGCAGCGCATCTTCGATATCGTCGCGGCGATGAAATCCTATTCGTTCATGGATCAGGGGCCGCAACAGGAAATCGATCTGCACGATGGCATCGACAACACGCTGATGGTGATGACGCACGAGACGCAGCGCGGCATCGCGATCACGCGCGCATACGATCGCAGCCTGCCGCGCATCCAGGCCTACGGCAGCGAGCTCAATCAGGTCTGGACGAGCATCGTCGAGAATGCGATCGAGGCGATGGACGGGCAGGGCACCCTCGCGATCCGCACGCGCCGTGACGGCGACGACGCCGTCGTCGAAATCGCCGATAACGGCCCGGGCATTCCACCCGACGCGCTGGAGCACGTGTTCGAGCCGTTCTACACGTCGAAGTACGCGCTCCATGCACACGGCCCGAGCCTCGGGCTCGGTTTGCATATCGCGTACCGCATCGTGGTGAACCGGCACGGCGGAACGATCGGCGCGCGGTCGGATGCCAACGGCACGGTCTTTCGCGTCACGCTGCCGCTCGCGGGAAGACGCGCCGAAGCCCATGAAAACGGGCGGCTCGCGGGCCCGGTGCTGTGATGAAAGGTGCCCGAAACCTCGTCGCCATAGCGTCTACAATGTCTGCAACGCATGCCGCGCCCGCAGTCGTAGGCGCCTGAGCCGCCATGGACAAGCCCGTGATTCTCGCCGTGGACGACGACCCGATCGTGGCCGGCGCGGTCGCGCGTGACTTGCAGATCGCATACGGCGAGCACTATCAGATCGTGCGCATGGATTCGGGCCCGGCGGCGCTGGAAGCGGCGCAGCATTTGCGCCTGCAGAACCGGTCCGTGGCGCTTTTCATCGCGGATCAGCGCATGCCGAAGATGAGCGGCATCGAGTTCCTCGAACAGGCCATCGAACTGTTTCCCGAAGCCAAGCGCGTGCTGCTCACCGCTTACGCCGACACCGACGCCGCCATCCGCGCGATCAACACGGTGCATCTCGATCAGTATCTGCTCAAGCCCTGGCATCCACCCGAGCAAAACTTCTATCCGGCGCTCGACGATCTGCTCGCCGACTGGCACGCGTCGTCGCGTTCGGCGTTTCAGGGCATTCGCATTCTCGATCACCGCTGGTCGCCGCAAGGGCATCAACTGCGCGACTTCATGGCGCGCAATCACATTCCGTTTCGCTGGCTCGATGTCGAGCGGCACGCCGAGGCCGAGCCGCTCCTGAGCGCGCTCGCGCCGGGGCAGCGTCATCTGCCGGTGGTCGTGTTCGAGGACGGCAGCGTGCAGAGCCGGCCCACGACCGCGCACATCGCCGAAAAGGTCGGGCTGCACACGCGCTCGACGACGCCGTTCCACGATCTCGTGATCGTCGGCGGCGGGCCGGCCGGACTGGCCGCGGCCGTGTACGGCGCATCGGAAGGGCTGCATGTCGCGATCATCGAGTGCGACGCGCCCGGCGGGCAGGCCGGCACGAGTTCGCATATCGACAACTATCTCGGCTTTCCGTCCGGCGTGAGCGGCGCGGACCTGTCGCGGCGCGCGCTCGCGCAGGCGCGGCGCTTCGGCGCGGAGATGATCCTCACGCAGCACGCGGTGGGGCTGCGCATCGAGCCGCCATACAAGTTCGTCAGGCTATCGGATGGATCGGAAGTGAGCTGTCTCGCGCTGATGGTCGCGAGCGGCGTGTCGTATCGCAAGCTGGAAGCGCGCGGGGTGCAGGAACTGACGGGCGCCGGCGTGTATTACGGCGCGGCGCTGGTGGAAGCCGTCGCGTGCGCGAATCAGGACTTGTATATCGTCGGCGGCGCCAATTCTGCCGGCCAGGGCGCGATGTTTCTGTCGAAGTACGCGCGTTCGGTCACGATCCTGTGCCGCGGGCCATCGTTGAGCGCGGGCATGTCGCACTATCTCGTCGAGCAGATTCACGAGACCGAGAACATTCGCGTGCGCCCACATACGGAAGTCGAGAGCGTGAGCGGCGACGGCCATCTCGCGGAAATCACGCTGCGCGACCTGCAGACCGGAGATTCGGAAACCGTTCCGGCGAGCGGCCTGTTCGTGTTCATCGGCGCGGCGCCGTGCACGGAATGGCTGCGCGGCGTGGTCGAGCGCGACGAGCACGGCTTTCTGCTGACGGGCCGCGCGCTCGTCAAAGGCGGCCGCGCGCCGGCGGGATGGGAGTCCGGGCGCGATCCGTTCCTGCTCGAAACGAGCGTCCCCGGCATTTTCGCGGCGGGCGACGTGCGCGCCGATTCGGTCAAGCGCGTCGCGGCGGCGGTGGGCGAAGGTTCGATCGCCGTGCATTTCATCCATCAATATCTCGCGAATCCATGAGCGATCCGTCGATGCTCTTCGAGATGCCGCTCTTCGCGGTCTTGTCCGCCGAGCGCAAGCAGTGGCTCAGCGCGAATCTGAGCGAGCATCGCCTGAAGCGTGGCGAAATTTTGATGCGCGAAGGGCAGACCGTGACGCATCAGTTCATCCTGCTCGAAGGCGAGCTGCTGACGGAAAAGCTCGTAGCGGGCCGCCAGGTGATCGACGACACGCGCCTCGCGCCGGTTTCGGTCGCGGAGGCTTCGTTGCTCGCGGGCATGCCGCTGCCGCTGACCTTCAGCGCGAACACGGACTGCTATCTCGTCTCGCTGACCGAGAGCGTCGTGCGTACGCTGTTGAGCGAATGCGAGTCCTTCAGCAAGCAGATTTTCCGTTCGATGTACGGCCGCATCAGCGCCTACGACAGCTTCATTCTCAGCGGCGAGAAGCTGGCCGCGCTCGGACGCCTGTCGGCGGGGCTCGCGCATGAGCTGAACAATCCGGCGGCGGCCGTGGCGCGCGCGGCGGACGGCATGCGCGACGCGCTCGACAGCCTGCATCGGGCGACGCGCGCGCTCGTCCTGTGCGCGATGCCCGCCGACATCATGGACACGCTCGACGTCTGGGCGAGCCGCGCGCCGCCCGTTGTCGACGCGACGCCGCAGGGCGCGTTGCGGCAGAGCGAAGCGGAGGAAAGCTTCGCGCAGTGGCTTTCGTCACACGGTTTCGCGAAGCCCTGGCTCATCGCGCCCCGGCTCGTGGCGGCCGGCTTTGCGCCGGAAGAATTCGAGTCCGTAGCGGCGCGCGTGACCCGCGAGCAATTCGGCGCGGCTGTCCGCTGGCTCGCCGCGACATTCGAGATGCGCTTTCTGTCGGAGCAGACGTGGGTCGGTGCCGGACGCATCTCGGAGATCGTCAAGGCGATGAAGTCGTACTCCTACATGGATCAGGCGCCGCTGCAGGAAGTCGATATTCACAATGGTATCGAAGATACGTTGACCATCATGCAGCATCGGTTGAAGCACGGCGTGGTCGTCACGCGGGACTACGATCGCGCGTTGCCGCCCGTGCCGGTGTACGGCAGCGAGCTGAATCAGGTGTGGACCAATCTGATCGACAACGCCATCGACGCCATGGAAGAAAAGGGCGAGCTGACGATCCGCTCGCATCGGGAAGGCAACTGCGCGGTGATCGAGATATCCGACACGGGCCACGGCATACCGGCCGATATCCTGCCGCGCCTGTTCGAGCCGTTTTTCACGACCAAGCCGCCCGGCAAGGGCAACGGGCTGGGGCTGCACATCGCGTATCGCACGGTGGTGCTTCGGCACGATGGCCGGCTCAACGTGGTCGCGAACGAAGGCGGAACCACGTTTCAGGTGCGGCTGCCGCTCGAGCATCGGCACGCCGCGGCGCGCTGAGCGCTCAGCCGGGCGCGCGCTCCGACACCGTCTCGCGATGCGCGTCGTACGAAGGCGCGCTGGCGTCGGCGGGCAACGACGAGCCGAGCGCTGCCGACAGCAAACCTTCGACCGACGGGCCCATCGCGTCCGTGAAGGTCTTCGGGTGCACACCGATCGCGAGCACCAGCACGGCCATCGCCCCGAACAACGCGAACTCGCGCTTGCCCAGATCGCGCAGCGTGGCCACGCGTTCGTTCTTCACCGCGCCGAAGAGCACGCGCTTGACCATCCACAGCGTGTAGGCGGCGCTCAGGATCAGCGACGTGGCGGCGATCGCGCCGATCCAGAAATTCACGCGAATCGCGCCCATCAGCACCAGAAACTCGCCGACGAAACCCGACGTGCCCGGCAGGCCGACATTGGCCATCGAGAACAGCATCGCGCAGACGGCGAAGCGGGGCATCGTGTTGGCGACGCCGCCGTAGGCATCGATCGAGCCGTTTTTGGTGCGCTCGACCAGCACGCCGGTGCACAGCAGCATCGCGCCCGAGACGATGCCGTACGACAGCATCTGCACGACCGCGCCTTCGGTGCCCATGCGGTCGAACGTGAACAGGCCCAGCGTCACGAGACCCATGTGCGCGACCGCCGAGTACGCGAGCAGCTTGCGCATGTCCGTCTGCACGAGCGCGACGAGACTGCCGTAGATGACGGCGACCAGCGCCAGCGCGATCATCGCCGGGGCGAAGAAGTGAGAGGCGTCGGGCACGATCGGCAGTACGTAGCGCAGCATGCCGTAGCCGCCGATCTTCAGCATGCCGAGCAGGATCGCCGCGCCGGTTGGGCCTTCCGCGTTGACGTCGGGCAGCCACGTGTGGACCGGCCACATCGGCACCTTGACCGAGAACGCCGCGAGGAAGCAGACGAACACCACGATCTGCGGCGTGAAGCCGAGCTTCAGATGGCGCCACGCGTCGATGTCGAAGGTATGCGCCTGCGTCCACAGGTAGATCAGCGCGGCCAGCATCGCGAGCGAGCCGAGCAGCGAGAAAAAGAAGAAGCGGATCGCCGCGTACACGCGCCGCTCGGCGCCCCACGTGCCGATCAGCAGATACAGCGGAATCAGCGACGCCTCGAAGAACACGAAGAACAGCATACCGTCGAGCGAGGCGAACACGCCCTGCATGCAGCCCGAGAGCACGAGAAACGCGCCGTAGTACTGCGCGACCTGCTTCGTGACCGCCTGCCACGACGCGATGAAGACGATGAGCGTCGTCACGGCCGTGAGCACGGTGAACCACAGCGAAATGCCATCGACGCCCAGGTGATACGAGATGCCGAACTGCGGCAGCCATTCGACGCGCTCGACAAACTGCATCGCGCCCGACGACGCATCGAAGCGCGCCAGCAGCGGCACGACCGGCAGCAGGCTGAGGATCGCGCCGAACATCGCGACGGCGCGCGCGAGCGTCGCCGATGCGCTGAACGTCAGCACGAAGATGCCTGACACCACGGGAATCCAGATAAGAAAGCTGAGAACGGACGGCAGATGCATGGGCTTTTTTGAATCGAACGCAAGGCGCGGCGCGCACGCGATGGACGTGCTCGCTGGAACAGCGCGAATGACAGTGGACTGTAAGGCGGGGCGGGTGCGCGGAGGGTTCGGTGTGACTCGAACGTATTCAGCGTAGGCCTAAGGGTTAACGAGAATAACTCAAAAGAAAAGACTTTGGGGGATTTGCCGAGGATCAAATTCATTGCGTCCAGCGGCATTGACATTTTTACCGATTGGCTGTTCGGCGGACGGCGCAATGAATAAACCGTCCGTTCGCTCCGGGCTTGCCCTGATTTGCCCGGAGCCGTCTGGCCCTTAGCCTAGATAGCAAGGAGACTCAGCATGCGAAAAGTATTCAAGGCCGTCGTATTCGCGCTCGTCGCTTACCTCGTCGCGGATCGCGCCATGCTTCACGCGCAGGGACGCGATCTGACGGCGGCTGCGTGCGTCCAGAGCGCCGCGCAGGTCGAATTCGACGCACTAAGCAAGGGCTTCAGTCAGGCCGCCGCGAGTAGCCAGCGCGACGCGTTCAGGTCGCAATGTCTGGTGTCGGGCCGCGGGCAGAACGGCGAAGCCGTCGCGATGCGTTGAAACGGCAATCCGTTCAGTCGAAAAAGTCGCGAACGACTTTGCCGCGGCGGGTTCCGGTTTTTTGATAATTTACATAATCGAAAGACGCTTTTTTACGTATTTTGCTCTGCCGCGCTGGACGTGTTGCCGAGAAAACGGATAAGCTGCCGTTCGGCAATTTTATGCCGGACAGTGATTCGAGCGGAACGGTAAAAGCGTGGTCAAATTAAACGGTTATGTTATTAATCTGGATCGAAGTGAGAATCGACTTGCTTCAATAACCTCGCAACTCGCGGAAATCGGATGGTTCGACCGTTTTCAGCGCTTTCGCGCGGTGGACGGGAAATTCGAGGGCCCTTTCGATAACGTTGGCGAAAATTGCGTCTGGGCGTGTCGCCGCTCGCATGAACGGATCATCATGGAATCCGATCAGGACGCCGCGACCATTATTCTGGAAGACGACGTCGAACTCAGTCGATATCTTCCGGAAGTAGTCAACGAAGGGATGATCGAACACATAATTGGGAATCATCCGGGAATCGACATGTTCTTCCTGGACTGCGCTCCTTTTTATGACCAGGTACCCCAACTCATCAGGGCCGCCGAGCGAGGCTTGTCCAATCGGGCAAAGGCAGACTCGAACAGCGCTGACCGGCACGCCGTAACAGGACTGTCGTTCCCCAATGCGCAGACAATCTATGCCTTTTGCGCTGCGGCTTATGTGGTGACACCAAAAGGAAAGGCAACGCTACGCAAACTCTTTGAAGCCGGACACGACGCCAGATACCCAATCGATATTCTGTATCGGGACTGGATCGCTTCCGGTGCGTTAAAAGCCAATATCACAGTGCCGTTTCTTGCTACGGCCCGATACATGAGCCCCTCGACGATCGCATATCAGGAACTCGATCAGTCGCAACAATTGAATCAACGGAGCGTCATGCTCACCAGTGCAATTCGACGGCTCCTGTTTGCGGGAAATCCAGCTTTAGACGTGAACGCGATCGAGCCGCTCCTGTGTGAATCCCGCGATTCATCGGAGTATCGGCTCGGCATGCGTATTTACGAGTCTTTGTGGTCCGATCCTCAATAATCCGCTGCCTCAATTCAGCTTCACGGTAGGCCGCACGCGTTCGCGAAGCCATTGGCTCGCGGCGTACATCACTGCTCGCCTGATGCCGGTCAGCCCCATGATGTGCCGGCGATACAGATGCCGGTAACACGACGCCGCGAACCATCCGTCGATGAAAAGCGGCTGCCTCAGCAATTCGCTCATCAGCGCGCCCGCCGCGCCCGCGCGTCCGAAGGAAATCAGCGTGCCCTGATCGCGGTAGGCGAATAACGGCACGGGGCGATCGTCGAGGCGGCGCGTGATCGCATCGGCGAGATAGACGGCCTGCTGAAAGGCCGCCTGCGCGCGCGGCGGCACGAGCGCATCGCCTTTCGCTGCAGCGCACGCCGCGCAATCTCCCATTGCGTGGATGCCCGAACCGGGTTCGATCTGCAACGTGCCGTCGACGATCACCTGTCCGAGCCGGTTCAGCGGCAAGCCTTCGAGCGTGCGCAACACGGGCGGCCCTTCCACGCCGGCGGCCCAGATGGTGATGTCGCTCGCGAGGGTTTCGCCATCGGCGGTCTGTACGGCGTTCGCATCGACCGCGCGCACGCGGCAACCCAGTTTCACTTCCACGCCGATTCCGGCGAGCACGTCCTGAGCGCGCGTCGAGATGCGCTCGGGCAGCGCGGGCAGCACGCGCGGCGCGCCTTCCAGCAGACGAATGCGGATGTCGTCGGCCGGATCGAGCGATGCGAGGTGATAGTCGCGCAGCATTTCCGCCGAGCCGCGCAGCGCGGCGGCCAGTTCGACGCCCGTCGCGCCGCCGCCGATCACCGTCACTGAAACGGGCGTCCTGGCCGCGCCGGGCGCCGCCTGCCGCGCATGGCCCGAGCGCAGCAGGCTCGACAGCAGACGCCGCCTGAACGTCTCAGCCTGCTCCACCGTTTCGAGCGTCAGCGCATGCTGTTCGGCGCCCGGAATCGCGAAGAAGTTCGTCACGCTGCCGAGCGCGAGCACGAGCGTATCGAACGCGAGCGTGCGCTTCGGCATGAGCGGGCGGCCATCGATATCGGTCGTCTCGTCGATGACGATCTCGCGCCGACCCCGGTCGATGCTCGCGAGCGCACCCTGTTCGAAGCGGAAGTGATTCCACTTCGCGTGAGCGGCGTAGTCGATCTGATGGCTCGATGCATCGATCTGGCCCGCCGCGACTTCGTGCAGCAGCGGCTTCCAGAAGTGCGTCGGAAAACGGTCGATGAGGATCACTTCGGCGCGGCGACGCTTGCCGACGCCGTTGCCGAGACGCGTCGCGAGTTCCAGCCCGGCCGCGCCGCCGCCCACGATGACGATGCGATGCGGAGAATCGGCCTGGCGTTGCGCATAAGGATTCAACATCATGGTTCTCCTGGAATGACGATTGGATGCTTGACGACCTCGTTGGAAAAAATATAAGGTCGCGAAAACATTTGCGCTATTTAGTATTTATCGCCGACCCATAAGTTTTCACTAATGTTAAAAACGACGACCTTCCGCCAGTTGCGCACGCTGCAGACCGTCGCGCGCGTGGGCAGCATCTCGGGCGCGGCCGATGAACTGCATCTCACGCAACCGGCGGTGTCGCTGCAAATTTCGCTGCTAGGCGAGGCCGCAGGCACGCCGCTGTTGCGCCGCGTGGGACGTGAGGTTCAGCTCACCGCCGCGGGCGAGGTGATGGCGCGCTACGCGAACGAGATCCTGAGTCTATGGAACGAAGCCGGCGAAGAAGTCGCGGCGCTGCGTGGCGAACTGGGCGGCACCTTGCGTATCGGCGCGATCACGACGGCGGAGTATCTCGTGCCGCCGCTGCTCGTGCGATTCACGAAGGAACGGCCCGGCGTGAAGCTGCAGTTTCGCATCGGCAATCGCGATGACATCGTGCGGATGCTCGCGACCAATGAAATCGATCTCGCGATCATGGGACGGCAACCGCGCGAACTGCGCACGAGCGCGGCCGCATTCGCCAAGCATCCGATGGCTTTCGTCGCCGCGCCGACACATCCGCTGATGCACGCGAAGCGCCTGCAGCTGACCGATCTCGAGGCGGCGAATCTGCTCGTCAGGGAGCGCGGCTCGGGCACGCGTGTCGCGATCGAAGGCCTGTTCAAGGAAGCGGGATTGAAGCTGCACGCGGCGTCGGAGCTATCGAGCAACGAAGCGATCAAGCAGCTCGTCGAAGCGGGACTCGGCGTCGCGTTTCTATCGCTGCACGCGTGCGCGCTGGAGATGCAGGCGGGCTTGCTCGCGACGCTGCCGTTTCCATCCACGCCGATCGAGCGTGCGTGGCATGTCGTGCATATGTCGGAGCGGCGCTTGCCTCAGGTCGCCGATGCGTTTCGCGAGTTCCTGATGCATTCGGGTGCGGCCGCGGCGGGCCTGACTGCGCCGCCGGAGATGCAAAAGGCGCGCGCGGGGCGCAAGGAGAAGAAAACGGAAGTGATCGCTGATGCGACTGGTGCCCAGGGCGGGACTCGAACCCGCACGCCTCGCGGCGCTACCCCCTCAAGATAGTGCGTCTACCAATTCCGCCACCTGGGCAAGGGGACCGAATTGTAGCGGGAAATTCGTCAGATGCGAAGTGCCTGCGCGCATCGTTCGACGGCGCGCGTTCGCCACTACAATAACCAGCGCAGCAAGTGTCACGTCCGATTCGGCTGATCAATCTCGTCGGTTCGCCCGCGTCAGGAGCGTTCATGTTCGGCAACAGCTTGCGATTCGAAGTCGGACCGGACTGGCAAGTCCACGTCGCCACGGACAGCTGGGCGGTCGCCACGCTTCTGGTCGTCGCATTGCTGGTTGCGATTCTGCTCGCGAGCGTGATCTGCTACTACGCGACGCGCGCGGTCATGCTGATGATCGTCAGCCGGCTCGCACGCAAGGAAGGGCGCAAATGGCTGATCGCCGCGGAGCGTCATCATGTGTTTCACCGGCTCGCGCCGCTCGTGCCCGCGGCAATCGTCTACGCATCCGCGCCGCTGCTCTCCGGCCTCACGTTTCCGGTGATCCCGGCGCTCGGCCATCCGCTGGCCATTCTCGCGGCCTGCTACATGGTCTACACGCTCATGCGCGCGGCGCTCGCGCTGCGCGACAGCATCGAAGAACGCTACAGCCATTTTCCGTCCGCGAGCGAGCGGCCGATCAAGAGCTTCCTGCAAATCGCCACCATCGTTGCGTATCTGGTCGCGCTGATCGCGGTGGTGTCGGTGTTGCTGGAGCGCTCGCCGCTCTATCTGCTCACCGGTCTCTCCGCCATCACTGCGCTGCTCATCATCATCTTCCGCGACTCGCTGCTGGGTTTCGTCGCGAGTATTCAGCTCGCGGCCTACGACATGCTGCGCGTGGGCGACTGGATCGAGGTGCCGGGATTCGTCGCCGATGGCGTCGTGATCGATATCGCACTGAACACCATCAAGGTACGCAACTTCGACAACACCATCGTCATGTTGCCGAGCCAGCTTCTCTTGTCGAACAGCGTGAAGAACTGGCGCGGCATGTTCGAATCGGGCGCGCGGCGTCTGCGTCATGCGATTCACTTCGATGTGGACACCATCCGTTTCCCCGACGACGCATTGCTCGCGCGTCTGCCGTTCGCGCCGCCCGAAGGCGAGCGCCGCACGAACCTCGGTCTGTACCGGCTCTATCTCAGCGGCTATTTTCGCGAGCATCCGGCGGTGCGCCGCGACATGCCGTTCGTGATCCGGCATGTGCAGTCGGCCGCGCCCATCGTGGCGCTGGAGATCTGCGTGTATCTCAACGAGATACGCTGGGAGCGCTACGAAAACCTGCAATCGGACATGCTCGATCACGCCTACGGCGTCGTGCCGCTATTCGGCCTGCGCTGCTGGCAGCGGGAGCGATCGTCGGCCGCCGCATCATGACGGCGTTGGCGCCGTAGTCTCTGCATCGACGCGGCGCGCGGCATGGTCCGCGCGGTTCTTCGGCACCGCGCTCAACGGCGCGAGCACGCGTCGTGCGTCGTCGAGTTCCTTCTTCATCTCGTCGATGAGCCATTGCGCCACCGCGCGCGTACTCTCCGACGGATTCGACGAGCGATGTTCTAGCACGTAATTGCAGCCCGTTGCGATATAGCGATCCCACGCGGGGATCACCTTGCCTTCGTTGAGCGGCGCCGCGATCGCGAGCAGCCAGCCGAGCACGACGCCCTGGCCGAGCATCGCGCATTGCACGGCGAGCCCGGGGTCCGTGTGATGCACGGCCTCGCCGATGCCTTTGTCCGACAGTCCCGTCGCGCGATGAAAATCGGCCCATGAAAGCGTGGTCACGTCGAGATGAATGTAGGCGTGACCTTCGATGCTCGCCGGTGCGTCGAGCGGACCGAACTCCGCCAGATAGTTCGGACTACAGACAGGAACGATGATCTCCGGACACAGCAGGAACGGGTCGTCGTCCGAGCCGGGCCCGTGCAGCCGGATGCCGAGGTCCGCATCTTCGAGCGGTCCATACAGACGGCCGGCCATCACCTGCAAACGCAAATTGATGGACGGAAACGCACGGCGAAATTCCGCATAACGCGGCAGAAGCCACAACGCGGCGAAACCGCTGGCGAGCGACAGCGTAACGATCTCGCCTTGCGCATGATCGCGCTTGAGTTCATCGATGGTGTCGCCGATCTGCCCGAAGCCGGACGCGACGGCGCGCTGCAATGTTGCGCCGCGATGCGTCAGGGTTAGCCCTGACTTCGTGCGCTCGAAGAGCCTGAGGCCGAGCGCGTCTTCAAGCCGCGCCACCATGCGGCTCACCGCCACGGGCGTCACGTTGAGCTCGCCGGCGGCCTTGGTGAAGCTCAAGAGACGCGCGGATGTTTCGAAGACGAGCAGTGCCTGAAGTGAAGGAAGTCGCAGACTCATACAACACCATGTTATGGGGCATGCATCGATTTGTAATTTGACGGCGCATATTGACCTCCTTACCTTGAGTCCGACGCCCACTTCATCTGGCAGGCCATGACTACTGCTTCGTCGGACCCCTTGCTTCAACCCTTCACGCTCAAGCATCTGCAGTTCAGGAACCGCGTGATGAGCACGAGTCACGCAAGCCGTCTCACGCGCGACGAATTCCCGCAGGAGGTCTATCAACGGTATCACGAGGAAAAGGCGAAAGGGGGTATCGCGCTGACGATGTTCGGCGGCTCGTCCAACGTGAGCATCGACAGTCCGAACACGTTCCAGCAGATCAACGTCGGGACCGATGCGGTGGTGCCGCATCTGCGGCGCTTTGCCGATCGCATTCATACGCACGGCGCGGCACTGATGTGCCAGATCACGCATCTCGGGCGGCGCGGCGATGCATACACCGAACCCTGGCTGCCGATGATCGCGCCATCGGCCGTGCGCGAAACGCTGCACCGCGCCATGCCGCAAGCGATCCACGACGCGGACATCAAACGCGTGATTCGCGACTTCGGCCTCGCGGCGAAGCGCTGCCGCGACGGCGGGCTCGACGGCATCGAAACGCATGCGGGCGGTCATCTCATCGGCCAGTTCATGGACCCGACCGTGAACCTGCGCACCGACAAATACGGCGGCTCGACAGCCAATCGCGTGCGCTTCGCGATCGAGGTCCACGAAGAGATCCGCAAGCAGGTGGGCGACGATTTCATCGTGGGCTTTCGCTTCGCGCTCGAAGACGGATGCAGCTTCGAGGAAGGGCTGGAGATGTCGCGCATTCTGCAAGGCACCGGCCTCTTCGATTTCTTCAATGTCGCGTTCGGCCGCATGGACACGAAGATGTCGCTCGCGGTCAATTCGATGCCCGGCATGTTCGTGCCGTCCGCGCCGTGGCTGCCGAAAGCCGCCGCGTTCAAGCGCGCGGTCGATCTGCCCGTGTTTCACGCGGCGAAGATCGCCGATCTCGCCACCGCGCGCTATGCGATCCGCGAAGGCCTGCTCGACATGGTCGGCATGACGCGCGCGCATATCGCGGAGCCGCATCTCGTGAAGCTCGTCGAAGCGGGCAGGGAGGACGAAGCGCGGCCGTGCGTGGGCGCATCGTTCTGCCGCAATTTCCGCGCGACGTGCATTCATAACCCGGCGACGTCGCGCGAGACGTACCTCACGCACGACATACCCGAAGCCGCGCAGAAGAAGCGCGTGCTGATCGTCGGCGCGGGACCGGCGGGTCTCGAAGCCGCGCGTATCTGCGCGACGCGTGGGCACGACGTCACCGTGCTCGAAGCGAACTCGACGGCGGGCGGACAGATGCTGCTGGCGGCGACGGGAAGCTGGCGGCGCGATCTCATCGGCATCGTGGACTGGCGCGTGGCGCAGCTCGACAAGCTCGGCGTCGAGGTGCGCTACAACCACTACGCCGAACTGAGCGACGTGCTCGATCATGGCGCGGATGCCGTCATCATCGCGACGGGCGGGCTGCCGAATCTCGATGCGCTGCCGGGCGGCGAGCTGTGCAAATCCGTCTTCGATGCGCTCACCGAAACGCCGCCGCGCGATGGCAGCGTGCTGGTGTACGACGGCACGGGCCGGCACAACGCGTATCTGTGCGCGGAACGTTATGTCGATGCGGGCCTCGACGTCTCGCTCGCGCTCATCGACAGCATGCCCGCGCAGGAAACCGGCGGACGCGGCGACGATCAGGTGTGGATGCGCAACATCGCGCGCTGGGACGTGCCCGTGCGCGCGAACATCGAACTGATCGAAGTGAGTGCGTCGGCGGACGGCAAACGCCGCGCGGTGTTCCATCATCATCTGACGAATGAGCGCATCGAGATGGAAGCGGATCATGTGGTCGTCGAGCGCGGCATGCTCGCGGTCGAGGATCTCTTCGAGGCGGCGCGCATGTATTCCGTCAACGACGGCTATACCGATCTCGAAGCGTTCGCGACCGGCAAGCCGCAGCCCGCAGCGCAGGACGGCGAAGCAGGGCAATTCCATCTGTACCGCATCGGCGATGCGAGCGCGTCGCGCGACATCCACACGGCCATCTATGACGCTTACCGGCTTTGCCTTGCGCTATGAAGGCCCGTTCAACACCATCCGCCATAACGACATGACCGAGCGAGGCTGACCATGACATTGCCGAAGGAATTCGTAGTCGCCGATCCAGGCCGCCGCAAGGCGATCAAGACGCTTGCCGCCGCGGGCGCGGCGACCCTCATCCTGCCGGGCGCGTCATCACTTGCGTTCGCGGCGACCGAGCCCACGCCGCAACGCGGCGGGCGCATTCGCGTGGCGCTGGCGAACCAGTCGCTGATGGATTCGCTCGATCCCGCGAAGGGCACGCACACCGGCGACTATTCACGCGCGTACATGTTCTACAGCGGCCTCACCGAACTCGACGCCGACTTCAAGACGCAGAACGCGCTCGCGGAAAAGCTCGAAACGGACGACTTCCTGAAATGGACCATCACGCTTCGGCCCAACGTGCATTTCCACGATGGCAAGCCGTTTACATCGGATGATGTCGTGTTCTCGCTGATGCGCCACAAGGACCCGGCGACGGCATCGAAGGCGAAGTCGATCGCGGATGGCTTCAGCTCGGTCAAGGCGGCCGGCCCGCTCAAGGTCGAGATCACGTTGACGGAGCCGAACGTCGATCTTCCCGCGCTGCTCGCGATTCCGCATCTCGTGATCGTCGCCGCGAACACGACGGACTTCTCCAAGGGCAACGGCACGGGCCCGTTCACATGCAAGGAATTCACGCCCGCGCAACGCTGCGTCGGCGCGCGCAATGCGAACTTCTGGAAGCCGGGACGTCCCTATCTCGACGAAGTGGAGATCATCGGCATCGGCGATGATGCGGCGCGCACCAATGCGCTGCTCGCGGGCGATGTGCAACTCATCTCGCCGCTGCCCGCGCGCGATGTCGATCGCGTGAAGCAGACGGGCAAGGTGACGGTGCTCGAAAGCCCGTCGCAGCTTTATTCGGACCTCGCATTGCGGCAGGACATGTTGCCCACGAAGAGCGCGGACTTCAACGAGGGCATCAAGTATCTGCATGACCGGCAGCGCATCGTGAACGTGATGCTGCGCGGCCACGGCACGCTCGCGAACGATCATCCGGTGCCGGAGTGGCATCCGTACTTCATGAAGGGCTTGCCGCAACGCGCGTTCGATCCGGACAAGGCGCAGTTCCACTTCAAGAAGGCCGCCACGCCCGGCGCGCGCGCGGAGATCATCGCGCCGCCGTCGGTGGAGACCGCGCTCGATTCCGCCATGATGGTCCAGCAGGCTGCGAAGCAGGCGGGCGTCGACATCAACGTGCGCCGCGTGCCCGCCGATGGCTACTGGACGACCTACTGGATGAAGTACCCGATGACCTACGGCTCGATCCTGCCGCGCCCGACGCTCGATCTGCTGTACACGCAGTTCTTCCGCTCGAACGCGAACTGGAACGAGTCGGGCTGGAAGAACGAGCAATTCGATCAACTGCTGGTGCAGGCGCGCCGCGAGCGCGACGAAGCGAAGCGCAAGCAGATGTACGGCGACATGCAGACCATCGTCTACGAGAAGAACAGTCTCGTGATTCCCGCGTTCATCAACTTCATCGACGCGCAGAGTTCGACGCTGCGCGGTTTGAAGGGCACGCCGTCGGGTCGCGTGATGGGCTATCGCTTCGCGGAGTTCGCGTGGCTCGACAAGGCGTGAAGACCGGCCCCGCCGATGTCCACGCGCAAGGGATCACCACAGCGCCTGGCTGGTCAGCGCGAATTGTGTGAGCGTTGCATCGGCGGATGGCGGGCCGTTCAGCGCCATCTGCTCGATGGTATCGACGAGCGGCAGCCCGAGGCCTTCGAGCCACGAAGACAGCCCGTAGCGCAGCGGCGTATCGACGCGCACGAACATGCCCGCGTTGAGCGCGAGCCAATAGCTGATCAGCGCCTTGGCGCGGCTCTGATCGGGCGATTCGGGCGCGATCACCGGTCCGATCACGTGACCGTCGCCGAAACGCCGGAACAGCGCGAAGCCGATCAGCTCGCCATCGCGATCGAGCGCGATGCCGCTCGCGACATCGAGCAATGCAGGCATCAGCGCGGTGCGATCCAGTCCGCTCGCGCGCGATGCCAGCCCGGCGAGACGCGGCGTGTCCTTCGCGCCGATCGGGCGCAGCCGCTCGCCCGGCGGCAGCGACACGAGCGGAGGCTGAAACGCCGCGCCCTGATGCTGATGAATCGTGTCGATGCGCGTGAAGCCGCGCGCTTCGCACAAGGGTTTGCCTTCATTGGATGCGTGAATCAGCAGCATGCGCGAACCGAGCTTCGCGATCAGCCGGTCGAGCAGGCCGCGACCGATGCCGCGCCGCTGATGCTCCGGCGACACGATGAACATGCCGAGCGTCGCGGCCTGCGCGCCGAACTCGAATGCGAGCGCGGTGCCGACGAGCTGGCCGTGCTGATCGACGGCGGCGAAGCCGCTGCCCAGACGTGCGGCGAGGCGCCAGTCGTCCGCGCGATGCCGCCACTTGACGGACGCCGACAGCGCGTGCGCCGCGGGGATGTCGTCGAGCGTGAAAGCCCGGTATTCGACCACATCGTTATTGCTCGAGTCGGGCACGCCGGCCTCCTCACTTTGAAGACATTTACCGTGACTGTGACATCGCGCAGCGCCTATGGCTAGGACGATCTTCCTGTCCCGCGTGACGCATGGACTGCGCGCGTGGTGCAACGCAAAACCGCAGGTTATCGCAGCGAGAACGCGCGCGCCGTGCTGAATCGGCAATTTTGTCAGCGACATATGCCAGTGCGCCGGGCCTACGATGAAGCCATGTCAACGCAACGTCCCGGAGGACTTACGCATATGGACCGGTTCGATCCTGCCAGCATCGTCATCAGGAGCGGCCATTTCATCGGTGGCGAATTGATCGATGCGGGCGCGTCGCGCATCGAGGTCGCGCGGCCGTCGGATGGCGTGGTGTATGCATCGGTGCCCGTCGCCGATGAAGCGATGATCGACTACGCCGTGCAGAACGCCTACAGCGCGTTCAGGCAAAGCGACTGGGCGCGCCGCGCGCCGCGCGAGCGCGCTCGCGTATTGCGCCGATTCGCCGATCTCGTCGCCGCCGATGCAGCCAATCTCGCGCCGCTCGAAGCGCTCGGCTCGACACGTCCCGTGCGCGATGCGTACAACTGGGACGTGCCGTTCACCGCCGAGAGCATCCGCTTCTATGCGGAGTTCGCCGACAAGATCGGCGGCGATGTCGCGGCGACCGATCATCGGCATCTCGGCATGACGATCGCCGAGCCGTACGGCGTGATCGGCGCGATCGCACCGTGGAATTTCCCGCTCGTGATGGGCATATGGAAGACCGCGCCCGCGCTCGCGGCGGGCAATGCGGTCGTGCTGAAACCATCGGAGATGACGCCGTTTTCCGCGTTGCGTCTCGCTGAACTCGCTTTGGAAGCAGGCGTGCCGCCGGGCATCTTCAACGTCGTTCAGGGCGATGGCCGCACGACCGGCGATGCGCTCGTGCGTCATCCGCGCATCGGCAAGGTGACCTTCACCGGATCGACGCGCACGGGCGCGGCGATCATGGCCGCCTGCGCGGAGTCGGGCACCAAGCCCGTCACGCTCGAACTGGGCGGCAAGAGTCCGCAGATCGTGTTCGCCGATGCGCCGCGCATCGATGAGGTCGCACGCCGCATCGCGGGTGCGATCACGGGGAATGCGGGACAGGTGTGTGTCGCGGGTTCGCGGCTGCTGGTGCAACGCGGGATCGCGGATGAACTGACCGATCGCATCGCGCAGGCTTTCAGCGAACTCAAGGCGGGCGCGACATGGGCTGCGGGCACGACCTTGTCGCCGATCATCTCCGAGCCGCAGGCGCAGCGCATCGACGCAATCGTTCAACGCAGCATCGCGACCGGTGCGAGCCTGCGTTGCGGCGGCAAGCGCGCCGATGCGGCGACGCCGGGCGCGTTCTATGCGCCGACTTTGCTGTGCGACGTCACGCAGGACAGCGATGCCGTGCGCAGCGAGATCTTCGGCCCGGTGCTGACCGTGCAGTCCTTCGATACCGAAGAAGAAGCGCTCGAACTCGCCGCGCATCCCGACTATGGCCTCGCCGCAGGCGTGCATACGGCGGATATCGGCCGCGCGTTGCGCTTGGTGCGCGGCATCGAGGCCGGCACGGTCTGGGTGAATCGCTATGGCCGCACGAGCGACTTCGTGATTCCGACGGGCGGCTACAAGCGCTCGGGCATCGGCAAGGATCTCGGGCGGCAGGCGTACGAAGCGAATCTGCGCTTCAAGAGCGTGCTGATCGACACTGAAAGTTGATGAGCACGATCGTGCGAAAAGAGCGCCGCATTATCTGCTGCGGCGATGCTTCAAAACGCATGACTTATGTCGTCGCGAGGCGCGCATTCAACGCCATCAGTCATTTTTGCCTTGTTTAAATTTCTCTCAACACTTCGCTGTTGCTTGCTTTCACCACTGAACTCCGGACGGGTTCAATTCACGACAGGACTGACACCATGATCGATTTCGAGCCGAAGTACATCACGTTCGACTGCTACGGCACGCTGACGAAATTCCGCATGGCCGATATGGCTCGCGAGATGTACGCCGATCGCCTGCAAGGCGACGACCTGGAGCAATTCGTCAAGTTCTTCGCGGGCTATCGCCGCGACGAAGTGCTCGGCGCGTGGAAGCCGTATCGCGACGTGATCGTCAATTCGGTGCGCCGCACGTGCGAGCGCATGAAGGTTGAATTCAACGAAGCGGAAGCTGAAAAGTATTACCTCGCCGTGCCGACCTGGGGCCCGCATCCGGACGTGCCGGAAGGCCTCTCGCGGCTTGCCAAGAAATACAAGCTCGTGATTCTTTCGAACGCATCGAACGATCAGATTCAAAGCAACGTCGACAAGCTCGGCGCGCCGTTCCATCGCGTGTTCACGGCGCAGCAGGCGCAGTCGTACAAGCCGCGCATGCAGGGCTTCGAGTACATGTTCGACCAGTTGAACTGCAATCCGGAAGACGTGCTGCATGTTTCGTCGAGCCTGCGCTACGACCTGATGACCGCGCACGACATGGGCATCAAGCACAAGGCGTTCGTCAAGCGCGGCCACGAGCCGGGCACGCCGTACTACGAGTATTACGAAGTGGACACCATCGGCGATCTCGCCGGCCAACTCGGTCTGTAATTCCAGCCACTTCACGCGAGCAATGCCGATGAAACTCGACTCCTACTGGCTCGACACCGCGCCCGCGATGATCTCGACGTGCGAAGGCCCGGCGGATGGTCAGGTCGATGTCGCCGTGATCGGCGGCGGGTTCACGGGTTTGTCGGCAGCGCTCGCGCTGGGCAGGCGCGGCGCGTCGGTCGCCGTGCTCGATGCGGGGCGCATGGGCGGCGGCGCGTCGGGACGCAACGGCGGCCAGTGCAACACGGGCGTTGCGCAGGATTATGCGGCGCTGCGTGCGCAACTCGGCGCGGAGCGCGCGCAAGGTTGCTATCGCGCGTATGCCGCAGCCGTGGATACGGTCGAGCGTCTGATTCGCGAGGAGCACATCGATTGCGACTATCTCGCGTCCGGCAAGCTCAAGCTCGCCGCGAAGCCGCATCATCTCGAACACATCGCGAAGACCGCCGGCCTGATCCGGCGTGAAGTCGATCCGGACATCGATCTGCTCGATCGCGAGCAGGTCCGCAACGAAGTGCAGTCCGATGCCTTTTACGGCGGCTTGCTGCAGCGTCACGGCGGACAAATGCATATGGGCAAGTTCGCTGACGGACTTGCAAAGGCAGCGGCGAGGCAGGGTGCGCGTCTCTATGAGCACGCCGAAGTCACTGCAATAACGAAGGAAGGCTGCGGATATCGAATCGATTCGAAGCGCGGCACGTTGTACGCGAAGCAGGTTTTGATCGCGACGGGCCCGTCGAAGCACGGCCCGTTCTCGTGGTATCGGCGCAGGCTCGCGCCGGTGGGCTCGTTCATCATCGTGACGGAGCCGCTGCCTGCGGATCAGTTGCAACAACTGCTGCCGAACCGGCGCTCGTACACGACGAGCCGCCTGATGCACAACTATTTTCGCGTCACGCCCGACGCGCGCATTTTGCTCGGCGGACGTGCGCGCTTCACCGCATCGGAGCGGCCATCGGATGCGAAGAGCGGACGCATCCTGCAAGCGAATCTCGCGTCTATCTTCCCGAGTCTCGCCAATGCGCGCATCGACTATTGCTGGGGTGGTCTCGTCGATATCACCGCCGACCGTCTGCCGCGCGCAGGCCAGCACGATGGCATCTATTTCTCGATGGGCTACAGCGGCCACGGCACGCAGATGTCGACACACATGGGCCAGGTCATGGCCGACGTGATGAACGGCAACGCGGACGCGAACCCATGGCGCGATTTCGACTGGCCCGCGATTCCGGGTCATACGGGCAAACCATGGTTTCTGCCGCTCGTCGGCGCGTATTACTCGATCAAAGACGTGTTCTATTGAAGCATCGAAGCAAAGACAGGCGGCCCATATTCCATCAACAAGCCGTCGAACATTCACAGCCCCTATCGCGGAGAAGTTCATGAGCATCGACAAATCGCCTGAAGCACTTGCCCATGCCGATGCCGGCAAACGGCTCGAAGAACTGACGCGCAGCGGCGCGTCGCGGCGCAACGTCCTGCGCGCGATGGCCGCGGGCGGCTTGCTGTCGGTGACGGGCGCGGGGCTTCTCACCGCAAGCGGCGCGGCTTTCGCGCAGAGCAAGCCGAAGCAGGGCGGACGCATCCGCGTGGCGACGCAGTCGTCGTCCGCCGCCGATACGCTTGATCCCGCGAAAGGCGCGCTCGGCACCGACTACGCGCGTGGGTTCATGTTCTACAGCGGCCTGACCGAACTCGACAATCATCTCGGCGCGAAGATGGCGCTCGCCGAATCGCTCGAAACGAAGGACGCGACCGTGTGGGTCGTGAAGCTGCGCAGCGGCGTGCAGTTCCACGACGGCAAATCGCTCACGCCGCAGGATGTCATCTATTCGCTGATGCGCCATAAAGACCCGGCGATCGGCTCGAAGGCGAAGACGCTTGCCGACCAGTTCAAGGAAGTCAAGGCGACCGGCCCGAACGAACTAACCATCACGCTGACGGGCGCGAATGCGGACCTGCCGGTGATTCTCGCCGACTCGCACTTCCTCATCATCAAGGACGGCACGACCGACTTCAAGACGGCTGTCGGCACGGGCCCGTTCAAGGTGAAGGAGTTCTCGCCGGGCGTACGCACCGTGGGCGTGCGCAACGAGAAGTACTGGAAGCCGGGCATGCCGCATCTGGACGAAGTGGAGCTGATCGGCATCGCCGACGAGCCCGCGCGCGTGAACGCGCTCATGTCCGGCGACGTGCAGCTCATCAACGCGGTGAGCGCGCGCTCGACCGAGCGCATCAAGGGCACGCAAGGTTTCGCGGTGCTGGAAACGAAGACCGGCCAGTACACCGACCTCATTATGCGCGACGACGGCGGCATCACGGGCAATGCGGACTTCCGCCGCGGCATGATGTATCTGATGGACCGCGAGCAGATGCGCAAGACGATCTTCCGCGGCTATGGCGCGATCGGCAACGATCAGCCGATCGATCCGAGCAACAAGTACTACATGTCGGGCCTGCCGCAGCGCGCGTTCGATCCCGACAAGGCGAAGTTCCACTTCCAGAAGGCCAAGCTCGGCAGCGCGCCGATCCAGCTCTATGCATCGCCGGCGGCGGAAGGCTCGGTCGAAATGGCCGTGCTGATGCAGCAGGTCGCGCCGCAGGCGGGCATCAATCTGCAAGTGACGCGCGTGCCGTCCGACGGCTATTGGTCGAATCACTGGATGAAGCATCCGCTCGGCTTCGGCAACATCAATGCGCGCCCGAGCGCTGACGTGATCTTCACGCAGTTCTTCAAGTCCGACGCGCCGTGGAACGAAGCGAACTGGAAGAGCGCGCAGTTCGACCAGATGCTGGTCGCCGCGCGTGGCGAACCGGATGACGCGAAGCGCAAGAAGATCTACGGCGACATGCAGGAACTCGTGCACACCGATGGCGGCATCGGCATTCCGATGTTCCAGAGCTCGCTCGACGCGCACACCACGAAGCTCAAGGGTCTCGGCGGCATTCCGCTCGCGGGCCTGATGGGCTGGATGTTCGCGGAAAACGTATGGCTCGAGGCATGAACGTGCTGTGACACCGGACGCGCGTCGTCACGTATTCGGCGGCGCGCGAAGTGAACCCCGAAGTGAACACTTCAACGAGAGGCGATATCCGATGAAAGTTCATGCGCAACGACTCGTCGCCGCGCGCCTCGGCCTCGCGCTGCTCACGCTGTTCATCGTGTCGATGGTGGTGTTCGGCATCACCGGCCTGTTGCCGGGCGACGCGGCACAGCAGGCGCTCGGCCAGGCGGCCACACCCGAACAGGTTGAGGCGCTGCGGCATCAGTTCGGCCTCGATCAACCCGCTGTTACGCGCTATGTGCAATGGCTCGTGCATGTGGTGACGGGCAACTTCGGCACGTCGCTGTCGAACAATCTGCCGGTCAGCGAACTGATCGCCACGCGTCTGCCGAATTCGCTCGTGCTCGCGGGGCTGACCGCGCTCGTGTCCGTGCCGGTCGCGCTCGTCATCGGCATTGCATCGGCGATGTATCGGGGCTCGCTCGTCGATCGCGCGCTCAACGTGCTCACGCTGTCGACCGTCGCCGTGCCCGAGTTTCTCGTCGCGACCATCGCCGTGCTGATCTTCGCGGTGAAGCTGCGCTGGCTGCCCGCGTTGTCGTATCTGTCGGATGTGTCGTCGTTCAGCGGGCTCGTGCGCACCTATGCGATGCCGGTGATGACGCTGTGCTGCGTGATCGTCGCGCAGATGGCGCGCATGACGCGTGCGGCCGTGCTCGACCAGTTGAACGCGTCGTATGTGGAGATGGCGCTGCTCAAGGGCGCTTCGCCGATGCGCGTGGTGTTGCGCCATGTGCTGCCGAACACCATCGGACCGATCGCGAATGCGGTCGCATTGAGTCTGTCGTATCTGTTCGGCGGCGTGGTGATCGTCGAGTCCATCTTCAACTATCCCGGTCTCGCGAGCCTGATGGTCGATGCCGTCACCAACCGCGACATGCCGCTCGTGCAGGGCTGCGTGATGGTGTTCTGCGCGGCCTATCTCGCGCTCGTGCTCATTGCCGATCTGGCTCAGATCGTCTCCAACCCGAGGCTGCGTCAACGATGAACCGGAACGTTTCTTCTCACGCCACGACCATGCTATACGACCAGCCTCCCGCCGACGCGCCGCAGGACGAGGCGCCCGTGGTCAAGCGCAGCGTGTTCAGGCGCCTCGTCGATCGCTTCGCCGTACTGGGGCTGATCGGTCTTTTCATCGTCGTGTTCTGGCTCGCGGTCGCGTTCATCGGGCCGGTCATCGCGCCGTACAAGGGCGGCGCGTTCACGTCGACGGAAGTGTTCGGCTCGTTCAGCGCGGCGCATCTGCTCGGCACCGACTATCTCGGCCGCGACATGCTGAGCCGCATTCTCTACGGCACGCAATACACGGTCGGGCTTGCGCTCGCATCGACGGTCGCGGCGAGCGTCATCGGCACGTTCTTCGGGCTGGTGGCCGCCGTGTCGGGGCGCTGGGTCGATGAAGTGCTGAGCCGTCTTTTCGATGCGCTCATCTCGATCCCGAGCAAGATTCTCGCGCTCGTCGTGATCGCCGCGTTCGGCTCGTCCATTCCGATGCTGATGATGGTCGCAGCGCTCGCGTACATCCCCGGCGCGTTCCGCATCTCGCGCTCGCTCGCGGTGAACATCATGACGCTCGAATACGTGCAGGTCGCGAAGGCGCGTGGCGAGAAGCTGTTCTACATCGCGCGAGTGGAAGTGCTGCCCAACATGATCCATCCGATGCTCGCGGACTTCGGCCTGCGCTTCGTGTTCATCGTGCTGCTGCTCTCGGGCCTGAGCTTTCTCGGCCTCGGCGTGCAGCCGCCGAACGCCGACTGGGGCTCGCTCGTGCGCGAGAACATCGGCGGGCTTGCGGAAGGTGCGCCTGCGGTGCTGATGCCCGCTGTCGCCATCGCGACGCTGACCGTCGGCGTGAATCTGCTCATCGACAGCCTGCGTCGTCATGGCGCGCGTTCGCATGGAGGCGGGCAATGACTACGAACATGATCGAAGTGAAGGGCTTGCGCGTCGTTGCTGGCGTCGCGCCCGATCCGGTCGTCGAGATCGTGAAGGGCGTCGACTTCACGGTGAAGAAGGGCGAAGTGCTCGCGTTGATCGGCGAATCGGGCTCGGGCAAGACGACCATCGCGCTGGCGCTGCTCGGCTATGCGCGTGGCGGATGTTCGATCGCGGGCGGCTCGGTGAAGATCGGCGATACGGATGTGTTGTCGCTCGATGCAAAGGGCCGCCGCGCATTGCGTTCACGCACGGTCGCGTATGTCGCGCAGAGCGCATCGGCGGGCTTCAATCCGGCGCGCACGATCATGGATCAGGTAACCGAGCCCGCGCTGCTGCACAAGCTCATGACGCCCGTCGCGGCGCGTCAGAAAGCGATCGGCCTGTTTCGCTCGCTCGCGTTGCCGAATCCGGAGACGATCGGCGATCGCTATCCGCATCAGGTGTCGGGCGGCCAGTTGCAGCGCCTCATGGCGGCGATGGCGTTGATCACCGATCCCGCCGTCGTCGTGTTCGATGAACCAACTACCGCGCTCGACGTGACCACGCAGATCGAAGTGCTCGCCGCATTCAAGGGCGTGGTGCGCGAACTGGGCACGACGGCGGTGTACGTATCGCACGATCTGGCGGTCGTGGCGCAGATGGCGGATCGCATCGTCGTATTGAACGGCGGACGCGTGCGCGAGAACGGCACGACCGCGCAAGTGCTCGACGCTCCCGCCGACGACTACACGCGCCAGTTGCTGGCGGCGACGCGCCGTCCCGAAGCCGAACTCACCATGCCGGACGAAGCGAGCGATGTCCCGCTGCTCGAAATCCGCAACCTGAGCGCGGGCTATGGCCGCATCGATGCGAACGGCGTACCCGCCGTGCGCGTGCTCGACGACGTGAGCCTGAAGATCGCGCGTGGCAGCACGCTCGGCGTGATCGGCGAATCGGGCTCGGGCAAGACGACGCTCGCGCGCGTGATCGCGGGCCTCGTGGATCGCGCGCGCGGCGACGTGCTGCTCGACGGCAAGCCGCTGCCCGCGAAGCTTTCCGAGCGCACGCTGGAGCAATATCGACGCGTGCAGATCGTGTTTCAGAACGCCGATACCGCGCTGAACCCGAGCCGCACCATCGCCGATATCCTCGCGCGGCCGATGAATTTCTATCACGGCCTGCGCGGTGCGCCGGCGCAAAAGCGCATGCTCGAACTGCTCGATCTGGTGAAGCTGCCGGCATCGATCGCGAAGCGTCAGCCAGGCGGTCTGTCGGGTGGACAGAAGCAGCGCGTGAATCTCGCGCGTGCGCTCGCGGCGAAGCCCGAGCTGATTCTCTGCGATGAAGTGACCTCCGCGCTCGATACGGTCGTCGGCGCGGCGATCCTCGATCTGCTCGCGGAACTGCGTCGTGAACTGAACGTGTCGTACATGTTCATCAGCCACGACATCTCGACGGTGCGCGCGATCTGCGACGAAGTCATCGTGCTCTACGCGGGGCAGTGCGTCGAAACGGGGCAGCGCGATGCGCTGTCGCATCCGCCGTATCACCCGTACACGGGCCTGCTGGTCGATTCGGTTCCCGCCTTGCGCCCCGGCTGGCTCGATTCGCGCCGCGCGATGGCGCTCGGCGCGTTGCCCGCGCTCGGCCCCGAAAGCGATGCGCCCGAGCTGTGCAGCTTCCGCTCGCGTTGCGCGGCGCGTATCGATGGCAAATGCAACGTGACGCCGCCTGCGAAGAAGACCTTGCCATCGGGCGCGGAAATTCTGTGCCATCACAGCGCCGACGATCTCTCGCGCATGCAGTCGGCGGAAACGGTGACGGCATGAGCGGACGGTTCGTGAGGGTCGCGGAGCAAGGGCGCAGTACGTTCGAGATCGTCATCGACGGCAAGCGCGCGCTCGCAGCCGCCGGCGACACGCTGATGGTCGCGTTGCTGACTTCGCAGGACGCGCTGCGCGATTCCGAATTCGGCGATGGCCGTCGCGCGGGCTTCTGCGTGATGGGCGCGTGCCAGGACTGCTGGGTGTGGATGGCGAACGGCGAACGCGTGCGCGCCTGCACGACACAGGCCGTCGAAGGCATGTCGATCGTCACGCGGCTCTCGCAAGCAAAGGAGGGCGTATGGCCGCGACTGTGATCGTGATCGGCGCGGGGCCGGCGGGCGTGCGCGCGGCGCAGGCGCTGGTCGAAGCGGGTCTGCGTCCCGTGGTGATCGATGAAGGCAGGCGCGATGGCGGGCAGATTTATCGTCGTCAGCCAGAGGGTTTTACGCGCACGTATGAGACGCTGTACGGCACGGAAGCGCAACGCGCGCGGGCCTTGCACGAAAGCTTCGATGCGTTGCGCGCGAAGATCGACTACGTGCCCGATACGCTCGTATGGAACATCGAGCCGAACGCGGTGCATGTGGTGAGCGGCACACGTCATCGCAAGCTCGCGTTCGATGCGCTCATCATTTGTAGCGGCGCGACCGATCGTCTGATGCCCGTTCCGGGCTGGCATCACGCGGGCGCGTATAGCCTCGGCGGCGCGCAGGTCGCGCTGAAATCGCAGGGCTGCGCGATCGGCGCGCGCGTCGTGATGATGGGCACGGGACCGTTGCTGTATCTCGTCGCCGCGCAATACGTGAAGGCGGGCGCGACGGTGAGCGCGGTGCTGGATACATCGACGATCGCGCAACGGCTGCGCGCGTTGCCGCAATTGCTCGCGATTCCATCGACGCTGAAGAAGGGCATCGCGTTGATGCGCGTGCTCAAGGATGCGCGCGTGCCGGTCCATCGCGGCATCACGCCAGTTCAGATTCAAGGGACGCCGGAGCGCGGCGTGCAAGGCGTGCGCGTCAAACTCGCCGATGGCGCGCTGCTGGACGTCGAATGCGATGCCGTCGCGCTCGGTTATCACTTGCGCTCCGAGACGCAGCTCGCCGATCTCGCGGGCTGCGAATTCCGCTTCGATCAGGCGTTGCAGCAGTGGCTGCCCATCGCCGATGAAGACGGCCGCAGCAACGTGAAAGGCATCTATCTGGCGGGCGATGGCGCGCGCGTGCGCGGCGCGGATGCGGCCGAACGCGCGGGGCGGCTTGCTGCGCTCGCCGCATTGAAAGATCTCGGTATGACGCGCGACGAAAGCGAGGCCAACAATTTGCGCATGCAGCTATCGCGTTTCACGCGCTTTGCCGCGGGCTTGCGCACGGCATTTCCGTGGCCCGCGCGACTGGCCGCCGCGTTGCCGGATGAGACCATCGTGTGCCGCTGCGAAGCGATCACCGCTGGCGAACTGCGACGCGTGGTGAACGAAATGGGCGCGCAGGAAGCGAATCGCGCGAAGGCGTTTTCGCGTGTCGGCATGGGACGATGCCAGGGCCGCTTCTGCGCGCATGCGGGCGCGGAAGTGATCGCGGCGCAAGCGCGCGTGCCGCTCGAAGCGGTTGGACGCCTGCGCGGACAAGCGCCCGTCAAACCTTTGCCGATGGCGCTCGCGCCGCATCAGGACATGGAGACGAGCGAATGAGCGAGCGCGCCGATGTGATCGTGATCGGCGGCGGCATCGTCGGCACGTCGACAGCCTTGTTTCTGCGCCGCCGCAAGCGTTCGGTGATTCTGCTCGAACGCGGCCTGACCGGACAGCAGGCAAGCGGCGTGAACTTCGGCGGCGTGCGTCGGCAAGGACGCGCGCTCGAACAACTCGCGATGTCGAATCGCGCGCTCGACACATGGCGGCGTTCGCGCGAATTGCTCGGCGAGGATATCGAGTTCCTGCCATCGGGTCATACGCGCGTGTGCTATCACGCGCATGACGCGGAATACTTTCATCGCTATGCCGCCGATGCGCGTGACTACGGACTCGATCTCGAAGTGCTCGAAGGCGCGGCCATGTTCCGACGCTTTCCTTTCCTCGGCCGCGACGTGCTCGCCGCATCGATCTCGCCGCTCGACGGCCATGCGAACCCGCGTCTCGCCGCGCCCGCGTTCGGGCGTGCCGCTGCGCGACTCGGCGCCCGCATCGTCGAGAATACGGAAGTGATGCACGTCGAAAAGGAATCGGACGGATTTCGCGTGCAAACCGCGACGGGCGATGTGTATCGCGCGGATCAAGTGCTGATTTGCGCGGGCGCGTGGGCCAATGCGCTGTCGACGCAATTCGGCGAACCGGTGCCGCTCGCGGCGCGCGGCCCGCAAATGGCCGTGACCGAACCCGTGCCCTACGTGTTCCAGTTTTCGATGGGCGTGTACACGTCGATCAAGGAAGAGAGCGTGTATTTCCGGCAGATTCCGCGCGGCAATATCGTGCTGGGCGGCGGTCCTGCCGGCCCCGCCGATGCCGGCACGCGCAGAGCTTCTGTTCTGCCGGAGAACACCGTCGCGCAGATGGCGCAGTTCCGCCGCATGGTGCCCGCGATGGGTCCGCTGCATGTGATTCGCGTGTGGAGCGGAGTCGAAAGTTATCTGCCGGATTCGGAACCGGTGATCGGACCGAGTTCGAAAACGGACGGCCTCTTCTATGCGTTCGGCTTCAGCGGATCGGGCTTTCAGATCGGCCCGGGCGTCGGTGAAACGCTCGCCGAGCTGATCGATACGGGCAGCACGCCGATCGATCTCGCTTCGTTTTCCATCAGACGATTTCAGCGCGCATCGTCGACGCACGCGGAATCGGTCACTTCCGAGTCTTAGCCATGAGCCAAGCCAATCTCGTCGACGCGCTCGCCTATATCGAAGCCAATTTCGATCAGACCGTCAGCCTTGCGCAGCTTGCGGATCTGTCGGCGCTGAGCGTATCGCGTTTCGCGACCGTATTTCGCGAGCAATTCGGGCTGTCGCCCTACAAGTATCTGTGCGAGTTGCGCGTGCGGCGCGCGCAGACCTTGTTGCTCGCGGGCGTGCCGGGATCGGTCGTCGCAACGGAAGTGGGCTTCTTCGATCAGAGCCATCTCGCGCGGCATTTCAAGCGCATGTGCGGCATGACGCCGAGCGCATTCGTTGCGCGCACGCGCAAGAAAGCGCGCTCAGCCGAGCGTGATGCCGGAATGCTTAAGCGCGTCGCGCAAACCCAGCCGCGGGTACTGGCTTTCGACGATGCGCAGGTCGCTTAACGCTTCCTGAATGATCCACGCGCGCACATCGGCGACGATGGGCCTGACGGGCCGGTTCGGCGGCGTGAGCAGGCAGCAGCGCCGGCTCGTGACAATCAGTTCCTCTTCGGTCGGCACGAGCGCGCCTTGCGCAAGCCAGTGCGATGTCACGTTGAGCCACCCGAGCGCGATGCCCTGGCCCAGCAGCGCCGCCTGCACGACAATCGCGTAGTCGTTGAATCGCAACATGCCCGCTGCATGGCGCGCCTTTGAAGCGAATGCATGAAAGCGCTCGTGCCAGCCGCGCTCCTCGTCATCCATGACGATCACCGTATCGCCATGCGCGCGCGCCGCGTCCGTTTGCGCGAGTTCGTGATAGCGCGGATTGCAAAGCGGCAACAGCATCTCGGGCATGACGAGCACGGCGTTCTCGTCGATTTCCTCATCGTGAACAAAGCGCATGCCGAGATCGACATCGACGAGCGGCCCGCCGATGCGCCCTGATATCAATTGAAACCGCAGATCGACGGAAGGAAACGCCTGATTCAGGCGGCTCATGCGCGGCATGAGCCAGTGCGTGGTGAAGCCGGTGGACACAGACAGCGTGACCGTTTCGATGCCCGTCGCGCGCGCTTCTATTTCGCGGATCGCGCTTTCTATGCCGCTGAAGCCTTCCGATATCTTGCGATAAAGAATTTCGCCGCTTTCCGTGAGTTCGATGCCGCCGCGCACGCGCTCGAAAAGCCGCACGCCGATATGGTCTTCCATGCGCGCGAGCATGCGGCTCACGGCGGGCTGACTCACATAAAGCTCCTGCGCGGCGCGCGTGAAATTACCGCAGCGCGCAGCCGCTTCGAACACGAAAAGCGCGTTTGCGCTGGGCAGTTTTCTGCGAAGGTTTGGCATGACTTCGTGTTATGCCCGATCCAACAATTTTGGAATTGCCGTCAAAAACATCGCGACATAGTATTTTCCCAACCATTGCTCTTTTCGACGAGACGAACGACATGGACGCACGCGCTAAAACCGGAGTGTCGATCAGGTCCGCGACCAAGCGCTACGGCGCGGTGACAGCGCTGGACGATGTATCGCTCGATATCGCGCCCGGCGAGTTCGTCTCGCTGCTCGGGCCATCGGGTTCGGGCAAGACGACGCTGCTCGGCATCCTCGGCGGTTTCGTGCAGCCGTCTTCGGGCAGCGTGTGGGTCGGCGAGCGTGACATTACATTTGCGCCGCCGCACAAGCGAGAGATCGGCATCGTGTTTCAGAACTACGCGCTTTTTCCGCACATGAGCGTGGGCGAGAACGTCGCGTTTTCGTTGCGCGCGCGCCGCGAGCCGAAATCGACCTGGGCGAAACGCGTCGCCGATGCGCTCGCGATGGTCGAGCTCAAAGGTTATGAAGACCGCGGCATCCATCAGCTTTCCGGCGGACAGAAACAGCGCGTGGCGCTCGCGCGTGCAATCGTGTTTCAACCGCAACTCATTCTGATGGACGAACCGCTCTCCGCACTCGACAAGCAGTTGCGCGAGACCATGCAGATCGAATTGCGCAGACTGCATCGTCAGCTCGGCGCGACCATCGTCAACGTGACGCACGATCAGCGCGAGGCGCTCACGATGAGCGATCGCGTCGCTGTCCTGAAGGATGGCCGGCTCGTGCAGATCGATACGCCCGAGCGCCTGTATGACCGTCCCTGCGATGCGTTTGTCGCGAGCTTCATCGGCGAAGCGACGATGCTCGATGTCACGCGCGCCGGCGACGACGCCGTGCGTCTCGGCGACACGATTCTGCGCACCGCGCACCCTTTACCGCGCGGCGAAAAGCTGTTGCTCGCCGTGCAGACGGAAAAGCTCGTCATCGACGGCGATGCGGGTCACGCGAATGTGAACCGTCTTTCATGCCGCGTGACCGAAGTGCTCTATCAAGGCGAGAGCCTGCGCGTATTCGCCGCGCTGCCCGACGGCACCGCTATCAGTCTTCGGCAGCCCGGCAGCCACGAGGCGCGCAAGCGCATTCCCGCGCCGGGCGCCTCGATGACCGTCGCGCTCGATCCACAGGACACGATCGTCGTGTCGGCCTGATGCTTTTTCACCGCAACCCGTAGAGGATGAAGCAATGAATCTCACTGATTTCAAGGTTCTGACGTTCGATGTCGTCGGCACGCTGATCAACTTCGAAAAGGGCGTGCTGGATTCCGTGCGCCGGCTGGGCGGGCCGAAGGCAAAGGACCTGACCGATGATCAGATCTTCGAGCCGTATATGGACGGACGTGCAAAGCATCCGGGCCGCTCCAGTCATGAAATGTCGAATGTCTATCTGCATCTCGCGAAGCAACTCGGCCTGCCCGACGACGCGCAGTCCGCCGCTGCGTTTCAGCGCGATGTGCTCGAATGGCCCGCGTTCGAGGACTCCGTCGCCGCATTGAAGCGTCTGCGCAAGCACTTCCGTCTGGTGGCGATGACCAATGCGGATCGCGTGGCGTTGTCGGCGTATGCGCACACGCTCGGCAATCCGTTCGACGATACCGTGTGCTGCGATGAAACCGGCGTCGCGAAGCCCGATCCGCAATTTTTCGCTTATAACCGTGGGCGTCAGGCTGCGTTCGGCTACAAGTTCGAAGAGATTCTGCATACGGCGCAGAGCCAGTATCACGACATCGGCATCGCGACCAAGCTCGGTTATGCGACGTGCTGGATCGAGCGGCGTCAGGGCTTGAAGGGCTTCGGCGCGACGCCGGTGCCCGAAGCCGTCACCGCGCCGACCTGGAAGTTCGCGACGCTGGCCGCGCTCGCGGATGCCGTGGACGACGAAGTACGCGCCGCTGCCTGACAATGCGCGCGCCAACCACAGCATCGCGCCCGCAACCCGAATCGCTATGGCGGGCGATGGCCGCGCGCGTGCCCGTGATGGACGCGCCGGTCAGCACGGGCGCGCCGCTCGCACGCGACATCGATGTGGAAGTGGCGATCATCGGCGCGGGTTATTCGGGCTTGAGCGCCGCGTATGCGCTGCAAAAGCGCGGCGTCGAATGCGCGGTGCTCGATGCGAATCCGGTCGGTTGGGGCGCGAGCGGACGCAATGGCGGCGTGGTGTCGTCGAAGTTCCGGCTATCGTTTCCGGCCATCGCGGGCGCGCATGGCATCGATGTCGCGAAGCGCATGCATCGGCTCGCGCATGACGGCGTACGCACGGTCGAGGCGTTCATCGACGAATTCAGGCTGACGCGCGCGCGATTCGAGCATACGGGCAGCTTGCGCTGCGCGCATACGGAGCGCGCGCTCGCATCGATCTGTGCCGAAGCGGACTGGGTGCGCACGATGCTCGGCGATGCATCGATGAGCGTGCAATCGCGTGCGCAAGTGCAGCATGAAACGGGCTCGACAGGCTTCGTCGGCGGCGTGCTGAGCGCGGATGCGGGCACGATTCTGCCGCTCGAATACGTGCGCGGCATCGCGGCGGGCCTGACCGCGCGCGGCGTGCCGATCTACGACGCGACACCGGTGATCGACATGTCGCGCGCGCAGGACGGCCGCGCGCATTTGCGAGCGCCGGGCGGCACGGTGCGCGCGAGGCAGGTGATCGTCGCGACCAACGCGTACTCGAATCTGACCGATGCCACGGCTTCGTATCATCGTGAACTGGTGCCGTTCAGAAGCGCGATGATCGCAACGGCGCCGCTGTCGCCCGAGCTCGATGCGCAACTCATGGTGCAACGCCGCAGCTATACGGAAACGCGTCGCATGATGAAGTGGTTCCGGAAGGTCGATGGCCGCATGCTCTTCGGCGGTCGCGATGCATTCGGCAAGGAAGGCGAGCCGACCGGCTTCGATGCGCTGCAACGCGCGATGGTCGCGCTCTTTCCGCAATTGAAGGATGTGGTGGTGGAGTATCGCTGGTCGGGCTATGTCGGCATGACCTTCAACGCGCTGCCGCATGTCGGCCGCAGCGACGACGCCACCACGTTCTGTCTCGGCTACAACGGCGCGGGCATCGCAATGGCGAGTCTCATCGGTCAGCACGCGGCGGCGCTCGCGCTCGGCGAAAAGCCGGAACTCGCGCTGCTGGCGCAAGACGGCTTGCGGCCGGTGCCGTTTCATGCGCTGCGCGCGCCGGGCGTCAGGCTCGTCGCCGCGTGGTATCAGTTTCTCGACGCCGTAGGTGCATGATGACGACAGCCAAACGGATTCTCCAGGACACCGCCGTGATGCATGCCGCCACGATCGACCCCTCGGTGCGCCATCAGCGCCGCGAAGACCGCACGATGCTGATGTTGATGGCGCCCGCGTTGCTGGTGGTGATCGTGCTGCTCGTCGTGCCGCTCGCGTGGCTTTCGTGGCAGTCGCTTTATCACGACGGCGTGCTCTCGCTCGTGAACTATCGGCGCGTCTTCACGGGCGCGTATCTCGACACGTTCGTGCTGACCTTCAAGCTCAGCTTGATCGTGACGGCCATTACGCTGCTGCTCGGTTATCCGGTCGCGTATTTCGCGGCGTCGATCTCGCCGCGATGGAGCGCGCTCGTGCTCGGCATGGTGATCCTGCCGTTCTGGACCAGCGTGCTCGTGCGCACCTACGCATGGCTCGTGCTGTTGCAACGCACGGGGCTCATCAACAAGGCGCTGCTCGGCATGGGTTTGATCGATCGGCCCTTGCAGCTTTCGTATAACCAGTTCGGCACCATCATCGCGATGGTGCATATCCTTCTGCCGTTCATGGTGCTGCCGCTGTATTCCGCGATGCAGAAGATTCCGCCGAATCTATCGCAGGCGGGCGCGAGCCTCGGCGGTTCGCCGCTACACGTGTTTCTGCGCGTGTTCCTGCCGCTCTCGATGAGCGGCGTGCTCGCGGGCGTGACGCTCGTGTTCGTGCTGTGCCTCGGCTTCTACATCACGCCGGAGCTGATGGGCGGCGGCAAGTCGATGATGGTGTCGATGATCGTGAGCCGCAACGTCGAGATCTATAACAGCTGGGGCGCGGCGAGTTCGGTGAGCGTGGTGCTGCTCATCTGCGTGTTCGCGATCTTCTACGGCGTGAGCCGCGTGATTCCGCTCGAAAAGACGTTGGGGGCGAAATGATGCAAATGAGGAATACGATGTCCTTGGGTCGAGTGACGTTGGCTGCATCGGTGATGCTGATTCTCGCGTTCCTGATGATTCCGGTTGTGATCGTCGTGCCGCTTTCCTTCTCCGATGCGCGCTTCCTGACGTTTCCGCCGCCCGCTTATTCGCTGCGCTGGTATCACGCGTTCTTCGATAACGCCGCATGGATCGATGCCGCCAAGACCACCTTCGCTGCCTCCACATGCGCGGCCCTGATCGCGACGCCGCTCGGCGTCGCGGCGGCTTACGGCATTCAGTACGGATCGCACTGGTCGCGGCGCTATCTGCGCCCGTTGTTGATGCTGCCGTTGATGGTGCCTATCATCATCGTCGCGGTGGGCGTATTCTTTGTCTTCACGCAAGCGGGTTATGTGAATACGCTCGGCGGACTGATCATCGCGGACACGATGCTCGGCCTGCCTTATGTGCTCATCTCCGTGGGCGCGGACTTGCGCACGTTCGACCGCACGCAGGAGATGGTCGCGCGCAGTCTTGGCATGAACCGCTTTCGCGCCTTCATGGCGGTGACGTTGCCGCAGATCAAGGCGAGCGTGATTTCCGGCGCGGTGTTCGTGTTCATTCAGGCGCTCGATGAAACCGTCGTCGCGCTGTTCATTTCCGGCGGCAGTAACCAGACGCTCACGCGCCGCATGTTCGTCACGCTGCGCGATGAAATCGATCCGACCATTGCCGCCATCAGTACGATGTTGACGGCGCTGACCTTGTGCCTCGTGATGATCGTCGTCGTGAGCCGGCGTTCTTCGACGGTGGCGCGAGCCTGACTCTTCCACTACTCAAAAATATGCGACATCTCCAGCAGTTCTATATCGATGGCGAATGGGTCGAACCTTCGGGCAGCGCGCGTTTGCCTGTCATCGATCCGTCGACGGAAGAAACGATCGGCGAAGTCGCGCTCGGCGATGCGCACGATGTCGATCGCGCGGTAGCGGCGGCGCGGCGCGCGTTCGTATCGTTTTCGCAGACGAGTGTGGAAGAGCGCGTCGCGTTGTTGCAGCGCCTGCTCGATGCGTACATCGCGCGCTATGACGAGATGGCCGAGGTCATCTCGCGCGAGATCGGCGCGCCGACCAAGCTTGCACATGCGTGGCAGGCCGCGCTCGGCAAGCGGCATATCGAGGAAACGCTGCGCACTGTCGAGCGCTTCCAGTGGCAGCGCAGCAAAGGCACGACGCTCGTCAATCACGAACCCGTGGGCGTGGCCGCGCTCATCACGCCGTGGAACTGGCCGATCAATCAGATCGTGTGCAAGGTCGCGCCGGCCATCGCGGCGGGCTGCACGGTAGTGCTCAAACCGAGCGAAGTGTCGCCGATGAACGCGATCCTGTTCGCCGAAATCATCGACGCGGCCGGCGTGCCCAAAGGCGTGTTCAATCTCGTCAATGGCGACGGACCGACGGTCGGCGCAGCATTGAGCGCGCATCCGGATATCGACATGGTGTCGTTCACCGGATCGACGCGCGCGGGCATCGAGATCGCGAAGCTGGCCGCGCCGACGGTGAAGCGCGTGCATCAGGAGCTGGGCGGCAAGTCTGCGAACATCCTGCTCGACGATGCCGATTTCGACGCCGCCGTGACCGCGGGCGTGAACTCGTGCTTCAGCAACAGCGGGCAATCGTGCAATGCGCCCACGCGCATGCTCGTGCCCGCGTCGCGGCACGATGAAGCGGTGGCGATCGCATTGCGCGCGGCGCAGAAGCACCGTGTCGGGCCGGCCGACGATCCTGCCACGACGATGGGCCCCGTCGTCAGCGATGTGCAGTTCGGGCGCGTGCAACGGCTGATCGATGTCGGCATCGAAGAGGGCGCTTCACTGGTGACGGGCGGACCCGGACGTCCCGATGGACTCGAACGCGGTTATTACGTGAAGCCGACCGTATTCGCGAACGTGAATCCGTCGATGACGATTGCGCGGGAGGAAATCTTCGGGCCGGTGCTCGCGATCATGCCGTATCGCGACGAAGAGGAAGCGATCGGCATCGCCAACGATACGCCGTACGGTCTGGCGGCGTATGTGCAGTCGAAGGATCAGGCGCGTGCGCGTCGTGTGGCGATGAGAATGCGCGCGGGTAGCGTGTACGTCAATTATCCGGCGTGGGATGCGGGGTCGCCGTTTGGCGGGTATAAGCAATCGGGGAACGGGCGGGAATATGGCGAGTGGGGGTTGGAGGCATTTCTCGAAGTGAAGGGGATCGTGGGTTACGGCGAGTAGTTCAGAGCGCGCGCGGCCGTTTCATATTCGTCACTCGCCGCGCCGCGCAACGCATCCGCCACCCGTTCCGCGATCATGATCGTCGGCACGTTCGTATTGGCGCACGGAATCGAAGGCATCAGCGACGCGTCGCACACATGCAGCCCTTCGACGCCGTACACCGCGCCATGCGAATCCGTCACGGCCAACGGATCGGTCGATGACCCCATCCGGCACGTTCCCGACGGATGCCACGTTCCTCCGACATTGCGTTGGACGAACGCGGTCATCGCGCGATCGTCGGCGAGCGGCTCTGCGATGCTCACGCCTTGCGTCACGACGCTCTTGATCAACGCGCCGCGCAGAGGTCCGGCGATATCGAGCAATGTACTCAACGCGCCACGCTGCACCGCGTTCCATGTCCCCGGCACGGCCACCGCCGCCACGCGCGGCGAATAGCTCGATGGAAAGATCACATCGCGATGCGCATTCATCGAAGGCGATGCCAATACGGCAGCGCCGAATCGCAACGCGAGCTTCAGACGTTCGAGATCGCGCGAATCGGAGAGCATCGCGAAATCGACATCGGGTTCATCGAACGCACTCGCCGACGCCAGCGTCACGCGTCCGCGCGAGTACGACTTGTTGACCCAGAAGAAGATCGTGCCCAGCCTATAACCCACGGAATGCCAGCCCGAACGCGACAGAATCGCGCCGTGCATGTCACCTTGAACGGTATCCGCCAAGCCGGACGAGAAGCGCACGATAGCCTGCTCGTGATGCTCGTCCGGAAACGGCGTACGCGCGGCGCGCGGCAGGAACGCGGAGACGGCGATCGACGGATGTTCCATCAGATTGCGCCCGACGCCCGGGCGATCCGCAAGCACGTCGATGCCGAGCGCGGCGAGTTCGTCGGCCGGTCCGATGCCGCTTCGCATCAGCAACGCGGGACTGTGTATCGCACCGGCCGACACGATCACGCGTCGCGCTTTCAGCTCTTCACGCGTGCCGTCGGCGCGAACGATGCACGCGCCGATCGCACGCTTGCCATCGAACAGAATGCGCTCGACGACTTCACCGGTGCGTATGGTCAGATTGCTGCGTGCGCGTGCGGTATCGTCGAGATAACACACCGACGTGGGGATGCGTTCTCCGTTCGCGCTCACGCCAATCGAGCCGATGAACGTACCGTCTTCCCAAGGGCCGTTCTGGTCTTCGTGCAGCGCATGACCACGCTCGGCGAGCGAGTCGAGCACCGCGCGCACGAACGGCGAAATGCGCGGCCACGTCGGGCGCTGAATGCGCAGCGGTCCATCGCCGCCATGCAACGGGCCGCTGAAATCGCAATCCGTTTCGAGCTTGCGAAACCAGGGCAGACACGTCCGCCAGTTCCAGCCATCGGCGCCGAGCGTTTCCCACTCGTCGTAGTCGGCGGGCGAGCCGCGATTGGCCATCAGCGCGTTGATCGCGGAGCCGCCACCCAGAAGCCGCGCCTGTTCATAGCGGCGCCGCGCGCCGCTCATGCTCATGCTCATGCGCGCTTTCAACTGCTGCCAGATGTTGCGCGTGTCGAGATACGCGCGGCCCGGATAGCGGCTGCGAATGGCATCGGGCATCGTGTGCGCGGAGATATCGCGACCCGCTTCGACGAGACATACGTTCGCGCGCGCATCTTCGGAAAGGCGCGCGGCCAGCACGCAGCCGGCCGAGCCGCCGCCCAGAATCAGATAGTCGAACACGTATGGCGACGAGTGAACCGCGTCACTGCATGAACTTGAGCCAGCGAGCCTTGGCCTGAATGCCGGGCTCGGTGGCCCACCATTCTTCCGACAAGAGCGCCTGCTTCGCCGCGTTCGCCGGCGCGCTCGGGAGTTCGGCCGCGCGCTTGTCGGTGATCTTGCCGGTCTTGAAGGCGGCCGGATTGCCCGGACCATAGTCGATATAAAGCGGCAGATTCGCCTGCAATTCCGGCGACACGGCTGCATTCAGAAAGCGCACGGCGTCGTTCAGATTCGGCGCGTTCTTCAGGATGCAAAGCTGCGTGTTCTGCAGAATGCCATCGTTGAACGTGAAGGCGATGTTGGGATCATCCTTCATCACGGCGCTCGCGCGGCCGTTCCAGATCATCGTCATGTCGACTTCGCCGTCGTGCAGCAATTGCGCTGACTGGCCGCCCGATGTCCACCACACCGTGACGTTCGGCTTGATCTCTTCGAGCTTTCTGAAGGCGCGATCCACATCGAGCGGATAGAGTTTGTCGCGCGGCACGCCATCCGCGAGCAGGGCGGCTTCGAGCACGGTCATCGGGTCGTTGCGCAGCGCGCGCGTGCCGGGGAAATTCTTCACGTCCCAGAAGTCCTTCCAGCTTTGCGGGACCTTCTTGAGCGTTTTCTTGTTGTAGCCGATGACGGTCGAATAGAACTCGTAGGCCACCGAATACGGCGTGCGGTATTTCTCGGGAATGGCTGCCGCGTTCGGGATCTTCGAGAAATCGAGCTTCTCCAGCAGGCCTTCGCGCCCGCCGCGCAGACAGTTCGAGGTCGGTGTATCGACGACATCCCAGATCGGCTTGCCGGTGGCCCCTTGCGCCTTGATTTGCGGCCACGCATCCGGAATGCTGTCCTGCGTGATCGTGATGCCCAGTTCTTTCGCGGCGGGATCGAGAATCGCCTTGGTCTGCGCTTCCTGATACGCGCCGCCCTGCGATACGAACGTGATCTTGCCCGCGGCGAACGCCGGCGCCGTGCCCGCGATGGACAGCAGCAACGTCATGGCGAGCGGGCGAATGGGAAAGTGCGGACAGCGGAACCTTGCAATCTTCATCACGGCGTATTCCTCGAACAAGGTTGATGCAGCGGACGTATTGCAGATGACTAAAAATATATTGAGTCAAATACGCGGCGGCAACGCCGGAATTGTTGGAGTGACCATGACCTGATGTTATGTCAGGGCAATGGCCACGTCCGGTCAGAAGATCACGTAGACCTTGCGCATGGTTTCATCGACTTCCCATGTGCCTTCGGTGTTCGCTTCGAAGAAGAGCGTGTCGCCGCCGGTGAAATGGACGGTGTCTTCGCCATCGGGGGTGAAGCGGCCGCGGCCCGCGAGAAAATGCATCACCTCGGCCTGTTTCACCGAACGGCGGTACGTGCCGGCTGTGCATTCGAACACGCCGGTATCGATGGCTTCGCTGCCCGGGATTACTTTCTGAACGCCGCTTACCTTGATTTCCTGCGTGCCGGGGAGGCCCGCCGTGCCCCAGTCTTCCAATCCCTCGATTGCTATGCTCTGCTTGATCTGCTGAACTTTCATGTTTCTGCCTCTGGAGAAGATTGTTTGGTTTTTTCGCCGGATCCCGGGATCCGGCGACGAAGCTCTAATTGAATCGAATGCGCTGTTCGATCTTGCCGAGCCTCACGACCGTCACCCCCGGCCGCAACTGCCGCAACGACGGCATCACGAGCATGCAATCGTCATACGGCGTTTCGACAGGCTCGCCATCCAACCAGCCGATCACACTGCCCGCGTCAGGAAACACTTCGAGACCGGTGTACTCGCCGGCGAAACGGAAGTCCATGCTCTTTGCAACGACGGGCTCCGTCACGCGCACGATGAGCATTTCCGGCGGCGATGGCTGAATCCAGCCCGCAGGCAAGTCTTCCTCGTCGACCACGCCGGACAGCACGAGAAACCGCGCCGTCACATCACGCGCAACCGTGACCGCATTCGCTTCCCAATGTTGTCCGCATTCGATCAGCAACGCGTTCTTCGGGCTTCCCGCATCGCCGAAGCCTTCGTAATCACGCATGCGCCGGCCTTCTGGATGGCCTTCATCGCAAATGACGGTCGCAGGCGTGCCGAGCTTCGCCGACAGTTCGATGCCCTTGTCCAGCGGTCCCGCGACGATCAGCGGCTTGCTCTTCTCATGCATCGAATGAAGATCGAGCAGCAGATCCACCGTATCGACGACAGGTCGCATCGCGCGGGCGCGGCACAATTCGCTCGAATCGCGCGAGGCGTCGTCGAGCGTCTGCGCGGTCCACACGCGATTGAAGTCCTGATCGACGAAGCGCGATGCGTCGGGCTTCTCCGCATCGAAGCGCGCGTAGGCATCGACGTTGGCGAATGCGAGCGTGAGCTTGCCGCGCCGCGGTTTCAATTGCGCGCGCAGCAATGCATCGACGACGATCGCGCCGCACACTTCGTTGCCGTGCGTGAGCGCGTTGATCATCACATGCGGACCATCGACGCCCGAATCGAAGGTATGCACATAAGGCACGCCCGCATTGCCCGCCGCATGCACGCCGATATCGGGAAACGTGATCTCGATCGGATACGCGTTCATTCGAGTCCGCCCTGACAGAGGTATTTGATCGAGAGGTAATCGTCGAGACCGTATTTCGAGCCTTCGCGTCCATAGCCCGATTCCTTCACGCCGCCGAACGGCGCGGCCTCGCTTGAAATCGCGCCTTCGTTGATACCGACGAGCCCCGATTCGAGCAGACGCGACACGCGATCGATGCGCTTCAGGTTCTGGCTATAGAAATAAGCGGCAAGGCCGAACGGCGTGTCGTTGGCGGCGCGGATCGCTTCGGCTTCGTCGTCGAAACGGAACAGCGGCACGACCGGGCCGAAGGTTTCCTCGCAGCTCAGTTGCATCTCGGGCGTTGCGTCGGCGAGCACGGTCGGCGCGTAGTAGTTCGGACCGAGTTCGGCCAGACGCTTGCCGCCCGTGAGCGCGCGCGCGCCATGTTCGAGCGCATCGTTCACGTGACGTTCGATCTTCTCCACCGCGCGCGCGTTGATCATCGGGCCGATCTGCGCGTCGGCATCGGTGGCGGGCGCGACCTTCAATGCCGCGACACGCTTCGCCAGAAGATCGGCGAACTTCTCATAGACAGATGACTGCACATACACGCGATTCGGGCATACGCAAGTCTGCCCGCCATTGCGGAACTTCGATGCCATGAGGCCCGTGACGGCGGCATCGAGATCGGCATCGTCGAACACGATGAAAGGCGCATTGCCGCCGAGTTCCAGCGACAGCTTCTTCAGCGTGCCCGCCGATTCGCGCGCGAGATACTTGCCCACCGGCGTCGAGCCCGTGAACGTGATCTTGCGCACGCGGCCATCTTCGAGCCAGTCGGCGACGGCTTCCTGCGCGTTCTCGCGCGAAGCGCTGAGCAGATTCAACGCGCCCGCCGGCACGCCCGCTTCATGCGCGAGCAGCACCAGCGCGAGCGCGGTGAGCGGCGTGTCCTCGGCTGGCTTGCCGACGACCGTGCAGCCCGCCGCGAGCGCGGGCGCGATTTTGCGCGCAATCATCGCGAGCGGAAAATTCCACGGCGTGATCGCCGCGACGACGCCCACCGGTTCCTTCACCGCGCTCATGCGCTTGCCGCGCTGCTGCTGCGGAATGATGTCGCCATAGATGCGCGTGGCTTCATCGGCGAACCATGCGACATACGACGCGCCGTACATCACTTCACCGCGGCCTTCCGCGAACGGCTTGCCTTGCTCGAGCGAGATGAGACGCCCGAGCGTATCCGCGTTCTCGACGATCAGCGCATGCCAGCGATGCAGCACGGCCGCGCGGTCCTTCGGCAAGGTATCGCGCCAGGCAGGGAACGCGCGCGCGGCGGCATCGGTGGCGGCGCGGGCATCGGCGGGGCCGCTGTCGGCGACCTGCGCGATGATGTCGCCCGTCGCCGGATCGGTGACGGCGAAGCGCTTGCCGCTCGCGGCGGGAACCCATTTGCCGTCGATGAAATTGTCGGCGCGAATCAGATCGCTCAACTCGTAGCGTTGCGTCATGATGGTCTCCACAAGGATCAGGCGAGCAGGCGCGCAATGGCCGTGCCGACTTCCGTCGTGTTCGCGCGGCCGCCGAGATCGCCGGTATGCGGCCCTTGCTTCAGCACGGTTTCGATGGCGGAAAGGATCGCATCGTGCGCGGCCCGTTCGCCGAGGAAATCGAGCATCATCGCGGCGGACCAGATCATCGCGACCGGATTGGCGATGCCCTTGCCCGCGATATCCGGCGCGGAACCATGCACCGGCTCGAACAGGGACGGGAAATTGCGCTCCGGATTCATGTTGGCCGAAGGTGCAACGCCGATCGTGCCCGTGCATGCCGGACCGAGATCCGAAAGAATGTCGCCGAAGAGATTCGTCGCGACGACCACGTCGAAGCGGTCCGGACTGAGCACGAAGCGCGCGCACAGAATGTCGATGTGCTGCTTGTCCCACTTGATGTCGGGATACTGCTGCGCGATTTCGGCGGCGCGCGAATCCCACCACGGCATGCTGATCGAAATGCCGTTGCTCTTGGTCGCGACGGTCAGTTTCTTCTCACGCTTTTGCGCGAGATCGAACGCGAACTTCAAGACGCGTTCCGCGCCCTTGCGCGTGAAGATCGACGTTTGCGATACGAACTCGCGATCCGTGCCTTCGAACATCGTGCCGCCGACCGACGAATACTCGCCCTCGGTGTTCTCACGCACGATCATGAAGTCGATATCGCCCGCCTTGCGATTCGCGAGCGGCGAGGGCACGCCATCGAACAGGCGCGCCGGACGCAGGTTGATGTATTGATCGAACTCGCGGCGGAACTTGAGCAACGAGCCCCACAGCGAGATGTGATCCGGCACCGTGTCCGGCCAGCCGACCGCGCCGAACAGAATGGCGTCGCTGTCCTGCAGTTGCGCTTTCCAGTCATCGGGCATCATCTGGCCGTGCTGCGCGTAGTAATCGCAACTCGCCCACTCGATATGCCGGTACTCCAGTTCGATATTGAAGCGCTTGCTCACGGCATCGAGCGCGCGCACTGCTTCGGGCATCACTTCCTTGCCGATGCCGTCGCCCGGAATCACGGCAATACGATATTTGCTGGACATGTGCTACTCCGCGTGAAGTTGATCGACGATAAAAAGCACGCGCGTGCAAAAAGCCCGCGCGTGCGTTCGAATGAAAAAGGTCGAGGCGCGTGCCTCAGTGATGGCTCTGCGAGAAGAGCGTTTCGAGCGGGTAATGCGTCTTGACGAACGACGTCTTGATGATGACATAGCTGAAGTACTTCTCGATGCCGATACCGCGCTCCAGCAGTCCCTCGATGATGCTTTGATAGTGGCTCACGCTGCGCGTGACGAACTTGAGCAGGTAGTCGTAACCGCCGCTCGCGAGATGACATTCCACAATCTCGTCGACGTCTTTCACCGCGTTCACGAAGTTGATGAAGTCCTCGCGGCGATGATCCGCGAGCGTGACTTCCGTGAAGACGACCTGCACGTCGCCGAGCTTTTCCAGTTGAATCTGCGCACCGTAACCGACTATATAACCCGCCTTCTCCAGCCGCTTCACACGAATCAGGCAAGGGCTGGGTGACAGACCGACCGCATCGGCAAGCTCCACGTTCGTGATGCGCCCGCGCTTCTGCAATTGCGAGAGGATACGCAGATCGATTCGGTCCAGCTTGCTGTCGTTGCTCATCGTGACGGGTTCGGTCTCGCATGTCGGCGGTCGGTCGATGTTATCACGCGGCCGCGCGAGAACTGCATCCGGACGCGCCCGTCAATGCGGCGCGCACGTCGCTTTGCGCAAGCACGTCGTCGAGCGTTTTGGTAAGGCGCTCGAACAGCATGTCGAAGTCCGCTTCGGTATAGCAGAGCGCCGGCGCGAAACCGAGAATGTTGTCGCCGAACGCGCGGAACACGAGGCCGTTGCCATAGGCCGCAGCGGCGATGCGATCGGGCAGTTTCAACGAAGCATCGAAGCCGCGCTTGCTGTCTTTATCGGCGACGAGTTCGAGCGCGCCGAGCAAACCGCGATGACGCGAATCGCCGACGAGCGGATGCGCGAGCAACGCATCGAGGCCTTGCGCGAAGCGCGGCGCCTGCGCCTGGCCGTTCGCGAGCAGGCCGCCTTCGTGATAGAGCCGCATCACTTCCAGACCGATCGCCGCGCTGACGGGATGCGCCGAGTACGTATGACCGTGACCGATGACGGCGGATGCATCGCCGCCATCCGCGATGCCCTGATACACGGCATCGGACATGAGGACCGCGCCCATCGGCGCATAGCCTGCGGTCAGGCCCTTCGCGACCGTCATCAGATCCGGCTCGACGCCTTCGCCCTCGCACGCGAAGAGCGGACCGGTGCGGCCGAAGCCGGTGATGACTTCATCGGCGACGAAGAGGATATCGAGCTTGCGGCACGCTTCACGCATCGCCTTCAACCAGCCGACGGGCGGCACGATCACGCCGCCCGAGCCCTGGATCGGCTCGCAAAAGAACGCGGCCACATGATCCGCGCCGAGTTCCGCGACCTTCGCTTCGAGCGCCTGCACCGAAGCCGCGATGAGCGCGGCGTCGTCGGCGTAGTCGTTGCGGTAGGCGTACGGCGACGGAATGTGATGCTGGGTCGGCAGCGGCAGATCGAAGTTGCGATGAAACGCGGGCAGCGCCGTGAGTCCCGCGCCGATCGACGACGAGCCGTGATAGCCGCGTTGCAGCGCGATGCAATGCTTCTTCGACGGACGGCCCGTCGCGTTGTAGTAATGCGTGATGAAGCGCAGCGCGGAATCGACCGCATCCGAGCCGCCGAGCGTGAAGTACACGTGTTGCAGCGAGGCGGGCGCGAGTTCGACGAGCTTAGCGGCGAGTTCGATCGCGGGCTCGGAGCCGAAGTGGAAATAGCCCGTTGCGTAGGGCAGCTTCGTCATCTGTTTCGCGGCGGCCTCGACGATGCTCGCGTGACCATAACCCGTGTTCACGCACCACAGGCCGGAGAAGGCATCGAGCAACTGCTTGCCGTCGATATCGCGCAGGAACACGCCATCGGCGGAATCGAGCACGGTGACGCCGCGCGCCTCATGCGCGCGATAGCTGACGACGGGATGAATCAGGTGCTTACGGTCGGACTCGACAAGCGATTGAATCGGCATGATGCGGCTCTCTCTTCGCGAAGGGGGCGGAATGGCTCTTGACCGTTTCATACTATCGGCAGAGCTGTATCGCGCGCATCGCCAAAAAAATCGCCAAAAAGCAAATTCACGGCGTTTTGCGGGGCGCGCGCAGCATTTTGTGCTGCGCGCGCCGTGCGACGGTCAATAGCCGCGGGTGCGATCGATTTCGCCGGTCATCCGCTCGCCCGCGCGATGGCGACGCAGGTTGTCCAGCACGCGGTCGACAGCCGTTTCAGGACGCGTCGCGCTTGCGATATGCGGCGTCAGACGCACGCGCGGATGCGTCCAGAACGGATGCTCGACCGGCAGAGGCTCGGGATCGGTGACGTCGAGAATGGCGGCATGAAGCTGGCCGCTGTCGAGCGCGTCGAGCAGGTCCTGCTGGATCACGTGCGGCCCGCGCCCCACGTTGATGAACGACGCGCCTCGCGGCAGCGTATCGAACACGCGCTTGTCGATGAGACCGCGCGTTGCATCCGTGAGCGGCAGCAGGCACACGAGGATATCGGTGCGCGCGAGGAACGCATCGAGCGCCTCGGCGCCCGCATGACATTCGACGCCTTCGATCTCGTGCGGCGAACGGCTCCAGCCCGCGCAATCGAAGCCGAACAGACGCAGTGTTTTCAGCACCGCCGTGCCGAGCATGCCGAGCCCGAGCACGCCGACGCGTCTCGTCGCAGCGGCGCGCACGGGCATCTCGCGCCACACGCGCTCGCGTTGCAGCGCGGCGTAATCGAAGAGATCGCGATGAATGGTCAGCACGGACTGCGTCACATACTCGACCATGCCTTCGACGATGCCAGGCTCGGTCATCCGCACCACGGCCACATGGGGCGGCACGCCCGACAGATCGAACTGATCGATGCCCGCGCCGACCGAAAATATCACTTCGAGATTGGGGAAGGTCTGCATGACATCGGCGGGCGGCTGCCATGCGGCGAGATAGCGCACGGCGGCGGGATCGCCGATATCGGGCCATACACGGAACGGCACGTCCGGCGCCTTCTGCGCGAAGAACTGCGCCCACTGTCTGCCGCGTTCGGGATCGGCCTTGTAGAGGATCGTCATGGTCGTCAGCCCAGCGCCTGATTGATGATCGCGAATTGCGCGACGGATGCATCGCGTGATGGCGTGCCGTTGCGCGCCATCTTGATGACCGTGTCGACGCGCTTGAGCCCGATGCTTTCGAGCCAGTCCGACAGACCGCTTTCGTCGGGCGTATCGATGCGCGTGAACTGGCCTTCGTGCTGCGCGAGCCAATGCGCGATGAGCGCCTGCGCGCGGCGCGTGTGCTCCTCATCGGCCGTGACCGATACGACCGGACCGATGGCAAGGCCGCGCCCGAACTCGCGGATGAGCGCGAAGCCGAGCGTTTCGCCATCGCGTTCGAGCACGACGCCGCGTGCGATTTTCAACAGCGCGGGCAGCAGCGCGCTTCGGTCGAATCCGCTTGCGCGCGATGCGAGCGCGACGAGCGTGTCGGCATCGCCGGGTTCGATCGCGCGAATGCGCTCGCCGTTCTGCAAGTCGATGCGCGGCACGTTGAAATCCGCGGATTGATGCTGATGGATCGCGCCGATGCGCTCGAATCCGAGCTTGGCGTAAAGCGGCTCGCCCGCAGGCGTCGCGTGCAGCACGGTGATGCGCTTGCCGAGCGCTTCGAGCAGCAACTCCATCAGCTTGCGGCCGATGCCCTTGCCCTGGCAATCCGGCGCGACGATCACCATGCCGAGCGATCCGCCAGCGTCGCCATGATTCCAGTACAGTGCGGTGCCGACCACGCGCTCGCCGTCCTGCGCGATGAAGCCTGCGCCGGCATCGAGAACGAAGCGCCAGTCATCGGCGCGATGCGGCCATTTGACCTCGACCGACAGCGCGTGCGCGACAGCGATGTCGTCTGCGGTGAAAGGGCGGTAGAGAAGGGACACGGCATGCTCCACGTCAGAGGATGCGCGTTACTTTGTCATGCAGCCGCCAGCGCGGATAGGACGATCCTGTTACGTCAGGCGCTCGCGCTTCGCCTCCCGAGCCAGACCAGTCCGGCCGCGCCCAGTCCCAGCGCCGCCACCGCGATCCATAGTGCGATGGAGAATGATCCCGTGTGCGCGGCGATCGGCGCCGCGACCAGCGGTCCGACGATCTGTCCGAGGCCGTATGCGGCTGTCGCGTAGCCCATCAGTCCGGCTGCGGCATCGCCGCGCAGACGCCGCGCCTCGCGCATCGCGAACAAGGTGATCGCTGTGAAGGGCAAGCCCAGCAACAGGCTGCCGATGCCGAAGCCGAGCGCGTTCGGGAACACGATGCCGAGGCCTATCCCCAATGCCTGAATCAGATAGCACGCGGCCAGCAGCAAGCGGTTATCCCACGACAGCGGCAGCCGCGCACCGGTCAGCGCGCCCGCAATCAGCGCCAGTCCGAAGGCCGGCCAGAACAGGTCGGGCCACGGCGAGCCCGGCAAGGCCTGTCGCGCGATCACGGGCAGGAAGGTTGCCGTGATGATGTAGCCGAATCCCGCGAGACTGTAGAGACCGACGAGGCCGATCGAATCGGCGCCCGTCGACGCGGGCGGCGCGCGATCGGCGACACGCGCGTGAGCGCGCATCGCCGAGGTCGGATGCGCGAACGCCTGCCACACGATCGCCCCCGCCACCACCGAGCAGACCGCGAATCCGATCCATACCGATGGCGCGGGTACGTCGAGCGCCGCGGCGGCCGCGCCCAGCAAACCGGTCGCCACGATGCCGACGCCGGGCCCCGCATAGATCACGCCGCCCAGACCGTGCGCGTCGAGTTCCGCGAGCCGCCGCAGGCCCCACTGCGACGCGAACACGAACGCCCACGCGCTGACGACGCCCGCCGCGAAACGTATCGCGGCCCACAGCCAGAAGACGTGGACGAGGCCCATCGCGAGCGTCAGCACGATGGTCGATGCGAGCGCGAGCCGCACCATGCGCGCGTGGTCGACGCGGATCGCCGCGCACGACAGCGCGCCGATCAGATACCCGGCGTAATTGGCCGACGCGAGCCAGCCGCCGTGGCGGATATCGAGCACGCCGCTCGTCAGCATCAGCGGCAGCAGCGGCGTGAACGCGAAGCGCCCGACGCCGAGCGCCACCGCGAGCACGACGGCGCACGCGAGCGCGGCGTATCGCGCGGGATGAGCGGGCAGCGACGAAGCGTGGGCGGGCGAGGCCATGGGTCGATCTTCGAAAGCAGGAATAGCTCGATCCTAGCTTGACCGAATCATCTTGAAAAATGAATAATCGAGATGTCATCAATCTCCAGAGAAGATCATGGATCTCGCAGCGTTGACCATTTTCCGGGCCGTCGTGCGCGAAAACGGCGTGACGCGAGCGGCGCTCAAGCTCAATCGCGTGCAGTCCAACGTGACGACGCGCATTCGTCAACTCGAAGAGACGCTCGGTACGGACCTTTTTATCCGCGACGGCCGCCGGCTCGTGCTGACGCCTGCCGGCGAGACGCTGCTGCCGTACGCGGAACGTCTGCTCGCGCTGGCCGAAGAGGCGCGTCACGCGGTCAGCGAGAATCGTCCGCATGGGCGTCTGCGGCTCGGGACGATGGAAAGCACCGCCGCGAGCCGTCTGCCGCGCGTGCTGGCGACTTATCACCAGCGCTGGCCGCAGGTGACGCTCGAACTGGCGACGGGCGTGACGCGCGCGCTCATCGACAGCGTTCGCACGTTCGAAGTCGACGCGGCGGTAATGGCGCGCCCGATCGAGCCCGAGGCGCTGCCTGCCGAACAGTTCGAGTCCGTGCCGGTGTTCGAGGAGGAACTGGCGCTGGTCACGCCGCGCGGACGGCACCCGGCGGCCATGGCGAGCGAAGCTGCGGGACTGACGCTGGTGGCGTTCGAGCGCGGCTGCGCATACCGCTCGTATGCGATGCGCTGGTACGAGCAGCGCAAGATCAGGCCGGCGCGGGTGCTGGAGCTGGGTTCGTATCACGCCATCGTGGCCTGCGTGGCGGCGGGGGCGGGCGTCGCGGTGGCGCCGCGTTCGGTGCTCGAACTGGCGCGCCTCGACGATGAAGTCGATCTGCATCCGATGGGCGAACTCGGGCGCGTCGACACGCTGCTCGTCTGGCGCAAGGGTCATGCGTCGGCGGCGCTCGATGCGCTGCGCAACCTGCTCGTCGCTGGCGCGTGACGCGATGCGCGTCAGCTGTTCAGCCTGCGATACGCATTCAAATGACGAATCAGACCTTGCCGGTCGCCGCGCTTGTCGAGCAGGATCGCGAGGTTATGATGCGCGTCCGCGTAATCGGCGTCGGCTTCCAGACATCGTCGATAGCTTTGCAGCGCTTCTTCGACGCGGCCGAGCCCTTCGAGCGCGACGGCGCGATTGAAGTGGAGCACGGCGTCGGCGGGGAAGTGTACGAGCGCCGTGTCGAAGACGAGCAGCGCATCGTCGCAGCGTCGTTCGTCTTCGCACAGCAATGCGCCGAGATCGACATACGCTCCGTAATACGGTTCGGGCGATAGTTCGATCGCGCGCCGGTAGGCTCGTTCCGCGCCCTTTGCGTCGGTTTTCATGAGCTGTCCGCCGAGTTCATACCAGTCCCGCGCCTGGAGTGCGGCGGCGCTTTTGCGTTCCGGCGTGGCATCGAGCAGCACGACGTCGCCCTTCACTTCGGCGAGTTCGAAATCGAGCAATAACTGGCCGGTCACGGCGTCCCATTGCGATGGTCCGGTCTTCACGACGACCGAGCCGCCCTCGGCTGTGACGCGCAGACCCGAAAGCGGCAACTCGTCCGGCAGGTCCGCTTTCAATCGGGACAGCGCCTGGCTGATCTTGCGCGGCGCGACGTCGGCTTCGCGAAGGCGCAGCGCCGTGCGCAGCAGCACCACGTCCTGAAAGGAAAAGCGCAGTTCATTGCGAGGCCCGCGTTCGGGCGTGACGAAGCCCGCGTCGATCAGGCCGGTGACGACCCGGCGCGTCACGCCCAGCATCGACACGAGTTTCGGCAACGACAGATCGTGCGCGACCATTCCCCTTGTCACTTGCGAGCGCGCGTTCTGGCCGGCGCTTCGACCGGCGCCTTCGGCGCGCGCGCGGCGGGCTTTCTGACTTTGGGTACGTCGATGACTTCTTCTGCCTGCGCTGCGGTCTTGCGCTTCGCCGGCGCTGTGGCCTTCGCTTTGCCGTTGGCCTTGCCGAGGCTCGCACGCAACGCGTCCATCAGATCGATGACTTCGCCGCCGCTGGCGGGTTCTTCGGCTTCGGGGGAAATGATTTCCTTGCCCTCGATCTTCCGGTCGATGGCGGCGAGGATGCGTTTCTTTTCCTCGTCTTCGTAGGCGGCCGCGTCGTAGGCGTCCTCGGTGCCCTGTTCGATGATCTGAAGCGCGAGCTTGAGTTCTGCCGCCGAAACCGGCGCGTTTTCGATATTCAGATCCTTGAGCGAGCGCACTTCATCGGCGAAAAGCAGCTGCTGGAAGACCATGCCGTCTTCGGCGGGACGCACCTGCACGATTCTCGTCTTGCCCTTGTAGGACCATTTGGCGAGCGCGCAGCGTCCGCTTTGAGACAGGGCCTGTTGAAGCAGGCTGTATGGCTTGCCGCCGCGCTTGTCGGGCGCGATGAAATAGGCTTTGTCGTAGAAGATCGGATCGACCGATTTCTCGGGGACGAACGAGACGATTTCGACGACGTGGCTCGCGCCTTCTTCCAGCGCCTTGAGTTCGTCGCCGGTGAAGACGACATAGCGGCCTTTCTCGAACTCGTAGCCCTTTTTCATGGACGAACGCTCGACGACCTCGCCTGTCGAGTCCGAGACGTACTGCTGTTTGACGCGCGCGCCATCGGGGGCGAGCAGATTGAAGCGGACGTCCGACGCGCTTTCCGTCGCGGAGTAGAGCTTGACGGGAATCGAGACGAGTCCGAAGGATAACGACAGTGAGGCGATCGAGCGGGCCGGCATGAGGTCCTCCTCGCGAAGCAATCGGCGAATCGCCACACAGATTACCACCGGTCGGGCGGCGGGGTCTCAGTCGAAGTCCACGGTGTTGCCGTGTCGAAGTTCGTCCAGCCGCCGGATCTGCTCGGGCATGATCCGGCCGAGCGACAGCGCTGGAAGATCATCGGGACTGAAGAATCCGACCGCATCGGTTTCCGTGCCGACCGTCGCGCCACTCTGACGAATCTCGCCGAGAAAAACGAGCTTCCAGATATGAAAGACCGACGGCGGATGTCGATGCTTCGCCATGTCCCACACAGCGAGCAGCCGCACGATCTCGACGGTATATCCGCTTTCTTCGCGGACTTCCCTCGCTGCGTTTTCCGCCGGAGATGAACCCACGTCGGCCCAGCCGCCGGGTAGGGACCACAAACCATCGGCGGCCTCGCGCACGAGCAGTATGTGTCCGGCTTCGTTGAACACGGCGCATCGGACGTCGAGCTTGGGATTGGCGTAGCCCGTTTCGAATGCGAATAGTTCGGCGAGATCGCCGGTTTCCATCGACGCGAGTTCGGCGAGCTGCTCGTGGGCGATTGCCGCGATTTCTTCGTAACGTTCCTTGTCGAAGACGGCGGTGGTGTAGTGCAGGCCTGTCTGGGCGAGGGCGAGCAGGCGGCGGGCTTGATCGAGTCGTCGGTTTTCCGATGTCATGGCAGGTTCGATGGCGCGAAATTGTCAGGCGAGAAGTTGCTTGATCAAGTCAGTGGTGGTTTTCACTTCGTATTTTCGCAAGAGACTTGCCCGATGGATGTCGACTGTGCGCGGGCTGATGTCGAGTTCTCTTCCGATCTCCTTGCTCGTCATCCCGTGCACGACCAGAGCAGCGACGTCGCGTTCGCGCTCGGTCAGCAGACTCGCGACGTCCGATTGCTTCTCCTGCTTCGAGAGATCCGTGAAAGTCCACAGAGCCAGCTCATAGGGACGCTTCGGATTGAAGCCGAATCCGCATACCGTCACCCAGAAGTGACTGCCGTCGATACGCCGCATGATGCGGTCGTCGCTGAATACCGCGCGTTTCGCAATCAATGGGGCGATCCGGCGACCCGTGCTCGCGAAATCCTTCTGCTCGGGATAGAGGACAGCGAACGATTGATTCACGATGTCGCTTCGTGTGGCCCGAAAGAGGGCGAGCGCTCTGTCGTTGCAGTCGACCATGACGCGCTCGCGCGCAACGATGACCGCAGTCGGTAGCTTCAGGAAGACATCTTCGTAGTCGAGCGGCGGCGCTGGCGTGGACATTTACCTAGGTAACCGATACGTATAGACCTATGTAATTGACAAGCATACATTGCTCTCACACGGACAGCCAGTCGAAAAGAGGGAAGAGCAATGACACTGCACGAGCGTTGCGTCGTGATGGACGGTCTCATCGTTTCCAGATGGGACCGATCGATCTTCGAGGACATGAGTCGCGGCGGACTGACGGCCGCGAACTGCACGGTATCCATCTGGGAGGACTTCCTTGGTACGGTCGACAACATCATCGAGATGAAGAAGCTGGTCGCCGCGAGCAGCGAACTGGTGACGCTTGCGCGGTCGGTGGACGACATTCGCGCCGCGAAGCGCTCAGGGAAGACGGCGATCATCCTCGGGTTCCAGAACAGTCATGCGTTCGAGGATCGGGTCGAGTATGTCGGAATCTTCAAGGAACTCGGCGTGGGAATCTCGCAACTCGCCTATAACACGCAAAACCTCATCGGCACGGGTTGTTATGAGCGTGACGGCGGGCTATCGGGCTTCGGACACGAGATCGTCGAGGAAATGAATCGTGTCGGCATTCTGGTCGACCTCTCGCACGTGGGGCCGAACACGTCGCGAGAAGCGATTCTGGCATCGAAAAAGCCGGTCTGCTATTCCCACTGCCTTCCATCCGGACTGAAAGAACATCCGCGCAACAAGTCCGATGAAGAATTGCGTTTCATCGCCGACCGCGGCGGATTCGTCGGTGTGACCATGTTCTCGCCTTTCCTGAAAAACGGTCCGAATTCGACGATCGAAGACTACGTCGAGGCGATTCGATACGTGATCAATGTCGTGGGTGAGGATTCCGTCGGCATCGGAACCGACTTCACTCAGGGCTACGACAAAGGCTTCTACGACTGGATCAGCCACGACAAAGGCGCTTACCGGAAGCTGACCGACTTCGGAACGGTTTTGAATCCGCTCGGTTTGAGGACGATCGGCGAATTCCCGAACCTCACCCGCGCGATGCAATCCGCAGATATTCCGGAGCGTGTCATCGAGAAAGTGCTTGGCGAAAACTGGCTTCGCCTGCTGGGCGAAGTCTGGTCTGTGTGATTCACGCCAGGCCATCTGAAAACACCATAAGCCCGCAATGCACGGAGAAGACATGTACAGAAAGATTCAGCCGCTCGCGAGCGATCTGATTGACGACACATCGGAAACGCAAGCTCAATCCCGGCTATATAGAAAAGTCGCGTGGCGGCTCATTCCGCTGTTGTTCATTTGCTATGTGGTGGCCTATCTCGATCGCATCAACGTCGGCTTTGCCAAACTGCAGATGCAGGAAGCGCTCGGTTTCAGCGACACGGTGTATGGACTGGGCGCGGGCATCTTCTTCATCGGATACTTCCTGTTCGAAGTACCGAGCAACATGATTCTCGAACGCTTCGGCGCCAAGAAGACGATCGCGCGAATCATGATTTGCTGGGGCATCGTGGGATGTCTGATGGCCCGCGTGTCGAGTCCCACCGAATTCTATGTTCTGCGCTTCCTCCTCGGTGTGTTCGAAGCGGGCTTCTTTCCGGGCGTCGTCTACTACATCGGCTGCTGGTTTCCGGAGTCGAGGCGCGGTCACATGCTCGGCATTTTCATGACGGGCATCCCGATCGCCGGCCTCTTTGGCGGACCGGTGTCCGGCTGGGCGATGTCGAGTGTCAGCGGCCTCGGCATGGCGGGCTGGCAATGGCTCTACATCATCGAGGCGGCGCCGGCGGTGCTGCTCGGGATCGTCGCCATCGCCTATCTCGATGACAACGCGAAGAAAGCGAAGTGGCTCACCGCCGGCGAGCGCGAACGGCTGAGCCGTGCGTTAATGACCGAGTCCGAAAGGAATGTTTCCCGGGCCGACTCCAGCTTGCGCACGGCGATGACAAGCCCGCGGCTGTACGCCATGGCGTTCGCCTATTTCGCTTTCATCTGCGGGACATACGCCGTGAGTTTCTGGTTGCCGACCGTGCTCAAGTCGAGCGGCGTCACGGATGTCGCGCGCATCGGCTGGTATTCCGCGATTCCATACGGGATCAGCGCAGCAGGCATGGTCTGGCTGTGCCGCAATTCCGACCGCACGATGGAACGGCGGTGGCACACGTCGCTTGCCGCGATGGCCGGCGCACTCGCGCTTGCGTTGCTGCCTCATGCACCCAAGGACGTATCGGTGACCATCGTCCTGCTCACCGTGGCCGCGACCGGCATCTTCGCCACGATGCCATTGTTCTGGTCGATCGCGACCGATTATTTCGCGGGGACCCCGTCGGCTGCGGTTGCGATCGCTTTCATCAACAGCCTCGGTCTGGTGGGCGGCTTCGCCAGTCCGTTCGCGATGGGCTGGCTCAAGACCGCGACCGGCTCGCTCACGTCGGGACTCTATCTCGTGACGGGCGTGCTCCTGCTGGGCGCACTGGTCCTTATCGTATGCGCGCCTCGAGCGCCGACAACGCGGCCTTCAGCCGATCGATGCGCCGCGTAATCGGCGGCGTCGACGTCGGTGATCTGAGCGCGTCGATGCGCGCATGCCAGTACGTGAACGGAAACGTGCCGTCGGAAGCCTGCTGAACGATTCGTTCGAGATGCAGAAGATCTTTTTCGATGATGAATTGAAGCATGGTCCAGACGAATGCACGCATCCGAAGCGAATAGGTTTGCAGGTGGACCGAACGGCCCTCTCGATAACCCATACACTGGAGCAATCTCCGTGCCAAGGTCGCGCGCATTGCAAGACCGTTCTCACTCTCAGCAACGAACGCCCAAATGTGGACTGTCGCGTCCGCACCGGCAAACCGGTGTGGACGATTCCGTCCACATCACGTCCCCGTCATGCGCGAGCACGCATCCTGCCGAAGCTCGGCCAGCAACTGCATCGCCGAGTCGACGCGGGGCGTGACGCCGGGCGCGAGCGTGCGCAGTCCGCGCTCGAGCGTGTCGATGCTCTCGCCGATGCGGCCCGTCGCGCGCAGCAGCAACGCAAGATGATGCGCAGCGTCGATGCGTGCGGGCATCGAACCGAGCGCGAGCGCCGTCGATAGCGCGGTGCGCAATCCCGACTCCGCCGCGCCCAGATCGCCGAGCGCCCAATGCGCACGCGCCTGGATGACGAGCAATTCCCCCATGTAGACGCGTTCCTGACGCGCCAGCGTTTCCTCGATCGCATCGGCGATCATCGCCTTGCAAGTTTCGGCGCGACCGGCGCGCAACAGCAGTTCGCCGTGCTGCCACGCCTTGAACGAGAAGAACAGGGCGCCGCCGTTGCCGACCATGTGATTGTCGAAGCCATCGAGCATGACGGTTTCCGCTTCGTCGTAACGACCGAGTGATGTCAGATGACACCCGCGCAACACCTGTCCCACGCCCCGATAGAAAGCGAAGCCATGCGTGATCGATATGCCTTCGAGTTCGCTCGCGAGCCGGCCGAGCCGGTCCATGTCGTCGAACAGACATGCGAGCCAGGCCGCGCCCTGCAGGTTGACCGCGTGCGCGAACGCATGTCCGCTCGCCTCCGACACACGTTCGATCAGCATCGTCATGGCATCGCGAGCCTGATCGAAGGCGCCCGTATGAAAGGCCGAGAGCCCTTCGAGCGTCAGGGCCAGCGCGGCCAGATCGATGCCTTGCGAACCGGTGCGCGCATCGTGCCGCCCGATGCCCGCGAGATTGCCGCGCGTGAGGCAGGCGAGCGCCTCTTCGCTGTCGCCGAGCCAGAACAGTGTGTTGGTCAGCGCGACGTGCGCCTCATCGAGCGCGACGCGATCGCCGCTGTTCTGGGCACGCTGCAGCATGTCCTGCGCTGTCGCGCGCGCTGGCTTGAGTTGCAGCGTGGTGAGTTGCGTCGTCCAGATGCCGAACTGGATCATCGCGATTTCGCGTGCATCGCAGAGTCCTTCGCCGATGCCCAGCGCGGCCGCATAGCACGCGGTCGCTTCGGCGTGCAGCCAGCCGTGCACGCTGCGCAGACTCATGCCGAGCAGACGGTAAGCATCGAACTGAAGGCGGCGCACGTCGTCCTGATCGCCGTTTCCCTGCAGCGTGTTCAGACAACGGCGAAGCAGGGGAACCGCCTCCGCGAACCGCGAATCCTCGATCAGCGCGTTCGCGCGCTCCAGATCGCCGCGTGCCTTCAGATGAAACTGCTCGCGCGCCTTGAGCCGCCGCTCGACCATCTTGCGCCCCACGCCCAGCAACGCCGCCGCGGCGCTCTTGTTGCCGCCGGTGCGTTCGAGCGCGCGATCGACGAGCAGATCTTCGGCTGCCGCGAGCTTGTCCCGCCCTTCCAGTTGCAGAAGCATGTCCGCCAGACTCACGCGCGAAACCGGCTCGACTTTATCGTTGGCGAGCAGCGGTGCGAGCGCATCGACGTCGATGCGCGTGCTTTCCGCGAGCACGCTCAGGCGGCTGACGAGATTGCGCAACTGACGAATGTGCCCCGGCCACGGATGCGCGCACAACTGCCTGAGCGCCGCCGCGGAGAACTCGAGCTTGCGCGGATGCTGCGCGGCGAAGTGGGCGATGAGCGCGGGAATGTCCTCGACACGCTGTTCGAGTCCCGGCACCGCGAGCACGAACACGGCAAGCCGATAGTAGAGGTCTTCGCGAAAGCGCCCCTCGTTCGCCAGTTCGCGCAGATCGCGATGCGTCGCCGCGACGATCCGCCCTTCGAAGCGCAGATTGGTCGATGAGCCGACCGGCCGGAACGTGCGCGTCTCCAGCACGCGCAGCAGCTTGGGCTGCAATGCGAGCGGCAGTTCGCCGATTTCGTCGAGCAGCAGTGTGCCTTTGCCGACTTGCTGGAACAGGCCCTGGCGCGTCTCGCCGGCGCCGGTGAACGCGCCCTTGACGTGCCCGAACAGCTCAGCCTCGACGAGATGCTCGGGAATCGCGCCGCAGTTCACATCGACGAAAGGCTGATCGCGCTGCAGGCTGCCCGCGTGTACGCGGCGCGCGACCAGCTCCTTGCCGGAACCCGTCGGTCCGAAGATGAGCACGGCGTGATCGGTCGGCGCGATCCGGTCGATCGTGCGGACGAGTTGCTGAAAAGCCGTCGAGCTGCCGATGAAGCTGCCATCGGCGTCGGCGCGCGCGAACGGAACAATTTGACTGCCACTCATGGCTGAGCGCTCCAGGTCGGTTATGCTCGGGAACGTCGTGCCGGAGTTAACGGCGTTTTCCCGCGATCCTTGAGCGCGCCGGCGACGGCGGCCGCAGCTTTCGCTAGCGTTTCATTTTCTCGTCGTCAAGGCGGCACATTCCGTATACCCGGGTCTATCCTCGGAGCCATGACGCTCGGCATAATGGGAGTGATTAAATGACCGTCGCAATTCCACCCGAAGCCGGCAAAGACATGAGCGAACAACGAGCAAAGCGAGACCCCGAGGGCACGCGACGGCGCATTCTGGAGGCCGCCACCGAACAGTTCACGAAGTTCGGCCTCGCCGGCGCACGGGTCGACGCCATCGCCACGGCGGCCGGCACGAACGAGCGCATGCTCTACTACTACTTCGCGAGCAAGGAAGGCCTGTACGTCGCCGTGCTCGAAGCCATGTATGCGCAGTTCGCGGAACGGGAGGCGGGGCTCGATCTGTCCGGCCTGCAACCGGCCGACGCCGTTCGCGAACTGGCGAAGTCCATCTGGACGCACTTGCGGGAGAATCCGCAGTGGCTGAGCCTCATCAATAACGAAAACCTGCACGAAGGGCGCTATCTGGAGCGTTCGAGCCACTTGCGCGAAACCATCTCGCCGGTGGTCGATCTGCTGCGCGTCACGCTGGAGCGCGGCATCGCATCGGGGCAGTTCCGGCAGGGCATCGATCCGCTGGACTTCTATGTGACGCTGGTCGGCATGGGGTACTACATCGTGTCGAACCGTTTCACCATCGATATTTTCACGGGGCGTAATTACGCCGAGCAGGACCGTCAGGCGTCCATTTCGGCGATGCATCTCGACATGCTGCTGACTTACCTGCGCCCGGTCAGCTAAGCCCGCGCGGGAAAACCCGGGCGGGCTTCTGTCGCGGCAGGCAAAAAGCGCTTGCTGCCCGCCGCGACGCGGCTCAACGGATGAAGCCGAGTTCCTGGCTGATCCTGTCCAGAATGGGCTTCTTCTTCTCGTTGAACACGGCCTTGTTGTCCTGAATCAGGTTGTTGCCCTTGGTGTCGATGGAAATGATCAGCGGGCCGAACTCCCTGACCCGGTTGATCCACAGGGTTTCCGGCATACCCAGATCCTGCCATTCCGCGCCTTCGATTTCCTCGACCAGCGTCGCCGCCAGCACCGCGCAGCCGCCTGGAAAGATCGCGTGCACGGCCTTGTGCTCCATGCAGCCCGCAGCCGTCTCCGGCCCCATGCCGCCCTTGCCGACGATCAGCTTCACGCCGGTCTGCTCGATGAACTCGCGCTCGAACTTCTCCATCCGCATGCTGGTCGTGGGTCCGATAGAGACCATTTCGAAACTGCCGTCGTCCTTCTTCCGGACGATCGGTCCCGCGTGGAAGATCGCGCCGCCGTCGAGATCGACGGGAAGTTCGCGGCCTTGCTCGATCAGTCTGCGGTGCGCGACATCGCGACATGTGACCAGCCGTCCGGTCAGATAGACGACGTCGCCGACCTTCAGATCTTCGAGGTCTTCGCTTTTGATGGGGGTCGTCAGAACCTTTTTCACAGCACCACTCCTTCGTGGGAAAGCACTTCATAGGACAGGTCGGCGTTGATGCGGATCTTGCCGCGCCGGTGCGCCCAGCAGCCCGTATTGACGGCGACGCCGATGGTCGAGGGATGCCGCGCCGACGATTCGATATTCACGCCCATCACGCTGTTGTTGCCTTTCAGGCCTTGCGGGCCGATGCCGATTTCGTTGAGGCCGTCCTCCAGCAATTCCTCCATCAGCGCGGCGCGCGGATTGTCGCTCTTCGAATCGACCGGGCGCAGGATCGCCAGCTTGGACAGGCGCGCCGCAGTCTCGACCGACGTCGACACGCCGATCCCGACGAGCAACGGCGGGCACGCATTCACGCCGCGCTCCGTGATGACGTCCATGACGAATTCCGCGACGCCTTCGTAGCCTTGCCCCGGCATCAGCACCTTGGCCGCGCCGGGCAGCGTGCAGCCGCCGCCGGCCATATAGACGTCGATGGTGCAGCTATCCTTTTCCGGAACGATGCGCCAGTCGAGCCACGGAATCTGCGTGCCCGTGTTGGTGCCGGTGTTCTTCTCGTCGAAGGTTTCGACGGCGTTGTGGCGCAGCGGGCCCATCCGGGTCGCGCCCGCCGTGGCTTCACGCAGGATTTCTTCAAGCTCGCCGAGCAGCGGAAAATTCGCGCCGGACTCGACGAAGTACTGAATCACGCCCGTGTCCTGACAGCTCGGACGGTCGAGCTTGTCGGCGGCTTCCTGATTGCCGTGCATCGAGTCGTAGATCGACTTGGCGAGCGGATTCGTTTCCATCGTGCGCAATTCCGCGAGCTTGGCCTTCACGTCCTTCGGCAGACGCTTGCCGATATAGGCGGTGAATTTCGCCATGGTGTCCGTGACGGACTGGATGGCTGCTTCCTTTTCCATGTTGCATTCCTCTGACGACGTTTGACGTATTGAGATGGGGGACACGCGTTTGTTTTTTTTCAGTGCACGGCTGCATTGCCGGGCGTGATGGGCGCTTTCTGCGTGCGAGCCAGCAGAAGCGTGAGCACGGCGGAGAGCACGAGCAGGCCCGCAACGAAGTAGAGCCCGCCGCTGAAGCTGCCTGTGCGGTCCTTCACCCAGCCGATCATCGCCGGGCCGACGAAGCCGCCGAGATTGCCGATCGAATTGATGGTGGCGATGCCGGTGGCGGCCGCCGCGCCGGACAGGAAGGTCGTCGGCATGGTCCACAGCGGCGGCTTCGCACAACTGATGCCGATATTCACGAGCGTCAGAGCCGCGATCAGCCCGACGACGCTACTGGCGAGCGCCGCGATCACGAGGCCGATCGTCGCCGCGACGCAGGCCAGCACGACGTGCCAGGTGCGCTCGCCGGTGCGGTCGGAGTGGCGCGACCAGAACACCATCGCGATCACCGAGATGACGGGCGGAATCGCGTTGAGCAGCCCGACCGTCATCGACGCGACACCGAGTTGCTTGATGATCTGCGGCGCCCAGATGCCGAGCGTGTACAGGCCGGCCGACGTGCCGAAGTAGATCAGCGACAGCGCGAGGACACGCGGATTCGCCAGACCGCTGATGATGCCGTGCTTGCCGCCGGTGGCGCGGTTGGCGGTCTCGGTGTTCATCACGTTGACGAGCCAGGCGCGTTCGTCGTCCTTGAGCCACTTCGCTTTTTCGGGTTTGTCCGTCATGTAGAAGAACACGACGACGCCGAGAATGAGCGCGGGCACGGCTTCGAGAACGAACATCCATTGCCAGCCGCGCAGACCCATGACGCCGTTCATTTCGAGCAGCGCGGCCGAAAGCGGCGAGCCGAGCGCGGTCGAGATCGGCGCGGCGGCCATGAAGAGCGCCACCACGCCCGCGCGGTGCCGCGCCGGGAACCAGTAGCTGAGATACAGGATGATGCCGGGGAAGAATCCGGCTTCCGCCGCGCCGAGCAGAAAGCGCACGACGTAGAAGCTGGTCGGTCCCGTGACGAAGGCCATCGCCGCGGAAATGATGCCCCACGTGACCATCACGCGGGCAATCCACATGCGCGCGCCGACCTTGTGCAGGATGATGTTGGAAGGCACTTCAAACAGGAAGTAGCCCCAGAAGAAGATGCCGGCGCCGAAGCCGAGAATCGAGGCCGTGAAGCCCAGATCCGTTTTCATCGTGAGAGACGCGAAGCCGATGTTGACCCGGTCGATGTAAGCGATGAAGTACAGCAGCATGATGAACGGCACGATGCGCCAGCTCACCTTGCGCAAGGTGCGTTTTTCCAGATCCTTGTCCATGGAATGTCTCCTTTTTCCGATGACCTATGGATGTCAGCCGTCTTGTGCGGCTTCGTTCTAGCCTGGAATGAAGGTTAAAACCGATGGAAACACGTATGAATCGAACTAAACTTAATTCATCATTGCAAAAAATTCACGAATGAGCATGGACTCGGAGTTGAGCTTCTTTTGCCTGCTGGTCAAGCAGGGCAGCCTCGCGTCGACGGCGCGGGAGCTGAATCTGACGCCGCCGGCGGTTTCCCGGCGGCTTTCCGCGCTGGAAGACCGGCTGGGCGTGCGGCTGCTCAACCGCACGACGCGGCGCATCAGCCTGACGAGCGAGGGCGAGGTCTATTTCGCCCATGCCCAGCGCATCCTGAGCGACATCGATGACATGGAGCGGCTCGTTTCGAGCAGCCGGGCCGCGCCGAAGGGCCTGCTGCGGGTCAACGCGCCGCTGGGATTCGGGCGTTCCTACATCGGACCGGCGATTTCGGTGTTCAGTCAGGACTTTCCCGATGTCGAAGTGCAATTGCATCTCACCGACCGGCCCGTCAGCCTGCCGGACGACAGCATCGATGTGTCCGTGCGGTTCGGCGAGATGCCGGACTCGCGGCTCATCGCCAAGAAAATCGCCAACAACCGGCGTCTGCTGGTTTCATCGCCCGGCTATTTGCGTGCCGTGGGCGCACCGGCTCACCCGCACGACCTGACGCAGCATCAGTGCATCGTGCTGCGGCAGAACGACGCCGCCTACGGCAACTGGCGATTGAGCCGCGGCGGGCGCACCGAGACCATCAAGGTGCACGGCAAGCTGAGCACGAACGACGGCGAAGTGGCGCTCAACTGGGCGCTCGAAGGCCACGGCATTCTGATGCGGGCCGAATGGGATATCGCCAAGTATCTTCGCAGCGGCCGGCTGGTGCAGGTTCTGACCGACTACGACACGCCGCCCGCCGATATCTACGCGGTCTATCCCGAGCGCCTGAATCTTTCCGCGAAAGTGGCGTGCTTCGTCGAGCATCTGCGCGGATATCTGGGCCAGCATGCCGACGGCCCGTCGCCGGTCGCTTCGAACTGGTAGAGCATTTACTCGCCCTTGAGCTCCTGCGCGATGAAGTCGACGAACGCGCGAATCCGGTTCGACATCTGATGCCGCTGCGAATAGACCGCGAAGATGTCGGCGTTCGGGGTTTCGTGATCGGGCAGCACGCGAACGAGCGAACCGTCCGCCAGATACGGCTTGAGGTCCCATTCGGCGCGCATCAGGATGCCGTGGCCTTCCAGCGCCCACTTGACCGCGATTTCGCCGTCGTTGGTGGTGAGCGTGCCGTTGATCCGCACGGCCTCGGTCTTGCGCGACGTTCCGCGGCCCGATGTCAGCCGCCACACGCCGTACGCTTCATCGCCCTGACGGATGCCGATGCAGTTGTGCCGCGCGAGATCGTGCGCGGTGAGCGGCATGCCGCGCGACGCGAGATAGGCCGGCGCCGCGCACAGCAGCCGGCGGTTGCCGGCCAGCCGCCTCGCGACCACGCGCGTATCGGGCGGCTCGCCGAAACGGATGCAGACATCGAAGGCATCGTCGGTGAGGGGCGGCGGCGTCACCGACAACTGAAGCTGCACCGACACCTGCGGATAGTGCGCGACGAACTTCGATATCACCGGCGCGACGTGGCTGCGCCCGAAGCCGAGTGTCGCGTTCACGCGCAGCAGACCCTTCGGACTCTGTTTCGCGGAGCCGAGCATTTCCGACAGTTCATCGATCTCGTCGAGAATCCGGCGCGCACGTTCGAGATACAGCTCGCCTTCGGGCGTGAGCATCATCCGGCGCGTGGTGCGGTTGACGAGCGCCACGCCCGCGCGCGATTCCATCTGCGCGAGGCGCTTGCTGACGGCCGCCGCCGTGAGACCCAGTTCCCGTGCCGCGGCGCTCAGGCTGCCGGCGGCGGACAGCGTCGAGAAGAAACTCAGATCGGCCGGCTGGACGGTATCGGGCATCGTGGTCATTCGTGAATCGAAGTTGACGATGCTTCGAGTTTAGCAGCGGTTCTTAATGCTTATTTAGCAGTTGCATATCGTCAGAAATTGGATGGCCACGCGCGTATGCGGCGTTAGCATGAGCATCCCTTCATCACGGCCATTTCGCGTTCTTCGCGTTTCGAACCGATGTCATCCAAACTTCCACGCTTCGGCGTCTGGGCGCTCGTGCACGGCAGCCGCGCTGCCCTGCAAGATCCCGCAGAACCCTATGACGCTTCCTGGGCACGCAACAAGGCGCTCGTGCTCGAAGCCGAACGGCTGGGCTTCGACTCGGTGCTCGTCGCCCAGCACACGGTCAATCCGCACGATCCGGCGCTCGATCAGCTCGAAGCGTGGACGGCCTCGGCTGCGCTCGCGGCGCTCACGTCGCGCATCGAGATCATCGCGGCGATCAAGCCTTATCTTTACCATCCGGTCGTGCTCGCGAAGATGGCGCAGCAGATCGAGCACATCAGCGGCGGGCGCTTCGCGATCAATCTCGTGAACGCGTGGAATCGGCCGGAGCTGGAGCGCGCCGGCATCGGCTTCGCGGAACACGACGAGCGCTATGCCTACGGCCGCGAATGGATCACGGTCGTCGACAGACTGCTGCGCGGCGAGACCGTGAATCATCGCGGCGACAATTTCCATATCGATGACTATCGGCTGCTGCCGGCCGATCCGTTTCGCGCGCGTCCGCGTATCTACGTGGGCGGCGAGTCAGAGCCGGCGCGCGCGCTGGTGGCGGCGCACGGCGATACGTGGTTCATCAACGGCCAGCCGCCCGAGGACGTCGCACGCCTGATCGCCGATGTCTCAGCGCGTGCGCGTCCGGCCGGACTCGATACGTTGCGCTTCGGCCTGTCGGCGTTCGTGATCGCGCGCGCGACGCAGGCGCAGGCCGACGCGCATCTCGATCATCTGTTCACGCTGGCCGAGCTGGACAAGCCGCTGCGCGAACAGCAGAAGGCCAATACCGATCCGAGCACGGTGATGCATAAGACCTTCGCGCGATCGCCGCGCGTCGGCTCGAACGGCGGCACGGCGGCGGGACTCGTCGGCGACTACGATACGGTCGCGCGGCGCATCGCGGATTTTCATCGGTCGGGCATCGAACTCTTCATGCTGCAGTTCCAGCCGTTCGAAGCCGACATGCGCCTCTTCGCGGAAGAGGTCGCGCCGCGCGTGCGCCGTCTGTTGTCCGCGTGATCAGAAGAACGCGCCCGTGGGCGGAAGCTTTCCGCTGAGCGCGTTCTGTCCGAGCAGGCGCTCCTTGTACAGCCGCGGATTATGCGAGGCGATCACCTTGATGTTGCGCCAGTGCCGGTCCAGCGCGCCCACGCGCGAGACCACCGAGCCCGAGCCGAGATCGATCAGCCAGTTCGCGATCTGCGGCGCGAGATCGTCGATCACGACCTTGGCTTCCGCCGCCGCGAAGGTGGCGGCGAGCGTGGCGTCGTATTCGCCGGCGCTGGCGTGCGCGTCCCATGCGCGCTGCAACGCGGCGACGGCGCGGTCCGCGGTCGCTTCGACGCTGGCCGCGTAGGCGCGGATGCGGCCGAGCAAGGCCTGCAACACGGGCTCGTCGGTGGGATGAGCGGCTTCGCCGTGATAGAAGTTCCGCCCGCGTGAGCGAAGGACTTCCACGGCATCCAGCGCGACGCGCCGCGCAATGCCCGCGATGCAGTTGGTCAGATAGACCTGGTGAAAGGTGAAGCCCCACGGCGCTGCTTCATCGGAGCGCGGCGGGTCGGTCGGATAGACATGCGCGGCGGGCACGGCGACATCGCGGAACTTCGCTGTCCCCGAACCGGTCAGGCGCTGGCCGAAGCCCTGCCAGTCGTCGTCGTTGCCGACGCCCGGTCCGCGTTCCAGCACGTATTGCACGGTGTTGCCCGCGCGGCTTTCCACCGCGACGCCGATGAATGCATCGTTATACAGATTGCCCGTCGCATAGACCTTGTCGCCCGAGCCGACATACGCCTGCCTGATTTCGTCCCATTCGAGGCGGGTGAGAACCTTGCCGGGGCGAGCGCCTGCCGCGACGACATCGGTTTCCGTGAAGCTCAAGCCCACGGTCTTCCGCTTGCCGGTGAGTTCGAGAACATGCGCATGAAAAGGATGATCGCGCTGCCGGAGCGCCGCTTCGACCTGCCACAAGTGATTGCGAAACGCATGCGCGATGTTCGAATCCGCCGCCGCGACATCGCGCGCCACGACGAAGAGTTCGCTGAGTGAGGCGCCGTGTCCTCCGGCATCGGCCGGCAGACGCAATGCGCCGAAGCCGAGCGCCTTGAGTTGCGCGATCTCCTCGAACGGCAGCCGATGTTCCCGTTCGCGCGCCGCCGCGCTCGCGGCGATCCCGGCGATGACTTCGGCGAAGCCGAGCTTCGCGGACAGCGGCGAGACCAGCCGCACTCCGATGGTGTTCGTGTCGGTCATCGTCAAACCTTGATGCTGTAGTCCGCGACCTTGATGCGCGAATTGATGATCTTGCGTTCCGCGAGCCAGTCGGCCGCGCGCTGGAACTGGGCGAGAAACGCGGCCTCGTCGGCTTCGTGAAACTGGTTGACGCGCTTGAGGCCCGCCAGATAGTCGCGCACCTGATCCGGATATTTGCCTTCCCGCTGCACGAGTTGCTCCGACTCGACGGAATGCGTCGACTGCCACGCGCCCTCGACGTAGTACGCGTCGATCACCGCGCGGATCAGCTCGGAGTTCTCTTCGGTGAACTTGCGGCGCGTCACGAGCGAGCTGTAGTCGATCAGGAAGTCGAGGTCGCGGCCTTCGACGAAGATGTCCTTCGCATCGTTCGAAAAGCGCGCGATGTCCACGCCCGGCGACCACATCGACCACGCGTCGACCTTGCCCTGCGCGAACGCGGGCGCGGCATCCGGCGGATTCAGATAGACGAACTGAACCTTGTCCCGATCGATGCGGTGCTTCTCCAGCGCCGCGATGAGCAGGAATTCGCCCAGCCCTGAACGATTGACGGCGACCTTGCGGCCCGCCAGATCCGCGATGGAATTGATGCCGCTCGCTTTCTTCACGATGATCGACGTCGAGCGCGGCGAATAGATATCGAACGCATTGAAGACGATCGGCGAGCCGGCGAGCATCGCGGCCAGCGCGGGCGTGGTCGACCCCCAGAAGCCGAAGTCCGCGCTGCCGCCGACCACCGCCTGAATCGACGGCGCGTGGTTCGGGAACGGGCCGATCCATTCGACCTTGATGCCCTTCGTGGCGAGCGTTTTCTCGAATACGCCGCGCTGCTTCGCGATATCCGGCAGACTGCCGTAACCCCAGCCGATGCGCACGACATCGGTGTTGCGCGTCAGCTTGCGCGGCTCGGCTGCGCGAGCCGCGGCGGGAAGGACAGCGCCGGCTAAGAGGCCGCCCGCCGCGCGCAAAAGTTGGCGGCGGGTCAAAGAAGAATCGGTCATGCAGTCATGGTCCTTGTCGTTTTGTTTCGTACGCCCAGTGCTTCGAGCAGAACGGGCCGCAGTGTCTGCGGCGTGTGGTCTTTCGGTTGGAAGGAAGCGGCGATGTGTCCGGCGCGCATGACGAGAATCCTGTCGGCGAGCGTGAGCGCTTCATCGACGTCATGTGTCACGATCAGCACGCCCGGCTGATGCAGCGCGACGAGTTCCTTGACGAGCCTGTGCATCTTGATGCGCGTAAGCGCGTCGAGCGCCGCGAACGGTTCGTCGAGCAGCAGCAACGCGGGATCGCGCACGAGGGCGCGCGCCAGCGCCACGCGTTGCGCCTGACCGCCTGAGAGATTGCGCGGCCAGTCGTCTTCGCGTCCGGCGAGTCCGACTTCGGCCAATGCGCGTATCGCGCCCGCGCGGCCGATCGTCGATTCATGACCGAGCGCGACGTTGGCCCATAACTCCGCCCACGGCAGCAGCCGATGCTCCTGGAACACGACGGACGGGCGCTCGGGCGCGCGGATCGTGCCGGCGTCCGGCTGATCGAGCCCGGCCAGCGCGCGCAGCAGCGTGGTCTTGCCGCAGCCGCTTTCGCCGAGCAGCGCGACGAATTCGCCCTGGCGGATATCGAGGTCCAGCGCATCGATGACGACGCGGCTGCCGTAACGCCGTTTCAGACCGCGCACGGATACGGCGAGCGGCGGCTCGTCGTCGAGAACATGCGCGTTCGAATTGCGCGACAGGGCGATGCTCTGATTCATCAGCGCGCTCCTTTGGCGTAGTTCGCGTGCCACGACAGAAAACGCGCTTCGAGCAGACGCACCAGCGTATCCGCCGCCACGCCGATGATCGCGTAGATGATCATGGTCAGCAGGATGACATTCGTGTTCAGGAACTCGCGCGCGTCCATCGCGAGAAAGCCGATGCCCTTGGTGGTCGCGAGCGTTTCGGCGATGACGAGCGCGAGCCACGCGTGGGCGAGGGCATAGCGCACGCCCGTGAGGATCGAGGGCATCGCGCCCGGCAGGATGATTCGCCGCACGATCGCGGCCCAGCCGAGCCCGACGACCTTGGCCAGTTCCATCAGCTTGGAATCGATCTGGCGAATGCCGAGCATCGTGTTGATATAGATCGGGAACAGCACGGCGAGCGAAACCAGAAAGATCTTCGCGATCTCGCCCACGCCGAACCATACGATCACCAGCGGCAGCATCGCGAGAAACGGCACGGCGCGCACCATCTGGATCGAGCGGTCGAGCAGCGCCTGCGCGAGCGGTGAGAAGCCGACGAGAATCCCGAGCACGAGCCCGAGCGCTCCGCCGATCACGAAGCCCGCTGCGGCACGCAACAGCGAAACACCGAGGTGAACGAAGAGATCGCCGCTACGAGCCATGTCGAAAGCCGTTTCGACGACACGGCTAGGCGCAGGCAACACTTGCGGCGCGATCAGCCCGAGGCGCGCGGCGGCTTCCCAGATCAGCACGACCAGCGCGGGAACGATCCACGACAGCCATCGATAAAGCGCGGCCTTCGACAAACCGGATCGGCCCGGTGTCGAAGCGACATAGCGGGGTGGAGAGGAAGTCAGATCGGACATGTCGATTCCGGGTGGGACATTGCGAAAGAGAGCTTGCTATTAGAGGCTGTCGGGCGTGGCCGTGACAAACGGTTTTTTATGCTTAGCTTTCCAGCTTCGGCGCCTTGCTGGAGCGCGTTTCATATGGATATGAAACATCGTTCGTTAGCGCATGAACGCCCGTTGACTAGACCGGGTCGCCTGTTCGCCGGCCCATGCCGGCATCACACTCGCGCTCTCATGCCCCGACACCTGCACCTCAACCTCTTCGTTCATGGACGCGGTCATCATGACGACCAGAGGTGTGTGAGGCGGTGGCGCAGCTCAGGTGAGGTTGCTTAAACCTGCCCGAGCACCCCCAACCACGCCTGCCCGATAACCTCATGACTCGCATCCGCGTTCGGCGGATGAAACGCGCCTGCGCGGACATCGCGATAAAGCCGCTCCAGTTCACCATGACGCGACAGCGACGCCGCGCCCGCGATCTTCAGCGCGAGGTTCACGACGCGTAACGCGCCATCCACCGCATGCTGTTTCGCGGCGAGCAGATGCGCGATCCACGGCTCGTCCGCGCCATAACCGTCCCACCAGCGATTCGCGACGCGTTCGAACAGCGCCTCGATGCTGTCCAGTTCGATCGCGGCCTGCGCCACCGCCTGCTGCGTGAGCGGCCTAAACGCATACGTCCGGCCGCCGATCGCCGGCGACGTGCGATGCTTCGCCGATTCGACCGCCAGGTCGAAGGCGCGCTTCGCAATGCCGTAATAGACCGCCGCGAGCCCCGGCAGCACCGCGCCCAGAATGCCGTCGACGAACGGATCGTCAGGAATGCCCGCGGGCAGCACGCGGATCACCTTGTCGCGTGGCGCGATCGCGCCTTCGAGAAAGGTATCGTCGCTGCGTGTGGCGCGCAGGCCGAGCGCGTCCCACGTCTGCACCGTGCGATGACCGGCCGCATCGCGCGCGATGAACGCATGCACGATCTTCGGCGCCTGCGGGTCCGAATCGTCGATGCCGTGTACGCCGAGCCAGTCCCACGCGGGCGCGAGCGACGTGAAGATCTTGCGGCCATCGAAGCGATAGCCGCCGTTCGCAAGCGGCGTCGCCTTGACCGATGACCACGCGAGACCGAGATCGTTGCCCGGCTCGCCGTGGCCCGCCGCGAACACCTTGCCCGCGCCGGCTTCTTCCAGAATCCATTGCGCCGATGTATCGCCGCGCCGGTGCAGATGCAGCGCCGCGCCGACCCAGTACAAATGCATGTTCAGCGCGAGCGCCGTGGCGG
>NZ_FCOE02000106.1 GCF_001544915.2 Caballeronia pedi | reverse complement strand
TGAACTGACCCCACGAAGTTGGACGGTTAAATTCTAGCGGGTAGCCGAGGCCTGAGTTCTGTATTGCACGGGACTCAGGCCTTTCAGTTTGAGTTTGATGCGTTCGTGGTTGTAGTAGTGGATGTAGCGATTCAGCGCGTCGCAAAGCTGGTCCACATTGATGAACCGGTCTAATCTAAAGCACTCGGACTTGAGTGTGCCGAAGAAGCTCTCCATGGCAGCGTTGTCCAGACAGTTGGCCTTGCGGGACATGCTTTGCGGCAATTGGCGTTGCTTGAGTAGCCGGCTAAATGCCGGCATTCGGTATTGCCAACCCTGATCTGAATGCAGCAGTGGTCGCTCGTTGCCTCGAAGTCGGGTCAATGCTTTTTTCAGCATGCCGCTGACCAACTCGAAGCTGGGTCGCGAGTCCATCTGGTACGCCACGATCTCGCCGTTATACAGATCCATCACGGGCGATAGATAAAGCTTCTGTGCGCCGACTTTGAATTCGGTCACATCGGTCACCCACTTCTGGTTGGGACCGTCAGCTTTGAATTGTCTTTGCAACAGATTGGGTGCAGCACGGCCCACTTCGCCCCGCCAGGAACGGTATTTCTTCGGGCGCACCAGTGACTTCAACTGGAGTTGTCCCATCAGCCGTTGCACCGTCTTGTGGTTGACGAGTTCTCCGGCCTGCCGGATTGCAGCCGTGATGCGACGGTAGCCGTAGCGACCCTTGTGGTGCTCATACAAGGTTCGGATCTTCTCCTTCAGACCAGCGTGCCGCTCGCCCCTGTCCAGCGCCTTGAACTGATAGTAGAACGTGCTGCGGACCAGACCTGCGGCCTTCAGAAGGGCTGCGAGAGGATGGTGCGCCCGGAGGTCCTGCACTATTTGCGCTTTTTCCTTTGCGCTGCCCGCGCTTTCTCCTTGAGCAGCGCATCGAGCTTTTTTAGGTACGCCACCTCCGCGCGCAGGTATTCGTTCTCCTTGAGCAGTTCTTCGCGCGTGCGCGCCTCTGGCGTTTTGCCTTCGGCGCGCTTGTCGGGCTGGGTAGCATTCATCTTTGGGCAACGCCCCCGCGGACGGGGCGCCAAGGCATCTAGACCGCCCTCATGATACAGGCGCTCCCACGTCGCGACGCCACGCGGGTTACGCAGATCGAACAGCGCCGTCACCTGGGTGTACGACAACTCGTCCTGCCACATCCGTTGCAGCACCGACAACTTGAACTGAGCATCGTAATGGCTGTATTTCTTGCGCAGCCCCGCAACCCCATGCACACGATAGCTTGCCACCCAGCGGCGAACCATCGAGAAGTCCACTCCGTAACGCGCCCCCAATGCCCTGTAGCCGCTTTCGCCGGCAAGATAGTCCTCGACAACCCGTCTTCTGAATCCCTCGCTGTACTTCGCCATGAAAAACACCCCAAAGGTTGGATCTGTGTCCAACTTTTGGGGTGCAGTTCA
>NZ_FCOE02000030.1 GCF_001544915.2 Caballeronia pedi | reverse complement strand
GTCGCAGACAAGCCAAGGTCCGCATTCATGCTCAGCGCGGCGAATCCAACGCTCGTTCTGTCGATGTAGTTGAAGATAAAAGCGAGCGTCAGAAGGGGAAGCAACCGCCACGCGGTCTTCGATACGGCTTGCCGCTGAAGCTCCTCTTCGTCTGGCGAAATGAGCGTTGCGGGATTTGCGTGTGCTGCGGAAGTCATGGCTTGTCTCCGGCCAAATACAGAATCAATATTTAGGTTTTAGAACTTGTGTCGGATGCCCACTCTGACGGCAACCTGGTTGTTGGTCGTTGATGGAGTCATACCGGTGATGGTCGCGACGGCGGGCTGATTCAAGGAATCGGTGCCGCTTGCATGCTCGTACACTGCGATGGTGTACACGTCGGTGCGCTTGGAGAGAAAGTAGTCCGCACCGACGCTGGCCAGCTCGTACTTTGCGCCGTCATGCCCGTTGGCGCCCACACCCTTCGTATAGTCAAGGGCGGCACCCAGAAGAAGGGCAGGTGTGACCTGCCATTTGGCGTTTGCTTCCACGTTGTGGAAGTAGGCAGTTCCTCGATAGCCGAATGGGTTGGGGCCTGACGAAGAGCCAAGGTCCTGGAATCGGGTGTTCGAATAAGCCAGTCCAAGCGTCGTCGGTCCGATAGCATAGGACGCAGCTACTGCCGCAATCTGCAGGCTCTTTGCAGATGCGTACCCGGCATAAATGGGGTTGCTCTGCGGAGATGTCGGGGAACCGACGGCCCCCAGATTGTTCGAGGTTGCCGGACCTGCGTTCGGGTTCGACCCATAGAACGACGTGTTGGGGTTGGCCGCGTTCAAATAACCCGCGCCAATCGAAAGCGGGCCGTTCGCATAACCCGCGCCAACCGACCAAATCCGATTGGTGCCGAACGAACCGGCGACTCCGCCAAGGCTGTAAAGGCCTGCCATCGTGAAGCCCGCAATAGTCGGCGAGGTATATTTAATTGAGTTGTTGATACGACGCGTATTGGAGGCGTTGTCAAGGTCGCTCGGGTGCTCAGTCATGTAGCCGCCCCACTGAGGTGCCGCGAGCAACGGTGCATAGAAATCGACGACTTCGTCGTACTGTCGACCCAGTGTGACCTTGCCGTACTTGTCTGCCGAAATTCCCACCCACGCCTGGCGCCCGAACTCTGCACCGCCTTGGCCCAGGGTGCCGTTATTGGCACTGAAGCCGTTCTCGAGAACGAAGATGGCCTTCATTCCGCCACCGAGGTCTTCGGCGCCCTTCAGGCCCCAGCGGCTACCTTGGATCCCGCCTGTCCCGCCGTCCATTACGGCCCACTGATGACCGCCTTTGAAGCCGGTGGCAGTCTTGGCCGTTTGAGCATTGTTCAAGTAATTGATACCAATGTCGATGATGCCGTACAGCGTGACGCTGCTTTGAGCATGAGCCGACAGGCACGGTACCAGCAACGCGGCCGGTGCGAGTTTTTTGAGCATTTGTGTCTCCGGTGATGTGTGCCATTGTTTGCGGATATGAAGTGCCGCTTTAGGCCAGCGACGCTTCCTGCTCAGCGCCTTTTTCGAGCAAGCTATCCAACACGTAGGGAAGAATCCCGCCGTTGCTGAAGTACGTGGCTTCAATCTGCGTATCGATACGCGCAAGCAACTTCACTTCGCGCTTGCTGCCATCGGCACGAGTGATAACGAGCGTGACGTCCTGAAGCGGTTTCACGCCGTCTTCGAGACCAATAAGGTCAAACGTCTCGGTTCCGTCGAGGTCGAGCGATTGAACGCTGTCCTCGCCGATGAATTGCAGCGGCAGTACGCCGAGGCCCGCGAGGTTGCTGCGGTGAATACGCTCGTAGCTGCGAGCCACGACCGCCTTGACGCCAAGGAGGCGAGTCCCTTTTGCTGCCCAGTCTCGGCTAGAGCCGGTGCCGTACTCTTCGCCAGCGAAAATGATCGACGGAGTGCCGGCACCGATGTATCGGCGAGAGGCTTCAAAAATCGTCGTACGCTCACCGCTGGGTTGATGAACCGTGTACGGACCTTCGTCAGCGGAGCCGTCTGCCTTGGCAGGCAACATGAAATTCTTAAGTCGAACATTCGCAAAGGTTCCGCGAACCATCACTTCGAAGTGGCCTCGGCGCGCTCCATAGGTGTTGAAATCTTTTTGCACGACGCCGTGCTGGGTAAGCCATTCGCCCGCCGGCGAATTCTTGGCAATCGAGCCGGCCGGGCTGATATGGTCGGTCGTGATTGAGTTGCCGAGGATAGCGAGGGCACGTGCGGCAGCGACGTTGTTGCCCCCGGACTGCGTACCGCTGAAGAAATCCGGCTCAGCAGCGTATGTCGACTCCGGCCAGTCATACACCGCGCCTTCGCTGCTCTCAATTTCATTCCACAGATCGTGACCTGAAGTGAAGTCCGAGTAGAGTTCCTTGTAATGCTCCGAGTTTGCGGCGTAGACGCTCAGCTTTTTGATTTCTTCATTCGTTGGCCAAATATCGGCGAGCATAACCGGCCGACCTTCGCGGTCGACGCCAAGGGGCTCGGTCGTAATGTCGATGCGAGTCGTTCCCGCCAGAGCCAGAGCGACAACCAAGGGGGGGCTCGCCAGAAAGTTGGCTCGCAGGTTGCCGTGGATCCGCGCTTCGAAATTACGGTTGCCCGACAGCACCGCGCTGCAAACCAGGTCTTTGGAGACGACCGTCTCTTCGAGCGCCGAGTCGAGCGGTCCGATGTTGCCGACACAGGCTCCGCATCCATACGCGGCGATTCCAAAGCCAAGCGCCTCGAGCGGTTCGGTCAGTCCTGCGTCCTTGAGATAAGCCGTCACCACACGCGACCCCGGAGTGAAGAGCGTCTTCACCCAAGGCTTCGCTTGAAGCCCGCGCTCGAGCGCCTTCTTGGCGACCAGCCCTGCTGCGATCAACAACTCTGGGTTAGAGGTGTTCGTGCAGGAGGTGATCGCCGCGACCAAAACGTCGCCGTGGCCGACTTCATATTGCGTTTCGGGACCGGGGGCCCCAGCCGGCTTTGTCTTGACGGTGTAGCGTTCCTCGAGTTGCTCTGCGGTTTTTCCGTAACCGCCGCTCTTGGCATCCTGAACCATCACTTCGTCGAAACGTCGACCGAGCCCCGACAAGTCGACCCGGTCTTGCGGACGCTTCGGGCCCGACACGCTCGGCTTGATGGTGCTCAGGTCGATTCGAATGACCTTCGAGTAGTCGATGTCACCCGTCTTCGGCGCGCCGAACAGGCCCTGCGCCGTGAAGTATTGGCGAATGAGTGCAATCTGCTCCTCGGTTCTTCCAGTCTGGCGATAGTACGTGAGGGTGTTTTCGTCAACGGGGAAGAAGCCACTCGTTGCGCCGTATTCCGGCGCCATGTTCGCAATGGTTGCGCGGTCCGTTGCGCTCAAGGAAGCGGCGCCGTCGCCGAAGAATTCGACCAGCTTTCCGACTACTTTGGCGGCACGCAGCGTCTCCGTCACTTGAAGGACCGCGTCGGTAGCAGTTACGCCGGCGGCAAGCGCACCGGTGAGCTCAACACCGACAACATCGGGCATGAGCATGTAAACCGGCTGGCCGAGCATTCCAGCTTCGGCCTCAATGCCGCCGACGCCCCATCCGAGTACGCCGATGCCGTTGATCATCGTCGTGTGTGAATCGGTACCAACGAGCGTATCGGGGAAAGCTACGCCGTCTTTCGTGATAACGCCTTGAGCCAGATACTCAAGGTTAATTTGATGGCAAATGCCGATTCCCGGAGGCACGACCTTGAAGGTGTCAAACGCCTGCATGCCCCACTTCATCAGTTCGTAGCGTTCCCGATTACGACCGAACTCGACTTCCATATTCCGCCGCAACGCGTTCGGAACATTCGAATACTCGGTCTGCACTGAATGGTCGACGACCAGATGCACCGGCACCAGCGGCTCAACTGCCTTCGGGTTGGCGTTGCGTTTCGCGGCCTGACTCCGCATCGCTGCCAAGTCGGTCAACAAAGGGATTCCAGTGAAGTCTTGCAGCAGCACGCGACCGACCACGAAGGGGATTTCTTTCTCGCGGGGGGCGGTCGGCTCCCAAGTCGCCAAGTCGCGGACGTGAGATTCAAGCACCTTCGCGCCGTCGCAATTGCGAAGGACGGATTCCAGCAAGATTCGGATAACCACCGGCAGGCGACCGATCCGATCAAACCCAGATGCGGCGAGTGCGTCCAGTGAGAAATAGCGGTACGAAGAAGCATCTGAGGCGTCGAGGCTACGGACGCATCCAGCGATGTTGAGGTATTGATCGGCTGTCATGGTGTTCTCTTACGGAATGTGGGGCGGGGGGGGGCTTATTGGTCAGAACTTGAAGAGCTTGGCTGGCGTGTCGCACAGGACCGTTTGACGGTCACTCTCGTCGGGGAGCCATTCGGCGACAGCACCTAGCTGCGTGCTGTAGTTCTGCGAGGATTCGTACTGAGTGAAGGGCCAGTCGCTTGCCCACATAAGTCGGTCGGTGCCGAACGCGTTATGCAGGAGCGGGGCTGCGGAGCGAGCGATGTCAAAACTAGTTCGATAGCCGCCGGAGAGCTTTACCCAGACTTGACGACTCTGACCGAATGCGAGCAGCCGCTGAAATCCTTCGTCGGCGATGCCGAGTTGACGATCCGGCATACCAAAATGGTCCACGACCACTTTGACGCCAGCTTTTGTCAGCGGAGTCAACGACTCATGAAGACGTGCTGCACGGTCGTTGATTTCAATGTGCCAATTGCGTTTTACGCATTCCGCTACGGCCTCCGCCCAGGCGCCAGCGCTGAAATCAGGAACAGGCAGATTGCCGGTCAGATTCACGCGAACACCCACGACGCCAGCGGCTTCGTATTCGTCCAAGCGGCTCAAGTCGGTTGCCGGGTCTATAGCCACCACGCCGCGAAGGCGTTCCGGCTGTGCTCGCAGACCTTCCAGAAGATAGCTGTTGTCGTTGCCCAGAATGCTCACAGCGATCAGCACGCCACGGCCGATTCCATTTGCGTCCAGCTGGCTGAGAAACGAGCTCAATGGAGCGTCGTAATTGGGCGTAAAGCGGCGCGACGGGATGAACGGCAGTTCGCGATGAAAAGCATGTGCGTGCGTATCGACGATTAACATTGCTTGGCGTCCGGATCTGTTTGACGATTTGTGCTCTAAAACGCAATCAGATTATTGTCGATGCGGTGTCTTTGTCAACGCGAAAACGCAAAGTGCGGAGCAAGCGGACAAAAAAAAGCCGCCTGGAAGGCGGCGTGGTGGGCTTCTGCGGGGAAATCTATCGTTTACCCTCTAGACCTCCTCTTTGACCCTGACGGAGGTTTCAGCCGTAGCGGGGCCGGTCGAATGAGGCTCTTCCGAACGGTTGAAAACTTCGAGCACAGCCTTTTTGGAACGAGCTGCCTCGATATGGCGCCTCATGAGGCTCGCGGCCTCCAGAAAGTCTCCGCGCTCAATCGCGTTCAAGATGTCGATATGTTCCTGAGCCAGCGCGCGGCGCGGCAACTGCTGCTTGGCCTGTCGGTATTCTGCTAGCCGCCGCATCTGGTCAAGTCGGCGCAAAGTCTGCAGCGCGAGTCTGTTCTGCGACCAGGAGGCAATCGTTTCGTGTAGTCGGGCGTTGGACTCGTACCGTTCTGTCGGAGTCATGGCCTCATGACCGCCGTCGAGAATGGATTGCTGCTCGCGCCGCAGTTCTCTGAGCTCGTCCAAGTTAGGCCGAAACTTGGGGCTCAAGATGCCAGCTGGCTCGATTGCGGCGCGAAGCGAGTACATGTCGTCGTAGGCGTCAAGCGAATCGATCATTGGGAGAAAGCGCCAGCCGTATCCAGCTTCTTTTTCGACCCAGCCTTCGCTCTGCGCCCGAACTAGCACCTTCCTGACGTCGCTCCGCGAAGCATCCAATAAACGGGTCAGGTCGGCCTCCGTCACCGACTCCGGAATTGCCCCACGGAAACGCGCATCCGCCAGACGAAGATAGAGCGGGTCGTCGGCGGAATTAACCTGCTCCAACAATTCGGCAGGAAGTTTGTCGAAGGACGCCTCGACCGAGTAACCCCGGTTCTTGTCATACCGCATCACCCCTGCTTCAACCAAACGGTCGAGGGCCACCCGAACGGGCGATCGCGATGTCCCGATGAGCTTCGCCAGCGTCCACTCGGGCAGATGAGTGCCGGCTGGCACGCGTTCGCGCCTGACGTACGCGATTATTTCGCGCAGCGCTTTCTGTTGGCTTTGAGTGAGGTCGGAAGTCATAGAGGTCAAATCTAGGCGTCTTGAAGAAGAAATTGCAGCGTCTCGCAGATGAATATACCTCCACCCGAGGCGTCCGAGTGAGTTTCGACACGCAATGAGCAAAGCTGCTTGCGTTGATGATGCGTTTGTTGTTAAATAAACGCAATCAGCGGAACCCATGCTCGGGTCCTATTTTCAGGAGATGAAATCGTGGCGCAATCGAAACTTCAGGCCGTCTACATGCGTGGGGGCACCAGCAAAGGCGTTTTTTTCCGAAACGATTGGCTGCCTGAAGACAAGGCTGCGCGCGACCGCATCCTTCTTCGCGTCATCGGTAGTCCCGACCCCTACGGCCAGCAGATTGACGGAATGGGGGGCGCCACTTCGAGTACGAGCAAAGTGGTCATCGTTGGCCGGTCGTCCCGCAGCGATTGCGACGTTGACTATCGCTTCGGGCAGGTCGCAATCGACAAACCCGTCGTCGACTGGTCGGGAAACTGCGGCAACCTCACCTCGGCGGTTGGTCCTTTCGCCATCGCTCAGGGCTTGGTAGACGCGCCGCGCGACGGTATTGCGACGGTGCGAATCTGGCAGGCCAATATCAGCGCGAAGATTATCGCGCACGTGCCGATGCGAGACGGCGCCGTTGTCGAGGAAGGCGACTTCGAGTTGGATGGCGTCACTTTCCCTGCAGCCGAGATCAAGATCGAATTTCTCGACCCGAGCGGCGACGGCGATGAAGAAGGGGGGAGCATGTTCCCTACCGGCAATGCACTTGACGTCCTCGACGTGCCTGGCGTTGGTCCCGTGGAAATGACGATGATTAACGCGGGTAACCCGGCTATTTTCATCGACGCCGCTGCTCTTGGCCTCAAGGGCAATGAACTGCAGCGTGACGTCAATGGCAACGTCGAACTGTTGAGGAAGGCCGAAGCAATCCGCTCTCACGCAGCTGTCCGAATGGGGCTTGCGAAGTCGGCAGAGGAAGCAACCGAACTGCGTCCCCATACGCCCAAACTGGCGTTCGTTGCGAAGCCGCTCGGATATGTTTCGTCAAGTGGCAAGGAAATCGACCCGACCACGCTTGACATCAATGCTCGAATCTTCTCGATGGGCAAGTTGCACCACGCAATGACAGGTACCGGCGCCGTTGCCATCGCTGTCGCCGCTACTATCCCGGGAACTGCCGTCAACCGCCTCGCCCCTGAGTCGAAAGGTTCGGTGCGCTTCGGACACCCCTCGGGCAGTTTGGCAGTCGGCGCGGAGGCTGAGCAAAGAGACGGGACGTGGGCGGTTACGAAGGCGATCATGAGCCGAAGTGCTCGCCGACTGATGGAAGGTTTCGTTCTGGTACCTTCTGCGGCGGTAGAGAAATGAGTTGCCCCGATAGTGTGCTGCGAGATGCGTTTGCGCCGACCGGCGTTCTGAGAGCCTCGATCAACTTCGGCAATCCGATTCTGGCATCCAAGGACGAAAAGGGAGAGCCGCAGGGTATTTCTGTCGATATTGCAAGCGAGCTTGCACAACGTCTCGACCTTTCTTTGGAATTGGTCACCTACGATGCGGCGGGGAAGGCCGTTGCGGGCATCGAAGCCGGAGAAGTCGATGTTGGGTTCTTTGCCATCGATCCGGTTCGGGGCAAGCAAATCGCCTTTACAACCCCGTACGTGCTTATTCAAGGCAGCTACCTCGTTAGATCCGAGTCCCCGATTCAAACGCTTGAAGAAGTGGACCGGAAGGGGACCCGGGTGGCGGTTGGAACGGGCAGCGCTTACGACTTGTTTCTAACGCGCGAGATTAAGCACGCGGAGATTGTCAGAAACTCCACCTCGCCCGAGGTAGTGAACACCTTTCTCCGTGACGGCCTGGATGTCGCCGCAGGCGTTACCCAACAATTGGAAGCCGACGCGAAACGGCTCGGCGGTCTACGGCTACTTGACGGAAACTTCATGGTTATCTGTCAATCGATGGGCATAGCGAAATCACGTGGAGAGGGCGCCGCAGCCTGGTTGGACGTGTTTGTCTCCGAGCTTGTTCGCAGTGGATTCGTCGCGGACGCCGTCTCGCGGTATCGCGTTGATGGGGTGTCCGTACCTCAATCATCATGAGCAATGGGTGCAGAAAATCTTGCCTTTGTTGCTACCCGGTCAACGACAGCGATTTGCACTTTCCGGCCGCCTTCGATTGAAGTCGGCGGATTGTAAAGTGTCTCTGTGGCCCACTGATATGCTAACTGCGCTTCGCTTTCCAATAAAAACGGTCGCTGATTCGAGGAAGCTACCAACGTTCTCACAGCGACCGCGCAATCTTCGCAAGTAGGTTGTTGAAAAAGCGGGTCGATAGATCCGTTCTGAATCGCTGTCGAAAAAAATCCTGACCAGGCTACAGAACTTCATTGTCCGATGTAGGTCGGAGGAAGGATGGCAGCGGGCAAGGCCATCGACGCCGTCGCACTGCGCGATTCTGCGCGTCCGCTCAAATCCTTCCGAAACACACGGCGCCCGCGCGCGCCGTCTTCTCTCACAAGGCACATCAGAACTTGTGCCGGATCCCCAACTGAACGAAAGTCTGCCGGTTCGTCGATGACGCCGTGAGCGCATTGAGCGTCGCGCGCGCCGCGCGTCCCGTGGAATCCGTGCCGCTCGCGAATTGCGTGCTGCCTAGGATGTAGACATCGGTACGCTTGGACAGGTAGTAATCGAGCGACAACGATAAGTTGTTGTACTCGGAACTGCCGATATTTCCCGCGCCCGAACCGTGCGTATAGCTATAGACGAACTCGCTGGCGAGGAACGGCGTCCAGAAGTACGTCAAGTTGAATTCGCCGGTATCGAACTTCGCGGTGCCCGAGAGCCCGAGCGGATTCGAGCCGGAAGACGTATCGCCGAGATTCTTGAATTGCACGTTGCTGTAGACGAGGCCGAAGGTCGCCGGTCCCACGGTATAACGTCCCGCCGCCGCGACCGCCTGATACGAATGCGCCGATGCGTAGCCGCTATAGATCGGGCTGGCCGTCATATTGTTAAGCGTCGTGCCCGCCACGTTCGTGGGCGTGGCGGTGAAGAACGACTGATTCGGATTGCGAACGTTCATATACGCCGCGCCCGCCGAGAAGCTGCCGAACTCATAGCCCGCGCCGACCGACCAGATCTGATTGCGCGCGAAATCGCCCGCTTGTCCGCCGAAGCCGTACACGCCGCCCACGGTGAAGCCGCCGAACGCCGGACTCATGTACTTCACAGAGTTGTTCACGCGCTTACTGTTGTTGAGGTTGTCGAGATCGCCCGGATGTGCGGTCGTGCCGCCCGCATAGTTCGCGGAGTTCATGCGCGATTCGACGAAAGTCACCAGCGAGTCATACTGGCGTCCCATGGTCACCGTACCGTAGGTCTTGCTGGACAAGCCCACATACGCCTGCCGTCCGAACAGCGCGCCGCCCTGCAATGCCGTGCCCTTGCCGAGATCGAAACCGTTTTCGAGCTGGAAGATCGCGGAGAGACCGCCGCCCAGATCCTCCGTGCCCTTGAAGCCCCAGCGCGAACCCTGCATGATGCCGCTCGCGCCGCCGTACACGCGGCCACCCGCGCTATTGCTCGTGTAGTTCACGCCGTAATCGATAAGCCCGTACAGCGTGACGGAACTAGTATCCGCATGCGCGACACCGCACGCAGCGAGAAAGGCGGCAGCCGAGAGAGTCTTGATCTTCATTTGCATGGCGAAGTAATGAGTTGTGACGATTCAGCGCGTGTGGAGTGCATGCATCGACGACTCCTCATGCAACATTACTTGCATCAAAACATTCGTGTATTCGCAATCTATCAAGCAGGGTTTGCGTTATTCGCAAGGCTTTTCTTGTTGAGCAAAGCCCATGAAAAAAGGCGCGAAACCGCAAGCGGCTGTCGCGCCTTTCCCAGCAACATTCGAGCTTAAATCGGCTTTCCCTCGCTCGATGCCCAGTTGCGCATCAGCGTATTGGTGGGCAGCGTTTCATCGATCATCTTCTTCGCGGTCTGTATGCCCGCGACCGGCAAGCCCGTGGGATCGAGCACACCGATCTGCACCAGCACCGAGGCCTGATCCCAGTAGATATGCTCGTTATAGAGCTTGTCGCCGCGAAAGCACACCACCGCGAGCATGGGCACTTCGAAGTATTTCCCGGTCGGCGTCAAGCCCGGCAGCAGCCAGTCGATCTCGCGATCGTGTGTGGCGCAGAAAACGAATTCATCGACGATACGGTCCGCGCCTATCGTTCGCGAAATGGGTATAAGCCTGGTGTCGTCCGGATTCGAATTGACGAAGTGATAGCGATAGAAACGCTTCAGTTCGTCGTGGCCGACACCGCCGGTCATGGTCGGCACGTGGTTCACGTAAGGCTGTGCGACCATGGTCGGCATGACGGCATCGACGTCGCGCGTGCCGAACTCGTAATAACAGTGGCGCTCCCACAGCGCGTTGAGATCGTGGATCGGACCGAGCGTGCCGCGCAACAGTGCCACGGTGCGAGAGTAGGCCATCGTCGTGGCGGGCTTGTCGAAGTGCGAGCGTTCCGGTGTCGCGAACGCATGATCGCAGCCGGGGTACACGTGCGCTTCGATTTGCTTGTTTTGCGCGAATGCAGCGAGCAGGCGTTCGCGCGTGTCTGCCGGACAGAACGCGTCTTCGCCCGCGAAGTGAAACAGCATCGGGCAGCGGATCAAGGGCACTTCGTCGATATACGCGTCCAATCCGACGCCGTAATAGCTCACCGCGCAGTCGAGGTCGAGCCTCGCGGAGGCGAGCATCGCCAGCTTGCCGCCCAGACAATAGCCGATGGCGCCGACCTTTCCCGCCTGCATCGGCAAGGCGCGCAGGGCCTTGAGTGTCGAGCCGATATCGCCGACCGCAGCATCAAGATCCAGCCGTTCGTTATAGCCCAGCGCTTCCTTGAAATCCGCTTCGCCGTATCCGAGTTCGACACCGGGCTTCAAGCGCCAGAAGAGATCGGGCACCAGCACGACATACCCTTCTTCCGCGAAGCGGTCGGCCATGGCGCGCATATAACCGTTGATGCCGAAGATCTCCTGCAGCAGCACGATGCCCGGCCCCGAGCCTTGCGCGGGCGCTGCCTGATAGGCGCGAAAGCGCTTGCCGTCGTGACTGTCGATATCGATATATGAGCCCATGTCGCCGTCCGTCTCAAGATGTGGAGAGTAGTTGCGCCTGTGTTGCCGCGCGTTCGAGCGCGAGACCGTGTGCAAGTTCCTGCGCCATCGAGCCGATATAGACCTCGTATAGCTCGCCTGTCAAGGCATCGAGCGCGGCATCGGCGGTTGCGGCGGGGTCGAGCTTGGCGCCGTCGAAGCCGCGGCTCATGTCAGTATCGATCGCGCCGGGCAGCGCCGCGAACACACTCACGCCGTGCGGCATCAACTCCGCGCGCAAACATTCGGTGAGCCGCAAGCCCGCCGCCTTCGATGCGCACAGCGAGCCCATCGACGGAAGACTCACGCGCGCGAGGATCGAGAGCACATTGATGATCGCGCCCTTACCCTCGATGAGCGATGGCGCGAATGCGCGCACCATGCGCCACGTGCCGAAGTAGTTCACGTCCATTTCCGCGCGGGCGTCGTCCATCGCATGCTGCGCGAGGATGCCGCTCTGCCGGTTGATGCCCGCGTTGTTGACGAGCAGCGTGGTATCGGCGGCGATGCGCGCGGCGTGCGCCACGCTGTCGTCGTCGGTGATATCGAGCGTGACGGGGATCACGCGCGCATCGTCGAACTCCGTGTGGCCCGTGCGCGATGCCGCATACACACGACCCGCGCCACGTGCGAGCAGGCGCGCGACGAGCTGCGCGCCTAGGCCGCGATTGGCCCCCGAAACGAAAGCGACAGTGTGGCGATCGATCATAAAAGGCCTTTAAACAAGGGAGAAATCGGCGGGCAACGTGACTTCGAGCAGTTCGAGATCGACGCTGCACTGGCTGAACGTATAAGGCAGCATGCCGGGAATGGCGATGCTGTCATCCGCGCGAAGCTGCCAACGCGACTCCCCCTGCGAGATATCCAGACTGCCCGCGAGCACGAAGAAGAAGCAGAACTCCGTGTCGTGCATGCGCGATGCTTCGCGAGCAGCGTCTTGCGGACGCACCACGCGCACACCGGCCAGCCCGTTCGTCGCCGCGCCGATGCCCGTATCCGTCACCACGAAGCCCGGCGATTTCCACGGCTTCCATTCGGAGCGTTTGGCAATGTGCCGCACGAAGCGTTGACCGTTGAAGTCGTGGTTCGCATCGTAGACGGAAGAGGGCAGCGCCATGTCGTGATCCGCCATGGTGATGTGCTCCGCCGGACTGCCCAGTTCGATGACTTCCGCGCCCGCGGAACTCTCCAGCACGCGATGCCGGATCTCGGGCGGCTGCAACACGCAATCACCCGCTTCGAGAATGAACGGATCGCCCTGACCTTCATAGACGAGACGCACCCAGCCCTTGCGGCAAAAGATGGTTTGAAAGCGGATCTTGTGGAAGTGCACATAGTCCGGCACCGGACCGCCTTCGAGTATGCGGATATGCGACGCGATAAACGCGCCGCCATGCCGCTCGGGCAAGAGATCGCGATAGCGCATGCCCGCGCGGCCCACGCTCCAGTGCGCATCGCTTCCTGCGTTCGCGAGCACGAGTTGCTGGCGGGTTGCGGGGAGGACCATCGGCGGATTGGCATGCACGAGCCGCACGGTCACGCCGTTGGGCGCGATCAGTTCGCGCGTTTCGCCGGGGATTTGCGCGGGGTCGTCGCAGAGAACGTGCAATGTGTCGATGCCGTCCTCGATATCGAGCCCGAGCCGCAATGTGAAGCCGTCGCGCGAAAGGATGGCGGTGCGCGGCCCATCGGCGGGAAAGATCGCGTCGAGCCTGAAACCCAGGCGCGCGATAAAGAACTGCATGGTGGCGGGGAGATCGGTGCAGCGCATCGGCATGACGATGCCGCGCACGCCTTCGATCGCTGCGTCAGATTCGGAGAAGGAGGTCATGAGAACTCGCATAAGTGATGAACGGGATGCCGTGTGCGGTGATGTTCACGCACACCGGCGGTCCCGTCAGCACGCAAGCGATTCCCATGCGCCGTGGCGCACGCGAGAAGGCGCGGTCGGCGTTCATCGAGGCAGACATCGCGCAAGACGTTGAATTCCCGCGTGCGTCGTGCAGATGCCCGGCGAGAAACGCAAGGTGCGGCTGCGCGAATCCACGAACAGGCCCGCGTCCTTCAGTTGCACGACGATCTTCGCGGCGTCCAGATGCGCGGGCGTTTCGGCCATGATGCTTGCGCCGCGTTCGTCGTCGGCACGCGGAGAGAGCAGGCGATAGCCTTTGTCGTCGACGAGCGCGATCAGTTCGTGGCACAGCGCGAGATTGTGCGCGCGCACACGGCCTGCGGGCTGCGCGCGCATCCACGTCATGCCGGGCTGCGAGGCGACGAAGGGCAGCACCGAGGGCGTGCCCGTATCGAAGCGGCGAGCATCGGCCGCGTACTCGAATGCATCGATATTCCAGTTGAACGGATTCTCCTGACTGAACCAGCCGCGCACGGCCGGTGTCGCGCCTTGCTTCAATGCATCGGGCGCGATATAGCCGAGACCCGTTCCGGGCGCGCCGCACAGCCACTTCAAGGTGGAGCCGCATACGAAGTCGAAGGGCGTATCGTTCAAATCGAACGGCAGAATGCCTATGCCCTGCGTCACGTCCAGCGCCGCGAGGCTGCCGCGACGGCGCGCGTGCCCGCACATCGCCTTCAGATTCACGCGTTTGGAAGTCAGCGACGATACCCACGTGATCAACACGAGCGCGACATCGGCGGTCCACGCTTCGATGAAGTCTTCGTCGCGCACATAGTCTTCGCCATCGCGAACGGGCACGGTGCGCAAGGTGAAGCCGCGCCGGTGCGCGAGTCCGGACAGCAGAAAGTGCAGGCTCGGAAAGCAGTCCGCCGCGACGAGCACGGTGCGGTTGCGCAAGGCATCGTCCGCGAGGCCGTCGAGATAGCGCGCGAAGGCGTCCGTCACGTTCTGCGCGCCGAACACGTTGCTGTCCTGCGCGCCGATCAATGCGGCCCAGTCCGCGAGCAACTTGCCGCGTGCGGTGAGCGCGGTGTCCCAGCGCGTATCGTCGGGCGCGCACCAGTCGGCGGCGAAGTGGGAGAGCGCGCGGGTCATGGCTTCACGATGGCCGGGATACACGCCCACCGAGTGGTACATCAGCCAGCCGTCGAAATTCGGGTCTTGGTCGTTCATGGCTCAGATGTGCTTGTCGATCTTGTAGTGATAGATGGCGATGCAGACGAGGCTCAGCATGGCGCAGGCCATCAGATAGAACGCTGGCGAAAGCGGATCGTGCGTCGCGCCGATCATCGCGGTGACAAGCCAGGGCGTGAAGCCGCCGAATACCATCACGCCGATGTTGTAACTGAAGCCCAGACCCGTGCTGCGCATATGCGTCGGAAAGAGCGAGGACAGCACCGCGGCTAGCGGGCCGAAATAGATCGCCTTCAAGGCGCCTGCCAGCGTCATAATCGTCAAGAGCACGGAGAGGGACGGACTCGCCAGCAGCCACGCAAAGCATGGATAGATGGTGAGCAGGGTGATGATGGCCGACAGCACCATCATGCGGCTGCGTCCGTAGCGGTCCGCGAGGTGGCCCATGAGCGGCGTGAAGAGCATCAGGATGGTGCCGGTGACGACAGTCGCGGCGAAACCCGTCGATGCCGGCAAATGCAGTTGCTTCACTGCATACGTCGGCATGTAGAGGATCATCAGATAGCTCGCGGCGGTGGACACGGCCATGATGCCCGCAGCCAGCAGAATGCGGCCCTTGCTATGCGCGAGCAGATCGCGTACGGGTGTGTTGCTGGAAGCCTTGTGAGCGGCATCGGGCAGCGTATCGTCGATATGCTTGCGGATATAAAGCCCCACCGGCGCCACCAGCAGACCGAAGATGAAGGGCGCGCGCCATCCCCACGACTCGATCTGCTCCGGTGACAGTTGCGTGCTCAGGGCCAGTCCCGCGCACGATGCGAGCACCGTGCTCATGCCCTGACTGGAGAACTGCCAGCTGGCGAGAAACGCCTTGCGCTTGCTCTTCTGCTCGATCATCAATGCGGTGCCGCTGCCAAACTCGCCGCCGGTCGAGAAAGAGATGAGCATGCGCGCCGTCAACAAGCCGATCGGAGCAGCAATGCCGATCTGCGCATACGTGGGAATCACCGCGCAAATCAGGGTGCCGACGGTGGTCAGCGAAAGCGCCATCAACAACGCAGCCTTGCGCCCGCGACGATCCGCATAACGTCCGAGCAGCAGCGCGCCGAGTGGCCGGAATATGTAGGAAAGGCCGAAGGTGCCGAAGGTCATCAGCAGAGAAACGGTCTCGTCATGGGCCGGGAAGAACAGCTTCGAGAGCGTGACGGCAAAGAAGCCGTACGCGGCGAAGTCGAACCATTCGAGCGCGTTACCGATACTGGTCGCGATGATCAGTCGGCGCATCGGTTTCGGGTTGGTTTGCCGCACGTCTTCCTCAATAACAGTCGAATCCATGGTGTGTGTTCCGGGCAAGGGGGCGGGATGGAAACAGAAAGAAGTCAGTGCGATTGCGGCTCGCCGAGGTCCCAGAACACACCGGTCATCAGTTCGAGGGCCTCGCGCATCACCGGTGCGAGCACGTGTTCGTCGGGCGCGTGCTGGCGGCAGCCGGGATAGGAGTGCGGAATCCAGATGGTCGGCAGGCCGAGCGTGTCCGCGAAGCACTCGTTCGGGATCGTGCCGCCCAGGTTCGGAAGCAGGGTGACGGGCTTGCCCGTGGTGATCTCTATCGAACGTTCCGTGAAGGCGACCCAGGTGTTATCGGGATCGAGCCGCGTGGCGCCGCCCGATGCCTCGATGCTCACTTCGATCCCGCCGAACCCTTCATGGGCGAGATGCGCCTCGATGTATTCTTGCGCGCGCTTCCAGTCGGTGCCGACCACGAAGCGCAACTGGCACACCGCTTCCGCCGAGCGCGGAATTGCGCTGACAGGGTTGTCGACATTGCCTGATTGCATGGCGAGCACTTCGAGCGTGTTCCAAGCAAAGACGCGTTCTGCGGGCGTGAGGCCGGGTTCGCCCCAGTTGGGCGAGAGCGGCGGATCGCCTTCGTCTTTGCCAATCTCGAGATGCGCCACGCGTGCGCGCACTTGCGGCGGGATGGTCGGCGGCAGCAGGCCGTTAATGCGGATGCGGCCGTGACCGTCTACGAGACTCGCCAGTGCGTTGGCCATGACGGTAGCGGGATTCGCGAGCACGCCGCCCCAGTTGCCCGAATGCCGCGCACCGAATGCATTCTCCAGCTTCAGGCGGAAATGCAGCGCGCCGCGCGAGCCGAGAAACACCGTGGGAGAGGACGCGCGTTGGCGCGGGCCGTCAGAGGCGATCAGCAAGTCCGCGGCGAGACGCTCGCGCAGCGTCGCGCAAATGGCGTCCAAGCCCGGCGAGCCGACTTCCTCGCCCATTTCGAAGACGATCTTCGCGTTGAAGCCGAGTTCGCCGCGCGTGGCGAACACGGCGGACAGCGCGGCGAGATTGATCGAATGCTGCGCCTTGTTGTCGGCAATGCCCCGTCCATACCAGCGTTCGCCTTCCACCTTCACTTGCCACGGCGAGCGCGCGTTGGTCCAGTTGGATGCGTCGCCGCCGATCACATCGCCGTGGCCGTAGAGCAGCGCGGTCGGCAGATGCGGTGCTTCGATGCGTTCGCCCACCAGAAACGGCGGCATGCCGGACACCGGGTTTGCCACTACTTCACAGGAAAAGCCGAGCGAGACCAAGTGAGTTTCGATCTCTTCGGATAGGTAGCGGCGCAGGACCGGTGCGGCTTCAGCGCGCTGGCTTTCCGTTGCCAGCGCGACGCGGCGGCTCAGGGTATCAAGGAAGGCGCCGCTGTCGAAGTGCGAGAGGATGTGGGCAATTGCGCTTTGTCGGGACATATCGGTTGCGTGGTTTTCGATCGACTGGACTCAGATTAGCCCTGTCGAAGTGTTTTTGTATTCGCAATCAAACAAGGTACATTTGCAAATACGTCAAACCTCAAGTTCTTTGAGATCGCCATGCGCAAGCTCCTCGAGCCGTCGCTTTACTATTTTTCGGTGGTGGCTCAGGCCGGCTCGCTCACGTCCGCAACGGATAAGCTGGGGCTGACTGTATCGGCGCTGAGCCGGCATATTGCCAAGCTCGAAGGCGATATTGGCGTGCCGCTGTTCGAGCGGCATGCGCGCGGCATGGTGCTCTCGCACGCGGGGCGTCTGTTGTTGCGCCATGCGCAGCGCACGCTGTCGGATGCGCAGGCGGTGTTCGACGAGATCCAGGGCGACGAGCGCCGCCGTTCACGCACGATCACTATCGCCTGCACTGAAGGCTTTGCGTTCGATTTTCTGCCGGTATCGCTGGCTGCGTTCTGCCGCGAGTATCCCGACGTCGCGATTCAACTCGAAGTGGTGCCGTCCGAGCGCGCGAGCCAGATGCTTTTGTCGGGCGAGGCATCGATTGCGCTCACCTTCAGCTTCAAGCCGGAGCCGGGTGTCGTGGTGCAGTTTACTCAGCGCGCGCCGGTGATGGCGCTCATGCACGAAGAACATGCGCTGGCAGGCAAGGCGAAGATTTCGTTGAAGGACTTGACCGCCTATCCGGTTTTGCTTCAGGACAAAGGAACGACGAATCGACAGTTGTTCGATATCGCGTGCAATGTGGAGAGCATCGAAATCCAGCCGATGATGACGAGCCGCTATGTGGCCGCGCTCTATCGCTTCGCGCTGGTCGTACCGGATGCGATCATGCCTTCTGGCTATGTGTCGGTGGCGAAGCGCCTGAGCATCGACGGGCTGACGGCCGTGCCGTTCGACAACCCTTTGCTTACGCAGCGGCGCTTGCAGGTGCTGACGCTCGCGGGCGCGCGGCTTGATGAGTTGGCGAGCGAGTGTCTTCGATGGATAATCGAAGATCTGAAGCGAACGTCGAGTGGCAAGTGATTTGATGCGAAGCTCGCTGTGGCAGAGTAAAGCTGACGTGTGTCATCTCAATGGCCGATTGGAAGGCCACTTCACACGGGCGAGCTTCACGCTATTTAACATAAAAGGAATTATCATTTGTGTTTAGGTATCCGGAAGTTCTTGTTATCAATATGGTTGGAGCAGTAGCGCCTGTGGCGCCGTCTTCACCATTCGGGCCGGTAGCCCCTGTCAGACCCTGAAGGCCGTCAGGGCCTTTGGTACCAGTCAAACCGATCAACCAGTTGTTGGCTTTGTCGCCCGTCCCCGTTTGAGCTTGTGACGTTGACGGTGAGCAAGTTGTCGGCATACGCGGTGATCTCGCCACGCAACCAGTTGTTGCCGGCCACTGCCATCACGGACTGGCCAACCAAGAAGCTTTTGCCAGAATCGATCGTGAAAACCCGTTCGCCGGTTCTAATCATGAGTTGGCTCGGCGAAAACGCCACAAAAGCCGTGCCGCGAGCAGCAATCTTCGCCATCGTCGAGACCGGCCCGTTCGTCGTCTGGACGTCTGCGTTGGCGGCCCCATTACCCACTGATCATGGAGAGCGACGTTCGTTGCGAACTTCTGTTCGCTCGTTGCGATATTCATTAAAATTAGTCATACTAACTAGTGAAGAGAAAGCCTCTATGGCTCTGGGGTATATCAGCAATCAAGGCAGGCCACGATGCTGCGTCAGTACGCGCACTGGATCAAGTTCGCCGAGATGGGAACGAGTTCGATCGACCAAGAAAAACGAGACGAGGAATCGCTCGGCGGTATTCTCTACGATCTCTCGGCAGACGACACCATCGCGCGACGCGATCTTGAAAGCGGTGGTTCAGTATCCGTCACGTTGTGAAGCGGAGCAGTAGCGAGCTGCCGGTCGTGCAGCGCTAGCAAGGTCTCGAAGATCGGAATCGCGTCGTCGGCCAGAATCCACTCATCTGTCTCATGCGCGAGCGCAAGTGCTCATTGAGCAAGGACTGGTTGACGCCCCCACGCCGGCAGACCGCCAGTGCAAGATGGCGTCTAAGCGACCGCTCGCGCACCGCTACCGGGCTCATCGGTAGCAACTGTTCCTTAGTTAGACGTATGTGCGATGGCTTGGTGCCCGACCCGCTTAGCTTCGAAACCATTTTGATTCACCGTGACACTCAAATCGAACCCCAGCATTGTAGAGCAGGGTCCGTCGCAGTTAGGGTTGACGGCCGCCCCATGCTAATCTTACTAGGGTCGAGGTTGGAGAGCCGAGGCGATGACTATTGATTTCGCAACAGCCTTTGCGAGCAGAGAGAAAGCCTGGTGGCCAGAGCATCAGACAGGCGAGCGTATTGTTTTTTGGCAGCGGCAAAGCTACGGGAAAAATCGCCAGGCAATCGAAAAGCGCGTGGCCGCAATATTCACCCCGACCGAGATCGCGGACTGTTGGACAAAACTGCGATCCAACGAGGGGGAAGGCAATACAACTCCTAGTGCTCTGCTCTATGAACCTCCTCAGCGATTCCAAATCGACCCAAGACAGTTCATCGCGCGCGCTCGATTGAGCAAACCAGCCGACTTGGAACCGACGGCTTCTGGTTTTGCACAATGGGTCTATTCACTCTACTCGTCTGTGCACGGCGACGTCAGTGATCTAGAGCGTGGCATCGAGACTGAACGTGGCGTGGGTTCAGGGCTGGACGAGTTCTTGGAGGCGGACGCGGATGACCGGATTGAAAAGATCGAGCAACGTGGAGCATACAGAAGAAAAAAGCTTTGCGATCTTGGCGACGAACTTGTGGGCCCACGATTGGCCGACTGGGAGCTTGTGCACAGTGGCTTGCACCTGCAGGGCGAAGTGACGCCATGGTTTAACGTTGCCGATCTCTGTGTCGGCAATGAACCGCTTCGAACATCGCCCGACCTTCTCTTCAAGAATAGCCTCAGCGGCGAGGTCATCGTAGTGGAAATCAAGAGGTCAGTGATGGAAATCCCATCAAACCTTTGGCCGAACATCTGGGCGCAACTTTGGTGCTGTGCGCAGATTCCCTTGGTGCGCGAGGCGAGCCGTGTGACTGTGGTTGGGGAGGTGTGGGGCGAAAAGTGGATACGCGAGTCGAGGCGCGATCCGCCGGCATTTCCGCATCTCTTTATGCGGGCATCGGTGCGTCGCGATCCTCGTGCGCCAAAGTACGATATCTTTTTCCGGAAGCTGTTCACGATATACGCCGGCGGCGACCCCGTGCAGCGGTAAATGAAAAAAACTAGGGACATGAAGCCCGCCCCCGGAGGGGCGGGCTTATGCCGGAGCTCAAACTAAACTCGCTCTTTGCGCAGCAGGCGCTTCAGGAAGGCCCGCCACAAGCAGCAAACAGTACAAGGGTTTACGGACGGTTCGTACTCGATCCCGCCATACCCGCATTTAGCTCGCTCGGGGCGAGGCGTGATATCTCCCGTATCGGCATTTACCCGAATTTCCGTGCAGCCACACAGATTCCACTACAACACTTCTGGCCAGGGAACGGCAGAGCCGCGGAGCCATAGCTGGAGATAATTGACGCCTGCCGACGCACCGGTGTCGACCACAACTCGCCCGAACTCTTGACGCTCGTGTAGTCCGCGCGGGGAAAGCGACGCCGTCGCGGACCAGCGTGCGCAGGCTTTCCATCGCCGGCACCAGCCAGCCCGCAGTCGTGGGTTGAATCGCTCTGCCGTTCGTTTCGAAGAGGTAGTAGTGATCGAACGGCAGCGTCGACGCCTTGAACGCTTCGAAGGGTGGATCGCACTGGACGATCTTTAAGTAGTGTGCCTCCATCACGATCTCGGGGTGCCCGGCTTCTCGATGTCGTCGGCGGGTCGGTCGCCGGAGCCGGCAGGATTCGCGTTGCGTGCGTGCCACTGGTAAGCCGAAGGTCCAGGGCAGGTTGGCCATCTAACCTGAGGAGCTAACGCCTGAAGGGCGCCGTGGCGACAAGCCAGTTGTCGAGCGTCACAAACCAATGATCTTCCGCCCAGCACCCATCGCACGCGACGCTTTCTACCAATATCAAGCGCGCGTTTAGTACATTCGTGACGCATCGGCAGCCTGCGACGCGTACTCGATCGCGCCTGACGTTTCGCCGCATCGCAAGCATTCACATTGGCGATTTGACGAGACTGGCCAGCGTTTATAAGCAATAATATGGGATACCAGTTTTGATTCGTTGAAAGGCTGAAATGTCCGATCTCAAAGTTGACCGAAATGCGAAGACGCTCCGTGAACTGACGCTCGAAAAGCTGCGCGAAGCGATCGTGCAGGGTTATTTCCGGCCGGGTGCGCGACTCGTCGAGCGGACGCTGTGCGACGAATTGGGCGTAAGCCGCACCGTCGTGCGCGAAGTGCTGCGCCACCTCGAAACCGAAGGGCTGGTCGAGATAGTTTCGCGCCAGGGACCGGTTGTGGCGCGGCTCGACCCCACACAGGTCGCGGAAATCTACGAGTTACGCGGTCTTCTGGAAGCCAACGCTGCACGGGCCTGCGCGAAGAACGCGACTCCAGAAATCATCGAAAAATTGCGCGGCATCCGGCGCAAGATTGAGGATGCCTTCACCCGCGACGCTTTTGCTGAAGTCCTAACGCAAACCGAAGCCTTCTACGACGTGCTATTCGAAGGCGCACAGAAGTCGGTCTCTTTGGCGGTCGTGCGATCGCTGAACACGCGTATCAACCGGCTCCGCGCTCTGACGATTTCATCGGCTGGGCGCGGAGAGGAATCAAACCGGGAGATGAACGCGTTGCTCGAAGCGATCGAGCGACGCGACGGTGACGCCGCGTTCGAGGCGTCCGCCGCGCACATCCGGCGCGTCGCGGATCTGGCGCAGCATGCGCTCAGCCAGTCGAGTGGGCCCGAATGACGATATCACCGAATTCAATCTGTCTGACGAAAACCGCCCATGTGGCGGTTTTTTGTTGCCTGCAACGCGTCCGAATATCGTGTCATGGTATTCCATAATATTCTGCGGTGAGTCTCAAGCATAATATGGCATACCATCAGAGAGCGATGAAAACGTTGTGGGGAGAGGCAATGAAATATCGGAACACAAAGGAGCTGGGCGCATGAAGCCGCAAGCAAGCCGCTTAGTCGCGGGTGCGATGGCGGGCGGCACGCGTTACAGCCTGTACGCGTCGTGTGCCGGCCAGAGCGCCGGGACCGTTGCGCTGATTCACGGCGTGGGCATGAATCACAGCGTCTGGGCGCCGCAGATCGACGCCCTCAGCGCTTACTTCGATGTCCTTGCCTACGACATGCCCGGCCACGGCGAGAGCGCCTTGCCGAGCGCCGAACCGACGCTTGCCGAATATGCGATGCAACTCGCCGCGCTGCTCGATGCGCTGAAGATCGAACGCGTGCATGTCGTCGGACACTCGATGGGCGCGCTCGTCGCGCTCGAATTCGCGCTCACATATCCGGCGCGCACGGAGAGCGTCGCGGCCCTGAACGCGGTCTACGATCGCACGCCCGAACAGCGCGCGGCCGTGATGAGTCGCGCCTCGACGCTCGATGCAACCGAAACCGGCGCCGGTGTCGATGCGACCATCGCGCGCTGGTTCGGCGAGCCGGTGCCCGCGCATCTGACGCAATCCGCGCATGACTTGCGCACGTTGTTGCTGAACGTGGACCCGATTGGTTATGCGCGCACGTATCGCCTGTTCGCGAGTTCGGACGGCGCGCATGTCGGACGTCTCAACAGCCTGAACATGCCCGCGCTCTTCCTCACCGGTGAATTCGATCCGAACTCAAGCCCGTCGATGTCGCAATCGATGTCGTCGGCGGTTCGGAATGGCCGCGCCGAGATCATCGGCGGTGCGCGCCACATGATGAACGTCACGGATCCCGAGCGCGTCAACGAGCGGCTCGTCGCCTTTCTGACGCGAGCCGCGGCCGCGCAACCGATCCACACAACACAAACAGGAGCACGTCATGACTGACACGATTCAAAGCCAGGCGCTCGATCTCGTAGAGTTTCGCCGCGCGCTCGGCGCGTTCGTGACCGGCGTGACGGTCGTCACGACCATTCAACCCGACGGCTCGCCGCGCGGCTTCACGGCGAATTCGTTCACGTCGGTGTCGCTCGATCCGCCGCTGATTCTCGTGTGCATCGCCAAGACGGCGTCGAGTCACGCCGTGTTCTCGGCCACCGATCACTTCGCGGTGAGCGTGCTCGCGGAAGGTCAGAAAGCGGTGTCGGGCGTGTTCGCGTCGAAGTCCGCCGACAAGTTCACGCAGGTCGACTGGCATGCGCGCGCGACCGGCGCACCGCTGATGAACGGCGCGGCCGCGAGCTTCGATTGCAGGACGCACGATGTCGTCGATGCGGGCGATCACATCATTCTCATCGGCCGCGTCGTGGACTTCTCGCACACGACTTCGTCGCCGCTCGGCTATTGCCGCGGCGCTTATGTGAACTTCAGCCTGTCGCAGGAAGCGTTGGCCGCGGCCGGCTCGCGCGCCAAAGTCGGCGCGATCCTGGAACTCGATAGCGGCCTCGTTCTGCTTGACACACCGCAAGGGCTGGAGTTGCCGTGCGGAATCAAGCTCGAGCCATCGAGCGACGCAACCAGCTTGCGCGGCGTGCTCGCCAAGCTCGGCCTCGACGCGCATCTGGACTTCCTGTTCGCCGTGTTCGAGGAAAGCAGCGGCCATGCGCCGGGCGTGCACGTGTATTACCGCGGACGCGTGTCGAGCGATGGCCTGGCTCTTCCTTCGGCGCGCGTGCGTGTGGTTCCGCTCGGTGAGATTCCGTGGGATCGCATTCGCGACGACGCCGTTCGTTCGATGCTGCAACGCTATGTACGCGAGCGCAGCGAAGACGCGTTCGGCATCTATGTCGGCGACACCGCAACGGGCAAGGTTCAGTCGCTAGCGACATCGCACTGAACGCCTGAGCAAAAAACTCGCGTACGCGAAGCCGATTTTTACCCCTTCGTCGTGCGCTGAACGGAGAACTCATGTTCTACGAAATCCGGACTTATCGAATCAAAACCGGCGCGGTTCCAGCTTATCTGAAACTCGTCGAGGAAGAGGGCATCGAGTTGCAGAAGAAGTATCTGCAGGACCTCGTCGGCTATTTCTTCTCGGAGATCGGGCCGCTTAACCAGATCGTTCATATCTGGGCTTATCCGTCGCTCGACGAACGCGATCGCAGGCGCGCCGCGCTCGCGAACGATCCTGCATGGCAGGCGTTTGCGCCGAAGATCCAGGCGCTCATGGAAGAGATGGAAAACAAGATAATGCGGCCGACCAACTTCTCGCCGCTGAAATAAGCGACAAACAGGCCGGCGACAACACGGCTTCACTCACACATCAGGCAGGAGACAGAAATGAACACGAGAAAGAGTCTTTTCGCAGCGAGCTTGATCGCCGCCAGCGCGGCATGCGTATTCGGCACGCTCGCGCAAGCGGCTGAACCGATTGTGTTTACGAGCTGGGGCGGCACAACGCAATCGTCGCAGCAGAAGGACTGGGCGCAGCCGTTTGCGCAGGCGAATGGCATCAACGTGCTGATGGACGGGCCGACCGACTACGGCAAGCTCAAGGCGATGGTCGAGAGCGGCAACGTGACTTGGGATGTGGTCGATGTCGAAGGCGACTTCGCTTATGCCGCGCAGCAGGCGGGACTTGTGGAACCGATCGACTACAACGTCGTGAAGAAGGACGAGTTGGACCCGCGTTTCGCGACGCCGTCCGCTGTCGGCAGCTTCTATTACTCGTTCGTGCTCGGCTATAACAAGGCCAAGTTCGCGAGCGCGCAACCGGCCAATTGGGGCGACTTGTTCGACACCAAGAAGTTTCCGGGCAAGCGCACGCTCTACAAGTGGTCCGCGCCGGGCGTGCTCGAAATCGCGCTGCTCGCCGACGGCGTGCCCGCGAACAAGCTCTATCCGCTCGATCTCGATCGCGCGTTCAAGAAGCTCGACACCATCAAGGGCGACATCGTCTGGTGGAGCGGCGGCGCGCAGTCGCAGCAACTGCTCGCCTCCGGCGAAGCGCCGATGGGCGTGTTCTGGAACGGGCGCCTACATGCTCTCGCTCAGACGGGTGTTCCCGTGGGCATCTCATGGAATCAGAACCTGACGGCGGCCGACATGCTCGTGGTTCCCAAAGGCTCGAAGCATAAAGCGGAAGCGATGAAGTTCCTCGCCTACGCGACCAGCGCTCAGGCTCAAGCCAAGTTCGCGACCGATACCAACTACGCGCCGATCAACATCAAGTCGCCGGCGATGATGCCCGCCGATGTCGCGAAGCAGTTGCCGGATCAATACAAGACTTCGCAGATCGATCTCGACATGAAGTACTGGGCGCAGAACCGCGACGCAATCGCGAAGCGCTGGTACGCGTGGCAGTCGAAGTAAATCGTCGCTCATTCGCGGAGATCGCGGGCAACACAGCCTGGATTGGGAGTCACCATGCCGAACGTCCTCAGTACCGTTGCACCTCCCGCCGCGAAAACGCGGCGCAAACCGGATTGGCGCAGCATGCGCCTGCTCGCCCCCGCGCTGCTGTTGCTCGCGATCTTCTTTGTGTTGCCGGTGCTCTCGCTCTTGCTTCGCAGCATTATGGAGCCCACGCCGGGCCTTCAGAACTACGCTGAACTGCTCGGTTCCACCACGTACCTGAAAGTCTTCGGAAACACGTTTCTGGTCGCGACCGTTGTGACGATTGCAACCGTCGTGATCGGATTTCCGACTGCGTGGCTGCTCGCCATCGCGCCGCGCAAGATCAGCTCGTTGCTGTTCTCGATCCTGCTCCTTTCGATGTGGACGAACCTGCTCGCGCGCACCTTCGCGTGGATGGTGCTGCTGCAATCGACCGGGCCGATCAATCGTGTGCTGATGTCCCTGCACATCATCAACGAGCCGCTCGCGCTGGTGAACAACCTCGTTGGCGTGACGGTTGGCATGACCTACATCATGCTGCCGTTTCTCGTGATGCCCTTGCACGCGACGCTGCGCAGCATCGATGCATCGACCTTGCGCGCCGCTGCCGTGTGCGGAGCAGGCCGCTGGCAAGCGTTCTGGCGCGTGCTGGTGCCGCTCGCCACGCCAGGCATCGCATCCGGCGCTTTGATGGTCTTCGTGATGGCCCTCGGCTACTTCGTCACGCCCGCGCTGCTCGGCGGACCGTCGTACATGATGCTCGCCGAACTCATCGCGCAACTCGTGCAAGGGCTGTTGAACTGGGGCCTCGCAGGGGCTGCCGCGTTCGTGCTGCTTGCCGTGACGCTCGGACTCTTCACGCTGCAACTGCGCTTCACGGGCGGTGCGCGTGCAAGCATGGGAGGACGCTGACATGTTGCTCGATTTCGATCGTCTGGGTTCGATGAAGTGGGTATTGATCGCAATCGGTTGCGCGGTCGGACTCTTTCTGCTGCTGCCGATTCTCTTCATCGTCGCGCTTTCTTTCGGCGATTCGCAATGGCTGATCTTCCCCGCGCCGGGCTGGACGCTGGAGTGGTATCGCCAGTTGTTCACCGATTCCGGCTGGGTGGATTCGCTGCTGACGAGTGCCAAGCTCGCAGTGATCGTCACGGTGCTGTCGGTGGTGCTCGGGCTGCTCGCATCTCTGGCGCTCGTGCGTGGCAAGTTTCGCGGACGCAGCGCCGTGCAGGCGTTCTTCCTCACGCCGATGGTGCTGCCCGTGGTCGTGCTCGCGGTCGCGCTGTATGCGTTCAGCTTGCGCGTCGGACTTAATGGCACGACGACGGGCTTCATCATCGGCCATCTGATTATTGCGCTGCCGTTCTCCATCATCTCGATCAGCAATTCGCTCGCGAGCTTCGATACCTCGCTCGAAGATGCGGCGCTCGTGTGCGGTGCATCGCCGCTTGTGGTGAAGCTCCGCGTGACCTTGCCAGCGATTCATCTCGGCATCTTCGCCGCCGCGATCTTTTCGTTCCTTGCGTCGTGGGATGAAGTCGTGGTGTCCATCTTCATGTCGAGTCCAACGCTGCAGACCTTGCCGGTGCGCATCTGGTCGACCTTGCGCCAGGATCTGACGCCCGTCGTCGCCGCGGCTTCTTCGCTGCTCGTCGGGCTGACGACTTTTTTAATGCTGGCGGCCGCAGTGTTGCGCCGTCCCCGTTCCGTGAAGTGAGGTAACGCGCTATGACATTCCTTCAGATCCAGCACCTGCGCAAGACCTACGATGACGTCGTCGCCATCGACAACGTTTCGCTCGACATCAAGAAGGGCGAGTTTATGACCTTCCTCGGGCCTTCAGGCTCGGGCAAGAGCACGACGCTCTATATCGTCGCGGGCTTTCAGGAGCCGACGGAAGGACGCGTGCTGCTCGATGGCAAGCCGCTGCTTTCGGTGGCGCCGAACAAGCGCAACATCGGCATGGTGTTTCAGCGCTACACGCTGTTTCCTCATCTGACTGTGGGCGAGAACGTCGCGTTTCCGCTGCGCGTGCGCCGCCGTCCCGATGCCGAGGTCAGAAAGAAAGTCGAGGAGATGCTCGCGCTCGTGCATCTTTCGGAGTTCCGCGACCGCATGCCCGCACAGATGTCCGGCGGCCAGCAGCAACGCGTGGCGATCGCGCGCGCGCTCGCTTACGACCCGCCCGTGCTTTTGATGGACGAGCCGCTTTCCGCACTCGACAAGAAGCTGCGCGAGGAAATTCAGCTCGAACTGCGCCGCATTCATCAGGAAACGGGTGTGACGATCCTGTATGTGACGCACGATCAGGAAGAGGCGCTCCGGCTGTCGGATCGCATCGCGGTGTTCAACAAGGGGCGCATCGAGCAATGCGGAACGGGCGAGGAACTCTATGCCAACCCCACGTCGAAGTTTGTCGCGAACTTCATCGGCAACTCGAACTTCCTGCCCGTTCGCGTGACGTCGAGCAGCACGGAACAATCGAGCGGTGTGTTCCCCAACGGTCATGCCGTCACCGCTGCCGGCAATGCATCGCTCACGGCGGGCGATGACGGCACGCTGATGGTTCGCCCGGAACAGATCCGCATCCGCGCGCTCGGCGCCTTGAAGGCGTCAGCGGGCTTGCCCGTCACCGTGCGCGACATCACCTATCTGGGCGACGCCATGCACTACGCGGTGGCTACGCCGTGGGAACAGGAGATCTCCATTCGTATGCCAGCGGGCGACCATCGCGACAGCGGTCTCGTGATCGGCACGCAGGCGCTCGTCGACTGGGATGTTCGCGATGTCCGGCTCTTCACGCAGGCCTGATATGGGCGACAGATTGTCTTCGCTGAAGGTCGAACGACCCAACGTCACACTGCGCGAGCTTGCGCTCGAAAAGATGCGCTCGGCAATTCTGGACGCACGCTTCCTTCCCGGCGATCGCCTGGTGGAACGCTCTTTGTGCGAGGAACTCGGCGTGAGCCGCACGGTGGTGCGCGAAGTGTTGCGGCATCTGGAAACAGAGGGGCTGATCGAGTCGCTGCCGAATCAAGGGCAGATCGTCGCCATTCTGGACACGGATACCGCCGCGGAAATCTACGAAATCCGCGCGTTGCTGGAAGGCGAAGCCGCGATGGCGTGCGCGCGCTATGCGGACGACGATGTCGTCGCCGAGCTTGCGAAGTGCATCGAGGCGATCCAGCACGCTTTCGATACGCACGCCCATCATGCGGTGCGCGCTCACACGACGGCGTTCTACGAGCGCATGTTCACCGGCGGACAAAAGAATGTCGCGTGGGAGATCGTGCAGTCGTTGACCGCTCGGATCAATCGACTGAGAGCAATGACGATCGCCTCCGACGGCCGAGGCCAGCAAGCGGTTCAGGAAATGCGCCGGATACTCGCCGCGATCCGCTCACGAAATGTCCTTGACGCACGCGATGCTGCGCGAGCGCATGTCGAACGCGGGTCGGAAATCGCGCGGGATTTGCTGAGTGGAGGACAGACGAACGCGTCCTGCAAGCGCGCCGACGGCAACGTTCGCGACAGCGCGATCGTGCTGCAAAGCGCAATGCCTTACAAGAAGCAACAAGCGCGGTTCATCAAACCATAAGCAGTCAACCGTTCGGAGGAGAAAGAGCATGGCTAAGGGTTTCGTCAAGGCGCACGTCGCATTCGTGCTGGCAGGAAGCGCATTGTTCGCGGCGAATGCGTACGCGCAGTCGTCTGTCACACTTTACGGCGTGATCGACGAGGGCATCGACTATGTCAACAACAGCGGCGGGCATTCGCTCTGGCGCATGCGTGACGGTACTTACGACGGCGTCTACGGCAGCCGCTGGGGACTGAAGGGCAGCGAGGAACTCGGCGGCGGACTCTCCGCCATCTTCAAGCTCGAATCAGGCTTCAGCACCGAAAACGGACAGAGCCGGCAAGGCGGGCGTCTCTTCGGACGTCAGGCGTATGTCGGGCTGTCGGATACGCGCTTCGGCACGGTGACGCTGGGCCGTCAATACGATTCCGTGGTCGATTTCCTTCAGCCGCTGACCGCGCCCGGACAACTCGGCGGTCCCCTCGTCCACGCAGGCGACATCGACAATACCGACAATTCCTTTCGCGTCGACAACTCGGTCAAGTACGCGAGCCCGAAAATCGGCGGCCTGACCTTCGGCGGCCTCTATTCGTTCACGAACACCAATGCGCCGGGACGCGGCACCACGGGCTTGTGGAGCGTAGGGGCGAACTACGCGTTCGGCCCGTTCAATGTCGCGGGCGCGTATCTCTATGCGAAGAACCCGGCGTTACTACTGACCGATGGAAACTTCGTCGCCAACACGACCGGCGCAGCGATCGGCGCGACCGGGCCGTTCAGCTACGTCGGTAATCCGGCCAACGAACAGGTGTTCGGTGCGGCACTCAACTATGCGATCGGCGCCGCGACGCTCGGCATCGACTATACGAACACGAAGTTCAACGACGCGAACGGCACCAATGGCACCGTGCGCTTCGACAACTATGAAGCATGGGGACGCTACAACCTCACGCCCGCATGGTATGTCGGCGCGCAGTACGTCTATACGCACGGCAACATCGGCTACAGCCAGGCCATTCCGATCTATCACCAGGTGGGCCTGACCACGGCCTACGCGCTCTCCAAGCGCACGTCGGTCTATGCGATGGGCGTCTGGCAAAAGGCCGCCGGCGCCGCGACGAATGCGGACATCTTCGAAGGCGCGGTCGCCACGGCTTCATCGAATAATCATCAGCTCATGGGACGGGTGGGCATCTTCCACCTGTTCTGATTCGCTTGGTCACAGGCGTCGTGGCTCGCGCGGGCGGCAGGCCGACGACGCATTTTAAGTAGAGGAATCACTGTGGAACTGAAATCCATGCTGAAGGACGCATCGCTTCTCCGTCACCAGGCTTATATCGACGGTCAGTGGTGCACGGCGGATTCGGACGCGACCTTCGACGTGTTCGATCCGGCGACGGGCCGCTCGCTCGGTAGCGTGCCGAAGATGGGCGCACAGGAAACGCTGCGCGCCATCGACGCCGCCAATGCAGCGTGGCCCGCCTGGCGCGCAAAGACGGCAAAAGAGCGCGCGCTGCTGATGCGCCACTGGTTCGAACTGATGCTGGAAAACACGAACGATCTCGCGCTCATCCTGACTTCGGAGCAAGGCAAGCCGCTCGCGGAAGCGAAGGGCGAGATCGCCTACGCGGCGTCGTTCATCGAATGGTTCGCGGAAGAAGGCAAGCGCGTCGCCGGCGACACGCTCGCCACGCCCGCGGCCGACAAGCGGCTCGTCGTCGTGAAGGAGCCGATCGGCGTATGTGCAGCGATCACGCCGTGGAATTTTCCGGCCGCGATGATTACGCGCAAGGTCGGCCCTGCGCTTGCAGCCGGCTGCCCGATCGTCGTCAAGCCGGCTGAATCGACGCCGTTCTCCGCGCTCGCGATGGCCGTGCTCGCCGAGCGCGCCGGGATTCCGGCGGGCGTGCTCAACATCGTGACGGGCGACCCGAAGGAGATCGGCGGGGCGATCACGAGCAGCCCGGTGGTCCGCAAGCTGTCCTTTACCGGCTCGACGGGCGTGGGTCGATTGCTGATGGCGCAAAGCGCGCCGACGGTGAAGAAGGTCACGCTCGAACTCGGCGGCAACGCGCCGTTCATTGTTTTCGACGACGCCGATCTCGACGCCGCGGTCGACGGTGCGATCGCATCAAAATATCGCAACAACGGTCAGACGTGCGTGTGCACGAACCGCTTCTACGTGCACGATCGTGTGTACGACGCGTTCGCGGAAAAGCTCGTGAAGGCCGTGGGCAAGCTGAAGGTGGGACACGGAACCGAAACCGACGCGACGCTCGGGCCGCTCATCGACGAAGCCGCCGTGAAGAAGGTCGAAGCGCATATCGCCGACGCGGTGGGCAAGGGCGCGAACGTCATCGCAGGCGGCAAGCGTCACGCGTTGGGCCACGGATTCTTCGAGCCGACCGTCCTTGCGAACGCGACCATCGACATGTGCGTGGCGAAGGAAGAGACCTTCGGCCCGCTCTCGCCGCTCTTTCGTTTTTCGAGCGATGAAGAAGTCGTGCGGCTCGCCAACGACACGGAATTCGGACTTGCGGCGTATTTCTACAGCCGCGATATCGGACGCATCTGGCGCGTGGCCGAACAACTCGAATACGGCATGGTCGGAATCAACACGGGCGCCATTTCGAACGAAGTCGCGCCCTTCGGCGGCGTCAAGCAATCCGGACTCGGCCGCGAAGGATCGCACTATGGGATCGACGACTATCTCGTCATCAAATACCTGTGCATGGCCGTTTGAAATCGGGGAACGTGTCGAAATGAACTTGTATCCATCTGACGCCCGCGAGGCGAATCCGAAGTCTTCGAACGGTCACTCGATGGAGCAGGCGAGCGCGGCGGTGAGCATACCGTCGCGCGTGACGATTCGCGTCGTCGCCATCTGCTTGCTGATGATTTTCGCGGAAGGCTACGACGTCGCGATCTACGGCGCCGTGCTACCGATGCTCACGCACGGCACCGACTGGTCTCTGTCGCAGTTGCAGCTCGGCGCCATCGCGAGCTGCTCGCTGGCGGGCATGATGATCGGCGCGATGGGCGCCGGAACGCTGAGCGATGTCATTGGCCGACGTTCGGTGCTGCTTTTCAGCGTGGGCCTGTTTTCCGCGATGATGGCCGCCGCCGCGCTCGCGCCGACGCCGACGTGGTTCGTCATCGCGCGCGTGATCGGCGGGCTCGGACTGGGCGGCGTCGTGCCGACGGCAGCGGCGCTTACCGTCGAATATTCGCCGGAAAATCGGCGCTCGTTCAACTACGCGCTGATCTACACCGGCTATTCGATCGGCGGCATCGTCGTGGCGTTGCTGGCCATTGCCTGGTTGCCGTCGCACGGCTGGAGAGGGCTGTTCTGGCTCGGCGCGGCGCCGCTCGTCGTCATGCCTTTCGTTGCGCGCTTTTTGCCGGAATCGCTCGATTTCCTGCTGTCGAAGGGACGCGTCAGCAAGGCGCAGTCCGTTGCCGACACACTGGGCATCAGATTGACTCGCGGACAAGTCGCCACGCTCGATGCAGGGAAGAAGAGCAAGGCCGCGCCTGTTCGCGCGCTTTTCGGCGGATCATATCTTCGAGCGACGCTAGCGTTCTGGCTGGCGATGTTCATGGGCCTGCTCTTGCTGTACGGCCTGAGCACCTGGTTGCCGCAGTTAATGCGAAAGGCAGGCTTTCCGCTCGGTTCGAGCCTCGGCCTGCTCGTTGCACTCAATTCGACGGCGGCTGTCGGCTCATTGCTCGGCGGAGCGGTTGCCGACCGGCTCGGCTCGAAGCCCGTCGTGAGCACGCTGTATCTGCTCGCTGCGGCGAGTTTGTGCGCGTTGCCGTTCGCGCATGGAACCGTGGAAGTTTATGTGCTCGTGGGACTTGCGGGCATCGGCACGATAGGCAACACGATGCTGCTGGGCGCCTATATCACTCGCTACTACCCGCCGGCCAATCGCGCGACGGGAATCGGCTGGGTGTTGGGTGTCGGGCGGTTCGGCGCCATCACCGGTCCCTTGATCGGCGGTTTGCTGGCGCAGGCAAATGCGCCACTGTCGTGGAATTTCTATGCCTTCGCGGTGGCGGGCGTGGCCGCGGCTGCCGTTCTGGCGATGGTTCCTGCGACCGTCGGCAAAAAAAATTCGTAAGCCATACTATGGCATACCATCATCTTTGTCGTTAAGCGTAGGGGAAGCGCGTTCGGGCAAATTTAGCGCGAACGCGATCCACTCGCTCGGCGCTGTGGCATATGCCTGACAGCCGCCTTCCAGACAAAGACGACCATGAAAAAGATCCAGAACCTGCCGATCGCGGTAAAGATAGGCGTTGCATTCGCCGCAGTCATTTTCACCTTCGCGGTAAGCGCCTTCATATGCATCTTCAGCATCAAGGCAATCGACCATAAACAGAACGAGATTGCCGCATCGGAAAGCACCTTGCTTCTGCTGAAGGACGGCACGGCGGACTATCTGAATATCGTCTGGGCGGTTCTCGCGAACAACCTGAACGGCGAGCCGGGCCACAAGGCGTGGATCGACGGGCACGCCAAAGACTTCCATACGCGGTTGTCCGCCATTCAGGCGGCCGATGCGGCCGGCGAGAACGCGAAGCTCATCGCGAAGACGAGCGATGAATACGATGCGTGGCTTCGCACGGTCGTCAATCCCTTGATCGAGATGCGCAAGAAGGTCGATGCGTTCTCGGCCAGCGTGAGCGATCTTTCGCAGATGACGGAGAGCTTCGGCTCTTACCTCGGCACGGAGAAGCTGATTGCGTCGGTCGACCAGCTTCAAACCTACGAGCAAGGCAAGATCTCGGCGAACCGGCAAGAACTCGACGCGTTGCGCGCCCGCATCTATACGACGATCTTCGTTTCATCGATGGTCGCCGCGATTGCCGCGGTGCTCGCGGGAACTTGGCTCGCACGCATCGTTTCCCGTCCGCTGAAACAAGCCGTGAGCGTCGCCACGCGCGTGGCCGAAGGTGATCTGACGGCGCGCATCGCGGCATCGTCGCTGGACGAAACCGGGCAACTGATGGCGAGCCTCAAGTCAATGAATGAAAGCCTGTCCAGACTCGTCGGCCATGTGAGGATCGGCGCGGACGGCATCGCGACTGCGTCGAGCGAAATCGCCGCCGGCAACCTGGATTTATCCGCGCGCACCGAAGAGCAGGCAAGCTCGCTCGCCGAGACGGCGGCCAGCATGATGCAGCTCACCCATACAGTTAAACAGAACAGCCAGAACGCGCGCCACGCGAATACGCTCGCCACGAGCGCGTCCGACATGGCCGATTCCGGCAACGAAGCGGTTCAGAACATGGTTCGAACCATTCACCAGATCAGCAACAGCTCCAGCAAGATTTCCGATATCACCGGCGTGATCGAGGGTATCGCGTTCCAGACGAACATCCTTGCACTGAACGCGGCAGTCGAAGCGGCGCGCGCCGGCGATCAGGGCCGTGGATTCGCGGTCGTGGCGAGCGAAGTTCGCAGCCTCGCGCAACGTTCGGCAACGGCGGCGAAGGAGATCAAGGAACTGATCCTCACATCGGTCGAAACGGTTCAGAGCGGCGAACGGCAGGCTGCCGAAGTCGGCGACACCATTGCGCAGGTCCGGCTCGCGATCAGACAGGTGTCGGATATCGTCGGTGAAATCGCGGCGGCGTCCGAGTCACAGAGGCAGGGGATCGAAGAGGTGAATCTGGCCGTCACCCAGATGGATCAGGTGACGCAACAGAACGCGGCGCTCGTGGAACAGGCGGCGGCAGCGGCGCATTCGCTCGAAGAACAGACGGCAAATCTCAGAAGTCTGGTTGCGGTGTTCAAGCTCGAAGACCACCGCAATGCCTCGCTGCCTGGTTGAAGCACAATGTCGAAGCGGCTACGCCGGGGCGTAGCCGCAGTTTCGCGTTTAGCTCAGCGCATGACTCAGCGCATGACGAACGGATCGTCGATCGGATCATCCGACGTGCGCAGCCACACGGTTCGCGTTGTCGTGTATTCCAGCGCGGCGCTCATCCCGCCTTCGCGGCCGTGTCCCGACAGGCCGAAGCCGCCGAATGGCGCGAGTGGCGAAACCACGCGATAGGTGTTGATCCACACGATGCCCGACTTGATGCGCTTCGACACACGATGCGCGCGCGTCAGATTCGTCGTGAAGATGCCGGCGGCAAGGCCATAAACCGTGCTGTTCGCCTTCTCGATCGCTTCTTCTTCGGAGGCGAACGTATCGACGGAAAGCACTGGCCCGAACAGCTCCTTCGTGATGCAGTCCGGCCGATCGATTCCGCTGCAATCGAGAATCGTCGGCGCGTAATAGAAGCCGTCGCGATCCAGCGCGCGGCCGCCCGCGAGTACTTTCGCGCCCTGACGCAACGAAGTTTCGACAACCGACTCGATATTCTTGCGCTGACGCTCCGTGCATAGCGGCCCGAACTCCGTGTCCACGTCGTTCGGCGAACCCACGCGAATGCGCTCGACGCGTTCCACCAGCATCGCGAGAAAGCGTTCCTTCACGGATTCCTCGACCAGCAGACGCGAACCGGCCACGCAGCTTTGACCGCTCGCCGCGAAGATGGCCGCAGCTTGCGCATTCACCGCGCTCTGGATGTCGGTATCGGCGAACACGATGAACGGCGACTTGCCGCCCAGTTCGAGCGACACCTTCGCGAGATTGTTCGACGTGTTCGAGACGATGTGCTTCGCCGTTTCCGGCCCGCCGGTGAACGCGACCTTCGATACCTTCGGATGGCTGCTCAATACCGCGCCGCATTCCGGCCCGAAGCCGGTGATGACGTTGACCACGCCTGCGGGAAAGCCCGCTTCGTGGATCAACTTCGCGAATTCGAGCAACGGACCGGGCGCTTCTTCGGAGGCCTTCAGCACCACCGTGCAGCCCGCGGCGAGCGCCGGTCCAACCTTGACGGCGGAAAGAAACAACTGGCTGTTCCACGGCACGATCGCCGCGACCACGCCGACTGGCTCGCGTTCGAGCCAGACCTGCATGTCCGGCTTGTCAACGGGAATGTGACTGCCTTCGAGTTTGTCGGCGATGCCCGCGTAATAGCGATAGTAATCGGCGACGTAAGCGATCTGGCTCGACGTCTCGCGGATGATCTTGCCGGTATCGTTCGTTTCGATTTCCGCCAGACGCGGCGCGGCTTTTTCGACCAGATCGGCGAGCTTGTGAAGCAGCTTGCCGCGCGCCGATGCGCTTAAGCCCGCCCATGCGCGGTCGCTTAGTGCGCGGCTCGCTGCATCGACTGCCCGGTTCACCTGCTCGGTGCGCGCTTCGGGCATGTCCGCCCAGACCGCGCCCGTCGCCGGGTTCACGCTGCCGAAACTCGCGGCGCCAGGTTCGAACTGGCCGTCGATGTAAAGCTGGAATTGGGGATTCATGGACTCGTTACCTCACGCGAAGGCGGGCATCACGTCGCGGATCATGCGTTCGAGCGACGCCTTCTTGCGCTCGAAGCTCACGCCCGTGTCGATCCAGAACGAATACTCGTCGAAGCCGAGCGCTTCATAAGCCTTCAGACGCGCGATGACCTCTTCCGGCGTGCCGATGACATTGTTCTTGCGCATCGCTTCGGGCGTGTAGAACGGATGCGCGGCGATTTCTTCCGGGCTCAGCGTCTTGATCATTCCCCGGCTGACCGGGCGCTCGTTCTTGAACCACGCGCCGAAGTAGTTGTAGAAAACGTTGACTTCGTCGGCTGCAACTTGCGCGTCGTCTTCGCTGCTCGCGACGTAGGTATGTCGGAGGAGCATGATTTGCGGGCGCGGCACGTCACTGAATTTTTCGCAGGCGGCATTGAAGTGGCCGACGAGCTTTTCCACTTCTTCATCGCCCATATGCAGCGGCGTGACTTGCACGTTGCAGCCGTTCGACACGGCGAATTCGTGGCTGTTGGGATCGCGCGCGGCGACCCAGATCGGCGGATTGGGTTGCTGCAACGGCAGCGGCGACGAGGTCGTCGACGGGAAATTCCAGTACTCGCCTTCATGCGCGTAGTCGCCTTCCCACAGCTTCTTCACCGCCGGAATCAGCTCGCGCATGCGCTGGCCCGCGTTCCATGCGTCGAGGCCCGGCATGAGCCGCTCGTATTCAAACGAATACGCGCCGCGCGCGATGCCGAGTTCGAGCCGCCCGTCCGTGATGATGTCGGTCATGGCGGCTTCGCCCGCGAGCTTGATCGGATGCCAGAACGGCGCGATCACCGTGCCCGTGCCAAGCCTCACATTCTTCGTCTTGTTGGCGAGATCGACGAGATTGAGGAATGGATTCGGCGCGATCGTGAAGTCCATGCCGTGGTGCTCGCCGGTCCAGACGGCGTGCATGCCGCCACGATCGGCGATCTGGCACAGCTCGACCATCTCGTCGTAGAGCTGCTTCTGGGTGGTCTTGTCGGAGACGCGCTCCATGTGAACGAAAAGCGAAAAACGCATGGTGCAACCTTTTTCGAGAGTGAAGCGGGCGTACGTGAACGGATTCGCGGTGAAGCCTGCGAGTGTCCGTCGTCACGAGCGGCATTCGCTCGTGACGACGGTCGGCCAGGCCCCGAAAGCGTCGCGAAGCTCGCGGGTGTGTTTGGAACTGTCGCCAGGCGTGATGCTCAGGCTGCCGACGACATCGATGCTTCGCGCGGTTCGCGATCCAGCCACGTGCGCAAGGCGCGATTGACCTGGTCCGGCGCGGTCAGGTTCACCATGTGGCGCTCCTCTTCGATCACCACGGCTGTGCCGTTGCGCGCGGCTTGGGCCATTTGCCGGGTCATGGCGGGCGTCGAGTTCGGATCGTCAGCGCCGGTCAGAACAAGCGCAGGGCAGGCGACCGTCGGCCAGCCGTCGGCATAGGTTTCGTCGCCGTTGGCGAACGCCGTGTAAGCCGCGGCGTAGCCATCGATCCCGACCGATTTCAGCCACGACTCGACCTTGCGGGCGGCCATTTGCTGCGCTTCTTCGTCGTTGAACCAGCGCCGCAACGGTGTTTCCACGTCGATTGTTCCAGACCGAAGCTCGGCCGCGCGTTCGAGCACGGCTTGCCGGGCCTCGGCTGTGCGCCGATACACGCCGTTCAGCACGGCGACGCGCTTCACGAGATCCGGCCGCGTGACAGCGACGCCCGCGACGATCAGCGATCCCATCGAATGTCCGGCCAGATTGACGGGACCGGCGTCGAGCGCTTCGACGAATTCGATCGCCCATTGCACGAACGCTTGCAGCGTGGCGTGGGCGTCGAGCGCGTCGCTGGCGCCGTGACCCGGCATATCGACCGCGATGACGCGGAACTCGCGCGAGAGTTCATCGATTTGCGGATACCACGCCTGCGCCTGCATCCCGACGCCGTGAATCAGAACCAGCGGCTCGCCGGTTCCGTGCTCGAGATAGTGAGCGCTGCGCTTACTTGACAGCTGCAGGATTGTTGACGTCATTGCCGAGTTCAGCGAGGTCTTTATAACGATCACCGATGCGGTGATGCGGACGGCCACCGGTCGCGCCGCCAATGGCGATCACGAGTTCGTCGGCTGCCGGCGCGTCGGGGATGGCGAACTGGAGCGTCAGATAGTGCGAGCGGCGTCCTTCGTCGTTCTTGTCCATCATCGGGATCAGGAGCGGTGAATTCGCCGGCCCGCGCGTGTTGTTGAAGGCGAGATACGACTTCGCGCCGACCGCGCTGCGATACGTGTTACCGAAGTGCAGCGTGTGGATCAGCGCGGACGCGTGTTCCAGTTCACCGTCCACGCCAACGATCGCGCTCTTGCCGAATGCTTCGACGGCTTCGCCGGAACCGGCTTCGTCGAGGATGAGCTTTGTCAGGTACGCGCTCAGTTGCGGCGCGATCTCGCGAATCTCGGGCGAGAGATCCTCGACATAGCCGCGGCCCGCCCACGGATTCTTGATCACGGCGGCGGCGCCGATCATTTTCAGCGGTTTGGCGGCGTCTTTGTCGCCGTCCACGTGAACGGTTTCGATGTGAAGAATCGATTTTCGGATGAGGCTCATGGTGAGGATCCTTCTCTAAAAGTAAGAACGTGATTGATTATGGTATTCCATACTATGGCAGGCCATACGTGTATACCCTCCGCCGATGTAATCGTGCTTCGACTGACCAATCCACGGAGTGCCGTACTATGGAATACCATAATATATCTCGAATCTCGGTCTGCGTACTATTCATCCCATGCTCTTTAACGCCGATGAAAGGCTTTTTCGGAGAACGAGATGAAACTGGAAGTGCGCAAGCTGGTGACGTTTAGCGAGGAAACGCGGATCGAAGGCGAAAAGGCCGCCGACCGCCCCTTGAAGATGTTCGGTGTCGCGGCGGTCCTTCGAAATCCGTGGCGGGGCGGGGGTTCGTCGAAGATCTCACGCCTGAGATTCATGCGCTGGCGTCGCCTCTGGGCGAGATGCTGACGGCGGAAATCATCCGTGCCGCAGGTTCGGGTGACGCCGTCGAAGGCTATGGCAAGGCCGCGATCGTCGGGACGTCCGGCGAAGTCGAACACGCGTCCGCGCTGATCCACACGCTTCGTTTCGGCAATCACTTTCGCAACGCGGTCGGCGCGAAAAGCTATCTGAGCTTCACCAATCTGCGCGGCGGGCCGAACTGCCCGATCACGATTCCGCTCATGCACAAGCATGACGAAGGGATGCGTTCGCACTACCTCACCGTCCAGTTCTCGATCGTCGATGCGCCCGCGCCGGACGAACTCGTCATCGCGCTGGGCGCGTCGATCGGCGGCCGGCCGCACCATCGCATCGGCGATCGCTATCAGGATCACAAGGAGCTGGAATCTTGAAACCGCAAGAGAGCCACCTCGTCTCGGGCGGCAATATCGCCGGCACGTGCTACAGCCTGTACGCCTCGCGCGCGGGTGAATCCAGCGAGACGGTCGTGCTGATTCATGGCGTCGGCATGAATCAGCATGTGTGGGCGCCGCAAATCGACTTTCTGACGCGGCATTTTCAGGTGCTGGCCTTTGACATGCTCGGTCACGGCGGCAGTTCGCTGCCAAGCGAGCAACCTTCGCTCGATGAATATGCGACACAGGTCAAGGCGCTGCTCGACACGCTGAATATTGAAAGCGCGCATATCGTCGGACATTCGATGGGCGCACTGGTCGCACTCGAATTCGCGCTCTCGTATTCGGAGCGCACGCTCAGTGTCGCGGCGCTCAATGCGGTCTATGACCGCTCGCCTGAACAACGCGCTGCAATCGTTGGCCGCGCGGATTCGCTGGATTCGGGCACGGCAATGGCAAGCGTCGATGACACGATTTCGCGCTGGTTTGGCGATCCGGTGCCGGCTTCCCTGAAGCAATCAGCGCATGATCTACGTCACTTGCTTCTGACGGTTCAACCGGTGGGCTATGCGCGCGCATACCGACTATTCGCGAATTCCGACGACGCGCATGTGCATCGTTTGCCTGAGCTGGCGGTTCCGGCGCTTTTCCTCACGGGAGAATGCGATCCCAATTCCAGCCCTGAAATGTCGCGGGCGATGGCGGCCGTGACGCCGGGTGCAAGAGCCGAGATCATCGCGGGTGCGCGACACATGATGTCCGTGACCGATCCCGACAAAGTGAACGAAAGACTGATCCGTTTTCTATTGAATTCGTCGGAAAAAGTCAAAGCCGACACAGAAACTAAAGGAGCGCGTCATGAATGAGACGGTAATTGAAAAGACGCTGGATCCGCTGGAGTTTCGTCGCGCGCTCGGCGCGTTCGTCACCGGCGTGACTGTGGTTACAACGATCCAGGAGGACGGTTCGCCGCGAGGTTTCACGGCTAACTCTTTCAGCTCTGTGTCGCTCGATCCGCCGCTCATTCTCGTTTGCATCGCGAAGACCGCATCGAGTCATGCCGTCTTTTCGAAGACCGACCACTTCGCCGTTAGCGTGCTGGCGGAAGATCAGAAGTCGGTGTCAGGCGTGTTCGCTTCGAAGGCCGCCGACAAGTTCGATCAAGTCGAATGGCACGCGCGAACCACCGGTGCACCGCTGATGACCGGTGCCGCCGCGAGCTTCGATTGCACAACCCATCAGGTCGTCGATGCGGGCGATCACATCATCCTGATCGGTCGCGTGGTGGAGTTCGCGCATACGGCGTCTTCGCCGCTTGGTTACTGTCGCGGCGCGTATGTCAACTTCAGTCTGACGCAGGAAGCACTCACCGCGGCCGGGTCGACCGCGAAAGTCGGTGCGATTCTCGAGCACGACGACCGCATCGCGCTTCTGGAAACCCCTCGAGGACTGGAGTTGCCGACGGGCGTGAAGCTCGAACCTGCCAGCAACACGAATAGCTTGCGCGGCGTGCTTGCAAAGCTCGGACTCGAAGCGAATCTGGATTTCCTTTTCGCCGTTTTCGAAGGACAAAGCGATCAACCGGGCGTGCATGTCTACTATCGCGGACGCGTGCTCGAAAACAGCGGCGTCGCGGCAAACAGCTCACTTCGCATGATTCCCCTGAACGAGATTCCCTGGGATCAAGTGCGCGACAGCGCAGTGAAATCGATGCTTCAACGTTATGTGCGCGAGCGAAGCGAAGACGCATTCGGCATCTATGTGGGCGACTCGGAAACAGGAACGGTTCAGTCGCTTGCGCGCCAGCATTGAACGACGAACGAAGTTATCAGTAAAAGAAAGTCGAGCGCGACACGAGGTGAGTGATTGGGCACGACGTGAACAATCAGTGGAGAAGACGAGATGAAATTTTCTTTGTTTTTGCATATGGAGCGATACGACGCCAAGACGTCGCATCGCGAATTGTTCGACCAGATGACTGAGCTCGTGCAGCTCGCCGAGCGTGGCGGATTCGAGACGGCCTGGATCGGCGAACACCACGCGATGGAATTCACGATCGCGCCGAATCCCTTTGTCAATCTGTCTTATCTCGCCGCGAAGACGGACAAGATTCGTCTTGGAACGGGCACGGTCATCGCGCCGTTCTGGCATCCGATCGCGCTCGCCGGTGAAGCAGGAATGGTCGATGTCGCCAGCAACGGGCGGCTTGATATCGGCATTGCGCGAGGCGCTTACTCGTTCGAATACGAACGGCTCTTGCCGGGCCTCGACGCAATGAGCGCTGGCGCGCGCATGCGCGAACTCGTGCCGGCGTTGCGCAAGCTGTTCAAGGGCGACTACGCGCATCAGGGTGAGTTCTGGTCGTGGCCTTCGACCACGCCTGTGCCGCGTCCGATTCAGCAGCCGTATCCGCCGTTGTGGCTCGCCGCGCGTGATCCGAGTTCGCATGCCTTCGCGGTGGCCAATGGCTGCAACGTGCAAGTCACGTCGCTCGCTGCCGGCGACGCCGAAGTCGCGAATCTCATGGAACGATTCAATGCCGCTTGCGCCGCGCATTCCGATGTTCCGCGTCCGCAAGTGATGATGCTGATGCACACGTTCGTCGGCGAAGATGCGGCGGAAGTCGACGCAGGCGTCGAAGATCTTGCGCGGTTCTATCGCTACTTCAGCAAGTGGTTCAAGAACGAGCGTCCTGTGGAACAAGGTTTTATCGAGCAACTCACGGAAGCGGACGTCGATACGTTCCCGCAATATTCCGCCGAGTCGATTCGAAAGAATCTCGTGATAGGGCAAGCCGCCGATGTCATCGCGCGTTTGAAAAGCTATGAAGAACTTGGCTATGACCAGTACAGCTTCTGGCTCGACAGCCATATGAGCTTCGAGCGCAAGAAGAAGTCGCTGCAACTGTTCATCGACAAGGTTATGCCGGCATTCCAGACGCGATAAGGCGAACGCAATCGTATTCTTCAAATCAGGAGTGGCCGACATGGTGCAGCGGTTTCAGCAATATATCGATGGTGCATTCGAAGACGCGAAGGAACACTTCGATAGCATCGACCCGTCCACAGGCGAAGTCTGGGCGCACATGCCATCCGCAAGCGCGGACGATGTGGACCGTGCGGTGCAGGCGGCGCACCGTGCTTTCATGGACCCGGCGTGGGCGAGTCTGAACGCGACCGCACGCGGCAAGCTGCTATATCGTCTCGCGGACCTAGTGGCGCAACATGCGCCCCGGCTCGCGGAACTCGAAACGCGGGATACCGGCAAGCTTATTCGCGAGACGCGGGCGCAGATCGGCTATGTCGCGGAGTATTACCGCTATTACGCGGGAATCGCCGACAAGATGCAGGGCGCGTGGCTTCCCGTCGATAAGCCCGATATGGAAGTGACGGTGCGTCGAGAACCCGTCGGCGTGGTGGCCGCGATCGTGCCGTGGAATTCGCAACTGTTTCTTTCGGCGGTGAAAGTGGGGCCGGCGCTCGCCGCTGGCTGCACGATCGTGCTCAAGGCGTCCGAAGACGGTCCCGCTCCATTGCTCGAATTCGCGCGGCTGGTCCACGAAGCGGGCTTCCCGAAAGGCGTCGTCAACGTCGTGACGGGTTTCGGCAACGAGTGCGGACGCACGCTTACGAGCCATCCGCTCGTGTCGAAGATTGCGTTCACTGGCGGTCCTGAAACGGCACGTCATGTCGTGCGGAATTCGGCGAATAACCTTGCGGCGATGTCGCTCGAACTGGGTGGCAAATCGCCGGTACTGGTTTTCGACGATGCCGATATCGAAAGCGCGTGCAATGCCGTCGTCGCGGGCATTTTTGCGGCGACCGGGCAAAGCTGTGTCGCCGGATCGCGTCTGGTGATTCAACGCGGCATTCACGCTGCTTTCGTGGCGAAGCTCGTCGAGAAGGCGGAAGCGATTCGAATCGGGGATCCTCAGGATATGGCCACCGAAATGGGTCCGTTGGCCACTCGCCGACAACTCGACCATATCCAGAAAGTGCTGAAGGAAAGCGTCGAAGCGGGCGCCCGCGTGGCAACAGGCGGAAGCCAGCCTTCCGATAAAACTCGCGGCTTCTATTTCCAGCCCACGATTGTCGATTGCCCGAACACGCAAGTGCCGAGTGTGACGAACGAGTTGTTCGGTCCGGTGCTGAGCGTCGTGACATTCGATACCGAAGCAGAAGCCATCGCAATAGCCAACGATACGCGCTATGGCCTTGCATCGGGCGTCTTCACGACGAACCTGACGCGTGCGCATCGGCTCTCGCGTGCACTGCGCGCGGGCATCGTCTGGGTGAATACCTATCGCGTCGTTTCGCCCATCGTGCCGTTCGGCGGTTATGGCTTGAGCGGGCTGGGACGCGAAGGCGGTTTCGATGCGGCGATGGAGTACACGCGAACGAAGTCCGTCTGGATTCGAACCTCCGATGAGCCGATCGTCGATCCGTTCGTTATGCGATGAACGTGCTTGAGCCTCAAGCTCGTCCATGCGCTCGTGACTATCTACTGGAACTAACAGAATGAAGATCAAAGCTGCTGTTTTGGAGGCCATGGGCGCGACGGCTCCCTATGCGGTTTCCCGTCCCCTGAAAATCGAAGAGATCGAGCTTGCTCCGCCCGGACCGGGCGAAGTGTCGATCAAGATCGCCGCGGCGGGGCTTTGCCACTCGGATCTATCGGTGATCAATGGCGACCGGCCGCGTCCGATGCCGATGGCGCTCGGCCATGAAGCCGCGGGCGTCGTCCAGGAACTGGGCGCGGGCGTCACCGATCTTCAAGTGGGCGACCATGTCGTCGTGGTGTTCGTGCCGAGTTGCGGGCACTGCGCGCCGTGTGCCGAAGGACGCCCCGCATTGTGCGAGCCGGGTGCCGCCGCGAACGGCGCGGGCACGCTGCTTTCCGGTTCACGCCGCCTTACTCGCGATGGCGAAGTCGTCAATCATCATCTTGGCTGCTCTGTCTTCGCCGAATATGCGACCGTGTCGCGCCGCTCAGTGGTGAAGATCGATCCGAGCGTGCCGCTCGAAGAAGCGGCGTTATTCGGGTGCGCGGTGCTCACGGGCGTAGGCGCCGTCGTGAACACGGCGCAGGTTCGAGTGGGCGCGTCGGTGGCTGTCATCGGCCTGGGCGGTGTGGGACTGGCGGCACTGATCGGCGCTCATGCGGCGGGCGCGCGGCAGATCATCGCGATCGACCTGTCGGATGAAAAACTGGAGCAGGCCAAAAGTCTCGGCGCTACGCATGTCGTCAATGCAGGCCGCGAAGACGCGGTCGCGCACATTCGCGAGTTGAGTTCGGGCGGTGTCGAATACGCCTTCGAATTCGCCGGCTCGATCCGTGCGCTGGACCTCGCGTACAACATCACGCGCCGTGGCGGATCGACCGTCACTGCGGGCTTGCCGCCTTCGACCGCGCGGTGGCCCATGCCCGCGGTGAGTCTCGTGGCTGAAGAGCGCACCGTGAAAGGCAGTTATATCGGCACGTGCGTTCCGTCACGCGATATCCCGCATTTCATCGAGCTATACAAGCAAGGTCGCTTGCCGGTTGACAAACTGCTCACCGGCCGATTGAAGCTCGACGAGATCAATCAAGGCTTCGACCTCTTGCACGAAGGCCGCGCGATCCGTCAGGTGGTGGTGTTCGAATGAACGACACCAACGCAGGCTGGACCGACGGATGGAACGCCATGCAGCAAGCGTTCTTCAAGTCGATGAATCCTTCAGCGGCAGAAACGGCGAAACCGCTCATGCAGGAACAGTTCGCGGACTTGCAGGAAACGTGGAAAGAGTCCATCGAAAAGTGGACTTCGTTCGTCAAGAGCGGCGCTGACTCCGACGCGTGGACGCCGCAGGCGCTGCGCGAAATGTTCTCCCCTGCGCGATGGAGCGGCCGCGGTGCGGGCGCATTCGACGCCAGTTTGCAGCGCGTGATCGAAGGACCGAAGTACGCGACGCTTTGGGACTTCGATCGAAAGGTCGCTGAATTGCAGACGAAGGCGAGAGCGCGCGACCAGGCCGTGCTGGCGTATCAGGCCATCGTGCAACGCGCCTGGAACACGGCGCTCGAACGCTTGATGAAGTCGATGTCGTCTTCCGAAGAAGGCGCACCGTCGACATGGCGTGGCCTGACCGATCGTTGGTTGAAGGTCGCCAACGAAACGCTGATCGAGGCGCATCGGTCGGACGAATTCGTCGAAGCGCAAACCCGCATGTTGCGCGCGGCGTCGGATCATCGGTTGAAGGAACGCGCGATCGCCGAATCATGGTGCGAGGCTTATCACATTCCGACGCGCACCGAAGTCGATGAAATGCAGCGCACGATAACCGAATTGCGCCGGCAGGTTCGCCTGCTGCAACGGCACAACGCGGCGCAACAAGAGACGACGCAGCCGATTCGAAAGACACGCGCGGCATCGAACGCCACACGCCCGGTCCATTCCTGAGAGAACGTATGGCTGCCACCAAGAAATCGACCGCCGCACGGGCGCTCGCCGAATTCAGCGACTTCAACCTGAAACTCGCCCGCGGACAGCAGATGCTCGACCGGATCAAGGACGAGCACGTAGAGATCGCCACCGCCGACAAGGACGTGGTGTTTCGGGAGGACAAGACGACGCTGTATCGATACAAACCCACCGCCGAACGCACGCTCGGCGTGCCAGTCCTCGTCGCGTATGGACAGATCGGCCGGTACACGATGACCGATCTGCAAGAAGACCGGTCGATGCTGCGCAATCTGCTCGCGCTCGGCGTCGACGTGTATGCGGTGGATTGGGGCAGCCCGACGCGCAGCGATCGCTGGCTCACGTTCGAAGACTACGTCGATGTCTATTTGAACGACTGTATCGAGTTCATCTGTCGCGAGCACGGCATCTCGGCGATCAACCTGCTTGGCATTTGCGAAGGCGGCGTGTTCTCGCTGTGTTATGCGGCGCTTTACCCGAAACGCATCAAGAACCTGATTCTGACGATCACGCCAGTGGATTTTCATCAGGACCAGGCCGAGGGCCGCATCAATCACGGCTTGCTGAACCTCTGGACGCGCGGTTTGGGCGAGGAAGACATCAACCAGTTGATCGAAGCGAACGGAAACTTGCCGGGCGAACTGATGAGCCACGTCTTCTCGCAAATGACGCCGGGCGCGACCTTGTCGAAGTACAACGTAGGCTTGCTTGATACCTTCGACGACGAAAAGAAGCTGCTCAATTTTCTGCGTATGGAGAAGTGGCTGGCCGACCGGCCGCATCATCCAGGTGAAGCGGCCAAACAGTTGCTCGTCAACCTCTACAAGAACAACGAGCTGATACGCGGCGAATTCAAACTCGGCGGTCGTACGGTCGATCTGAAGGACATTCGCATGCCGGTGCTCAACGTCTATGCGAAAGATGACCACATCATTCCGCCAAAGACGACTCAGGCGCTCGGCGATGCAGTAGGCAGCGACGATTATCGTGAGATCGGACTCGACGGCGGTCATGTCGGCGTATTCGTGAGCGGCAAGTCTCAGGGCGTGCTGGGCAAAGGCATCGTCGATTGGTTGCGCGAGCGCGATGATGCGTGAGATCGAGCCGCGCTTCGATGCAATGGCGCCGCGCTTCAGAGAGGTCGATGTAATCGGTCGAGGCGGTTTCCACAAGCTCGCGTATGCGGAATGGGGACCGTCGAAGTCCGATCGAACGGTCGTGTGTGTTCATGGCGTGTCGCGCAACGGACGGGACTTCGATGTGCTGGCCGCGTCGCTCGCGGCGCAGGGCATGCGCGTGATTGTGCCCGACCTGCCCGGACGCGGACGCAGTGAATGGCTCGCGGCGCCGAGTCACTACACCGACCGCGCCTATGTGCGGGCGATGTCGACGCTCATCGCGCGGCTCGATGTCGATCAAGTGGATTGGGTGGGTACTTCGCTGGGCGGCCATATCGGCATGCTGGTGGCATCGGAACGCGGCACGCCGATACGCCGCCTCGTGCTCAACGACTTCGGCGCGCGCGTGTCGGCTGCTTCGCTGCGCAGGATCGGCAGCTATCTGACGCGCTCGTGGCGCTTTGGCTCGGTCGAAGAAGTCGAAGCGCATCTGCGTGAAGTGCACGCGCCGTTCGGCAATTTGAGCGATGCGCAATGGCGTCACCTCGCTCTGCACAGCGCAGTGGATGACGGCGCGGGCGGGCTGCGTTTTCACTTCGATCCGGGCATTGGGACGCGCTTCGCGATACCGATTCTGCTCGACGTGATCCTGTGGCACATCTGGGACAAGATCGAATGCCCGGTGCTCATCTTGCGCGGCGAAGACTCCGACCTGCTGGCGCGCAGCACGGTGGACGCGATGCTCAAACGCGGACCGGCCGCCGACGCGGGCCGGGTAGCCGCGGTCGAGTTCCCCGATTGCGGTCACGCACCGGCATTGATGGACGCCGCGCAGATCGATGTCATCCAGAACTACCTCTTAACCGACTAGCCGACGCTCAACCGGCGCACCCGAGACTGCCATGATTCGAGACAAGATCGTTACCGCCGATGAAGCCATTGCATTGATACGCGATGGCGATGTCGTGAGTTGCTCGGGGTTCGTCGGCATCGGCACGCCCGAGGAGCTGATTGCGTCGCTCGAACGGCGCTTCATAGAAACTGAAGGACCGCGCGATCTTACGCTCGTTTTCGCAGCGGCGCCGGGTGACGGCAAGGAACGCGGGCTGAATCGTCTCGCGCGCGAAGGACTCGTACAACGCGCAATCGGCGGTCACTGGTCGCTGGTGCCGAAGCTCGGTAAGCTCGCGACCGACAATCGCATCCAGGCTTATAACCTGCCTCTTGGAACGATCTCGCATCTGTATCGCGACTCCGCCGCGCATCGCGCAGGCACGCTCACGAAGGTCGGACTCGGCACGTTCGTCGATCCGCGACAGAGCGGGGGCAAGATCAACGCGCGAACGACACAGGATATCGTGCGGGTCATGGAGATCGACGGCGAGGAATGGCTCTTCTACAAGGCGTTTCCGATCAACGTCGCGCTGATTCGCGGCACGACGGCCGACGCCGAAGGCAACATCACAATGGAGCGCGAAGCACTCATGCTCGACGCCCAGGCCGCCGCAATGGCCGCGCGAAATGCGAATGGACTCGTCATTGTGCAGGTGGAACGCATTGCGTCGAGCGGGTCTCTCGACGCTCGCAGCGTGGTCATTCCCGGCGTGCTCGTCGATTGCGTCGTTCTGGCGCCGCCCTCGGCTCACAAGCAGACTTACGCCACCGATTACAACGCAGCGTACTCGGGCGAGATTCGCGTTCCGGTGAACAAGATTCCGGCTTTGGCACTCGACGAAAGAAAGCTGATCGCACGGCGCTGCGCCTTCGAGTTGCCGCTGGGCGGCGTAATCAATCTGGGAATCGGCATGCCCGAGGCGGTGGCGGCCGTCGCCGCTGAAGAACGCGTGCTCGATCATCTGACCTTGACTGCCGAAGCCGGCGTGATCGGCGGCATGCCGCAAGGCGGCCTCGACTTCGGCGCGGGCATCAATACACAGGCGTTGCTGCATCAAAATCAGCAATTCGACTTCTACGATGGAGGCGGGCTGGACCTCGCGTGTCTCGGCATGGCGGAAATCGATCGCATGGGCAATGTGAATGTCAGCCGCTTCGGTTCGCGTCTTGCAGGGGCGGGGGGATTCATCAATATCAGTCAGAACGCTCGCCGGCTTGTGTTTGCCGGGACGTTCACTGCCGGAGGAATCGTCACCGCCGTCGAAGATGGTCAGATGCGAATCGTGACCGAAGGGCGGACCCGCAAGTTTGTCGAAGCGGTCGAGCAAGTCACGTTCAGCGGGCCGCTCGCCGCCGCGAAGGGACAAACGGTGTATTACGTCACCGAGCGATGCGTATTCAGGCTTCGACCCGAAGGCCTGCAATTGATCGAAGTGGCGCCGGGTATCGAGATCGAGCACGACGTGCTGGCGCACATGGCGTTTCGGCCGCTCATCGGCGACGTTGCGGTGATGGACCCGCGCATCTATCGCCCGAAGCCGATGGGACTAGCCGCGGTTCTGCAGGATTTGCAACTGACGGACCGCCTGAGTTACGACGAGGAGCGCAATATCCTGTTCGCCAATTTCGAAGGCATGGCGATTCGCGCTGAGAGCGACATCCAATGTGTACGGCGCGTCTTCGAAGGCATGTGCGCGCGCGCGGGGCGGCGAGTGGCGTTGATCGTCAACTACGACGGCTTCCGGATCGAGGAGTCGCTCGCCGACGAGTACTTTGAAATGGTCGCGAGCTTACAGCGCGAATACTATTCGACGACTACGCGATACACCACGAGTGCCTTCATGCGCATGAAGCTGGGCGATGCACTTTCTTCTCGACAGGCCGCCGCGCATATCTTTGAAACGCACGCCGAGGCTTCCGAGTTCATTTGTACCAGAGCACATTTCGCGGGCGCTGCTTAAGCGTCCGTTTGGCCGAATCATTCAGGAATACAGAATACGGCGTTCTGGTGTCTGGACGGTCGCGTTTCATCCGCTGCAATCGTCTGACAAAAATGAGCGGGTTAACGCCGATGGGACGCCGTACTATGGTATGCCATCATATTATCAACGTGCGAGCGTAGCTTTAAGGGTTTTCGAAGCCTTGCTTGGCAAATTCATTTAAGAGCAGATGGAGACAGCATGAAAGATTCAGCGGATGACAACGCCGTTTTTTCGATCGAGAGCGACTCGATCGAGTATGTCGGCCCCGAACATCGACACGGCAAGCCGAATGACCTGTTCACGTTATGGTTCTGCACGAATGTCGCGCCGTTGGCCGTGATCTCGGGCGCCACGTCCGTACTGGTGTTTCATCTGGATCTCAAGAGCGCGATCCTGGCCATTGTGCTCGGCCAGTTTTTCGGCGCGATCTTTCATGCGCTGACGTCTGCCCAAGGGCCGCTCGTCGGCGTCGCGCAGATGATTCAAAGCCGCGCGCAGTTCGGCCGATATGGATCACTGTTGGTGGTCGGATTCACGACGCTTATCTATCTTGGGTTCTTCGTCTCGAACATCATTCTGTCGGGAAAAACGCTTCACGCCGCTGTCCCCGCAGTACCTGAGTCGATCGCGCCGATCGTTGGCGCGCTTCTCTCCACGCTGATCGGGGTCCTGGGCTATAACCTGATCCATCGCTTCAACAAAGTGGGTGCATGGTTCATGGGAGGCGCGCTTCTCATCGGAATGGCGCTGCTCATCCCGAACCTGACCGCTGAGGCGCTTCATCAAGGAAACTTCGATTTTGCCAACTGGTTCGCAATGTTTGGACTGTGCGCAATCTGGCAGATCAGCTTCGCACCTTATACGTCGGATTACTCGCGTTACCTTCCCAAATCGACTGGCTTCGGCAAAGTCTTCGCGTTCACCTACTTCGGCACCTCGCTCGGGACGATCTTCGCTTTCATATTCGGCGCGGTGGCGGTGTGCGCGGGGCAAGGCACGGACGCGATGCAGGCCATTCAGACTCAAACGGGCGCCTTCGGTCATATCCTGATCTTCTTCTTCCTGATTAACATCATCGGCCACAACGGGATGAATCTTTATGGCGCGGTGCTCTCCGTCATCACGGCCGCGCAAACATTCAGCCCGAAATGGCTTCCGGGGCGCAACGTTCGGATCGTTGTATCGACGGTGCTGCTGATTGCTTCGACCGCAACTGCATTGTGGGCGTCGAACAACTTCCTCTCGATTTTCCTGAATGCAATCTTCGCGCTGCGTATCGTGCTGGCTCCGTGGATTGCGATCAATCTTGTCGACTTCTATTTGATTAACAATAAAAGCTATCAAGTTGAAGAGATCATCAGTAGCACCGGCGGCGCATATGGATCTTTCAACTTCAAGGCGATCGGTGTCTATGTCTTCGGAATCGCGATTCAGATTCCGTTCATGGAAGAGTATTTCCACGGCGTATGGGCAAACATCGCTGGTGGCGCCGATGTCTCGTGGATGATCGGTCTGGTTGTCTCCGCGCTGGTTTACTACGCGCTTGCATCGAAACGCAGTGCTCACTCGCGACGTGGCGCTCCTTCGCATACTCGCGCCTGATAGTGAACACGCCGCTTCGTAACTTCCAGATCCACGATTCAAAGGAGCCAAAATGAACGACGACGATGCGCTGTTTGAAAAGGGCATGCCAATCCGGCGCGCGGTATTGGGCGCTGAATATGTCGATGCGTCGATGGCGAAGGCCGACGACTTCATGATGTCGTTCCAGCGCGCCACCACATCGTGGGCGTGGGGATGGGCCTGGGGAGATCCAACGCTCGATAACAGAACGCGCAGCCTCATGAATCTGGCGATGCTGACCGTGACCGGACACACCGAAGAGCTAAAGCTGCATGTCAAAGGCGCGCTGAACAACGGTCTTACGGTCGATGAAATTAAGGCCGCGTTGCTTCACGCAACTGCCTACTCCGGCATTCCATGCGGACTCGGAGCATTCAAGGCGGCTCACGAGGTTCTCAAACGAGAAGGCGCCATCTGACGAAGCGCAAGCGAGCCGGTAATGCCTTGGGTGGCGGGTACAGCGCTAAGTGTCGGTTGCGCTGACGCTGCTGAACGATCCCGTGATCTGGCTGCTCGACGAGAGGCCGGCGACCTGCAGGGACGTATGGGATGCCCGGACGCACGCATCGAGATCCGCGCTGACGTCGATCCTGCACAGCACTGACGTGCCCGATCCGTTCATAATCGGACTGTGGATGGTGCTGCCGAGCGCGGCCGCCATGTCCAGGCTACTGCGGTGCCCACGCAGCTCCGAACGTTGGGCGAACGTCGATGGCATATGGCGGTGCCATGTCAGATGGCAGGCTGCGTGGGGTCGTTGGCCGCGTTCACGTCTCACACTACCGTCGCGACGGTCGGGCCTTTTTCGCTCATCAACGCCGGTGCCGCAGCGGCCATACAGACAACTGGCCGGTCGAATGCAACGACGCCATCGTCCGTCACTATGCACGTCGTTGCGCAAATCGGCCGGCGATCGATCAGCAAGAGAATCGAGCCGCGGTGCCGAAGGCTGGAAGCAGCTTGTTTCATGCGCTATGTCCTGTGTACGGCGACCGATCAGGTGCTCACGATGCTTCGCCGTTGGGTGCTGTAGACGTCTGGGACGAGTTCGTCAGGATCGTCGCATCTATTCGCTCAGGAAAATGCACAGCAGTTGATGCCCTAACGCGCTTCGGCTCAGCAGCCAGAGACCTACGACGGTGGTGTTCAAATCGGATGGCTTTTCAGAAGCATCTTCTTAATCGATTACTTCACTAACACGGCCTTCAGATCAGAGCTGCAACAGTTGCGGCTGACCAGAGCGTCGCACCGCCATCATTAGCTTCTTCGCTGGACTCGGTGCCGCTGCACGTCAAATGGACAAATGCGACGCGTGAAGCACGATGCGAACCGAAATAGGGCATTCAGCCCCGAGTAGATCAAGTACGGAGACTGCCATCCTGATTGCGAATTAACAGAAGTGAGGGCGCCCGATAGGCAGTTGCGCCCGGTGAGTTGAAATGAGAGGCGAGTCGAACGAATCATGCGCCCGCTTTCGCGAGGATGAGGTCGAACGATGGAAAGGGAGGGATCAACGTCCCGCCTCTTTAGTTGTGAGTGCATTTTTAACCGACGAGACACCCGATACGCCCTTCGCGATCGAGCCGGCTTTCTCGACCTGAGAGGCGTCGGGGACGTGACCCGCAAGGGAAATTGCACTGCCCTTGACGAGTACATTTACGCCAGCGGTGTCAACACCGCCTTTCGAAAGTGCTTGGCGCACTTTCTTGCTTAATGCACGATTCGCCTTTTTGGTGGCCGACTTAGACGTCCCTTGTGTTGCTGCCGAAGTACCCGGATCTGCCGACGTAGCCGCTGGCTCGCTGCTCTGTGACCATGCATTGACGGATGCTGCCAGAATCAGCGCACCACCAATCAGTTTGAGTGCTTTGTTTGCGTTCACTGCTGCTCCCTCCGGTTGTTGATGCGTTAGGGAAAACCCGTGTGCAACCTTTGCTGGTCGCACAACTGCCGCGCCATTCAAGTGTCATCGATACTGCTTACAGTCTACAATGAATCGGAAGGTCCACGGGGTCCACGAGCCGCAGGCTTTCAATCAAGCGAATACGCAAAGAGCCCCGTCGCAGGCAAATCTCCGTAAGTCTATTAGGAGTACAAATATATGGTGAGGTCGTGTTGTCTCGATCGGAGTCGCAGAGTGACGACATGCTAACGACCTGATGGCTTGAAGGGTCGCAAAGACCTGTTCGAGGTGGTCGTTCTGGACGCGGCGTATTAGTGACGGGTGCAGTTCGCTCGGCCGTCTGGGCAATGCGACGGCTCTAGGCTGATTGCTGCTTCCCGCTCAGCTTACGATTATCTAACGACATTGCCTAGTCAATCACTTCGATGCAGTGAAGACGTCAGCGCTCTTGGTTCGTCAGCGGTGCAAGCACTGACGCATCTCTTGAATCTTCTCGTCGCTATAACCGGCCTTTCTCGCGACGAGTTCAATTGAAGCCGGCGTGACCTCTTCCAGCACACCGTTTGAACCTCGCGGAAAGTCTGCTTCCCCTAAGACGACGAAATCGAGGTATTCGTCTATTCCCTTGTATGCTCGAATGTCGCTCACGCTCGTCGGCGTGCGTCCCGGTCTGCATGCATCGTTCTTTGAGTCGGGCCTCGATATGAAAGGAGCCTTCAAGGCGAGCTCGGGCTGCTGACAGCGCATCCCAACCGGAATGGGACCAAGCGATTGAGTGGTCACAGATCCATCACGAAGCAACTGATGAAGCGCAATTGAACCTTCTCCAAAGGCAGGACCGACGTCGCCAATTAGACCAAAGGTCCCATGGAGATCTTGTCCGCCGACCCATACGATCTTCCGCAACAGAGATGAATCGTTTGTGACAAGTACTGGCAGGCTCTCTGAATCCAGATATGCAGCTTTTCCACCTGACATGTGCCGAAGCGATGTCGTTGATGCATACGTTTGAATGGTGGTTCCTGCTACGGTCTGTCGCTCAGTACCAAATTTGATTCTTCCCTTACCGTTTCCTGCAATCGTTCCCTTGGTACACGCGCTCAACGCTTGGTTGGGCGATAGCGGCTCAACCACCATGGCGAAAACGCAAAACTCCTCGCCAGCGGAGGCAAAGCCAGCTGCCTCCGCCTTTGCGAACTCGGTCATACACGCCGCGTCACAAGCTACACGCCGTCCGGCTCGCCAGGCATCCAGACCATTCTGAACGTATGTGAAGCCATGATTTCCAACCGTGTATGAACCCGATCCTCCATCAGGATTGACCGCGAGCGGAGCGCGCACAGCGATCGATCCATCACGAAAAACTCTACTGGGGTATGACACCGGCTTGTTGTCCACCTTGCCGACAATCTTGCCAGCCGATCCGCAGGCTTCGGCTGCCAGCGCCGTCGTGCTACAGAGAACAGCAATCGGGAGCCCGCATACGAGGCTTCGCACCCACGTGACTCTGTTCATCGCAATCTCCTTCGCGAGGTTGAGAATTCGACAGTGATGCTGCTACGGGCGCGACGCCTGAATCGTGCGACTTCTATATATCCCGTCCAAACCAGCGGGCCGACGATTCGGCGCTCGCTTGAGTAACGTTGCCAGTCGGTTGTCGGCGGTCAACAGATCATTAGCGTACAACCACCCAAGGTCCCGGTATGCGCGAAAGAGGTAGATGCTGTTGCTGTAGGTGGTGAACGCAGTACTATTCTGCGGGAACACCCACTTCCCGCTATCTTCTGCAATCACACGATCCTCAGGTGAGAGGCCGTCTTCTCCACCAACGACAGACGAAACCATCGTGTCGTGGACGTACTCTAGAAGAGTGCATGAGTAGGTCAGGCCGTCGCTCTGCCCCGTCGTGACACCCTGGCACTTTCGGACCGGACGGCCCGTGCCGTCCGGGGCTGCCTGATACCACTCCCGCACTACCTTGATCCAAGCCTTTTGATCCAGTGCGGACATCAGGTAGTAGATCTTGACGCTGTCGAGCCCCGGTGGCGTGTGCGCTGTATCGGGACCGGCGTGATTCAACGTCAACGTTTCCGTGGCTCCGTGCTTGAGCTTCACGATATCGGCAATCCACACACGACGCCGCCAATTGAATGGCGTGATGTTCGTTGTATCTTTAGCCGGGTTTTCACTCGACGCCGTCACATTGGGGATTGATATGCTTCGGTGCTTATCGTCCCACTGACAACTTTGGGATAGATCAAACGGCGTTGTGGGCCCGGTGCCGGGATCGCGAGGGTCCGCTTCAAAAACCATCGTGTAACCGTGTTGGACCAAGTAGTAGTTGACGGAGCACAGCGAAGACAGTGAAATGAAACCGTCGCTTTTCTCGTCTCGGTGCCAGTCGTTCTCTCCAGCAACGACGACGATGTTCTGCACACTACGTCTCAACAACGAGATCATTCCGAGGTTGTCGCCGCTTTGGCCTCCGTCTGATAGATGAATCGTCGGTCCCTTGGGCGTCGTGACGTCGTCGTCGAGGAAGTAAAATGGCCAGATCAGGAATGAATGCTTCACCCGGCTCAGATTTGACTGATTGTAGTTCGGGATGTCCAGCCCCCAGCGAATGTTCAATCCTTGGAGCAGCGCGTTTACTGCTGCTCTCGGATACTTAAGAGAGCGCTGAGCGGTATCAGCAAATGCGGCCGACGACAGCACCGAGAGCGGAACGGTCAAACCGACCAATTCTGGCGAGCCTCTTACGTAGCCGTATCGACCTGAACCAAATTCGTCGAATGTGATCTCGAAGACGTCCGTCGCAAGGTCGTACGGCGCCCGTGAAAGATCTACGCCGACGTTTCCCGAAGCACCGGTTGCCTGCAGGATCCACTTCGGCAGGTAACCTCCGACGGTTGCATTGGTCGCCGCCTCATCGCCGGTGTAGATCGTCGAGAGGTCGGCGAACGTGAACTGCTTCACCATCTGGCGAAACCGATCTTCGTGGGGACCGACTGGCAACTGCGTACCTGGCTCAGGAATGTAAGCATACGTTCGCTCTATTCCATATAGATAGTCGTACTGCGATGGCGACAGCGGTTTGCGCCAGTCGAACAGCAGGTTCGAGAAGTAATGCAATGGAAGCGAGATGACCGACTCGGTCACCATCGAAGCGAAAGTCCCGCCCAAGTTCCCAATGTCTCGCTGAGATGTCGACACCGGAGAGTGCTTGGACATCAGGAGGTCCTGATAGCACTCCACCCAGCCTTGGTAGTTCGCGTAATGACGATCAATCACGCCAGGTGATGGTGGATGCCCGTCCGGCTCCGCATAGTTTTGTACGGACAATCGTGTACAACCATCGTTCGACTCCGCAACGCTCTCGACATCATTGACGCCTCGCAGGTCTTGCGATCTGACGTCGACGAAGTACGGCGCGTCGATGTTGCTATTCAAGCGTCGTGAGTCGACAAAAAAGCGCTGCAACCCTGGGAATGCCGGATCGTACGCGTATTTTCCATGCGCGAGCTCATACGCCTTGTAGTACATGTAGAAGGCGGCGTATCCACTTCCAGAGACCGAGGACAGATAGTCGGTCTTGTAGATCCACTGCTCGCCGGCCGGACCGTCAACGAACCGCTTGAGCACACCCATCGCAAAAGGGGCGGCTTTTGAGCCACCACCGGACATCGCCAGCCCAAGTTGCGGATACAGGTCGGATGTTGGGCGCAATTCCTCGACATGCGCCGAGTCGTAGTCAATGATGCAATTTACCGAGGTCAAGTCTCCGCACGGATGCAGAGGGAGTGATGCACTCGTGCTGGGCGAAACACCACCTACCGCACATCCGTACAAAAACGGTACTGCCCCAACGCAGATCGCAATCGTGGAGCGCATGGCCGTCTCCGCATCAAGAGCTATTGAAAACGTTCTCTATCCGTCGCTTCTGAAAACTGGAAAACTTCACGAGCGGTCGTGCCGAAGCGAGGCTGGCTAGGCTTCGAATGGTGATCATCGACCCGCGTAACAAATCCGCAGGCACTGGTTCAGGAAGGACCGAAGGCCGACGCCGCGCGCGTCCTGCCCAAATGGTGAAACGGTCTTGCCAATCTTACTGACGAGATAGTCTCTAGTAGTTGAATCGACTGTACGCTAACGAACAAAAACTTTGAGGTGGCATGCAATGAGTGGGCGTCAGCACCAAATCGGGAGATTAGAAACAACATTGAGCGCACTCCGGGACCTCGTTCAGCCGGACACTCAATCGTCTCACCTGTGATACCTTCATCGGTGACACGTGTGCACCGTCAAACGATGCTGCGATTAGCTCTGATAGCAACCATTGTTGCGACGAGAAGAACAGTCATTTTGCGTGTCTGAAGTCCTCGATTTTCGTGTTGGAGGCAACAGTGTTCGTCGCGTCTCTGCATCGTTATCCAGTCAAAGGCCTGTCCCCTGAGGAGCTCCCCTCGGTGGAACTGAAGTCCTCACAGGGTTTTCCGCTCGATCGCGCGTTCGCCATCACTGACGGCTCATTTCAGTTCGACCCCAAAAATCCCGTTGCGCAGCCGAAAACGAAGTTCCTAGTATTGGCGAAGTATGAGCGCCTTGCCAATCTGAAAACCAAGTACTCGAGTGAGAGCGGTCGACTCGAGATCGCCTACAAGGGACTCGCGCGTGTCTACGACCTGTCGAGAAAATCAGATCGAGTTGATGTTGCGCTGTTTACGAAGAATTTTCTCGATGTGACGCTGCCGGGTGAGCCCGAGCTGATTAACGCTCCTGGGCACCAATTTACTGACGTAAGCGTGCACTCTGCGAGCTTGATGCGCAGTATTTCACTTATTAATCTGGCCACGGTACGGGATCTACAACAGCGCGTCGGAGTTTTTTTAGATCCTCTTCGGTTTCGCGCGAATCTGTATTTTGACGACGCTCCCGCCTCGAGCGAACTGGAATGGCTAGGTCGAGAGATCACTATCGGAACCGTGAAGTTGCGAATCGCTCGACGCACAAAGCGTTGCCCGGCCACCAGTGTCAATCCCGAGACTGGTGAGCGAAACATTAACGTTCCCATCGCTATTCGCGAGTATGTCCAGCATGGCGACCTTGGCGTATATGCCGAGGTTTTGGAAGGCGGAACACTTACGCCACGGGATTCGATGCATCTTGAGGCGCAGACGGTTTCGCCCGGCGGGCCGTAGAAAAACGATTGATGGGTTTGAAGATCGTCTTTCATGATTTGATCGGCGAGTCGCGCGGCGCCCAATGATGTGGTCGCGCCTTTAACCACATCGAGTCGCTTTCTCATCGGACATAGTAAGCTGCGGCTCCGTTACGCTAATTTCTAATAGATGCGCGGTGAATTAGACGACGGAGCGAATATACCGCAAGCAGCCACGCCGCCGCGACATTCCGCAACTGAGCCTGACGACCGAACTGGAAGCACGTTGAACTGACTCCGTTTTCTGCGTCAGAACCGACATTTGACATAGGTAACATGATCGTTCGTGGTACGAAGTACATTCCCGTGCAACCCTTGGATCCTGCCAAACCGTCCACCACATCAGGCATAGTCGACCCGAGATGTAGTATCGATATTGATTCCGTCGGCGAGGCGAGGACGCCCGATGTCCCGATTTTCCGTCGAGCTCTCCAAGCTCAACCCCACGAAGACTGGTTTTTCGGCAGAGCGTTATTTGGATCGTAGACGTCGAGGTGGTCCGTCGAGTCAAGACGCTCTGTGTACAGAACGAGATTTGTACCGTCAGGCGTCAAGCGCGATTTGAAGAGGATGCCCTTGGCACCGCTCGAGACGACCTCATCGCCAAGGATCCAGCTGGGCGGCTCGATCCGTTCATTGAACCAGCAGCGGCGCCAGTCGCAATAGAAATCCTCCCACAGAGAAGACCACTTTCCGCTTTCGTATCCGCCCGTGAAGTCGACTATCGGAGCGGCCGTGAGGTTGTAGCTGACCAACGTCCCCGGCGGCATCAAAGACGATAGCTGCTGATACTCTCGGATGGCCGTGTCGTGGTCCAGGGCCAGATAGAGCGCATTCAGTCCGACACGATTCGCGCGACCGCCATGCGTTCCTGCTCCCGCGCCGCTGGTCGGCGCAACAGCCCACCGGGGAACATGCATACGATAGACAGTTACCCCGGCCAATTCTGTGAGTATCATCCTGCCGCGCCCGCCTCGAGCGACGAAACGTAGCGAAGGACGTCATCGGCCCGACCTTCGGACACCAATTGCTCGGCGGTTTTGTAGGTGAACACGGGCAGCGGTTCGTTTCGATACCAGAACAGCGCCTTCGTGACGTCGCCTGAGATATCCGTGGCCGCGCGAATGACCCGCAGAGCGTCGCGGAGGAATCGTTGTACGCTCTCGGATGCAGGCTGCCGGCTGATCGTGTTCCGATGTACGTGTGCTTGCTGGGCAAGGGTTTGCAAGTCGATATGCAAGGCTTCGCCGAAGCGTCGAGCGGAGACAATCGGAGCCGGGTCTTCGGGATCGCGTAATGACGCCATGAAACGGTCAAAGCTCACATCCGCACTGGGAATGGCACCGGTATCCGAATTCATGGTTCGCTCCAAGCACATAATTAGCACAATTTTAGCATAAATATCGATCCCACTTTCTAGCACGAAAGCTGGCGTTTCTGTTATCGACCGGCACCTGTGTACACCGCGGCGAGGCATCCGGCGAGATCCATGGTTAAAAGGAATTGATCAGTGCACTTTTTGTGCATTTTCGGCGCGTGAAGAGTGACATTTCACGTGAAACCATGCACGGTCAACGGAACAGTCGGACTATACATCTGCATACTTAATAAATGCGATAATACTATTTATGTCAGGTGACAGATTGACCATTCCTTATCGTTAATCGTTGACGATGAGTCCTTGCCTATCAATGTTGTCTGGCAGGCAGATCGCCGCCGGCAACGTCGATTTGTCCTCGCGCGCGGAGAAACAGGCCGCCGCGTTGCAAGAAACCGCGTCGAGCATGGAGGAACTCACCAGTACGGTGAAGCAGAAAGTGGAGAACGCCCGGCACGCAAGCTCGCTCGCTGCGCTCGAAGCCGCACGCGCGGGCGAAGAGGGGCGTGGCTTTGCCGTGGTTGCGGGCGAAGTGCGTACACGCACTCAGCGCTCGTCGGCGGCCGCGAAGGAGATCAAGGAACTGATCGAAGCCTCGGTGGACCGCGTTCAGAATGGCTCGGCCCTCGCCGACGAAGCGGGTCACACAATGGCGGAAGTCATCGGTGCCGTGCAGCGGGTCCCGACATTGCGGGAGAGATCGCGGCGGCTTCCGAAGAGCAAAGCAGCGGCATCGAGCAGGTCGGTCGCCGCGACCCAGATGGACGAAGTCGCGAAGCCTGAACGCCGCGTTCGTCGAGGCGGCCGCGGCCGCCGCCGCCGCCCAGTCGCTGGAAGATCAGGCGGGTGCGTTGCGTACTGCCGTGGCAGCCTTCCGCCTAAACGGCGACAGCGCGGTCGCCGCGCTCGTTGGCATGCGGCCGTGGCGACTGTTCTCGGTACGGACTCGCGGGGGCTGCGACGCGCTGTGTGCTCGAGACAGACGATGCTCGCGTGGCGGGCTTTTTCTCGACAATGGGCGCGAAACCATTACCGCCCTTCCAGGAACCCGTCCTTCCGCGACTCCGCTTTTACCCGGCCCACGCACATCCGTCAGATGAAAGCGTGGCGGCGCACAGAGCCTCCCAGGCTCGCCGCGTTAGTCTAAAAGCACTAAGCCTGCTTATCTCAGGCGGAGCATTCCAGACGCGAACGGGGAGATGATGGCACTCGTCAAGGTTACGGCAAGAGACATAAAAATCGGCGCGCCGATTGATTTCGCCATTTACTCTGCGAGCGGTCGGCTGCTGCTGACGAGAGGCCACTGTGTTCAATCGGACAGCCAGCGCGAGAGGATCCTCGCTGTGGGATTCCGCGACCCGGACGTGGGACGCGCCGAACAGGTTGGCGCAGCCGGGAAACTCCTGATTTCCACCGGCAAGCATGCGGCGGCTGCGATGGACAATTCCGTCACGACATCGATACCCGCGGCTTTGCCCAAGACCCTCGACGGTCTGCAAGTCACGCTGATCGGCCGCGAAGGCCGTCCCCTGCGTACCGGGTTCGTGGGCGCTATCCGTGGAGATGCACTCATCCTCACGCCCTCGAGTGAAAACGAACCGATGACCATAGGCGCCGAGGTCGAGTGCAAGGCGCTCCTTGGGAGGAAGGTATATAAATTCTCAAGCAAGGTGATCGGCACGAGCGAGACGCCGGTAAAGCTCGTGTACCTCGCTTATCCCAACGTCGTCCAAACGCACGTCGTGCGCAAACACGTGCGTCTGTCGACCGATCTGGCCGGACGGCTCATTCGCAATGATGTCGTTGCGGCCGGATTCGACGCCGTCGTCGAAAACGTGAGCCTGGGCGGGGTCGCGCTGCGCCTGTCGGACGCACTTCTTAACGTCGGCGAGCACTTCAAACTGGCGCTACGCTTGAGAGCTGACGGCAAGCTCCATGCCGTTGTGTTCAACTGCATCGCGCGCAACACTAGGCGTTGTGCCGACGGGGCCATCCTGGTCGGCGCGGAATTCAGCAGCCAGACCGTAGAGACCGTCGCCTTGCTCAGACTGCACTTGCTCGAGACTGCCACAGACAGCGCCGGTTAGCGATTCGCCGAACGGAGTTCTTTCGTTCGACGAAATCTCAACTCTTCAACCGCTTGATCGCTGCGAGAATCTCGGGCGCCCCAAACGACGGGTTGCGACGCTTCTTTTCGGCGAGGCCGTTCGCCTGCGTGTCGCTCACGCGCAACGAGCATAGGACCGAAAGTTCGTTATAGCCGAACAGACCAACCATCATAGGACGATTCGCGAATCGTTCACTCACGCGCCTGCCACAGACGCAGCTTCATGATGCTCGTCAGTTCAAAGCGCTGACCCACGGCATCGTGAGCGGCCATGGCCGCGCGATCCCAATCGACCACCGATGAAAAATGCTGGAAGCGACCTCTAGCAACGCGAGACTGATTTCGTTGCCGGCCTGAATGGAGCTGCAGACCGCTGGATTGTCGGGACGATGTGACTTCACCGAGAATGTCCCCGCCATATCGGTCGCGACCACCAAACCCTTAGTAAAGTGCGAGCGACCTGTGGCAGTCGGTCGCGACCGATTTGTAAGTCATCCGAACCATGCGCGATCGGTTGCAGCATCACCGTTCGCTTTTAGCAAAAAAGAATGAATTTAGTTTGCGGATTATTGGGTTCGACGATCCACTCATTTTGACGCAATTTCGTTCATGCGTTCTGACTTTAGTCATCGCCAAATGATTTATGGAACGCCATTAACTTTCTAAATCTTCCCGCGTTTCAAGTTTTTCAACCAAATGCCGATGATATTCGTTAGAGTATATATTGGCTATTTAATTATCTGCTTAAGAAAGCGGACGCCGTCGTATTGAAGTTCGCCGGGACTTTAGTTGCGATAACCCGGCTATTGAACTCGGCTCGAACAGACGAACGGATTTTTTGCAAAGCTATGAGTTTTCGCACCCGCTTTGACGTTGGGTCCCCATTTTCTCGGCGAGCGTCCGATCTCGCGCGCTCGCAGTTCGACGCATTCTCGCGGCAACTGCCGTTGCTATACCTGATCCTCGTGATCAACAGCGTGGCCGTCGCAGTGACGCATGTCGATAGCGCGCCCGCATGGCTCGCGATCTACGTGCCCCTCGCTATGTGTTCGGCCTGTGTAATCCGGTTGCTCGTGTGGCTCGGAAGGAGGAAGGATCTTGCCGCACGAACCGATGCCGAACTCGCAGCCCGCCTGAAGACCATGATGCGGCTGCTTGTCGTGTTGGGCGTGAGTTTCACCACGTGGGGGTTGATGCTCTATCCCTACGGCGACCCTTACGAGCAAGCGCACGTCGCCTTCTACATGTCGATCACCGTCATCGGCTGCATATTCTGTCTGATGCACATGCGCACAGCAGCCCTTCTGCTGACAGCGATCGTGATCGTCCCATTCACCATTTTCTTCTTGCAGACGAATAACGGGGTCCTGATCGCAATTGCGATCAATGTGCTGTTGGTGTCGATTGCGATGATCGTGATCTTGCTGACCTACTATCGCGATTTCGCCAGCCTCGTAGAGTCGCAGACCGAGTTGCGCGCCAAGCAGGCCGAACTGCAGATGAAGCAGGCGGAATTGCAAGCGCAGCAGGTGAAACTGCAAAAGCTCAGCGACGAAAACGTCCGCCTCGCCAACTTGGACAGCCTGACAGGCCTGCCCAATCGCCGGCGCTTCCTCTCCGACCTGGAGGCGTTGTTCCAGTCGCAGACCGGCCGGCCCACGCGCTTCGCGGTGGGCGTCATCGATCTGGATGGGTTCAAGCAGATCAACGATCTGTATGGTCACGGCGCGGGAGACCGGGTGCTTGAAGAGGTGGGCCAGCGACTTCAGCGATTCTTGACGCCTGCGATGAGTCTCGCTCGCCTGGGCGGTGACGAATTCGGTCTGCTCGTCACTGAGGTTCCCGACAGTCAGCACTTGCTCAGACTTGGAGACGCGATCTGCGAGGTGCTTCGCGCGCCGTTTGAGTGGCACGGCATCACCGCACGATTGTCGGGCTCCATTGGCTTTGCGACCTATCCAAAAGCGGGACGTTCACCAGCACAGTTGTTCGAGCGCGCGGATTACGCGCTCTATTTCGCCAAGGAGAATCGCCGCGGCAGCACGACGATTTTCTCGGGTGAGCACGAAGACACGATCCGCGAGCTCGGCCAAATCGAGCAAGCGTTGAGGCACGCGGACCTGGAACGCGAGATGACGCTGCACTTTCAGCCGATCGTTCACGTGGTTCGTCACCATGTCATCTCGTACGAAGCCCTCGCGCGGTGGAACAGTCCCTCACTCGGGCCGGTGGCGCCATCCGCTTTCATCAAGGTAGCGGAACGCAGCGATCTGATCCATTCGTTGTCGATCGTGCTACTGCGCAAAGCGCTCGAAACCATGCGGGGCTGGGACGCGACCACCCGAGTCTCATTCAATCTCTCGGCACGGGATATCGGATCGGCCGACGCGATTGGCGATATCGTGACGCTTATCCGACAAAGTGGCGTGGCGCCGGCGAGATTGACGTTCGAAGTGACGGAGACCGGCGTAATCCGGAATTTCGAACGGGCCGCGCTGTCGCTGCAGACACTCAAGCAGCTTGGCGTGCGCATCTCGCTGGACGATTTCGGCACGGGCTACTCGAGTCTCACCTGCATCCATCGGCTGCCACTGGACAAGGTCAAGATCGATCGGGGCTTTCTGGAAGATATCGAGGCCGACACCGCCGCTCAGGACATCGTGCGAAGCATCCTCGAGTTGTGCCGATCGCTCAAATTGACTTGCGTGGTCGAGGGTGTCGAAACTGTTGCCCAGATGAATATTTTGCGTAGTCTCGGATGCACGGTGATGCAAGGATATTATTTCGGCCCGCCAATGCCGATGGCTGAACCACAACCGGCGACGCACGAAGTCCTGTAACACCCAACTATTATTGACGACGCTCCCCGCGAACCTCAGTGTTGATTTCGCCTCTGCACAAAGGATCTTCACCACAGAGGTCGTGCCGGCCCGGTGGACGTGGCCTCCGGATCTGCGTGGCTCGAGCTAGCCGACATCTGATGCGCGCCCCAAACTAGCTAGACCGAGGAAAGATTGATCGATGAAATGCTGGAGAGCCTGTCGGAGACGGTGGCGGGGCGAACAGCCTGGAGGCGCTCACTCGACCGCTGCTGGAAATGCTCCAGGTAGTCACCGGACCCTAATCGACCTACCTGACGTCAATCGACCAGAAAAATGCGGTTCAGTCGATCACGATTGCCCGCAATACAGGTGAACTGTTGATTCCAGAAGGGCTAACAGTGTGTCGGCTTCAAACGGCAGCGACCACGTGTGCTCACGAGTCTGCTTCGGGTACGGCGTGATAGATTTCGTCTAAGCCTGCGAGCATTCTCTGCAGACGGGCTGCCCGTTCTTGCAACGCGAGATAGTTCTCTGAGCTTGGCTCCAGTTCTTCAAGCGTGTTGCCCGTCGCGATGATCTCCATCGACAGCGACGCTAGAAAGAAGTCGTACGCCTGCTGTTTGTTCATGTCGACCCTGCGCAGACGGAATGTTTCGGCTCACGCAGAATGGATGTTCGGATCCGGCGTGCCTGGTTGCGCAATAACGGCAAGTGGGAAGAGCGTAGGCTACCTTTCATACAAGCACCAGCGCTTGTTTCGCGCGCCATCGACCGACTGCTCGAAGCCACTTTCGAAGATCCACTGCCAGGTAGGCTGTGCCGGGGTTTCTTCGGGTACGGCCTCAAGTCGCTGGACGAACGCAGTCACCTGATCAGCGTTGGCGAAGAAGCGCAAGTTGCCGAGAATCACGTTGTAGAGTGGTACCGACTGATCTACGACGAACAGCGTAAGTTTTCGTCCGCAGTTCAACTGCCACGCGGTGGTGGCGCCCAGCCCACTCGGGAAGCGGCGAGGCATGCTCGAAACTTGGGTCATGCAGCAACCCCCATGGCCCGTCGCATGACGGCGGCGAGCTCTGCGGCAACGAACTTCGATACATACGCGTTCGCGCCGACCTTGCGCACGTGCTGCTCGTTGGCCGCCCCGGACAACGAAGAATGGATCACGACCGGAATCGCCTGCAGTTCGGCGGCCGTCTTTATCTTGCGCGTGAGCGTGAACCCATCCATCTCGGGCATCTCCAGGTCCGTGAGGACCAGCGCAATGTGGTCGGTTACCTTTTTGCCTTCCTTTGCGGCCCTCTCGCTGGCCCGCTCGAGCACTTCCCACGCCTCTTGTCCGGTCTTGGCCATAATGAATGGCACACCCATAGCACTCAGGCTCTCTTCGATCAGCGCCCGGGCGACGCCCGAGTCATCGGCCGCCAAGACTTTCGCGCCCGGAGGAAGCGGAAGACGTCCCGTGTTCTCCTGGTTGATTTCCGGTTCGCTTGGAGGCAATACGTCGCGCAAGATCTGCTCGACATCGAGCACTTGGGCGAGCCGGCCACCGGGCTGCGCATCGAGCCGCGCGATGCTGGTCACGGTCTTCCCGCTGCAATGCCCCTCGGCCGACAAGACCCGATTCCACTTCAGACGCACAATATCGTCGACCTCGTCGACCGCAAAGCCTTGCGTCGTACGCGCAAACTCCGTCACAAGAAGGATCCGGTTGCCCTCGCGAGGCACGCAGCCCGTTACCTTGGCCAGATCGATCACAGGGATGATCTCGCCACGCACATCGGCTACACCCAGGATCTTGTCCGAGGAGCCAGCCAACTCGGTCAACACGGGCATGGCGACGATTTCGCGCACCTTGAACACGTTGATGCCATAGAGTTCTCGTGCGCCCGTGCCGGGCGTGCTACCTAGGCGAAAGAGCAGCAGTTCGAACATGTTGCTGCCCGCCAGCCGCACCCGCTGCTCAATATCGTGCTGATCGTTGCTCATTCAGTTCTGGTCCTTGTAGAGAGCGGGGGCATCCTTTGCGCCGCGCGGGTCGTTTTAGCGCCGACAAGGCGAGTGACCGCCGCGTCGAATGTAACGGTTCATTGTTGCTGCGGCGGCTTGTTTTTAACCATAGCGGCCTTCAGTGATCCTGCTTACGGCAAGATCGGATCGTTCTGAAGGCTAGGTTTACCTCGGCGGACGCAGCAAAATGGATCGTACCCGGGAGTTTCTTTAAGCGGAGAGCACACGAGGTGGACTGCCGGTGATCAGCAAAGGAGCTGGAACCGAGTTCGCTTCTACCGCGCTTGGATCAGCTTGTTGCCGTTCGTTCCGCGTCGGCGAGTCGCATGGCAATCGCACGCCGTTGATCGAGTCGCCGTGTCGCGGCGGCGATTTCCGCCAGCCGGACCTCGTGCAACTGGCGGTCGTGTTCGTTGACGATGATCGTCAGAGGCTCAATTAGGGATGAGGGAAAGCCCCATTCGCCAGTCGCCTCGCCGTGCTTAAGCACCCCCGCCAGCTCTCCCTCGACCTTCCGAAGGTATGCGGCGTCCAGCAGCCCGTGGCCAGCCTCAGTCAGAAAGAGCGTGAAAAGGACCACGTGCGCCATGCTGACCGCATCGCGACGCTCTGCTCGTTGGCATCTGACGGCTTCCAAGATCAGCCGGTATTGCAAGGCGAGGGCATCGGCGTCGCGTCGCGGCATAGGCAGAAAGCGAGCCTTGGCGTTGCGGGAAGAGTCCTTCCGTGCACCATATCGTTCGATTTTCCGGGAGCGCGACATAGCTTGAGCGAGGTTCTGAACTCTTCAAATGCTGCCACACAAAAAAACGATCCATCGTCTATTTTCCCGCACGGATTCGTCAAGTTTTTTCTAGCCGCGTTCGAAATGATTAGTAGCCGGACATTTCCATGTGACGACGAAATACCTGCGAGATTGCGTACCATGCAAGCTCTCGCTGAGCGTTTGCTGCGCTGGTTGTGCCGCAAACCCTAATGCAAACGATAACGCGTTAAAGGATCCTCACGCCCGACGGTTTGCTGCCGATAGAGCGATGGATGCTCAGATTTCGGGATGAGCACGTGAACAACAAATTTGTGGGAGAGGGGTGAATGTTGAACTTCAAACAGATGACTGTCCGCGCTAGGTTGACCGTCACTTTTAGCGTGCTCGTCGGGCTCGTGCTAATAGTGTCTGGTTGGGCGTTGAGCGCGCTTGGCGAGTCGAACGATCGTTTTATACAGTACGTGAAGGGTATCAGTGCACGTGCCCAGCAAGCGGATCTGGTGCGTATGGCCGTGGATCGCCGTGCGATCGCGGCACGCAATCTGGTGCTCGTGACGAAACCCCAGGATCTTGAACTCGAGAAGGCAGCCATCAATCAGGCCCACGAGGACGTCCAGGCCCGGCTGCGGCAATTGAAAGAGATGGTCACTAGCGCGACTGACACGACAGAGAAGGCGCGTAGTCTGGTCGCGGATATGGATCGCATCGAAGCTCAGTATGGTCCCGTGGCATTGGCGATTGAGAATGCGGCACTGAATAACCGACATGAAGAGGCCATTTCAATGATGAACGAGCAGTGCCGTCCCTTGCTCGCCTCCCTCATCACCGCAACCAACGCCTACAGCACCTATACGCGACAGCGCGAAGAGGAACTGCTGCGCGCGTCTGAAGCGCAGTACGCACGTGCGCGCATGCTGCTCATTTCGATCTGCATGGGCGCCGCCATCGTGGCGGCAATCGCAGGGTTTCTGATTACTCGCAGCCTTACCCGCGCACTGGGCGCTGAGCCTGACACATTGAGCCGTGTCACGCGCCGCGTGGCAGAAGGCGATTTGAGCCATGTCGACGGCGCGCAGACTGCGCCGGCGGGCAGTGTTATGGCGTCGATGGGCGTCATGCAGGCGAGCCTCGTCAAACTCATCGGCGAGGTTCGGATCGCCTCGGACAATATCGCGACGGGTTCGAGCCAGATCGCGTCGGGCAACCAGGACTTGTCTTCGCGCACCGAGCAGCAGGCGTCCTCGCTGCAGGAGACCGCCTCCAGTATGGAAGAACTTACGTCGACGGTGAAGCAGAACGCGGAGAACGCTCAGCAGGCGAGCGCACTGGCCGCCAATGCATCGGAAGTTGCGCAGAAAGGAAGCGAGGTGGTGAGCAACGTGGTTCAGACTATGGGCGACATCAACGAGAGCTCGACGAAGGTCGCCGAGATCACGGGCATCATCGAAGGCATCGCCTTTCAGACCAATATCCTCGCGCTGAACGCAGCGGTCGAGGCGGCCCGTGCAGGAGAGCAGGGCCGTGGCTTTGCAGTGGTGGCCAGCGAAGTTCGAAGCCTCGCTCAGCGGTCCTCGAGCGCAGCCAAGGAAATCAAGGACCTGATCAACGCCTCGGTGCAGAAGATTCAAGACGGGTCGGTGCTCGCCGGACAAGCAGGCACGACGATGAACGAGGTGACGCAGGCGGTGGCTCGCGTGACGGACATCATGGGTGAGATAGCGGCAGCATCGGATGAACAAAGCCGGGGCATCGAGCAAGTCAATCTGGCGGTCACGCAGATGGACGAAGTGACGCAGCAAAATGCGGCGCTCGTGGAAGAGGCGGCGGCCGCCTCCCAATCGCTCGAAACCCAGGGGCGCCAACTGACGCAGGCGGTGGCGTTCTTCCGCCTCGATGAGCGAGACAGGGTTGAATCGGCAATGCATGCGCAGCCGACGAACAATCAGCCGCGGTACCCGCGCGCGTTGGCTCCGGTTAAGCGTGTGGCTCGGCCGGCGGTCTCGATAGCGGCCGGAGGCGCGCATGGCGGCGACTGGCAATCGTTCTGAACGCCCACTGACTGATCGCTGATCGGAGGCCCGATGGGCTCGCGCCACGCTCGCGCGCGCTCGCGCCGGGCTGGTCTCGTAACGTTCTAAGCAGGCGCACCTTTCTGCTGTCGGCCACGGCGGCGGAAAGGTGCGCCTGCTCTGCAGCAAGCTTGAGCGCCCCTCAAACTGATAAAAACGATCTGGTCCTCCCTCGCTTGAACAAAGCAAGTGAGTTGGCCGTTGCTTGCATCGAGGAGGACGGCCCGCAAGCCCGACACTTCGCGTCCGTAGGGACTTCGACAGCGTCGATGCAACGTTCCTCATGCAGTTATTGCCCCAGACGTGTCGTTGTAGGCCTTGAAATCATGAATAGCCCGACGAGCGAAGGCCTTTGGTAAGGTCCCCGATATTGGCAGTCCGGGCGGGGCATCAGGCCGGCGACATGCGAATTATCGTTTGCGAAAAAATAAGTCGCACTGCCAATGAGCAGACGGAGCACTTTCCGAAATAAGAACGATTTCCGAGCCGCGTGACTGATCGTACCGAGTTGGACGGAAGGTGAGCAAAATAATTGTTGCAGGCGCACTTAGTCGAGGCCGTTATAGGAGTTTGTCAACAACCGTTCGGAACTTGAAATGCTTGTTTTAAGAAACATCCGCATCGGAGCCAAATTGGGCATTGGCTTCGGCATAGCGTTGCTCTCCCTTTGCCTCATCGGCGCGCTGGCGCTATTGCAGGTTTCCCGCGTTTATAGGAGCACCGATGATCTTGCGACGAACTGGCTGCCAAGCGTTCAGGCCCTCTCTGAGGTTCGCGCAGCGACAAATGCAGTCAGGCGTGGCTCCATGGGGGCCCTTCTTGCAACGAACGCGCAGGAGAAAGCCGCTCAGAAGAAGAAGCGAAGCGACGCGCTTATCAGTCTCGACGCAGTGCTCACCAAGTATCAAAACGGCCTGATTTCATCTGCTGAGGAGAAGCAGATCTTTGACGAATTTAAAACTTCGTGGTCGTCTTATCTGGCATCCGATGAAAAGATTAACGCGCTGAGCGAAGCAGGCGAAGAGCACTTCGCCGAGGCCAGAGAGCTTGCCTCGAACGGTTCCTCCCATCTGTTCGCAGCAGCGGCGCAGTTGATCGAACGTGATATCGCCCTTAACCGTAAGGGCGCCGACGCCGCGGCCGAGGCTGCCGCCAGCGACTATCACAGGACGTTGGTGCTGACCGCAGTCTTGATCGTTGTGGCAGTCGCGCTGAGCGTATTCGCTGCCGTCTTGATCACGCGCTCGATCGTCTCGCCGATTCGTCGTTCGCTCGAAGTTGCAGAGACGGTCGCCCGCGGTGACCTGACCTCCGTGATCGTCGACAAGGGAAAGGACGAGACCGGCCAGCTGCTTCGTGCGCTCGGTCACATGAATGAGCGCCTTGCCGACGTTGTCGGTCGTGTTCGCAACGGCAGCGAAAGTATCGCGACAGCGTCGGCCGAGATCGCCGCGGGCAACACTGATCTCAGCCAGCGCACTGAAGAACAGGCTGCCTCGCTCGAGGAGACGGCCGCCAGCATGGAAGAATTGACGGCTACCGTTAAACAGAACACTGAGAGCGCACTGCAGGGCAACTCGCTGGCGGCGAATGCGTCGGAAGTGGCTGCGCGCGGCGGCGCAGTCGTCGGTCGTGTGGTGGACACGATGAAGGACATCAGCACGAGTTCCGCAAAGGTCACCGAGATCATTTCGGTGATCGAGGGCATCGCCTTTCAGACAAACATCCTCGCTCTGAACGCGGCCGTGGAAGCGGCTCGGGCCGGAGAGGAGGGCCGAGGCTTTGCCGTTGTCGCTGGTGAAGTTCGTACGCTTGCGCAGCGAAGCGCGACGGCTGCAAAGGAAATCAAGGATCTGATCGACGAGTCAGTTCAGAAGGTGAACGTTGGCTCGGAACTCGTGGAAGAGGCAGGGCAGACGATGCAGGAGGTGGTCCAGTCGGTCAAGCGCGTGGCGGACCTGATGGGGGAGATCTCCGCCGCTTCCTCGGAGCAGCACACGGGGATCGAACAAGTGAACGTCGCTGTGTCGCAGATGGACGAGGTGACGCAGCAAAACGCCGCGCTCGTGGAACAGGCGAGCGCGGCCGCGCAGTCGATGGCGCAGCAGTCGAGCTCGCTGCGAGAAGTCGTTTCGATCTTCCGGCTCAGCGGGGTTCATCGCGAAGCGCCTGGATTCGCGTCCGAGCGGGTGCGGGCAACTTCGTCAAAGAAGGCGGCCGGACCCGGGCGTGCACAGGCAACGAGAAAGCCCCTTGCGTCGTCGCCACGGACCACCGCTCTGACCATCCCGGCGGTCGCCGGAGCAGCCGCCCGGGACTGGCAGGCATTCTGAGTGGATCAGAATGCCAGGGCGCGTCGCTCTCACGTTGGCGGTAGGCTGCCGGATGATCGACCGGTTCGTCTTTCCGCCGATGTCACACTCCAATAGGCTCCTGAAGCCGGGCGGGCCTACTTGCACGCCTGGCTCACCTACGCCACATCGAAACACCTTATCGCTCTGGGTACGACGTCCGTGTCAGACGTCCTGCCAGAGTGAATGGGTATCAGCGGTCGGTACTTCTTTTCCTCGCGGGACGTATCGACCGATGAGAAATTCGTCATCTAAGGCCGTTACGGCGGGAGTTTGCGTAAAATTCGGTGACTGATGGTGCCGCGTCATTTTCACGGAAGCGACAAACCGTCTCGTAACTCTTTCGAAAGCTTAAGGCGGGTTCCGCGCGGGCAATCCTTCACGCGAACATCACGCCACACCTGCTCGTCTATGCCCAGCGAAGAACTTCAATCCCCGGCAATTATTTTCTTGTCGCCTGACTTTCGTATCTTGTCATGGAGCGCGGCAGCGGCAGGCCTTTACGGCTACAGCACGCAGGACGCTATCGGTCTGCACATATCGGCGCTTGGACTGAGCCCATCGGCTGTCTCTCGTGGCGGCGTCCTCGGGGTGATCGAGCACCGAAACCAAGATGGTTCGATCGTTGCGGCCGAACTTTCTTGCACATGGATGGAAGGCGAGTACACGGGCGTCTGCGTCGTCGCACGATTACCCCGGTCGCAATGCATCGCCGAGCACGCGGATAACGAAAGCGACGTGCAGTTCCGTACGTTGGTCCAGGGCGTGACGGACTACGCGGTGTTCATGCTGTCACCAAGTGGGCGCGTGGTGACCTGGAATCCGGGCGCGCAGCGCATCAAGGGCACAGGAGAGAAGACATTGTTGGGCAGGATTTCTCTCGCTTTTACGAGGCTGAGGATGTTGCACATGGCGTACCCGCTAAAGCGCTTGCTACGGCGGCCGAGCAAGGGCGGGTCGAGATGGAAGGTTGGCGGTTGCGCAAGGATGGCTCGCGCTTCTGGGCGAGCGTCGTGATCGACGCGATTCGAGACGCGTCGGGTACGCTGACCGGTTTCGCCAAGATCACCCGTGACATCTCCGAGCAGCGCGCGACGCGGCAAGCGCTCGAAGACGCCCGTAACGCGCTCGCTCAGGCTCAGAAGATCGAAGCGATTGGCAAGCTGACCGGGGGCGTTGCGCATGACTTCAACAACGTCCTGCAAATCCTGCGCGGCAATCTGGAGTTGCTCGTTCCACGACTGATTGGCGACGCGTCCGCCACCCGCCGTCTGGCAACGGCGATTGAGGCAGTGGACCGCGGTGCAAAGCTGGCCTCACAGCTTCTTGCCTTCGGGCGTCGTCAGCCGCTTCGCCCGGATGTGGTCAACCTCGGCCGCCTGCTGCGCAACATGGATAGTCTGTTGCGCGGAGCGTTCAACGAGACCATCAAGCTGGAGACCGTCGTCGCGGGAGGACTCTGGAACGCGTGCGTCGACGTTTACCAGCTGGAAAACGTGATCCTGAATCTCGTGATAAACGCGCGCGACGCCATGCCTGATGGCGGGAAGCTCACGCTCGAACTCTCGAATGCGATGCTGGACGATCTGTACGTGGCGTCACAGTTGGATGTCCAGCCGGGGCAATATGTGTTGCTAGCCGTTACCGATACCGGTTCCGGTATGTCGAAGGATGTGATCGAAAAGGCCTTTGAACCGTTCTTCACCACGAAGCCCGAAGGCGTAGGGACGGGGTTGGGACTGAGTTCTGCACACGGTTTCGTCAAGCAAAGCGGCGGTCACATCAAGATCTATTCCGAGGCCGGCGAGGGAACGACGATCAAAATTTATCTGCCTCGGGCGATGGCCGCCGACACGGAACCGACACGCCTGACCGAAGCGAAAGTGGAAGGCGGCACAGAGACGATCCTGGTGGTCGAGGACGATCCGCAGGTTCAGTCGACCGCGGTCGAGATTCTCACGGAACTCGGTTACCGCGTGCTGAAGGCAGACGATGCCGAAGGTGCCCTGACTATTTTGCGAAGTGGCCTGCCGATCGATCTGCTATTCACCGACGTGGTCATGCCGGGAAAAATCCGCAGCCCCGAGCTCGCCCGGCAAGCGCAGCGACTGCTGCCCAAGCTGCAGTGCTGTTCACCTCCGGCTACACGCAGAACGCGATCGTCCATGGCGGACGGGTGGATGCAGGCGTCGAACTGTTGGTTAAGCCCTATGGACGGAGCGACCTGGCGCGCAAGGTCAGGCATATGCTCAACCGCAACATCGCGGGAAGCATCGCGGCGGTTCCGGCGGCCACCGCGACGGGCAAACGGATACTGGTGGTCGAAGATCTCGAAGATTCACTCGACGTAACGTGCGAACTTTTGGAGGCGCTGGGTAATACCTGCAGGGGCGTTCGCACGGCGGAAGAAGCGTTGACGCGGCTGCACGATGAGAAGTTTGATCTGCTGTTCACTGACCTTCAATTGCCCGGCATGTCCGGCATCGACCTGGCGCGCCACGCCCGCGAGTTGTGGCCTTGCATGCGCGTCGTCGTGTCGAGCGGAGATGCGATCTCCCGGGAGATCGTCGCTGAAGTTGGCTTCGGGGTTTTGCGCAAGCCGGTCTCGATGGAGATGCTTCGAGCCGTCGTCGAGAGCTGAACTCTACGCACTTTCCACCATGCAAACCTTGCACCCGAAGGAGAGAGCTTTGCTCCTTTGCCAAATAACGGGCAATCGGTGAAATATGCCGGTGCGGGTGCTGGCAGCTCCGAGTGCCGGTCGAAGTGCTCGAGCTGCTTCTCGAGGCAGCCACCGCTCGTGTATCGATTAACCTGACTAATCGCGATGCCGTCGGTTTGAGCAGTCCGAGTCGGGTGGGGAGGCGATTCGATTTTGCGCCGGTGCGAGATGCTCGATCATCCGGAATAGACCATGAAGCGGCTCACCCTTGCGGTAGAAAGCGTCGATCTCGACAGCTTTCCCGCGTGCAATGACGTCTTCTTCGGGTAACGAAGTGTGCGCGATGATCGGCACTGTCGCGAACCGGGTCGAGCCGCGCATGGCCTTCGCAACGGTAAATCCATCGCATTCGGGCATTTCGATGTCGAGGATGACGACATGTGGCGTCATGGCTTGCGGAGCTTCGAAAGCTGCAAGGCCGCCACCGACGGCGACAGCGGTATATCCATAGGCCATAAGGGCTGCCGCAAGCGCGGCGGCCATTGCTGCATCGTCGTCAACAATCAGCACGGCGACGGGCGGAGTCACGGCGTCGAAGACACGCGTGGCCCATAGGCCGGGAAGGCAAGGAGAGCGGGATAGCATGGCAGTCAAGCGGATAGCGTTTTCTTCCGCGTGTGCAACGCGCGTGCCAATATGGCCCCGGTATGCTATCCAGGTGGCGATACGCTGCCGAGCGTATCCATTGCGTTTATCGCGTCAATCAGCGCCTCCTCGTGGGTCGAAAACGCCTCTCGCGATTGCGCCAGCACAATGACGGCACCGCTCGCATCGCTTGACGACAAACCGATCCATACCCATCCGCCAGCCTGACGCTCGATTTGAATTTGTGCTGAGCCGGTCATTTCTCGCCTCTTCGCGGTACATTCAAAATATAGACCCGGACGCCGCGCTCGGCATAGTTTTCGCGTCTCTCTTAAGGCGTGCCCGCGGTCGAAGGTGCCCGACTTTGCCAAAGTTTGATCGGCGATGCCAGATGAAGGAAAATACCAGCGAGGGCCGAAGGGCCCTCGGAGATGAGAAAGGGTATTGGTATCGGTGCTCAGGGCGTTAAAAACACATCGGCAGATAGATGCCCACGATGAGCGGGCATCCGGTTAGGTCATAGTTATCTGCGCTAGGCCGCTGAACGTTCAGAGGACGTCAAGTCGTTTGGGTCTTCGAGCACGGCAGGGCGCAGACCGTGCGAATTCAGCAAGCGGTAGAGCGTCACGCGCGAGATCTTGAGCTCGTGCGCGGCCTCGCCGAAGCGGCCGCGGTGACGCAATAATGCCGCTTCGATGGTTCGACGTTCGGCCGCTTCGCGCGCTTGCGCGAGGGTCATGGGGACGGCCGCGGTATGGTCGTCCAGTTCCAGGTCATGGGCGGTGATCTGGCGTCCTTCGGACATCACGATCGCACGGCGCACGCGGTTGATAAGTTCGCGCACGTTGCCCGGCCACGTGTAGGAGTGCAGGGCGGCGATCGCGCAGGGAGAAAAACCGCGCAGACGCCGGCGCGCGTCCGCCTTGAAGCGCGCGAGCATGTGCTTCGCGAGCAATTCGATGTCCTTGCCACGCTCCCTGAGCGGCGGTTCGTTGACCTGCAGTACACAGAGGCGGTGATAAAGGTCGGCTCGGAAACGCCCTTCGAGAATCGCCGTGTGCATGTCGACATGGGTCGCCGAAATGATGCGCACGTCGACCGGCGTAGACTCATGGCCTCCTAGGCGCTCGATCTTGCGCTCCTGTAAGAAGCGCAACAGGCTCGCCTGGCTTTCGAGCGGCAGATCGCCGATTTCGTCGAGGAAAAGTGTCCCGCCGTTGGCCGCCTCGACACGCCCGATCTTGCGCTGATTGGCGCCCGTGAATGCGCCACGCTCGTAGCCGAACAACTCCGATTGCAGCAGGTGCGCCGGAATAGCGCCGCAGTTGATGGTGACGAACGGCTGACTGCGTCGCAGCGATCGTTCGTGAATGGCCGCGGCGGTCAGTTCCTTGCCGGTCCCCGACTCACCGGAGATAAAAACAGGTGCATCAGTCATGGCGACTTTGCGAATCGACCGGAAGAGGGCGAGCATCGCGTCGCAGGAGCCAATCATTCCGCCAGCGCCTCCTTCGGCAACTGGCTGTTCTTCATAGGACGCCTCGTCGTGAAGCCTTACCATGCCGTGGGCATGCCCGACGGCGTTGACAATACGCTCGCTTGAGCTCGGCAACGTCACGTAGTCGAAGCAATATTGGCGGATGAGCCTGCGCACCACAGCGTCGTTGAGCTGTTCCGGATATCCGATCGCTACCCATCCCACAGTCGAACCAGCCAGCAACTGTTCGACAGCGCGGAGATCGTTCGGAAGGCGAACGCCCGAAAAGTCGACGATGCCCGCACTTCCGCGGGCGTGCTGCCGGGCAGGACTGCGAGGTCGGTGGAGCTCAATAACGTCGATGGACCACCGACGCTCTACTAATGCAGACCGGAGGTCAGTGGGTATGTCCACCCCCACGTACCGAAGGTCGCGAAATTCCCCGATCATGGCCTTTTCTCTCTATTTTTGTAACAACTCCTTACAAATTATGCGCCCCCTTTCGAAAACATCAAATGCACGGCAAACGTTAAACAGTTTTGAATATTTCTAATGAGTCTACCGAACCAATGAATTGTTCAAACGTAATAGTTTCTCTAAATTTGCTGGCCCTCCTTTAGTAGAAGTAGCGATTTCCAACAGGGCTGACTGCCGGCAAAAAGGTGCCCCAAGGGAGGGCTGTTTTTGCCGAAAGTTTCCGATGTTGGAGGTAATTCGCGCCTGTTATCCGAAACAAAGTATTGGATCGTTTGCGATGGGGGCGACGAGCTGACGATGCAAAAGCTGCTGAGATAACGGGACGAAACACGACGGTCTGACGCGGTGACGCTAAAGCCTCCCTGCGGCCCTCAGCGCGCTTTCGAGCGTCTTGAGAGGTATAAGCAAAGGACCGGAAAATTCGCCGATATGCCGGTTAATCTCTCCACCCCTCTCTCTTCATGCCACTTTGCGGCGCGCTCGGTTTTGGCGTCGATGAAAAGCGCAACGCCGCCGACCTCGTCGGCGACCCTGATGCATCGCAAGGCTGCCGCGAGCAACAGTTGCGTGCCGAGCCCCTTGCCGTGCTGGCCTCGATCGGTTGCGAGACGGACGAGGCGAAAACCTTGCACTGCGTGCCCGAGGCAAACCCCTTCGCGCACTTCCCGGCGTCTGTTCGTAGTTGGCCGAAGTCGGCGCAAGCGAGTAGAAACCAAGCACTCGGCCGGTCGAGTCATCGATCGCGAGAAATGTCTTGGCGCCTCCGTTTTTGTGGTTCTGGCGCGCGAACTTCCGCAGATATTGGTTCAGGTCATAATCGTTGCAGTCAAACGCATTCCGGTCGTGTGCCTTTTGAATGGGCTCTTCATGCCAGCTTGGTACTGTCATACGGGCTTCGGCAGCGCATTGGCGGCAGCAAGGAGCTTGTCGTTCGGCGCGGGCGGATTTTCCAGCAACGCCAGCAAGCGCATGTAGCTGTCGTCAGCCAGTTTGATCTGCTCGACGGCGGCGATGACCGCATCGGCTTCGCGTAGTGCGGCCTGGGTCACGATGCTGGTCAGGTCCTAATGGCGTGCGAGATCTTCCCGCATGGCTGCTCAACGACGACGGATAGTCCCGCATCAATGCCAATTGCTGCCCACCATCTACCGCGTCTATATAGCAACCCGTCTCGCTGCTGTTGTTCGCGCTGCGAGGATGCTCCGAATGGTCGCCAACGCGTCTTGGGCGATTGGGCTCGGCGTTTGCGGGCGCGGCACGGCGAAGTCCGGTGTTTGAACGCCCAAGCGTCGGCAAACCGCTGACAGAAAAGGCTTGCCGGATTCTGTGCATCGTTGGACGGCGAGGGCAATCGCGGCATCGCCCACGTGTCTGCGCAGCAATCGAGTGTTTGCCGATCCTTTTCGTTGCAAATCCTGACCAAGTGCGCCACCTCGCTCTCCGTGCTGTATGCAAACACAGTACTGTTAATTTATACAGTATTTGCGCGGCTGGCAAGCGCTGTTGATCCAATTCTGGTCGCGCAAAAAGGGCGAAAGCGGAGCAGGCGCGAGCTTGGAAAATGTAGCTTGGCAAAACTGCGCATGCGGTGGGCTTGACGCCTCGTCGCTTGGGTCAAGCATCTCGAGTCGGAACTGCCATCCTTCGAACGCCAAAAGCATCGCGCCCAGGTCGTTCCATTCGACGCGCCGTCCATCGATGATCACGCATGGCTGATTAGCGCCTTTTTCGCCGGTCCATTCAACGCGGCCTCGAACGGTCACGTCCATGATCTGAAAGCGGCAGGCAGATCGTCGCAGCAAGTGATTTCAATGACGTCGTCTGGGAGCCCTTTGGTGGGCTCATGCCAGCCACGGTCGCCGCTGTCGGCGCCGGCCGCCGCGCTCATGCGGCCGAGATCAACAAGGAATTTTTCGAGGCTGCGGCCATTCGCGTTCGCCAGGAAAATCAGTCCCAAACGTCGAAGGTGGCTTCACGACGAATGCCGCGCCGGTGCGGAGCAACGGTCCCGACGCAGCATGGAAACGCCGGCTGGCGATTATGCGTACAGAGCCGGAAAAGGCGGGATTGACGCAAGAAGGCTTGGAAGCTTTTGATCAAATCCAGGAAGGCCTGCGCGACCTGATTTCTCGCAGCTAACAGGCCTCACCTTAATATTGAATATCGCCTCGTTTCCGCATACGAGCATCAAGCCTGCCGTGCGCAAGTCAACAGACGATCAAGGGGTGACCATGGCAACGGGTAGGAAAGCCGCATCGGACGCCGCAAAGATTTTGCGCGACCCGAAATCGAGCAAGAAAGAAAAAGAGGTCGCGGCATAATATCTCGCTTAGCGCAAGGGCGGGGGAGTCGCTAAGCCTAAGAAGAAGTAACACAGTCTGCTTCCGCCAGCATGGCGCGAAAGCGGTTTCTCATGTCTCGTTACTATTGATAAAATATGTTATCAATAGTATGAGAAGTTAGTATACTTGCGCGGATGGATGCTGACCGGCGTCTCGTTCTCACGGAATCGCAATGCCCCTAACCAACCTCCCAGAAAATTGCACCGGCGCGTTCGGCGCCATGCACTTGCTTGCCGAATATGACGATGAGAAAAAGCTGTTGCGCAGCGTGCGCGTCGAAGCCTCAACCGATACGCGCGGCGTCATCATGATCGACCGTGACCTACGCAAGCTGGGCATCCAGCGTGAAACCCGTCATGAAATCAACCCGTCCGAGCTGATCGCGCTGATCCGTACGCACGGAGCGGAGCTGCCGGGGGAGAACCAAGTGCGTGCGGATGTTTGAGCGCTTGCGGCGGTGGTACGAAGGAAAAGGGAAGATCATGGAGTTCGAAAACGATCCAACTAGCCGGTTCATCTTCCTTCCGGGCTTCACCATTGAATATCACTGGACTGCCCGTCTGGCGCGAGCGCTGGTCGGCTTTTACCAGCGCAACTGGCAGTTTCTCTGGGCAACCAGCATTGCGGTGATTACGGCTTACATAGGCTATCTGGCGATTCCTCATGGCTGAGCAGCTTCCTTCCGTCGCCGGCAGCGCCCGCAAACTGACGGCGGCCGAGTTCCACCAGCTGGCGGCCGTGCCAGCGGAGGCCGAATGGTTCGCCAAACTCGACAATCCGCGCACCCGCCGCGCCTACCGCGCCGACCTGCAGGACTTTATGGGCTTTGCCGGCATCGCCCGGCCGGAGGAATTTCGAATCGTCACCCGCGGGCATGTGCTGGCTTGGCGGGCGACGATGGAAGAGCGGGCGCTATCCGGCGCGACCATCCGGCGCAAGCTGGCCGCGCTGTCGTCGCTGTTCGAATACTTATGCGAAAAGAACGCCGTCGAAACCAACCCGGTCAAGGGCGCGAAGCGGCCGCGCGTCGAAAGCGGGGAGGGGAAGACGCCGGCGCTCGGCGATCACCAGGCGCGGGCGCTGCTCGATGCGCCGGACCCGGCCACGCTTAAGGGCAAGCGCGATAGGGCGCTGCTCTCGGTGTTGCTCTATCACGGCCTGCGACGTGAAGAACTGTGTTTGCTAAAGGTCCGCGATATCCATTCACGGCGCGGAGTGCCGCATTTGCGGGTGCATGGAAAGGGCGACAAGCTACGGAACCTGCCGCTGCATCCGGGGAGTGCGGAACGCATTCATCTTTATCTGGAAGCGGCCGGCCATGGCGACGCGCCGGCGGCGCCATTATTCCAGCCGGCGCGGCGCAAGACCGGCGCAGGGCTCACGGCCGACGGTGTCTACAAGACCGTGCTCGCTTATGCGGCGCAGGCCCGGATCGACCTGCAGGGGTTCGGCGTCCACAGCCTGCGCGCGACGGCCGCGACCAACGCCCTTGAGCACGAGGCGGATATCGCGAAGGTCCAAGAGTGGATGGGCCACGCCAACATCGCCACCACGCGGATCTACGACCGGCGCAAGAGCCGGCCGGAGGACTCGCCGACTTTCAAAGTGGCGTATTGAAGTCCTTCCTTGCGTTTACACAGGAGGCCTAAGCGGTCCCGCCCAGCGCGCATCATCCGGAACGGCTTCCACGGAATAAAGCCCTTTCTGGTTGAAGTGAGCATAGACCCACTCGTCAAAACGCTGGAATACGCGCAGCGCCTCGGGTTCCCCTTGGTCTATCTCGAGCCAGTAAACTCCGGGCTCTCTAGGCCGGTCTTTCGTCCATGTCAGCATGGCGGTTTCTCTTTCAGTTGTGACTCATTCCGCCTCGAATTCCACGTGATCCGGGAACAACCCGGTTTCGCGCGCAGCGTCCTCGACCGCTTGGGGTGTATCGCAGGCTGCAATACTGCCAATTTCCTCATCGCCGACCAGGATTAGGCCGTCCCACTGTCCAGAGGACGTGCGGTGGATGCGCAAAGTAATAGCGTCGGGATCGACGCATGAATGAGCCTTAAGCGGAAGTTTGAGAACCCCCTTGCACATCCTGTTCCAAGTTTTGTCCGCCCCTGCTTGACGATTTCGCAAAACCGCCGATACTGAGTGCGGGGCGCTGTAACCACGCGCTCTTCCCCTCGGAAGTAGGTAGGTGTTTGGCCCGTTCCAGCAACGGGCTTTTTTCCGCCTCCGCGTCATGCGCTGGAAATTCTTTCAGCTGATGAAGACGACGCGGTTCTCTGTTGCACTCGTGTGGAAGAAGCAGGCAATCCTGCCGGCGCGGACACTCACCAGCACGCTCTCAACACCGTTGATCTCGCAGCCGTCTTTGCGGCGGCCAACGACAGTTGCCAACGGGTACCCCGCTCCCATCATCTCGCGCTTGATCTCGATCAACCGCCGGATTGCGCCTTGGCGGGTCGTGAAATATTGGTTCATGAGGTCCCCGGAGGTTCGTAGCACAGGCAAAGCGTATAAGTAACCATCTGATCATTATGTTATGTAGCAAACACTGAACTCAAACCAAATGTCGGCCAACCGCTTGCGACTTGTTGTGGCATGTGAGGATCGCATGGGCCGCTGCCAACGGCATAAAGAATGCTCAGAGGAAACATCCCCAACGCCAGCGAGAGGTTGGCATGAGTCACCCTATGGTAGAAATTAACGCCGCTGAATGGCACCACGAACGGTCGTCATTGCGGATATCTCGGTGCGTACGGGCCAGGCTGGCAATGCTCGACCGGACCTCTCTCCGCTATGATCGCATGATCATCTCGGGCACGATCCTGATTGTCCTGGCGCTCGGCTGGCTGGTCACGGTGGCTTGGGCCTTGGGTCGGGGAGAAATACTATGAGCGACGCCCGAGACGACGCAGCAGGCTTGTCCGAGACTGGGTTTCATGATCTGGCGCGGGCGCTCAATTTCACGCTCGCGACCATCCGCAAAGCCCGAGGCAAGCGCAATCCAAGTGAGCTGGAACGGGACCAGCCGATTGGCATGCGGCGGTGGAGGATTTCGCCGATGACCTCATGCGCTACAGCTTCATAGCGCAACTGGCCGACGAAAAGCCCGCTTAAGCGCCGCGCTCAAAGGGACTTGGAGCCTTAAGCTGATGAAAACGACATGATTTCCGTCGCAGTCGCATGGAAAAAGCGCGCGAGCCGCCCAACGCGGACGCTTAGGAGGATGTTCTCAATGTCGATGATTTCGACGCCATCTCTACGCCGGCCGATCACCGTTCACGGAGAAAGCTTCTGCCCTTCCACACTTGATTTTCAAGAGTCCGTGGATAGCTCCTGGTCGTGTCGTGAAATATCGATCCATGATACCTCGGCTCTCTCCCGACAGAGGCAAAGCGTACCGGTATTAGCTTATTAATATGCCGCGCAAGGATATGTAATATTAAAGAAGCCCTTCAGGTTACGCGCTGATATACTTCAGAAGGAATTGTTGCGTTGCAGCGTCGAACACGCGTGGTTGCGATGATTATTTGCCGACAGCGGCATGAACAATGCCCAGAAGAAACGTTACCTTGCCAGCAGCCGGTGATATGAGTCATCCTCTGATGGAATTATCCGTTCCGGAGGGACGCAGGCAGTCTTCGCTGCGTCTCTCGCGGCGCGTCCGAGCCAGACAAGGGGGATTCGACCGGGCCACTCGCCGCTACGATCGCATGATCGTTACTGGCGTGATCCTGATAGCCCTGACTCCAGCTTGGCTGATCACAGTTGCGTGGTTCCTCGGCCGAGGAGGACTGCTTTGATCAATGCCCGAGATCGCGCGGCCGATCCTGTCACGCTCAGCTCTCACGACATGGCGCGGATGTTTAATCAAACGCTCGCGTCCATCCGCAAGCGCGGGACAAAGCCAATCCAAGTGATTTGGAGCCCGGTACGCCAGCCTGGCGAAAGGTGCCCGATGACTTCGCCGATGATCTGATCCGCTGATCCCCTCCGGCGACATAGCGAAGCTGGACAAGAAAAAGCCCACTCAAGCGGATTCAAACGGATCTGAGTTACCGCGGACATTAGCAGTTCGCCCCGGATAAGCTGCCCTCAATCAGGAAAGGCGAGCGTTAAAAGGCGATTTCTACGATTGAGTCCTGGGCGGGTTGATTCTTCGCGTCGATTGGTTCATCGAGCACAGCAAAGGGCCGGCCGTAAGAGATCTTGCTAGGCGTATTGTCAAGGCAGGATACATCTGCGCCACCGCGCCCAATCGTAGCGCGACACGTCTCCTTAACAGTCAGCGAAACTCTCATCTGGCTGTCCTTGGTCGTCGCGGTGACCAATGGCGTCGCGACGATGACTATCGAGAACGCTACCACGCGCGTGCCGAACAAGTTGCGTCGCATTTCATTCGCCATTTTTCAACCACCGCTGGCTGAGCCGCAGGAATAGCGTGCGCTCCTGCTCAAGCGCTCGCTGGTGGTCTTCGTCGTTTTCATAACCTAAATCGAAAAATCTGAAATCGTCGCGCATGTCGTCCCGATTGGCGAGAATGGCGATCAGCAGGTCGTTCGCGAACTCCATATTTGCCTGGCGCCATTCATCAGAATTGACCGGAAAGTCTCTGGCGCTGCTCTTGCCCTGAGCCTTGCGGATGATTGCAACCTACCGAGCGATAGCCTTCGCTTCCTGATGCAGCAGACTGCCGGGCGTGATTTCAGATGGGTCATCATGTTCCATGAACGTATTTTCGGCGATTACTTACAAAACTTTAGCACGTCCGGCTGAAATGCCTTTCACAACTCCGAATAGCCAGGTATTCAGCAAGCCGTTAGCCGTTGTCACACAACGACCATGAAAAAACCGATAATCTCTCCAAATTCGTCGCGCGCTGGGGCCACATTTACTTGGCATGGAGTGGACGTCCCCCGTGTCAAATGGTAAGTCGCCGTAGATAACGCGGTGCCATATGCGTCCCGATCTCGCTCAAGGGCCGCGGTTGCGGCAGGAAAAAACTCCGATAGGCTTCTGCCCTCCAACATTTTGGTAGCAAGCATCCCCGCAAATCGTGGATTCGTCTTCAGCACGCGGAGCTGCCGATCGACGAAACATAGTCCAATCGGCGCGCCGGCGTAGATCGCCTCGAGCTCAGCCAAACATTGATTTGTCGAAAGGTCGACAGGAAGCGGCTCTTGGGGCCGCTGACCGCGCTGACTCAGAATGCTCTTGGCATTTACTGGGCGTCCAAACAACCAACCCTGCGCGAGATCACAGCCGAGATGAACCAGCATGTGAGCTTGTCGCTCAGTCTCGACGCCCTCCGCCACGACCGGCATGCCGAGACTGTGGCCCAGGCCAATGACCGCACTGACGATTTTGCGGCTGTGGCGAGACTCGAGCATCGAGTGTATGAAGCTCGCATCGATCTTAAGCTTGTCGAACGGCAGCGCCTCAAGGCGCGTCAAACTCGAGTAGCCGGTTCCGAAATCGTCGAGCACGATGCGCACGCCCTTTTCTCGGAGTCGATTTATGGTTTCGCGGGCCGCCTCGACGTCATCAATGATCGCCGTCTCCGTAATTTCAATCTGCGTCCTGGAGAGAGGAAACCCCGAGGCCTTCACGGCCCCTTCGAACAGCTCGGGCATCTCGCCGTACGAAAATCCGCGGAAAGATGTTGATCGCCAGACGGAAATTGCCTTGAATTCCGACCGCAGAGGAACACGCATTTTGAATCAATGCTGCCGTGAGCTCGCCGATGAGATCAACCTGCTCCACGAGCGGAATAAAGACGGTCGGACTGATTTCTCCGTAATCTTGATGACGCCAACGTGCCAGGACTTCGAAGCTCGAAACCTCCGCTGTCTGAAAATGAACGATGGGTTGATAAACAGGTATTATCGCTCCATCTTTTACGGCATCACGTAAGGTCAGTATTTGACTCGCATCGGACAGCGCGGAAAAATCGTTTGGCACCAGACCCCCACGTCTTTTATGCTGCTAGAATACTTCTGAGGAATCACCTTTGATTCTGACATAGAAACCGAACCAAGTGGCGATTCAGACGACTTGCAGCTTCCAGCGAATAAACCGGGCTAGCAGTCGCCGTGGGCGTCGATAAAGGGAGCAAGCGGAAGAGTATCGACTTCACGGCCATCGTTTTTTCCGAAGGACGCAAAATCTATGTGGCGGAACGAGTAAAGACTACCTTCGGCGCGGGGAAATGCGCCAGCCTACGTAAAATCAAGCGCCGCCGGACCCGCGTGGATGGGTGCAGTAAAAAATCGATATTCTAAGCCGACTGCTTGAATCACCTAAGAATCACAACGCCTTGATCGACCGCACGGCGGATTCATTCCACGCTACATCGTCAAAAATGTTTGGCTGGATGTCCGCTGGCTAATCACATTGACGTAGAAAATGAACAAACAAAATCTCGTCGAGACTGTATCAATAAATGCTCGGATTCCACGCAGAACCGCTATGCTAATTGTCGATTCGGTTTTCAATACGATAGTTAATTGCGTAGCAGAAGGAATAGCCGTTGACATCGACGGTTTCGGGATCTTCACGATCGGCGCTCGCACAATAAACGGAGCCGATGTAGCGCGAAAGAGGGCGGTCGTCACATTCATAGCGAGCAGCGATCTCCGCACGGCTCTGAGGTAGGCTGGTCGCCCCTCATTCATTGGTGAACTGATACCCTCAGAGAAAAGGCTTTTGCGAGCGGCCGACGCAGAGCCCATCAATGTCAATGTCAAAAATGTCACGGCCAGATTGAAATGTTGGGTGGGGGGTGCGGCGGAATTTTTGGACTATCAGGAGCTAGTCCATGTATTCGTACGAAGACCGCATCCGAGCAGTGAAGCTCTACTCGAAGCTTGGAAAGCGCCTGACCGCGACCATTCGTCAATTAGGCTATCCGACAACGAAATCTCTCGAACGTTGGTATCACGCGTACGAGCGATGCCTGGATTTGCCGAGGGAACGTATTTGCTTGAAGCCGCGCTACTCGCTGGAACAAAAGAAGGCGGCCACGGACCACTACATGAGCCACGACCAGTGGCTGGCAACAACGACAAAGGCCTTGGGATATCCGGGACGTGGGACGCTCGTCGCCTGGCTCGACGAGTTGCATCCTCAACGAAAGAAATGCGCTCTCGGGAAGACTTCGGGTATTCGTTACGCGCCAGAGCTCAGACAGACAGCGGTCATCGATCTGTGCACTCGACGAGAAAGCGCTGAGGCAGTTGCCAAAAAGATTGGCGTGAGCCGCCCAACGTTGTACAACTGGAGAAATCGGTTACTCAGTCAGGAGGCTGTTTCAACCATGACACGTCGCAAGGATCCGCCGCAGACCTCCGAGCAGGCGACGCTGGAGCAGCAGGTCGAATCGCTCCGACGAGACATCCGAAAGCTCCAGATCGAACACAACATCCTGAAGAAGGCCAATGAAATATTAAAAAAAGGCCTGGGCGTCGACCCGCAACTCCTGACGAATCGGGAGAAGACGGAGCTGGTTGATGCCCTGAAACAGACTTACACGCTGCCGGAGCTTCTTGCTGAATTGGGGCTCGCCCGTAGCTCCTATTTCTATCACCGGGCGCAGATACAGACTGCCGACAAGTATGCTGGCGTACGAGTTGCCATTGTGGATATCTTTGAACTGATATGACTTTCCTTGTCAATCGCGATCGGTTCTCGGTTTTTGGTTTATCTGAATTTCCTGAGGGCGACGTAGCAGTACGTCTCGACGGTTGGTCACACTGATATCCGCGGGTTGGTTACCGCATTACTGTGGTCCGCCCTTTGAGCCTGCCGCTACCTAAAGTCGCAAGTCGCATGAGATGTGTTGCATAGTCCAATCGCGGGTTACTCGGGTGCCGGGCTACGCCGCCTTTAGGAAACTCTCCGTGTTCTCGATAAGGTATCGTGGTGTCAAGGTCTGGCATCCTTCGGTATGGCGAGGGACATCGCCAGTCTGCTGATGTCCCAGATGAACCCCGGCGAGCTCTCGCGCCACGGCAACCACACCGATGTTCACATTCTTGCCGCGCGCTGCGAACTTGCGATATCGCCGACACAGTCGCAGTTGAGCATCCCATGCGCGGTCAATGATCGGTCGCGGGATTCCTTCATGGCGGCGTTGGATGTCCGGGCTCACCCGAGCGGGGTATCTGTAACTCCACGCAGCCTCCACGAGCAGCTTTCTTGCATAGCTGTTTCCGTTTTTTGTAATGCTGCCTTGACGGCGGCGATCTCCTGAAGAGTGTTCGGAGGGCGTCACCCCGAGCCAAGCCATCAGCTGGCGCGGATGCTCGAATCGCGAGAGGTCGCCGAGTTCGGCGAGCATGCCTACTGCCGTGGTGAACTGGATCCCCCGCATTGCCTGCAGCCCCAGTACGGCCGGATAGAAGCGCCACTTGACCACAGCCTCGCGTAGCGCCGCCTCAAGGCGGTCGCATTGCCCGAGCCTGTCTTCGATCGTACGACGGCACTCGTCAAAGGCAAGTTGTTGCCAGTGGTTGGGGAACGCAAAGGTGCTGATCCACCTTCGATGTGCCGGCCCCCAGTTCGCACTGCCGGTGTAACGGATACCATGAGAGAGCAGAAAGGATTTGAGTCGCTGGCGCGCGTGCTTGAGATCCGCTTTGGCGGCGGCCCATGCGCGGGCCAAGTCCCGGAATGCCTCATCTTCGACCCCAGGTACGTAGACTGGCGAGAGATCACCTGCGCGCAACGAGCGCACGAGTTTGATCGCGTCTCGGCGGTCGGTTTTGACCCGCTCGCCCGGTTTCTTGGGAATCAGCGACGGGGCACATACCATGCAGTCGAACCCCTTCTGCACCAATTGCCGGTAGAGGCCGTAGCCGCACGGCCCTGGTTCGTAGACGATGCGGACGTGCGTCGCCTTGGACTGCATGCGCTGGCAAAGGCGATCGATGTCTGTCTTCGAGGTGCCGATCTTGCCCAGCAATTCGACCTCGCCTATGTCGACCGCGTAGGCTGTCGTGATCGATTCCTTGTGGACATCCAGACCGACATACACCGTGCTATCGTGTCCCATGCTGGCCTCCGTACTGGAAATCGCCGGGTGTCGCCCTCGTGCACACCATGCGGCTCTGGCAGCAATGCTAACCCGCGCCTGATTCAGCACGGCGGGCCAGCCACTACCTCACGGAAAGTCATACTGCCTAAATCACCGCTGCTACGGATATCGCCGCATGCGCGCGGCACTTGGCAGGCAGAAAGTATTCATCTCGGAGAAGGTCGTTCGGCGCCTGATGAAGCAGGAACATCTCAGCGCGGTCACGACGAGGCGACGTCGATACGGCTCCTACGCTGGAGCAATCGGTCCTGCTCCAGATAACCTTATCAACCGGGACTTCCAGGCCGCAGCACCGAATGAAAAGTGGCTCACGGACATCTCGGAGTTCCAGATTCCTACCGGCAAAGTCTATCTATTGCCGGTCATTGACTGCTTCGATGGGCTTGTGATCAGTTGGTCGATCGGTACGCGACAAGACGCCGAGCTTGTGAACACGATGCTCGATGCTGCCATCGAAGCAATGGGCAATAGCAACAGCCGACCTGTGGTCCATTCAGATCGCGGTGCGCATTATCGCTGGCCAGGCTGGCTTACCCGAATACGTGAGGCCAATCTGATTCGTTCAATGTCGCGCAAGGGATGCTCGCCCGACAACGCGGGTGCGAAGGCTTCTTTGGACGGCTGAAAACGGAACTGTTTTACTCTCGGGACTGGCAGGCCATCAGCACCGACCGATTCATTGAGATCGTTGACTCGTACATTCGCTGGTACAACGAGAAACGGATCAAGATCTCGCTTGGCGCACTCAGTCCGATTGAATACCGGGAAAGTCTCGGGCTGACGACATAGACCAGTCCGAGAATTCCGCCGCACCCCCAAACGCGACATAATGGAATGGCCAGCCCGATCCCAGCGATCGTCCTACGATGAGAGGTTCGATCCACGTAGAAGGAGGGTGACATGGACGAAGTCACGCTGATCGGCATCGATCTGGGCAAGCATGTGTTTCACGTTCACGGGCAGGATGCGAAGGGCCATGCGATCTTTCGCAAGAAGCTTTCGCGTCAGCAGTTGCTTTCCTTCTTCAGCAATCTCAGAGCAGTTACTGTCGTCATGGAAGCCTGTGCTGGCTCGCACTGGCTAGCGCGCAAGCTGAACGCGATGGGGCATGTGACCAAGCTGATTTCGCCGCAATACGTGCGGCCGTTCGTGAAGAGCAACAAGAATGACTACATCGATGCTGAGGCGATTTGTGAAGCTGCGTGCCGACCAGCGATGCGCTTCGTCGAGCCTCGAACAGAAGCCCAGCAACTTCTAGCCGCGTTACATCGAACGCGCGAGGGTTTGGTGACTGAACGTACGGCCACCATCAATCGAATTCATGGCATCTTGCTCGAATTTGGCGTCGTGGTGCCAATGTCCAAAGCAACCTTGCGTCGTTTGCCTGATGTCATCGCGATCCATGATCTTCCGGTTAGGCTTCTCCAAATCATTCAACGACTGCACGAACACTATAAATATCTCGACGCGCAAGTTGTCGAGACCGAGAAGGAACTGGTCGCGCAGCTTCATGGGGACGAGAACGCCGCTCGATTGCTCTCTATCCCAGGGATCGGCACCATCACGGCCAGCTTGCTCGCATCGGAGATCGGAAGCATCGCCCAGTATGCGGGTGGAAGAAATTTCGCTGCATCGATCGGACTGGTCCCACGCCAGAAGAGCACGGGCGGACGAGCGAAGTTATGTGGCATCAGCAAACGTGGTGACAAACATCTGCGTCATCTGCTCGTGCAAGGCGCACGTGCCGTCATACAACGCGTGCACAAACGTAACGACAGGCTCGGGGAATGGATTCGTTCAATGTTGACTCGACGACACTCGAATGTCGTTGCATGCGCGCTCGCCAACAAGCTTGCTCGGATTGCGTGGGCAGTTCTCACAAAACACACGGAATATCAAGGTTCGTTGTTGGTCCGCACAAGTTGAGATTTTGCTAATCAGGTTTTGCGACTGCTGAAGGTTGATGGTCAACGGCTCAGCGACCGGACGAATACCCTGACAAGTTCTACAGCTCACCAGCAGCTGCCGACATTTTGAGGTTCGACCGGTGCGGTTTTCATCTCGGAACAACGGACGAGCGTCCGGCACGATTCCGGATAGATTTGCGCAAGCCACACACTGTCAAAACCAGAGGTTGCAAAATTCGGGCTGGCCATAGATTTGAACTTGGGACCTACAGCAAAAACGTTGATCAGTAGCGCCACTATTTATGTCAAATGTAGCCGCGATTGGATTATGTTTTCCGCTCGACGGGGTCAAGCGCGACGCTTGTTTGCAATCTGTTCCCGCCTGCGTGCGAGCCGAGTCTTTTCCTGTCTTATCCCGTACTCTGCTTCGGCAGCGGTGACAGCACCAGCGACTGCGCCAGCAAGGTCCACGCGGACATCGCCTTCGACGAGACACGTCCAATAGCGTTGGCCACGACACCAGAGCTTCACGCCGTTTCGAGCGTCTCGTTCGCTGAGTCCAAGCGACGCCGCTCTCGCAAGCACGTCCTTAAGAATCCCGACCTTGAGCGGGACCTTTGGCGTCGGACTGCGCGGAAACGCCCGCGGGAAATGTCGTTGCAGCGTAGTGACCGCGCGCGCGGCTGCGTCGGCAGACGTGCGCCGAGGCTTCGGTGGCTGCTTGATTTCCCGCGCGACGTCCACTGGCTGTGACGTCGAGCCTGGCGCCACCTCTTTGCCCTTCGCGCCCTGGTTCAGCAGCGCCTTAAGCCCAACGAGCTGTTCGAATCCCATTGTGCATGCCTGAAATCAGTCACCAGATTTTACCAGTCGCCTTCAAACATCGCCGTTCAGCGCCCGTGGCGGTCCTCCCAGGCGGCGGAGCCGAACGCGGTCGAAACTCTAGCTCAAGCCCGTTTGCGAAAATCAAACTGCCGGTTGCGCGGCGACGACACGTTGTCATGAGTCGTTTCGAGCGGCGCGCCGCAACAACCGCGGGTCAGTTTCCCATTCATCGCGCGCCCCAAGCGCGATTTGGGCGAAGTCTGGATGACTGGGGTTGAGCAGATAGTTAGTTTCGGCAGGGACGACCGCGCTCGGCACCGCAAGCACCGCGCTCGTTCGCTTCTGGGCCCACATAGCACCAATCTGTTGAAGCTCGGTCCGTGCACTGAGCTCTCTCCAGTCGGGCGGCAGAGTCGCAGCATCGACGCGCTCGATCAAGGTCTCAGGAATTCGAGCCGGGATCATCACATACCGGGCACGCAGTGGTGAGTCCTGCACGAGCATCTCGAGGAGCGCGAGCGATTGTGTCTGTGCTGTATATACGAGCGCCACCCCTTTCGGGTTCCATCGTCCACCATAGAGGCGCGCACCTTCGCCGGAAAAGGCGCTATCAGCATACCGCTCTGACACTACCCGCCATGCCATCAAGGTCATGCAAAAACACCATGCTCGATGCGCCCGAGCGTATCCATCACGCTATCGGCACCAATGTCCGTATCGAGAAGACTGAGCGGAGTAGCATCGCCTAGTGCCGCTGCCGGCGCCTTGAGCCACGCGATCGCCAGATCGAGATCTTCAAATACTTCCGCCGCGCGCGCCGCGACACGCGCGAGTCGTAGTAACTTGGCCGACTCCTCGCGGCTGAAAACGCCTTCGCGCTTGCGCCGCGCTAAGGTCCGCTCGGGAATATCGAGCGCCTGCGCCAGTTCTGACTGCGAAATCGCGATGGATTTGAGCATTGAGTCGAGCGCCTGGGAGGAGATGCCGTGACGGACGATATCCACCCATTCGAGGCCCGACCGAGGTGCGCGGCGCAAAACTGAGCGTCCGCCCAACAATGAATCCGCCGAAATTTTGCCGATGACCGTCATAGCACCTCCTGCCATTTGGCATCTATGTTACACCAAATTGGCAGCGTCGGGCGCTGGTGCGCTTCGCCGCCCAGAACGAGTTGACCGAAGTCGCGTGCGATACGTAGGTATGGCGGTTGCGTGACAGACCTCGCGGAGCTAACAAATTTTGGGAGACTGGAAATGGACACGACCGAGGCGAAAGGAATGTTGAACGAGGCGACAGGCAAGGTACAGGAGGCCATTGGCAGCGGTGCAGGCGACGCGATGAGCCAAATCAAAGGTAGGGTCGGGCAAGTAGCCGGGACCACCGTTGCGATCTCGAGCTTTTGGCTAGGTTTGCTGATCGGCAGTGCAGGCGCGACGAAAAATTTAATTCGGTGAGGACCCGCGCTCGCCCATTGATTGAGTCAGAGGGGTCACGCGGCGCTCGCCGCGCGCCTCAATACAGTCCGCATGCTCCCTGATTGAACTATCCACACGCAGCCGAAGGGCCTACGCACCACGCAGTTTGGGCCATCAACCGATCGTGACCGGCTGCTTCAACTTGGCGGATTCAACCGATCGATGCAGCACAATGATTGCTGCATGAGCAGCGGGAGTGTTGCAGATGAAGTGCAGAACGCGGATCTATTACAGCGAGAGTCAGAAGGCGTTGATGTGGGAGCGCTGGCGTGCTGGTGAGTCGTTGCAGCACATCGCCGAGCTTTTTAATCGCAATCATTCGTCGGTAGAAGGAATTCTGGCGCAAACTGGAGGAATCCAGCCTGCGCCGCGGCGACGATCGAGGCTCGCGCTCACTCTTGCTGAACGCGAGGAGATCTCGACAGGCCTGGCGGCGGGAGACTCGATCCAGTCAATCGCACGGCGACTATCGCGATCGCCGTCAACGATCTGTCGGGAGATCAAGCGCAACAGTGGAGAGAAAGGCTATCGGGCCAGCCACGCGGACGAGCTTGCGTGGGAACGGGCGCACCGACCCAAGGTCTGCAAACTGGTCAGGCATCGGGTTCTGGCACGTATCGTTGCCCACAAGCTCCAGTTGCAGTGGTCACCTCAGCAGATTGCTGGATGGCTTAAACGCTCCTGGCCGCGCGACGAGGATTATCACGTGTCACACAAGACCATCTACCGTAGTCTGTTTATTCAGGCACGGGGTGCCCTTCTATGAGCGGAACGTTGTCAAGGTCGTTCTCAGCCTGACTTGTGAATCGTAGGCACGTTCCTCCTACACCTCGACGAAGCGAGGCGATCCTACGGCAGTGAATCTACCGGTCCGAAGCCGATCGTTGCGCTCGTGAGACTCTGCGTCTCACCACCTTCTATCCGCTGGCGGTTGGCCAGCTTCATCCTGCATGCGCATTACGCCGGAATTTCGTTCCGGGAGCATGCCCCATCTCAAGAATCGGCTACGTCAGTAACCCGGGCACCCCACGGGCATGTTCACTTCAGACCGTCCCTGCATCCTGTATCGTGCCGTTCAGAACGGCGTTGTACCGCACGCTTCGAATCAGCTTGACTTCAGTTGCGCTCCCTCGGGTATAAGACCATCTTTCAGATAGCGCCACAGAGCTATCGCGAGACGTCGTGCAACGGCGACGATCGCAACGCGTCGGGACCGGCGATTCAGGTGCGTTCCCTGAGTGCGTTGATAGAACCACTTTGTCAGCGCACTGCCGGGCTGGTAGCGCAGCCATGACCACGCCAGCTCGGTCAACAGCGCGCGCACGCGCCGGTTGCCCTGCTTGCTTATGCCCTGATCCACCCGGCTCTCGCCGCGACGATCCCGAATTCAAGAAGATCGTGGATGACGCGACCGCCGATCTCTACAAGAGCCCGCAAATGCAGGCGCTGTACGACCGCTGGTTCGTGACGCCGATTCCGCCGAACAGCGCGGTGCTGAACTTGCCGATGTCGAAGGCGCTCGCGAAAGCGCAGCCGCTGGATGGTTCGCATGATTGCCCTTTGAGGTGGGTTTCGAACGGAGCGTTGTGAACGCTTCTCTTCTTGCAATGCGCGCTACTTCGCGAAGCGGCGCACGCGGATATCGGCTTGTTCCTTGTGGCCCGCGAAGCCTTCCATCGCGCATAGACGCGAACAGATTTCGCCGATCATCACGGACGCCTCGTCGGTCAGCACGCGCTGATACGTGCAGGTCTTCAGGAATTTGCCCACCCACAAGCCGCCCGTGTAACGCGCGGTTTTCATCGTCGGCAAGGTGTGATTCGTGCCGATGACCTTGTCGCCGTAGGACACGTTGGTGCGATCGCCGAGAAACATCGCGCCGTAGTTCGTCATGCGTTCGAGGAAGTAGTCGGGGTCGCGCGTCATCACCTGCACATGCTCGGACGCGATGCGATCGGCTTCCTGCACCATTTCGTCGAGCGTGTCGCACAGAATGATCTGGCCGTAGTCGCGCCACGCGACCGAGGCGATCGGCGCGGTCGGCAGCGTCGAAAGTTGGCGTTCGATCTCGGCGGCCGGTCCTTCGGCGAGTTGCGCGGAGTTGGTGAGGAAGACCGTCGGCGAATTCGTGCCGTGTTCGGCCTGGCCGAGCAGATCAGCGGCGACGATTTCGACGTCCGACGAATCGTCGGCGATCACGAGCGTTTCGGTCGGTCCCGCGAAGAGATCGATGCCGATCCTGCCGAAGAGCTGACGTTTCGCTACGGCGACGTACGCATTGCCCGGTCCGACAATCATGTCGACCGGCGCGCACGACGGCGTGCCGAGCGCGAATGCGGCGACTGCCTGCACGCCGCCGAGGCAGTAGATCTCGTCGGCGCCGCCGAGATGCATCGCGGCGACGATCGCCGGATGCGGCCGTCCGCTGAACGGCGGCGCGAACGCGACGACACGCTTCACGCCCGCGACCTTCGCCGTCAGCACGCTCATATGCGCCGACGCGATCAGCGGATACTTCCCGCCCGGCACATAGCAACCGACCGAATTGACCGGAATGTTGCGATGGTCGAGCACGACGCCCGGCAGCGTCTCCTGTTCGACATCGGTCATCGACGCTTTCTGAATCTGCGCGAAACGGCGCACCTGTTCCTGCGCGAAGCGGATGTCGGCGAGTTCGCGCTCGCTCAGCGAGTTCACGCATGCGTCGATCTCATCGCGCGTCAGGCGGAAGGAGGGCGGATTCCACTGGTCGAAGTGTTCCGAATACAGTCGCACGGCGTCGTCGCCGCGCTTCGCGACATCCTCGATGATCTGCTCGACGCCGCCGCGCACCTGCGCGTCGATATCGTGTTGCGCCGCGACGGTCTTGCCTTGCTTCAGATGACGGATCACACAGCCTCCAGGCCTGTTGGCTCGATTCATGGTTTGGTTGGAGGCATTGTTGGCAGCCGATATGCCGATGACAATTTCGCAGACCGCTCAAACATGACGCAAAGCGACGCACGCATGCGACGCAAATCGCGACGATGACAATGGAATCGGCCTGGCAGGAATCGCGTGGGTCGCGTGCGAAAGCGTCCGCGGCACGGAAAACCCCGACGATGCGCGATCGTTTAGCCGATGCGCCGGCCCCCAGTCGCGCGGGCAGCTCGCGGTCGAGTGAAGCGAAGCGACGCACATTGACGCATTTTTTGGCGTCGTCCAGACTAGGCACACCCTTTCCCGAGAACTTTCGACGTGACGAGTGCCGACCGACGACGCGACGCGACCCATCTCGCTCCGAATCTCGCCACGCTGCTGGCTTCTTTCGATTCGGTCGCCGATTTTTGCCGCAAACTCGACATCAACCGGCAGCAGTTCAACAAGTATCTGGCGGACTTTCACGTGCCGTCGCAGCACGTGCTCTCGAAGCTCGCGCGCTATTTCATGATGGAGCCCGACGATCTCTTTCGCGTGCCCGCCGATTTCAAGCGCTTCTACGAAGGGCTGACATACGAGTTGCCGTTCGATCTGCGCGACGCGCCGAGCCTCGTGCGCTTCCTGCCGCTGCTGAAGTCATCAGCGCGATCGCTGCAGGATCTGTGCGGCGTCTACTATCGCTATCACAATTCATCGATCTACAAAGGCGCGATCCTGCGCTCCGTCACGTGTCTCTATGAGCGCGATTCGGTCGTGCAATACGTGACCGTAGAGCGCTTTCCGCTGCTCGACGATTCGGGGCGCGTCGGCTATTCGTTCACGTATCAGGGCTTTTGCACGCTGCTCGGCGATCGCTTCTTTCTGATCGACTTCGAAGCGAAACAGCGCAACGAACTGAGGTTCTCGGTGCTCACGCCGCAGCATCGGCGGCCGGTGCGCTTTCTGTATGGCGTGGTGACGGGCGTCGCGTCGACGTCGTACCGGCAGCCGTTCTCGACGCGCCTCGCTCTGGGTTTCGTGGAGCGCGGGATGATCCATAAGCGCCACCTGCGGCAGGCGACCGCGCTGTAACCCGGTGACCCGTCGCTGCCCAGGGAAATTCGCGACTACATGTGTGGGGAGCGCGCGTCGTTCGTGTAGGGCGGGGAAGGGTGAATCGTTCCAGTCTCGGACGGGGCCTTATCTCACCTCGAAAGGATAATTGCCGTGAGTGCGATGCCCGTCGTCCGCGACGGCCGCCTACTGCACCATGTGGCGTCCCGCGGGTTAAGATGGCAGAGCGCCCGACATGACTCCGTGGTGCCGCGCATCCACGGCGGATTTCCTGCTCGCCGTTCGCGTCCGTGAGCGTAAGCGACGAGAAGGTGGGCTCGAGCGGACTATCGAAGACGATTCGAACCTGAGCGGTGGGCTGACCGTCCCGCCAGCCCGGAAAATGATCCTTGCCGTTGATCTCAATGGCGAAAATCAGCCCGTCATGCTTCCAGCGATTCAGCTGTTGGCGAGGATTGCTGCCGCTAAGCTCCGCTAACTGTGCGATCTGCGTAGCCGTCAACCAGTGGGCTAAAGGGGCATTCGCGGGAGCACCGCGCAGTTTCGCATTCTCGCGCCATCGTTCGTCGCTTACGCTACCAACTCAGGATAAGTGAGTCGAGGGCTTTCGTCTTTGATCGGCCAAAGGGGGACATTCATGCGGTCTCGGAGTCGGACTTTGGCAAGGCAGGTTCGCATAGCAAACAATCACTCGTCCATAGATGGCAGGCGTTGAGTTACCGGTCTTTGCGGTCATTGCGACGGGCCGGTTCTACGTCAGCAGCCTGCATGATTACCGACGGTGCGGCCATCATGCATGGAGCCGCCGCGTTTCCAAGGAACGAACTGATATTCCTCGCGCGAGCCGCCAGTCGGATTCGTGCCAACGGGAACGTTGCCTTTGGACAGTTACTACGACGGTCGTGCGAATGAATCAAGCGGATCGTTCGATCAAGGTGCTGGGCCTTGTCGAGACGGGACACATCCGTGATTTTGCGAGTTCCCGTCCGATATCGTGTTAATGAACGCAGCGTGGGAGCGGATCGGTCGAGCGAAGATGTGGGCGCTTTTCGCGTGGGACGCGCACGCCGCCCTACGCGGCGGCGGACGGACTAACCGAGGCCACCCACGACTATTCCACAGTCACGGACTTCGCCAGATTCCGCGGCTTATCCACATCCGTCCCGCGCGCACATGCCGTGTGATACGCCAGCAACTGCAGCGGCACGACGTGCAGAATCGGCGACAGCGCCCCGTAGTGCTCCGGCATACG
>NZ_FCOE02000018.1 GCF_001544915.2 Caballeronia pedi | reverse complement strand
ACACGTCGAACACGTCGAACACGTCGAACACGTCGAACACGTCGAACACGTCGAACACGTCGAACACGTCGAACACGTCGAACACGCCGAACACGCCGAACACGCCGAACACGACCTCCGCCCGCGGCGCGCCGGTCGCGCCTAGTGTCCCCAGCGCCCGCAACGCGTCGAATCCCCTCAGCACGACTCAGACGGCTGCGGGAGCACAAGCGAGCACGCACATGCTATCCGGCGCGACAATAGAGGAGTTCAAGGAACTAAATAAAGAATTTGATACGCGTGACGGCTTTGTTAGCCAGAATGCCGACAGCAATCAGCGCATCGCAAAAAAGATGGAAGGTCAGTTGCCTCAAGCGATGACCGGCTATCCGCCGGAGGTGATTCGGTACGAGCAGAGGCAGGTCGAAGTGCAGGGAATGCTTGCCGATCTCCCCATGAGCGAACGCGAATTTTATAGCGGCGCGCTCGCGGTATTGAACACATCTTACCGACTTGAAAAGGACAGCGAAAATCGCATCGAAATAGAAAAGCAGTTCTCCGGGATGGAACGCGCCATCCGAAATCAACATGCTCGGGTGATCAATGATCCCGTTGACCGAACGCTCGGAATTTTCAATGCTCCGATGGGCGAAGGTTATATGAACAAATTTGATCGGCAGCGCGTCGACACGCTCGAGCGGTATCGCGAAGATTTTCTCGATGCACCCAACGCAACCGAGCGCAAGGCGATACTGTCGAAAGCCGTGGAATTAAAGAGCTCAATACAAGGAAAGATCAATTTCTCATTGAGCATTGTTGGCATGTTGGACGGAGGGCGATGGGAGGAGGCCAATAAAGAAGTCGACCGCATTTTGCAGGAGGCTCGAGCTCAGACCGACCCGGCAAAACGGTATGAACTGGTCGGCCGCCAGCTCTTTCAGATCAACCCGGGGCACGACGATCTTAAAGACAGAACCGTTCTGGCTTTCACGCAGCGCATGCGCGATTCGGAGCCTTTGCGCAACGAACTCTATGCCTGGCATGCTCAGGTGAGCAAGCCGTTGAACGCAGAGGCAGTCAGCGGACCCAAAAAATACACAGACATTCTAAAGGACCCCCCGCTCGTCGGTCCCGATTACGTCCGCGATCTCAGCGATCAGTACACCAATGTACTGCGGGACGCCGGTGAAAAGAATTACTCCATCACACCCGAAGCAAAAGCGAGAAGGCAGGCGACGCAGGTATTGGAGGGCGTCATGCGTGTCCTGTTTGAACTATCGCCTATTGGGCCGCTGGCTGACCTCATACCTTCGACATTGCCCGATAATGTTCGCACGGGAATCGAATTCGGCGGAATGATACTTGGGGCGCTCACTGGCGCTGGCATTGGCAAACTGACGAGCCGTGCGGCAGAAGCGGTGGCGGCATCGGCGAAAGCCGCGGAATTGGATGACGTGGCTGGCGCGGGAGTGCGCGTTGCAGGGAAAGGCCTTGTCGACGATTCGGTTGAACGAATGGTCAAGGAAGCGGCTGACAGTTCGGTCATGAGCACGCAAGCCCAGGCGGCCGCGGAAGCGTTGAAGAAAAAGGCGTTAGCAGAAGCGGGGCCGCTGGCGGATCCCACCAGCGTGCTTGCGCACCAAGCGATAGGCCTCGACTCTCCTCATGGGTCACTTGTCACTTACGCTGATAAAGACGTGAATCTCGCCAGCCTGCATCAGGGTAGCCGTCCCGGCGTCCTGGAGGACGCCAAAGGCGACAGGTTTATCGAGTTGGGAGGCAAGGCGTACCACGTTCGCTTCGACAACGACAACTCCACCTGGCGAGTGTTCGATAAAGAGAATCGTTACAGACCGCAATTTCCGGTTCGGTTAGATGAAGCGACCAACACCTGGGGACTGCACAGCGACGTCGGGCTACGGGGCGGCGTCAGGAAAATTAGTCAAGAAGTGCGACAGAAAGTCATTAATTTGTTAAACGAAGGAAACATGTCGAGGCTAGCTATCGCCGAAGAACTGGGAATATCGCGACCCTCAGTTGTGAAAATCGCAGAAGAAGAAAATATTGGTTTGTCGGCGCCGGGTTCGCTCCGCAGTCTCCCCCTCACCCCTGCATTGAAGGAGGAGGCCGTGGGACTTCTGAGAGAAGGAAACCTGACACGCGCCGAAATAGCGGAAAGACTGGAAATTTCTCGTGCTGCTGTCAGTAAAATCGCGAAAGACAACGATATTACTCCCGCGAGAAAGGCGGTGAGTCGAGCCAAGATCACCCCCGAAATTCGCGCGCAAGTGCAACAACTTTTCGAAGAACGAAAATATTCAGACGTTCAGATTGCAACCCGGGTGGGAATATCGCGCGCCTCGGTGATTAATCTAAGGAGGGAATTGCATTTGTCCCCCGCTGCTACTCTGCGTAGTCGTAAAGTAACGCCCGCGATGGAGACGGACATCATCGCGCAAATACAGGGCGGTGTGCCCGCCCGCGAAGTCGCTCAAGCCAATGGTGTTTCAGCGTCCACCGTATGGCGAATTTCACGGAAAATTGAAGTGCCGGTGTCCAGGCGCCCTGTGACAGAGGAGCAAATGGACCGCATATTCGAATTGAGAAATCAGGGGCTGTCGGCACAGAATGTCGCTGAGACAGTTGGTCTTTCTCAGAAAAAAATCGAGGATATCTACGCCAATGTCAATTTGGATACGTATAAAAGGTCGTGGTGGGACACGACCCCAGTCAAGCGGACGGCCACGCTTTCGCTACTGGATCAGGGGCGGAACGCTCGGGATGTCGCCAGGGAAATGGGTCTGCCTGTAGACACTGTACGTGGACTCGCGAACCAGCAACGGTTCGCAAGAGATTCGTTGGCTGTCGAGCTCTTGAGTCAAGGCGAGGCCCCGGAGACCGTTGCGGATACGCTAGGCATCGGCCGGCCCTATCTCGATCGCCTGAATGAGGGCGTGCCGCGGGGCACGCATGACATTCATACTGGCAGTGAAAATGTGGCCCTTGCCATGGACATGTTCGGAAAGGGCTATACGAGAGAGGAAGTTGCCGAGAAGCTGGGTATCTCGCGCTGGAGGGCGCGTAGCCTTGCGAACGAATTTTCCGCGAAAACCATGGACTCGGTTATGCCGCAACAGTTGCGGGATCTCGTGCGGGCGCTCAGCGATCAGGACCACACTTTCACGACCGGAGAACTGGCGAGAGGCACCGGCTTGCCAGAATCGACGGTGGCGGTCGTTGAGCACGAGTACGAGATGGGCTCTATTGTTACGCGCCAAGGTTCTCCCGTGGCCGGTCCCTCTTCATCAACGGCGAGCCACGGCACGGACTTCGAATGGGTTCGACCGCTCACGTTGGAGCAGGAGAAGCAAGCGATACGCGCAATGGGGGAAGGGCAACCTCTGGAAACTATCGCGCAAAAACTCAATGTCGATCGCGCAGCAATCGAGAGGTTGTCTGAAGACGATCTTCCATATACCTCGCCGACGGATGATACGCCCGTCCCGTCGACTTCAGCGGCACCTGCGCCCGCTGGCAGGCCGTCCACTATTCCGGCGCTCACGCCTCTGACCGATCAGGACAGGGACGAGATCCGAGGGCTTTCGCGACGAGATCAGCTGAGTTCGGGTTTCATCGCCGATCTGTTCGAGATACCAGTGGAAGTCGTGGAATCCGTGCTGCGAAGCCGTTGAACTATGATTGGCTGCCTGAGCGAGGAGGTCGCGAATACCGGCCAACTCGCCGCGTTTGCGGCCGGCCTGCTGACGACTTTCGGCGGATTCATCGTGGCGTCGCGCCATCTGAAAGGGATCTCGCGCGGCGTTTGGCGTCGCGTAATGCCTTCTGCCGGCGGAGCCTATAATGCGAAACGATCCGTAGCCTCTCCAGAAAATGCCTGATTTGCTCGCCAACCTGAATCCCGAACAACTCGCCGCCGTGACGCTGCCGAACGAGCCCGCGCTCATTCTCGCGGGCGCCGGCAGCGGCAAGACCCGCGTGCTCATCACGCGCATCGCGTGGCTGATCCAGCAGGGTTACGCGTCACCGCCGACCGTGCTGGCCGTCACCTTCACGAACAAGGCCGCGCGCGAGATGATGGCGCGTCTCTCCGCGCTCCTGCCTATCGACACGCGCGGCATGTGGATCGGCACCTTTCACGGTCTGTGCAACCGCATGCTGCGCGCGCATTACCGCGACGCGGGCCTGCCGCAGACCTTCCAGATCCTCGATACGGCCGATCAGCTTTCGGCCATCAAGCGTCTGATGAAGGGCCTGAATGTCGACGACGAAAAGTATCCCGCGAAGAACCTGCAGTACTTCATCAACAACGCGAAGGAGCAGGGCCTGCGTCCGAAGGACGTCGACGCCACCGACGCGTTCAACCGCAAGTTCGTCGAGCTGTACGACGCGTACGACCAGCAATGCCAGCGCGAAGGCGTCGTCGATTTTCCGGAACTGCTGCTGCGCTGTCATGAATTGCTCGCGCACAATCCGCCGCTGCGCGCGCATTATCAGGCGCGCTTTCGCAATATTCTCGTCGACGAGTTTCAGGACACCAACAAGCTGCAATACGCGTGGCTCAAGCTGCTCGCGGGCGAGCACAACGCGATCTTCGCGGTCGGCGACGACGACCAGTCGATCTACGCGTTTCGCGGCGCGAACGTCGGCAACATGCACGATTTCGAGCGCGAATTCCGCGTGCGCAATCTCATCAAGCTGGAGCAGAACTACCGCTCGCACGGCCATATTCTCGACACGGCGAACTACCTGATCGCGAACAACTCGCGGCGGCTCGGCAAGAATCTGCGCACCGACGCGGGCCACGGCGAGCCGGTGCGCGTCTACGAGGCCGCGACGGATTCGCAGGAAGCGGGCTGGATCGTCGAGGAAATCAAGGCGCTCATCAATACCGGTCTGTCGCGCGGCGAGGTCGCGGTGCTTTATCGCAGCAACGCGCAGTCGCGGACCATCGAACATACGCTCGTGAACGCGGGCATTCCGTATCGCGTGTATGGCGGGCTGCGCTTCTTCGAGCGGCAGGAAGTGAAGCACGCGCTCGCATATCTGCGCCTGATCGACAACCCGAACGACGACACCGCGTTCGCGCGCGTCGTCAATTTTCCGACGCGCGGCATCGGTGCGCGGTCCATCGAGCAAGTCGCCGACTCGGCGCGTCTCTATAACTGTTCGATGGCAGCGGCCGTGCCGTACGTCACCGGCAAGGCGGGCACGAGCCTCGGCGCGTTCGCGACGCTCATCGCGAAGATGCGCGCTGAAACGCAGCAGATGAGCCTGCCGGAGACGGTCGAATATGTGGTGCGCGCGAGCGGTCTCGCCGCGTTCTACGAGACCGAACGCGAAGGTCAGGATCGTCTGGAGAACTTGCAGGAACTCGTGAACGCGGCGGCGGCGTTCGTGAGCGAGGAAGGCTACGGCCTCGATACGCCCGCGCGCTCGATCCCGCTGCGTCCGGGCGCGACCGCCGCGCCGGAAATCGCGGCGGTGAGCGAGGACGGCGAGATCGAAGTCCTCGACGCGCCCGGTATCGCCGATCCCGCGCAGAATCCCGACACCATGACGCCGCTCGCCGGTTTCCTGTCGCATGCATCGCTTGAAGCGGGCGACAACCAGGCGCAGGCCGGGCAGGACGCCGTGCAGCTGATGACCGTGCACGCGGCGAAGGGGCTCGAATTCACGGCGGTGTTCATCACCGGGCTGGAAGAGGGCCTGTTTCCGCACGAGAACAGCGCGCAGGAAACCGACGGGCTGGAAGAAGAGCGGCGGCTCGCCTATGTGGCGATCACGCGCGCGAAGGAGCGGCTCTATCTGTCGTTCGCGCAAAGCCGCATGCTGCACGGCCAGACGCGCTACAACATCCGCTCGCGCTTCTTCGATGAATTGCCCGAAGGCTCGCTCAAGTGGCTCACGCCGAAGGTCGAGCCGGGCGCGCGCTGGGGCGGACGCGCGGACAACGCCGGCTGGGGCCGCGACTGGTTCGCGCGGCCCGGACAGGAGCGCGGCGGTTCGTCCTTCGCGCGTGATCAGCCGAGCGCGACGCTGCCCGCGTTCGCGAACGAGCAGCGCGCGGCGGAATCCGGCTTCAAGGTCGGCCAGGCCGTGTTCCACACCAAGTTCGGCGAAGGCACCGTGACCGCGCTCGAAGGCTCCGGCGGCGATGCGCGCGCGCAGGTGCGCTTCAAGCGCCACGGCGAGAAGTGGCTCGCGCTGGCGGTCGCGAAGCTGCAGGCCGTCGAATGACGCGGCTCGGCATCATGGCGGCGCTGCCGCAGGAACTGGGCGATCTCATCGCGCAGATGCGGGCGGCGGGCGAGGTTCGCACGGTCACGCTCGGGCGGCGCGAATACTACGTCGGCGACGCGTACGGCCGGCCGGCGGTCGTCACGCTGGCGCGCATCGGCAAGGTGGCGGCGGCCGCGACTGCGAGCGCGCTGATCCACGTGTTCGATGCCGATGCGATCGTCTTCACCGGCGTCGCGGGCGGCGTGCGCGCGGACGTGCAAGTCGGCGATGTCGTCATCGCCGATACCTTGATGCAGCACGATCTCGATGCGTCGCCGCTCTTTCCGCGCTACGAGGTGCCGCTGCTCGACCGCGCGCGTTTCGACGCCGACCGCGCGCTGTCCGACGCACTCGCCGCCGCCGCCGATGCGTTCATCGCGCAGGAAGGCGCCGCGTTGTCGGAGCGTTTCGCCGTGGCCGCGCCGCGCGTGCATCGCGGGATGATCGTGAGCGGCGATCGCTTCATCGCGAGTCACGAAGGACTGTTCGCGTTGCGCGACGCGCTGCCGGACGCGCTCGCGGTCGAAATGGAAGGCGCGGCCATCGCGCAGGTCTGCTACGAACACGACGTGCCGTGCGCGGTCGTTCGCACCATCTCCGATACGGCCGACGCCGCCGCGCCTGCGTCCTTCGCCGAATTCCTCACGTCCATCGCCGCGACTTACTCGTCGGGCATTTTGTCGCGCTTTCTGCGCGCCGCCGGCTGATTCATCCCTGAATCCCGCGCGGGCAGGGCTTTCCCGCAGTGTCTCCGTGTGTCGAAAATCCCGCTTGTAGTTGAGAATGATTCTCAATACAATGACTCGCACAACGTTAAGCACGAATTTTGGGCACAACGGGAGGCCCGACGACATGACCGACGAATTCACCGCCATCGGTACGGCGAGCGCGGAGCGCCCGGTGAGCGGGAAAGCCACGCGGGGTGAGCGTTGCGCTATATCGGCGAACGCCGCGAAGGTGATCGAAACGACACGCCACGCTTGGAGCGAGGCGACCGCGCAGGCGCCGAAGGAGGCGACACGCCGTCCGCCGCGCGCGTTGCAACCGAAAAAACGCGTCGTGCCGCGGCGTTCCCGCTGGCCGTCGCTCGTCGCCGCGCTGAATTACTGGAGCCCGAAACCGCTGTGAATGCCGCCGATTCCACTTCGAAAGCCGTGATGTCTTCCTCGCTCGCGCTCGACGAGCGTTTCTTCGACGTGAGCCGCTTTCCGCTCGTGCGGTTGCGTCCGCGCGCCGTGAAGCCGGGCTACGCGTTTGCGTGGAGTGCGCAGATGCGCCGCCTCGTGTCGCTCGCGACGCCGTTCGTGCTGGTGGCCGAACACGACGAAAACGAAACCGCCGACGACGCGCGTCTGCGCGCCGCGTGGTTGCGCACGCATCGCGCGATGCTCGCTGCGTACTGTCGCGGGCTCATCGTGATCGAGCCGCGCATCGAGGCGCGTGCGACGACGCGCGAAACGCTGCGCGCGCTGACCGAGGGCAGCGGCGTACGCACGGTCGTCGTGTCGAGCATGCGGGTGGCGGGCGAACTCGCGCCGGTGCTGCTGAAGCACACTGGGTCGGATACGCGGCCCGCCGCGCGCACGCAAGCTGTCTGAGTAGGACCGATCAGGGCGCGCCCTGTCTAGCAGGGGCTTCGTGGCTGCTCTATCCTGTGGAGCCAAGCCACGCTGCTTTGCAGAGGACGACGCGCATGCCGACTTACCGAGAAGCGTACCGCCGGTCGATCGAAGAGCCTGAAGCGTTCTGGGCCGAGCAGGCCCGCCGCATCCACTGGCAGACGCCGTTCGATCAGGTGCTCGACCGCAGCAGGCCGCCGTTCGCGCGCTGGTTCACCGGCGGCAGGACCAACCTGTGCCATAACGCGGTGGACCGGCATCTCGCCTCGCGCGCGCAACAGGACGCGCTCGTTTATATATCGACGGAAACGGGCATCGAGCGCCGCTACACCTACGCCGAGCTGCATGCGGAAGTGAACCGCATGGCCGCCGTCATGCGTTCGCTGCATGTGAAGAAGGGCGACCGCGTGCTCATCTATCTGCCGATGATCCCCGAGGCGCTTTTCGCGATGCTCGCGTGCGCGCGCATCGGCGCGATTCATTCGGTCGTGTTCGGCGGCTTCGCGGCGCCGAATCTGGCGGCGCGCATCGATGACGCCGCGCCCGCGCTCATCGTCACCGCCGATGCGGGCGCGCGCGCGGGCAAGGTGATCGACTACACGCCGCTCGTCGACGAAGCGCTGTCGCGCGCCGAATACAAGGTGCCGCAGGTGCTGCTGATCGACCGGCAACTCGCGCCCGAACGTTTGCAGGCGAATTATCTCGTCGCGTACGAGCCGCTGCGCGAGCAGTTTTTCGATGCTCACGTGCCCTGCGAATGGCTCGAATCGAACGAGCCTTCGTACATTCTCTATACCTCTGGCACCACAGGCAGGCCGAAGGGCGTGCAGCGCGACGTCGGCGGTTATGCGGTGGCGCTGGCCGCATCGATGGAGCATATCTTTCAAGGCGCGCCGGGCGATACGATGTTCACCGCGTCGGATGTGGGCTGGGTCGTGGGGCACAGCTACATCATCTACGCGCCGTTGATCGCGGGCCTGACGACCGTGATGTACGAAGGCACGCCGATTCGTCCCGATGGCGGTATCTGGTGGCGGCTCGTCGAGCAATACAAGATCAATCTGATGTTCACCGCGCCGACGGCGATCCGCGTGCTCAAGAAGCAGGACCCGGCGCTGATGGAGAAATACGATCTGTCGAGCCTGCGCACGCTGTTTCTCGCGGGTGAGCCGCTCGACGAGCCGACCGCGCAGTGGATCCAGAGCGCGTTGAGGAAACCCGTCATCGACAATTACTGGCAGACGGAAACCGGCTGGCCGATGATCGCGATTCCGCGCGGCATCGAGGAATTGCCATCGAAGCTCGGTTCGCCTGGCGTGCCGTCGATGGGCTTCGATCTCAGGCTGCGCAACGAGGCGACCGGCGACGAGTGCGCGCCGGGCGAGAAGGGCGTCGTCACGCTCGACTATCCGTTGCCGCCGGGCTGCATGCAGACCGTCTGGGGCGATGACAGCCGCTTCGCCGATACGTACTGGAAGAGCGTGCCGAATCGCACCGTCTATTCGACGTTCGACTGGGGCGTGCAGGATGAAGACGGCTATGTGTCGATTCTCGGCCGCACGGACGATGTGATCAATGTGGCGGGGCATCGGCTCGGGACGCGTGAGATCGAGGAGGCGTTGTCGGCGCATCCGGCGGTGGCGGAGGTGGCGGTAGTCGGTATCGCGGATTCGGTGAAGGGACAGGCCGCAGCGGCGTTCGTGGTGCTAAGGGATGCGGACCGCATCAACGCGCCGGGCGCGCGCGAGGGGATGGTGGCGGAGTTGTGTCACGCGGTGGATTCGCAGCTCGGAGCGATCGCGCGGCCGGCCAGCGTGCATTTCGTGACGATGTTGCCGAAGACCCGTTCGGGGAAGCTGCTGCGACGGGCGATCGCCGCGCTGGCGGAAGGACGCGATCCGGGGGAACTGCCGACGATCGAGGATCCGAGCGCGTTGATGCAGGTGAGGGAGGCGTTGGGAGCGAAGTAGGGTTTCACGGGCTGATGTCGGAGAGACGGCGGTATCGCGGGTGCGATGCCGCCGTTTTTGCGTCTGGGCTTTGAATCATTGACGAATGAGTTTTGTCGGTGACATTGAGCAGAATGTGCGCGTGGATTGGCATTGATTGTTCGCAAGGAGTGGAGGAATTGATTTGCAGGCAAACATTTTGGCAGTAGCGGCCGGAATATGATCTGGATTCCAGATTAATATGAGGATCAATTCATGTCATATCGCTACGCCGATGTCGCCGAGCTCGAAAACGAGACGATGGTCGGATCCCATCAGTGCGTCGATCTCGTCAAACATTATGCCGGCGCTCCGGCAACGTCGAAATGGCGAGAAGGAGAACGTGTTCTGGACGCCGTTCACATTCCGGTCGGTACCGCAATCGCAACGTTCGTCAATGGGAAATACCAAAGTCACGCACACGGCAATCATGCGGCTTTGTTCCTGCGTCGCGATGCGTGTTGCATCTGGGTAATGGATCAATGGGCCAACGATAAGGACAAGCCAAAAATATCGTCGCGACCCATTCCTATGAGAGGAAAGCATAAGAATGGCGAATACGTGAATCCCAGCAACAATGCCGACGCCTTTTCGATCATTGAATGAGACGAGGGAGATGACTCAGTTGACCATCAGTCTGCAACGTATCGCGGCATGTCTTGCGTGCCTGTTGGCCCCTGCGGTGTGCTTGGCAATCGATATTCGCTGTCCCGCGCGCATTAATATGCAGCCGGCTATCGTGACCGATGAGCCCGGAGGCTGGCGCGTCGCAGCGATTGACGCAACTGTCGAACGAAGGCGTGTCGATGTCCTTCGGGCCTCGCGAAGAACTTGGCGATCTAAAGCCGGACATCAGAATCACCAAGAAGCGCAAGACGTTTTCGTGGGACTATGTCCCGGCCGATCACGTGAAGGGTATCTGGCTGTCGTGCGGATACGGAAACTCCATCGCACTCTCTCAGCGTTTGCCCGAGGGAATAACCCGATGCAGTGCCGTTGAAGCGAGTTCTCAGGACGGGCGTTTCAGTTGGGTGACTTCATGTCGATGAATAGACGCATATGATCGATTTTTTGCCACGCACCATACGCATGGCGGTTTGCCTTTGCGCCCTGACTGCTCCATGTCTCGCAATGGCAGTCGAAATTCAATGTCCCGCTCGGATAGACATGGAACCGGTCGTCGTCAAGAACATGCCAGAAGGCTGGCGACCGTCGCAAACGAATACGTCAGTCCCTGTCTGGGGCGTTGGAATAAATGTCGGACCGCCAGAAGAAGGCATGGTCCTTAAGCCGCAAATCTATCGGGTGAAGGGCCGCCAAACCTTCAATTGGCCGTTCATTCCGGCAGACAGCGAAAAGGGAATATGGCTTTCCTGCGTGAACGGAACCGTGCCGGTCGCGCTGGCGCAGGAACTGCCCAAGGGAATATCCAAGTGCATCGCGAAGGAGCCGATTCCCGAAGAAGGCTGGAAGGTCGTCACGGTTTGTCACTGAACCGCCCGCCTGAAAACGAAAACGCCCGCCATGCTTCAGCTTTCATGGCGGGCGGACGAGACGAGTAGGGGGCGATTACCCCTTCACCCCCGCCTCATGCGTCTTCGGCAACAAAACCGCCAGCACGCCCAGCAACGGCAGGAACGCACAAACCTTGTACACATAATCGATGCTGGTCGCATCGGCAACATGACCGAGCACCGCCGCCCCGACGCCGCCCATCCCGAACGCGAAGCCGAAGAACAGTCCCGCGACCATCCCGACCTTGCCCGGAATCAATTCCTGCGCATAAACCAGAATCGCCGAGAACGCCGACGCCAGCACGAGCCCGATGATCACCGACAACACGCCCGTCCAGAACAGATTCGCGTAAGGCATCAGGAGCGTGAATGGCGCGACGCCGAGAATCGACACCCAGATCACCGCCTTGCGCCCAACCTTGTCGCCGACCGGCCCGCCGATGATCGTGCCCGCCGCCACCGCCGCAAGGAACACGAACAGATGAATCTGCGCGGCCTGCACCGACAACCCGAACTTGCTGATCAGATAAAACGTGAAGTAACTCGTGATGCTCGCAAGATAGAAATACTTCGAGAACACGAGCAGCACCAGCACGCTCATCGCCATCATCACCTTGTTGCGCGGCAGCGTCGCGTGCGCGACCTGCGCGCGGCCCTTCTTCGTTGCCGGATGACGCTTGTACCAGCGGCCGATGTTCGCCAGCACGAACATCGCCACGAGCGCCGCCGCCGAAAACCACGCGATGCTCTTCTGCCCGTGCGGAATCACGATCAGCGCGGCGAGCAGCGGCCCGAGCGACGATCCCGCGTTGCCGCCCACCTGAAACAGCGACTGCGCGAGACCATGCTTGCCGCCCGAAGCCATGCGCGCGACCCGCGACGATTCCGGATGAAACACCGACGATCCGCAGCCGACCAGCGCCGCCGCGATGAGCAGCGTGCCGAAGTTGCCCGCGATCGACATCAGCAGGAGACCCGACAACGTGAAGCCCATGCCGACCGGAAGCGAATAAGGCTTCGGATGCTTGTCCGTGTACAACCCGACCAGCGGCTGCAATAGCGACGCCGTGATCTGATACGTCAGCGTAATCAGGCCGATCTGCCCGAACGAGAGCGCGAACTCGCTCTTGAACATCGGATAGATCGCGAGAATCAGCGACTGGATCATGTCGTTCAAAAGGTGCGAGAAACTGATCGCGCCCAGAACGGAATAAACGGTGCGTTGCGTGCCCGTGCTCGCGGGATTCGCGGGATTCGCGGCGGAAGCGCCGGCCGATGCGCCGGAAGGCGACAAAGCGCCCTTGTCGATGCTCGTTTGCATAGTGATGTGCTGTTGAACGCGGAATTTGTCTCGGATTTCTGCTTTTTCAATCCGGCGATTTATGCGTGGACTGAATTTCTGACAAGTTTAGGCTGTCCTCGTTGCGTTGTCATGCCAAGGATCGTCGCGAATCGGACAGGATGCACCGCGCGTGGGCCATCATTTCGTCTGACACGACGATTTTTGGCCGGTTATAAAAAACGCGGTGAGCGAACGTCTGTTCGCTTCCCATTAAAAAGGCTCAAGAAAGCCGCAAATCCTGCCGTACTCCCGGTGGGAACCAGACCAGGGGCGCGCCGCACGACGGCAAAGTCCACAGATCAAATCGGGGATCGATCGATGAAACTGTTTTCGCTACGCGGCGCCAAGGACGCGGGTTTTGTGGCGCATGCCGAAGCCGCGTCGACTGAAGAACACGCGCGCGGGGGCGTAGCCACGAAGCGCACGCTGTCCGTGAAGTCATCGTTGAGACTGGCGTTCGGGCTCGTGCTCGCGGGGACGCTCGTCATCGGCGCGATATCGCTCACGCAGATCAGCCGCCTGAACGGCGCGACCGAATCCATCTACACGCAGGGCTACGTCGCGAGCCGCGCGGCGGAGGAAACGCGCGGCTATCTGCTGCGCGCGAGCCGCTCGCAAAAAATGCTGCTCACCGCGACGACCGCGAAAGAGCGCGACGATCTCGGCGCGCAGGTCGAGCAGGCGCTCGCGGATATCGGCCGCGAACAGGCGCAGCTCGCGCAATACATCGATCACGCGGATCAGGACGCGCTCGCGCAGCAAAAGCGCTTCTCGACCGCGCTCGCGACCTGGAGCGGCAACCTGCGCACCTTCGTGAAGCTCGTGAAGGAGCAGCCGCTCGATCTCTCGCAGATGAACTGGCAAGTCGGCACGCAGGACGTGTCGCTGCTGGTCGAAACCGGCAAGCTGGAAAAGATGGTCGACGAACTCGTCGCGCGACGCGGCGCGGCCGCGAAGGCCACTATCGATTCCGCCGCGTTCATCTTCCAGTCGTCGTTCGTGATGGTGTCGGCGCTGACGCTCGCGTTGTTCGCGCTCGCGATCGTCGTGTCCGAGTGGGTCGTGCGGCGTCTCGCCGGACAGCTCGGCGGCGAGCCGGGCTATGCGAAGGACATCGCGCGCCGCATCGCGTCGGGCGATCTCGCGAACCGCATCAGTCTCAAGCGCCGCGACGACGCCAGCATGCTGCACGCGCTCGCCGAAATGCAGGCGGGCCTGTCGTCGACCGTCGGCGATATCGCGGCGAGCGCGGAGGCGATCGCGTCCGCATCGAGCGAGATTTCGACGGGCAACGTCGACCTGTCGCGCCGTACCGAAGAGCAGGCGGTCGCGCTCGAGAAAACCGCGGCCAGCATGGAGCAGCTCACGTCCACCGTGCGCCAGAATGCCGACAACGCCCAGCAGGCGAGCACGCTCGCCGCGAATGCGTCGGAGATCGCGGAGAAGGGCGGCGCGGTCGTGGGCCGTGTCGTCGAGACGATGCAGCGCATCGATGCGAGCGCGAAAAGCATCGGCGACATCATCGGCGTGATCGAAGGCATCGCGTTCCAGACCAACATTCTCGCGCTCAACGCGGCGGTCGAGGCGGCGCGCGCGGGCGAGCAGGGCCGCGGCTTCGCGGTCGTCGCGGGCGAGGTGCGCAGTCTCGCGCAGCGCTCGTCGGCGGCGGCGAAGGAGATCAAAGGCCTGATCGATACGTCGGTGTCGCGTGTGTCCGACGGCTCGACCTACGCGCAGGAAGCCGGCGCGACGATGGAGGAAGTCGTCAAGGCCGTGCGCCGCGTCACCGACATCATGGGCGAAATCTCGGCGGCGTCGGCGGAGCAGAAGACGGGCATCGAATCGATCGGCGAGGCCGTCACGAAGATGGACGCGAACACGCAGCAGAACGCCGCGCTCGTCGAGGAGGCGGCGGCCGCCGCGCAATCGCTCGACGATCAGGCGCGCGCGCTGAAATCGCTGGTGGGGAAATTCCAGTTGGCCTGACGCGGGACATCGGGATAGAATCGCGGTCGGGCGCGGCAGGGCGCCCGGTCTCGCGAAAGTCTTACGCACCTGCCGCGCATTGCATCATCTCTGGATCGAACCGCAACGTCGAACCTTTATAGCCGCAGCGAGAACGGCACGACAAAGGAACAACGTCATGTGGTCTACATCCTGTCCGATTTCTTCTTCCGTTTCCAATAGCGACTATCTGCGCGAACACGCGCGGCGCCTGCTTCGTCACGCCCGCGACGGCGACACGAGCGCGTCGATGCCCGTCCTGCGCCGTCTGCTCGCGGCGAAAATCACGCGCGCGCAACGTCTCGCCGATCTGCACGCGATCCGCGACGACCTCCAACTGAAGCATCTGCTTGCGATGCTCGCCGCCGAACTCGGCTACGCGAACTGGGACGCCTGCAAGTCCGATATCGATGGAAAGGCGAGCGCGATCATCGACCGTTACCGGCTCGACGCGGGCGCATTCAACGATTTCGAAAAGAACTGGTTTGCGAGCGAGGCGCAAGCGCTCGACTGGCAGCGCGCTCACGGCGGCTATATCGTGCGATACGGCGAGCAGGCCGTGGCGATTCTGAAGCGGGAATAGATAAGGATTGCGCGCAAGAAGGAAGCCGGTCAGATCAGCTCGACTTCCTTCCAGTTCGCGCTAAGAAAAAAACGGCTCAGCTCCTTCGTGAGCTCGTTCAGCGCGCTCATCTCGGCCGCCGAGATCTTGCGCACGTGTTGCGGCGAGGTCCAGTCGCCGTAGATCAGCGCGACGGTCGAATCGTTCGATTTCACCGGCAGCAGCACGAACGCCTGCGCCTCGCCGAGCGTGTCCTTGTACCAGCGCGGCAGGCGTGCGTCGATGCGCGCGTCGCGCGCGTTCTCGATGAAGATGCCGACCGGATTGGTGATCGCGAGATGAAATACGTCCGGGCGGAATTCGGCGGAGAAGCGCAGTTGCTCCAGCATCGGTTCGACGCCCGCGCCGAGGCCGAGACGCGCGTGAAACTCGTTGTTGGCCTGGCGCATGAACACCACGGTGCGCGACAGATGCAGACTGCCGAGAATCGATTCCGAGGCGAGCGCAAGCGCCGGCGCGAGCGCATTCTTCGACGGCAACGCCCGCAGGTCTTCCACGCTCGCGCCGATGCGCGCCTGCGCCGATACATTCGCGCGCGCCATGGCGTCGGCGTTCGCCTGGAGTTCGGAAATCTCGCGGATCACGCCCTCGCTCGATTCCTCGCTGGCGAGCGCGAGGCTCATCGACGCGAGCGTGTCCGCGTCGGTGTTGAGCGCACCGCTGTAGCGATGGGCGATATCGAACAGCATCGACTCGCGGCCGTCCGCTGCCATGTTCTGCGCGGTGAGCGCATCGGCGACTTCGGTCGAATAGTTGGAGATGGCGCGCAGCCAGCGCACGTGCTTCGGCACGGTTTCGTCGACGGGCGCGTTCGGGTCGGTCGCGCGCATGCCTTCGCGAATCGTCTCGGGCAGGCGCCAGCGATCCGCCGCCTCCAGGCCGATTTCATCGAAGGTGACGCCGAGCAGCGCCGCGCACGCGACGCTGTCCGGAATGTTCTCCGACGCCGCCTTGCGCCGCAACTGATCCCATTCGTGCTCCAGATAGAACGCGACCAGCAGCTTGCCGATCTGCCGCATCAGCGTGCAGACGACGGCTTCCTCGGCGGAGCGCAGATCCTTGTGCTCGGTGAGCTGACGCGCGACCGCGCCCGAAAGCAGGGTGCGGTTCAGTTCGAGCTTTGCGTCGATGCGGCGCGGCGCGCTCTGATGGAAGTGATCGACCAGCTTCAGCCCGACCACGAGATGGCCGACTGCATCCATGCCGAGCACCATCAACGCGCGCGTGACGGTGGTGATGTTGCCGCCGAACGCGATGTACATCGCCGAATTGGCGAGACGCAGCACCTTGTGCGTGAGGCCGACATCCGACAGCACGACTTGCACGAGGGACGTGAAGTCGAGGTCGTCATCGCTCATCGCGGACACGGTCGTGCGCAGCGCCTGGGAGAGCATGGGGAAATCCCCGCGCTCGCTCATGCGCGACCACAACTTGTCCAGTAGTTCGGCCTTGGTGCGTGCCATTGCTAAAAGTAGAAACCCTGCTCGTTACGCGACGGCTAACCCGAGGCGGTCCAGCAAATTCAATCCACCCCGCCAACGAAATGTACACGTTATTAGGGAGTTACGGCGCGTTCCTCGATCAGAACACGAACATAATACGAACACAAACCACGGTCCGCGCATCATGTCTCGTGCAGCACGAGCGAGTTCGACTGGAACGAGCGCGCCAGCTCGTCCGAAGGCAATGCATGACTGATGAGCCAGCCCTGAATGTGATCGCAGCCGAGATCGGCGAGCAAGTCGCGCTGCGCCTCGGTTTCGACGCCTTCAGCGACCAGCTCCAGCCCGAGCGACTGCGCGAGCCCGACGACCGCGCTCACGATCGCACGGTTGTTGCGGGACGTAATCAGGTTCTCGACAAAGCTGCGGTCGATCTTGAGCTTCGACAGCGGAAAACGTTGTAAATAAGCGAGGCTCGAATAGCCGGTGCCGAAATCGTCGACGGCGAAGCGGATGCCGATCGACGTCAGCGCTTCGAGCAGGCGCGTGGCTTCTTCCGGATCGTGCATCAGCAGGCTTTCGGTGATCTCGAACACGAGCCGCCGCGCGTCGATGCCAGTCAGCGCGAGCGCTTCCTTGACCGCCGCGGTGAAGCGCTTGTCGCGGAATTGCTGCGGTGAGACGTTGACCGAGATGTAATCGAGCCGGATGCCGATCGCGTCCCACTGCGTGATCTGCATGCACGCCGCCTTCAGCACCCAGTTGCCCAGATAGTTGATGAGACCGATCGACTCCGCGAGCGGAATGAAGGTCGACGGCGGCACCAGGCCGTGCACCGGATGGTTCCAGCGCATCAGCGCTTCCACGCCGACCACCGCGCCCGTGCGGATCTTCGTGATCGGCTGGAAGAAGAGCGAGAACTCGCCGTTGCGCACGGCTTCGTACAGGTCCGCTTCGAGCTTCAGACGCTCGGCGTCGGCGGGATTGTCGTCGATCGTGTGGAAGACGAGCGCGTTGCCGCCCGCTTCCTTCGCCTGCGCGAGCGCGTGATCGGCCATGCGCAGGAGACTCGTGTGCGCGCCGCTCTTGGCGTTCTTGCCGGACTGATCCGGATAGAGCGCGACGCCCACGCTCGCGGACAGATGCGTATGCTGCCCGCGATGCCGGTACGGCTGGGCGATCGCGGTCAAAAGACGCCGCCCGAGACTCTCGGCGAGTTCCGGCGTGCTGCCGGCGGGCAGCAGCACCGCGAACTCGTCGCCGGCCACGCGCGCAACGCGCTCGCCGTGCCCCGCCGTGTGCTGGATGCGGCGCGCGGTTTCGCGCAGCAGTTCGTCGCCGGCGTCGTAGCCGAGCGCGCGGTTGATGCGCTGATAATCGTCGATGTCGAGCAGCACCAGCCCCGCGTGCGTGCGCGTGAGCTCGGCTTCGGCCTGCGCGGCGCTGATCGCGTCCTTGAGCGAGACGAGATTGTCGAGGCCGGTGAGCGCGTCGTGATTGAGCGTGTGCGTGAGCGATGCTTCGCGCTCGCGCCAGTGCATCACGTCGAAGGCCGCGAGCGCGAAGCCGGGCGTGCCGCGCGCGGCGGTCGACACGAGCCTTAGCTCGACGCAGATCGGATAGGTCAGCGACTTCACGACGGTCAGCGTCGCCGATTCGAGCTTGCCGCTCGCGCGCGCCCGGGCGACGAGCGCGTGCAGTTCGTCGGCCTCTTCCGACGCCACGAGATCGTGCAGCGTCAGCATGCTCAGATAGTCGCGGTGATAGCCGATGAACTCGATGCTCGCATCCGACACATACTGAAAGCGCAGCGCGTCGTCGAGCTGCGCGAGAAAGTCGACCGCGCCGAGCATGGCTTCGGGCACGCCGGCGCGAACGGGCGCATCCGGCGCGGGAGCGTCGGGCGGCGCAGAAGGCGCGTCGGCGGCGTCGGGACGCGCGTCGAGCGCGCGCTCGTGCGGCTCGCGCGCGGCGCTTCCGCACGCGCGCGCAAGCGCATCGAGCGCGATGCGCCACGGTGCGCGGCGGGAGACGTTGATCCGATTCGCTTGCATGGTCTCGTAGGGTTCTAGCGGCAGCGCTCGCCGGGTCGGGCAAACGGCGGCGCGCGGAACTCGCAGCTCGCGGGTTCCGGCCGGGACGTGCCGAAACGGTCGCGGCACGCTCTATCAGGCGAGTTATCGGCGTATGGGGCGAATTCTTTAACCAGGCATCCGGGTTACAACGGATCCATCACAGGAATAACGGTGTCCAGGAATTGTCGATAGGAGATGCGTATGATGTCGACTGGCAAATTCGGTTACAGTGGCGCGTTTTCAGCGGAACGGTCCACGCTTTTGCCGAACGATGCATTCGCCGCCCCTCGACCTTCCGATTCCGTCCGACTCGTTCGCCCCATGATCGAATCCATTACGTTGCCGGCCTGCGCCACAGCCAGGGCCCTCGAGCCGGCATACTTGCATCGCCAGGACGCGCCGCGGCGCGCCTCCGACAGGTTCCCGTCATGCCCCACTCCATGAAGCGCGCGGCGCAAGCGAAGCGCGGACCGAGCGTCTACGTCGGGCGCCAGCCGATTCTCGACGGCGACGGCGCGCTCGTCGCCTACGAACTGCTGTTTCGCGACAGCCCCGACAATCGCGCGCGCATCCACGACGACGTGCAGGCGACCGCGCATGTCGTCGCGCGCACGGTGGGAGAGATCGGCGTGCCGGCGGTGCTCGGACCGCACCCGGGCTACGTGAACATGAGCCGCGAGCTGCTGTTCGACGACATCGTCCACATCATGCAGCCCGAGCGTTTCGTGCTGGAGCTGCTGGAAAACATCACCTTCGACGAAGCGCTTTTCAAACGCTGCGCGCAACTGCGCAACGCGGGCTTTCGCTTCGCGCTCGACGACGTCGTGCGCCTCGACGATGCACTGCTCGCCGCGTTGCCCTCGGTGGATATCGTCAAGGTCGATTTTCTCGCGGCGGATCACGACCATCTGCCGGCGCTCGCGGCGGCGGTGAAGCGGCGCGGCAAGTTGCTCGTGGCCGAAAAAGTCGAAACCACCGACGATTTCGCGAAGGCGAAGGATCTCGGCTTCGATCTTTTTCAGGGCTATTTCTTCGCGCGGCCGCAGGTGCTGTCGGCGCGGCGCGCGAGTCCGGCGCGCGGCTCGCTCTTGCGCCTGATGGCCGTGCTCGCGGGCGAGCCGGGCATGCGCGAGCTGGAAGCGGAGCTCAAGCGCAATCCGGATATCGTCGTGCAATTGATGCGCCTCGCCAATTCGAGCGCGCAGACGCGCGGGCGGCGCGTATCGTCGCTGCGCGAGGCGATCGCGGCGACCGGCACGCGCCAGTTGATGCGCTGGGCGCAACTGCTGCTCTACGCGGACGGCAGCGGCCTGCCGTGGCGCTCCGACCCGCTGCTGCAGCTCGTCGGCACGCGCGCGCGCTTTCTGGAGCTTGCGGCCGAAACGCTGCGTCCTGCCGACGAAGCCTTTTCCGATGCAGCGTTCATGACCGGCATCTTCTCGCTCGTGCATGTCGTGCTCGACATGCAGCCGGCGGAAATTCTCGATAAGCTGCATCTGGCGGCGGAAATCCGCACGGCGATCCTCACGGGCGAGGGGCCGCTCGGCGCGCTGCTCGGCATCGCGCGGGCGGCGGAGCGGGGCGATGCGCCGGCCATCGACGCGAGCCGTCACGCGCAGCCGTCGCTCGACGTGCTCACGCCCGCCGTGCTGGCGAAACTGCAGTTCGATGCGGCGGCGTGGTTCGCCCAGCATCGCATGGATCAGAGTGCGGACGACGCGTAACGCGACGGCTGCGCAACGAACGAAGTCATCGAAGAGGAGCGCGCATGAAGAACAGGATTTCGAGCTTGACGGCGGGTGGCGTGCTGGCGATCGCGGCAGCGATACTTCCGCTCACGGCGGGCGCGACGCTCAAGCCCGGCGATGCCGCGCCCGAGTTCACCGCGCAGGCGTCGCTCGGCGGCAACGTGTACGACTACTCGCTCGCGGATGCGTTGAAGAAAGGGCCCGTCGTCCTGTACTTCTATCCGGCGGCGTTCACGAAGGGCTGCACGATCGAGGCGCACGAATTCGCCGAAGCGGTCGATCAGTACAAGGCCGAGGGCGCGACGGTCATCGGCGTGTCGCACGACAACATCGATACGCTGAAGAAGTTCTCCGTGAGCGAGTGCCGCAGCAAGTTCCCGGTCGCGGCCGATCAGGACTCGAAGATCATCCGTTCCTACGACGCCTCCATGCCGATGAAAAGCACGATGGCCAATCGCGTGTCCTACGTGATCGCGCCGGACGGCAAGGTCATCTACGAGTACACGAGCCTGTCGCCGGACCAGCATGTCGCGAACACGCTGCAGGCGCTGCGCGACTGGAACGCGAAGCACAAGGCGCAGTGATGCGCGTCATTTCGATCGGGTGAGGCGGCCATGCCCATCGTCATCGCATTTGTCCTTCTGGCGTTGCTGATCTATGGCGCCGTGTGGTCGTTCAACACGCTTCATGCGCATTTCGGTCTGGGCGTGGCGGTGGGCGCGGCGATCGTGGCGCTGCTCGCGATCGCCGCGGCCGTGATGCGCTGGCTCGCGAGCCGGCGTGAGATCGCGCCGAACCTGCGGCGTGGCGAGAACGGCGACTGGACCCACGAGCTCAGGACCGACTGGGGCGGCGTGCGGGTCGCGGCGGGCAAGCGTCTGTGCGATGTGCGCATCGGCGATGAGCGCGGCAGCTATATTTTTGCGGACCTGCGCGGGGCGCGCGTGCAGGAGCCGGCTGCGGCGGATGGCGCGTGGCAGGTCGTGCTCGATGTGCAGGACGCCAAGCACGGCGAGTGGAAGCTGCCGATGCGCGATCGTGGGGAGGCGCACAAGTGGGCGCGGATTTTGTCGCTGGCGACGCAGCAGAAGCTTTGACGTGCTTCAGGCGTGATAGCCGATATCCCCCCGCACCTTGCCGCGAAACACCCAATACGACCAGATCACATAGATCACGAGCACGGGCAAGAGAAACATCGTGCCGATCAACAGAAACTGATGCGATAGCGGCGCGGCCGACGCATCCCACAGCGTCACCGAGGGCGGCGCGATGAACGGCCAAAGGCTGATCACCAGCCCCGTGAACGCAAGAAAAAACAGCCCGATCGAGCACAGGAACGGCAACACCTCGCGGCCCTTCGCGAGACTCGACCATAGCGTCCACGCGAGCAGCACGGTCAGAACGGGCACCGGCGCAAACAGAAAGCTCTGCGGAAAGCCGAACCAGCGCGCCGCGATGCGCGCATCCTTGAGCGGCGTCCACAGGCTGATGAGCAGAATGAACGCGATCACGCCGAGCAGCGCCAGGCGCGCCATGGTGCGGCTCCATTGCTGCAGTTCGCCTTCGGTCTTGAGCACGAGCCACGTCGTGCCCTGCAGCGCGTAGCCGAAAATCAGGCCCACGCCGACCAGCAGCGGAAACGGCGCGACCCAGTTCCAGCTCGTGCCCACGTAGACACGGCCTTCGATTGGGAAGCCCTGGATGAACATGCCGAGCACGATGCCCTGCGAGAACGTCGCGACGAGCGAGCCGCAGCCGAACGCGGCGTCCCACAGCCACTTGCGCGCACCGATCACCTCGCGAAACTCGAACGCGACGCCGCGAAAAATGAGCCCGAGCAGCATGAAGAGAATCGGGAAGTAAACCGCCGGCACGATGATCGCGAACGCGAGCGGAAACACCGCGAACAGGCCGCCGCCGCCGAGAATGAGCCAGGTCTCGTTGAAGTCCCAGACCGGCGCGACGGAGTTGATCATCAAATTGCGTGAGTCGGCGTCGCGGCGCAGCAGGAACATCATGCCGACGCCGAGATCGAAGCCGTCGAGCAGCACATACATGAACACCGCCAGCGCGAGAATGGCGGCCCACAGCGGCACGAGATCGAGCATCGCGTTCTCCGTTGTCGACGTTGATCGACGTTAAGGGCGCCCGCGCCCCGGGGGCACGATATCGTCCCCGTTCACGGATCGCGTAGCGCTCGCGCCCGCCGATACCGCCGAGAGCGGGCGCGCCGCGCGGGACTTCGTGTCGAGTTCTTCCTGCTCGTGCGCGTGCGCGACTTCGGCCGGCCCGACGCGCACCAGCCGCCGCAGCAGAAAGAAACCCGCGCCGAAGATCACGAGATACGCGAGCACGTAGAGCAGCCACGACAGGCCGACATCGGCGGCGGTGAGCGAGGGCGTCACCGAATCCTTGGTGCGCAGGATGCCGTAGACAGTCCACGGCTGGCGGCCGGCTTCGGTGGTCGTCCAGCCGGCGATCACGGCGATGAAGCCGAGCGGCATCGCCCAGGTGGCCGCGCGCAGCCAGCGCGTGCTCGTCTCGATTCTGCCGCGCGCGAACTGCACGATGCCCCACAGCACGAGCGCGAACATCAGCAGCGCGACGCCGACCATGATGTGGAACGCGAAGAACACGACGGCCACCGGCGGCCGGTCTTCGCGCGGAAAGTCCTTCAGTCCGCGCACGAAGCCGTTCGGATCGTGCGTCAGATACAGGCTGCCGAGCACCGGAATCGAAATCTCGAAGTGGTTGCGCTCTTCGTCCTGATCGGGAATCGAAAAGAGATTGGCCGGGATGCGCGTGCCGGATTCCCACAGGCCTTCCATCGCGGCGAGCTTGGCGGGCTGATGCTTGAGCGTGTTGAGGCCGTGCGCGTCGCCGATCACCATCTGCACCGGCACCATGATGATGAGAAAGATCAGCGACATCTTCACCATCACGCGGCTTTCCTCGAGCGCGCGCCGCTCGCGCAGATACATCGCGCCGATGCCGAGAATGACGAAGCCCGCCGTCACGAGAAACGCACTCACCGTGTGTCCGAGCCGGTAGGGAAACGACGGCGTGAAGATCACGTCGAAGAAGCTCACCACTTCGAAACGGCCGTCGGGCAGCATGCGATGCCCCTGCGGCGTCTGCATCCAGCTATTGACGGCGAGAATCCAGAACGATGAAATCACCGTGCCCGCCGCGACGAAAATCGCGGACATCACGTGCGCCCACTGCGGCACGAGCTTGCGCCCGAACAGCAGCACGCCGAGAAACGCCGATTCGAGGAAGAACGCGGTCAGCACTTCGTAGCCCATCAGCGGGCCGACGACGTTCGCGGTGGCATCGGAGAAGCGGCTCCAGTTGGTGCCGAACTGAAAGGGCATGACGATGCCCGACACCACGCCCATGCCGAACGAAACCGCGAAAATCTTCAGCCAGAACGCGGACAGGCGGCGGTAGACGTCGCGTTTGGTGATCCACCAGTTGAACTCGAGCGTCGCGATGTAGCACGACAGGCCGACCGTGAAAGCCGGCAGCAGAATGTGAAACGCAACGACCCACGCGAACTGGAAGCGGGAGAGCAGGACCGAATCGACATCCATGAACGCTCCTTTGTTCAGGCTTCTTGCAGCGGATATGTCGAAGGGATGCGCCGCGTGCGGGCGCTTTTCTCTTTAATACACGGTTTTCAAAAACGCGGCCACGCGCCACGTGACGCGACGCCGCACTCGCCGGACGTCGATGCACCAATTTGATACAATTTCTCCTCAAGTCATAGGCCATGCGGACGACCGCATGCGCCTCGTTTCATCGGGGACGGCCCCATTTTCATAGGGAGTCGCACGATGTCCTGGATTCTTCTCTTCATCGCCGGTGTGCTGGAAGTGGCATGGGCCGCCGGTCTCAAATCCTCCGAAGGCTTTACCCGGCTCGGTCCGTCGATCTTCACGCTGATCACCGCGATCGGCAGTTTCGTGCTGCTCGCGATGGCCATGCGCCAGTTGCCGCTCGGCACGGCCTACGCCGTGTGGACGGGCATCGGCGCGGTCGGCGCGTTCGTGTTCGGTATCGTGTTCATCGGCGAGGCGCTGTCGGCGGCGCGGATTTTCAGCGCGGTGCTGATCGTCGCGGGCCTCGTCGGACTGAAGATCTCGTCGGGCCACTGAAAGCGTCCGTTGCACCGGCACGCCGGAATCGGCATTCGCTGAATCCGTTGCTGCGCCGCGCGTATTGGCGTGGATATAATGGTCTGAAGTCATCCGGTCTTTGGTCCGATTCCTATATTCAGCGGTTTTCGATGTATCTTCATGGATGTGGGCGGCTTTTCTCGGCATTTTCTGGAAAGACCGCTCTTTTCATCCGGTGAATCGTCCGCAAGCGGCGAAATCCGGCGGCTGGCGCAATAAGGGAGGCGGCAATGCTTGAGTCACTTTCGCTCGCTGCGGGCCTGTCATGGGCGAGCGGGCTGCGCCTGTACCTCACCGTGTTCCTCGCCGGCATGTTCCAGCGCATGGGCGTCGTCCATCTGCCGGATTCGCTCGCGGTGCTCGGCTCGCCGTGGGTGATCGGCGTCGCGGCGGTGCTTGCGGTCGTCGAATTTCTCGCCGACAAGATTCCCGCCGTCGATTCGTTGTGGGACGCGGTCCACACCTTCATCCGCATTCCGGCGGGCGCCGTGCTCGCGGCCGGCTCGCTCGGCCACGCCGATCCCGCCATGCTCACCATCGCCGCGCTCGCGGGCGGCACGCTCGCCGGCGCATCGCACTTCGCGAAGGCGGGCACGCGCGCGCTCATCAATCTGTCGCCGGAACCGGTATCGAACTGGGCGGCGTCGGCGACCGAGGATGTCGGCGTGCTCGCGGGCATCACGCTCGCGCTGTTCGTGCCGCTGCTGTTTCTCGTGCTCGTGCTGGTGTTTCTCGTGCTCGCGGGCTGGGCGTTGCCGCGGCTCGCGCGCGGTGTGCACGGCGGCGTGTCGCGCATGGCCAAGCACATGCTGCCGGGCACTTACGCGCGCATGAACCGGTTGCGGAGCAAGCACGATTGAGCACGGCATTCAGGAACGATCAGGCTGCAATCAAGGCAGGGCATTCGCACCCGACCATCAAACTCGGATTCACGCAGACGGTGCGCCAGGCATGGCGCATGACCGCGCGCGACTGGCGCGCGGGCGAACTCACGATGCTGCTGCTCGCGCTGGTGCTGGCGGTGGCGGCGCTGTCGAGCGTCGGCTTTCTCTCCGATCGCATGCGTCAGGGGCTCGCGCGCGACGGGCGTCAGATGATTGCCGCCGATTTCATCGTGCGCGCCGATCATCCCGTCGATCCGATGTTCGCGAGCGAGGCCAAGTCGCTCGGGCTCGACACGGCGAACACGACGATCTTCCCCAGCATGATCAGCTCGACGTCCGCGCAGCCGGCCTCGCGGCTCGCGGCGATCAAGGGCGTGACGCCGGGCTATCCGTTGCGCGGCGCGCTGCGCATCGCGCCGGGCATCGACGCCGCCGATGCCCCCGCGCACGGCATTCCCGCGCCCGGCACCGTCTGGGTCGATCCCGCCTTGCTCGACGCGCTCAAGACGCAGGTCGGCGGCGCCGTGAAGGTCGGCACGCGCACGTTCACGGTTGCGGGCGTCATCACGCGCGAACTGGATCGCGGCTTCTCGTTCGTCAACTTTTCGCCGCGCCTGATGATGCGCGCCGACGAAATCGCGGGCACGGGCCTCATCGGCTATGGCAGCCGGGTGACGTATCGATTGCTCGTCGCCGGTCCCGCCCGCCAAGTCGAGCAGTTCGCGAAGTTCGCGCGCGAGAAAGCCGATGGCGGCAAGCTGCGCGGCGTCGCGCTGGAGTCGCTGTCCGACGGCCAGCCGCAGGTGCGCCAGACGATCGACCGCGCGGGCCATTTCCTCACGCTCGTGTCGCTCCTGACCGCGCTGCTCGCGGCGGTCGCGGTCGCGATGGCCGCGCATCGCTTCGCGCGGCGGCATCTCGACGGCTGCGCCGCGATGCGTTGTCTCGGCGTCAGCCAGCGCACGCTGCGCGCGCTCTTTCTGCATGAATTCCTGGCGATTGGTCTGATCGGCAGCGCGGTGGGCGTCGTGCTCGGTTTCGGCGGTCATCTGGTGCTGCTGAACTGGCTCGGCTCGCTCGTCGATGTCGAGTTGCCGCAGCCGAGCGTATGGCCGGCGCTGCAAGGCATCGCAATGGGTCTCGTGCTGCTGCTCGGCTTCGCGCTGCCGCCGCTGTTGCCGATCACGCGCGTGCCGCCAGTGCACGTGATTCGCCGCGAACTGGGCGATGCGCAGCGCGTCGCGCATGCGGCGTATGGCGTCGGCGTGCTGCTGTTCGCGGCGCTGCTGATTCTCGCGGCGGGCGAACTGAAGCTCGGCGGCATCGTCGCGGGCGGTTTCGCGGCGGGTCTGCTCGTGTTCGGCGCGATCGCGCGCGCGGCGCTGTGGGCGGCGGCGCGCTTCGTGCGCCGCGAAAAGAGCCGCGCGGGCGTCGGCTGGCGTTATGCGCTCGCGTCGCTGGAGCGGCGCAGCGGATCGAGCGCGCTGCAGATCACCGCGCTCGGCATCGGGCTGATGTGCCTGCTGCTCATCGGCATGACGCGCAACGATCTCATCAAAGGCTGGCGCGACGCGACGCCGCCGGACGCGCCGAATCAGTTTCTCATCGACATTCAGCCGGATCAGCGTCAGGGCGTGCTCGACTATCTGCACACGCACGGCCAGCCCGACGCCGCGCTCTCGCCGATGGTGCGCGCGCGTCTCGTCGCCATCAACAACCATCCGGTGAATCCGGACGACTACGACAAAGCCGACGCGAAGCGCCTCGTCGATCGCGAATTCAACCTGTCCTACACGACCGAACTGCCCGGCGACAATCGCGTGACGCAAGGTGCGTGGTTCGGCCGGGACGCGAAGCCGCAGGTGTCGATCGAAGAGGGCATCGCGAAGACGATCCGCGTGAAGATGGGCGATACGCTGCGTTTCGACGTCGCCGGTCTGCCGGTCGAAGCGCCCGTGACGAGTATCCGCAAGGTCGACTGGAATTCGTTCAAGGTCAACTTCTTCGTGCTGCTGCCGCCCGAAGCGCTCGCCGATCTTCCCTCGACCTTCATCACGAGCTTTCATCTGCCGACGCAGGAGCAGCGCGTGATCGACGGCCTCGTCGCGCGTTATCCGAACGTGACGGCCATCGATATCGCGCCGATTCTCGCGCAGATCCATCGCACGCTCGCGCAGGTGATCGGCGCGGTGCAGTTCCTGTTCCTTTTCACGCTCGCGGCGGGCGTGCTCGTGCTGTACGCGGCGCTCGCCGGCACGCGCGACGAACGCGTGCGCGAGTCCGCGCTGCTGCGCGCGCTCGGCGCGTCGCACAAGCAGGTGCGCGCGGTGCAGGTGGCGGAGTTCGTCGCCGTGGGCGCGCTCTCGGGCCTGATGGCGGCGCTCGGCGCGCAGGGCATCGGCTACGTGCTCGCGGCGCGCGTGTTCGAGTTTCATATCGATTTCAACCCGTGGCTCTTGCCCACGGGCATCGTGGCGGGCATCGCGTGCGCGGCCTTGAGCGGCTGGCTGAGCCTGCGGCGCGTGCTGGCGCGCCCGGCGCTGCAATCCCTGCGCGATGCGTAATTTCTTGTTCGAGCCATGACCGAAGCAACTCAATCGCCTTCCGGCGACGAAGCCCAACAGCCGACCGCTTTCGAACTGATCGGCGGCGAGGAACGCCTGCGCGCGATGGTCGACCGTTTCTACGACCTGATGGATCTCGAGCCCGAGTTCGCGGGTATCCGCGCGCTGCATCCGCCGACGCTCGACAATTCGCGCGACAAGACGTTCTGGTTTCTGTGCGGCTGGATGGGCGGCCCGGATCATTACATCAGCCGCTTCGGGCATCCGCGCTTGCGGGCGCGGCATCTGCCGTTCGCGATCGCGTCGACCGAGCGCGATCAATGGCTGCGCTGCATGGCCTGGGCGATGGAAGATGTCGGCATCGAAGAATCCGTGCGCGAGCGTCTTCTGACATCTTTCTTCGATACGGCCGACTGGATGCGCAACCGTCCCGGTTGAAACGCTGCGTTTTGTATCGGGCGAGCGGGCGGGAAACTGCTGCATCATGTCTGGCTGACGGCGCGTGATCGACGTGATCGAGCGCGCCGCATCCCCGAATACAGCCAGGATTACCGACATGAGTACACGCGCACTCTTTCGCGAGGACGCCTATCTGACGCGTTGCGCCGCGACCGTCACCGCCATCGACGAGCAGGGCATTCACCTCGATCAGACCGTGTTCTATCCGCTCGGCGGCGGGCAGGCCGGCGACGCGGGCACGCTGACGCTGGCGGACGGCACGGTCATCGCGATCGCCGATACGCGCAAGGCGAAGTTCGAAGGCGCGACGCCGGACGACGCGGTGCATGTGCCGGCGCCGGGACAGGACGACGCGCTCGCGAAGCTCGCCCTCGGCGACACGGTGAGCGCGGAGATCGACTGGGCGCGGCGTTATCGGCATATGCGGCTGCATACGGCGAGCCATCTGATCTGCGCGGTGCTGCCGTTTCCAGTCGACGGCTGCAGTATCACCACCGATTACGCGCGCCTCGATCTGGCGACGGTCGAGCCGATCGAACGCGAGGCCGTCGAAGCGAAGCTGAACGCGCTGATCGGCGGCGCGCACGACGTGCAGACCGAATGGATCACCGACGACGAAATGGCCGCGCGCCCCGAACTCGTGCGCACGATGAGCGTGAAACCGCCGATGGGCCTCGGCCGCGTGCGCCTGTTGCGCATCGAGAACGTGGATTTGCAGCCGTGCGGCGGCACGCATGTGCGCAATACGGGGGAGATCGGCACGCTGCGCATCGCGAAGCTGGAGAAGAAGAGCGCGCGCACGCGGCGGCTCGTGCTGGAACTGGTCTGAGCATGGACCCGCGCGCGCAGGCGGTGCTCGATCTCTGGTTCGGCGAGCCGGGTTCTGCGGAGTTCGGGACGGATCGCAAACTGTGGTGGCGGAAGAAGCGCGCTTTCGATTCGCTGCTTGCCGAGCGGTTCGGCGCGCTGCTCGAAGCGGCGCACGCAGGCGGATTGCACGATTGGGAACGCACGCCGCTCGGCACGCTCGCGTTGATCGTGCTGCTCGATCAACTGTCGCGCAACTGCTACCGGAATACGCCGCGCGCATTTGCGGGCGATGCTCGCGCGCTTGCGCTGGCGAAGATGCTGGTCGAGCGGGGCGACGACATGCGTTTGCCGAGCGCGTATCATCGCGCGTTCGCCTACATGCCGTTCGAGCACGATGAGACGCCCGAAAGCCAGCGGGAGTCGTTGCGGCTCTTCGGAAAACTAAAAGACGAGACGGGCGTTACGAGTTTCTACGAATCGGCGCTGGAGCACGCGGAGGTGATCGAACGCTTCGGGCGCTTTCCGCATCGCAACCGGATTCTCGGGCGGGAATTGTTGGCCGATGAGGAAGCGTGGCTGGCGAAGCACGGCGGGTTTTGAGCCCGCCGTCGCGAACGCTATCGCCCGCCCGCCACGTCCAGAACCGCCCCCGACACATACGACGACGCATCCGACAGCAGCCACACGATCGACTCGCCGACTTCATCGGCCGTGCCCGCGCGCCCGATCGGCGTCTGCACGCCGAGCACGTGCGCGCGATCCGGCTTGCCGCCGCTCGCGTGGATGTCGGTATCGATGAGCCCGGGGCGGATCGCGTTCACGCGCACGCCTTCGGGCCCGAGTTCCTTCGACAACCCGATGGTCAGCGTATCGATCGCGCCTTTGGAGCCCGCGTAGTCCACATATTCGCCGGGACCGCCCAGCCGCGCCGCCGCCGACGAAACGTTCACCAGCGACCCACCCTTGCCGCCGCGCGAAGTCGACATGCGCCGTGCCGCCTCGCGCGCGCACAGATACGCGCCGAGCACGTTGATGTCGAAGATGCGCTTCATGCGCGCGATGTCCATATCCGCGAGCTTCGAGCCGGGCGCGACGATGCCCGCGTTGTTCACGACGCCATCGAGCTTGCCGAAGGCTTGTTCGGTCGCGTCGAACATCGCGATGATCGCGGCTTCGTCGCTCACGTCGCCGTGAATGGTGATGGCCTTGCCGCCAGCGGCCTCGACCGCCGCGACGGTTTCATCGGCGGCGGCTGCATTCGACGCATAGTTCACGCCGACGGACCAGCCGCGCCCGCCCGCGAGCACCGCAGCCGAGCGGCCGATGCCGCGGCTCGCACCGGTAATCAGGATGACTTTGGACATGCGCTGTTCCTCAGACGGCGTTGCGTTTTTCGGACCATTTGTCGTGCGTGGGCGGCTCGTAAGCCACGAGCTTCGCGATCATCTCGGCGGGCTCGGCGGCGACCTGAATGAGATCCAGATACGGCTCGCGCATGAATCCTTCCTCGACGGTATGCCGCAGCATCGCCAGGAGCGGATCGAAGTAGCCGTTCACGTCGAGCAGGCCGACCGGCTTCTGGTGATAGCCGAGCTGCGCCCACGTGTAGACCTCGAAAAACTCCTCGAACGTGCCGACGCCGCCAGGCATCGCGACGAACGCATCGGAGAGATCGGCCATCTTCTTCTTGCGCTCGTGCATGTCGGGCACGACGTGCAGTTCGGTGAGATCGGTATGGCCGACTTCCTTCGCGAGCAGCAATTCGGGAATCACGCCGACCGCGCGTCCGCCCGCGGCGAGCACTTCATCGGCGATCAGACCCATCAGGCCGACACGGCCGCCGCCATAGACCAGCGAGAGGTTGTTCTCAACCAGCGCGCGGCCGAACGCCTTGGCCGCTTCCGCATAGACGGGGCGGGCTCCGTTCGAGGAGCCGCAATACACACACACTGCCTTCATTTATCTGGAATCCTTTGTTTCGGTCTTTGCATCGTCGCGCGGAGGCAAAAAGTCCGCATATTCGCGCTTCGGAAGCTTACCCGATACGAGGTCGTCGAACAGTTGACGCGAACGCCCGCGCAGATACGGCGCCATGATCGAGATGATGTGCAGGCTCGCCTGATGCAGCTCCGCCCGGATCGCTTCCTGATCGTTGTACTTGCGCGGATTCATCACGTACTGGTACGAAAGCCAGTACGTGGCGATCACGCCGATGTTGGTCGCGATCACCTTGATCTCGTCGGGCGTCGCGATCATTTCCTGATCGGCGACGAGCGCCTCGCACAACTGGCTCGCAAAATGCACCTTGTGCGTGATGATCTGCTTGAAGTGCGTTTCGAGCGTGCGGTTGCGCGCGAGCAGGTCGTTCAGGTCGCGATACAGGAAGCGGTAAGTCCAGAGGAAATCCGCCATGTATTGCAGATACGACCACATCTCGTCGATCGTCGGGCGATGATCGTCCGGAAAGCGCAGACGCTTCTGAATCTGCTGCTCGAACTGCGCGAAGATGCTGTTGATGATGTCGTCTTTGTTGCGGAAATGGTAGTACAGGTTGCCTGGACTGATTTCCATCTCCTCGGCGATCGTCGTCGTGGTGACGTTCGGCTCGCCGATATCGTTGAACAACTTCAGCGACAGCTCGAGTATCCGTTCGCGGGTGCGGCGGGGTGGTTTGGCTTCCATGTCGTCCGACCTTGGCAGCGGGCTGCGGGGACTCGGGATGAGCGCTCGCGCGGCCGCTTCAGTTGCTATTTTTGAGAATGTCGGACGATTATAAACCGGTCGTTCGGCGGCACGGCTGCGGGCTTTGCGCGCGGCCGTTCTCGTTTATAAGATACGCGCGAGCCAGACGGATGCAAGCGGGGATGCAAGCGGCCACAAAATCAGGCCCCATGTGATCACACAGACGCCGAGCGCGACCATGACCGCGGCGCTGCCGAAATCCTTCGCCCGCTTCGACAGTTCATGACGTTCGAGCGAAATGCGGTCGATGGCCGCCTCGACGCTCGAATTGAGCAGTTCGACGATCAGCACCAGCAGCACCGACCCGATCAGCGCCGCGCGCTCGACCGGCGCGACCGGCACGAACAGGCTGCACGGCAACAGGATCGCAGCGAGCGTCAGCTCCTGGCGAAACGCGCTTTCCTCGCGGATCGCGACGCGAAAGCCGTACAGCGAATTCTTCATCGCGTGCCAGGCGCGCGTGAAGCCCCGGTTGCCCTTGTACGGATTGAAGGGCAGGTCGTCTGGGCCGAGCGGCTCGGCCGGTTGCGCAGGGGTTCCGTCGATATCTTCGGGGTCGTCGTCGAAGGGATCGCGCGCGCGGCCCGCCGCGGACGCTCCGGCGCGCGCATTCGCTTCGGCCCGCTCCTGCGCGACGGCGCGTCGCGTCATGCGGCCGCCCGGTCGGAACTCGCGGCGCGCGGACCGAACTGCCGCAGATGCGACGCGAACTGCTCCGATGCGGCGCGCCACGAGAAACGTTCGGCCCACGCGCGGGCGTCCGCGCGCTCGATCTTTAGCGCGTGCAGGCAGGCTTCGCGCAGATCGTCGTGAAGCGCGCCCGGACCGTTCGCGCCGAGCACGTCGATCGGGCCCGTCACCGGATACGCCGCGACCGGCGTGCCGCAGGCCATCGCTTCGAGCAGCACCAAGCCGAAGGTATCGGTGCGGCTGGGGAACACGAAGACGTCCGCCGCTGCATAGACCTTCGCCAGTTCCGGCTGCGACAGCACGCCGAGATAGTTGACGTTCGTGTAGCGCGACTTCAGCTCCGCCAGCGCCGGACCTTCGCCCGCGACCCACTTCGAGCCGGGCAGATCGAGCTTCAGAAATGCCTCGACGTTCTTCTCGACCGCCACGCGCCCGACATACAGAAAAATCGGCCGCGCGGTGTTGAGCACCTTCGATTCCATCGGATGGAAGATGTCGAGATCGACGCCGCGTGTCCACAGCACGACGTTGGTGAAGCCGTAGCGTTCGAGATCGCTTTTCACGACGGGCGTCGGCGCCATCACCGCTTGCGAGTTCTTGTGGAACCAGTGCAGGAAGCGATACGTCATCGCGAGCGGAATGCCGAAGCGCGCGTTCACGTATTCGGGAAAGCGCGTGTGATACGCGGTCGTGAACGGCAGCTTGTGACGCAGCGCATACGAGCGCGCGGCGAGCCCGAGCGGCCCTTCGGTGGCGATGTGTAGCGCATCCGGCGCGAATGCGTCGATACGCTCGGCGACACGCCGGCCCGGCAGCAGCGACAGCCGAATCTCCGGATAGGTCGGGCAGGGGATGGTTCTGAATTCGAGCGGCGTGAGCAACTCCACGCGATGACCGAGCGCGATGAGTTCCTTGGTGGTTTGCGTGAGCGTACGCACGACGCCGTTGACCTGCGGCTCCCATGCGTCGGTAACGATCATGATTTTCATAGGCTTGCGTCCCGTTCGTGGTGGGGTGGGGCTTGCAGAGCTCAGACAGTCGCGCGCGCTTTGCCGACGCGCGCGTCCTGCGAGCGCATCACGGTCCAGTAGACGATCTTCAGTTCGCCGTCATGGGTCTCGACGAGCGCGGAGAGACTCTCGACCCAGTCGCCGTCGTTGCAGTAGAGAATGCCGTCGATATCGCGGATCTCGGCCTTGTGGATGTGACCGCACACGACGCCGTCGCAGCCGCGGCGGCGCGCTTCGTCGGTCATCACGCGTTCGAACTGCGAGATGAAGTTCACCGCGTTCTTCACCTGATGCTTCAGGTATTGCGACAGCGACCAGTAGTTGAAGCCGAACTTCGTGCGCACGCGATTGAACCAGCGGTTGAGCAGCAGGATCGCGGTGTAGGCGGTGTCGCCGAGATAGGCGAGCCATTTCGCGTGCTGGATGACGCCATCGAAGAGGTCGCCGTGCACGATCCACAGACGCTTGCCCGCGAGCGTCGTGTGGAAGGCTTCGCCGCGCACGTGGATGTCGCCGAACGCGAGATCGCAGAACTGGCGCGCGGCTTCGTCGTGATTGCCGGGGATAAAGACGACCTGCGTGCCCTTGCGCGCCTTGCGCAGGATTTTCTGCACGACGTCGTTGTGCGCCTGCGGCCAGAACCAGCCCTTGCGCAACTGCCATCCGTCGATGATGTCGCCGACGAGATACAGATACTCCGACTCGTGATGACGCAGGAAATCGAGGAGATAGTTCGCCTGGCAGCCGCCCGAGCCGAGATGGATATCCGAGAGCCAGATCGTGCGATAGCGCTGCGGCGCATCGCCGGAATCGGCGAGCTCGTCGCGATGGACGGGCGCGCCGGTGGACGCTGACTCGGAGAACTCCGTGGACTCGGATCGCAGTGCGAAGGGACCGGTGCGTGGTTCGTCGTGGCTAAGGCTGAAAGGAGAGGGCGGGGCTGACGGGTTGAAGGCCATTGGCTCGCGCATCGGGTTTCGGTATGCGCATTGCGCCATGCGGCCGTGACCGAGCCGTGACAGTCACGAGAAGTTCTTATTACTTGACAACAGGTTGCGCGGCGACGATGCGCGTCCCGGCGAGGCGGTCATGAAGAAATTGACGCGCCGGATCGAGCCGCGCGGCGGCGGCCCACAGCGCGACCCATGCCGCGAAGACGGCGAGCGTCTGCGGCACGGCGAGGGAGAAGAGCGGATGCAGCGCGAGCGGTGGCAGGAACCACAGCCACGCGAGGGCGTAACGCGCGAGCGCGCGTCCGGGCCTGAGCGGTTGCCCGTGCGTGTCGACGACCTTGAGGCGCCAGGTTTTCATCGGCAGGGTCTGGCCGCCGTGTGTCCAGAAGTACACGAAGTAGGCCGCGAGCACGATGCCGATCCACGACATCAGCCAGTTGTGATTTGTGAGGCCGTTGCGTTGCTGTGTGAGCGTGCTGAAGAGATAGCCGGCGAGGAACACCACGCCGAACAGGATGACGCCTTCGTAGAGCATCGTTGCGAGGCGGCGGCGCAGCGTGGGCGCGCGCATCGGGTCGACGCTGGGCACTGCCGGCTGCGCGCTCACGAGCCGTTGTACATCGAGGGCGCCTGCTGCGGCGACACCGGAATCGGCGTGGCCGGCACGATGCTCGCGGCGTTGGGAATGGCGGGCTGCATCGGCACGCCGGAAACCGGCGCGGCGGGTGCGGCGGCCGATCCGCCTTCCGCGTGTCCGGAGGCGTGCCCCTGCTCGCGCGCCGCGACGAGGCGGTTGATGTCCTTCACTTCGGTCTTGCCCGTGGGCGGCGCGGAAACGACGGTCGGCCGGCGCACGTGTTCGCTCGCGGCAAGCTTCTTCTTCTGTTCTTCGGAGAGCTTTTGATACGCGTCCCACGCCTTTTCACGCTTTTCCAGCGGAACCGATTTGGAAACCTGATAATTCTCGCGCGCGACCTTGCGCTGGTCGGGCGTGAGGCGCACCCATTCCTCCATGCGCTGATGCAGATGCTTCTGCGCCTCAGGCGACATCCGATGAAAGCGTGACGCGATCTTTAGCCACTTCTGCTTGCGCTCGTCGGAGAAAGAATCCCATTGTGTGGCGAAAGGCGCGAGCGCGGCGTGCTGCGCTTCCGTGAGACGGCTCCAGGCGAGCGGGCTTGCGGAAGACAGCGCGGACAGCGGCGAGGCGTTCGAATCGGCGGCAGCGCCCGAAACGCCGCTGGGCGCAGCGGCGGCCGAAGGCGCTGCGGCGGTTGAATAAAAGCGCGGATAAGTCGCGGCGAACGCAACCAGACCCGCAATCGCGCAACCAAAACCAATCGCGAGACCGCGCTTGTAACTCACCCGAAAATTCCCCCGCTGTATTCAGTGCTTAATGATTGCGCGTCAGGTACGCGTTGAAACCGTGATCGAGATAGGCGTCGATCGGCAGGCTGTCGCTCATCATGGCCGCGTCTATTTCGGCGAGTTCGGCCTTGCGCTGCTGATCTTCCCAGTACGCGATGCCCGCCAGCCCGATGATGAGCGCCGCGAGCGGCCAGGCGAGGCCCAGCCCGCCGAGACGCGCGAGCAGCCCCTTCGGACGATGATCGTCTCCGGGCTCGCCCGCCGTGAGCGTGCCGCCGGCGCCGGCGAACGCCGGCGTGAAGGCGGGCGCGGCCATCGTGACGGCCACTTTCTCCGGCTTCTTGCGCGCGATCGCGACGCGGCGCGCATCGCGCAACCGGTCGACGGCGGCAGCCGGAATATTCGATGTGTTTTCGTCGAGCGCGCGCACGACCTTCAGCGCGAACTCGTTTTCCTTCGTTTCAAGAACGGAACTCATAGCGTGATCCCTTTTGCTTTCAGGGCTTGTGCGAGAGTGTGCGTGGCGCGTGAACAGTGCGTCTTCACGCTGCCCTCGGAGCACCCCATCGCGGCGGCCGTCTCGGCGACATCCATGTCTTCCCAGTAACGCATGAGAAACGCTTCCCGTTGACGCGCAGGCAGTTTCTGGATTTCGGCGTCGATCAGATTCAATACCTGTTCGCGCTCCAGTTTGTTCTCGCTGCTTTCGCTGCCGGCCGCGCCGTCCTCGGATTCGAAGGTTTCGAGCGGGTCGAATTCGTCGTCGTCGGCGTTGCCGAAGGACGAGAAGAGGCTGACCCAGGTGTTGCGCACCTTCTGGCGACGGAAATAATCGTGCGTCGCGTTCTGCAGGATACGCTGGAACAGGAGCGGAAGCTCGGATGACGGGCGGTCGCCGTATTTTTCCGCCAGCTTGATCATCGCGTCTTGCACGATGTCGAGCGCCGCGTCGTCGTCGCGAACGGTGTACACGGTTTGCTTGAACGCGCGTCTTTCGACGCCCGCCAGGAAATCGGCGAGTTCCTTGTCTGATGCCATCCGTTGGGGACCCGGCGCAACGAATTTGCGTCGAAAGGGATCGTGAGGTTCGAGGAAAACCTGCGAATCCTAGCAAAGTTTCGCGGCATCCGGACAAATTGAGAGGTTTTGTTGCCGTTGACGACGTGCGTTCGGTCAAATAGCCATGCCTTCGACAGCTTGCGCTTGCAAGTGGCTTTCAAGCGCGGCGGCACGGAATACCGCGCCATCGGCGCATTCGGAAACTTTTTGCTTGACCCGCCGCGCACGCCACTGTTACATTTTCTGACTCGCATCATCAGTGAAATGTCTGCTTTGAGGCGAGCCCAAGAAGTTTGCCTGCCAAACCTAGACGCGCCGCTTGAACCCGAGCCACAAGCCCGGTAGAGAGCACCCAATCAATTTTTTGCCGAAAATTCGAAAGGTGATGAATGAACATGCCTAGCGCGGAATTCTCCACGTCGGATACCACTCCTCCTCACGAAGCTGACTCCATCGGCGGCACCGTGCTCATGCGCGCGCTCGCTGACGAAAAGGTCGAATTCATCTGGGGTTATCCCGGCGGCTCGGTACTCTACATCTACGACGAGCTGTACAAGCAGGACCAGATCCAGCACATTCTCGTGCGCCACGAACAGGCCGCCGTGCATGCCGCCGACGCCTACGCGCGCTCGACCGGCAACGTGGGCGTGTGCCTCGTGACTTCGGGCCCGGGCGTCACCAATGCCGTCACCGGCATCGCCACGGCCTACATGGATTCGATTCCGCTCGTCGTCATCAGCGGCCAGGTGCCCACCGCGGCCATCGGCCTCGACGCCTTCCAGGAGTGCGACACCGTCGGCATCACGCGTCCGTGCGTGAAGCACAACTTCCTCGTGAAGGACGTGCGCGATCTGGCCGAAACCGTCAAGAAGGCGTTCTATATCGCGCGTACCGGCCGTCCCGGCCCCGTGCTGATCGACATTCCGAAGGACGTGTCGAAGGCGCCGTGCAAGTACGAGCCGGTCAAGAGCGTGTCGCTGCGTTCGTACAACCCCGTCACGAAGGGCCATTCGGGCCAGATCCGCAAGGCGGTGCAACTGCTGCTGTCGGCGAAGCGCCCGTACATCTATACCGGCGGCGGCATCATTCTCGCGGACGCATCGCGCGAGCTGAACCAGTTCGCCGATCTGCTCGGCTATCCCGTCACCAACACGCTGATGGGCCTCGGCGGCTACCGCGCGTCCGACAAGAAGTTCCTCGGCATGCTCGGCATGCACGGCACGTACGAAGCCAACATGGCGATGCAGAACTGCGACGTGCTGATCGCGATCGGCGCGCGCTTCGACGACCGCGTGATCGGCGATCCGAAGCACTTCGCGTCGTCGCCGCGCAAGATCATTCATATCGACGTCGATCCGTCCTCCATTTCCAAGCGCGTGAAGGTCGATATCCCGATCGTCGGCGACGTGAAGGAAGTGCTGAAGGAACTGATCGAGCAGCTTCAGCACGCGGAGCACGGCCCGGACACGCAGGCGCTCAAGACGTGGTGGGACGAGATCGAAGGCTGGCGCTCGAAGGACTGCCTCGCTTACGACCGCAAGAGCGAGATCATCAAGCCGCAGTACGTCGTCGAGAAGCTCTGGGAGCTGACCGACGGCGAGGCGTTCGTGTGTTCCGACGTCGGCCAGCACCAGATGTGGGCGGCGCAGTTCTATCCGTTCAACAAGCCGCGCCGCTGGATCAACTCGGGCGGCCTCGGCACGATGGGCTTCGGCCTGCCGGCGGCGATGGGCGTGAAGATGGCCTTCCCGGACGACGAAGTGGTGTGCATCACGGGCGAAGGCTCCATCCAGATGTGCATTCAGGAACTCTCGACGTGCAAGCAGTACAACACGCCCGTCAAGATCATTTCGCTGAACAACCGCTATCTCGGCATGGTGCGCCAGTGGCAGCAGATCGAATACAAGAAGCGCTATTCCAGCTCGTACATGGACGCGCTGCCCGACTTCGTGAAGCTCGCTGAAGCGTATGGCCATGTCGGCATTCGTGTCGAAAAGACCGCGGACGTCGAGCCGGCGCTGAAGGAAGCGCTGCGTTTGAAGGATCGCACCGTATTTCTCGACTTCCAGACCGATCCCACCGAAAACGTATTCCCGATGGTGCAGGCAGGCAAAGGCATCACGGAAATGCTGCTCGGGTCTGAGGATCTATAACGCGGCTTTGTCTCGCGAGGCTCGCGCGCGCCTGTCTTCACAAAGGACGAGCGTCGCGCGCGGGTTTTTCGAACGAAGGCCACTTCTGGACACATTCGGGAAAAACACATGAAACACATCATCTCCGTTTTGCTGGAAAACGAACCGGGCGCGTTATCGCGCGTCGTCGGGCTCTTTTCGGCACGCGGCTATAACATCGAAACGCTGACGGTGGCGCCGACCGAAGACAGTTCGCTGTCGCGGCTGACCATCGTCTCGATTGGCTCGGACGACGTGATCGAACAGATCACGAAGCACCTGAACCGCCTGATCGAGGTGGTGAAAGTGGTCGACCTGACAGAGGGCGCCCACATCGAGCGCGAGCTGATGCTCATCAAGGTACGGGCGGTCGGCAAGGAACGTGAAGAAATGAAGCGCATGGCGGATATCTTCCGCGGCCGCATCATCGACGTCACCGAGAAGACCTATACGATGGAACTGACCGGCGCGAGCGACAAGCTCGACGCGTTCATTCAGGCGCTCGACGCCACGGCGATCCTCGAAACCGTTCGCACGGGCAGCTCCGGCATTGGCCGGGGCGAGCGGATTCTCAAGGTCTGACGCCTTCCTCATCAAATAGCAGCAAAGTAGCGCAACCATTCAACGCATCAGGACTCAAGGAACCACCATGAAAGTTTTCTACGACAAGGACGCCGACCTCTCCCTCATCAAGGGCAAGCAAGTCACCATCATCGGTTATGGCTCGCAAGGCCATGCACACGCGCTCAACCTGAAGGACAGCGGCGTGAACGTGACGGTGGGTCTGCGCAAGGGCGGCGCATCGTGGAGCAAGGCCGAGAACGCGGGCCTCAAGGTGAAGGAAGTGGCCGAAGCCGTGAAGGGCGCCGACGTCGTCATGATGCTCCTGCCCGACGAGCAGATCGCCGAGGTCTACAAGAACGAAGTGCACGACAACGCCAAGCAAGGCGCTGCGCTCGCATTCGCGCACGGCTTCAACATCCATTACGGCCAGGTGATCCCGCGTGCGGATCTGGACGTCATCATGATCGCGCCGAAAGCGCCGGGCCACACTGTGCGCAACACGTACAGCCAGGGCGGCGGCGTGCCGCACCTGGTCGCCGTTGCACAAGACAAGTCGGGTTCGGCACGCGATGTCGCGTTGTCGTACGCAGTGGCGAACGGCGGCGGCCGCGCGGGCATCATCGAGACGAACTTCCGTGAAGAAACCGAAACCGACCTGTTCGGCGAGCAAGCGGTTCTGTGCGGCGGCACCGTCGACCTGATCAAGGCCGGCTTCGAAACGCTGGTGGAAGCGGGCTACGCGCCGGAAATGGCGTACTTCGAGTGCCTGCACGAACTGAAGCTGATCGTCGACCTGATCTACGAAGGCGGCATCGCCAACATGAACTATTCGATCTCCAACAACGCCGAATACGGCGAGTACGTGACGGGCCCGCGCATCGTCACGGAAGAGACGAAGAAGGCGATGAAGGCCGTGCTGAAGGACATCCAGACCGGCGAATACGCGAAGAGCTTCATCATCGAGAACCGCGCCGGTGCGCCGACGCTGCAATCGCGCCGCCGTCTGACGTCCGAGCATCAGATCGAGCAAGTTGGCGAAAAGCTGCGCGCGATGATGCCGTGGATCGCGAAGAACAAGCTGGTTGACCAGTCGAAGAACTAAGCGTCACGTTTTTTGCTATATCGAAAGCCGTCCGGCAGCCCTGTGCGCCGGGCGGCTTTTGTTATCCTACGGTTTTCAAAAACACAGAACCCGTTCATGAACTATCCTCATCCGATCATTGCCCGCGAAGGCTGGCCGTTCATCGCCATCGCGGCTGTCGTTGCCATCCTCGTGCAAGCGATGGGCGGCTTCGGCTTCGCCTGGATCTTCTGGCTGATCGTGATTTTCGTCGTCCAGTTCTTCCGCGATCCGGCCCGCCCGATTCCGACCCAGTCCAACGCGGTGCTGTGTCCGGCCGATGGGCGCATCGTCGCGGTCGAAACCGCCCACGATCCGTACGTGGGCCGCGAAGCGCTCAAGATCAGCGTGTTCATGAACGTGTTCAACGTGCATTCGCAACGCTCGCCGGTGGACGGCGCCATCACGAAGGTGCAGTACTTTCCGGGCGCATTTCTGAATGCGGCCGTCGATAAAGCCTCGACCGAAAACGAGCGCAACGCGGTCGTGCTGCAGACGGCGGGCGGGCACACCGTGACGTCGGTGCAGATCGCGGGGCTGATTGCGCGACGCATTCTGTGCTACGTGCATGTCGGCGAGCCGCTCACGCGCGGCCAGCGCTACGGCTTCATCCGCTTCGGCTCGCGCGTCGATGTGTATCTGCCTGTCGGCAGCCGCCCGCGCGTGTCGATCGGCGAAAAGGTTTCGGCTTCGTCGACGATCCTCGCCGAGTTCGCGGAATAACGCGGAGGTCTCGATGGCGGCATTCAAACCGCGCCGTAATCGCGCAACCGCGACGCCTCCGCGCGCGTTTCGCCGCAACAAGGCCGCGCAGGACGTCGGCGCCGTGGAAACGCGGCGTGCGAAACGGCAGCAGTTCCTGAGAAAGCGCGGCATTTATCTGTTGCCCAATGCGTTCACCACGGCCGCGCTGTTCTGCGGCTTCTTCGCCGTCGTCCAGGCGATGAACGTGCGCTTCGAGATCGCGGCCATCGCCATTTTCGTCGCGATGGTGCTCGACGGCATGGATGGCCGCGTCGCGCGCATGACGCATACTCAGAGCGCGTTCGGCGAGCAGTTCGATAGCCTCTCGGACATGGTGTCGTTCGGCGTCGCGCCGGCGCTCGTGATGTACGAATGGGTGCTGAAGGATCTCGGACGCTGGGGCTGGCTCGCGGCGTTCGTCTATTGCTCGGGCGCGGCGCTGCGGCTCGCGCGTTTCAATTCGAACATCGGCGTGGTCGACAAGCGTTATTTCCAGGGTTTGCCATCGCCGGCGGCGGCGGCGTTGATCGCGGGCTTCGTGTGGCTCGCGACCGATAACCGCGTGCCGCTCAAGCTCGTATGGCTGCCGTGGGTCGCGTTCGCGCTGACCATCTACGCGGGCGTGACGATGGTGTCGAACGCGCCGTTCTACAGCGGCAAGGCGCTCGACGTGCGTTACCGCGTGCCGTTCGCGGGCGTGCTGCTGATCGTCGTGGCGTTCGTGCTGGTGTCGTCCGATCCGCCGGTCATGCTGTTCTGCCTGTTCGTGCTGTATGGCTTTTCGGGCTATATCTGGTGGGGCTATCTCGCGATGCGCGGCAGGCCGAATCCGGCGCGCAGTTTGCAGCGGGAGCATTGAGGCGAGCGCGTTCACACGAAAGAAAAAGGCGGCAAACCGAAGAGGTTTGCCGCCTTTTTTGCTTCGAGGTTCCGCGAGCGATCAACCCGCGACCAACGTCCCGTTCTGAATATGCACACGCTGACCCTGCGCGAACGGCGGCGGGTTCTTGTACGTGAATGTGCGCGTCTTGCCGTTTTCCATCCGCACGTGCACCGAATAATCGGTTTCGCTGCGCAGATGCTTCTCGACCGAATTGCCCGCGAGACCGCCGCCTAGCGCGCCAAGCAGGGTCATCGCGGTGCGGCCGCCGCCGCGTCCGAACTGATTGCCTACGACACCGCCCGCCACCGCGCCCCCGACCGCGCCGACCCCCGTTCCATGGCCTTCCTGCTTGATGGCCGAGATCGATTCGACGGTGCCGCAGGTCGAGCAATACGCCGGATGTTGCGCCGGCTGCTGCGCATACGACGGCTGCGCGGGTTGCGGCTGCGCCGGAGCCTGCTGCGCTTGCTGCTGGGCGGCTGCTTGCTGTGCGGCTTGTTGTTGGGCCGCCTGCTGCTGCGCGGCCTGTTGCTGAGCCGCCTGCTGCTGGGCCGCGGTCGGCTGCGCCGGACTCGGCGCGGCGGAATCCACCACCGGCTGCTGCGCGACAGCCGCCGTCTGCGTCTGCGGATTCTGCGCGCCATTGCTCGACGCCTTCGGGAACAGTCCCGTCATCGCCGCCGTGGCGACCAGGCTCGCGACGATCACCGCGCCCGCCGCCGTCGCGACGAGCGGATGCAGGCGCCGCTGCTGCGGCTGAGCGTCGCCGGACGAGGGAGACGTGCTGAGTTTGCTGGTTCCGTTATCCATTTTTGAACCTCCATTGCGAGGCAAATTGCGGCTCTATTCATTCTGTGGGAAACCCGGATTTTTCGCTTTTCCGGTTTGTAACAATTTCGGCAGATCGACACTTTTGATTAAAAGCACGACCGGTGCCAGATACCGCCGCCAAGGCTGGCACGCCACGTACGCCACATCGACCTTGAAATATTTACCAGCGGTTACAACAAAATCTTGCAGACGAAAAAAAGCGCGCCGCAGTGGGCGCGCTTTCTCGCTCGTCGCTGAGACGAAAAACTCAGTCTTCCCGACGCAGATGAGGAAACAGAATCACATCGCGGATGCTCGGGCTGTCGGTGAGCAACATCACCAGTCGGTCGATACCGATCCCGCAGCCACCCGTCGGCGGCATGCCGTATTCGAGCGCGCGAATGTAGTCGGCGTCGAAGAACATCGCTTCTTCGTCGCCGGCGTCTTTCTGGTCGACCTGCTTCTGGAAGCGCGCGGCCTGATCTTCCGGATCGTTCAGCTCCGAGAAGCCGTTGGCGATCTCGCGTCCCGTGATGAACAGCTCGAAACGCTCCGTGATGCCCGACACCGAATCCGACGCACGCGCGAGCGGCGACACTTCGATCGGGTAATCGACGATATACGTCGGCTCCCACAGTTGCGACTCTGCCGTCTCTTCGAACAGCGCGAGTTGCAGCGAACCCACACCCGCATTGAGGAAAGCGGGCTGCGTCGTATCGACGCCGAACTTCTTCAGTTCCGTGCGCAGGAACGCGGCGTCCGACAACTGCGCGTCGGTGTACTGCGGCGCGTACTTCTGGATCGCCTGATTGATCGTCAGCCGATGGAACGGCTTGCTCAAATCGAGTTCGCGGCCCTGATACGTGATGGTCGCCGTGCCGAGCGCGTCGATCGCGGCCTGGCGGATCAGTTGCTCGGTGAAGTCCATCAGCCAGCGGTAATCGGTGTACGCGGCGTAGAACTCCATCATCGTGAATTCCGGATTGTGACGCGGCGACACGCCTTCGTTCCGGAAGTTACGGTTGATCTCGAACACACGCTCGAAGCCGCCGACGATCAGCCGTTTCAGATACAGCTCGGGCGCGATACGCAGGAACATCTGCATGTCGAGCGCGTTGTGATGCGTCGTGAAAGGCTTCGCCGCCGCGCCGCCCGGAATCGGGTGCAGCATCGGCGTTTCGACTTCCATGAAGCTCGCCTGCGACATGAAATTGCGGATCGACGTAACCGCCTTGGTGCGCGCCATGAAGGTCTTGCGCGATTCCGGCGTGACGATCAGATCGACGTAGCGCTGGCGATAGCGCGTTTCCTGATCGGCGAGGCCGTGGAACTTGTCCGGCAGCGGACGCAGCGCCTTCGAGAGCAGGCGCAATTCCGTGCAACGCACCGACAATTCGCCCTTGTTGGTACGGAACAGCACGCCCTTCGCGGCGATGATGTCGCCCAGATCCCACTTTTTGAAGGCGTCGTAGGTTTCGGCGCCGACATCGGCGGGCGTCACGAAGAACTGGATCTGGCCGCTGCCGTCCTGAACCGTCGCGAAGCTGGCCTTGCCCATCACGCGCTTGAGCATCATCCGGCCGGCGATCGCGACGGGCAGGGGATTCGCTTCGAGCGCGTCCTTGTCCGTTTCGGCGTATTCGCCTTGCAGCGCCGCGGCCTGATGCGTCGGGCGGAAATCGTTCGGATAGGCGACGCCTTGCTCGCGCAGCGCGCGCAGCTTGTCGCGCCGCTCGGCGATGATCTGGTTCTCTTCCAGTTCGGGAGCGACGCCCGGTTGAGTCGGTTCGGTCATGATGATTCTTGGCTTTGAATGCGGCGAATGCGCGGCGGAATGAAACGAAAGCGCGGATATCGCCGAACGATATCCGCGCCTGAAGACTTAAACGCCCTGTTTCAGGCTCGCGCCGATGAAGTCGTCGAGGTCGCCGTCGAGCACGGCGCGCGTGTTGCTCATTTCCACGTTGGTGCGCAGATCCTTCACGCGGCTCTGGTCGAGCACGTAGGAGCGGATCTGATGGCCCCAGCCCACGTCGGTCTTGCTCGATTCGAGCTTGTCCTGTTCGGCCTGGCGCTTGCGCATCTCGAATTCGTAGAGACGCGCCTTCAGCATCTGCATGGCTTCCGCGCGGTTGCGGTGCTGCGAGCGGTCGTTCTGGCACTGCACGACGATGCCCGTGGGCGCGTGCGTGAGACGCACCGCCGAATCGGTCTTGTTGATGTGCTGGCCGCCCGCGCCCGATGCGCGATACGTGTCCGTGCGGATATCGGCGGGATTGATTTCGATCTCGATCGAATCGTCGATTTCCGGATACACGAACACCGACGAGAACGACGTATGCCGGCCGCCCGACGAATCGAACGGCGACTTGCGCACGAGCCGGTGAATGCCGGTTTCGGTGCGCAGATAGCCGTACGCGTATTCGCCTTCGACCTTGATGGTCGCGCTCTTGATGCCCGCGACGTCGCCTTCGGATTCTTCGAGGACTTCGGTCTTGAAGCCCTTGCGCTCGCAGTAGCGCAGGTACTGGCGCAGCAGCATGGACGCCCAGTCGCACGCTTCGGTGCCGCCCGCGCCCGCCTGAATGTCGATGAAGCAGTTGTTCGGATCGGCCGGGTTCGAGAACATCCGGCGGAATTCCATGTCCTCGACGCGAACGCGCAACGCATCGGCGTCGGATTCGCACGCGACGAGCGTGTCCTCGTCGTTTTCCTCGTGCGCCATCTCGAAGAGATCGCTGGCGTCGCGCAGATCGTTGTCGAGCGCGCTGATGGTCGTGACCACGCCGTCGAGCAGCTTCTTTTCACGACCGAGCGCCTGAGCGTTCTTCGAGTCGTTCCAGACGTTCGGGTCTTCGAGTTCCTTGTTGACTTCGACTAGACGCGCGGACTTGGCGTCGTAGTCAAAGATACCCCCGTAGCTCGCCCGCGCGGCGGCGCAGGTCGGCCAGAAGGCTTTCGATCGCGTTGAGACGTTCCGCTTCCATGTCGATCTTCGGCTTCGTAAAAAGGCGAAATTATAGCCGATTGACAGTGTTTCCCCGCCTTTGCCGCTGCCCGGTGCGCCTGCTCAGCCCGCGTGCTCGACGATCAGTTGCACCCGCGCGACGCCGTTCCACGAATCGCTGACGAGCCGGTACGCGACGGTCGCGCGCGGCGGCAGCGGGTCGACGTGGTTGAACCAGATCGCGTTGAAGCGCTGACGCCCGCGCAACAGCGACAGCTTCAGATGCTTCTCCTTCACGAGCGCCTGCGACGCGACTTCGAACTCGCCGGAAAACGTCGGCGCGGGAAAGCCTTGGCCCCAGACCGCCGCGTCGAGCATTTCGACGAATTGCGGCGTGAAATAGGCGTCTTCCAGTTCGCCATCGGTTTCGACGGTGCGCGACAGCGCCTCCGCCGTCAGCCATTCGCGGCCGATCGCCTCGAACGCGGCGGTGAAGCGCGGAATGTCGGCGGTGGACATCGTCAGGCCCGCGGCCATCGCGTGACCGCCGAACTTGTGGATGAGGCCGGGTTCGCGCTTGCTGATCAGATCGACGGCGTCGCGCAGATGAAAACCGGGAATCGAGCGGCCCGAGCCCTTGCAGAGCGCGCCGCTGTCGTCGGCGTGCGCGAAGGTGAACGAGGGCCGATGAAACCGCTCCTTCAGCCGCCCCGCGACGATTCCGATCACGCCCTGATGCCAGCTCGCATCGTAGAGCGTGAGCGTCGCGCGCTCGCCCGGATCGATCGTCTGCAGTTCGGCGAGTGCCTGCTGCTGCATCCCGGCTTCGATTTCGCGTCGCTCGCGGTTCATCGAGTCGAGTTGCTGCGCGAGTTCCCACGCGCGGCCGACGTCGTCGGTGGTCAGGCATTCGATGCCGAGCGACATGTCCGACAGCCGTCCCGCCGCGTTCAGACGCGGGCCGAGCGCGAAGCCGAGATCGAAACCCGAAGCCGCGCGCGCGTCGCGCCCGGCGGCGCGAAAGAGCGCGGCGATGCCCGGCTGCATGCGCCCCGAGCGAATCCGCTTCAAACCCTGCGCGACGAGAATGCGGTTGTTGCAGTCGAGCTTGACTACGTCGGCGACGGTGCCGAGCGCGACGAGATCGAGCAGGCCGTCCAGTCGTGGTTCGGGCGCGCCATCGGAATAAGCGCCGCGGCGACGCAACTCCGCGCGCAGCGCGAGCAGCACGTAGAACATCACGCCCACGCCCGCGATGCACTTGCTCGGAAACGCGCAGCCCGGCTGGTTCGGATTGACGATCGCGCGCGCGGCGGGCAGTTCGTCGCCGGGCAGGTGATGATCGGTGACGAGCACGTCGATGCCAAGCGCGTTCGCCGCAGCCACGCCATCGACGCTCGCGATGCCGTTATCGACCGTGATGAGCAGCTCGGGCAGGCCGGCCTTCGAGCGCGCGGCCAGTTCGACGATCTCCGGCGTGAGCCCGTAACCATATTCGAAGCGATTCGGCACCAGATAGTCGATGTGCGCGCCGAACATGCGCAGCCCGCGCACGGCCACCGCGCAGGCGGTCGCGCCGTCGCAGTCGTAATCCGCGACGACGAGCATGCGCTTGCCTGCCGCGAGCGCATCGGCGAGCACGGCGGCGGCGTCGTCGCAACCTTTCAGGCCGGCGGGCGCGTGCAGGCGCTTGAATTCGGTTTCGACGTCATCGGGCGACGTGACGCCGCGCGCCGCGTACAGGCGCGCGATGACGGGATGCAGGCCGTGGCGCATCAGCGCTTCGGCGTCGGCGGGGGAGGAGGCGCGCGTAACGATTCGCGTCATTGCAGGAAGTACCTTATTCGATGAAGAGCGCCGCGATCGGACGGCGCCGCCAGAACTTGCGCAGATCGGCGCGCGTGACCGAGAGCGTGACCGAGCCGGTGTCGCCGCAGAGCGTGAGGCTCAGGCGGCCGAGCGAGCCATCGGTGAGCGCGCTTAGCGCGGGGGCGAACCACGCGGTTTCGAGCGCCTTCAGCGCCGCGTTCCAGCGCGCCCAGTCCAGTTCGATGAACGGCGCGGAGAACGGATTCAGCTCGACGAGCGTCGCGCCTTCGCCGCCGTCCGGCAGCGCTGCGAACGATTCCGGCGGCGCCGACGGCTTCACGCCCGCTGCAAGTGCGAGACCGCGGGTCGCGGCGGCGTCGGACATCACGCGCGCGAACGGGCTTTGCACGGGCCGCAGCGCGCCTTGTCCGTGCAGCCAGATCGAGTTGATCGCGGGCAGCCCGCGCGATTCGCGTTCGAGATTCAGCGGATGCTCGAACCACGCCATCTGCACTTCGTTCTGCAGCTTCATCCACGCGCGCGAGCGTTCGCCGGTGCGCGCCTCGTGCGGCAGCCAGATTTCGATGTTGCGGCCCGTCGCGCGCAACGGCGATGCGCCCGCGAGCCCGCCCAGCGCGTCGCCCGACACGTACCAGCGCAGCGGCGTCGGCGCTTGCAGTTTCACGCCGAGATCTTCGATCACCGGCCGCGCGACCTGCAGCAGCGCGCGCGCTTCTTCGGTGTGCACGCCGAGCGTGTCGGGGTCGATCAGCACGAGATGATCATGCGCGATGCGCACGTGAACCGGCTCGATGCAGGCCCACAGCGCATCGCCGGGCGTACCGCCATCGGCGAGCAGCATGAAGGGCGCGAGCGGGGCGTCGTCGGCATAGCGCTGGTCGGTGGGCGTGACGGCGTCGAAGCGCCGCGCGATCCAGCGTTCGTGCGGCAGCGTGCGCTGAAAGTCCTCCCCGACGATGCGCTCTTCGAGCGTGGCGCGGGCGAGCAGCTTGTCGAGCGCCGCGCTCTCCAGTCCGTGCAGGGCGGTGGCGGCGTCCGCGGCCGAGGGCAGGGCGAACGGCAACAGGAGATGGAGATGTTGAACGGGCATGATGCTCGGCATTGTAGGGCAAAGCGGTTGAGGCGACGGGGCGCGGCAGACCGGTTTTGCCTCGCGATCGACGCGTGCTCGTGCGGCGCTTTCCTCATATATGGCAAACTTTCGCAAATTTCACGCTTGGCCGTGGTAGCCGACGCGCCTCGCCGCAGGCGGCACGCATCCGCGAAGACCGCCGCCGCGTATTCATACGATGCACCCGGGGCTCAACAACGCTGAACCAGCAGCAGAAAGGAATCGCTTGAAACTTCCGTACGAATGGCAGATAGGCTGGCGCTACACGCGCGCCAGCAAACGCACCACAGGCAACGGCTTCATCTCCTTCATCGCGCTCGTGTCGATGGCGGGCATCGCGCTCGGCGTCGCCGCGCTGATCGTCGTGCTGTCGGTCATGAACGGCTTCCAGAAGGAAGTGCGCGACCGGATGCTGTCGGTCCTCGCGCACGTCGAAATCTTCTCGCCGACCGGCTCCATGCCCAACTGGCAACTGACGGCGCAGGAAGCGCGCCGCAATCCGGAAGTGATCGGCGCGGCGCCCTATGTCGAAGCGCAGGCGCTGCTCACGCGCCAGGGCGCGGTGAGCGGCGTCGCATTGCGCGGCGTGGAGCCGTCGCTGGAGCCGGAAGTGTCGGACATCGGCCGCGAAATGCGCGCGGGCAAACTCACGGATCTCAAACCGGGCGAATTCGGCATCGTGCTCGGCAAGGATCTGGCCGCCAATCTCGGCGTGATGGACGGCGACAAGATCACCCTCGTCGCGCCCGAAGGCACCATCACGCCGGCTGGGATGATGCCGCGTCTCAAGCAGTTCACCGTGGTCGGCATCTTCGAGTCCGGGCACTACGAATACGATTCGACCCTCGCGCTCATTTCGATCCGCGACGCCGAAGCGCTTTTCCGCCTGCCCGCGCCGACCGGCGTGCGGCTGCGCCTGAAAGACATGCAGCGCGCGCCCGAAGTCGCGCGCCAGCTCGCGCGCACGCTCTCGGGCGATCTCTATATCCGCGACTGGACGCAGCAGAACAAGACCTGGTTCTCCGCCGTGCAGATCGAAAAGCGCATGATGTTCATCATCCTCACGCTGATCATCGCGGTCGCGGCGTTCAATCTCGTTTCTTCGCTCGTCATGACCGTCACCGACAAGCAGGCCGATATCGCGATCCTGCGCACGCTCGGCGCGCAGCCCGGCTCGATCATGAAGATTTTCGTGGTGCAGGGCGTGACGATCGGTTTCATCGGCACGGCGCTCGGCGTGTCGCTCGGCTGTCTCATCGCGTGGAGCATTCCGTGGCTCGTGCCGATGATCGAGCATCTGTTCAACGTGCAGTTCCTGCCGTCTTCGGTGTATTTCATCAGCGAACTGCCGTCGGAGCTGGTGCCGGGCGATGTCGCGAAGATCGGCGTCATCGCGTTCGTGTTGTCGTCTCTCGCGACGCTCTATCCGAGCTGGCGCGGCGCGAAGGTTCGTCCGGCGGAGGCGCTGCGCTATGAGTGATCTGATTCCGGCGAACAATCTGGTGCTGCAGGCGTCCGCGATCTCGAAGACGTTCGTGCAGGGCGGCTTCAACGTGCAGGTGCTCGACAACGCGCAACTCGACGTCTATCGCGGCGAAAAGCTCGCGATCGTCGGCGCGTCGGGTTCGGGCAAGAGTACGCTGCTGCACGTGCTCGGCGGCCTCGACGAGCCGAGCGCGGGCAAGGTTTCGCTGCTCGGCAAGCCGTTCACGCAGCTGAAGGAAAAGGAGCGCAACGAGCTGCGCAATCGCGCGCTCGGCTTCGTGTATCAGTTTCATCATCTGCTGCCGGAATTCACGGCGCTCGACAATGTCGCGATGCCGTTGCGCATCCGCCGCATGTCGGAAGAGGCGTCGCGCAAGGAAGCGCAGGAAATGCTGGAGCGCGTGGGCATCGGGCATCGCGCGAAGCATCGGCCGGGCGAGCTGTCGGGCGGCGAGCGACAGCGCGTGGCGATCGCGCGCGCGCTGGTCACGCGCCCCGCATGCGTGCTCGCCGACGAACCGACCGGCAATCTCGACGGCGGCACCGCCGACACTGTCTTCAACCTGATGCTGGAGTTGTCGCAGACGCTCGAGACGAGCTTCGTGATCGTCACGCACGATCCCGATCTCGCCGCGCGCTGCGACCGCATCATGCGCCTGCGCGACGGCGTGCTGCACGAAGAGCCGTCGGTGCCGGTATAACGCGTTCCGTGCGGGAGACGCCATGTGGATCGATACGCACTGTCATCTCGACGCCGGCGAGTTCGATGCCGACCGCGACGCCGTAGCCGATGCGGCGCTGGGCGCGGGCGTGACTCGCATCGTGATTCCGGGCGTCGATCGCGGCAATATCGCGACGGTGCGCGCGCTTGCGCATCGCATCAGGGGCGGCGCGTACGCGCTCGGCATCCACCCGCTCTTCACGCCGGGCGCGCGTGAAGACGATCTGTGCGTGCTGCGCGACGAGATCGAAGCGAGTCTGGACGATCCGCGTTTCGTCGGCATCGGCGAAATCGGGCTGGATTACTTCGTGCCGACCCTCGACGATGCCCGCCAGCAGTTCTTCTACAACGAACAGCTCAAGCTCGCGCGCGAGTTCGATCTGCCGGTGATCTGCCACGTGCGCAAGTCGCAGGACAAGGTGCTGAAAGGCTTGCGCCTGCATGACATTCATTGCGGCATCGCGCACGCGTTCAACGGCAGCTTTCAGCAGGCCGAAGCGTTCATCGCGCAGGGCATGCGTCTGGGCTTCGGCGGCAATCTCACGTTCGAGCGCGCGCTGCAGATTCGCCGGCTCGCCGCCGATCTGCCGCTCGACGCGATCGTGCTCGAAACCGATGCGCCCGATATCGCGCCGTCGTGGCTTTACAAGCAGCGCAATACGCCGGATCAGGTCGCGCGCATCGCGCAGGTGCTCGCGCAGTTGCGCGGCATCGACGAAAACGCGCTTTCCCTAGGCACAACGGCTAACGCTCACGCCGCGCTCCCACGGCTCGCGCTCGCCTCTTCATAATCGTTTCGTTCGACGTTCGTCTCTCTGAGCGAGCGTCTGCGGCAACGAAAACGAAGAGGAAAGAAGTGCGGGCGATTCTGCTGGGATTTGCGTGTGGCGTCTGGTGGTTGCAGCAGCAGGCTCGCTTGCCGGATGTTCTTGCGTGGCTCGTGTGTTGCGCATTGTTCGCCGGCGCGGCGACGCTCGGCGTGCTCAGGCCGCGTCTGTGCATCGCCAGCTTTGCCGTCGCGGCTTGCGTGCTGGGCTTCGCGTATGCCGCCTTGCGCGCCGATGTCCGCCTGCGCGAACAATTGCCGGTCGCATACGAGCAGCGCGACATCGAACTGACGGGCTTCGTGCGCGGGCTTCCCGAGCGACAGAAGGACGGCACACGCTTTCTCTTCGAAGTCGAAACGAACGGCGCCGGTTTGCGAGACTTCCCGCGCCTCGTGCGATTGTCATGGCTGTCGCCGGATCGCACGGCGCTCCATGCCGGCGAGCGCTGGACGCTGAGCGCGCGTCTGAAGCGCGCGCACGCCAACGCGAACTTCGGCCTGCGCGATGCCGAAGTGTCCTTGCTCGAACGCGGCATTCGCGCGACGGGTTATGTCTCGACCGCGCGCGCGCCGCAGCGCCTCGATCCCGATGCAACAGGCCCGCGTCTGACGATCGATCGCCTGCGTGCACGCGCGCGCGAGCGAATCGAAACCGTGCTCGGGCGTGCGCCGCATCGCGGGATCATCGTCGCGCTCGCGGTGGGCGCGCAGGACGCCGTCAGCGATGCCGACTGGGCCGTCATGCGCGCGACCGGCACGAGTCATCTCGTCGCGATATCGGGATTGCATATCGGTTTCGTCGCGGGACTGGCGGCGCTGATCGCCGGCTTCGTCTGGAAGCGCGTGAGATGGCGCGGCGTGCCCGCGCCGTTGATCGTCGCCGCGCCCAAGGTGGCGGCGCTCGGCGCGGCGCTGTTCGCCGCGTGTTACGCCGCGCTCGCCGGATTCAACGTGCCCGCGCAACGCACGCTCGGCATGCTGCTGATCGTCGCGATCGCGTTTCTGTGCGGGCGGCGGCCCGCGTCGTCGCTCGTGCTGCTGTGGGCGCTCGCGTTCGTTTTGATCGCCGATCCGTGGGCGGTCAGTTCGCCGGGGTTCTGGCTGTCGTTCTGCGCGGTGGCGGCGATCCTGCATGCGATCGCGGCGGCGGGGCGGTTCGAATCGCGCGCGCAGCCGGACGATCACGATGACATCGATCAATGGGATCGCGTCGATCCGAGCGAAGTCGGGCAGCGTCCCGAACGGGCGGTGAGGCGCCGGCCGTTCGCGATCGTGGCGCGGATCGGCGCTCGCGTGCGGCGACACATCGCGTCGGGCGCGCGGGTGCAATACGCGGTGGCGATCGCGCTCGCGCCGCTCACCGTCTACTGGTTCTCGCAGATTCCGCTTCTCGGTCCGATCGCAAATGCGTTCGCGATTCCGTGGATCAGCGTGCTCGTGACGCCCGCGACGCTTGCGGGGCTCATCCTGCCCGCGCCGCTCGACGTGCCGATGCTCCACGTCGCGCATGCCGCGCTGTCGGTGCTCTGCGACCTGCTCGCGCGTCTCGCCGATGCCGTTTCGTCGCCGCTCTGGTATTTGCCGCAGCCCGATGCATTCGCGCTGGCGGCGGCGTGCGTCGGCGTCGCGTGGGCGCTCGCGCCGCGCGGCTGGCCGTTGCGCTTCGCCGCGCCGTTGACGTGGCTGCCGCTCGTCGCGAGCGCGCCGCATCCGCCGGCGCACGGCGCGTTTCGTGTCACCGCGCTCGACATCGGCCAAGGCTCGGCGCTGGTCGTCGAAACGGCGCGGCACACCTTGCTGTTCGACGCCGGTCCCGGTCCCGAATCGACGCACGCGGGCGAGCGCATCGTGGTGCCGTATCTGCGGGCCGCGGGCGTGCGCGCGCTCGATGCGCTCGTCATCAGTCATTCCGATTCGGATCACGCGGGCGGCGCGCCCGCCGTGCTGCAGTCGATCGCCGTGCGCCAGTTGCTCGCGTCGCTGGCCGCCGACGACGCGCTGTGGTCCGGCGCGCGCGCACGCGGCGCGCCGGTTTTGCGCTGCGCCGCCGGGCAGCGCTGGACCTGGGACGGCGTCGAGTTCCGCATGCTGTGGCCCGAGCCGGGGCCGCTTTCGGGCAAGCCGAACCATCAGTCGTGCGTGCTGAAGGTGACGAGCGCGGCGGGGCGCGCGGCGCTGTTCGCGGCGGATATCGAAGCGGACGTCGAACGCACGCTGATCGCGCGCGATGCCGCCGCGTTGCGCGCGGATGTGATGATCGTGCCGCATCACGGCAGCCGCACTTCGTCGACCGAGCCTTTCCTCGATTCCGTCGGGCCGCTCGCGGCGATATTTCAGGTAGGCTATCGCAACCGCTTTCACCATCCGCACCCGAGCGTGTTCGCGCGCTACGGGCTGCGCGAGATCGCGCTCTCGCGCAGCGATGACGACGGCGCCGCGCGCATCGAGATCGGCCCGGAAATCGTGCTCGAGCGCTTCAGGCAAACGCACGCGCGCTACTGGATGGCGCGCTGAAAAAATAGAGACACGCTTGAAAGACATCATCCATTTCTCGCACGCGAACGGTTTTCCGGCGTCGACGTATCGCACGATTTTTGCCGAGCTTTCCGACGATTACGATATTCGCAGCATCGAGCGCATCGGTCACGATGCGCGCTTTCCGGTCACGCGCGACTGGCCGTATCTCGTGGATCAGCTCATCGACGACATGAGCCGTTATCGTCGCAAGGTAGACGAAGAGGACGAAGCGCATCCGAAGGTATGGCTCGTCGGGCATTCGCTCGGCGGCTATGTGTCGCTGATGGCGGCGTTGAAGCGCCCGCAGTGGGTGAAAGGCGTCGTGATGCTCGATTCGCCGGTGATCGCGGGCTGGAAGAGCGGGCTTTTGCGCGTCACGCAATGGACCGGGCTCGACGAGCGTCTCTCTCCCGCCGCCGCGACGAAGAAGCGCCGCACGCAATGGGCGAGCCGCGACGAGGCCTGGCGGCATTTTCTGGCGAAACCCGCGTTCGCGCGCTGGGACGAGCGCATGCTGTCCGACTATATCGACTTCGGCATTCCGCCGGCGCATGCGAACGGCACGCGCGCGCTCGCGTTCGATCGTCACGTCGAATATCTGATTTACCGCACGCTGCCGCACACGCTCGGCGCGCGGCTCGCGCACGGCGCGCCGGTGCCGGTCGGCTTCATCGCGGGGACGCGCTCGCGCGAGGTGCGCCAGGTGGGCCTGAGCATGACGCGGCGCATCGCCGGCGAGCATTTCGAATGGATGGACGGCAGCCATCTCTTTCCGATGGAGCGCCCGATCGACACCGCGCGCGCCGTGCAGCGCCTGCTGGAGGCGATGCGGGCATCGACGTGACGCGGTGCGCAAAAAAGCGCGGGGGACTTGACGCGCGCGCTGCGAAATGATCCGCGCGAATCGCTTCGAAAAGCACGCATTTGCAGGCAATTTCCGGCTCGCGCGCGCTTCGTGGGAACCTGCCTTTACGGTATAATCCGTTTTTCCCGCGAGCATCTAGCGATGACCAAATATGTATTCGTCACCGGCGGCGTAGTTTCGTCCCTTGGCAAGGGTATTGCCGCCGCCTCCCTCGCCGCGATCCTCGAATCGCGCGGTCTGAAAGTCACCCTCCTCAAGCTCGATCCCTACATCAACGTCGACCCCGGCACGATGAGCCCGTTCCAGCACGGGGAAGTGTTCGTGACGGAAGACGGCGCGGAGACCGACCTCGACCTCGGCCACTACGAGCGCTTCATCAGCACGAAGATGCGCAAGGCCAACAACTTCACGACCGGCCAGATCTACGAATCGGTGATCCGCAAGGAACGCCGCGGCGAGTATCTCGGCAAGACGGTGCAGGTCATTCCGCACATCACCAACGAAATCCAGGCGTTCGTGGAGCGCGGCGCCGCAGCGGCGACGTGCGGCCAGCCTGATGTGGCGATCGTGGAAGTCGGCGGCACGGTGGGCGACATCGAATCGCTGCCGTTCCTCGAAGCCGCGCGCCAGATGAGCCTGCGCATGGGTCGCAACAGCGCGTGTTTCGTGCACCTGACGCTGGTGCCGTTCATCGCGACGGCGGGCGAGTTGAAGACGAAACCCACGCAGCACAGCGTGCAGAAGCTGCGCGAAATCGGTATCTATCCGAACGTGCTGCTGTGCCGCGCGGACCGCCCGATTCCGGACGACGAGCGCGCCAAGATCTCGATGTTCTCGAATGTGCCTGAAGACGCCGTGATCTCGGTGTGGGACGCGGACAGCATCTACAAGATTCCGCAGATGCTCAACGACCAGCACCTCGACGACATCATCTGCGAAGCGCTGAAGCTCTCGCCGCCGCCGGCCGATCTGTCGATGTGGGCGAACCTCGTCGAGAAGCTCGAGAATCCGAAGAACGAAGTGACCATCGGCATGGTCGGCAAGTATGTCGAACTCACGGAGTCGTACAAGTCGCTGATCGAGGCGCTGCGTCACGCGGCCATCCATACGTCGACCAAGGTCAACATCGAGTACATCGATTCCGAGCAGATCGACGCCGAAGGCACCGATGCACTGAAGCATCTCGACGCCGTGCTCGTTCCGGGCGGTTTCGGCCGTCGCGGCACGGAAGGCAAGATCAAGGCGATCCGCTATGCGCGTGAATCGAAGACGCCGTATCTCGGCATCTGCCTCGGCATGCAGCTCGCGGTGATCGAGTTCGCGCGCGACGTCGCCGGCCTCGCCGATGCGAACAGCACCGAGTTCGATCAGGACACGACCAACCCGGTCGTCGCGCTCATCACCGAGTGGTATGACCGCGCGGGCCGCATCGAAAAGCGCAACGAAGAGTCCGATCTCGGCGGCACGATGCGCCTCGGCTCGCAGAAGTGCCCGATCAAGCCCGGCACGATGGCCGAGCGCATTTACGGTACGGATGTGAACGAGCGTCATCGTCACCGTTATGAAGTCAATAACCGATTCGTGCCCCAGCTCGAGGCGGGCGGGCTTATCATCAGCGCCCGTACCCCGAGCGAGGATCTGCCTGAAATGATGGAGTTGCCGCAGTCGCTGCACCCGTGGTTCGTCGGCGTGCAGTTCCACCCCGAGTTCACCTCGACGCCGCGTGACGGGCATCCGCTCTTCAGGGCGTTCGTCGAAGCGGCGCGCGCGCACGCCCTGGCTGGCGACGCCAAGGCGCCGGCGCGGGCCGCGGCCACTGCGGGAGCGCAAGCATGAAGCTGTGTCACTTCGAAGCCGGCCTCGACCAGCCGTTCTTTCTGATCGCGGGCACGTGCGTCGTCGAGTCGGAGCAAATGACGATCGACGTCGCCGGACGCCTGAAGGAAATGACCGACAAGCTCGGCGTGCCGTTCATCTACAAGTCGTCGTACGACAAGGCGAACCGCAGCTCGGGCAAGTCGTTTCGCGGCCTCGGCATGGACGAAGGCCTGCGCATTCTGGGCGAAGTGAAGAAGCAGCTCGGCGTGCCGGTACTCACCGACGTCCATTCCGAACATGAAATCGAAGCGGTCGCATCGGTCGTGGACGTGCTGCAGACGCCCGCGTTCCTGTGCCGCCAGACCGACTTCATCCACGCGTGCGCGCGTTCGGGCAAGCCCGTCAACATCAAGAAGGGCCAGTTCCTCGCGCCGCACGACATGAAGAACGTGATCGACAAGGCGCGCGATGCGGCGCGTGAAGCGGGTCTCTCGGAAGACCGCTTCATGGCGTGCGAGCGCGGCGTATCGTTCGGCTATAACAACCTCGTGTCCGACATGCGCTCGCTCGCGATCATGCGCGAAACCCGCGCGCCGGTCGTGTTCGATGCGACCCATTCGGTGCAGTTGCCGGGCGGCCAGGGCACGAGCTCGGGCGGCCAGCGCGAATTCGTGCCGGTGCTCGCGCGCGCGGCGGTCGCGACGGGCGTCGCCGGTCTTTTCATGGAGACGCATCCGGACCCGGCCTGCGCGAAGTCGGACGGCCCGAACGCGGTGCCGCTGCAGCACATGGAAGCGCTGCTGGCGACGCTCATCACCATCGATCGCGCGGTCAAGAGCGGCCCGTTCCTCGAGAACGATTTCAACTGAGCGGCTGCGGCAAAAGGCAAAAAGGCAGTACGGCACGGGCGGCGCATCATCGCCGCCCGCGTCGCGAAAATAGGTCACCTGGAGTGATCAGAGCAACGGAGGAGCGCGCAGCACATCAGGGCGATATCCGCGCCGGCCGGCGGATCCAGCGCCCGCTCCCCACCGAAGCGATACGGATCGGCTTCGATTCGCGATGCGGCGGCGCAGTGTTACGCGCCGCGCCGCGCACGGTCGCAGCGCCGATCCCGGTACGACCGCTCGATAGCGCCGGAACTGAACCCGGCGGTCATCGAAAGGGTCTGAGCGAGGCCAGTGAAGCGCTTACAGGCGTGTATCGAAGTGTAAAAGCACGCCGCGCGCTTCGTTGTGACTGACAGAATTCATCGTCATTTCTTGAGGAAATCATGAGTGCTATCGTAGATATCATCGGCCGCGAGATTCTCGATTCGCGAGGCAACCCGACCGTCGAATGCGACGTGTTGCTCGAATCGGGCACGATGGGCCGCGCGGCGGTGCCCTCGGGCGCGTCCACGGGTTCGCGCGAAGCCATCGAGCTGCGCGACGACGAAGCCGGCCGCTACAACGGCAAGGGCGTGCTGAAGGCCGTCGAACACATCAACACCGAGATTTCCGAAGCCATCATGGGCCTCGACGCCTCGGAACAGGCTTTCCTCGACAAAACCCTGCTCGAACTCGACGGCACGGAAAACAAGTCGCGCCTCGGCGCGAACGCGATGCTGGCCGTGTCGATGGCCGTCGCCAAGGCCGCGGCTGAAGAAGCCGGCCTGCCGCTGTATCGCTACTTCGGCGGCTCGGGCGCGATGCAACTGCCGGTCCCGATGATGAACATCGTCAACGGCGGCGCGCACGCGAACAACAGCCTGGATATCCAGGAATTCATGATCGTGCCGGTCAGCCAGCCGACGTTCCGCGAAGCGCTGCGTTGCGGCGCGGAAGTGTTCCACGCGCTCAAGAAGATTCTCGCCGAGCGCGGCATGAGCACGGCGGTGGGCGACGAAGGCGGCTTTGCGCCGAACTTCGGCAGCAACGACGAATGCCTGTCGACGATTCTGCAAGCCATCGAGAAAGCCGGCTATCGCGCCGGTGAAGACGTGCTGCTCGCGCTCGACTGCGCGGCGAGCGAGTTCTACCACGACGGCAAGTACCAACTGGCCGGCGAAGGCCTGCAACTCTCGTCGGCGGAATTCACCGACTACCTCGCGACGCTGGCCGACAAGTTCCCGATCGTGTCGATCGAGGACGGCATGCACGAAAGCGACTGGGAAGGCTGGAAAATCCTGACCGAGCGCCTCGGCAAGAAGATCCAGCTCGTCGGCGACGACCTGTTCGTCACGAACACGCGCATCCTGAAGGAAGGCATCGAGAAGGGCATCGCCAACTCGATCCTGATCAAGATCAACCAGATCGGCACGCTGACGGAAACTTTCGCGGCGATCGAAATGGCCAAGCGCGCGGGTTACACGGCCGTGATCTCGCACCGCTCGGGCGAGACGGAAGATTCGACGATCGCGGATATCGCCGTCGGGCTGAACGCCGGCCAGATCAAGACCGGTTCGCTGTCGCGCAGCGATCGCATCTCGAAGTACAACCAGTTGCTGCGCATCGAGGAAGATCTCGGCGATATCGCAAGCTATCCGGGCAAGTCGGCGTTCTACAACTTGCGCTAAAGCTTTCGCCGCTTTGGTCGATAAGGACGCTAAGGCGTCTTTGAAGCGTCATCTTTTGAAGCCCGCCGCCCAACGGTTTCCCGCCGCGGGGCGGCGCTTATTTCGGCTACGTGAATGCGGCTCGTAACTGTCGTTCTGGTTCTGTTGCTGGTGCTGATCCAATACCCGCTCTGGTGGGGGCACGGCGGCTGGCTGCGCGTGCATGAATTGCAGCAGCAGCTCGCGCAGCAGACCGACAAGAACACGAACCTGAGATTGCGCAATGAGCGCGTTCAGGGCGAAGTGCAAGACTTGCAAAGCGGCACCGCGGCCGTGGAAGAGCGCGCGCGCTACGAGATGGGCATGGTGAAGGACAGCGAGGTGTTCGTGCAGTTCGTTTCGCCGAATTCCACCGCGCCTGTCAATTCCGCCAACGTGCCGGGCATGAACGGCTCGACGCGCGGGCAGGTCTCGGCGGCGCCGTTGCGCGTGGTGCCGAATCCGGTTTCGCGTTCGAAGCAGGAATTGCGCGATCTGGACAAAAAGGCGCAGAAGGAAAAAGCGGCTGAAGCGAAGAAAAAGCAGGGCGCGCCGCAATAGCGCGGTGGCTTTGTTCGGAACAAAAAAATGGCGCGATCATAGATCGCGCCATTTTTTATCCGGCTTCGCTCACCACCAGGTGCCGACTCCGACGCCTGTGCCCCAGTAAGGCCCGCCCCAGCCGCCGCTCGAATATCCGCCGTAGACCGACACCGGCATGGGCGCAGAGAACTGCGACATCGTCTTGGCGGCATTGCCCGCGGCCGCGGCCTGCTGCGATTCGTTCAGCGCCTGCTTGTCGATGGCGTTGTAGCGTTCCATCTGCTGCTGCGGCGTGAGCGTTTGCTGGACCGCCGGCGGGGTATCGGGCAGGCGGCTATAGATGGGCGAGGGGCCGGGCGGGTCCATCATGCAGCCGGCGACGAGCGCGACACCGGCGAGGCACGGCAGCAATTTCCAGTTGAGCGTTGCGGTTTTCATTTGCGACCTCCAGCGGGTCGGACAACTAAGCAAGACTCCAATCATAGCGCGCGGCAGGGTGGATCGAACACCCGCCGCGGGTGGGCGCGACGACCGCGCGCCGTGCTCCGCCGCCTGGGATGAACACGTCGCAGCGCCCGCTGTAACAGGCCTTGCGGCGCGCTCAGTGCCTTTGATCGGGCGCCGGACTCACGCCTTGTGAGAGTTCTTTTGCGACAAAAAGTTGCGCCACGTCGACGGCGTCGAAGTCGTAGCGCTGATTGCAGAACTCGCAGTGCACCTCGACGTTGCCGCGCTCCTCGAGCACGCTGTCGACTTCCTCGCGGCCGAGCATCTTGAGCATGCCGCCGACCTTGCCGCGCGAGCACGTGCACTGGAAGCGCGCCGGCGCGGGTTCGAAGTGCTGCACGTTCTCTTGCCAGAAGAGGCGCTTGAAAACCGTCTCCGGCTCTTCCTTCAGCAGTTCCGCCGTCGACAGCGTGCTGCCGAGATGGCAGACGCGCTGCCAGGTATCGGCGTCGTGCTCGCCCGGATGCGGCACGATGCCGCCATCGCCCGGTAGCTTCTGCAGCAGCATGCCGACGGCGCGATCGGTATCGGCGGCCAGCCACAGCCGCGTGTCGAGCTGTTCGGAGTGATGCATGTAGTGCTCGAGCACCTCCGCCATCGACGCAAGCGGGCCGTGCTCGCCCGATAGCGGCACGATGCCCTGATAAGGTTGCTGACCCGGCTTTTTGTCAGTGGGATCGAGCGTGATGACGCAGCGGCCGCGCCCATGACGGTTCAGGAGTTCGGCGAGCGAAATCTCGTTGTCGAGCTCGCTCTCCGCGCCTTCGGCGAGCTTCGCGGTGGCGCGCAACGCGAGACTCGAATCGCACTGCACGACCAGCATCTTCACCGGGCCGTCGCCGTAGATCTGCATGACGAGCGTGCCGTCGAACTTGAGGTTCGCCGACAGCAGCGCGCACGCCGCCATCATTTCGCCGAGCACGTTGCGCACGGCCGCCGGATAGGCGCGGCGCGCGAGCACTTCCTGCCACGTGTGGCGCAATGAGACGATCTCGCCGCGCACGGGCGCCGCGTTGAACATGAATTTCTGCAACTGGTCGTTCACAACTCTTCCTTGGGTATTGAGGCTCGCCCGTTCTTCCGGGTTTCAGCCGATGTTTCAGCCTATGCGTACGAGCTGCGCCTTGTAATATTCGCGCCGGTCGGCATAACTCGCCGTGGCCGCGCGCATGCGGGCGATATCCGCCTCGCCGATTTCACGCACCGCCTTCGCGGGCGAGCCGAGAATCAGCGTGTTGTCCGGGAACACCTTGCCTTCGGTGACGACGGCGCCCGCGCCAACCAGACAGTTGCGGCCGATTACCGCACCATTCAAGACCACGGCCTGGATGCCGATGAGCGCGCCTTCCTTGATCGTGCAGCCGTGCAGCATCGCCTGATGGCCGACGGTGACATCGTTCCCTATCGTCAGAGGAAAACCGGGATCGGCATGCAGCACGGCGCCTTCCTGCACGTTGCTGCCGCGCCCGACGACGATCGGCTCGTTATCCCCACGCAGCGCCGCGCCGGGCCAGACGCTCGCGTTTTCCTCGAGCGTCACGCGGCCGATGATGGTCGCGGTATCCGCGAGAAACACGCTTTCGTGGATGGTCGGGGCGTCGTCGCCGAGTTTGTAGATGGCCACTTTGTCTCCTGGGCTTGATGTCGTGAGGGTGGGGCGCTGGCGGCGCTAAAATGCGCGCCTGCCGGTGCGGCTCGACGGTCATGGCCGTCGTCGTTGCGCCGACTGTTGCGCGATGCGTGGCGTTCGCCTGGATTACCATTTTAGCTGTTTGCTGTAAGCGTCCGCTGCGACCGCGATTTTCGACGCCGTTTTTGAGACAGTTCGATGCACGACCCCGTGATTTCCTCCGAAGCCGAAATCTGCGCGCGCCGCGCGGCGCTCGCCATCCTGCGCGAGCGCGAGCCCGCGACCAAGGCGGCGCGCGCTCGCGCCCTGTTCGACGCGGTGCGCGCCGAGCCGACGCGAATCGATCCGCAGGCCACGCTCGAAGAACCCGGCGATCTGCCCGGACGGCCGGCGCGTCCGGAACTTGTCGAGCCGTCGTCGCTGAAGCGGCGCAGCATGCAGTCGGATGCGGGGCGCGCCGTGCTGCTGCACGCGCTCGCGCACATCGAGTTCAACGCGATCAATCTCGCGCTCGACGCAGTCTGGCGCTTTCCGTCGATGTCGCGTGAATTTTATCTCGATTGGTTGAAAGTGGCGGCCGAGGAGGCGTATCACTTTTCGCTGTTGAGCGCGCGTCTCGCGGAATTCGGCCACGCATACGGCGACTTCCCGGCGCACGACGGTCTGTGGGAAATGGCGCAGCGCACGCGCGACGACGTACTCGCGCGCATGGCGCTCGTGCCGCGCACGCTGGAGGCGCGCGGACTCGACGCATCGCCGCCAATCCGCAAGCGTCTCGCGCAGGCGGGCGATCACGCATCGGCGGCGATTCTCGACGTGATTCTGCGCGATGAGATCGGCCACGTGCTGATCGGCAATCACTGGTTCCGTTTTCTGTGCGACGGCGCGAATCTCGACCCGCACGCGACTTACGAACGCCTCGCCGCGCAATACCACGCGCCGAAGCTGCGCGGCCCGTTCAACTTCGAGGCGCGCCGCGAGGCCGGTTTCGACGAAGCGGAACTGCGCGCGCTCGCCGGCCTCGACGACGCCGCGTAGCGCGCGCATCGTCGCTATAATCGAACGATCATCCTTTTTTACATTCGAGATCACACATGAATGAATCGCGCTCCGAATTCGTCGATGCGCGCGGCGTGGGCTTGCATGTGCGCCGCTGGGGCGCGCCCGACGCCCCGATGCTCTTCATGCTGCACGGCTGGATGGACGTCGCCGCGTCGTTCCAGTTCGTCGTCGATGCGCTTGCCGGTAACTGGCAGGTGCTCGCGCCCGACGCGCGCGGCTTCGGATTGTCGGACTGGCCGGTCGCGGAGAAGGGCGGCGGCCATTACTACTTTCCGGACTATCTCGCCGATCTCGACGTGCTGCTCGATCACTACTCGCCCGGCGCGCGAGTGAATCTCGTCGGTCACAGCATGGGCGCGAACGTCGCTCTGCTGTACGCGGGCGTGCGGCCCGAGCGCGTGCGGCGCGTGGTCGACCTGGAAGGCTTCGGATTGCCGGCGGCGCGCGCATCGCAGTCACCGGGGCGCATCGGCCAATGGCTCGACGATCTGCGCGTGCCACCCGAACTGCGCAGCTACGCGAGCCTCGACGAAGTGGCCGATCGGCTGATCCGCACGAATCCGCGCCTGCCGCTCGCCCGCGCGCGCTTCCTCGCGCAGCATTGGTCGCGCGAGGAAGCGGACGGCCGCTTTCATCTGCTCGCCGATCCGGCGCACAAGTTGCGTGGGCCGAACTTGTACCGGCTGGATGAAGTCAGCGCAGCCTGGGCGCGCGTCACGGCGCCGGTGCTGCACGTCGAGGCGAAGGACTCGCCGACGCTCGCGACCTTCGCGGGCCAGACGCCCGTCGCCGAATTCAAGACGCGCTTCGCCGCATTTCCCGACTGGCGCGAGGAAATCGTCGAGGGCGCCGGTCACATGATCCATCACGATCAGCCGGAGCGCGTCGCGGCGCTGATCGAATCGTTCTGCGCGTGAGCGGCGCGGCAGCCGGTACGAAGGAACTACATAACTGGCGTGTCATGCCGTTACAGTTAGAATGTGAGTGATATCCAAAAGCCGATGATGAACGCCGATCTGCATTGCCATTCCACCGTTTCCGACGGCCGGTTCGCGCCCGCCGAGGTTGCGGCGCGCGCGCACGCGAACGGCGTGACGCTGTGGTCGCTCACGGATCACGATCAACTGGGCGGGCAGGACGAAGCGCGCAAGGCCGCCGAGGCGCTCGGCATGGGCTATCTGCCGGGCGTCGAGATTTCGGTGACGTGGGCATCGCGCACGGTGCATATCGTCGGCATGAACGTCGATCCGAACAACGAGGCGCTGCTCAAGGGGCTCGAATGCACTCGCGACGGGCGCGCGGCGCGCGGCGTGGCCATCGGCGAGGCGCTCGCGGCGATCGGCATTCCGGATTGCTACAAGAACGCGCTGCGCTTCACCGACGACCCCGACATGATTTCGCGCACCCACTTCGCGCGGTATCTGGTGGAGGCGGGTTACGCGCAGTCCACTTCGGACGTGTTCTCGCGCTATCTCGGCGACGGCAAGCCCGGTTTCGTCGGGCATCGCTGGGCGAAGCTCGCGGACGCCGTGAAATGGATCAAGGATGCGGGGGGCGAACCGATCATCGCGCATCCGGGCCGCTACGATTACACGCCGGTCGAATTCGCTGCGCTCTTCGACGAGTTCATCCAGCTCGGCGGCCGTGCCATCGAAGTCGTGACGGGCAGCCACACGCCCGACCAGTACCGCGAGTACGCGGATGTCGCGCGCCGTTACGGCTTCGAGGCGTCGCGCGGCTCGGACTTCCACGGCACGGGCGAAGGACGTGTCGATCTCGGCCGGCTTCCGCCGCTGCCCGACGATCTCACGCCCGTCTGGGAGCGCTGGCTGTAGGGCTCTTTCGGCGCGCGTTTTTCTTCCTCGCGCGCACGGTCTTTGCATCACCGGTGATTTTCCGCACGCACATCGCGTCAGGCGCGCTCGCGCGTGGATCCGCGCCGCGCCCGGCCTTCGCGATAACGATCGAAACAATAAGGCGTCGCCATGTCTCAATTTTTTCGCATTCACCCCGACAATCCGCAGCCGCGGCTCATCAATCAGGCCGTGCAGATCATCAAGGACGGCGGTCTCGTCGCGTTGCCGACGGATTCAAGCTACGCGCTCGGATGCCATCTCGACGACAAGGACGCCGTCGAGCGATTGCGGCGCGTTCGCGGTATCGACGACAAGCAACTGCTGTCGCTGCTCGTGCGCGATCTCTCCGAACTGTCGAATTTCGCGATGGTCGACAACCAGCAGTACCGGCTGATCAAGTCGGTGACGCCCGGGCCTTACGTATTCGTGCTGCAGGCGACCAAGGAAGTGCCGCGCCGGCTGTCGCACCCGTCGCGCAAGACCATCGGGCTGCGCGTGCCGGATCATGCGATCACGCTGGCGTTGCTGGAAGCGCTCGGCGAGCCGCTGCTCGCCTCGACGCTGATCCTGCCGCCGGACACCGAGCCGCTCAACGACGCCGAGGAAATCCGCGAACGGCTGGAAAAGCAGGTCGAGCTCGTGATCGATGCCGGCGCGTGCCCGGCGGAGCCGTCGACGGTGATCGATCTTTCATCGGGGGAGCCAGTGCTCGTGCGCGCGGGGAGAGGCAGTCTCGAACCGTTCGGGCTCACGGCGTAAGCGCCGTGCTGTAACGCACACGGGCGTAAGACCCGACTAAGTGTCATCGCACATCATGGGCGAAATAGTGCGCGCCCGGCGCCGTCGCGCGCGTCTGATTCGACCTGCCCGCTTGCTACAATACCGCCCCATGGACTCCTCCCTGATACAAACCATCGCGGTCTACGCGCTCCCGGTGATCTTCGCGATCACGCTGCACGAGGCCGCGCATGGCTACGCCGCGCGACTGCTCGGCGACAACACGGCCTACGTGCTGGGCCGCGTTTCCATGAATCCGATGCGCCACATCGACCCGATCGGCACGATCGTGATTCCGATCGTCCTGTATTTCGTGACGAGCGGGGCCTTCATGTTCGGCTACGCGAAGCCCGTGCCGGTGGCCTTCGGCAATCTGCGCAATCCGCGCTGGGGCAGTCTCTGGGTCGCCGCGGCGGGCCCCGGCAGCAACTTCGTGCAGGCGATCGTCTGGGGCGTGATCGCGGTGCTGCTCGCGGCCTTTCATGTCGACGAACCGTTTTTCACGCGCATGGCGGCGGCGGGCGTCGGCGTGAATCTGGTGCTCGGCGTGCTGAATCTCTTTCCCTTGCCGCCCCTCGACGGCGGCCGCGTCGTCATGGCGCTGTTGCCGGTGCGCGCGTCGATCGCGTTTTCGAAGCTCGAACCGTACGGCTTCTTCATCGTCATGGCGCTCGTCGTGACCGGCGTGCTGACGCGCTTCTGGCTCGGGCCGCTCGTGAACGTCGGCTATACGGCGGTGTCGGCCATTCTGAATCCCCTCGCTTCACTATTCCCATAAGATCATGTTCCCTGACCGTATCTTCTCCGGCATGCGGCCCACCGGGTCGCTGCACCTCGGCCACTACCACGGCGTGCTGAAAAACTGGGTGCGGCTGCAGTCCGAATACCCGTGCTTCTTCGCGGTGGTCGACTGGCACGCGCTCACGACGCACTACGAGACGCCCGAGGTCATCGAGAAAAACGTCTGGGAAGTGCTGATCGACTGGCTGGCATCGGGCATCGATCCGGCGCAGGCGACGCTCTTCATCCAGAGCCGCGTGCCCGAGCACGCCGAGCTTTCGCTGCTGCTCGGCATGGGTACGCCGCTCGGCTGGCTCGAACGCGTGCCGACCTATAAAGAGCAGATCGAAAAGCTGCGCGAGAAGGATCTGTCGACCTACGGCTTTCTCGGTTATCCGGTGCTGATGGCGGCGGACATCCTGCTGTATCGCGCGTCGCTCGTGCCGGTCGGCGAGGATCAGGTGCCGCACGTCGAAATGACGCGCGAGATCGCGCGCCGCTTCAATTATCTGTACGGCAAGGAAGCGGATTTCGAAGAGAAGGCGCTCGACGCGGCGAAAAAACTCGGCGGCAAGCGCGCGAAGCTGTATCACGAACTGCGCGTCGCGTATCAGCAGGAAGGCGACGACGAGGCGCTCGAACAGGCGCGCGCGATGTTGCAGGAGTCGCAAAGCCTGTCGATGAACGATCGCGAGCGGCTGTTCGGCTATCTCGAAGGGGCGCGCAAGCTCATCCTCGTCGAGCCGCAGGTGCTGCTGACCGAAGCGTCGCGCATGCCGGGCCTCGACGGGCAGAAGATGTCGAAGTCCTACGGCAACACCATCGGCCTGCGCGAGGACGCCGCGACGATCGAGCAGAAGGTCCGCAGGATGCCGACCGACCCGGCGCGCGTGCGCCGCACCGATCCGGGCGATCCGGACAAGTGCCCGGTCTGGCAACTGCATCAGGTCTACACCGACGAAAAGACCCACGAATGGGTCCAGAAGGGCTGTCGCAGCGCGGGCATCGGCTGTCTGGAATGCAAGCAGCCGGTGATCGAGGGCATTCTGCGCGAGCAGCAGCCCATGCTGGAACGCGCGCAGAAGTACATGGACGATCCGTCGCTGTTGCGCGCGATCGTCGCGGACGGCTGCGACAAGGCGCGCAAGTTCGCCGTCGAGACCATGCGCGACGTACGCGAGGCCATGGGCCTGTCTTACAACTGATGGAAGGCGTGCCGAGTCAGTGGGTCACGCGCTGGGCGCATCTCGTCGCGCGCGGCGGAGCGGTGCTCGATGTCGCGTCGGGGCGCGGGCGGCACGCGCGCTGGCTCGCGGCGCGCGGTTTTGCCGTGCTGGCCGTGGATCGCGACGCCGAGGCGCTGGCGTCGATGTCGTCGCTCGTGGGCATCGATACGCTGACGGCCGATATCGAAGGCGCGTCATGGCCGCTTCCGGGCGACCGAACGTTCGATGCGGTCGTCGTGACCAATTATCTGCATCGGCCGCTGTTCGGGCACTTGATCGACGCGCTCGCGCCCGGCGGCGTGCTGATCTACGAGACGTTCGCGGCGGGCAACGGCAGTATCGGCAAGCCGTCGAATCCGGCGTTTCTGCTCGAACCGGGCGAACTGCTGGACGCCGTGCGCGGGCAGCTGCGCGTGATCGCCTTCGAAGACGGATTCATCGAGGACCCGCGTCCTGCCTACGTGCAGCGGATTTGCGCGATTCGCGAACCGCAGTCAGCGGAAAACCCGCTCACGATTGGTAACACACCGCCGAGCCCGCCACGTTACGCGCTGACCGGCTAATCCGCTACAATCGCGTAAGATCGCTTTTTGCGATTAAATTTACGATTAAATTCATAGAGTTTCATGACAAACGGAACACACGGCGGCATCCAGATCCGCGGCAGCATTCCTGCCATCGTCACACCGATGCACGAGGACGGTAGTCTTGATCTGCCGGCGTTTCGAAAACTGATCGACTGGCACGTCGAGCAAGGATCGAACGGTCTCGTCGTGGTCGGCACGAGCGGCGAATCGGCCACTCTGTCGGTCGAAGAACACATCCTGATGATCCAGACGGCGGTGGAGCACGCCGCGAAGCGCTTCCCGATCATCGCGGGCGCGGGCGGCAATTCGACCGCCGAGGCCATCGAGCTCTCGAAGCAGGCGAAGAAGGTCGGCGCCGACGCCACGCTGCAAGTCGTCCCGTATTACAACAAGCCGACGCAGGAAGGCATGTACCGCCATTTCCGCACTATCGCGGAAGCGGTCGATCTGCCGGTGATCCTGTACAACGTGCCGGGCCGCACCGTCGCCGACATGAGCAACGAGACCATTCTGCGTCTCGCGGACGTGCCGGGCATCATCGGCGTGAAGGAAGCGACCGGCAACATCGATCGCGCGGCGCATCTGATCAAGCACGCGCCGGCGAACTTCGCAATCTTCAGCGGCGACGATCCCACGGCCATCGCGCTGATGCTTCTCGGCGGCCACGGCAATATCTCGGTGACGGCCAACGTCGCGCCGAAGGAAATGAGCCAGCTCTGCCGCGCCGCGATCGAAGGCGACGCGATCACCGCGCGCCGTATCCATCTGAAGCTTCTGTCGCTGCACAAACAACTTTTCTGCGAATCGAATCCGATTCCGGCCAAATGGGCGCTGCAGGCGCTCGGCCGCATGGAAGGCGGCATCCGTCTGCCGCTCACGCCGCTCGACGCGCGCTATCACGACGTCGTGCGTGACGCGTTGCGCGAGTCCGGGCTGCTCGCCTGATCACCCGTGGCGGCACGGCAAGTCACAAAGAATCGAAAGCCCGCGCCGCCGCACGTGACCGGAATGAAGCCCACGTTCAGTCATCAACCGCCGCTCATTGGCCTCGACTTTTGCGTCGATGATCCGCTCGGCTAGAGCGGCATCGGCGCGAGGCAATGCGTCATCAGCAGCAAAGAAGGACCTCATGAAACGTTCCGCTCTTCTTACTCACGCCAAACGCCTGAGCATGCTGTCGCTCGGCGCCGGCGCGATCTTCGCGCTCGCGGGTTGCGACACGCTCAACGACTGGCTCGCGCCGGATCGCGTCAACTACAAGGCTGCTGAGACCGCACCGTCGCTCAATGTTCCGTCGGATCTGAGCACGGCCGACATCAGCCAGCGCTATGCCGCGCCGCCGAAGATCAACGCGCTGGGCGGCGCCGCGGAACGCGCGGTCACGCCGGCCGGCAACGCGACGCTCGGCGTGCCGAACGCGCAGGACCCGTACGGCATGCACGTCGAGAGCGATGGCGACCGTCGCTGGCTCGTCGTCGATGGCCGCTCGCCCGATCAGATCTGGGGACCGCTGAAGGAGTTCTGGGAAGAGAACGGCTTCACGCTCAAGACCGACGCGCCGCAGACCGGCATCATGGCGACCGACTGGGCGGAGAACCGCGCGAACATTCCGAACGACTGGTTCCGCAATAGCGTGGGCAAGCTGCTCGACTTCGCGTATTCGTCCGGCACGCGCGACATGTTCCGTACGCAGGTGGACCGCGCGTCGGACGGCTCGACCGATATCTCCGTCACGCACAGCGCGATGGAAGAAGTGCTGACGGGGCAGGACAAGACCTCGTCGCGCTGGGAAGCGCGTCCGCGCAACCCGCAGCTCGAAGCCGCGGTGCTCACGAAGCTGATGCAGAAGTTCGGCCTGACCGAAAAGCAGTCGCAGCAGTTGATGGCGCAGGCGCGTCCGTCGGGCGCTAAGGTGGCGGTGGACCAGAGCGCGGGCGGTTCCACGCTCGATCTCGCCGAGCCGTTCGATCGCGCATGGCTGCGCGTGGGCCTCGCGCTCGATCGCACCAATTTCACGGTCGACAATCGCGATCGCGACAAGGGCATTTACTACGTCCATTATTCGGACTCCATGGCGGAGCTGAAGAAGGACGGTCTGTTTGGCAAGTTCTTCTCGGGCAATACGCCGAAGCCGACGCGTCAGTTCCTCGTCAACGTGCGGCCGAAGGCGGACTCGCTCACGCAGGTCGGCGTCGTCGATGCGAACGGTCAGCCGGACACCTCGTCCGATGCGCAGCGCATCGTGTCCTTGCTGCACGCGCAGTTGAACTAAACGACTTCTGAAGACATCGTGAGATTCGCCAGTCTCGGCAGCGGCAGCGAGGGCAATGCATTGCTCGTCGAGGCATCGAGCGGCACGACCACGACGCGCGTGCTGCTCGATTGCGGATTCTCCGGCAAGGAAGTCGAGCGTCGCCTCGCGCGTCTGAACTGCCGCGCCGAGGATCTCGACGCCATCGTCATCACGCACGAGCACACGGATCATATCGGCAGCGCGCTGACGCTCGCGCGCCGATGGTCCATTCCTCTGCACATGAGCTGGGGCACCGCGCGCGCGATCGGCGCCGATGAAGCCGACATCGACCTGCACGTGCTGTGGGGCGATGAGAGTGTGGCCATCGGCGATCTGAGCGTGCTGCCGTATACCGTGCCTCACGATGCGCGCGAGCCGCTGCAATACGTCTTTTCAGACGGCGCGTGCCGCCTCGGTGTGCTGACGGACGTGGGTGTGTCGACGCCGCATATCACGAACGTCCTGAGCGGCTGTGACGCGCTCGTGCTCGAATCCAATCACGATGTCGGCATGCTTGCCGCGAGCCGCTATCCGCCCTCGCTGAAGGCGCGCATCGGCGGGACTCACGGACACCTGAATAACGAAGCGGCGGCGGCCATACTCGCGTCGCTCGATCGTTCCAGGCTGCGTCATCTCGTCGCCGCTCATCTCAGTCAGCAAAACAATCTGCCGCATCTGGCGCAGGCGGCGCTCGCGGCGGCGCTGGGTGCGTCGGCGATCGATGTGGTGGTCGCGACGCAAGCGGAAGGCTTCGACTGGCTAATGCTCTGAATGCGCGGATAACGCGGTAGAAACGCAGAAAGCAGATATGAAAAAACCGGCCCAAAAGCCGGTTTTTTCGTTGGCAGGCCGCATTGAGCGGCGCATGCCTTGGCGCCGAAGCGCCGACAAGCCTTACTGGCTTGCGCCCGATGCCGGAGCAGCAGCCGAAGCGGCAGCGTCCGAAGCTGCGCCAGCAGCCGAAGCTGCGTCGCTTGCAGCGGCCGAAGCGCTCGATGCTGCAGCGTTTGCGTCCGAAGCAGCAGCAGCCGGAGCCGAAGCAGCCGACGTATCGCTTGCAGCGCTCGGAGCAGCCGTTTCGCTAGACTTGTTGCATGCAGCCAGAGCAACAGCAGCCAACAGGGATGCTACGAGGAGGGATTTCTTCATGATCACGTCCTTTTATGGTTAAAGGTAAGCAACAGCGCAAAGTACCGGTAATGTGTGCTCCAACACCGACCTGGGCCGCTGTGGAGACTCACAATTCTTTTTTGTGTGAGACTTCCTACGGCTTGGCCGGAAATTATAGGCACTTTCGTAACGACCGTCGATAAATCAGGGGACGATACGTTGTCTTTCTCATACAAACTTTCATATTGCGGAACAACAAACTCTAGCATTCCGCAGCGTGTCAGGAAGTCTCATGAAGTCAAGCCAGTCAAGGCAAAGCACCCATCCGAAGCCAGCCCGCACAATACCATTCGTGCAGCAGCGCTGTCATTGACGAATCGTCTGTAAGTGTTACAAAGCGTTTCGCCTCCAGATGCCGAGTATCGGCCAATTCAGGGAGCCACTTTTTCAGCTTCGATGACAACACTTGCTCTTCGCCATTTACGAAAAATGACCTTGCGTCGTAGAGCAAAATAGTCTTTCTATCCAGCCTTACGCCCGTTTTCTTCGCACGCTCTACAAATTTTTGCTCATTGAGCGCGCGCTCAGGCGAGTCGAATACGACGTTCGCTTTTGGCTCGCTCAAATAAGTGCCGAGAAATGCCGCGATGTCCTTTTCAGTCCAGTTGACGTTCGCAAGGATCGCGCCAACCCGGTCGACGAGCAGTGCGGGCAGCGCGGCCGGATTCGACACGGGTTCCTGCGCCGGATCGCGATAGCGCGTGCTGGCACGCGCGCCTTCCGGTGCATCGTCCGCGCGCTCGGCGAGATGATAGAGGAACTGCGCCGTGAGCTCGTGCGTGGAGGGCGCGCGAAAGCCGATCGACGCGGTCATGCATTCGCCTTCCGCGATGCCGTCATGCGCGATATGCGGCGGCAGATACAGCATGTCACCGGGCTCCAGCAGCCATTCTTCCTCGGGCTCGAAGTGCTGTAAAACTTTCAACGGCAGTCCGGGATTTAGCGAAAGGTCACGCTGAGCGCTGATACGCCAGCGGCGCTTGCCATGAACCTGAAGCAGAAACACATCATAAGAGTCGAAGTGCGGTCCGACACCGCCGCCGTCGGTCGCATACGAGATCATCAGGTCGTCGAGGCGCGCGTCCGGAATGAAGCGAAAGCGGTTCATCAGCGCGTGCGCGCGATCGTCGTGCAGGTTCGCGCCCTGCACGAGCAGCGTCCACTCGCGTTTCTTCACTGAAGGCAATTCGTCGGGCGCGAACGGGCCGTGCTCCAGACTCCAAGTCTTGCGAAAATGCGTGATGAGACGGGACTCGACGTCGTCGAGATCGGCGAGTTCGAAGAGTTCGTCGCGCGCGAGCGGCGCTGCGATATCGGGGATCGCCTGTCGGATCAGGAGCGGCTTTTTCTGCCAGTAACGCCGCATGAACTGTCGCGGTGTGCGGTTGCCCAACAAGGGTGTGGGTTCATCCGGCGAAGGCGCGCGAGCATGCTCGGGAAGGCCGGAAACAGGGGCTAGTGTTGCGTCTTGGGGCCGCTTGGGCATCGTATAATCGAGGCTTGTATCTTGGAGGATCCAATGAAAATTGCGAAAGACACTGTCGTTTCGGTCGCTTACAAGCTATCGGATGCGCAAGGCAATCTGATCGAGGAGAGCGACGAGCCGATGGTCTATCTGCACGGCGGCTATGATGGCACGTTCCCCAAGATCGAGGAAGCGCTCGACGGTCACGAGGCCGGATATGAAACGCTCATTCAGCTCGAACCGCAGGACGCGTTCGGCGAGTACGATCCCGAGCTCGTGAAGATCGAGGAGCGCAGCCGCTTTCCGGAGCCGCTGGAAGTCGGCATGCAGTTCGAAGGCACGCCCGAAGACGGCGATGACGACATCGACTCGCTCATCTACACCGTGACCGATGTCGCCGAGGACAAGGTCGTGCTCGACGGCAATCATCCGCTCGCGGGCATGGCGCTGCGCTTCTCGCTGTCGGTGCAGGAAGTGCGTACTGCGACCGACGACGAGATCGAACATCAGCACGCGCATGGCGCGGACGGCCTGCAGGTCGTCGACGAAGACGAAGACGACGATGACGACGAACCGCGCAAGGATGCAGGTCCGACGCTGCACTGATCGAGCGCATCGGCTTACTGAAAAACGCAGCTTCGGCTGCGTTTTTTATTGCCCGCTCGTGTCGTTGCGTACGCCCGACGCGGGCACGGGATAGATCGGCGGCAGCGACTGCGGCGGCGTGAGGATCGGCGGCAGGTCGGAGGCCGGCAGCGGCATCGAGGGCGGTGCCGGCAGCGAGTCCGGCAAGCCCGGTGGCGTCGATGCGGGCAAGGTCGGTTGCGTCGCCGGACTGGGCGTTGGGTAGGGCGACGGATAGGGCACATAGGGCGTGCTCGATTGCGCGGGCGCCTCGGGCGGCGTGGCCGGTTCACGCGTGCGCGCCTCCTTCACATCGCGCACGCGCAGTCGAAACGGCGGATGCCATTGCGCATCGCTTTGCACTTCGAGCCATTGCGTTTGCGGCTTCCTGAACGCCACCGCCACGCGCGTGAGATTCGTGACGATCAAACCCTTGTCGTTGCGCAAAGGTTGATCGATATGAAAGCCGTTGGGCTCGGGCGTATCGGTGCCGTGAATCACGATGACCGGCCCGCGAAAGGTTTCGGCCGCCTTCGCGAGGCTGCGCTTGAGTTCGAGGAAGCCGTCGCGCGGCTGGTTCGAGCGCGAGAAGCGCAGCCAGCCGAAGCGCTCGCGCCGCTCGTAGCGCGAAAAATCCGGATCGCCCTGCAGAATGACGACGAGCGCGCGCATCTCGGTGCGCCGCGCCGATTCCGCCGCGTGCTCGATCCAGAAGGTCGTCGCGACGGTGCGGTCTTCGAACTCGCCGTTGCGCCCGCCCGCCGTCAGATAGTGATTGTTCGGACTCGGCACGTTGAGACCGATGAACGCGATGCCCTGCGCCTGCCAGCGCACGATTTCCCGGAACGTGCGAAAGCGCGCGACATCGCTTTCGCGCGCGAGATTGAGGGGGCTTTGTCCGAGCGAACCGGCATCCGCGAAAAAGAGCTGGCGGACGAAATCGAGCCGTTCCACCGGGTCGTAAGCGCCCGCGTGCGCGAGGCCGCAATCGGCCCAGTCGTGCTGGCCGAGCAGCAGCACGAGCGGCGTGCGCGACGCGTCCAGCAGATCATGCCGCGACTGATAGATGCCGTCCCGGCACGGCTCCGCGCCGCCCTTCAGATTGCCGTCATAGACGATGAACGCGATGCTGCCGTCACGCCCGATCGCGTCGAGCATGCGGCGCACCGGGGCTTCGTCGGCGGGACGGGTGAGCGCGTCGGAGATGACGGCGAAGCCGAGCGGCGCGCTGCCTTCGGCGTTTGCCTGCCGGATCGATCCGCAGGTGAGCGCGCCGCACATGAGCGCGACCGCGATCGGCGCAGCGCTCGTCAGGCGCGCGGCGACGCCACGCTCAACGCGCGGCATCCGGCGGACGATTCGCCAGTTCATGCAGTTCGTAGAGCAGATCGAGCGCATCGCGCGGACGCAGCTCGTTCGGGTCGAGTGCGCGCAGCCTGTCCATTACCGGATGTTCGGGCGCGTCGGCCGGCGCCGGTTCATCGTCGCGCGGGTCATCCTCGAAGGGTGCGTAGGGCTGACTCGCGAACAGATCGAATTGCGGCGTCGGCTGGCCGATCGACTGCTGCTCCAGATGCACGAGATGCTTGCGCGCCGCGCGGATCACCGCCGCCGGCACGCCCGCGAGTTGCGCGACCTGCAAGCCGTAGCTCTGATTCGCCGGTCCTTCGCTCACCGCGTGCAGAAACACGATGCCGTGATCGTGCTCGACCGCCGACAGATGCACGTTCGCCGCCTGCGCGAATTCCGCGGGCAATTGCGTGAGCTCGAAGTAGTGCGTGGCGAACAGCGTGTAGCAGCCGTTGTGCGTGAGCAGATGACGCGCGATGGCCCAGGCGAGCGCGAGGCCGTCGAAGGTCGAGGTGCCGCGCCCGATCTCGTCCATCAGCACGAGACTCGATGCGCTCGCGTCGTTGAGAATCGCCGCTGCTTCCGTCATCTCGACCATGAAGGTCGAGCGTCCACCCGCGAGATCGTCCGCCGCGCCGATGCGCGTGAAGATGCGATCGAGCGCGCCGAACCGCGCGCGCTTCGCGGGCACATAGCTGCCGACATACGCCATCAGCGCGATCAGCGCGGTCTGGCGCATGAAGGTCGACTTGCCGCCCATGTTCGGACCGGTGATCAGCAGCAGCTTGCGATCCTGGCCGAGCGCACAGTCATTGGCGATGAACTGCTCGACCTGCGCCTCGACGACCGGATGCCGCCCCTGTTCGATATCGATGCCGGCATCGGCGGTGAATTGCGGCGCGACCCAGTCGAGCGCGCGGGCGCGTTCGGCGAACGCGCACAGGAGATCGAGTTCCGCGAGCGCGCCCGCCACACGCTGGCAATCCGCGATGAAGGGCAGCAGGTTCTGCAGCAGCGCGTCATAGAGTGCGCGTTCACGCGCGAGCGCGCGCTCCTGCGCGGACAGCGCCTTGTCCTCGAACGTTTTCAGCTCGGGCGTGATGTAGCGCTCGGCGTTCTTCAGCGTCTGACGGCGGCGATAGTCGTCCGGCACCTTGTCGGTCTGGCCGCGCGTGACCTCGATATAGAAGCCATGCACCTTGTTGTACTCGACGCGCAGATTCGCAATGCCCGTGCGCGTGCGCTCGCGCGCTTCGAGTTCGATCAGGAACTGATCGCAGTTCTCCGAAATATCGCGCAATTCATCGAGATCGGGATCGTAGCCGCGCGCGATCACGCCGCCATCGCGGATCAGCGCGGCAGGTTCGGGTGCGATGGCACTCTTCAGGAGATCGAGACATTCGTGCGGCGGTTCGAGCGCCACGCTGATGCGCTCCAGCGCCGACGCATGCGCCGCCACGGCAGCGACGAGCGCGCGCAGATCGGGCAGCGTGGCGAAGGTGTCGCGCAGGCTCGACAGATCGCGCGGCCGCGCCGACAGCAACGCGAGACGGCCCGTGATGCGCTCGATGTCCGAGATCTTGCGCAGCGCGCCGCGCAAGGTGTCGAGCCCGCCGTTCACGGGTGCGTCGAGCAATGCGCCGATCGCCTGCTGACGCGCCTGCGCAACCGATGCATCGCGCGGCGGATGATGCAGCCAGTGGCGCAACAGCCGGCTGCCCATCGTCGTGCAGCAGGTGTCGAGCAGCGAGAACAGCGTGGGCGATTCGGTCCCGCGCAGCGTCTCGGTGAGTTCGAGATTGCGGCGCGTGGCGGGATCGAGCCCGATGTATTCCGATTCGTATTCGACCTTCAGGCTGCGCACGTGACGCAACTGCTGGCCTTGCGTCGCGGCGGCGTAAAGCAGGAGCGCGCCGGCCGCGCCGCACGCGCAGGTGAGCGTCTGAGCGCCGAAGCCGTCGAGACTCGCGACATCGAGTTGCTCGCGCAGGCGCTGCGTGCCCGAGCCGACATCGAAATGCCAGGCGGGCACACGCGTCGTGGCGCCTGGATTCATCACGCCGAGCGATGCCTGCGCGTCGGTGATCGAATCGGCGATGAGCGTTTCCGCCGGGCGGATGCGCTCGAGCGCCGCGCTCACTTGCCCGGGCGCGACTTCCGCGAGACGCAGCGCGCCGCTCGCGAGATTGAGCCACGCGAGGCCGACGCTCGTCACCACGCCGCGCCGGTTGTGCGCGGGGCACAGCGCGAGCAGATAGACATCGCTCTTGTCCGAGAGCAGGGCGGCATCGGTCAGCGTGCCGGGCGTGACGACGCGCACCACCTTGCGCTCGACCGGACCTTTCGACGTCGCCGGATCGCCGATCTGTTCGCAGATCGCCACCGACTCGCCGAGCTTGACCAGCTTCGCGAGATATTGCTCGCACGCGTGATGCGGGACGCCCGCCATCTTGATCGGATTGCCGCCCGACGCGCCGCGCTGAGTCAGCGTGAGATCGAGCAGGCGCGCGGCTTTCTCCGCATCGTCGAAGAAAAGCTCGTAGAAATCGCCCATCCGGTAGAAAACGAGCGTGCCGGGATGGTCCGCCTTGATGCGTAGATACTGCTGCATCATCGGCGTGTGCTGCGACAGGTCCGCGAGTGGCGCGCCGCTATCGAGGGAAGTATCGGGAGTTGCCGTGTGATTGCCCATCTTGCGTGCTGTGGAAGCCGGAATGACCAAACGGCCGGGCGCGAAGTTGCGCCGGCGCGAATGAGCCGATAGGCCAAGAGTTTAACCTGTCGCCGGATGAGCGCGAGCCGGCCGAACGGCTAGCGGCGCGCCAGGAACGAAGGCGAATTCAGCAGATGTGAGTGGACAAGCGTGCCCGCTCGCGTGTGGCGAGGACAATGCTCGCCGCCGAAACGAATGTTTCACCGTTCCGGCGGCAATTTTCAGAAACGATCAGAGCGCGTCACGCGCGCCCGGCGAGATAACCGACGAGCAATGCCAACCCCGCCACCGCGCCGAGCGTATGCCACGGCCGGTCATGCACGAAATCGTCGGCGTAGCCGGCGGCATCGCCGAGCCTGCCCGCGATCGCGCCGCTCGCGCCGTTCATCTGCGAGCGGGCAGTTTTGAGCTTCGATTGCAATTCCTTGCGCAGCTTGTCCGCATCGATGTCCTTTGCGTTCAGGATCGAGCTTTCCAGATCGTCTAGCAGACTACGCAATTGGCCGCTGGCCGAATCGACCGCGTCGCTCGCACCTCGCACCGCGCGCTGGCCGAGATCGGCGGCGCCATTGATCTTGCTGTCGAGCGTCGAACGTGTGAACAATCCCATTTCCTTGCTCCTTGATTGACGTTGCCGAGGAATGTCGCCGTACCCCGCAGCCGGGGTATGGACCCAGAATACACCGTTGAGCAAGGTTCATTCCTCGACCAGCGCGCCCAGGTCCGTTTCGCGCTCGTTCTGGCTGTGGCGGCGCATCGCGAGCGCCATCATCAGGCAGACGAACAGGCCGAATACGACGATGATCCACTGCACCGGGACCTTGACGGTCAGAAGCAGCGCGTACGCGCCGAGCATCGCGAGCACGGCGAGGTTCTGGTTGAAATTCTGCACCGCGATGGAATGCCCGGCGGACAGCAGCGTCGCGCCGCGATGTTGCAGGATCGCGTTCATCGGCACGATGAAAAAGCCCGACAGACCGCCCAGCGCGATCATCAGCGGATAGGCCATCAGGATATAGGCCGGCGCGAAGAACGGGCCGATCTGCACGCCCGCGCCCGCCGGAAAGAGATCCTTGTTGTAGAAAGCCATCGCGACCGCCACCGCGCCGATCAGCACGCCCACCGGCAGCACGCGCAGCGACTGCCGCAGCACGATCCACGCGCTTGCCGCCGCGGCGCCGAGCGCGATGCCCAGCCCCGTCACGCCCTGCAGCACGGCGGCCTTCGACAGCGACAGGCCGAGGTTCGCATCGGCCCATTTGAGCACGAGCAGCTGCAATGTGACGGCCGCGCCCCACAGCAGCGTCGTGACCCACAACGCGATCTGCGAGAGCTTGTCCTTCCACAACACCTTGAAGCTGTGGGAGAAATCGTCGACGAGCCGGGTCGGCTCGGTGAGGCGGTTCGGATAGCGTGCGCCGGTGTCCGGAATGAACACGTTGATGAAGGCCGCCGACGCATAGATCACCATCACCGCGAAGAGCGCGGCGTGCGCGGCGGTGCTCACGAGCGGCAGATGCGCATGCGTGACCCAGCGCGCGACGACCTGGCTCACGAGCGCGCCGCCGATCACGGTGCCGAGAATCGTCGAGCCGACGGTCGCGGATTCGAGCCACGCGTTCGCCGCGATCAGCTTTTGCGGCGGCAGCAGTTCGGTGAGAATGCCGTACTTCGCGGGAGAATACGCCGCCGCGCCGAGACCGACGACGCCATACGCGATCATCGGATGCACGCCCGCGATCATCATCGCGCAGCCGCCCGCCTTGAGCGCGTTCGAGATGAACATGACGTGGCGTTTCTGGATCGCATCGGCGAATGCGCCGACGAATGGCGCGAGCACGACATAGGAAATCGTGAAAAAGATCTGCAGAAGCGGCGTGACCCACGGCGCGGATTGCACGACGGCGAGCATGGCGATCGCGGCGATCAGAAGCGCATTATCGGCGAGCGATGAAACGAACTGCGCGGCGATGATCGTGTAGAAGCCTTTCTTCATGGCGGGAGTGACGTGTGGCGCGGCGTGCGACGGGCAGACGGGGAAGGGCGCGACGAAGCGTCGCCTTCGGGCGGCGAGGGCAAAAGATTGCACTGTAACGGAGCCCCGCATTCGTTGCAGAGCAGGGGGCGCGCCCGGGACGCGAGCGGAGGGAGAAAACGAAAGGGCGCAGGGCGCGCCCTTTCCATGCGGCTTATTCGCCAGTCAGACGCGTGCGCGAGTACGGGTCGAGAATCTTGATCATCTGCGCGTACACCTTCGGATTGGCGGCGACAATCTCGTTCTGGAACAGGAAATCCGATTCACCCGTGTAATTGCCGACGAGCCCGCCCGCTTCCGTCACGAGCAGGGCGCCCGCCGCCACGTCCCACGGATGGATGCCTTGTTCGAAGAAACCGTCCAGCCGCCCGGCCGCGACGTTGGCGAGATCGAGCGCCGCTGCGCCCGGACGGCGCAGGCCTGCGCACGACAGCGTCATTTCGCTGAAGAGGCGCATGTAGCCGTTCAGGCCCTGGCCGTCGCGGAACGGGAAACCGGTGCCGATCAGCGCATCGGCGAGGCGGTCCAGCTTGCCGACGCGAATGCGCCGTTCGTTCAGATACGCGCCGCGTCCGCGCGATGCGGTGAAGAGATCGTTGCGGGTCGGATCGTAGATGACGGCCTGCTGGACGATGCCCTTGTGCGCGAGCGCGATCGACACGCAGTAGTACGGGAAGCCGTGAATGAAGTTGGTGGTGCCGTCGAGCGGATCGATGATCCACTGGAATTCCGACTCGCGATCCGTCGCGCCGGACTCTTCGGCGAGGATCGAGTGATCGGGATAGGCGGTGTGCAGCGTCTCGATGATGGCGGCTTCGGACGCCTTGTCGACTTCCGTCACGAAGTCGTTGTGCTGTTTCTTGCTGACCTGGACGCGGTCCAGATCGAGCGACGCGCGGTTGATGATCTGTCCGGCGCGGCGCGCGGCCTTGACAGCGATATTGAGCATCGGATGCATGAGCGAAATCCTCTGGCCGCCGGGCGCGTTCATGAAAATGAACACGCGCTGACGGAAAAATTGGCGACAACGACTATGTCGACGAAAGACGAATTGAATAAGAGCGGGGCGTTCGCGCGAAGATTCGACTGACTGCGACAATCGTTCGCGGCGCGCGAAGGGGCCATTTTACCCGAAAGTGGCTGTGCGTTTCCGGTGGTTCGGCAAAGCGCGTTAACATGGCGGGTTCGCACATTCATTACACATCGCGCCTTGGAACCCAACGATCTCTCCGCGCCTGCCGGCGGCTTCACGTCCACGCGCTTCATCCTCGTCGAGCCGAGTCATCCGGGCAACGTCGGCGCGGCCGCGCGCGCGCTCAAGACGATGGGCTTCGCGCGCCTCGTCCTCGTCGCGCCGCGCGTGCCCGACGTCAAGAACGAGCCAGAAGCCATCGCGATGGCCTCCGGCGCCGACGACGTGCTCGCCTCCGCGCACGTCGTCGACTCGCTCGCCGATGCGCTCGTCGGCGTGCGCTGGTCGGTGGCGCTGACCGCCCGCATGCGCGAGTACGGCCCGCCGCAGATGCCGCCGCGCGCGCTTGCCGAACGCGCGCACGAATTCGTGCGCCACGGCGACATCGCGCTCGTGTTCGGCAACGAGCGCACCGGCCTGTCCAACGCGGATGTCGAGCGCTGCAGCGCGCTCGCGCATATTCCGGCCAATCCCGCCTACAGCTCGCTCAATCTCGCGCAGGCCGTGCAGGTGCTCGCCTACGAGTTGCGGCTCGCGTTCCAGGCGTCCGCGGGCCCGCTTGCCGCCGTCGAGCCGGCGGCGCAGAGCGCGGCGAGCGATGAAATCGAAGGCATGTACGCGCATCTCGAAGAGGCGCTCGTCGCGCTCGATTTTCTCGATCCGGCCAATCCGAAGAAGCTGATGTCGCGTGTGCGGCGGCTCTTCGCGCGCTCGGGACTGGAGCGCGAAGAGGTGAATATCCTGCGCGGGATCGCCAAGCACATCCTGCTTCGCGCCAGGAAAGACTGAACGCGCGTGCGCGCGTTTGTTCCGATGGCAGCGACCGCGTTGCCATCGGGGGCATCGGGCAAAGGCGGCGCGCTCGCCCTACAATCGGCGAAAAACGGCGACCGCCGATATAAGCTTTGCGCGTTCCCTGCTTTAGGCGTCCTCGTGGCGTGGAACGGCGCGCGACCCCTCCCACCATCGAGACATCGCCATGTTCGACCGACTTCGCGAAGACATCGCCGCCATCCGCGAGCGCGATCCCGCCGCCCGCAGCGCCTGGGAAGTCGTCACCTGTTATCCCGGGCTGCATGCGATCGTGCTGCATCGGTTCGCGCACGCGTGCTGGCGCCGCCAATGGCGCTGGCTCGCGCGCTTCGTGTCGCAACTCGCGCGCTTTCTCACCGGCATCGAGATCCATCCGGGCGCGACGCTCGGGCGGCGCGTGTTCATCGATCACGGCATGGGCGTCGTGATCGGCGAAACCGCTGAAATCGGCGATGACTGCACGATCTATCAGGGTGTGACGCTCGGCGGAACGTCGCTCACGCGCGGCGCGAAGCGTCATCCGACGCTCGAACGCGGCGTGATCGTCGGTGCGGGTGCGAAGGTGCTCGGCGGTTTCACCATCGGCGCCGAGGCGAAGATCGGCTCCAACGCGGTCGTCGTGAAGCCGGTGCCGGCGGGCGGCACGGCGGTGGGCAATCCGGCGCGCATCGTGATGCCGGCGGTTTCCAGACCGAAGGAGCCGAAGCACGAAGGTTTCTGCGCCTATGGCATCACGCCGAACGCCGACGATCCCATGTCGCTCGCGATCCACGGCCTGATCGATCACGCCTCGACGCAGACGCAGCGTATCGACGAGATCGTCGCGGCGCTCGAACGGCTCGGCGCGCGCGTGGAAGCGCTCAATGCCGTCGATGGCGCCGCGCTCGTCGATCTCAAACGCCTGTGCACGTCGATGGACGGCAAGACCGAAGAGCGAACGGAATCGCTTGCGCGTTGAAGCGTCAGAGCGGCAGCGGGTGCACGCCGCTGTCGTCGAGGCGCAGATAGCCGCCGCGCGGTTTGCTGACGTCCAGTTCCCAGTCGGGCAGCACCCAGCGCACGCCTTCGACTTCGCGATGCATCGCCGGGCGATGCGTGTGGCCGTGAATCAGCGTATGCGTGCGGCTGTTGATGAAGAGTTGCGAGACGGCTTTCTTCGTGACGTCGTATTTCGCGTCGACGCCCATCGTGCGCGCGCCTTCGCTCTTCGTGCGCATGCGCTGGCCGATGCCCAGCCGCGTGTCGAGCGGCAACGCCAGAAAGAGCCGCTGCGCGAAGCGGTTGCGCGCGAACGCGCGAAAGCGCTGATAGGCGCGGTCTGCCGTGCAGAGGCCGTCGCCGTGAGCGAGCACGACGCGCTTGCCGAACGCGGTGATCACGAACGGATCGGGCAGGGGCAGCGCGCCCGCATCCTTCATGAAGCGTTTGCCCAGCAGGAAATCGCGGTTGCCGTGCATCACGTAGAGGCCGATGCCGCGCTCGGAAAGCGTGTGCATGAGTCGCGTCATGCGGCGCGCAAAGCTGGCGCGCGCGTCCGACTCGGGCGCATCGAGGATATCGTCGCCGACCCAGAATTCGAACAGGTCGCCGAGAATGAAAACGGAGTCCGCCTCGTTCGCGGTCACTTCGATGAAATGCTCGAACGCTTCGACCGTTTTCGGAATCGCTTCGGAGAGGTGCAGATCGGCAATGAAAAACAGCGGGCGCGCGTGGTTCGCTGCGCCCGCTGCCTTGCGATCGAATGAAGTCTTCGTATCGATCATGCAATGAACGGAGATCAGACCACGACGGCCTTCTCGATCACGACGTCGTCGACCGGCACGTCCTGATGGAAACCCTTCGAGCCGGTCTTGACCTTCTTGATCTTCTCGACCACGTCCAGGCCTTCGACCACACGGCCGAACACGGTGTAGCCCCAGCCCTGCGGCGTCGGCGACGAATGGTTCAGGAAGTCGTTGTCCTTCACGTTGATGAAGAACTGCGCCGTCGCCGAATGCGGGTCGTTGGTGCGCGCCATCGCGATCGTGCCGTTGTCGTTCGTGAGGCCGTTGTTGGCTTCGTTGTTGATCGGCGCGTCGGTCGGCTTCTGGTTCATGCCCGGCTCGAAGCCGCCGCCCTGGATCATGAAGCCGTCGATCACGCGGTGGAACACGGTGTTGTCGTAATGACCCTTCTTCACGTAGCTGAGGAAGTTCTCGACCGTCTTCGGCGCTTTTTCGGCGTCCAGTTCAAGCTTGATGACGCCGTGGTTCGTATGCAGTTCGACCATGATGGTGTTCTCTCCAATGTGTTTGATTGAGCTTCGTGTTACTGCGAGACCACGGTGGCCGACTCGATCACGGTCGGCTTCTGCGGCACGTCCTGCATCGGACCGCGCGTGGTGGTCGGGCTGCCTTCGATCTTCTTCACGACATCCATGCCCGCTACGACCTTGCCGAACACGGCATAGCCGTTGCCATCCGGGCTCGGATAGTCGAGACCCGCATTATCGACCGTATTGATGAAGAACTGGGCGGTGGCCGAGTTCGGGTCGCTGGTGCGCGCCATCGCGAGCGTGCCCGTGGCGTTCTTCAGACCGTTCCTGCTTTCCAGCGGGATCGGCGCGCGCGTGGGCTTCTCGGCGAAGCTCGTGCTGTAGCCGCCGCCCTGGATCATGAAGCCCGGAATCACGCGATGGAAGATCGTGCCGCTGTACTGACCGGACTTCACGTAGTCGAGAAAGTTCGCGACCGTCTTCGGCGCCTTCTCGGGATACAACTCGACCTTGATGTCGCCTTGCGTGGTCTTGATGAGCACGGTGGGGCGCGCCGCCTGCGCATTCGGCTGGGCGAACGCCGGCGCGCTCGCGATCAGGGCGGCGCTCGAAAGCGCCAACATCAGGAATTTCATGAAGGATCGATCCTCGTGTGGTTCGTGTGGTGAATACGGACAGTCGAGCGCTTACGGTTGCGCTTTTGGCGCGACGTAGGGCGTGGTCGGCAGCGGGCCGGTCGGGCCGCCGAACGGCGAGTATTCGTCGGGCGAGGGCATCGGCGACGTGCCGGCGCCGGACGCCGGTGTCCATTCGTCGGCGGCCGCATGGGGAGCCGCAGCCGCGCCCGTGCCCGATGCGACATCCGCCGCGCTCGCGCGTTTCTTCGGCGGCGTGTAGATGTTCTGGATCGCCGCGATGCGCTGGCTCGTGAGCGGACTCTTCGAGCCGAGCGACTGCGCGCGCTTGTACGACTCGCTCGCGAGGCGCAGGTAAAGATCGCCGAGGTTGTCGTACGCGAGCGCGTAGCCGGGGTTCGCCTTCACCGCGGTTTCGAGCGCGGCGCGCGCTTCCTCGTAGCGGCCTTTCTTCGCATACAGCGCGGCGAGGTTGTTGTACGGCTCGGGCAATTCGGGGTAGGCCTGCGTGAGCTCGGTGAAGGCGGCGATGGCGTCGTCGTCGCGATTCAGGCGGGCGAGCACGGTCGCGCGCTTGAACTTCGCCTGCACGTCGCGCGGATTGTTTGCGATGCGCGCGTCGAGTTGCGTGAGCGCGGCGCTCCAGTCCTTGCTGGCGATGGCCGAATCGATTTGCGGCGTGTCGTCGCGCGTGGCGGGCGAGGTTTGCGCGAGCGCCGCGCGCGACATGCCGACGCATGCGGCGAAGCCGAACGCCGCGACGGCGAGCGTGTGCGTTACGAACCGGCGGGAGAGTGGCGAAGGCGCGCGCGCTGTGCGATGGGTCACTTGGAATCGAGTCAATGAATGATGCAGCGAAAGATGCCACGAAAGCGGCGAAAGAGACCGCGAGCGCTTCAAGGCGTGAACGATCGCGAGAACCGGAGCGGGAGCAGAAATGCCCGATGCGGCACGCGGTCCGGCAAGGCTTTCAGCCCGGCCCGGAGCGCGGCTTGCAAAGCCCGCCGCGCGGCCGCTTCGACATTTCATAGGCTCAAGTCCCGGTGTTATACTCCGACCCATTCTAACAAAAGGTCTGCACGTCCCGCGCACGTGTCTTGCGCTTGGTGCCCCAAGCGCGCATCCCGCGCCGACGCCAGACTGTCTTTCGCCACTCGTGGCCGTCTCCGTCCTGGTCGCATGACCGTCGTGTTCGCGCTCGCGTGTGGGTCTCTCCGGCTCCCGCGCGTATCGTCCACGCCGACTGCTGCCCGGCACACGGTTGATTCCGGTCCTTGCTTCGCCTTCTATGAACTCGCTGCGCATCTACAACACGCTCGCCCGTGACAAGCAACCCTTCACGCCGCTCAAAGCCGGCGAGGTACGCATGTATGTCTGCGGAATGACGGTGTATGACTATTGTCACATCGGCCATGCGCGCGTGATGGTGGTGTTCGATATCGTGCAACGGTGGCTGCGCACGATCGGCTACAAGGTCACGTACGTGCAGAACATCACGGACATCGACGACAAGATCATCCGCCGCGCGGTCGAGAACAACGAGCCGATCAAGTCGCTCACGCATCGCTTCATCACGGCGATGCGTGAGGACGCGGACGCGCTCGGCGTCGCGCGCCCGGATATCGAGCCGCGCGCGACCGACTTCATCCCGCAGATGCTCGGCATGATCGATGCATTGCACGCGAACGGCTACGCGTATCAGGCGAAGGACGGCGACGTGAACTATGCGGTGCGCAAGTTCGCCGACTACGGCAAGCTGTCGGGCAAGTCGATCGAAGACTTGCGCGCCGGCGAGCGCGTCGCCGCCAACGATGCGAAGGAAGATCCGCTCGACTTCGTCCTGTGGAAGCAGGCGAAAGCTGATGAGCCCGCCGACTCCGGCTGGGACTCGAAGTGGGGCCGCGGGCGTCCGGGCTGGCACATCGAATGTTCCGCGATGGGCTGCACCTTGCTCGGCGAGCACTTCGACATCCACGGCGGCGGGCAGGATCTGCAGTTTCCGCATCACGAGAACGAGATCGCGCAGAGCGAGGGCGCGACCGGCAAGACGTTCGTGAACTACTGGATGCACAACGGCTACGTGCAGATCGACAACGAGAAGATGTCGAAGTCGCTCGGCAACTTCTTCACGATCCGCGAAGTCCTTGAAAAATTTGATGCCGAAGTGGTGCGCTTCTTTATTGCGCGGGCACACTATCGGTCGCCGCTGAATTACAGCGACGTGCATATCGACGACGCGAAGAACGCATTGACGCGCCTATATACGGCGTTGAAGGATGTCGAGCCGGACAATCAGCAACTTGACTGGAGCGAGGCGAACGCGCAGCGTTTCCAGTCAGCGATGAACGACGACTTCAACACGCCGGTGGCCGTATCGGTGCTGTTCGATCTCGCGGGCGAAGTGAACCGCACGCGCGATACCGCGCTCGCGCGCCAGCTGAAGGAACTCGCGGGCGTGCTCGGCCTGCTCGGGCGCGAGCCGCGCGTGTTCCTGCAGCAGGCGAGCGGCACGCTCGCGCAGCAGGGCCTCGCGCCGCAGGAGATCGAAGCGAAGATCGCCGCACGCATCGCCGCGAAGCAGGCGAAGAACTATGCCGAAGCAGACCGGATTCGCGCTGAATTGCTCGAAGCCGGTATTGCGCTTGAAGACAAACCGGGTGGGTCGACCGAATGGCGCCGCGTTTGAACGCGGCCCTTCGTACCCTCTGATCGACTCACCAGGCAGGAGGCAAGATGGCAACGGCCAGGAAGGCGCCGGTCAAGCGACCCGCGTCTGTCAGCGATGCGTCGGGCGCAACGAAGCGCACGCGCAGCGCGCAAACGAAAACGAACACGCAGAAGATCGATGGCGCAAGTGCAACGGTCGGCCGCAAGACCGCGCTCAAGCGTGCGGCCATCGGCGCGAAGCCGACCCGCAGCGCCGCGCTCAAGGCGGCGAAGCCCGAGACGGCGGCGCGCCTGAACGGGGCCGCGCGCGCATCGAAGGCGGGCACGGAAGAAGCGGAAGCGTCGCCCGTGAAGGGCAACGGCCGCGCGGTCGCGGGCGACGGCGCAAGCGCGCAGACGCTCGTCGCGGAACGTGGCGAAGTGGTGCGCAAGTCGCGCGTCGTCACGGCCGATGCAGCGGTGCCGGTGCAGATCGGCGGGCTCACGCGCGAGGTCGTTCGTCCCGACTACTGGGATCGTGCGTGCGCCGATCTCATGAAGCGCGACCGCATCCTCAAGAAGCTGATCCCTACTTTTGGCGAGATCCACCTCGTCAATCTGGGCGATCCGTTCTCGACGCTCGCGCGCTCGGTGGCGGGCCAGCAGATTTCCGTGAAGGCGGCGCAAGCGATCTGGGAACGCGTGAAGAGCGCGTGCCCCGAAGTGCATCCCGCGCATTTCATCCGGCTCGGGCACGAGAAGCTGCAGGCGTGCGGCTTGTCGAAACGCAAGGCCGAATACATTCTGGATCTCGCGCAGCATTTCGAATCGGGCGCGCTGCATGTCGACGCATGGACCTCCATGGACGACGAAGCCGTGATCGCCGAACTCACGCAGATCCGCGGCATCGGCCGATGGACGGCGGAGATGTTCCTCATCTTCAATCTGTCGCGCCCGGACGTTTTGCCGCTCGACGATCTCGGCCTGATCCAGGCGATCAGCGTCAACTACTTCAGCGGCGAGCCGGTCACGCGCAGCGAGGCGCGCGAAGTGGCGGCGAACTGGGAGCCATGGCGCACGGTCGCGACCTGGTACATGTGGCGCAGCCTCAATCCGATCCCGGCAGATCACTGACTTTGGCCAGCGAATTGCGGAACTATCGTTGATTTATAATCCATAGCTTCCGCGCGCATTTATCAGGGACGGACGCGGTTAGAATACGCGCTGCCCGATGGTTCTAGGACTCGAACATATGAAGACCACGTTTCTGGATTTCGAGCAGCCGATCGCTGAACTCGAAGCGAAGATCGAAGAACTCCGCTTCGTGCAGGACGATTCCGCTGTCGATATTTCGGAAGAAATCGAGCGGCTGTCGAAGAAGAGCCAGCAACTCACGAAGGATCTCTACGCGAACCTGTCGCCCTGGCAGGTTTCGCAAATCGCGCGTCACCCGCAGCGTCCGTACACGCTTGACTACGTGAGCGAGCTTTTCACCGATTTTCACGAACTGCACGGCGATCGCTCCTTCGCGGACGACCTCGCGATCGTCGGCGGTTTCGCGCGCTTCAATGGCCAGCCGTGCATGGTGATCGGCCATCAGAAGGGCCGCGACACGAAGGAACGCGCGCTGCGCAACTTCGGCATGCCGCGTCCGGAAGGCTATCGCAAGGCCGAGCGCCTGATGCGCACGGCCGAGAAGTTCAGCTTGCCGATCTTCACCTTCGTCGATACGCCGGGCGCGTATCCGGGCATCGGCGCAGAAGAGCGCGGGCAGTCCGAGGCGATCGGCCGCAACCTGTATGTGATGGCGGAGCTCAAGACGCCGATCATCACGACCATCATTGGCGAAGGCGGCTCGGGCGGCGCGCTCGCGATCGCCGTCGCGGATACCGTGATGATGCTGCAGTTCTCCACTTACTCCGTGATCTCGCCGGAAGGCTGCGCGTCGATTCTGTGGAAGAGCGCGGCGAAGGCGCCGGAAGCGGCCGAGGCGCTCGGTCTCACGGCGCACCGGCTGAAGGCGCTCGGTCTCATCGACAAGATCGTGAACGAGCCGCTCGGCGGCGCGCATCGCGATCCGAAAGGTATGGCCGCGCTCCTGCGCCGGGCGCTCGCGGATTCGCTGCGTCAGTTCCAGGGCATGAGCGTCAACGACTTGCGCGAACGCCGTTTCGACAAGCTGATGGCCTACGGCAAGTTCAAGGAAACGCTGCCGGGCGCGTAACCCGGTCTCTTCGGCATCCTTTCTCTCACGTTTCTCTCGTGACATCCGCTACCGAAACCCCAGCCGGCCGCCTCGTGTTCGAGGCGCTGCGCACGGCGGTTTCGGATGCGGCACTTCCCCCCGATGCGCTTCTCGCCGTCGCACTGAGCGGCGGACTCGACTCGACCGTGTTGCTCGATGCGGCCGTGCACTGCTTCGGCGCGCGTCGCGTCGTCGCACTGCATGTCCATCATGGCCTGAGCCCGAACGCCAACGCGTGGGCCGCGCATTGCGAGCGCTTCGCGGCGTCGCTCGACGTGCCCTATGCGTCGCGTCATGTCGATGTCGCGCGCGCGGGCGGCGAGAGTCTCGAAGCGGCGGCGCGCGATGCGCGTTACGACGCGCTCGACGATCTCTGCGACGAATACGGCGCGAGCGCGCTTCTGATCGCGCATCACGCCGACGATCAGGCCGAAACCGTGCTGTTGCAATTGTTGCGCGGCGCGGGCGTAGCGGGCCTCGCGGCAATGGCTCCGCAGCGGCTCGGCGGCGCGACGCCGCGTTTGCGTCCGCTGCTGCGCCTGCTGCGCGCGCAACTGGAGCAGTACGCGCACGAGCGCGATCTGAGCTGGATCGACGACGAATCCAACGCCGACACGCGCTATTCACGCAATGCGTTGCGACACGACGTGCTGCCGGTGCTCGCGGTGCATTTTCCCGGTTTTCGCGATGCGCTGGCGCGCACGGCCTCGCACGCGGCGTCGGCGCAGCGGCTGCTGGATCAGCTCGCGCGCATCGATCTGGACCGTGCGGAAAGCGCGGACGAGCCAGGCGCGCTCGCGCTCGACGCGTTCCTCGCACTCGACGACGAACGCGCGATCAATCTCATGCGATTCTGGATTCGCTCGCGCGGCTTGCTGGCGGCATCGACGGCGCGCATCGCCGACATGCTGCGCCAGTTGCGCGATGCCGCCGCCGCCCGCGATGGTCACGCGTTGCGCGTCGATCATGCGGGGTATTGCCTGCGCGCGTATCGCAATGCGCTGTTCTGGGAACCGGGCGACAGCGGCGATGCGCCCGATCTCGACGAAGGTGCGCCCGCGGCGAGAGTCCCGGTGGAACTGCGATGGCAGGGCGAGGAAGTCTGGCGTCTGCCGCAATGGCGCGGCTCGTTCGTGTTCGAACCGGTCGACCGTGCCGCCGATGACGCCGTCGGCGAAGGCGTGCTGCGCGCGGCTACGCTCGTCGCGCGTTCGCGTGCCGGCGGCGAGCGCATGCGTGTGGCGGGTGAAGCGCCGAGCCGCACGCTCAAGAACCTGTTTCAGGAGCGCGGCGTGCCGGCCTGGAAGCGCGACGTGCCGCTGCTTTTCGTCGGCGAGGCGCTGCTGTTCGTGCCGCATGTGGGCGTGAACCGGGAAGCGGCGCCGAACGCGGCGCACGGCGCACTGCGCCGCATCTCGTGGCGGCCGGATTTGCTGCTGGCGTGAAGCTTTGGAGACCGTTGCGCCGAAGCCGGTAAAATCGTCGTCTCGGGCGCTCCATCTTGTAATTTCAGCCTCGATCGGGTACGGTAACTCGTTTTCGTCCAAGCGCGTTTTTGCGCGGCATCTCCGTTCAAAAGACTCGATTTCGCCCGCAACCACGCATCCGCGCGCAGCGTTCCATCTCTCATGCGAGCGCGCGACGGGCGAGCGGCAGCGCCCGCTGTTCGTAGGCTTCGATATCCCCTGAAGCAATATCGAGCACGAGTCTCGAGCGCTCTCGCGCCAGCGCGCGTGAAGCGCGGTTTTCCTTCCAGTTCAAGAACGACAATGGCACTCATCGTACACAAATACGGCGGCACTTCGATGGGCTCGGTCGAGCGCATCAAGAACGTCGCCAAGCGCGTCGCCAAATGGCACAAGGCCGGCCACAAGATGGTCGTCGTGCCCTCGGCGATGTCCGGCGAAACCAATCGCCTGCTCGGCCTCGCACGAGACATCAAGGCCGACCCGGACCCGCGCGAACTCGACATGATTGCCTCGACCGGCGAGCAGGTGAGCGTTGGGCTGCTCGCCATCGCGCTGCACGCCGAAGGCCTCGAAGCCGTGAGTTACGCCGGCTGGCAAGTGCCGATCAAGACGGACAGCGCCTTCACGAAGGCGCGCATCAGCGAGATCGACGGCGAGCGCGTGCTCAAGGATCTCGACTCGGGCAAGGTCGTGGTTATCACCGGCTTTCAGGGCGTCGATCCCGAAGGTCATATCGCCACGCTCGGCCGCGGCGGCTCGGACACCTCGGCGGTCGCCATCGCGGCGGCGATGAAAGCGGACGAGTGCCTGATCTACACCGACGTCGACGGCGTCTACACGACCGACCCGCGCGTCGTCGAGGAAGCGCGCCGGCTCGACCGCGTGACCTTCGAGGAAATGCTGGAAATGGCGAGCCTCGGCTCGAAGGTGCTGCAGATCCGCTCGGTGGAATTCGCCGGCAAGTATCAGGTGAAGACGCGCGTGCTCTCCAGCCTGACCGATCCGCTGATGCCGCTCGCCGACGAGATGCACTCCGGCACCCTGATTACTTTTGAAGAAGACGAGAACATGGAAAAAGCAGTGATTTCTGGCATCGCGTTCCAGCGCGACGAAGCGCGCATCGCGGTCATGGGCGTGCCCGACAAGCCGGGCGTCGCGTATCAGATTCTCGGGCCGGTCGCCGATGCGAACATCGACATCGACATGATCATTCAGAACCAGAGCGTGAACGGCAAGACCGACTTCACGTTCACGGTCGGCCGCGGCGACTACCAGCGCGCGCTCGAAATCCTGAACAACCAGGTGAAGGGCCACGTGCAGGCGGAAACCGTGCTGGGCGACCCGAAGGTGTCGAAGGTGTCGGTGGTGGGCGTGGGCATGCGTTCGCACGTGGGCATCGCGAGCACGATGTTCCGCACGCTGTCGGAAGAGGGCATCAACATCCAGATGATCTCCACGTCGGAAATCAAGATCTCGGTGCTGATCGACGAGAAGTACACCGAACTCGCCGTGCGCGCGCTGCACAAGGCGTTCGAACTCGACCGCGCGTAATTGCACCATTGCGGTCCGCGCAGCGGGGCGGTTCGATATTGACGGTTTTGGAAAAAATCGTCATGCGAATTTGACCCGCGCCTGCGAACACGCTATTATCTCGATCTCGTTGCACTGCACTCCCGGTGCAACGAAAAGTTTGGGAGACGTGGCCGAGAGGTCGAAGGCACTCCCCTGCTAAGGGAGCATCTGGCTAAAAACTGGATCGAGGGTTCGAATCCCTCCGTCTCCGCCAGTAGTAGTAGGAAGGCCCCGCAAGCGTAAAAACTTGCGGGGCTTTTTCTTTTTGCGGCGCGATCATCGGCTTTTACGTTCTCGCATTGATTCGTCATCCTGCGCGAATCGGCCGCGCCGAAAAGTCCCTTCTTTAGGACATGTCCGCTTTCGATGATGACCGTCGGTAACTAACCTCGCGGATTGCTTGTCGCTGGGCAAGCAAAATGCAATGTAACGCGCGCGTTCGTTGTCCCGATTCACGGTTAATACTTCTTAAGGTTCATCAGTCAGTCATGGCAGTTTTCAAGAAATTCGTCGCGCCGCTTCTCGTCTCGCTGCTCGCGCTTGCACACGCGCAGGCCAGCGAATTCGCGGGTCCTTATGTCGGCACGAAAGTCGGCGTCAACTGGTCCGATGCAACGGGCCGCAGCTATCAGGAATCCACGCACACCACGTTCTTCCCCGGCCTGATGGCGGGCTATAACTTCGATGTGGATCGCTTCGTGGTCGGTGTCGAAGGATTCGCCGATTTCCACAACGGCTCGACCACCGGCAACGACGGCGGGTTCGACGCACGCATCGGCCTGCCGCTCGACAATCATCTGATGCCGTACGCCCGCATCGGCTTCACGGGCTTCTGGCCGGACACGCGCCTGCACTACGGCGCGGGCGTCGAATACAAGTTCCAGAAGAACTGGAGCGTCTCGGGTGAATACACCGGCGACACCGCGCATTACGACGGCGGCCATCGCCGCAACGACAGCCTGACCGTGGGCGTGCGCTACTACTTCTTCTGACTCTCTTCCCGTCGATGCACGCGCGATCCGACGCGCGTGCGCAACGCTCACACAGGCGTCACTTCCCCGACGCGATCCGGTCTTCGATATGCTTCGCGCGCGCCGGCGAGGCCGGGTGCGAACTCAGCATGCTCGACTTGCCGCCGTCGATGGTCGCGAGCTTCTGGAACGCGGTCACGAGGCCCTTCGGGTCATAGCCCTTCTTCTTCTGCGTGTCGAACGAGTAGTCGTCGGCGGCCGTCTCCTGCGATTGCGAGAACTGCGCGTTGACGAACTTCTCCGACAGATCACCGAGCTGCGACGCCGACAGATTGCCGACGATCCCGCCCGCCGACGACGCCACCGTACGCGCCGCCGTGGTCACGTACGCGACCTGCATCGCCTTCTTCGTGTGACCGAGCGCGACGTGGCCCATTTCGTGGCCGACGACACCGCGCACTTCGTCATCGTTCATCAGGTCCATGAGGCCGCTGTAGACGCGCACGCAGCCGTTGGCCATCGCCCACGCGTTGACGTCCTTCGTCAGATACACCTTGTAGTTGACGGGCACGCCGTTGATGTTGTCGCCGAGCTGCTTCGAAATCTTGTTCAGGCGCTGCGTGTACGGACTGTTGGCCGGCGCAATCTGGTTTTCCTTGTCGAGTTCGGCGCAGGATTTGTCGGATAGCGTGCGGACGTCGGAATCGCTGAGCGACAGCGCCTGCGTCGCCAGCTGGCCGGATTGCATCAGCTGGTTCGGGTCCATGCTGCCCATGCTGCTGCACGACGCGAGCGTGACCACGGCGGATGCCGCCACCGCGATGCGGAAGATCGTCATAGTTTTACCTTTGGAATGTCGTTGTGGTTGTCGCCGCGCAAGGATGCGCGGACGCAGCGAAATGCTAATGAAAGTCGACTCGTAAGCCACCCGAAAATTCCGATTTTGCTGACAGAATCGATGAAAACGCCAGCGCGAAGCGCGAATCAGTCGCGCACGGGAAGCGAATCAATCGTTCGCGCGGTTGCGGGCGATGCGCACGCGCGCGGCGATCGAGTCGACCGGCGACGTGTCCATCGCGTAGGCGGGCGTGCCGGGCAGGGCGTCGGCGAGCAGTGAGGTCAGGGTGCGTCCGGGCGGCATCTCGACGAAAACGGTCGTGCCGAGCTCGGCCAGCGCGATGGTCGAATCGTGCCAGCGCACCGGATAGCGCAAGTTGGTCGCGAGGTCTTCGCGGATTGCGTCGGCGCGGCGCAGCACGCGCGCGCCGCGATTGCCGACATACGCGATGCGTGGCGTCTCGATGCGCACATCGCGCGCCGCGTCGATCAGACGCGCGGCGGCGCTTTCGAGCAGCACGCAATGCGACGGCACGCTGACGGCGAGCCGTTCGGCCTTGCGCGCGCCGCGTGCGAGCGCGATGTCGCGGACCTTCGCGAGCGCGTCATCGCTGCCCGACACGACGATCTGGCGCGGCGCATTCAGATTGCCGATGTAGGCATCGGCGCCGCTGTCGGTTATCGCGAGGGAGAGTTCGCGCTCGTTCAGCCCGAGCACCGCGAGCATGCCGTAGCCGTGCGGACAGGCTTCTTCCATGAAGGTCGCGCGCAGGCGCACGAGTTTGAGCGCATCGGCGAAGGCAATCGCGCCGCTCGCGACCGCCGCGCCGTACGCGCCGACCGACAGACCCGCGACGGCCTCCGGCTCGATGCCTTCCTGCTCAAGCGCGCGCACGGCCGCCACGCCCGCGGCGACGAGCGCGACCTGCACCGCGACGGTCGACGCGAGCGCATCGGCGGTATCGAGCGTGAGCACGTTCTCGCCGAGCACGTCCGATGCTTCGTCGAACGTGCGTGCGATCGCCGGATGCGGCGTGTCGCTGCCCAGCCGATGCAGAAAACCCGGCGTCTGCGCGCCTTGGCCGGGAAACAGAAAGGCGATCACGCGCCCGCCCACGGATCGATGACCAGGCGCGGGCCGTCGGCGTGCCGCAGCATCACGCGCAGATTGGGGCGCGCGAATTCGGCCAGCGAAAAGGCCGCGTCGGGCGTTTCGATCTGCGCGTCGATGCGCGTGCCGGCTTCCTGCGCGGCGTGCGAGAGCGCGTCGAAGAGCGCTGCGGCCTCATCGCGCGGCAAGGCCGTCGGCGCGCGCACGACGATATCGAGATCGCTGTCGCGCGTGAGCGTCGGCATCGCGCTGGCGAGTTCGAAGCCTGCGCTGCCTGTCGGACCCCAGTCGACGCCGTGAGGGTCGATGATCGAAGCCACCGCGCGCAACAACGCAAGCGCGGGCAGGGCCGCTCGCAGCGGATCGGGTTCGCGCGTGCGCAGATCTTCCGGCGTGAGGATCGCATCGATCCAGCGCGGCTCGATCCACGTGCCGAAGCGTTCGTTGCGCGCGACGCCGCGCACGCCGACGGGCATCGCATCGCCGGTGCGAGGCGCGCGACGCACGACCACGAACGGCGCGCGCGCGAGCGCCGGCGCGACCCACGCGGGCGCATCGGCGAACGGCGGCGCGGCGGGCGCGAGCCGCAGCAGATCGTGCGGACGCGGCGTGCGGTTCATCACGCGCTCCACTGCTCGCGCATGCGCCGGCGCACTTCGATCGACGCGGCGCGGGTGCGTTGCGCGTCGGCGGATGCGAGCCGGCTCGACAGATCGCGCGGGCCATCGCGCGCATCCTCCACCGCGGCGGCGAGCGACGCCTTCACGCGCTCGATATCGGCGGAAGAGGGCGCGTCGGCGTCCACGCCTTCGATCAGTTCGTGCAGCAGCCCGAGCTTCGCGTAGGCGCTCATCTTGTACGACATCGGCAAGACGGTGTCGCCGAGCGCGTCGAGGCTCTCGACGCTGCGGCGCGTGACGCGCGCGGCGGCTTCCTTGCCCATCGCGTGCACGGCGGTGCCGGGCGCGTCGAGCGCGACGATGCGGTTCGCCTGATAGCCGTGCGCGAGGTATGCGCCCGACATCGCGGGACCGACGATCAGCGCGATCACCGGATGACCGGCGAGCCGCGCGCTAGCATAGGCATCGACGGCGGCGGCGCACGCGAGATGAACGCCGAGCAGTTCCTCGCGGCGGCCGTACGCCTGGCTCTTGACATCGACCACGGCGACGATCGGGCGCTTCACGTCGGCGGCGCGATCGGCGTCGATCACGGCGCGCACGGCGCGGGCGAGCAGCCAGCCCTGTTCGAGTCCGACGACGTTATCGGTCGCGCGCGGGAAGCGGTTCTGCGGATCGGGCACGACGGCGAAGAAGCTCGCGCGCGCGCCGCCGAGCTGGCCATCGCGGGCGCGGACCGGGCCGCTTTCGGTTTGCGCGGGTGTGGAAGTCAGCGCGTCGAGCCAGCGCGCGCCGCGGGAAAGCGTGTCGGTCATGATGTACCCCACAAGGTGCGCAGTGTGTCGGGATCGATGGCGTCCGGGTTCACTTGCGCGAGCCGCGCGATGAAGCCGTCCACGTCCTCGGTGCGATGCTTTTGCACACCGCGTCTGAACGCGCCGAGGACGGCTTCGCGGACCTGATCCGTATCGTCTTCGACGAGCGTGTCCGCCAGCCCGACCGCGACGCGTTCGTCGCCGCCGATCATCGACCAGATGAGGCGACGATCGCCCGAATCGAGTTCCTCGATGCCCGCTTCCTGCTCGATCACTTCGGGCCCGTTCATGCCGAGCCGCGCCTGACGCGTCATCACGAGATCGGTGCAGAGCGCGGCGGCGAGCGACATGCCGCCGAAGCAGCCGACCATCCCGCCGATCACGCCGACCACTGGCACATGCCGCCTGAGCGCGACGATCGCCGCCTGAATCTCGGCGATCGCGGCGAGTCCGAGATTGGCTTCCTGCAAGCGCACGCCGCCGGTTTCGAACAGCACGACGGGACGAATCGCGCGTCCTGCTTCGAATTCGCTCAGGGCCAGTTCGAGCGCGGCGGCGATTTTCGCGCCCGACACTTCGCCGATGCTGCCACCCTGAAACGCGGGCTCGATTGCGGCGATCACGGCGGGCTCGCCGTCGAGCATGCCGCGCGCGATGACCGCGCCGTCGTCGGCCTGACAGACGATGTTTTGCATCGCGAGCCATGGCGATTCGAGGTGGTCGAACGGGCCCAGCAATTCGCGGAACGTGCCCGGGTCGAGCAGCGTTCGGGCGCGCTCGCGCGCGGTCAGTTCGATGAAGCTGTGCCGCGCGAGGAAAGTGTCGTGGGCGTTCATGGCGCATCTCCTTCGCTTGCTTCCACGGCTTCGTTCAGGCGCAGCATCACGACGCCGGGCGTCGCGCCGAAATCGTTGAGTTCGATTTTCGCCGCGCCGTCGTAGCGCTGGAAGAAGCGGTCGAGCACGCTCTTCCATACGTGGCCGTAACCATCGACGCTCGTGCGGATCACCACTTCGGCGTTCGCACCCGGCGACGGCGAGAGCAGCACTTCGAGATCGCCGGAGCCGACCACGCCTACGTGCGCGCGGCGCGTGACGGGCCGCTTGGCGGGGTATTCGTATCGCATGTTTTCCATCTTTGGTTCCTCTTTGCGCCTTACGCCAGACGTCTGAGACTGTCGAGAAAGAGCGTCGCCGCGAGCAGGTCGGCCGCGCCGCCAGGCGATGCGTTCAACGTCAGCAAATCGGCTTCGAGTTGCGCGAGCGCCGCGCGCCCGCCGTCCGTGCCCACGCCGCCGCGATCCATCACGCGCCGCGCGCCGCGCTGCGCCGCATCGAGCGCGTTCGAGCCGCCGCGATGCAGCACACACGTATCGTCGAGCGACGCGATGATCGCGATGAGCGCATTGAGACGCGCGTCCGGTTCGTCGAGCCCGCGCGCGCGTGCATCGTCGAGTGCGGACAGGCCGACGAAGCGCGCATGCGGGAAGCCATCGCGTGCTTCGCCGCGCGCGCCCGCCACGCGATAGCGCTCGCTCACGCGCGCGCCGTGACTCGTCGTCGCCGACGCCGGCGCATAACGATCCTCATGACGCGCGATCGCCGCAGCCGATGCGCAGATCGATTCGACATCGTCGGGAGCGTGCATCGACGCGCCCGCGCACAACAGACCGACGATCCAGATCGCACCGCGATGCGCGTTGCTGCCGCTCGTCGCGCGCATCATCGCGGCTTCGCCTTCGCGGCCGATGCGCGCCAGTTGCTCGCGCAAGGTCTGCGACGGTCGCACGTCGCAAGCCGCGCGCGCGATCGCGAGAAAAGTCGGTTGCAGCGCGCGGGCGGACCGCAGCATCGTGTCCAGATCGAGATCGCGATGTGCGCCGCTGCCGCGTTCATCGACGAGCGCGGGCTTCGGCGTGAGACGCGCCTCGGCAATCAGCGCATCGACGGCGAGCGTCGCGATGAGCGGCGGCGGCGTCGCTTCGTCACGCGCAAGGGGAAGGGCGGCCGCTGACGTTCTCGTCATCGCGCTCACCAGCTTCTGAAGCGCGCCGGCGGCGCATAGAGCCCGCCCGACCACGCGACCAGATCGTCGATGCTGCGCGCCGCGAGCAACGAACGCTTCGCCTCGCCGCGCCGCACGCCGAGATCTTCCGGAAACGCGACGATGCCGCGCCGTCTCAGTTCCGCCGTCTTTGCAGGATCGGCGCGCATGCCGATCGGCGTCACGCCCGCGACCGCCGCGAGCGCGGCGCGCCGCTCATCGACGCCTTCGGCCGCATGCAGATACGCGATGCCTTCCTCCGTTACGACGTGCGTGACGTCGTCGCCGTAGATCATCACCGGTGCGATCGGCATGCCGCTTTTCTCGCCGACGGCGATCGCATCCAGCGCATCGACAATGGTCGGCTCGCCGCCTTTCTTGTACGTCTCGGCGGTCTGCACGACGAGCTTGTGGCCGCGCGCGATCTTCGGGTTCGGGCCGTCGTCCTTCAGCAACTTGAGCCATGCTTCGCTCGAATGCCGGCGGCCGCGCGGGTCGTGCCCCATGTTCGGCGCGCCGCCGAAGCCTGCGAGCCGCCCGAGCGTGACGGTCGACGAGTTCGCGTCGGCATCCATCTGCAAGGTCGAACCGATGAACAGATCGACGCCGTATTGCCCCGCGAGCTGACAGAACACGCGGTTCGAGCGCAGACTGCCGTCGCGGCCGGTGAAGAATACGTCGGAGCGCGCCGCGATGTAGTCCTCCATGCCGACTTCGCTGCCGAAGCAGTGCACGCTCTGCACCCAGCCGGATTCGATCGCGGGAATGAGCGTCGGATGCGGATTGAGCGCCCAGTTCGTGCAGATCCTGCCCTTCAGCCCGAGCGATTCGCCATACGTTGGCAACAGCAGTTCGATCGCGGCCGTATCGAAGCCGATGCCGTGATTGAGCGACGTGACGCCGTAGCGGTCGTAGATGCCGCGGATCGTCATCATCGCCATGAGAATCTGCAGCTCGCCGATGTGACGCGGATCGCGCGTGAAGAGCGGTTCGACCGCGAACGGGCGATCCGCTTGAACGACGACATCGACCCACGAACCGGGGATATCGACGCGCGGCAGTTCATCGACGATCTCGTTCACCTGCGCGAGGACGATGCCGTGACGGAACGCCGTGGCTTCGACGATCGTCGGCGTGTCCTCGGTGTTCGCGCCGGTGTACAGATTGCCGTGCCGGTCCGCCTGCACCGCGCACACGAGCGCGACCTGCGGCGTGAGATCGATGAACATGCGCGCATACAGTTCGATGTACGTATAGATCGCGCCGATCTCCAGCATGCCGTCTTCGAGCAGTTGCGCGACGCGCAGGCTCTGCGGCCCAGCGAAAGCGAAATCCACCTTGTGCGCGATGCCTTGCTCGAATAGCGCGAGATGTTCCGGACGGCTTATGCTGGAAATGAGCAGATGGATGTCGTGCACGCGCTCCGGATCGAGCTTCGCGAACGCGCGCGAGAGAAAGTCGGCCTGCTTCTGGTTGTTGCCTTCGAGCGCAACCCGGTCGCCGCTGACGATCAACGCGCTCAACGCATCGACGATACGCGCGGAGTCGAGTACCGAGCCATTCAGCCACGGTTCGATCAGCTTCAGTCGCCGCGCTTTTTCCTGCGCCCGCGTGTTCCAGTTGCGGGTTGCGCGGAGCGCGTCAGGGGGTGTGGACGAATTCATCGGTCAGCCTTTGGAGAAGTCGTTCGGGACGATGCGCGGCGCTTCTTCTTGACGTGGCTCGTTTGAGCGAGCGACTGGGCATCGGCGAGAAAGCGGTGAATCAGTTCGCCCGTCGCGAGCAGATGACGCGCGACGAGCATTTGCGCCTGTTCGATATCGCGTGCGGCGAGGGCATCGAAGATCGCGCGATGTTCGGCATCGGACGCATCCTTGTGGATCGGCAGCCCGAGCTTCAGACGCAGATAACGCTCGCCGCGCCGATGCATCTGGCCGATCAGTTCCATCAGGCGCGGGCGGTCCGCGGGCGCATAAAGACTCATATGAAACTGCTCGTTGCGCACCACATAGAGCGCGGGATCAGGCTCGTTTTGTGCGGCTTCGAGCAGGCGCTTCACTTCGGCGAGCGTGGCGGGCGTGTGATGGTCGATCGCGATGCCGATCGCCAGGCTTTCGAGAGACGCGCGAATCTCGTAGATCTCGCGCGCCTCGTCGGCGGATTGCAAGCTGACCGCCGCGCCGCGATTCGGCTCGATCGTCACCCAGCCTTCGCTGTCGAGCTGGCGAAACGCCTCGCGCACCGGGATCGCGCTCACGGAAAACTGCCGCGCGATGGCGTCCTGGCGCAGCGGCTCGCCCGGCAGTAGCGAGCCCTCGACGATCGCGTTGCGCAGCGCGTCCGCGATGAAGCGCGACGTGCTCTGGCGCGGCTCGAACTGCGCGTCGCGAAAGGATGCCGGATGCTGCGGTGCGGCTGAGAGATCTGTCGACATGGCTAGGTGAAAACGCGGACTTGTCGCGTGTTGATGTTCAAATATTATATATAAAATTGCACACGCAAATCCGGTGCTTTCCCTAGACGCCATAACAAACACTTTCAACGCGCGCGTCGATAATTCACTAGGAGAGACATGGCCATGCCGACCATCCTGGATCGACGCATCAGCGCCACGCGCGCCGCGAAGACGCCGCTCAACCGGTCGCAGATCACCGGTTTCTGGGGCGCGTGGGCCGGCTGGACACTCGACGGAATGGATTCGTTCATCTACGCGCTCGTGCTCGCGCCAGCGCTCACGGAACTGCTGCCGCGCTCCGGCTACGCGGCGACGCCGGCCAACGTCGGCCTGGCAGGATCGATCCTGTTCGCGCTCTTTCTGGTGGGATGGGGACTGTCGTTCATCTGGGGCCCGCTTGCGGATCGCTTCGGGCGCACCAAGGTGCTCGCCGCCACCATCTTCACGTTCGCGATCTTCACGGGGCTCGCCGCCACCGCGCATACGGTGTGGGAACTCGGCATCTATCGCTTCTTCGCGGGCGTGGGGATCGGCGGGGAATGGGCGCTTGCCGGAACCTATGTCGCCGAAGCGTGGCCGGAAGATCGTCGGAAGATGGGCGCAGGCTATCTGCAAACCGGCTATTACGCGGGCTTCTTCCTCGCTGCCGCCCTGAACTACACGATCGGCGCGGCGTTCGGCTGGCGCGCGATGTTCCTCGTCGGCCTGGTCCCGGTCGTCGTGTCGATCATGGTGCTCCTGCGCGTGAAGGAAACCGACAAATGGGAGCGCGCCGAAGCCGTTCAGCCGCACATCAAACACGAGAGTTCGCTCAGGGCGATCTTCAATGCGCAGTATCGCAAGCGCACGATCGTCGCGGCTGTGCTGCTGACGGTGGCGATCATCGGCTTGTGGGCGGGCGCGGTGTACGAGCCGTCGGCGGTGATCCAGCTCGCGACGAAGGCGGGCATGGACAGGCACGACGCGGCGCGCATGGCGTCGATCGCGACCGGGCTGCTGTCGATCGGCACGATCGTCGGCTGTCTCGCGCTGCCGCCGATGGCCGAGAAGATCGGCCGCAAAAAGACGCTCGCGGTGTATTTCGTCGGCATGGCGGCGTCGATCGCGCTCGCGTTCGGCTGGGCGTTCTATCTGCCGAACGGGCTCGTGCCGTTCATCGCGCTGCTCGTCGTGCTGGGCTTCTTTGGCGGCAACTTCGCGCTCTTTTCGCTGTGGCTGCCCGAGCAGTTCGAAACGCGCGTGCGGGCGACCGCGTTCGCGTTCTGCACGTCGGTGGGGCGCTTTTTCGGCGCGATCGTCAACTTCGGCATCGGCGCGATGGTGCTCAACATGAAGACGCTCGGCGTGCCGATCGCGCTCACGGCGATTGCGTTTCTGATCGGTCTCGCGGTGATTCCGCTCGCGCCCGAGACACGTGGGCAGGAACTGCCGAACTGAGCGACAAAACAACTCATGCGGACGGCGGTCTTCGTGGTGCGAAGGGCGCCGTTTTTTATGCGCGCGAGCTTACTTTTCGTAAGTTTTTTCTCGGTAATAGCAGGTTACGAAGTCGAACACTTGGCGTGGCATCCGTCCGATATAGTCCCGTCAACACAACAAACATCCCATCGAGGTGGGCTTCACATGAACAAGGTATCGAAGGCTTCCGTGCTGGCTGGCGTCGCGATGATCGGCGGCTTGATGGTGTCCGGGGCGGCCAGTGCGGGTGTGTCCGTGGGCGTCAACATCGGCGTGCCCGCGCCGGTGTATGTCGCGCCGCAGCCGGTCTATGCGCCGCCTCCGCCGCCGGTCGTGTACGCGCCGCCTCCCGCGCCGATGTATGCGCAGCCGGTCGTCGTCGTCGGCTGGCACGGCGATCGTTACTGGGATGGCCGCCGCTACTGGAATCGCGACGACTACTATCGCCATTACGACCATGATCACGGTCACGGCCATGGCCATGACCATGACGGTCATGACAACGGCCATCACAACGGCTGGCATTGATCGACGTGCAGCGCCGTGGTCTCGCGCCGAAAGCCACCCAGCAACCCGGGTGGCTTTTTTTATGCCGAACGTCAAAAAACAACACCGGCAGGCCATTCCGTTCGTGGCGATGTAACAAAAGGTAAGGTTTCTCCAGACGTTATGCGCAAGCACGCAATAACTTACAAAGCTGAAATATTGCGCTGAAAGCTTTCCGTTATATTTCGTCGCAAGCGAACAAGTAGAAAAGCGAGGTCGGTTGCAGATGACAAAGAAACTTTCGGCAGGAATTCTCGCGGGCGTACTCGCGGTTGCGGCGCTGGGCGTATCGAGCATCGCGCGCGCGGATGTTCATGTGGGCGTGAATATCGGCATTCCCGCGCCGGTGTATGTCGCGCCGACGCCGGTTTATGCGCCGCCCCCGCCGCCGGTGATCTATCAGCCCGGGCCGGTGTATGCCGCGCCAGTGGTGATCGGCTGGCATAACAATCGATACTGGGACGGGCGCCGCTACTGGAGCCGCAACGACTGGAATCGCCATCACGGGTATGGACGCGGGCCGCATCACGGTCCGCCGCCGGGGCATGGCAACGGACACGGAAACGGACACGGGCACGGGCACGGACACGGCGGTCCGCACGGACGCCACTGACGGTCACGCGCGAAACGGCCGTGGCAAACAAAAAGCGCCGCTCGCATGACACGAGCGGCGCTTTTTCGACAGCGTCAGACGCGGCTTATTCCGCCTCGCCGCCCATGCCGCCGACAACCGCGTGAAATCCGGCATCGACGTGGACGACTTCCGCGCTCACGCCGCCCGACAGATCCGACAGCAGGAACGCGGCCACATTGCCCACTTGCTCGATCGTCACGTTGCGCTTGAGCGGCGCGTTTTCTTCGACGAAGTTCAGAATCTTGCCGAAGCCCTTGATGCCGCTCGCCGCGAGCGTCTTGATCGGACCCGCCGAAATGGCGTTGACGCGCACGCCCTTGCCGCCGAGCGACGGCGACGCCGCCATGTAACGCACGCTGGCTTCGAGCGATGCTTTCGCGAGACCCATCGTGTTGTAGTTCGGCAGCGCGCGCTCGGCGCCGAGGTAGCTCAGCGTCAGCAGCGACGAGCCGTCTTTCAGCAACGGCAGCGCGGCTTTGGCGAGCGCGGGGAAGCTGTACGCGGAGATGTCGTGCGCGACGCGGAAGTTCTCGCGCGTCATGCCGTCGAGGAAATCGCCAGCAATCGCCTCGCGCGGCGCGAAGCCGATCGAATGCACGAGGCCGTCGAGCGAGTCCCAGCGTTCCTTGAGCGAGCCGAAGAGGGCGTCGATCTGCGCGTCGTCGGCGACGTCGCAGGGATAGATCATGTCGCTGCCGAACTCGGTCGCGAATTCGGTGATGCGCTCCTTGAAGCGCTCGCCGACATACGTGAACGCCAGTTCCGCGCCTTCGCGCTTGCAGGCCGCGGCGATGCCGTAAGCGATCGAGCGGTTCGACAGCAGGCCCGTCAGCAGAATTCGTTTTCCAGCGAGAAAGCCCATGAATGCTCCTTCTTTGATGTCAATGTCGCGCGCGGATACCGCGCGTATCGTGCGTGGCGCAGTCGGCTCAGATGCGAACCTGGTGGCAAACCCCTAGGCCGCAAGCCGTATGGCGCGTGATTTTGGGTAGAATTCTCTCACAATGCAATGCCTGCACAGGATTCTCGCGGCGCTCGCTTCGGGCTTTGCCCGGGTCATTCAACGCTTCACCACACATCGCGCCAAGAGGCACATGACGACTCGCACGACGATCCGCTCATTCAGCGCCTCATGTAGATTCATCGCACTTGCACTGGCCGGATCGATCGCGTGGCTCGCGAGCCCGGCTTACGCGGTCCATGCGATCGCGCAATACGGCGAACCCAAGTATCCGGCGGATTTCAGGCATTTCGGTTACGTCAATCCCGATGCGCCGCGTGACGGCACGCTCGTGCTCGCCAATCCGAACCGGCTGACGAGCTTCGACAAGTTCAATCCGTTCACGCTGCGCGGCAATCCGGCTCCGGGGCTTTCGCTGATGTTCGAAAGCCTGACGACCGGCAGTTCCGATGAAGTAGCGACCGCTTACGGCCTGCTCGCCGACGATATCTTGGTCGCGCCCGACGGCATGTCGACGACCTTCCACATCAACCCGAAAGCACGCTTCTCCAATGGCGATCCGGTCACGGCCGAGGACGTGAAGTTCTCGTTCGAGACGCTCAAGAGCCCGTTGGCCGCGCCACAGTTCGCGGTCTACTTCGGGCAGATCGCGCGCGCGGTCGTCGTCGATCCGCTCACGATCCGCTTCGAATTCAAGATCGCGACGCGCGAAATGCCGCTGCTCGCGGGCGGCATTCCGGTGTTCTCGCGCAAGTGGGGCATGAAGCCGGACGGCACGCGCGTTCCGTTCGATCAGATCGCGTTTCAGAAGCCCATCGGCAGCGGGCCGTATCTGATCGACCGGTTCGACAACGGCCGCACGATCTCGTACCGGCGCAATCCGGAATACTGGGGCGCGGCGCTGCCGGTGCGGGTCGGCATGTACAACTTCGCGCACATCGACTACAAGCTGTACGGCGACCCCACCGCGCGTCTCGAAGCCTTCAAGGCGGGCGAGTACGACGTGCTGGTCGAATATGTCGCGCGAAGCTGGGTGCGGCGCGATATCGGCAAGCGCTTCGACAATGGTGAACTCATCAAGCGGGAGTTTCCGCAGCACAACGGCACGGGCATGCAGGGCTTCTTCATGAACACCCGCAAGCCGCTTTTCAAGGACGTGCGCGTGCGTCAGGCGCTCGATCTCGCGCTCGATTTCGAATGGCTCAACCGGCAGTTGTTCTTCAATCAGTACCGGCGCATCGACAGCTTTTTCGTCAATACGGATCTGCAGGCGAAAGGCAAGCCGAGCGATGGCGAACTGGCGATCCTGAATCCGTTGAAGCAGGAACTCGATCCCGCCGTGTTCGGCGAGATGCCGCGCCAGCCGGACACCGATCCGCCCGGCTCGCTGCGCGCGAATCTCATCAAGGCGCGCGAGTTGCTCGCGCAGGCCGGCTGGACGTATCGCGACGGCGCGCTGCGTAACGCGAAAGGGCAGCCATTCGCGTTCGAGATTCTCGACGACACCGGCGGCGGCGCGTCGATGGAGCCGGTCGCCGCCGCGTTCGGGCGCAATCTGCAGAAGCTCGGCATCACGATGAACTTTCGCACCGTCGATTACGCGCTCATCCAGAAGCGTCTCGACGCGTTCGACTTCGACATGACGAGCGTGCGCATGCCCGACGTGCAGGTGCCGGGAACCGAGCAGGTTACGCGCTTCGGCAGCAAGTCCGCTGACGAGCAGGGCTCGGACAATCTCGCGGGCGTGAAGTCGCCGGCCGTCGACGCCATCCTGCACAAAGTGATCTCCGCGCAGACGCGCGAGCAACTGGTCGACGCGACACACGCGCTCGATCGCGTGCTGATGAACGGCTACTATGTGGTGCCGCACTGGTACTCGGCGACGCATCGCGTGGCGTATCGCAATACGCTCGCGTACCCGTCGACATTGCCGCTGTATTACGGCGCCGAGGAATGGGTCATATCGACGTGGTGGGCGAAGTCCGCGCCCGCGGCGAAATAAAGGACGGCGCGCCATGTGGAGCTACATCCTCAAACGCATTCTCTTGATGATCCCGACGCTCATCGGTGTGCTGACGCTCACGTTCGTCGTGATCCAGTTCGTGCCGGGCGGTCCGGTCGAGCAGGCGGTGCACGATCTGCGGCGCGGCCAGACGGAAGGCGGCGGCGGGTTCGGCCTGCGCACGCATACGGGAGTCGATGCGCAACAGGTCGAGCAGCTCAAGAAGCTCTATGGCTTCGACAAGCCGCCGCTCGAACGCTATGTTCTGATGCTCGGCAAGTTCGCGCGCTTCGATCTCGGCGAAAGCTACTTCAGGCATCAGAGCGTGTGGTCGCTGATCGTGTCGAAGCTGCCGGTGTCGATCAGCATCGGCTTGTGGACCTTCTTCATCACGTATCTGATATCGGTGCCGCTCGGCATCGCGAAGGCGGTCAGGAACGGCTCGAAGTTCGATGTCGCGACGAGTCTCGTCGTGCTGGTCGGCTTCGCGATTCCGGGCTTCGTGCTGGGCGTGCTGCTGCTCGTGCTGTTCGGCGGCGGGACGTTCTGGCAACTGTTCCCGCTGCGCAATCTCACTTCCGACAACTGGGCGACGCTCTCGCTCGGCGGCAAGATTCTCGATTATCTGTGGCACATCACTTTGCCGGTGGTGGCGTCGGTGGTCGGCAGCTTCGCTATCGTCACGATGCTGACGAAGAACGCGTTCCTCGACGAAATTCGCAAGCAATACGTGCTGACCGCGCGCGCCAAAGGCCTGAGCGAGCGGCGCGTGCTGTGGAAACACGTGTTCCGCAATGCGCTCCTGCCGCTGATCGTGGGTTTTCCGGCGGCGTTCATCGGCGCGTTCTTCACGGGCAGCCTGCTGATCGAGACGCTGTTTTCGCTCGACGGCCTCGGCCTGCTCTCGTACGAATCCGTCGTGCGGCGCGATTACCCGGTCGTGCTCGGCACGCTGTATCTCTTCACGCTGATCGGCCTCGCGACCAAGCTCATCTCGGATCTCTGCTACGTCTGGGTCGATCCGCGCATTCAATTCGAACAACTGGAGCGCTGATTTGAATCGAGCCGCTTCACCGGAATCGTCACGGCGCGCGGCCAATGGCAGCGACGCGCAACCGTTGCGCGGCGAGGCACCGATCTCGCCGGGGCGGCGCGTGTGGCTGCGCTTCAGGCGCAATCGCCTCGGCTACTGGAGCCTCATCGTGTTCGTCGCGGCGTTCGTGATCAGTCTCGCGGGACCGCTGTGGTCGAACGACAAGCCGCTCGTCGTGCGTTATCAGGGGCATTTCTATTTCCCGCTTGTGAAGACCTACGCGGAAACGACCTTCGGCGGCGATTTCCCGACGCCCGCCGATTATCTCGATCCGTTCGTGCGCGACCGGTTCAGCGCGCCCGGCAACTTCGCGATCTATCCGCCGAATCACTATTACTACGATACGCTCAACTACTTCTCGAAAGGCTCGAACCCGGCGCCGCCTTCGCGCGAGAACTGGCTCGGCACCGACGACCGCGGCCGCGACGTGTTTGCGCGGCTCCTGTACGGCTTTCGCGTGTCGGTGCTGTTCGCGCTCGTGCTGACGGCGATCGGCACGGTGCTCGGCGTCGTCGCGGGCGCGGTGCAGGGGTATTTCGGCGGCCGGATCGATATCACCGGGCAGCGGCTCATAGAAATATGGAGCGCGCTGCCGGAGCTTTATCTGCTCATCATCTTCGCGTCGATCTTCGAGCCGAGCCTGATCCTGCTGATCATCCTGCTGTCGCTGTTCGGCTGGATCGGTCTGTCCGACTACGTGCGCGCGGAGTTCCTGCGCAATCGCACGCAAGACTACGTGCGCGCGGCGCGCGCGATGGGCCTGTCGAACTGGCAGATCATCTGGCGGCACGTGCTGCCCAATAGCCTGACGCCGGTCATCACCTTCCTGCCGTTTCGCATGAGCGGTGCGATTCTCGCGCTGACAAGCCTCGATTTTCTCGGCCTGGGCGTGCCGTCGCCGACACCATCGCTCGGTGAACTGCTCGCGCAGGGCAAGGCCAATCTCGACGCGTGGTGGATCTCGCTTTCGACCTTCGGCGTGCTGGTCGCCACGCTGCTGTTGCTGACCTTCATGGGCGACGCGTTGCGCAACGCGCTCGATACGCGCATCGCGGATGCGGTGAAAGCGGGAGGCGGGCAGTGAGCGCGCCTTTGCTTTCGATCGAAGACCTGCGCGTGCGTTTTGGCGATACGCTCGCCGTCGACGGCGTGAATCTCGAGATCCGCGCGGGCGAGCGTGTCGCGCTCGTCGGCGAATCGGGCTCGGGCAAGAGCGTGACGGCGCTGTCGATCCTTCGGCTCGTGCGCGATGCCGAAGTGACCGGCTCGATCCGCTTCGCCGGCGACGAGTTGCTGTCGAAGAGCGAGCATGCGATGCGCGGCCTGCGCGGCTCCGATATCGCGATGATCTTTCAGGAGCCGATGACGGCGCTCAATCCGCTCTATACGGTCGGCGACCAGATCGGCGAAACGATTCAACTGCACGACGGCACGAGTCCGCGCGAGGCGCGGCAGCGCGCGATCGCGCTGCTCGCGCGCACCGGCATCACGGAGCCGGAAAGGCGTGTGGACAGCTATCCGCATCAGCTTTCGGGCGGACAGCGCCAGCGCGTGATGATCGCGATGGCGCTCGCGTGCCGGCCGCGCCTGCTCCTCGCCGACGAGCCGACGACTGCGCTCGACGTGACGATCCGCGCGCAGATCGTCGATCTGCTGCTGGAGTTGCAGCGCGACGAGGCGGAAAAGCGCGGCATGGCCGTGCTGCTGATCACGCACGACCTGAATCTCGTGCGGCGTTTCGCCGAACGCGTCGCGGTGATGGAGAACGGCGTGCTCGTCGAGAGCGGCGCCACGGACGACATTTTCACGTCGCCGCAGCATCCTTACACCCAGCGTCTGCTGGCAAGCAAGCCGAAGCGCACCGTGCTGCCCGTGCTGCCGATCGCGCCGGTGCTGCTCGACGCGAAGGACGTGTCCGTCGATTACCCGACGCGCGTGCCCGGGCTCAAAGGCTGGTTCCAGAGCGGCCGCTTCAAGGCGGTCGACGATGTGACGCTGACGGTGCGCCAGGGCGAGACGCTTGGCATCGTCGGCGAGTCGGGCTCGGGGAAGTCGACGCTCGCGATGGCGCTTCTCGGGCTGCAGCGCATTTCAGCCGGCGCGGTGGAGTTTCAGGGCCGCGCACTCGGCGATTTTCGCGGACGCGAAAAAGCGGTGCTGCGCTCGAATCTGCAAGTGGTGTTTCAGGACCCGTTCAGCTCGCTGTCGCCGCGGCAAACCGTCGAGCGGATCGTCGGGGAAGGGCTGGCGCTGCATCGCCCGGAACTCGACGCGGCCGCGCGGCGCGCCAAGGTGATCGCGGTGCTGCGCGAGGTGGGCATGGAGCGCTCGGCGCTCGAACGCTACCCGCACGAATTTTCGGGCGGGCAGCGGCAACGCATCGCGATCGCGCGTGCGCTCGTGCTGGAACCCAGCATCCTGATCCTCGACGAACCGACCAGCGCGCTCGATGTTTCCATTCAGACTCAAGTACTTGCGTTGCTGGCCAGCATTCAGCAGAAGCACAATCTCGGTTACGTTTTCATTAGCCACGACCTGCAGGTGATCGGGGCAATGGCACATCGCGTCGCGGTGATGCGGAATGGTTTTATCGTCGAGTCCGGAGAAGTAGAGAAGATTTTTTCGAACCCGTCCGACGAATACACAAGAAAGCTTCTGAGAGCAGCCCTTGATTCCTAAAAATCTTTCTTTTTCACCAATTGGGTGCCCATCTTAATTGTATTTTTCTATTTCTTTTGACAGTTAAATACTTTGTGGCTAGTATCCTTCCAAACTTTCACGTATCTCCCTGATTTAGCAGCTTTTAATTGTAAAACCTACCGACCGATGCAGCCACTAACGTTGACTCAGACATGCGCCCGCGCCGCCGCGAGCATGTTGATCGGCCTTCTGATGACAACCACTTCCGGCGCGTTCGCCGACGAAGTCAACAGTAGCAGCCAAAATGCCAACAACGGCATTTTCTCCTCCAGCAAATCCACTGATGGATCCAGCGCAGACGCCGCCAGCACTCCGGGCGGCGCGAAGTCGTTTCTGTCGGGCGTAGCCAGCAAGGCGGGCGACGTCGTCGTCGGCGCGCTGAACATGATCGGCGTGCGCTACCGCTGGGGCGGCAACACGCCGGATTCCGGTCTGGATTGCAGCGGCTTCGTGCGCTACGTGTTTCAGGACACGCTCGGCATGACCTTGCCGCGCCGCGCCGAGGAAATGAGCCGTGTCGGCGAGAAGGTTACCGTCTCCGACCTCAAGCCGGGCGATCTGGTGTTCTTCAACACGATGCGCCGTTCGTTCTCGCATGTCGGCATCTATATCGGCGACAACAAGTTCGTGCATTCGCCGTCGACCGGCAGCACGATCCGTGTCGACGACATGGAAGACGGCTACTGGGAAAAGCGCTTCCAGGGCGCGCGTCGTATCGAGAACGCACAGGTCGGCGATGGTTCGGAACTGCGTCAGCGCGTGAGCGCGTCGATCGGCGGTTACTGATCGTTCTGACTGGCATCAGGAAAAGCCTGCCTCCTTCGGGACGCAGGCTTTTTGCATTTCCGGGCCGCACGCGGGACATGCCGAGGTTGCCTGGTTCGATCCAAAGCCCTGATTGCACGCGCCTCTAAAAGCCGTTATAGTTTTTGAATGAATTTTTCCCCGTTCCCCTTCTCGCTGTTCCCGGCAGGTGCGTCGCTACGCGCACTATCGCTGCTAGCGCGCCTACCGCGCTGATTCGTCTCGCCTCCCGTCTGCTCGTCTAGCCAGGTTTTCGACGCCAGCGGTGGCGCGAACACCCGAATTCCCTTTTGCCTGATCGTTTTCCACCCAACAATCGATAAATCTCCCCACAGGAGCCCAGCATGGCAGCAGACAAGTTGATCATTTTCGACACGACCTTGCGCGATGGCGAGCAGTCCCCCGGCGCGTCGATGACGAAGGAAGAGAAGATCCGCATCGCGAAGCAACTGGAGCGCATGAAGGTCGACGTGATCGAGGCGGGCTTCGCCGCCAGTTCGAACGGCGATTTCGACGCGATCAACACGATCGCGTCGCTCGTGAAGGACAGCACGGTCTGCTCGCTGGCCCGCGCGAACGACAAAGACATCCAGCGCGCCGCCGATGCGCTGAAGCCGGCGAACCAGTTCCGCATCCACACGTTCATCGCCACTTCGGCGCTGCACATGGAAAAGAAGCTGCGTATGACGCCGGAGCAGGTCTACGAGCAGGCGCGCCTCGCGGTGCGTTTCGCGCGCAAGTTCACCGATGACGTCGAGTTCTCGCCGGAAGACGGCAGCCGCTCGGATATCGATTTCCTCTGCCGCGTGCTCGAAGGTGTCATCGAAGAAGGCGCGCGCACCATCAACATCACGGATACGGTCGGCTACGGGATTCCGGAACATTACGGCAATCTCGTCAAGACGCTGCGCGAGCGCGTGCCCAATTCCGACAAGGCCATCTGGTCGGTTCACTGCCACGACGACCTCGGCCTCGCGGTCGCGAATTCGCTTGCGGGCGTGCAGATCGGCGGCGCGCGTCAGGTCGAATGCACCATCAACGGTCTCGGCGAGCGCGCGGGCAACACCTCGCTCGAAGAAATCGTGATGGCCGTGAAGACGCGCAAGGACTACTTCGGGCTCGATGTCGGCGTCGATACGACGCAGATCGTGCCCACGTCGAAGCTCGTCTCGCAGATCACCGGCTTCGTCGTGCAGCCGAACAAGGCGGTGGTCGGTGCGAATGCCTTCGCGCACGCGTCGGGCATCCATCAGGACGGCGTGCTGAAGGCGCGCGACACCTACGAAATCATGCGCGCGGAAGACGTGGGCTGGGCCGCGAACAAGATCGTGCTCGGCAAGCTGTCGGGCCGTAACGCGTTCAAGCAGCGTCTGGAAGAACTCGGCGTGACGCTCGAATCCGAAGCCGATGTCAACGCCGCATTCGCGCGCTTCAAGGATCTCGCCGACCGCAAGGCCGAAATCTTCGACGAAGACATCATGCAGATCGTCTCCGAGGAATCCGCCGAGGCGCAGGCGAAGGAACACTTCCGCTTCGTATCGATGAAGCAGCATTCGGAGACCGGCGAGCAGCCGCAAGCGAAGGTCGTGTTCGCGGTGGAAGGCAACGAAGTCACGGGCGAGGCGGGCGGCAACGGTCCCGTCGATGCCACGCTGCACGCGATCGAATCGAAGGTGTCGAGCGGCGCGGAACTCGTGCTGTATTCGGTGAACGCGATCACGACCGGCACGCAGGCGCAGGGCGAAGTGACCGTGCGTCTGTCGAAGAGCGGGCGCATCGTGAACGGCGTGGGCACCGATCCGGATATCGTCGCGGCATCGGCGAAGGCTTACATCGCCGCATTGAACAAGCTGCATTCGAAGGTCGAGAAGCTCAATCCGCAGCTTTGATGTTCGAACGCGGTTTCGTTTGAAACGCAACAGCCCTCGCGAGAGGGCTTTTTGCATGGCGCGGCGCGGATCTCGTCAGAACAGATTGCGCCGGTCGGGATCGTGCAGCGGGTCGGGTGTCTTCTGCGTCATGCGCAGAATGCCCTGATCGTCGAAATAGAAGTTGTACATCAGATACCAGATGTTCGCTTCCATGTAGCGATAGGTCCAGACTTCGCGCTTCATCAGCGGAAAGTACGAAGTCTCCACCGGGCGCCCGAAGTTCACGAGCACGTCCTTTCTCGTCCACGTACCGATCTGCGCCTTGTAGAACTCGTTTTCATCGAGCACCTGCCTGACGCTGACGATCCGGCCGGACGCGTCGATATCGGCGGCGGTGGTGAATTCGCCGAGCGGCTGTGTCGGCCACATCAGGCGCTTGCCGCCGTTGGGCAGATCGTAGACTTCGCGCGGCGGCCCAAGGCGGGTCGTGATTGTCGATGCATCCGCGCCGGTCTGATAGTTCTGCCACGGCTGCGCGCAGGCCGTGAGCAGCAGCGCGACGCCCGCGCCCGCGAGCGCGCCGCGCAGACGGTTCAATGAGTGCAGCATGGTAGCCTCCACGTGCTGGATCGTTCGATGTTTCCCGTGATTTTGACACGCGCGCGCGGCAAAACATTCGCCATGACGTCGCGGCATTCGAGCCGATGTGTCGGCAATGCCGGACTTGCGCGGCGAACGCGCCGCGGCCTATGATCCGCGCTTTCGGTGGATCGACGCAAACCCATGAAGAAACGAATCAGCGTGCGCGCGACGCGATGGCTGCGCTCCGTGGCATCGGCGTGTCTGGCAGTGTCCCTGACGGCGAATGCGGCCGATCTGCCGCCCATCAAGCTCGCGCTGATCGAGGGCATGTCCGGCCCGTTCGCGAATGCCGGCGCGATGGTCGAGCGCAATCTGCGCTTCGGCGTGGAGCGCGTGAACGCGCAGGGCGGCGTGAAGCTCGCCGACGGCGTGCATCCGCTGCAACTCGTCGTGCTCGACGGCCGTGGCAGCAGCGAGGCGAGTCTCGTGCAACTGCGCGCGGCGATCGACGAGAAGATCGGCTTCATCATGCAGGGGAACAGTTCGGCGGTGGCGGCGGCGCTCGTCGCGGCGGTCGACAGGCAGAACGCGCGCGAGCCCGACCGGCGCGTGATGTTCCTCAACTATTCCGCCGACGATCCCGCGCTCACCAACGACGCGTGCAGCTTCTGGCACTTCCGCTTCGACGCCCACGCCGGCATGCGCATGGACGCGCTCGCCGATGCGCTGAAAGACGATCGCGCGGTGAAGAAGGTGTATCTGCTGAATCAGGATTACAGCTTCGGCCACGACGTGAGCCGCGAGGCGCAGCGCGCGCTGAAGGAGCGGCGGGCGGATGTCGCGATCGCGGGCGACGAGTTTCATCCGATCGGCCGGGTGAAGGATTTCGCGCCCTATATCGCGAAAATCCGTGCGAGCGGGGCGGACGCCGTGATCACTGGCAACTGGGGCAACGATCTCACGCTGCTCGTGAAAGCGGCGCGCGAGCAAGGCCTCGACACGAAGTTCTATACGTTCTACGGAAACAGTCTGGGCGCGCCCGCAGCGCTCGGCGATGCGGGCGTGAAACGCGTGATCGCGGTGGCGGACTGGCATCCGAACGCGGGCGGCGCGGCATCCGACGCGTACTATCGCGCCTTTCGCGCCCGTTATCCGGCCGCCGCGGACGACTATCTGGTGGCGCGCATGCCGCTGATGATCGAGATGCTCGCCGCCGCGATGACGCGCGCCGGCAGCGCGGACCCGCTCGCGGTGGCGCGCGCGCTGGAAGGCATGAAGTTCGACGGCGAAGGTTTCCACGCGATGACCATGCGCGCCGACGATCATCAGGTGATCCAGCCCCTTTATGTCATGGAGATGGACAAGGCGGGCACGAAGGGCGTGGGTATCGACAACGAAGGCTCCGGCTACGGCTTTCGCACGCTGCTCGCCGTCGCCGCCGACAAGACTGTTCAGCCGACGACCTGCAGGATGACGCGGCCGGCCCGCTAGGCGTCGGCGGCGCGCCGGAACTGCGTCTCCAACGGTGCGCGCTGTGCTATACTTCGCGCTTCGTCTTTGGTTTGGCCGAAGCGAAATCCGAAACTGGTAAATCCACGGCACGGCCTTTCTTCCGTGACCGCCTGTCTGTATCAAAGGAAAAGCAAATGTCCGTAGCAGAAGTCAAGAAATCCGATATCGTCGCTGAATACGCGCGCGGCGCCAACGACACCGGCTCCCCCGAAGTGCAGGTCGCACTGCTCACGAGCCGCATCAACGAACTGACCGTCCACTTCAAAGCGCACTCGAAGGATCACCATAGCCGCCGCGGCCTGCTGCGCATGGTGAGCCGTCGTCGCAAGCTGCTCGACTACCTGAAGGGCAAGGATGCGGATCGTTATCGCTCGCTGATCGAGAAGCTGGGTCTGCGCAAGTAATTGGCGCCAAGCGGCCAGCGTTCCAACGAAGTGCCTGTGTCAGTCCGCTGATACAGGCATTTTGTTTTTGTACGTTCCGGCCGTGAAGTGGTGCCCGATCGTATTTCCCGGCGGTCGGCCCATCGTAGTCGGTTTTCGGCGGGTCATAGGCTTTACCCGGATGCATTGTCCGGTTCGACACCCGGTCCGGCCTCGCGGCAGAGCTTTGTGTCATTCCATCGCGGCGCGTGCCGCGCACGTTGGGCAGGCCCCGCGCTGGAATGGCATAACACACCTCTCAAGCGTGGCTCGCGACCGCCCCAGCCAGCGCCAGATGAAGCGGCGCGGCGCAACGAAGAAGGAGTCACAATGTTCAATAAAATCGTCAAAGAATTTAAGTGGGGACAGCACAATGTCCGCCTGGAAACGGGTGAGATCGCTCGTCAGGCAAGCGGCGCGGTGATCGTCGATGTCGAAGACACCGTCGTGCTCGCCACTGTCGTCGGCGCAAAGACCGCCAAGCCGGGCCAGGATTTCTTCCCGCTGACCGTCGATTACCTCGAAAAGACCTACGCCGCCGGCAAGATTCCGGGCGGCTTCTTCCGCCGCGAAGGCCGTCCGTCGGAAGGCGAGACGCTGATCTCGCGCCTGATCGACCGCCCGCTGCGTCCGCTTTTCCCGGAAGGCTTCTATAACGAAGTGCAGGTCGTGATCCACGTCCTGTCGCTGAACCCGGATATTCCGGCGGACATTCCCGCACTGATCGGCGCATCCGCTGCGCTGGCCGTGTCGGGCCTGCCGTTCAACGGTCCGGTCGGCGCCGCGCGCGTTGCCTACATCAACAACGAGTACGTGCTGAACCCGACGCGTCCGCAGATGAAGGAATCGGCGCTCGATCTGATCGTCGCCGGCACCGAGCGCGCCGTGCTGATGGTGGAGTCGGAAGCGCAGCAACTGAGCGAAGAAGTGATGCTCGGCGGCGTCGTGTTCGGCCACGAGCAGATGCAGACGGCCATCGACGCGATTCACGAACTCGTTCGCGAAGGCGGCAAGCCGGAATGGGACTGGGCGCCGGCGGCGAAGAACGAAACGCTGATCGGCCGCGTGACGGAACTCGCGCAAGCCGAGCTGCTCGCCGCGTACCAGTTGCGCAACAAGCAGGCGCGTTCGACCAAGCTGAAGGAAGTCTACGCAGCGACCTCCGCAGCCCTCGAGCAGGAAGCCGCGGCATCGGGCTCGGTCGCCGCCGACAAGGCAACCGTCGGCAACGTCCTGTTCGACATCGAAGCGAAGATCGTTCGCTCGCAGATCCTGAACGGCGAGCCGCGCATCGACGGCCGCGACACGCGCACGGTCCGCCCGATCGAAATCCGCACGGGCGTCCTGCCGCGTACGCACGGCTCGGCGCTCTTCACGCGCGGCGAAACGCAGGCGCTGGTCGTCGCGACGCTCGGCACGAAGGGCGATGAGCAGAACATCGACGCGCTCGAAGGCGAATACCGCGAGCGCTTCATGCTCCACTACAACATGCCCCCGTTCGCGACCGGCGAAACGGGCCGCGTCGGTTCGCCGAAGCGTCGTGAAATCGGTCACGGCCGTCTGGCGAAGCGCGCGCTCGCCGCGTGCCTGCCGAGCGCCGACGAATTCGGCTACTCGATCCGCGTCGTGTCGGAAATCACGGAATCGAACGGTTCGTCGTCGATGGCTTCGGTCTGCGGCGGCTGCCTCGCGCTGATGGACGCCGGCGTGCCGATGAAGGCGCACGTCGCGGGCATCGCGATGGGCCTGATCCTCGAAGGCAACAAGTTCGCGGTTCTGACCGACATCCTCGGCGACGAAGATCACCTCGGCGACATGGACTTCAAGGTGGCCGGCACGGCGCAAGGCGTGACCGCGCTGCAGATGGACATCAAGATCCAGGGCATCACCAAGGAAATCATGCAGGTCGCGCTCGCGCAGGCGAAGGAAGGCCGCATGCACATCCTCGGCAAGATGACCGCCGCCGTGCCGACCACCAACACGGAGCTGTCGGACTACGCGCCGCGCATGATCACCATCAAGATCAATCCGGAAAAGATCCGCGACGTGATCGGCAAGGGCGGTTCGGTGATTCGCGCGCTGACGGAAGAAACCGGCACGACCATCGACATTTCGGACGACGGCGTCGTGACGATCGCGAGCACGAGCGCCGAAGGCATGGCCGACGCGAAGAAGCGCATCGAGAACATCACGGCTGAAGTGGAAGTGGGTCAGGTCTACGAAGGTCCGGTGCTCAAGCTGCTCGACTTCGGCGCGATCGTGAACATCCTGCCGGGCAAGGACGGTCTGCTGCACATCTCCGAGATCGTCAACGAGCGCGTGAAGGACATCAACGACTATCTGAAGGAAGGCCAGATCGTGCGGGTCAAGGTCATCCAGACGGACGAAAAGGGTCGTGTGCGTCTGTCGGCGAAGGCGCTTCTGAACGAAGGCGCGCAACAGGCGGAACCCACGCACCCGCAGCAGTAATGCGGTAATGTGTAAACGGCCGGCCCGCTGATGCGAGCCGGCCGTTTTCATGTATGACGCTTCGGACGCTATGCGTTGTCCGACGCGTCATCGGACTCGATGGCAGTGCGGAGCGTGGATCACTCCGAGCGCGCGCAGTGCCATCCGGTTCGAATGCACACCGACTCCGGTCGGCACAGGGAGAGGATATGAAGGCCATCGAAATCACCGAGTTTGGCGCACCCGAAGTCCTGAAGCTGGGCGAACGTCCGACGCCTGCGCCGGGCAAGTGCGAGGTGTTGATCAAGGTGGCCGCTTCCGGCGTGAACCGGCCAGACGTCTTCCAGCGCAAGGGCGCATACGCGCCGCCGCCGGGCGCGTCGGATTTGCCGGGGCTGGAGGTCGCGGGTGAAATCGTCGATGGCGATTTCGATCCCAGGCACAACCCGTTCGGTCTGAAAAAAGGCGATCGCGTGTGCGCGCTGCTCGCAGGCGGCGGCTATGCCGAGTACGCGGTGGCGCCGCTCGAACAATGTCTGCCGGTGCCGAAGGGTTTGTCGGATATCGAGGCCGCGTCGCTGCCGGAGACGTTCTTCACCGTATGGAGCAATGTCTTCGAGCGTGGTCAGCTGGGCGCGGGCGAGAACGGCGAGGAAGAGACGCTGCTCGTGCAGGGCGGATCGAGCGGCATCGGCGTGACGGCGATTCAGATCGCGAAGGCGCTCGGTTTCCGCGTGTTCGCCACCGCCGGCACCGATGAAAAGTGCCGCGCGTGCGAAGCGCTCGGCGCGGAGCGCGCGATCAACTACAAGACGGAGGATTTCGTCGAAGTGGTGAAGTCGCTGACGAACGACCGTGGCGTGGACGTGATTCTCGACATGGTCGCGGGCGATTACCTGCAGCGCGAACTCAAGTCGCTGGCGGACGGCGGACGCATCTGCGTGATCGCGCTGCTCGGCGGCGCCAAGGCGGAGATCAATCTGAACGACGTGCTGCGTCGCCGGCTGGTCATCACCGGGTCGACTTTGCGTCCGCGTCCCGTCGCGTTCAAGGCGAAGCTCGCGGCGAAGCTGAAGGAGCGCGTCTGGCCGGAAATCGAGGCGGGGCGCATCAAGCCGGTGATCCATCAGGTTTTCCCGGCGCACGACGCCGCCGCCGCGCACGCGCTCATGGAAAGCAGCACGCATGTCGGCAAGATCGTGCTGGACTGGCGCGAGGATGCCTGATATTTCGCGCACGTCGTGGTATTTCATGTCGCGACACGGTTTTGACGGTTTGACCGGTTTTGTCGTAACACAGTAAAATCATCTGTTTTGCAAGCGGTTTGCAGTTCGTAGCGGCTTCACTTCTATAACATGGCGGCTCTCGAAAGCCGTCGCCGACTGACGAGACATATGTCCAGAGAACGAGCGAAACTGGTGGTGGGCAACTGGAAGATGCACGGCCGCATCGGTGACAATGCGACCCTGCTGACCGAAGTCGCCGCAGGCGCATCGGCTTTGCAAAAGGGCGTGCGCGTAGGCGTGTGCGTGCCGTGTCCGTATCTTGCGCAATCGCAGGCGCTCTTGAGCGGCTCGGTCGTGCAGTGGGGCATCCAGGACGTGTCCGCGCATGCGGGCGGGGCATTCACCGGCGAAGTCGCGGCGGAAATGGCGGCGGATTTCGGCGTCACTTACGCGATCGTCGGTCATTCGGAGCGACGCGCGTATCATCGCGAAAGTCCGGAGATCGTTGCGGCGAAAGCGCAGCGCGTGATCGAAGCGGGACTCACGCCGATCGTCTGTGTCGGCGAGACGCTCGACGAGCGTGAAGCCGGTACGACCGAACAGGTCATCGGCACCCAGCTCGACGCCGTTCTGCAGGTGCTGACGGAAGAACAGGCGGCGGGCATCGTGGTCGCCTACGAACCGGTCTGGGCCATCGGCACGGGAAAGACCGCGCGTCCGGGCCAGGCGCAGGACGTTCATGCATTCCTGCGCCGCAAGCTGCTGGAGAAGGGCGCAACAGTCGCGAACGTGCCGCTTCTGTACGGTGGCAGCGTCAAGCCCGAGAATGCGGAAGAGCTGTTCGGGCAAAAGGATATCGACGGCGGGCTGATCGGCGGCGCGTCGTTGAAGTCGAAGGATTTTCTGGCGATCTGCAGGGCAGCGCAAACCGTGCTGCACTGAGCGGCGGCCGGGAAGCAGGCAGGGCAAGCGAAAGAGCATAGTGCGACACGAAGGTGTCACGGAATTATCAGGAATCGGGTGAGTTGAAATGCTGTATTTGAAGACATTGATTATCGTTGTCCAGTTGCTGTCGGCGTTGGGCGTTATCGGCCTCGTGCTGCTCCAGCACGGCAAGGGCGCGGACATGGGCGCGGCGTTCGGCAGCGGTGCGTCGGGAAGTCTCTTCGGTGCGACGGGTTCGGCCAACTTTCTGTCGCGCACCACGGCGGTTCTGGCCGCGGTTTTTTTCGTGACGACGCTGACGCTGACCTACTTCGGCAGCTACAAGCCGCAGACTTCGGCAGGCGTGCTGGGCGCGGGTCCTGTGCCGGCATCGGCGCCGGCGGCAGGCGCATCGGCGGCTGCGGCACCGACTTCCGCGCCGGTCGCATCGTCCGCGCCGGGCGCCGACGTGCCTAAATAACGACAGAACGAATTTTTCGCAGAATCTGCATTTTGTGCGTTGAACAATTCGTAGGGCCCAGTTATAATTCAAGTCTTGAAGCGATTCGCGGCAATTTAGAAGTAGTTTTCCCGGATTGCAGTACAGTGCCGACGTGGTGAAATTGGTAGACACGCTATCTTGAGGGGGTAGTGGCGAAAGCTGTGCGAGTTCGAGTCTCGCCGTCGGCACCAAAGTTATCCAATGCCAGCCGCTTGCATCGCTTCGGCTGGCATTGTCACTTCTGGAGTACCCTTACGTTTTCGCAGCATCGACATCGTCAAAGCGGGTGTCACAGTGTGCTGATATCGTGAGCGGTCCCAAGTGAATTCTCCCGCCGGGTGGTCCGTCCCGGCTGAAGGCCCCAATCAATAACAGACCACATCTACCGATCAGAGGATAGCCTTGAACCTCGCACCCTATTACCCCGTCTTCTTGTTTCTTGTAGTGGGCCTAGGTTTAGGTATTGCGTTGGTCAGCATCGGCAAGATTCTCGGTCCCAACAAGCCCGACACGGAAAAGAACGCGCCTTACGAGTGCGGCTTCGAGGCCTTCGAAGACGCGCGTATGAAGTTCGATGTGCGTTACTATCTCGTCGCGATTCTTTTCATCATTTTCGACCTTGAGACGGCGTTCCTGTTTCCGTGGGGTGTGTCCCTGCGCGATATCGGCTGGCCCGGCTTCATGGCGATGATGATTTTTCTGCTCGAATTTTTGCTCGGTTTCGCCTACATCTGGAGAAAGGGCGGACTCGACTGGGAATGACAGTTAGATCACCGGATTCATGGGCGGCTTTGGCTGGCTGCTCATCTGGAGTGGAAAACAAATGAGTATCGAAGGGGTCTTGAAGGAAGGCTTTGTCACCACCACGGCTGACAAGCTCATCAACTGGACGCGCACCGGCTCCCTGTGGCCGATGACGTTCGGTCTCGCGTGCTGCGCGGTCGAGATGATGCATGCGGGCGCCGCCCGTTACGATCTGGACCGTTTCGGCGTGGTGTTCCGCCCGAGCCCGCGCCAGTCCGACGTCATGATCGTCGCCGGGACGCTGTGCAACAAGATGGCGCCCGCGCTTCGTAAGGTGTACGACCAGATGGCCGAGCCCCGCTGGGTCATCTCGATGGGTTCGTGCGCGAACGGCGGCGGCTACTATCACTATTCGTATTCCGTCGTGCGTGGTTGCGACCGGATCGTGCCGGTCGACGTGTACGTGCCCGGTTGTCCCCCGACCGCCGAAGCCCTGGTCTACGGCGTGATCCAGTTGCAGGCGAAGATTCGCCGCACCAACACCATCGCCCGTCAGTAAGGGCCTGAGTCTCCCCAAACTATGGCAAGCAAACTCGAGACCCTCAAAGCGAACCTCGAGACGGCGTTTGGCGGCCGTCTCCAGAGCATCACCGAGTCGCTGGGTCAGGTGACGGTCGTCGTCAAGGCGGCCAACTATCTGGACGTCTGCAAGCAGCTGCGCGATGACCCGTCGCTGCGCTTCGAGCAGCTCATGGATCTCGCTGGCGTCGACTACTCGACCTACGGCGACGGCGCCTACGACGGCCCGCGTTTCGCGGCCGTGAGCCATCTTCTCTCGATCACGAACAACTGGCGCGTGCGCGTGCGCGTATTCGCTCCGGACGACGAAGTGCCGATCGTGCCTTCGGTGGTGGACATCTGGACGTCGGCGAACTGGTACGAGCGCGAAGCGTTCGACCTCTACGGCATCGTGTTCGAAGGCCACCCCGACTTGCGCCGCATTCTCACGGACTACGGCTTCATCGGTCATCCGTTCCGCAAGGACTTCCCGGTTTCGGGCTACGTCGAAATGCGCTACGACCCGGAAGAGAAGCGTGTCGTGTATCAGCCTGTGACGATCGAGCCGCGCGAAATCACGCCGCGCGTGATCCGCGAAGATCGCTATGGCGGTCTGAAACACTAAGAGAACGTCATGGCAGAGATCAAAAACTACACGCTGAACTTTGGCCCGCAGCATCCGGCAGCGCACGGCGTGCTGCGCCTCGTGCTGGAACTCGACGGCGAAGTGATCCAGCGCGCCGACCCGCACATCGGTCTGCTGCATCGCGCGACCGAAAAGCTGGCCGAAACCAAGACCTTCATTCAGTCCGTGCCGTACATGGACCGTCTCGACTACGTGTCGATGATGGTCAACGAGCACGGCTACGTGATGGCCATCGAGAAGCTGCTCGGCATCGACGTGCCGGTTCGCGCGAAGTACATCCGCGTGCTGTTCGACGAAATCACGCGCGTGCTGAACCACCTGATGTGGATCGGCTCGCACGCGCTCGACGTCGGCGCGATGGCGGTGTTCCTCTACGCGTTCCGCGAGCGTGAAGATCTGATGGACGTCTACGAGGCAGTGTCCGGCGCGCGCATGCATGCGGCGTACTACCGGCCGGGCGGCGTCTATCGCGATCTGCCGGACGCGATGCCGCAATACAAGGCGTCGAAGATCCGCAACGCGAAGGCGCTCGACAGGATGAACGAAACCCGTCAGGGCTCGTTGCTCGACTTCATCGAGGACTTCTTCAATCGCTTTCCGCATTGTGTCGACGAGTACGAAACGCTGCTCACCGATAACCGCATCTGGAAGCAGCGTCTCGTGGGTATCGGCGTCGTGAGCCCGGAGCGCGCGTTGCAAATGGGCTTGTCCGGCGCGATGCTGCGCGGCTCGGGCATCGAATGGGATTTGCGCAAGAAGCAGCCGTACGAAGTGTACGATCAGCTCGACTTCGATATCCCCGTCGGCGTGAACGGCGATTGCTACGACCGCTATCTGGTGCGCGTGGAAGAAATGCGCCAGTCGACCCGCATCGCCCAACAGTGCATTGCCTGGCTGCGCAAGAATCCTGGCCCTGTGATGGTCGATAATCACAAGGTTGCGCCGCCGTCGCGCGTGGGCATGAAGAGCAACATGGAAGAGCTGATTCACCATTTCAAGCTCTTCACCGAAGGCTTCCACGTGCCGGAAGGCGAAACGTACGCGGCGGTCGAGCATCCGAAGGGCGAGTTCGGTATCTACCTGATTTCGGATGGCGCGAACAAGCCGTATCGCCTGAAGATTCGCGCGCCGGGCTATGCGCATCTCGCATCGCTCGACGAAATGGCGCGAGGCCACATGATCGCCGACGCTGTGACGATCATCGGTACGCAAGACATCGTGTTCGGCGAGATCGATCGCTGATCTCATTCTCCGCTTGCGCGGTGCGCTGATCGGCCGCCGCGCACGGAACGCGAAAGCAATAACAGGAACCCGCAGGAACGCCAGGTCTGCCGCAATACGAAGGACGCGGCAGGTTTTCGTTCGGTAGGAATTGAAAGAGTCGTGTCTGAAAATGATCTCAGCTGAAGGCCTGAAAGAAATCGATCGCGCGGTCGCGAAATATCCCGCCGAGCAAAAGCAATCGGCGGTGATGGCGGCGCTCGCCGTCGCTCAGGAAGAGCATGGTTGGCTCTCGCCCGAACTCATGCAGTTCGTGGCCGATTACCTGAGCATGCCGCCGGTCGCGGTGCAGGAAGTCGCGACGTTCTACACCATGTACCAGCTGAAGCCGGTCGGTAAGCACAAGATCACGCTCTGCACGAACCTGCCTTGCCAGCTCGGTCCGGACGGCGGTTCGGACAGCGCGGCCGACTATCTCAAGCAGAAGCTTGGAATCGATTTCGGTGAGACCACCGCGGACGGCAAGTTCACGTTAAAGGAAGGCGAGTGCTTCGGCGCGTGCGGCGACGCACCCGTGATGCTCGTGAACAACCATCGCATGTGCAGCTTCATGAGCCGCGAGAAGATCGACCAGCTGATCGAGGACCTTTCGAAATGACGTCACTCCACGATCGTCACATCAAGCCGCTGATCCTCGCCGGCCTCAACGGCGAGAACTGGCATCTCGAAGACTACGTTGCGCGCGGCGGCTACAAGCAGCTGCGCCGCATCCTGGAAGAAAAGATTCCGGCCGAGCAGGTGATTGCCGACGTCAAGGCGTCGGGTCTGCGCGGACGCGGCGGCGCGGGCTTCCCGACCGGCCTGAAGTGGAGCTTCATGCCGCGTCAGTTCCCGGGGCAGAAATACCTCGTCTGCAACTCGGACGAAGGCGAGCCGGGCACGTTCAAGGATCGCGACATCCTGCGCTGGAATCCGCACGCGCTGATCGAAGGCATGGCCATCGGCGCGTACGCGATGGGCATCACCGTCGGCTACAACTACATCCACGGCGAGATTTTCGAAGTCTACAAGGTGTTCGAAGCGGCGCTCGAAGAAGCGCGCGCGGCCGGCTATCTCGGCGCGAACATCCTGGGCTCCGGCTTCTCGTTCGAGCTGTATGCGCATCATGGCTACGGCGCGTACATCTGCGGTGAAGAAACCGCTCTGCTCGAATCGCTGGAAGGCAAGAAAGGCCAGCCGCGCTTCAAGCCGCCGTTCCCGGCGAGCTTCGGCGTGTACGGCAAGCCGACCACGATCAACAACACCGAGACCTTCGCGGCGGTGCCGTTCCTGCTGGAAATCGGCCCGCAGAATTATCTCGAGCTCGGCAAGCCGAACAACGGCGGCACGAAGATCTTCTCCGTGTCGGGCGACGTCAATCGTCCGGGCAACTACGAGGTCCCGCTCGGCACGCCGTTCTCCACATTGATGGAACTGGCGGGCGGCGTGCGCGGCAAGTCGGTCAAGGCGGTGATTCCGGGTGGCTCGTCCGCGCCGGTCGTGCCGGGCGACATGATGCTCGCCACCGACATGGACTACGATTCGATCGCGAAGGCAGGCTCGATGCTGGGCTCCGGCGCGGTGATCGTGATGAACGAAACGCGCTGCATGGTGCGCTCGCTGCTGCGTCTGTCGTACTTCTACTATGAAGAGTCGTGCGGCCAGTGCACGCCGTGCCGCGAGGGCACCGGCTGGCTGTATCGCGTGGTGCATCGCATCGAGCACGGCCTCGGCCGCAAGGAAGATCTGGATCTGCTGAACTCGGTCGCCGAAAACATCATGGGCCGCACGATCTGCGCGCTCGGCGATGCGGCGGCGATGCCCGTGCGCGGCATGCTCAAGCACTTCTGGGACGAATTCGAATATCACGTCGAGCACAAGCACTGTCTCGTCGGCGGACACGCGCATCACGCGGCGTCCGAAGCGCTTACCGCGTAATCAGGCGCGCAGTCCGTTGCGCGACAGAGGGTTGAGGATATCTATCCATCATGGTTGAACTAGAAATTGACGGCAAGACGGTCGAGGTGCCTGAAGGCAGCATGGTGATCCAGGCTGCGCACAAGGTCGATACGTACATCCCTCACTTTTGCTATCACAAGAAGCTGTCGATCGCGGCGAACTGCCGGATGTGCCTCGTTGAAGTCGAAAAGATGCCGAAGGCCGTTCCCGCCTGCGCGACGCCCGTGTCGGCCGGCATGATCGTGCGCACCACCTCCGACAAGGCCGTGAAGGCGCAGCAGTCGGTGATGGAATTCCTGCTGATCAACCACCCGCTCGATTGCCCGATCTGCGATCAGGGCGGCGAGTGCCAGTTGCAGGATCTGGCCGTCGGTTACGGCAAGTCGCAGTCGCGCTATAGCGAAGAGAAGCGCGTGGTGTTCCACAAGAACGTCGGCCCGCTCATTTCGATGGAAGAGATGTCGCGCTGCATCCACTGCACGCGCTGCGTGCGCTTCGGCCAGGAAGTCGCCGGCGTGATGGAGCTCGGCATGCTGGGCCGCGGCGAGCATTCGGAAATCACGTCGTTCGTCGGCAAGACGGTGGATTCGGAACTGTCGGGCAACATGATCGACCTGTGCCCGGTCGGCGCACTGACGAGCAAGCCGTTCCGCTACAGCGCGCGTACGTGGGAACTGTCGCGCCGCAAGTCGGTGAGCCCGCACGATTCCGTCGGCGCGAACCTCGTCGTGCAGGTGAAGAACAATCGCGTGATGCGCGTTCTGCCGATGGAAAACGAAGCCATCAACGAATGCTGGATCTCGGACAAGGATCGCTTCTCGTACGAAGGCCTGAACAGCGACGAGCGTCTCACCACGCCGATGCTCAAGCAAGGCGGCAACTGGATCGAAACCGACTGGCAGACCGCGCTCGAATACGTGGCGAAGGGCCTGAAGGGCATCAAGGCGGATCATGGCGCGAACGCCATCGCCGCGCTCGCCACGCCGCACAGCACGGTCGAAGAGCTGCATCTGCTCAAGCAACTGGCTGAAGGCGTCGGCACGCCGAACGTCGATTTCCGTCTGCGTCAGACCGATTTCTCCGCGCCGGTGGGCGTCGGTGCGCCGTGGCTCGGCACGAAGATCGCGGATCTGTCGATGATCGACACCGCGTTCGTGATCGGCTCGTTCCTGCGCCGCGATCATCCGCTGTTCGCCGCGCGTCTGCGTCAGGCAGCGAAGAGCGGCGCGAAGATCACGTTCCTGAACGCCAGCAACGACGACTCGCTGATCCCGACCGCGCATCGCCTGGTCGCCGCGCCGTCGGCGTGGCTCGATCAGCTCGCGGGTATCGCGGCGGCGGTCGCCGAAGCGCGCGGCGTCGCGCTGCCGGACGCGTTCGCGGGTCGCGACGTGTCGGCTGCGGCCAAGGATGTCGCGGCATCGCTGTCGGCGGGCGAGAAGCGCGTCGTGCTGATCGGCAACGTCGCGGTTCAGCATCCGGACTTTGCACAGATTCAGGCGGCGGCCCAGTGGATCGCCGACAATACCGGCGCGACGCTCGGCTTCCTCACGGAAGGCGCGAACTCGGTCGGCGCGCATCTCGTCGATGCATTGCCGGGCGAGGGCGGTCTCAACGCACGCGAAGTGTTCGAGCAGCCGCGCAAGGGCTATGTGCTCGTCAACGCCGAACCGGAATTCGACACAGCCAATCCGGCGCAAGCCATCGCCGCGCTCAAGGCAGCGGAAATGGTCGTCGTGATGTCGCCGTTCAAGCACGGCATGGACTACGCGGACGTGCTGCTGCCGATCGCGCCGTACACGGAAACGTCGGGCACGTTCGTCAACGCGGAAGGCACGGCACAGTCGTTCAACGGCGTCGTGCGCGCACTCGGCGACACGCGTCCGGGCTGGAAGGTTTTGCGCGTGCTGGGCACGATCCTCGGCTTGCCGGGCTTCGAATTCGACACGGCTGAAGAAGTGCGCGCCGCGGCGCTCGGTACGGGCGAGCTGAGCGCGCGTCTGTCGAACAAGACCACGGTGGCGGCGAAGCGCGCTGCATCGAACGTCGCGCTGAACGGCAGTGGCCTGCAACGTCTCGCCGACGTGCCGATCTACCACGCCGACGCGCTCGTGCGCCGCGCGCCGTCGCTGCATCTGACGGCGGCCGCACGCGATGCGAACGTGGCGGGTCTGCCGACCTCGCTCTTCGACAAGCTCGGCCTGAAGGACGGCGAAGCGGTGCGTATCAAGCAAGGCAACCTGTCGGTGACGCTGCCCGCGGTCCGCGATGCGAATCTCGCGGAATCGGTGGTCCGCGTGTCGGCGGGCACGACGGCTGGCGCCGCGCTCGGCGGCCTGTTCGGTGAACTGGTAGTGGAGAAGGCGTAAAAATGGGCTTGTTCGATACGATCAACGCAGGCGGCACGCAGCTTCTCGGCGTCGCATGGCCGACGGTGTGGGCGGTCATCCGCATCCTCGTGGTTTCGGTGGTCATCCTGCTGTGCGTGGCGTACCTGATTCTCTGGGAACGCAAGCTCATCGGCTGGATGCACGTGCGTCTCGGCCCGAACCGCGTCGGTCCCGCAGGTCTGCTGCAGCCGATCGCAGACGTGCTGAAGCTTCTGCTCAAGGAAGTCATTCAGCCGACGGCGGCCAGCAAGTGGATCTACATGATCGCGCCGATCATGACCGTGGTGCCCGCGTTCGCGGTCTGGGCGGTGATTCCGTTCCAGGCCAAGGCGGTGCTCGGCGACATCAACGCGGGTCTGCTGTACGCCATGGCGATCTCGTCGATCGGCGTGTACGGCGTGATCCTCGCGGGCTGGGCGTCGAACTCGAAGTACGCGTTCCTCGGCGCGATGCGCGCGGCGGCGCAGATGGTGTCCTACGAAATCTCGATGGGTTTCGCGCTCGTCGTGGTGCTGATGGTCGCGGGCACGCTGAACATGTCCGAGATCGTGCACTCGCAGCAACGCGGCATGTTCGCGGGCTGGGGCATCAACTTCCTGTCGTGGAACTGGCTGCCGCTGCTGCCGATGTTCGTCGTGTACTTCATCTCGGGCATCGCTGAAACGAACCGTCACCCGTTCGACGTGGTGGAAGGCGAATCGGAAATCGTCGCGGGTCACATGATCGATTACTCCGGCATGGCGTTCGCGCTGTTCTTCCTCGCCGAGTACATCAACATGATCGTGATCTCCGCGATCGCGACGACGCTGTTCCTCGGCGGCTGGGATGCACCGTTTGGCTTCCTGTCATTCATTCCGGGCGTATTCTGGTTCGTTTTCAAGGTATTCCTGCTGCTGTCGGTGTTCATCTGGGCGCGCGCGACTTTCCCGCGTTACCGCTACGACCAGATCATGCGTCTGGGCTGGAAGGTGTTTCTGCCGGTGTCGGTGATCTGGGTGGTGGTGGTCGGCTTCTGGATCATGTCGCCGCTCAACATCTGGAAGTAAGAGACAAGAGCGGACGAAAACATCATGAACGCTATTCAGAACTTCTTCAAAACCTTCTTCCTGACCGAGCTGCTGAAGGGTCTGGCGCTGACGGGCCGTTACACGTTCCAGCGCAAGATCACGGTGCAGTTCCCGGAAGAAAAGACCCCGATCTCGCCGCGTTTTCGCGGCCTGCACGCGCTGCGCCGCTATGAAAACGGCGAAGAGCGCTGCATCGCCTGCAAGCTGTGCGAAGCCGTGTGCCCGGCGATGGCGATCACGATCGAATCGGAAACGCGCGCGGACAACACCCGTCGCACGACGCGCTACGACATCGACCTGACCAAGTGCATCTTCTGCGGTTTCTGCGAAGAGAGCTGCCCGGTCGATTCGATCGTCGAGACGCACATCCTCGAATATCACGGCGAAAAGCGCGGCGACCTGTACTTCACGAAGGACATGCTGCTTGCGGTGGGCGATCGTTACGAAACGGAAATCGCCGCATCGAAGGCGGCGGACGCGCCTTATCGTTGATAGGAGTTCGATGCCGAAGCCATGCGTTTCGGCATCGCGCCAGAGCGATTTTGTTGTTGCTGTTTGGCACACTGCGGCGCGCGCCGAGGGCGGCTCCTGTCCGAAAGCGCCGACACACCATGCCTGATGATGGCCTAACGATGAACCGGTAATCATGGAATTCACAACCGTACTGTTCTATATCTTCGCGCTGCTGCTGACCGTGTCGGCGCTGAAGGTGATCACCTCGCGCAACCCGGTGTCATCCGCGCTTTTCCTCGTGCTCTCGTTCTTCAACGCGGCCGCGATCTGGATGCTGCTGCAAGCCGAATTCCTCGCGATTCTGCTGGTTCTCGTGTACGTGGGCGCCGTGATGGTGCTGTTCCTCTTCGTCGTCATGATGCTCGACATCAACATTGATGTCCTGCGGCGGGATTTCAAGCGCTTCGTGCCGCTCGCGAGCATTGTCGGCGCGATCATCGTGGTCGAGACGGCGCTGATCCTGTGGCACGGCTACGGCGCGACCACCACGCCGGTCGTCGGCGCCGCCGTCAGCGGTGCGGGCGTGATGCCGAACACGCAACTGATCGGCAAGGTCATCTACACGGACTACATCTTCGCGTTCGAAATCGCGGGTCTCGTGCTGCTGGTCGCCATCATCGCGGCAATCTCGCTCACGATCCGCGACAAGAAAGACAAGAAGACGCAAACCGTCAGCCAGCAAGTCAAGGTGCGTGCGCAAGACCGCGTGCGCATCGTGAAGATGAAGTCCGAGACGGAAGCGCCGGACGCCACCACGGAACCGGCCGTGACCGGCAATATCGGCGCGGGTACGGTCGACAACAAGGGCTGAGCGCGAAGGAGAATACGAATATGTTGAGTCTTGCCCATTACCTCGTGCTCGGTGCGATCCTGTTTGCGATCAGCATCGTCGGCATCTTCCTGAACCGCCGCAACGTCATCATTATTTTGATGGCCATCGAATTGATGCTGCTCGCGGTGAACACCAATTTCGTCGCGTTCTCGCACTATCTGGGCGATGTGCACGGCCAGATTTTCGTGTTCTTCGTGCTGACCGTGGCCGCGGCGGAAGCCGCGATCGGTCTCGCGATTCTCGTGACCCTGTTCCGTAGCCTCGACACGATCAACGTCGAGGACCTCGATCAGCTCAAAGGTTAAATTCAGGCTAGGCTGTTATGTCCACGACACTCAATGAAAACCTCCTGCTCGCGGTTCCGCTGGCGCCGCTGGCCGGCTCGCTGATCGCAGGGCTATTCGGGAAGGCGGTAGGGCGCAAGGGCTCGCATCGCATCACGATCCTCGGCGTCTTCATCTCGTTCATCCTTTCGGCGATCGTCTTCAACGACGTGGTGCATGGTGCGAGCTTCAACGCGACCATCTACGAATGGATGAACGTCGGCACGCTCAAGATGGAAGTCGGCTTCCTGGTCGACTCGCTCACGGCGATGATGATGGTCATCGTGACCTTCGTCTCGCTGATGGTGCACATCTACACGATCGGCTACATGGCGGACGAGGAAGTGGGTTACGAGCGCTTCTTCTCGTACATCTCGCTGTTCACGTTCTCGATGCTGATGCTCGTCATGAGCAACAACTTCCTCCAGCTCTTCTTCGGCTGGGAAGCGGTGGGTCTCGTGTCGTACCTGCTGATCGGCTTCTACTTCACGCGTGAGAGCGCGATCTACGCCAACATGAAGGCGTTCATCGTGAACCGCGTGGGCGACTTCGGCTTTCTGCTGGGCATCGGTCTGCTGCTCTCGTTCGCGGGTTCGCTGAACTACGGCGACGTGTTCGCCCAAGGCGACAAACTCGCGGCGATGACTTTCCCCGGCACGCAATGGGGCCTGCTGACGGTTGCCTGCGTCTGCCTGTTCATCGGCGCGATGGGCAAGTCGGCACAATTCCCGCTGCACGTCTGGCTGCCGGATTCGATGGAAGGCCCGACGCCGATCTCCGCGCTGATTCACGCGGCGACCATGGTGACGGCCGGCATCTTCATGGTGACGCGCATGTCGCCGCTGTTCGAGCATTCGGATGCGGCGCTCTCGTTCGTGACGGTCATCGGCGCGATCACGGCGTTGTTCATGGGCTTCCTCGGCGTCGTGCAGAACGACATCAAGCGCGTGGTCGCGTACTCGACGCTCTCGCAGCTCGGCTACATGACGGTCGCGCTCGGCGTCTCGGCATACCCGGTTGCCGTGTTCCACCTCGGCACGCACGCGTTCTTCAAGGCGCTGCTGTTCCTCGGCGCGGGCTCGGTCATCATCGGCATGCACCACGATCAGGACATGCGCAACATGGGCGGCCTGCGCAAGTACATGCCGATCACGTGGATCACGTCGCTGATCGGCTCGCTCGCACTGATCGGCACGCCGTTCTTCTCGGGTTTCTACTCGAAGGACTCGATCATCGAAGCGGTGAAGTACTCGCATCTGGCGGGCTCGGGCTTCGCGTATTTCGCGGTGGTCGCGAGCGTGTTCGTCACGTCGCTGTACTCGTTCCGCATGTATTTCATGGTGTTCCACGGCGAAGAGCGCTTCCGCGGTCCGAAGCATCCCGATTCGCCGATGGGCCAGGCCGAAGCGCACGGTCACGGTCACGGTCATGACGACGGTCACGGTCATCACGACGATCATGGTCATGGCCACGCGCACGTTCCGCACGAAACGCCCTGGGTGGTGACGCTGCCGCTCGTGCTGCTCGCGATCCCGTCGATCATCATCGGCGCGATCATGATCGGCCCGATGATCTACGGCGACTTCTTCGCGCACGGCGTGGCGTTCGACAAGGTGATCTTCATCGGCGAGAACCACGAAGGTCTGAAGGAAATGGCCGAAGAGTTCCACGGCTGGGTCGCGATGGCGCTGCACGGCATCATCACGCCGGGTCCGGTGTGGCTCGCGGCGCTGGGTGTGATCGTCGCGTGGTTCTTCTACATGAAGCGTCCGGATCTGCCGGCAGTCGTCGCGAAGACCTTCCGTCCGATCTACGTGCTGCTCGACAACAAGTACTACTGCGACAAGATCAACGAGGTCGTGTTCGCGAAGGGTGCGGTCGCCATCGGGCGCGGTCTGTGGAAAGAGGGCGATGTGGTCGTCATCGACGGCATCGTCAACGGCAGTGCGCGGTTCATGGGCTGGTTCGCCGGTGTGATCCGCTTCCTTCAATCCGGTTACATCTATCACTACGCGTTCGCCATGATTATCGGCATGTTGGGGCTCTTGACCCTGTTTGTGACGCTCGGCGGCAAATAAGGCGAGGGATCCTATGCACTCTTTTCCGATTCTCAGTGTCGCGATCTGGCTGCCGATCATTTTCGGTCTGCTGGTGCTCGCAGTTGGTAATGACCGCAACCCGGCGCCCGCGCGCTGGGTCGCGCTGATCGGCTCGGTGCTCGGGCTGATCGTCACGATTCCGCTCATCACCGGCTTCGATACGTCGACGGCCGCGCTGCAGTTCGTCGAGCAGTCGAACTGGATCGAGCGCTTCAACATCACGTACCACCTCGGTGTGGACGGCATCTCGATGTGGTTCGTCGTGCTGACCGCGCTCATCACGGTGATCGTCGTGATCGCCGGCTGGGAAGTGATCACCGAGCGCGTGTCGCAGTACATGGCCGCGTTCCTGATCCTCTCGGGCATCATGATCGGCGTGTTCTCGACGGCGGACGGCCTGCTGTTCTACGTGTTCTTCGAAGCCACGCTCATTCCGATGTACATCATCATCGGCGTGTGGGGCGGACCGAACCGTGTGTACGCGGCGTTCAAGTTCTTCCTGTACACGCTGGCCGGCTCGCTGCTGATGCTGGTTGCACTGCTGTATCTGTACACGCAGACGCATACGTTCGATCTCGCCACGTGGCATGCCGCGAAGCTCGACATGACGCCACAGGTGCTGCTCTTCATCGCGTTCTTCCTGGCGTTCGCCGTGAAGGTGCCGATGTGGCCGGTGCACACGTGGTTGCCTGACGCGCACGTGGAAGCGCCGACGGGCGGCTCGGTCGTGCTGGCGGCGATCATGCTGAAGCTGGGCGCGTACGGTTTCCTGCGCTTCTCGCTGCCGATCGCGCCGGACGCGAGTCACTTCCTCGCGCCCGTGGTCATCACGCTGTCGCTGATCGCGGTGATCTACATCGGTCTCGTCGCTCTGGTGCAGGCCGACATGAAGAAGCTGGTCGCGTATTCGTCGATCGCGCACATGGGCTTCGTCACGCTCGGCTTTTTCATGTTCGGACCGTCGAGCCAGCTCGCCGTCGAAGGCGGGCTGATCCAGATGATCTCGCACGGCTTCATCTCGGGCGCGATGTTCCTTTCGATCGGCGTGCTGTATGACCGCGTCCACTCGCGTCAGATCGCGGATTACGGCGGCGTCGTGAACACGATGCCGAAGTTCGCCGCGTTCGCGATGCTCTTCGCGATGGCCAACTGCGGCCTGCCGGGCACCTCGGGTTTCGTCGGCGAATTCATGGTCATTCTGGCGGCGGTGAAGTACAACTTCTGGATCGCGTTCCTCGCCACGTTCACGCTGATCCTGGGCGCGGCGTACACGCTGTGGATGTACAAGCGCGTGTATTTCGGCGCGGTCGCGAACGACCACGTCGCGAAACTCAAGGACATCAACAAGCGCGAATTCCTGATGCTCGCCGTGCTGGCGCTCTTCACGCTGTACATGGGCCTGCATCCGAAGCCCTTTACCGACGTGATGCACGAATCCGTGGCAAACCTGCTCTCCCACGTCGCGCAGTCCAAGCTGCCGCTGGCTCAGTAACGTCGTGCGGAGGAACTAAAAGATCATGCAAAACGCTCCTATGAGTATGTTGTGGCCCGACGCGGTCCTGATGGCCGCGGTCGTCGTCGCCTGGTTGAACGACACGGTGTTCGGCGAGAAGAGCCGCAATACGACGTATCTGATCGCGCTCGTGTCGACGATCGTCTGTGGCGTGTGGTTCGCGATGACCGCGCTCAATCCGACGCCGGCTTACTTCTTCACGCGCATGTATATCGTCGATCCGTTCGCGAGCGCGATGAAGGCGGTGGTGTGCCTCGGCTACGCGGTATCGATCATCTATTCGAAGAAGTACTTGCAAGACCGCGACCTGTTCCGCGGCGACTTCTTCCTGCTCGGCCTGTTTTCGCTGCTCGGCCAGTGCGTGATGATTTCGGGCAACAACTTCCTGACGCTGTATCTCGGCCTCGAACTGATGTCGCTGTCGCTGTACGCGGTCATCGCGCTGCGCAAGGATGCGCCGCAGTCGAACGAATCGGCGATGAAGTACTACGTGCTCGGCGCGCTCGCATCCGGCTTCCTGCTGTACGGCATCTCGATGCTCTACGGCGCGACCGGTTCGCTCGAACTGAACGAAGTCCTGAAGGCGGTGGCTTCGGGCCGCATCAACGATGCCGTGCTGCTGTTCGGCGTGATCTTCGTCGTGGCGGGCGTGGCGTTCAAGATGGGCGCGGTGCCGTTCCACATGTGGGTGCCGGACGTGTATCAGGGCGCACCGACCGCGATGACGCTGCTCACCGGCGGCGGCCCGAAGGTCGCGGCGTTCGCGTGGGGTCTGCGTCTGCTGGTGATGGGCCTACTGCCGCTCGCGATCGACTGGCAGGAGATGCTGGTGATTCTCGCGGCGTTGTCGCTCATCGTCGGCAATATCACGGGTATCGTGCAGAAGAACATCAAGCGGATGCTGGCGTATTCGGCCATCTCCAATATGGGCTTCGTGCTGCTCGGCCTGCTCGCGGGCGTCGTCGACGGCAAGTTGACCGGCGCGGCCGGCGCATACAGCTCGGCGATGTTCTACAGCATCATCTATCTGGTTACGACGCTCGGCACCTTCGGCGTGGTCATGCTGCTCGCGCGCCGCGACTTCGAAGCCGAAATGCTGGAGGACTTCAAGGGCCTGAACCAGCGCAGCCCGGTGTTCGCGTTTGTCATGATGATCATGATGTTCTCGCTCGCCGGCATTCCGCCGACGGTCGGCTTCTACGCGAAGCTCGCCGTGCTCGAAGCGACGATGAACGCCGGCCTCACGTGGCTCGCCGTCCTCGCCGTGATGACCTCGCTCGTGGGCGCGTTCTACTACCTGCGCGTCGTGAAGCTGATGTACTTCGATGCGCCGCAAGACGCATCGCCGATCGTCGCTGGCGGCCTGAACCGTTCGCTGCTCGCGTTCAACGGCCTCGCCGTGCTGGTGCTCGGTCTGGTTCCGGGCCCGCTGATGACCGCGTGCCTGACGGCGATCTCGCACACGCTGCCGCTGTAATGTCGGCGGCAGGCTGGTTCATCGTGCTGTTGGCGCTCGTTTTCGCCAACCTGCCGTTTCTGAATCAGCGCCTCTTCGCCATCGTCCCGTTGCCGCTTCCGGCGCCGACGGGACGCAGGACAGTGAAGAAGAGCGCGTGGATTCGCATCGGCGAGCTCATTGTTCTTTACTTCGCGGTCGGCGCGCTCGGCTTCATGCTGGAAGCGCGCGCCGGCAACCGCTTCGCTCAGGAATGGCAGTTCTATGCCATTACCTTCAGTCTCTTCGTGGTGTTCGCGTTTCCGGGCTTCACGTACCAATATCTCGTCAAGCGTCGCTGACGGCCTCGCGCCGTCAGCGGCCTGCTTCAAGGCACAAGGCTCAAGATGGCAGATCATTCCTCGACCCCCGGCAAAGACGACGGCCTCATCGAAAAGAAGGTCGAAAGCATCACGCTGCATGAGGGCAAATTCCTCACGCTCAAGCGCGATACCGTCGAATTGCCGGACGGCAAGCACGCGACGCGCGAATTCGTCGAGCATCCCGGTGCGGTGATGATCCTGCCCGTCTTCGACGATGGCCGCGTGCTGCTCGAACGTCAGTTTCGCTATCCGGTAGGGAAGGTTCTGCTCGAATTTCCCGCGGGCAAGCTCGATCCCAACGAAGACGAACTCACGTGCGCGAAACGCGAGTTGCAAGAAGAGACGGGCTACACGGCGCGCGAATGGACGTTTCTCACGCGTATCCATCCGGTGATTTCGTACTCGACCGAGTTCATCGACATCTATCTCGCGCGCGGCCTGAGTGCGGGCGATGCCAGGCTCGACGAAGGCGAGTTCCTCGAAACCTTCATCGCCGATGAAGCGCAACTGATGAACTGGGTGAAGGACGGCAGCATCAGCGACGTGAAGACGATCATCGGCGCGTTCTGGCTGGAGAAAGTCCGATCGGGCGAATGGAAGCTCGGCGAGACGATCACGGACTGAGCGTTCGTCGGAAGCATGCATGCGAAGGCGGCCTCGACGGCCGCTTTTGTCGTTTTTGCGTCAACAAAAGCGTCGCGGGGGCCGAGCGGCTAGAATGAATGTTCCGTCGATGAAGCGCGCGTGCCATTTTTCCGATGTTTCGAACGGTCGTTCACAAAACGCGTTTTTGAGATAAACTCCAGACGAAGCCCCATCAGCATGAAGGTTCTCGATTTAAAGTGCTCGCACGAACACCGGTTCGAAGGCTGGTTTGCCTCGACCGAGGAGTTCGAGTCGCAGTTGTCGCGCAAGCTGGTTGCATGTCCGGTTTGTTCGGCGACCGAAGTGAGCCGTATGCCATCCGCGCCGCGCCTGAATCTGTCGTCGGCGCGAGGCGAGGCGGCGCCACAGGCTGCGCAGGCGGAAGTCGCGCCCGAAGCGGCGGCGCTGCAGGCGCGCGCGCTGCAATTCATGCGTGAGCTGATCGGGAAGACCGAAAACGTGGGCGAGCGGTTTGCCGAAGAGGCGCGGCGCATTCACTACAACGAAGCGCCGGCGCGCAACATTCGCGGCGTTACGACGCCCGAGGACGCGCATGCCTTGCTCGAAGAAGGGATCGACGTGATGCCGTTGCCTGTTCCGGACGCATTGAAAGAGCCGCTGCAGTAGCATTCGCGTGCGGCGTCTCTTCTGGCTCTGGACCGGGCCGTGAAGGAGACACCGCGCATGAACCTCAACTGTTCCCCCGCCGACGACGCCTTTCGCGCCGAAGTCCGCACCTGGCTCGACGCCAGCCTTCCTCGCGCGCTGCGCGACAAAGTCCTCCATCACAAGCGTCTGACCCGCGACGATTACGCGAGCTGGCACAAGCTGCTGGCCGCGCGCGGCTGGTCGGCGGTCGCGTGGCCGACGGAATATGGCGGCCCGGGCTGGGACGTCACGCAGCGCCATATCTGGGACGAAGAATGCGCGCGCGCCGGCGCGCCGATGGTGCTGCCTTTCGGCGTGTCGATGGTCGCGCCCGTGCTGATGAAGTACGGCAGCGCCGAGCAGAAGTCCTTTTACCTCCCGCGCATTCTCGATGGCACCGACTGGTGGTGCCAAGGCTACTCGGAACCCGGCTCGGGCTCCGATCTCGCGTCATTGCGCACACGCGCCGAGCGGCGTGACGATCACTACATCGTGAACGGACAAAAGACGTGGACGACGCTCGGCCAGCACGCCGACATGATGTTCTGCCTCGTGCGCACCGATTCCGACGCGAAGAAGCAGGAAGGCATCTCCTTTCTGCTGATCGACATGACGACACCCGGCATCACCGTGCGGCCGATCATCACGCTCGACGAAGATCATGAAGTCAACGAAGTCTTCTTCGACGACGTGAACGTGCCGGTGACGAATCTCGTCGGCGAGGAGAATCGCGGCTGGACCTACGCGAAGTATCTGCTCGGTCACGAGCGTACGGGCATCGCGCGTGTCGGGCAATCGAAACGGGAGTTGCTGTTTCTCAAGCGTCTTGCGCTCGATCGCACCAAAGGCGGCAAGCCGCTGCTCCACGATCCGCTGTTCGCCGCAAAAGTGGCCGCGCTCGAAATCGAGTTGATGGCGCTCGAAGTGACCGTGCAGCGAGTCATCGCGAGTGAAGCAGGCGGCAAGGGCCCGGGCCCGGAAGCGTCGATGCTCAAGATCAAAGGCACCGAAGTGCAACAGGCGCTGACCGAACTGATGCTCGAAGCGATCGGCCCACAGGCGGCGGCCTTCGATCCCGCGTTCCTCGAAGGCGAACGCGCGCACAGCGTGACCGGCGACGACGATGCCGCGCCGCTCGCCGCGTACTACTTCAACTTTCGCAAGACATCGATCTACGGCGGCTCGAACGAGATTCAAAAGAACATCATCGCGCAGATGATTCTGGGACTTTGAGGAGCGCGCATGGACTTTACTTTCAGCGATGAACAGCAGCAGTTCCGCGATGCGCTGCGCCGTTACCTCGACAAGGAATATGCGTTCGATGCGCGGCAGAAGATCGCCGCATCAGAGGCGGGCGTCGATGAAAAACATTGGCGCGCATTCGCCGAATTGGGTCTGCTCGCGCTGCCGGTCCCCGAAGCGCAAGGCGGCTTCGATGGCGGCCCGGTCGACATGCTCGTCGTGATGCAGGAACTGGGGCGCGCGCTCGTCGTCGAGCCTTATTGGGCGACGGCTGTCGGTATCGAAGCATTGCGGCTCGCAGCGGAGAAGGGCAGCGCCTTTGCCGGTGAGTTGCTCGAACGCGCGGGACGCGGTGAGATTCATTTGGCGGTCGCGTTCCACGAGCCACACGCGCGCCACGATCTCTTCGATCTGCGCACGATCGCGAGCGAAGCGGGCGATCACATCGCGCTCGAAGGCAAGAAGTCGATGGTGCAGCACGGCGGGCAAGCCGATTACTGGATCGTGCCCGCGCGCGTGCAGGGCGAAGTGGCGCTTTTCATCGTCGGAAAGGATGCGGCGAACGTCGGCATCACGGAATACCGCACGATCGACGGGCAACGCGCCGCGACGCTCACGTTCGACCAGACCCCGGCGACTCGCCTCGATGGCCGCGACACGGGTGCGGCGACGCTCGAACGGATCGCCGATTACGCGACCTTCCTGCTGTGCGCGGAAGCGCTCGGCGCACTCGACGCGCTCAATCGCGCGACCGTCGACTATACGAAGGAACGTCAGCAGTTCGGCGTGCCGATCGCGCGTTTTCAGGCGCTGCAGCATCGCATGGTCGACATGCTGATCCACGCGGAGCAGGCGCGCTCGATCACGTATCTGGCCGCCGCGCGCTACACGAGCGACGATGCCGGAACGCGCGCGCAGGCCATCTCGGCCGCAAAGGCGCGCGTCGGGCAGGCTGCGCGCTTCGTCGGTCAGCAGGCCGTGCAGTTGCACGGCGGCATGGGCATGACCAACGAACTGCCCGCGGCGCACTGGTTCAAGCGCCTGTCGATCATCGAGACGACGCTCGGAGATGTCGATCATCACCTTGCGCGCTTTGCCGCGCTTCCCGCTTTTTCAGTCACCGAAGATTGACGCTCATCGAGGAGCTTACGCATGAAATACGCCTTTGAGGATTTCGAAATCGGCAGCGCGGTTCAGCTTAGCGCGCACACGTTCACGAGAGAAGAGATCGTCGGATTCGCGGAGCGTTACGATCCGCAGCCGTTTCATCTTTCCGAGGAGGCGGGCGAGGCATCGCATTTCGGAGGTCTCGTCGCGAGCGGCTGGAACACGTGTTCGGCGATGATGGGCATCCTCGTGCGCGATATGGTCGGCGATTCGACTTCGATGGGTTCGCCCGGGCTCGACAATATTCGCTGGATCAAACCCGTGCGCGTCGGCGATACGGTGCGGCTCAGCGTGCGCGTGCTCGACAAGCGCGTGTCGAAGAGCAAGCCGGATCGCGGTATCGTGCAGACGCGTTGGGAAGCGCATAACCAGCACGGCGAGCTCGTGCTCACGGTTGATTCGGCGGCGCTGTTCGGCTTGCGTGAACCGGGCGGTGAAACCCGCTAGCTTCTTCAGACGTCCGCGTACTTGCCGAACTCCAGCTTCGCGATGGCATTGCGATGCACCTCGTCGGGGCCATCGGCGAGCCGCAGCGTGCGCGCCGCGGCATACGCATACGCCAGCGGAAAGTCGTCGCTGACGCCGCCCGCGCCGTGCGCCTGGATCGCCCAGTCGATGACCTGACACGCGACATTCGGCGCGACCACCTTGATCATCGCGATCTCGCCGCGCGCGCCCTTGTTGCCGACGGTGTCCATCATGTACGCGGCTTTGAGCGTCAGCAGCCGCGCCTGCTCGATCATGATGCGCGCCTCGGCGATACGCTCCTGCGTCACGCCATGCTGTGCGATCGGCTTGCCGAACGCGATGCGCCCGAGCGTGCGCTTCGTCATCAGTTCGAGCGCGCGTTCCGCCAGGCCGATCAACCGCATGCAGTGGTGAATGCGCCCCGGCCCGAGCCGGCCCTGCGCGATTTCGAAGCCGCGCCCCTCGCCGAGCAAGATGTTCGTCGCCGGTACGCGTACGCGATCGAGCGTGATGTCCATATGACCGTGCGGCGCGTCGTCGTAGCCGAACACGTTCAAGGGTCGATGCACGGTGATGCCGCTCGCATCGGCGGGCACGAGAATCATCGACTGCTGCGCGTGCTTCGGCGCTTGCGCGTCGGTCTTGCCCATCACGATATACACCTTGCAGCGCGGATCGCCCGCGCCCGACGACCACCACTTGTGGCCATCGATCACGTAACTGTCGCCGTCACGCGCGATGCTGCACCGGATATTGGTCGCATCCGACGACGCGACTTCCGGCTCCGTCATCAGAAACGCCGAGCGAATCTCGCCGCGCAACAGCGGTTCGAGCCATTGGGCTTTCTGCGCATCGCTGCCGTAGCGCTCGATGGTTTCCATGTTGCCGGTGTCCGGCGCGCTGCAATTGAACACTTCGGGCGCCCACGGCACGCGGCCCATGATTTCGCACAGCGGCGCGTATTCGAGATTCGTGAGTCCGGCGCCGCGCTCCGATGCCGGCAGAAAGAGATTCCACAGTCCCTCGGCGCGCGCCTGTTCTTTCAGGCCTTCGATCAGGCGTGTCGGAATCCACGCGTTGCCGGCCGCGCGATTCGCCGCGATTTCTTCGGCATAGGCGCGCTCGTTCGGGTAGATGTGCGCGTCGAAGAATGCGAGCAGCCTTGCGCGCAATGCCTGCACCTTGGGCGTGTAGTCGAAGTTCATGCGTTTGTCTCCTGCGTTCTCATCGACCGACTTTCTGCGCGTATCGCCACGCGAGTTCGGCCATCGGCCGCGCGCGCCTGCCCGCATCGACGGCTTGCGCGCTCGCGGCGGTGCCATCGACGACGCGCTTCATGATGCCCTGCAGGATCGCGGCGATGCGGAACATGTTGTAGGCGAGATAAAAGTTCCAGTCGCCTTCGATCGCGAAGCCCGTGCGCTCGCAATAGCGCTGCACGTAGGCGGCTTCATCGGGAATGCCGAGCGCGGCCCAGTCGAGCCCCGCGATGCCGCGAAACTGCGATGGATCGACATGCCACGCCATGCAGTGATACGCGAAATCGGCGAGCGGATCGCCGAGTGTCGAGAGCTCCCAGTCGAGCACGGCGAGCACGCGCGGCTCGGTCGGATGAAAGATGAGATTGTCGAGCCGGTAATCGCCGTGCACGACACTCACGCGCGCCTGCTGCGATTGCGGAATGTGCTGCGGCAGCCAGTCGATCAGGCGATGCATCGCATCGATTGCTTCGGTTTGCGATGCGACGTACTGCTTGCTCCAGCGCCCGATCTGCCGCTCGAAGTAATTGCCCGGCTTGCCGTAGCCCGACAGGCCGGCGGCTTCGATATCCACCGTATGAAGCGCGGCGATCACGCGGTTGGTTTCGTCGTAGATCGCGGCGCGTTCGGCGGGCGTCATGCCCGGCAGCGATTGATCCCACAGCACGCGGCCCTGCACGAAATCCATCACATAGAACGCGCGACCGATCACGCTTTCGTCCTCGCAGAGCGCGAGCATGCGCGCGACGGGGACGTCGGTTGAGGCGAGCGCGTCCATCACGCGATACTCGCGCTCGATCGCATGCGCGGACGGCAACAGCTTCGCGGCGGGTCCGGGCTTCGCGCGCATCACATAGCTGCGCGCGGGCGTGACGAGCTTGAAGGTCGGGTTCGACTGGCCGCCCGCGAATTGCTCGACGGTCAGCGGGCCGCTGAAACCATCGACGTTCGATGCGAGCCATGTTGCGAGCGCATCGGTATCGAAGCGCTGCTTTTCCTGCACGGGACGCGTTCCTTCGAACGCGGAGAAATCGGACTGCTTGTTCTGTTCTTCGTCCTGCATCGTCTCCTCCGGTTTGCACGGCAACGTCAATCCATGTCGCCGGCCTTGTAGCGTACGAATTGCGCGTAGAGCAGTTCCATCGTCGTATTACGCACGTCGGCGTGCAGCGGCGAAGGCGGCGAATGGTTGATCGCGTGCACGATCCAGTCGCCCGGTTTATCGCCGACGTCGAGCGCGTTGATGCAGCCCGTCGCCTGCGACAGATGCCCGAAGAACGCGCGCCCGCCCGCGGTGATCGCATGCGAGAGCAGCGCGCGATTGACGCCGCCGTGCAGCACGAGCAGCACCGTGTCCCACGCGCGATCCTCACGCAGACGCGCGAGCGCAGGCAGCGCGCGATCGAGCAACTGGCCGATCGTCTCGCCGCCGAGGAATTGCGTTTCTTCCGGCACGACGCCATCGAACACCGAGAGAAACGCGCGCTCGATATCGGCGGTCGAAAGATTGGCGAGCCGTCCGCCGCGAATTTCCTGCCACTCGGGCCACGTCTCGATGCCGATGCGCTGTCCTGTCGCTTCCAGCACGCGCTGCGCGGTCTCGATCGTGCGCGGCAATCCACTCGCGATCACACGATCGAAACGGATGTCGCGCGCGGCGAATTCGCGGCCCGCCGCGCTCGCTTCCTCGCGCCCGCGTTCGTTGAGCGGCACGCTTTCCGGATCGATCGCGCGGCCGCTGTCGTCGAAATACGTGACGTCGCCATGACGCATCAGAAAGATGCGGCGGCGCTTGGGCAATTCGTAGTGAGCCATGGGTCTAGCGATAGTTCGGCTGGCGCTTGTCGAGGAACGCGGTGATGCCTTCGAGCGCGTCGCCGTGATGGAGCGCGTCGACGAAGCTGTCGCGTTCCATGTCTAGATGCGCGGCGAGCGGCTGCACGTCGGCGGCGTTGATCAGCGACTTGATGCGCGCCATCGCTTTCGGCGAGACGCTGCCGAGATCGTCGGCCCACGCGATGGCAGCATCCAGCGCGATGCCTTTCTTCGTCAGCCGGTTCACCACGCCCACTTCATGCAGGCGCGCCGCGCCGATCGGTTTCGCTTCGAGCAGCACTTCGCTCGCGAGCGTGCGCGGCAGGGCGCGCGACAGGAACCACGATGCGCCGCCGTCGGGCGTGAGGCCGACGCGCGCATACGACATGACGAAGCGGGCGTCGTCGGCGGCGACGATCAGATCGCAGGCGAGCGCGAGCGAAAAGCCCGCGCCGGCGGCCGCGCCTTCGACCGCCGCGATCACCGGTTTGGTCGATTCGCGCAGCGCGGTGATCCATTCGGCCAGCATGTCGATGCTTTCGCCCTGCACCGACGGGTCTTTCGCGCGGTTTTCGAGCAGGCGGTTCAGATTGCCGCCCGCGCAGAAAAAGTTGTCGGCGCCGGTCAGCACGATCGCGTGCACGCTGTTGTCGCGCTCCGCCGTGCTCAGCGCTTCGATGCCGGCGGCGTACATGTCCGGATGCAGCGCGTTGCGCGCGCCGGGATTGGATAACTTGAGCACGAGCGTGGTGTCGCTGCCCGCGGGACGTTCTGTCAGTAGTTCGGCGCTCATCTGAGCTCCTCGATATGGGTAAGCGAAAGTCCGAGCTGCGCGCGCCGCGTCAGCCACGGCGTGGGCCGGTAGCGCGGGTCGCCGAGCACGGCGTAGATATTGCGCAGAATCGTGAGGATGGTCGCGGCGCCGAGCGCGTCGCCGAGCGCGAGTGGGCCGCGCGGATAGCCGAGGCCGAGCATCACGGCGAGGTCGATGTCCTCGGGCGTCGCGATGTCTTGCTGCGCGATATCGCAGCCGATATTCACGATCGTCGCGACGACGCGCTGCGCGACGAAGCCGGTCGAATCGCGGATCACGCTCACGGGCACGCCGTCGAAGGCGAAGAGGGCGTGCGCGGCGTCGCGCATCGCGGGCACGGTCGCGGGCGTCGTCATGATCGTGCGGCGCGCGACGGTATCGAGCGGGAAAAGCGTATCGACGGCGACGACGCGCTTCGCATCGAGATGTTCGTTGACGGACGCGGTCGTCGCATCGAAACCGAGCGGCGTCACGATGATCAGCGAATCCGGCTCGGGCGTGTGGCCCGCGTCGATATGCACCGAGCAATCGCATTTGGCGATCAGCTTCAGCACCTGCTCGCGTCCTGCGTGCGACGCGCGGCTGATCCACACGCGCGTGGGGAGTTTCGTCGGCGCGGTGGGTTCGGGCGGCACGTCCTGCTTGCCATCGGCATAACGATAGAACCCCGCGCCCGCCTTGCGCCCGATGAGCCCGCCCGCGAGCCGCGTGCCCGTGATCGGCGATGGCTTGAAGCGCGGCTCCTCATAGAACTGGTGATAGATCGATTCCATCACTGGATGCGAGACGTCGAGCGCGGTGAGATCGAGCAACTCGAACGGCCCGAGCCGAAACCCCGCCTGCTCGCGCATGATGCGGTCGATGTCCGCAAAGCTCGCGACGCCTTCGCTCGCCACGCGCAAGCCCTCGGTGTTCATGCCGCGCCCGGCATGATTGACGATGAAGCCCGGCATGTCCTTCGCGCGCACCGGCGTGTGACCCATGCGGCGCGCGAGATCCGTCAGCGCATCGCCGGCGCGCGGGTCGCCGCGCAGGCCATCGATCACTTCGACGACGCGCATCAACGGCACCGGATTGAAGAAGTGAAAGCCCGCGACGCGCCCGGGATGCGTGCAGCCCGCGGCGATCGCCGTGATCGACAGCGAGGATGTGTTCGACGCCAGAATGCAGTGCTCGCCGACGACCGCTTCGAGTTCGCGGAACAACTCGCGCTTGATGTCGAGATTCTCGACGATCGCCTCGACGATGGCGTCGCAATCGGACAGCTCGCTCGTGTCGCGCGCATCGCGGATGCGCGCGAGCGCCGCGTGTGCATCGGCTTCCTTGAGCTTGCCCTTCGCGGTGAGTTTCGCGAACGTGTCCGACAAATACTCGCGCGCGGCGGCGAGCGCTTGCGGGTTGGTGTCGTAGAGGCGCACGTTCAGTCCGCCGAGCGCGGCGATCTGCGCGATGCCGCGCCCCATCGCGCCGCTGCCGACGATACCGAGCGTTTCGATCCTGTATTCGTGCTGAGTCATGATGCGGTTCTGCTCCTCGAGGATGGGAACGCGCGTGGCGTCGGGTTCGATGCGGCTCGGCAGGCGCGCTTTCGCTCAGAGTCTGGCAAGACGTTCGAGCGCGAGCGCGAGCGTCTCTTCTTTTTTCGCGAAGCAAAAGCGCACGACGCCGGATTCATGGCTCTCGTGATAGAACGCCGACACCGGAATCGCGGCCACGCCGATTTCGCTCGTGAGCCATTGCGAGAAGTCGGCTTCGGGCATGTCGCTGATCTTCGAATAGTCGACGCACTGGAAATACGTGCCGTCGCAAGGCAGCAGCGAGAAGCGCGTGTTCGCGAGACCCGCGCGGAAGAAATCGCGCTTCTTCTGATAGAAGGCCGGCAGTTCGAGATACGGCTTCGGGTCGTCGAGATAGTGCGCGAGGCCGATCTGCATCGGCGTGTTCACCGTGAACACGTTGAACTGATGCACCTTGCGGAACTCGGCGGAAAGCGCGGCCGGCGCGGCGACATAGCCGACCTTCCAGCCCGTCACATGAAACGTCTTGCCGAAGCTCGACACGACGAAGCTGCGCTTCGCCAGCTCCGGATAGCGCGAGACGCTTTCGTGCGGCGCGCCGTCGTAGACCATGTGCTCGTAGACTTCATCGGAGACGATCAGCACGTTGGTGCCGCGCACGATCTCCTCCAGCTTCTTCATGTCGTCCGCGCGCCACACGCGGCCAGTCGGGTTGTGCGGCGTGTTGATCATCAAAAGGCGCGTCTTCGGCGTGATCGCGGCGGCGATCTTGTCGAAGGGCAGGGCGTAATCGGGCGCTTCGAGCGACACGAACACCGGCTTGCCGCCCGCGAGTTCGATCGACGGCACGTAGCTGTCGTACATCGGCTCGATGACGATCACTTCGTCGCCGGGTTGCACGCAGCACAGCACGGCTGTGAGCAAGGCTTGCGTCGCACCGGCGGTCACGGTGATTTCCGTGTCGGCGTCGTAGGCGCGGCCGTAGAGCGCGTCGATCTTGCGCGCGATCGCCTGGCGCAGGGGCGCGGCGCCCGCCATCGGCGGATACTGGTTGTGGCCGTCGCGCATCGCGGTGGCGACGGCATCGACGATGCGCGCATCGCAATCGAAATCGGGGAAACCCTGCCCGAGATTGACCGCGCCTTTTTGCGCGGCGAGCGCGCTCATCACGGTGAAGATGGTCGTGCCCACGTTGGGCAGGCGCGACGGGAAGGAAAGCTCGGGCGGTGTCGGCGGCAATTCGTGCGTGGCGTTCATGATCATGTGGGCGTGGACGAAGCAATCGGGACGGTGCGCACGCTATTTTAAGACAGCGTCAGCCGATGACCGCGAGCGGCGCGATGTGCGCTTCCAGTTCGATGACGAAGGGTTTCGGCTCGGCGATGCGAAACGCGAAGTCGCGCGCGACGCGGCGCGCGAGCTTCAGCACCGCGCGGTCCTTCGACACGAGCCAGCCGGCGCCCGATGCGTGCGCGAGTTCGAGAAACTTCTGATCGTCGCGGTCGCGGCATTTGGGCAACGGGCGTTTGTTTTCGTCAGGCGTCGCCGCGACGAGCGTGGAAAGACGCGCGACGGTTTCGAGCGCGGCTGGCTTGTCGACCGCCATGCGCACGAACTGCGGATAGTCGAGCACGCGCGTGAGTTCCCTGAGGCAGCGCTCGTCGATCAGCGCTTCGAGGGCGCGGGCTTCGAGGGCCGAGCGAATCGGGCGCGTGGCGGGGTCGTCGAATACGAGGATGTCGATCCAGACATTCGAATCGAGCACCACGCGCATCGGTGACGGCGGCAGCGCGGCGGAATTTTCCATTCGATACAATCAGGGGTTTATGCCAATGATCGCCGGCGGCGTGCCGGCGAGCCTCCATGATAATCGTTCTATCGCCTGCCAAATCGCTCGACTACGAGACGCCCGCACATATCAAGAAGCACACGCTGCCGCAATTCGTCGATGACGCCGCCGAATTGATCGACGGCCTGCGCGCACTCTCGCCGCAGCAGATCGGCGGGATGATGAGCATTTCGGACCCGCTCGCGGCGCTGAATTTTCAGCGTTACGCAGATTGGTCGAAGAAATTCGACACGCGCAATTCCAAGCAGGCCGTGCTCGCGTTCAACGGCGATGTCTACGAAGGTTTCGCCGCGAAGACGCTGTCGGCAGGCGATCTCGATTTCGCGCAGAACCATGTGCGCGTGCTGTCGGGGCTGTACGGTTTGTTGCGGCCGCTCGATCTGTTGCAGCCTTATCGGCTCGAAATGGGCACGAAATTCCCGAACGCGCGCGGCAAGGATCTGTACGCGTTCTGGGGCGAGCGCATCACGGCGGCGCTCAACGAGCAGTTGAAGAAGCAGCGCGGCGCGCGCGTGCTGGTGAACTGCGCGTCGGAGGAATATTTCAAGTCGGTCAAGCCGAAGCTGCTGGCAGCTCCTGTCGTTTCGCCCGTCTTCGAGGAGTGGAAGGGCGGGCGCTACAAGATCATCAGCTTTCACGCGAAGCGCGCGCGCGGCCTGATGGCGCGCTATGCGGTCGAAAACCGCATCGACGAGCCGGAAGCGCTCAAGGGCTTCGACAAGGAAGGCTACGCGTTCGATGCGAAAGCGTCGAACGATACGACATTCGTATTTCGCCGCCGCGTCTCGGAATGAGGTGCGCGCGGCAAGCCAAGGAAACGCAGATGACTCTCTCCATTTCAAGCAACTTCGACGCAGGCGCGATCGAAGTCATCAACGCCGACGATCCCGCCGATATCCGGCTGCGCGTTCGCCCGGACTCGCATGCCGATTTCGCGCAATGGTTCTACTTCCGCGTATCCGGCGCGCGCGGCGAGCGTCTCGTGATGACCTTCGAGAACGCGGCGCAGTGCGCGTTCCCGGAAGGCTGGCGCGACTATGAAGCGGTCGCGAGCTACGACCGCGTGAACTGGTTCCGCGTGTCGACGGAGTACGACGGCAAGGTAATGACGATCGACCATACGCCGGATTTCGATCGCATCTATTACGCGTACTTCGAGCCGTACAGCGAGGAGCGCCACTCGGAGTTTCTCGGCGCGGTTCAGCAGATGCCGCTCGCGACGCTGACCGAACTCGGCAGCACGGTGCAGGGCCGCCCGATGTCGGTGCTCTCGCTCGGCATCCCGGATTTCGGCGACGCCGAGCCGAAGAAGAAAATCTGGATCATCGCGCGCCAGCATCCGGGCGAGACGATGGCGGAATGGTTCGTCGAAGGGCTCGTGAAGCGCCTCGCGGGCTTCGGCGACTGGGCGGGCGATCCGGTTGCGCGCTCGCTCTTCGAGCGGGCCATCTTCCATATCGTGCCGAACATGAATCCGGACGGCAGCGTGCTCGGCAACCTGCGCACCAACGCGGCGGGCGCGAACCTGAATCGCGAGTGGATGGAGCCGAGCGCCGAGCGTAGCCCGGAAGTGCTCGTGGTGCGCGAGGCCATCGAGGAGACCGGCTGCGACCTGTTCTTCGATATCCACGGCGATGAAGCCATTCCGTACGTGTTTGTCGCCGGCTCGGAGATGCTGCCGGGCTTCACCGCGCAGCAGGCGAAGGAGCAGAAGGCGTTCGTCGAATTCTTCAAGCAGGCGAGCCCGGATTTTCAGGACGTGTACGGCTACGAGTCGAGCAAGTATCAGACGGATGCGCTCAAGCTGGCGTCGAAGTACATCGGCAACGAGTACAAGTGTCTTTCGCTCACGCTGGAGATGCCTTTCAAGGACAACGCGAATCTGCCGGATGAGAGCGTCGGCTGGAACGGCGCGCGTAGTGCGGCGCTCGGCGCATCGATGCTTCAGGCCATTCTGTGGCATCTGAAATCGCTCGACGCCTGATGTGCCTGCGGATGTAAAAAGAGCCTGGCTACTTCGCGTGGCCAGGCTCTTTTTTGTCGTGTCTTCGCCGCGTAGCGGACGTGATCAGTGCTTCTTGGTCGTCTTTTTCGTCGATTTGGTCGACGACGACTTCGCTGTGCTCTTCGTCTTGCCTTTCGCGCTGTGCTTGCCCTTCGTGCTGTGCGTGGACGGCTCGGCGCGGGCGCGCAGCGGCGGCACGGGATCGTTCCATCCGAATGCGAGCATCTGACTGCCGACATAGCCGCAGCGGAACTTGAGCGGCGTGGGATCGCGCTCGCCGCTCTTCGGCATGCCCTGACCTTCGACGGTCACGACGTTGTCCACTTTGATGCGCTGCTTCTTCTCGTCGAACGAATCGTTCCACGGTTCGATCGTGGAGTGCGAGGTGTCGAAAGAAGCGGGCGGGAATTCGACGTGATCGAAGGCCGCGGAGGTGCTGGCGATGAAGTTGCCATGCGCGGCGCAATCCGCCACGAGCGGATTGGCGTTGAATTCGGTGACGAAGTGGTGAATCAGTTCATTGCGCTCGTCGAGCGAATCGGCAAAAGCGGACACCGCGCATGCCAACGATGCGCATACCGCTAACCGGCCGACGAGCCGCAGGAGCCGGCGCGGTGCGTAGTTACTATCCATCAAGTCTGGCGCTAAGAAGACACGGGCAAGTAAGATGCGCCGTGTGGGGAAGGAGTTCAATCTTATCGTACTTTGCGCGCGTTCCCATCGCCCGAAATCCGATATCGGGCAATCCCGATGGCAATGACTTGGTGCGCTTCGCGGAACCTAGACGCGCGGACCCCGGTCGAGACGATAGCGGCGCACATCATACGTGGTGATCCACGCGGGCTTGTACACCGTGATCAGGATGGTGAGCAGCCCCGTGAAGAGGGCTTCACCCGCGCCGAGAAGAAGCGAGCTTCGCGTGAACGCCGCGGGTATGACGATGGGGCTGCCCGCGAGCGCCATCTCGAGCAGCACGGTTGCGCCGCATGCCGCCGCCACCGCGATGGCCGAAGTGATGAAGCCGTGTCCGGCGATGAAGGTGAAAAGATTGCGCGGCAACCAGGCGTTGCTCAGGCGTTGCAGCAGGGTCGAGACGGCGACGGGTAGCGCGCCGAAAAGGAGATAGGTGGTCGCCACCGCGAGCCACGAAGCATCGAGTACGACGGCGGCGAGGCCCGTAGTCGCCGCCGTGCCGATGAGCGCGAGCCGCCAGTCGAACAGCGTGACCATCAGCGTTGCGCCCAACAGGTGGATGACGGGTCCGTCGTCGAACCATGCATTGCACGCCCACAGCACGGAAACCGCGACGATGATGCCTAGCCACACGTTCTGCAGCGTGGCGTCCTGAAGACGAGCGAACGGACGCTGCAGTAGCGCGAGCGCAAGCAGCCCCGCGGCGATGATCCAGCCGCCGACGGTCAGCCAAAGCGGTAGTGGTGTGTAGAAGAACCCCATGCCTTGCATATTACTCGCTGCGCGTAAAACGTGTGCGCGAAGGACGAACCCGTTTGCTTCATTTGTTGCTAGAACGGTGATTCCGGCTCGGCGGCCATCGGGAGCGCGGCCGCGTCGTCGTCCAGGAGCGATGGATAACGCGTCCTCGTCCTGCGCAGCGGAATCACGCCTGGCTGGCCCGAAACGACTCGCGCCGCGTGCTCGCTGGCGTTGCGCAGAATCTCCAGATGCGAGTTTTGCACGCCGTTGTAGATGGCTACCGCGGCGGCGCGATTTGTCGCGCCCAGCTGCTGGAAGATACTTGCAAGGTGGATTTTGACCGTGCCTTCACTGATGCCGAGGGTCTTCGCGATCATCTTGTTCGTGCTGCCCATGTGCACGCACCGCATGATCTGCTGCTGACGGGGCGAGAGCGTCGGATGCAAGCGAAGCCTGGGCGGGATCCGGTCGCCAGCCTGCGCGCGGCGGGCGGTGAGCGCGAGCGTCAGTGCCGGATCGACGACGTCTGGAGGAATATAGTGGCCGCCGACGAGCACCATCTCCAGCGCGCGAAGGATCACGATCGGTTCGAGCGTGCGGGGGATCACGCCCATGGCGCCCACGCTTATCAGCGCATAGACCAGCGCGGCGCCGCAGCGGTCGACCATGATGGCCGCGGGTACGCGGGGCGCGGTGTCGAGCAGAATCTGCAGGTCGCCGGTGCGCAGGTCGGGCGCCCAGTCGATCACGATCATGTCGGGTTGAGAGCGTTTCAAGGCGGAACGGGCTTGTCTCCAGTCCTTCGCCTCGGTGAATTGCGCTTGGCGCGCAATACGGCGCAGCAATGTTTTAAGGCCCGCCCGGCGCTCGGCGTCGGAACCAATGATATTGATTTTCATGCTTTACCTCTTGTCAAAACACCCGTCGCCTTCGGCTTCAGGGACTCGACGCCGGAGAACAGGTCGGCGTTAGTGCTATGTTGACAAATTTGAGGTGATTCGGCCCCCTATCCAAACGGCATAGGCATAAATACACAAAACCCCGCGCGAGGGCGGGGTCCGGTTCTGGTCGAAAACGGCTGTTGCGCCGGTTTTCAGTGGAAGTGAGGCTGCGCCGGCTCGGCGTCCTCGGGCATTTCGGCATGGACGATCTCGCCGAGCGGATCGGCATAGAGCGGCACGCCGCAGTCGTCGCAAAATTCCGGTTCGAAGCGTCCGGCATGGCGACGCACGTCCGACACGCCCGCCTTCTTCAGCAATTCGACGATTTCCTCGACCGCGCCGTTGGCGCCTTCGAGATCGGCGGCATCCTCATCCATGCCCAGTTCGCCGTTCTCGCGTCCGTAGAGCGGCCACACGACGCCATAGATCACGTCGTTGCTGCCGCGTCGCGTGAAGCCGATGCGGTATTCGTCGATACGCCGCTCGCCGAAACCCGCGATGACGGCGCGCAGGTCCTGAGGCGCGGCGCCGAGCGTGTCGAACAGATAGCGCACTGCGGTGCGTACGGTGTGCGGGCGGACTTGCTCGTCGGCGTCGCGGCAGGCGGAATAGTAGGCGTCGGGAAGGAGACACTCGAATTCGCAGCCGGGCAGAATGGCCGCGAAACTCGGCCCGCCTTGCGCGGCCCATTGTTCCAGGCATTGACCACGCTCGACGCGGCCGCCGTTCTCGTCTTCCTGCCAACGGAACAACGCCCCGCCAGCCGGTACGACGACCAGGGCCAGCAGGAATCGCGGGTCGGCGAGAATCGGCGAGGTTTCCGGAAGATCGGACAGGTTCAAGCGTGCGACGTTGCCGCTCAAGACCGTTTGCAGCAGTTGTTGCGCGAGGCGCGCCGTATCGACGTGGTGCCGCGGCAACTGGTCGATGCTATAGAGGTACGGCGCGACCGCCACGCGCGCGCCGGCCGCGAGGACATGCGCTTGCATCTGCGTGCGCAGCGCATCGATTGCGTCGCCCTTGAGGGCGCCGGAGGGGATCGCGTAGCGCGTCCACGCGAGCACCGGGGCGGCGATGAGCAATGCTTCGTGGGGCGCGCCGTCGATGTCGATATTGAACGACTCGCTGTGGGTCTCGGCCATGTCTGCGAGGGCGCCGTACGCGTCCGGATGATTCTGCTGCAGATGGTCGAGCGCGGCGTCGAGCGTCGTCTGATTACCGTTGCGGACGAGTTTGGCAATGAGCGCGTCGAGGCGATCTTCCCAGAAGCGATCCTCGACACGGCTGCCGGACGCGAAGAGCGCGAGAGAGAGGCTGACGAGCTTGTCGGCGTCCGGGGGAATACGTTTTGCAAGTCGCGAGCGCATATCGATACGTGAGTGAATTGGTGCGGTGAACCTTTGATTGTAGTCGCTCGGCGGTTGGTTTTATCGTGTGGCGTTGCAGCACGTGGGTCTGTCGGAAGGAATAGGCATTTGGGACGATCGAATCGTTTTTTCACACACCCCTTGCGGAGCCGGGATTCACTGACTAGAATTCCGTTCCTTCGCGATTCGATGAACGCGAAGGAGGCGGGATGAGGCGGTTCCAGGCGTGGTTGGCAAGAAAAGAAGTTGGAAGTTCTTGTTGACAGATACCGGAGCGTTCTTCATAATCTCGTTTCTCTGCTGCTGATGCAGCGACGCAAGACGGAAGTTGATGTGGTGCTTGCGATGTGCTCTTTAAAAACTAACAGCCGATAAGTGTGGGCGCTTGATAGCGAGTGCGGTTTCAGTCTTTCGGGGCTGAAGCA
>NZ_FCOE02000089.1 GCF_001544915.2 Caballeronia pedi | reverse complement strand
TGCTTCAGCCCCGAAAGACTGAAACCGCACTCGCTATCAAGCGCCCACACTTATCGGCTGTTAGTTTTTAAAGAGCATTGCGCTGAGAATCTGCTTCGCGAGTTATCTGCTTTCGCTTGCTTTCTTGCGCGCCGTCATTCAACGGGAGGCGAATTATGCAGACTGATTTTCGTATCGTCAAGCGTCTTTTTTCAAAAATCTTATCGGGTCAGATTTACCGCGGTCATTTGCGATCCCGCATCCCTCACCGATGCCCATGCTGCTTGAGAAAATTCATCAGCGCGGCGAACGCCGGCGGCACGCCCGGATCGGCGGCCTTGAGTTCGAGCTTGCCGTCGTCCCCGGCGATGCTGATCCGATAGCTCCGCGCATCCGGCATCGGCTTCCTGGCGCTCGGCCGGGTGGCGCCGCCCTCCGCGCGCGCAGCCGAAATCAGTCGGGCGAACTCGGCGCTCTCGCCGGGCGACAAGTCCGCCGCTTGCAAAACGATCGGCCGCGCGAGCCCAGGAAAGTACCCCACCCCACCTTCGATGAACAATTCCGCCTGCATCACAAGACACCGACCTGATGCCACGCCTGAGTGACCGCCTTCGATTCGGCGCTGTTCGTCCCGAAGAGCCGGTTGGCGTTCGACACGGTGAGGCGCGCGAAACTCTTGAAGCCCGTCGTCGCCTTGATGTGCGAATCGTTCAGCGTCTCGTACCAGATCCGCCCCGCCTTCTCCCACGCGTTACCGCCGATATCCAGCGCCGCAAGACAGAACGCGCGATTCGGAATGCCCGAATTGATGTGAACGCCGCCGTTGTCCTGCGTCGTCTGGACATAGCCACTCATGGTCGCCGGCTGCGGATCCTTGCCGAGCACGGGGTCGTCGTACGCCGTGCCCGGCTCTTTCATGGAGCGCAGCGCGACGCCCTTCACGCCCTTCGCTAGCAGCCCCGCCCCGATGAGCCAGTCGGCCTTATCGGCTGTCTGCTTCAGCGTGTATTGCTTGATCAGCGAGCCGAACACATCGGAGACGGATTCGTTGAGCGCGCCCGCCTGACCCGAATATGCGAGTTCGGCCGTGTGCTCCGTCACGCCGTGCGTGAGTTCATGACCGATCACATCGAGCGAGATGGTGAATCGATTGAAGAGTTCGCCGTCGCCATCCCCGAAAACCATCTGCTGCGAATTCCAGAACGCGTTGTCGTACTTGTCGCCGAAATGCACGGTGCCGATGAGCGGCATGCCGGCATCGTCGATCGAATTGCGTTGGAACACCTCGAGATAGAACTCGAACGTGTCGCCGAGGCCATCGTAGGCTTCGTCGACGCACGGATCCTTTGTCTTCTTCGCGCCCTCGGCGCGCACGATGGTGCCCGGCAGCGTTTCGGTATTCTTCGCCGTGTAGATCGTCCGGTGCACGACGGGCGCGACGGCGGGCATCTGCCCCGCGCGCTTGGGCACGAGCGTCGCGGCCTGCACGGAGCGGAACTGCCGGAACGTGTGGTCAGCCGACAGGGTATCGATGGCGAGCGAGCGTTGCTGAGCGGACCCGTTCTTCGCGATCGCCACAAGCATGTGCGGTGGCAAGATGCAATAGATCGAGTGAGCGCGGCCTGACCGGGAACCAATGCACATGATTGCCTCCTGAGCGTGATGAGGAAGGTGAAGTCACGCGCGGCGCTTTTCTACATGTTGCTAATGGAAAATTGAACCGACCTGTCGATGAAGAAGTCACGTTCGCGCCAGATCATCATAGGTACTCCAGATAGTGCCAATACGTCAATTGTTCCGACTGATCCGCTAAACGTACCGATGCGCGATCGGTCGGGACCACGAAAAGCTCCCGATATAATCAGCAGGTCATTCAACCAGGACATCGCATGAAATCAGTCATCGCTCTCATCGCCGCATCGACCATCGCCTCGGCCGCGTTCGCCGCCAACAACATCGACAAGTTGCCGTCAGGCGTGGTCGTCGAGCATCTCAAGCAAGGCACTGGCCCGCAACCGACCGCTGACGACATCGTGCGCGTCAACTATCGCGGCACGCTCGCGAACGGCACCGAGTTCGACAACTCGGAGAAGCACGGCGGACCTGCGACATTCCCGCTCGGCCGCGTGATTCCGTGCTGGACCCAGGGCGTGCAGAAGATGAAGGTCGGCGGCAAGGCCAAGCTGACCTGCCCGGCAGCGACCGCTTACGGCGATCGCGGTGTCGGCGCCATCCCGCCGAACAGCGATCTCACGTTCGAAGTCGAACTGCTCGGTATCGGCAAGTAATTCGAGTCTCTGAAATCGACGAGCCGCGCGACGCGATCAGGCGTCGCGCGGACCCGTCGGACGAATGTGCGAGCGTCGATGTGTAGAATGGCCACGTCCCTAGGCGCAAGGCCCGCCGCATTCATTACGAATAGCTGATAAGAGAGCCGAATCGCAAGACAAATTTAAGGAGACGAACATGTGGTTTGTCGGCAAAAGCGAACTACTCTCTCTGATCCAACGTCATTGCCTCGATGAGGTGATGCCCGCCTTCAGCGACCATCGCACACTTCGCAAGAACACCATCGTGTATCGCCCGGATGAGTCGAGCGAACACGTCTATTTGCTCAAGAGCGGCAGTGTGAGGCATTTTCGTCTCACGGAAGACGGGCAGGAAATCACCCTCGCATTCGTCAAGGCCGGCATGATCTTCGGCGACGGTGATGTGCTCAACCAGGCGAACTATTCGCATCACGCGCAGACGCTCGCGCCCAGCATGGTCTGCTATATCCGCAAACGGGACTTCAAGGACCTGCTCGCGCGCTACGAGGTCATCAACGAATTCGTGCTACGGAATCACTATTTGCGCTGGCAGGAAGCGCAGCGACTGATCGAAAACCTCTCGCTGCACGACGTGAGAAAGCGCCTCACGAACATTCTCGTGATGTTCGCGGGACAGGTCGGCGCGCCCTGCGATTACCTCGAACAGGGCGATGCCATCCTGATCGACCTTCCGATCGCGCAGGACAAGCTCGCGGAATTCATCGGCACGTCGCGTGAGTCGGTGAACCGGCATTTCAGCGATCTCAAGGCCGAAGGACTCGTCGACATGCGCGAGCGCAAGATCGTGCTCACGCCCGCGTTCATCGCGCGTTTCCTCAGCAAGGCTCAGACGAGCGCGGCGCCGGCCCTCGTGTCGCTCTGAGCGAGCGCGCGTTTCACCGCGGCCACGCCGCTGTGCGGGCTCGACAGCACCGGCACCGGCAATGCGTCGAGCGTCGGCACGAGCCGCGCCATCGATACTTGCGCGAGCACGATCACATCGACATGATCAGCAAGATCGACGATCGCGCGTCTGAGGATATCGTCGTGCTTCGCCCCGTCGCCTGCCAGTAGCGCTTCGAACGCGCCCTCGGCGATGCATTCCGTCACGTCCACCTTGCGTTCGTGCTGCACGGCCTTCCTGCGAATGAGACGCGCGGTGGGCTCGAGCGTGGTCGACACCGTCGCCACGACGCCGACACGCGCGCCGAGCGCGCACGCCTGCTCCGCCATTGATTCGTCAACCTTGATGATCGGTGTGCGAATCATGCCGCGCAGCACGTCCGTCGCCTCGCCCACAGAAGAGCACGCGTTGAGAATGAGGTCCGCACCCATCGCCTGGGCGTTCGACATATAGCTGAAAAGGCGCGCCGTCACTTCGGGCGTCAGGCGGCCAGCGGCTCGCACATCGGCGAGCAGGCTGTCGTCGACGATATTGACGACGCGCGCATCCGGCAACTGCTGCGCGAATTGCGCCTTCAAAGGCTCGACGGTCACTGGTCCGGTGTGCACTACGACGATCATGGTCATGACTGGTCCGTATTCGTTCGTGGATGATCAGGCGGTGGCGAGCGCCATCACCTTTTCCTGCGATGCTTCGGCGCGGCTCAGCTCGCCGCTGATGCGACCTTCGCGCACGGTCAGGATGCGGTCGCTCAGCGCGAGCACTTCGAGCAGATCCGATGAAATCACGATCACGCCGATGCCCTGCGCCGCGAGCCTCGCGATGAGCGCATGCACTTCCGCCTTCGCGCCGACATCGATGCCGCGCGTCGGCTCATCGACGATCAGGACTTTCGGATTGCGCGCCACCCATTTCGCGATGACGATCTTCTGCTGATTGCCGCCGCTCAGGTTCACGACTTTCTGCTCGACACCAGGCGTCTTGATGCCGAGCATGCGCACGTATTGCTGGCAGCTTTCGCGTTCGCGCGCGTGCTGCACGAACTGAAACGGCGAATAGCGTCGCAGATGCGTGAGGCTGAAGTTCTCGCGCACGCTCATGCCGAGCACGAGGCCTTGCGCCTTGCGATCTTCGGTGACGAAGCCGATGCCCGCGCGAATCGCATCGTGCGGATTGCGAATCCTGACCGGCGCGCCGTCGATCGACACCGATCCGGTCGATGCGCGCATGCCGAAGATCATTTCCATGATCTCGGTGCGCCCGGAACCGACGAGGCCCGCGATACCCAGCACCTCGCCGCGATGCAGCGTGAAGCCGATATCGCGGATTCGCGCCTCCGCCTTCTTCACCGGCTTGAGCGACAGACCGCGAACTTCGAGCACGGGCGTCTCGCTCGCATGAGATTGCGGCTCGCCGTAGAGTTCGCTGAGTTCGCGATCCACCATCTGCCGCACCAGCGTTTCGCGCGTCACTTGCGCAATCGGCGCGGTGCTCACAGTGCGGCCGTCGCGCAAGACCGTCACGCGATCCGCGAGCTCGAAGATCTCTTCGAGACGATGCGAGATGTACACGACCGCGATGCCGCGCTCGCGCAGACGCTTCACGAGGCCGAGCAGCACGCCCGTTTCGTGATGACTCAGCGATGCGGTGGGCTCGTCCATGATGATCGCCTTCGACTGCGCGCTGAGGGCCTTGGCAATTTCGATCATCTGCTGCTGGCCGACGCTCAGCTCGCTCACGCGCGTAGCCGGATCGATGTCCATGTCGATCGTGCGCAACACGTCGCGCGCTTGCGCATGCATGCGCGCTCGATCGATGAAACCGAATCGCGTGCGCGGCTCCTTCGCCAGAAAGATGTTCTCGCCGACCGTCAGGTTCTCGACCACCGCGAGTTCCTGATAAATGATGTTCACGCCGAGCGCGCGTGCGTGATTGCTGTCGGCGAGCGCGACTTCGCGCCCTTCGATGAGAATCGTGCCGCCCGGATCGGGCGCGTAGATGCCAGTCAGGACCTTCATCAGCGTGCTCTTGCCCGCGCCGTTCTCCCCGGCGAGCGCGAGCACTTCGCCGCGATGGATGTCGAGACTGACGCCATCGAGCGCCTTCACGCCGGGAAACGTCTTCGAGATATCGCGCATCTCGAGAAAGGGCGTCATTTCGTGTAGCTGCCCATGTTGTCCTTCGTCACGACGGTCACGCCGGTGTCGATGTCCTTCGACTGCGCCTCCGTGCCCTGAATCTGCGCGACGAGATGCTGAACCGCGAGCGAGCCCATCGTGACGGGGCGCTGAACCATGATCCCCTGTATATAGCCTTCCTTCAGGCCTTTGAGCGTATCGGGCAAGTCGTCGAACGCCAGTACTTCGAGCTTGCCCTTCATCGCGCCGAATTCCTTCGTGTTGAGCACCTTCGCCACCGCCGGGCCGCCAACCTGACTCACGCCGAAGATGCCGCTGAGGTTCGGATGCGCGCGCAAGGTCGTCTCGACGACGGACACGCCGCGCGCGAGGTCGTCGTCCGTGCCCTGCGTCTCGACGATCCGGATGCCCGGGTACTTCGCGAGGCTGCGCTTGATGCCCGCGATGCGCTCATTCAGATTCACCGCACCGAGCTGGCCGGTGACGATCGCGACTTCGCCCTTGCCGTTCAACGCACGGCCCATCGTGTCGGCCATCGTCTCTCCGGCCTGCACGTTGTTCGTGCCGATGTACATCGAGCGGCCGCTATTGGGCGAATCTGAGTCGTAGGTCAGCACTTTCACGCCGCTCTGCTCCGCGCGCTTCATCACGCTTTCGACCGACTTCGGCTCGTTCACCGAGATCGCGATGCCGTCGACATGGCGCGAAATCAGGTCTTCGATGATCTGCACTTGCGTCGAACCTTGCGTGTTCTGCGGCACGACCCATTGATACTTGACGCCGGCCTTGTCGGCGGCGGTCTGGGCGCCCTTGTTGCAGTCGTCGAAAAACGGCACCGCGACCTTGGGTATCACGGCGACCGAGATGTCTTTCGCGTCCTTCGCGTGCGCGATGCCGGCGCAGACGGCGGACCATGCGAGCAGCGCGCTCGCGACGATTCGTGGCGTGGGTTTCATGCTTCGTCTCCTGTGATTGTTTTCGACCTTCCCTGCTTCAGCGACCCTTGCGGCGCACGCGCCAGATGTCGATGCTCACCGCGATCAGGATCACGCAGCCGGTAATCGCCTGCTGCGCATAGGTATCGATGTTCAGCAACACCACGCCGTTGGTGATGATGCCCGCGAGCGCCGCGCCGATGATCGCGCCCTCCACGCTACCCGCGCCACCCGACAGACTCGCGCCACCGATCGCCGCCGCCGCAATCACGTCCAGCTCCGCGCCGAAACCCGAAGCGGGTTCGGCCGACACGAAGCGCGAGAACGCGATCACGCCCGCCATCGACGCGATGAATCCCGACAGCATGTACACCGTGAATTTGACGCGCGCCGTGCGCACGCCCGAGAGCCGCGCGGCGACTTCGTTGCCGCCCGTCGCGTAGACGTGGCGGCCGAAACGCGTCTGACGCATGACGATGGAGAAGATCACGGTCATCGCCAGCAGGATGACCACCGGAAACGGCACGAAGCCGATATAGCCCTGCCCGATGAAGGTGAAGGCATCGGGCACATCGGGCGTGACCGGCACGCCCTTGGTGATGATGTACATGAG
>NZ_FCOE02000017.1 GCF_001544915.2 Caballeronia pedi | reverse complement strand
CCGCCAAGCGCGAAGAAGTTATCGAACACGCTCACGCGTTCGAGGCCGAGCACGCTGGCGAAGCACTGCGCGAGGGTCGCTTCGAGCGCGTTGCGCGGGGCGACGTATTCATCGAGGCTTTGCCATTGCGGATCAGGCAGCGCACGACGATCGAGCTTGCCGTTCGGTGTGAGAGGCAGCGCATCGAGCACGACGAAGGCTGACGGCACCATGTAGTCGGGCAAACGCGAACTCAAATGCTCGCGCAACGCGCTCGCATCGATCTCCGAAGCCAGCGTGACATAAGCGACCAACTGCTGATCATCCTGCTGACGCGCCCGCGCGATGACCACCGCTTCGCGCACTTCCGGATGACTGGCGATCTGCGCCTCGATCTCACCCAGTTCGATACGAAAGCCACGAATCTTGACCTGATGATCGTTGCGGCCAAAAAACTCGAGACTGCCATCAGAACGATAACGCCCGAGATCACCCGTACGATACATCCGCGAACCAGGAGCAAAAGGATCGTCGATGAACCGCTCGGCGGTAAGCTCAGGCCGATTCAAATATCCCCGCGCCACGCCCGCACCGCCGACATACAGTTCACCCACCGCACCGATCGGCGCCAATTTCCCTTGTGCATCGAGCAGATAAACCGTGAGATCAGGAATACGCACACCGATCGGGCTATTGCCGTCCGCGCAATCTTCGCGTGTCAGCGGGCGATAGGTCACGTGCACGGTCGTCTCGGTGATGCCGTACATGTTGATCAGGCGCGGTTGCTGGTCCGAATGACGCGCGTACCAGGGTTCGAGCATCGACGGATTCAGCGCCTCTCCGCCGAAGATCACATAGCGCAGCGCAGTAGGAGCATCGTTAGTTTCCTGCGCCTGAATGAGGGCGCGAAACGCGCTGGGCGTCTGATTCAGAACAGTGACCCCCTCGCGCTGAAGCAGGCGAAGGAAATCCGGCGCGAACCGGGCGACATGCTGCGGCACGATCACCAGCTTGCCGCCATGACGCAACGCGCCCCACAACTCCCACACCGAAAAATCGAAGGCGAACGAGTGGAACAGACACCACACATCGCGTTCATGAAAGCCGAACCAGTCTTGCGTCGCGTCGAACAGGCGCACGATCTGCGCATGCTCGACCATCACGCCCTTGGGTTTGCCGGTCGACCCGGACGTGTAGATCACGTACGCAAGATGAGGCGGAGCGACGGGCACTTGCGGATCGTCTTGCGGATATGAATCGTCGAGCGATGCATCGGGATCGAGCACGGTCAGCGAACCGGTGTCACCCAGTGCATCACGGCCCGTGGCATCGGCGAGCAGCAGACGTGGCGTGGAGTCGGTGAGGATGTGATTCAGACGCTCGCCGGAATAGGCCGGATCGAGCGGCACATAAGCACCACCAGCCTTGAGTATCGCCATCAAGGCGACGACCATGCCGATGCCACGCTCCACGCACAGCGCCACGCGGTCTTCCGGACACACCCCGAGCGCAATCAGATGATGTGCGAGCCGGTTGGCGCGCGCATTGAGTTGCGCATAAGTAAGCGACGCATCTTCGAAGACCAGCGCGATCGCATCGGGCGTGCTTCGAGCATGCTGCTCGAAGAGTTGATGGATGCACAGATCCGCAGGATAGCCCGCGCCGACGTGGTTCCACGTTTCGACCAGCAGCGTGCGAATCTCGGGCGGCAGCACGTCGAGCTGATTCACCGGCGTCCGGGGCGCCTGTTCGAGCGCCTGCACGAGACTCGACAACGCCTGCCCCATGTACCCGCACAATTGCTCAGGCGACAGCGGCGAAACCGTCTGCGCGGTGAGTTCGAGACTATCGCCGTTGTCGTCCACCGAAAGCGTCAATGGATAGTTGGTGCGCTCTTCGGCACTGAGCAACTCGATCCCTTCGAAACGCCCATCGGTCGAGCCTTGATTGTGGCGATAGTTTAGCAACGCGCTGAAGAGCGGCGCGGGCGCGGCGACGCCACTGCATCGCTGAGCGAGCGCGAGCGGCGCATGCTGATGCTGCAGCAAGGCCGCGAGACGTTCGTGCGTGTCACGCACGCTGTCGACGACGGAAGCCCCATTCACATCGAGGCGAATCGGCAGGGTATTGATCAGCAGCCCCAAAGCCTGATCGACGCCCGCCTGCATGCGCCCGAGCAGCACGGTGCCGAACACGATGCGTCCATCGGAGTCGACTGCACTGCCCGCGTTCAGCACGCGCGCCCAGGCGAGATGACAGAGGCTCGCGAGACTCACGCCGAGGTTTCGGGCTTGTGCGCGCAGACGCGTATCGAGCGCTGCGGGCAGCGTCACGCGTGCTTCGCCGATGGCCGAGCCGTCATGATGCACATCGGTGAGACCGAAGGGCAGCGTCGGTTCGTTCACATCGGCGAGCATGTCGCGGAAGAACGCTTCGTGCGCTTGCTGATTCGCATCGAGCCGCGCCTGCGCGACCAGATTGCGGAACGGTTGAGCCGCGCCGAGCGTATCGCCCTTGCCGTTGACGATCGTATCGATTTCCGCATGCATCACATCGAGCGTCGCATGATCGCCGATCAGGTGATGCCAGTTCAACTGAACGAGCCAGCGCCCGCTTTGCGCTTCGGGCGCGATCGCGATTCGCATCAAGGGAGCCTGCGTGAGATCGAGGCGTTTCGTGCGGGCATCGAAATGCCGCGCCAGCGACCCGTCGATCTCCGTAATCGTCACGGGCGCCTTGCGCCAGACGACCTGAGCAGCGGCGCTGAGGCCATCGTGGATAAAAGCGGTGCGCAGGATGTCGTGCCGTTCGATGACGTGCTGCAGGGCATCGAGCCACGCGTCGAGCCGTGCGCGGCTATCGAAGGCGAGACGCGCGGTTTGCAGATACGGATCGCCCTCCGAGGTCAGCATATGATGGAACAGAATGCCTTCCTGCAAAGGCGCAAGTGAATAGATATCCTGAACATTGGCGAGCCCGCCGGGCACCTGCGCGACAATTCGATCGATGTCCGTTTGCGTGAGTTCGACGAGCGGCAGCATCGCCGGAGTAATCGCGGTGCAGTCGGGCGTGATCGCGTTGGGCGGCACGACGATATCGACCGTGGGCGCTCCGCCTTCGAGTGAAGCCGCCAGCGCGCTGAGCACGGGCGTGGCGAACAGATCGCGCACGCTCGCATGCACGCCGATGCGCCGCAGCCGTTCGATGAGCGTCACGGCGAGCAGCGAGTGTCCACCGAGCGCGAAAAAGTTGTCGTGACGTCCGACGCGCTCGAGCCCGAGCAGCTCGGCCCACAATTCGGCGAGCGCGGCTTCGGTTGAACCTTGCGGTGCTTCGAAGGGGCGCAGCGCGAACGCATCGGCTTGCGGATCGGGCAACGCGCGGCGATCGAGCTTGCCGCTTGGCGTCAGCGGCAACGCATCGAGCGTGACGAAGGCCGATGGCACCATGTAATCGGGCAAACGCGAGGCGAGATGCTCGCGCAAGGCGCTGGCATCGATATCGGCAAGCAGCGTGACATAGGCGACGAGTTGCTGATCCTGCGAACCCTGATGTCGCGCCCGCGCGATGACGACCGCCTCACGCACCGCCGCATGGCTTGCGATCTGTGTCTCGATCTCACCAGGCTCGATGCGAAAGCCGCGAATCTTGATCTGATGATCGTTACGGCCGAGAAACTCGATATTGCCATCGAGGCGATAACGCGCGAGGTCGCCGGTACGGTACATGCGCGCGCCCGCAACGAACGGATCGTCGAGGAAGCGCTCGGCGGTGAGTTCAGGCCGGTTCAGATAGCCGCGCGCCACGCCCGCGCCACCGATATGAAGTTCGCCGACCGCGCCCGGCGGCACCACGCGACGTTGCGCATCGAGGACATACGCGCGCGTGTTGGCAAGCGGCCTGCCGATCACGGGATGCGTCTGTTCGGCCGTGATCTCTGCAACGGTCGCATCGACTGTGCATTCGGTCGGACCATAGACGTTGAAGGCGCGAATCTGTTCGGCGCGCGCGAGTCGGTTCCAGGTCTGCGGCGTGAGCGGCTCGCCGCCCACGAGAATCGTAAGGGGCGATTGCCGTCGTTCGAGCAGACCAGCGGAGAACAGCGATTCGAGCTGAGTCGGGGTGCAGTCGAATACGTCGATGCCAGCGGTATCGAGGAAATCGACCAACGCCATCGCGTCGGTGCGCACATCGGCGGAAACGATCATCAGCCGATTTCCGGACAGCAAGGCGGTGAGGTTCTGCACCGAGGCATCGAACGCGATGCTCGCGTTCAGCGTGACGCCGGAGTGCGGCGCGCAATGGGCGAAGACCGTCGAATGCAGCGCGTGATGCAGGTTCAGCACATGACGATGCTCGACCAGCACGCCCTTCGGTTTGCCGGTCGAACCGGATGTATAGATCGCATACGCAAGATGATGCGAGGCGAGTCCGGGCACGAGCGGATCCCCTTGCGGCAGCGTGTCATCGAGCGACGCGGCGGGATCGACCACGTTGAGCGCGCCCGTGTCGCCGAGCGTATGACGGCCGGCGGCATCGGCGACCAGCAGCAGGGGCGCGGCGTCTTCGAGGATGTAACTCAGGCGCTCGCCCGGATAGGCCGGATCGAGCGGCACATAGGCACCGCCAGACTTGAGGATGGCGAACAATGCGGCGATCGCGCCGATGCCGCGCTCCATGCACAGCGCCACGCGGTCTTCCGGACGCACGCCCAAAGCGATCAGCCGATGCGCGAGCCGGTTGGCGCGCGCGTTGAGTTGCGCGAACGTGAGTGTTTCGTCGTTGCAGGCGAGCGCGACGGCATCGGGCGTGAGTCGAACCTGCTGTTCGAGAAGCTGATGGATGCACAGATGTTCGGGATAAGGCGCGGCCGTATCGTTCCATCGTTCGAGCAGCGCCTGTCGCTCGGGCAGCACGAGTTCGAACGCATTGAGCGGTGCATCGGGCCGCTCCAGCGCCTGTTCGAGCAAACGGGTGAAGCGCCGCGCGTGGGCATCCACGTCTTCGAGTGTATAGAGCGACGGATTGCCGTCGAACATCAATTCGATACCGAACGCGTCGCCCTCGTCATGCACGATCAGCGCGAGATCATCCGGCGTTCCATAGAAAGAGCGGTTCGAGCCGATCCGGCAGCCGGCGAAGTCCAGCGCGACGCTGTAATCGGGCATGATGTTCACGGTGGGACCGAAGAGCGGCCGGTCGGATTCGATGCGTCCCACATCGCGCCGGATGTCTTTGACGCGATAGCGCTGATGACGCAGGATGCGGCGGCTTTGTTTCGACACCGTATCGAGCAGATCGATGATGCTCGTGTCCGCATCCAGCGCCGCGCGCAATGGCAGCGCATTGGACAACATGCCCGGCACGCTTCTCGCCAGCCGTCCGACCCGCGCCGTGACCGGGAAGCCGAGCACCACTTCGGGCTGCCCGCTCAGACGCGCGACATAGGCGGCCATGACCGCCGTGATGAATTGCGGCCACGTCGCGCCGTTGCGCTCGGACACTTGCCGGAGAAGCCGCGTCGTTTCGGCTGACAGGCGCATTTGCGCGATCGCCTGTGCGGAATCATCCGCGAGAATCGGCTCGTGCGCCATGCATTCACCGAGAATCACCGGCTCGGGACAGTCCGCCAGATACTCGCGCCAGAACTGCTGATCGCGCTCGAAGGCGCTGGACGCGCGGTAGGCGTCATCGTCATCGATGAGATCGGCGAGCCGTCCCCAGCCGGCTGGCGCGGGCTCGCGTCGCTCGACCAGCGCGGAATAGACCGCCGCGAGGCGCTGCGTGAAAAGGAAAAACGAAAAGCCATCGAACGCGATGTGATGAATCCGCTGAAACAGGAAGAACCGCGTCGGGCCGGCCTGAAAAAGCGTGCCGTCGAAGAGGGGATGGCGGCCGAGATCGATGGCTTCGGCAAGCGCGGCCTGCACATGGCGATCGATGGCCTCCACGGGGTCGGGCGCATCGCTGACGTCGACCACGGGCAGCGTGAAGTCTACGAGCGTGTCCGGCACCACCTGATGCGGCATGCCATCGTCGATGACGATGCGCACCTGCATCGCGTCTGCTTCGCCCACCGTCTGCCGGACCGCCGCTTGCAATATCTCGACGTCGAGCGGCCCGATGATCTCCGTCAACTGCGCGAGATTGAAGCGCGGATCGCGCAAGTCGAGTTGTTGCCGAAAGAAGATGCCCGATTGAGCGGGAGCGAGAGGAAAGCTGAGCATGGCATCAATCCGTATATGCGAGCACACGGGTGCTCTGGAAACCGATGATCAAGGACATCGCTACCCAACACGCTTGGAAGAAACGCACGATTGTTCGCGCGTTTTTCCAGCCGGCCACGGATCCTTGCGTAAGTGTGTTAAGGATGAGCCCGATAAATTATGGTCGAATTAGAGAGGCTCGCGCATCGCCGGTGACAAGGCGATGAATGACAGCATCGCTCAGGGATTCACGATGCGCGACAGCGAGCCCAGTGCGACGAACGCTCTCATGCGCAGCGCCAGCGCGAGACTTCCCTGTGCCCGGATCACGTCCTTCACGGCCGGGTCGCTCAGCGATCCGAGCCGGTTGAGCGGTGTGCGAAAGCAATGCGCCAGCGTGATGCCGAACCCGTTATCGGCGGGGTCGACGCCATGCCACCAGAACGGCGGGATATAGAGGACATCGCCGGGATCGAGCGTCGCTTCGAATTTCATCAGCGCTGCATCCGCGGGAAAGAAGCGCGCCCGTTCCTCCATATGATGAAGGTTGGACTTGATCGGCCCGGCATACGCGTGCCAATCTTCATTCGAGAGCCGGAACATCGAGATGCGCTTCTTGCCGAGAATCTGCGTCGTCAGGGTTTCGTCCGTCGTATGGTAATGCCACTCGGTCGAGGCATTTCGATAAATGAAAAGACGGTCGCGCGCATAGACGCGTGGCGGCAAATCGCGGTTCGCATCGAGAAAATCATAGCTGCCGAGATCGGCTTTCCATTCCGACGGAATCGGCAGCGCGCGAATGGCCAAGGTGTCGTCCGGCGCGGCGTCGCGCAGGCGCGCGATGGCTTCATCGAGCTGGTACTTCGGCAGGTTCTGATGCCAGAGTCCGGCCGGGCTCGCGTTGAAGGTATCGGATACGCCCACCTCACGATTCGTCAGTGCTTCGAGATAACCGGGCGTGCCCCACTTCTTCAACGCAGGCCAGTCCGGGACAGCATGTCTGATGACGACGGGTTGCTGGGCGCACACGAAATCGCGCCAGAATCTGTCGTGTCCGAGTGTTTCGTTATCGATCGATGGAAGTTCCATGCTCCGGCCCGGAACGAGATCGATAACCTTCACGATGCGCTTTGCCATTTTCTATCCCCAGATCAAGGTTCAATGAGAACGCGGATCGATCGATCGGGCATCGATGAAGTCGAGGCATTGCCTGAGTGAACTATGCGCATGCTCCACTTCCCAGCCGGACGGAATGTCGAGATGAGCAGGCCAGAGCGAGCGTTGCCGCGATGCGTTGATCAGGACAAGGAACGTGCCTCGTTCATCGTCGAATGGGTTGTCCATGCTGTTGCTCCCTTCGTTCGCGTTTCCAGTCGCAATGAAATATAGGCAAAGGGAGTTAGCAATGAATTAGGCGTCGCGTGGGGGAGAAGCGTGGAGGGTGTTAGGGATTTTCGTCGGCTTGAACTCAAACACGCGCTGCTTCGCGATTGCTTCATGAGTTTGTCGAGCGCGTCAGCGCGTACCGGGACTCATGCGCTCCGCGATCGCGCGGCACGCTTCCTTGAGCGGCGCGATGTACGTTTCGAGCGGCGTCGCGCACTTTCTGAACAGCGGAATGCTGACGCTCACGCAGCCGAGCGTCGCGCCGTTCGCGCCGACGATCGCGCTGCCGTAGCAGAAAATCTGCGCCTCGTTTTCCTCACGGTCTTCCGCGTAGCCGCGCGCGCGGGTCGCGTCGAGTTCGGCGTCGAGCGCGACGCGCTCGATGATCGTATTCGGCGTGAAACGCTCGAACGCGATGCCTTGCAGCAGCGCATCGCGTTCGGCGGGCGTCTGCGTCGACAGATAAGCCTTGCCGACGGAACTCGAATAGAGCGTCACGCGCGTGCCGATGCGCGAGGCCATACGCACTGCGTGCGGGCTTTCGAGCTTTTCGACGTACACCATTTCCGAGCCGCTGCGCACCGCGAGGTGCACGGTTTCCTGCGTGGCGTCGCGGAGGATCTGCAACGCGTCGGCGGCCGCGATGCGCAAGTCCGAGCGCTCCCAACTGCGACTCGCGAGCGACATCAACCGCGCGCCGAGCGCGTAACAGCCGCCGCGCGCGCTCTCGACCACCAGCCCCTCCGCGATCAGCGCGCCGACGATGCGATACACCGTCGGACGCGGATAGCCGCTCGCCGCCGTGAGACGCGCGATGGTCGGCGGCTCGTCGGCATCGGCGATAACCTGCAGCACCGCCATGAACTTCGAAAAGGCGGCGGTGCCAGTGGCTTTGGCGGCGTCGAGGGATGTCGTGTCGGTCAGCATGATGCTGCGAATCATGCCACGAGATAGCCGCCGTCGACGGGAACGATCGCGCCGGTCATGAACGACGCCGCCGGCGACGCGAGAAACGCCGTCACGCGCGCGACGTCTTCCGGCAAGCCCCAGCGCTTCATCGGCGTGCGTTTGAGAATGGCTTGCGAACGGCCGTCGTCTTCCTGCAGCGCCTGCGTCAGCGGCGTCGCGATCCAGCCGGGCGCGACGGCGTTCACGCGGATGCCATCGGCGGCGTAGGCGATCGCGAGCGACTTCGTCAGTTGCGCGACGCCGCCCTTGCTCGCGCTGTATGCGGGCACGAGGCCGCCGCCGAAGAACGTCAGCATCGACGCCGTATTGACGATCGAACCCTTGCTCCGCGCGAGCAGCGGACGCGCGGCGGCGCACATGCGCATCGTGCCGTTGAGGTTCACGGCGATCACGCGCTCGAAGGTTTCGATGTCATGCTCGTCGCCGCGACGGATCATGCCCGCGCAGTTGACGAGCACGTCGAGCGCGTCGAGCTTCGCGAACAGCGTGGCGGCGCTGGCGGCATCGGCGACATCGAGCGCGGCGAGTTCGACGCCATCGCCGAGCGCGTCGCGTTGGGCGTCGGTCGGCGCGAGGCCGGCAGCGATCACGCGCGCGCCGAGCGCGGCGAACTGCTGCGCGATGCCCGCGCCGATGCCCTGCGTGCCGCCGGTCACGACGACGGTCTTGCCCTTGAAGAGGTCAGCTTGAAAAGTCATAACGTTGCGATTTAGACGGCGGGAACGGGCGCGGCCTGTTGCGCGGCATCTTCGATCGGCGCGCGCACGACGAACATGTAGACGAGCGCGGCGGCGAACGCGACGCCCGCGCTGATCAGAAATGCGTTCACGAACGAGTGCGTCTTGTCGACGACGAGCCCGGTGATGAACGGCGCGAACGAGCCGCCGAAGTAACCGCCGAAGTTCTGGATACTGCCGAGCGACGCGACCATGTGGCGCGGCGCGGCGACGGAAACGAGCGCCCAGGCTGCGCCGCTCGCCATGTTGACGAAGAACATCGCGGCCGAGAGATAGACGATCGCGAGCGTGAGATTCGGCGTGAACGCGGCCGGCACCGTGAACAGTGCGCCGCCGATGAGACCCGAGCAGATCGGCCACTTGCGGCTGCGGATCGGGGCGACGCCGCGCGCCATCAGACCATCGGCGATGAAGCCCGACGACAGCATGCCGAGCGTGCCCGCGAGATACGGAATCGTCACGACCCAGCCGGTCTTCGCGATCGTCAGATGCCGCTCGTGTTCGAGATACGCGGGCAGCCACGTGAGATACAGCCACACCATGTAGATCACGCCCATGAAGCCGAAGATCATGCCCCACGTCGTCGCCTTGCCGAACAGGCCGCGCCATTCCGCGAAGGTCATGTTGCGTTCGGTGCGCTGCGCGGGCTCGCCTTCAGTGAGATGCGCGAGTTCCTGCGAATCGAGCTTCACGTCCTTGCGATTGCGATAGACGATATACCAGCCGATCGACACCGCAATCCCGAGCGCGCCCATGATGACGAACATGTTGCGCCAGCCGAAGTTGAGCAGCAGCACGGTGAGGATCGGCGGCGCGAGCGCGGGTCCGATCGTCGATGACGTGACGAAGATGCCGGTCGGCTTGCCGCGCTCGCGTTGCGCGAACCATTCGGACACGACCTTCGCGCCGGCCGGAAACTGCGGCGCTTCGCCGATGCCGAGCGCGATGCGCGCCGCGAGGAACTGATGCAGGTTCGTCACGAGCCCGCCGAACAACTGCGCGACCGACCACACGAACATGCCGAGGCCGAGCATGACGCGCGCGCCGAAGCGATCGAGCATCGCGCCGATGGGCAACTGCGAGAACGCATACGCGAACGAGAACGCGGAAAGCAGCAGGCCCATCTGCGACGCGGACAGCCCAAGTTCCTGCGTGACGGAGTGATTCGCGATCGACAGCGTGCTGCGATCGAGATAGTTGACGATGCCCGCGAGCATCAAAAAGCTGATCGCGACGATCTGAACGCGCTTCAGGCGCGGTGATTTTTCCAGCATTGTTGTCTCCTCCGAATGCTCTTGTGAGTCTGCTAGAGGTGGTTTGGGAAATCAGCGGATGAACTGATCGACGAAATCCGCGCCGAGACCGACTGCCTCGTAATGCTTGCGGCACATGTCGACCTTGGTGAACACGTCTTCGTAGCCGGTGTAGTTGCCGTACGGGTCGCAATAGAACATCACGCCGTTCACCTGGAAGTACGTGATCATCTCTTCCACGTCTTCGGGCACGTAGAGCGTGTGCGTTTCGCCGGGCGGTTCGAAGACATAGCTGCCTTCGGTCGCTTCCCAGTCATGTTCCAGATAGCGCCAGCGGCCCTTCAGCACCATGCCGTGCACCGCTTGCGGATGACGATGACGCGACAGCACGCCGGATTTGCGCACGCGCAGGAGGTTCATCCAGTAGCCGGTCGAAACGTTCAGGCACAACGGGCGAAACCAGACGTTTTCGGCTTGCGGAACCCATTCGCGCTCGTCGGTGGGGATCGCATGACCGATGACGATTTCTTTCTGCGCTTCTTTCGGGAAGGGAAGTTGATACGGCGTCATGGCGTCGGCCGCGGGCTTTGGCGCGCTCATTGCGTCTCCTTGTCCATATTGTGGATGAATGAATCAAATTATGGACAAATATTCTTCCTCGTCGCGAGAATTGTCAAGATTCTTCATCGGACGCCGAATTCGTGCAGGGACGAAAAAAAGCGGCCCGTGTAACGGGGCCGCTTTTCGATCGCTCGAAGAATCCGAACGGTTTATCGCGCCATCATCAGCATGTGCACGTTATGCATCACCCACACCGTGCCGACGATCAGAATCAACGACATGAGTATGGTGTAAGCGAACGACATCGCGTGCCAGCGCTGTCCCTTCGACGCGTTCACGTGCAGGAAGAACACCACATGCACGATGACCTGCACCGCGGCCAGCACCGCGAGCGCGACGATCGCGCCTTCGCCCCGGAACGCGCCCGAGGTCGCGGCCCAGAACGAAGCCACGGTCAGCACGACAGCCAGCACGAAGCCGATGAGATAACCGCGCACGGTGACGTGCGGGAAATCGCTTGAGTCGGTATGCGTATGTGCCATCAGACCACGCTCCCAAGATAGACGAAGGAAAACACGCAAATCCAGACGATGTCCAGGAAGTGCCAGAAGAGGCTCAGGCACGCGAGGCGGCGCAGATCGCGCTCGCTCATCTGCGGCTTGCGTACGATCTGCACGACGAGCACGGCCAGCCAGATCAGACCGATGGTGACGTGCAGGCCGTGCGTGCCGACCAGCGTGAAGAACGCCGACCAGAACGCGCTGCGTTGCGGACCCGCGCCTTCCGCGATGAGATGCGCGAACTCATGCACCTCCAGCCACAGGAAGCCCGCGCCGAGCGCCGCCGTGACGAGCAGCCAGGCGAGCACCGCGCCCGACTTGCGGCGCGTCGCGGAGATCATCGCGAGACCGAAGGTCAGGCTGCTCGTGAGCAGCAGCGCCGTTTCGTACGCGACGTCCGTCAGGTTGAACAGATCCTTGGCCGTCGGGCCGCCTGCCGTTTGCATCGCGAACATCGCGAAGGTGGCGAAGAGCGACGCGAACAGCACGCAGTCGGTCATCAGGTAGGCCCAGAAGCCGAACACCGAGTGCGGCTGGTGTTCATGCTCGTGCGCGTGTTGCGCGGACAGTGTCGATTGCGACATTACATTGCCTCCAGTTCGGGTTCGCGCGCGGCGCCAGCCTTCGCGGGCGCCTTCGGCGGGCGATTGCGCTCTTCGGTCGCCTTCACGGTCGCGGCCGGGATGATGAAGCCGGCATTCTCACGGAAGCTGTAGCCGATCACCGTCGCGGCGATGCCGACGAGACCCACGATAGCCAGCCACCAGATGTGCCAGATCGCGGCGAAACCGAACGCCAGCGCGAACAGACCGATCACCAGTCCCGCACTCGTATTCGACGGCATGTGGATGTCGCCGAACGGACGCGCATCGATACGGCCGTGTTCCTTGGCATCGGCGAAGTCGTCAAGTTCGCGCACAGCCGGGAGATTCGCGAAGTTGTAGACGGGCGGCGGCGAGCTCATCGTCCATTCGAGCGTGCGGGCGTTCCACGGATCGCCCGTGACGTCGCGATACGCAGGCTGATTGCGGCGGATGATACTCACCACGATCTGCGCGACCTGGAACACGACGCCCACCGCGATGATCGCCACGCCGACAGCCGCAACGATGAAGTACGGCTGCCATGCCGGGTTGTCGTAGTGATTCAGACGGCGCGTCGCGCCCATGAAGCCGAGGATGTAGATCGGCACGAACGCGACGAAGAAGCCCACGAACCAGCAGACGAACGCGTTGCGGCCGAGTTTTTCGTCGAGCTTGAAGCCGAACACCTTCGGCCACCAGTACTGCACGCCCGCGAAGTAGCCGAACACCACGCCGCCGATGATCGCGTTGTGGAAGTGGGCGATCAGGAACAGCGAGTTGTGCAGCACGAAGTCCGCGCCCGGAATCGCCAGCATCACGCCGGTCATGCCGCCGAGCGTGAAGGTGATGACGAAGCCGATGGTCCACAGAACGGGCGTGGTGAACTGCACGCGGCCGCGGTACATCGTGAAGAGCCAGTTGAAGATCTTCACGCCGGTGGGGATCGAGATGATCATCGTCATAATGCCGAAGAAGGCGTTGACGTTCGCACCCGAACCCATCGTGAAGAAGTGGTGCAGCCACACGAGGAACGACAGCACCATGATGCAGCACGTCGCATACACCATCATGCGATAGCCGAACAGCGGCTTCTTCGAGAACGTCGCGATCACTTCCGAGTAGATGCCGAAGGCGGGCAGAACCAGGATGTAGACCTCGGGGTGACCCCAGGCCCAGATCAGGTTCAGGTAGACCATCGGGTTGCCGCCGCCGTCGTTCGTGAAGAAGTGCATGCCCATGTAGCGGTCCAGCGCCAGCAGCGCGAGCGCCACGGTCAGGATCGGGAACGTCGCCATGATCAGCACGTTCGAGCAGAACGCCGTCCACGTGAAAACGGGCATTTTCATCCACGTCATGCCGGGCGCGCGCATCTTCACGATCGTCACGAAGAAGTTCACCGCCGTCAGCAACGTACCGACACCGGACAACTGCAACGCCCAGATGTAGTAGTCGACGCCGACGCCCGGATTGAACTGCGTCTCCGACAGCGGCGGATACGCGAGCCAGCCCGTCGACGAGAACTCGCCGATGAACAGCGACAGGTTGATCAGAATGGCGGCTACGGCCGTCATCCAGAACGAGAGCGAGTTGATGAACGGGAACGCCACGTCACGCGCGCCGATCTGCAGGGGCACGACGAGGTTGAAGAACGCGACCAGCAGCGCCATGGCCATGAAGAAGATCATGATGGTGCCGTGCGCCGAGAAAACCTGGTCGAAGTGATGCGGCGGCAGATAGCCCGGCGAATCCATTGCGATGGCTTGCTGCGCGCGCATCATGACGGCGTCGGCGAAGCCGCGCACGAGCATCAGCCCGGCGACGACCAGATACATGACGCCGATGCGCTTGTGATCGACCGAAGTCAGATACTCGCGCCAGAGCCAGCCCCATTTTCCGAGTTTGGTGAGAAGGGCGACCGTACCGAGCGCGAGGATCGCCATGAAGACGGTCGCCCCCATGATGATGGGCTCGTGGTACGGGATCGCCTCAAGCGTTAATTTGCCGAACATGGCTTACCCCTTTGTTACACAATTTGCGCCTACGACCGAGTTGCCGTAGTTGTACTTCGCGACGATGTTGCTGAAGAGTTTCGGATCGACGGTCGAGAAGTAGCGCACCGCGACTTTTTCGCTCGGGCGTGCGACGCCCGCGTAGACGTCCATGCTCAGGTTCTCGGGCGCGGTCTTGACCTTCTTGATCCACGCGTCGAAGTCGGCGTCGGACATCGCCAGCGCGCGGAACTTCATGTCGGAGAAGCCTTTGCCGCTGTAGTTCGCCGAGATGCCCGCGTAGTCGCCCGCGTGATCGGCGAGCAGGTGCAGCTTCGTCTGCATGCCGGCCATCGCGTAGATCTGGCTGCCGAGTTGCGGGATGAAGAACGAATTCATCACCGAATCCGACGTGATGCGGAAGTTCACCGGCGTGCCGACCGGAAACGCGAGCTGGTTCACCGACGCCACGCCCAGGTCCGGATAGATGAACAGCCACTTCCAGTCCAGCGCCACGACTTCGACGTTGATCGGCTTGACGTTCGATTCCAGCGGCTTGTACGGATCGAGCTCATGGGTGGTTTTCCACGTCAGGATGCCGAGGTACAGGATGATGATCGCGGGAATGGCCCAGACCACGATTTCGATGGCCGTGGAGTGCGCCCACTTCGGCGCGTAGGTGGCGTTCTTGTTGGACGCCCGATAGCGCCATGCGATAAACAGGGTGAGCAGAATCACCGGGACCACGACAAGAAGCATGGCGTAAGTCGCGGTGGCGATCAGCGAAGATTCCGCTGCGCCAATCACGCCTTTCGAGTCCAACACCTCCAGCTTGCATCCCGAAAGACAGACACTGGCTATCAACCCCGATAACAATGGCACTGCTAAACGTTGGGTATTTTCATTCATTGCATTCGCTGGTTTCTATGATCGAAGCGTCCCGGGAAGAACGCCACCGCACGGCGTTGCGCCGCGTCAGGATCATGCCACGCGCGTTTTTTCGCGATGGCGCGAATGTTTAGAAAATTGTTTCAGATCAAGCCGATGCGACAGGGTGTCGCGCTTCCGGGATCGCCCGGAGAGAGTACGGGAGTCTACAACGAAGGGATAAGGTCGCAGTTGTCAAAAAGCGTGGTTATCGGTGAATTTCATTCCGCCGCACAGAACGCCCAGCGTGCCAGCGCATGCTCAGTATTTTCCGCAGGTTTATTTGCTTAGATACCTAAGTTTATGATGGGCTCCATCCGATGAAACTCAGTCGATCACTTCGAGGGGGAGCCGCGCTTGGAACTGACAATCGATGCGATGAAGGCGGCCCTGTCGCGTTCCACACGGCTCGATGCGAAGTGGCTCGTGATCGGCGGCGCGGTCGTCATCGCGGGTGTGCTCGCGCTGATCCCGCTCGTGTTCCTCTTCTGGCAGAGCTTCTTCACGCCGCAAGTCGCCGATAACCCCGCCGTTTTCACCTTCGGCAACTACAGGCTCGCGTACGGCAGTCCCGAAACGCTGCGCACGCTCTTCAACTCGCTCGAGTTCGCGTTCGGCGCCGCCTGCGTGTCGTTCGCGATCGGCACCGTGCTCGCGTGGATCATCGAGCGCACCAACACGCCTTTTCGCAAGTTTTTCTACGCGATCACCATCGTCCCGCTGATCGTTCCGAGCATCCTTTTCACTATCGCGTGGATCTTTCTCGCGAGCCCGAAAATCGGCGTGCTCAACGTCGCGCTCGGTTCGCTCTTCGGTGTGACGAAACCCGTCTTCGACATCTACAGCATGGGCGGCATGATCTGGGTCGACGGCCTGCACTATTCGACGATGGCCTTCCTCCTCATGTCCGCCGCCTTTCGCGGCATGGACCCGTCACTGGAGGAATCGTCGCTGATGAGCGGCGCGGGCATCGCGCGCACGATGTGGCGCATCACGCTGCGGCTCGCGTTGCCGGCCATCGTCTCGACGCTGCTGATTCTCTTCGTGCGTGCGCTCGAATCGTTCGAAGTGCCCGCGCTGATCGGCCTGCCGGTCAAGCTGCAAGTGTTCACGTCGTCGATCTACGAGGCGATCGAGCAGTATCCGAGTCAGATCGGTCTCGCTTCCTCTTACTCGATGCTGCTGCTCATCATCACCTCGGTGGGCCTCTATCTGCAATCGCGCGTGTCCTCGGGCGGCGGCAAGTATTCGACGATGAGCGGCAAGGGCTTTCGTCCGCGCGTGGTCGACATCGGCAAATGGCGTTATCTGACGGCCGGTGTGTTCGTCGTCTACTTTCTGCTGATCGTCGCGCTGCCGTTCGCGGTGCTGCTGTGGTCGTCGCTGCAGAAGTATTACCGCACGCCGTCGCTCGCCGCGCTGCATCATCTTTCGTTCGATGCTTATGGCTACATCCTGCATCTCTCGACGCTGCGGCACGCGGTCATCAACAGTCTTCTGCTCTCGTTCGGTTGCGCGACCGCCGTCATGCTGCTGTCCGCGGTGATCTGCTGGATCGTCGTCAAGACGAAGTTGCCGGGGCGCTGGCTGCTCGACAACCTCGCATCGCTGCCGCTCGTGTTTCCGGGGCTCGTGCTCGGCCTGTCGTTCATGATCGTGTCGCTGAAGGTCGATATCGGCATTTACGGCACGCTGTGGATTCTGCTGATCGCGTACATCACGCGCTTCATGCCGTACGGCATGCGCTACACGACGACATCGATGGTGCAGATTCACAAGGAACTCGAAGAGTCCGCCGCGATGAGTTGCGCGAGCTGGAGCGCGACCTTCTTCCGCATCGTGTTGCCGCTCCTGAAACCGGGCCTGCTCGCGGGCTGGATCTACGTGATGATCGTGTCGATTCGCGAGTTGTCGAGTTCGATCCTGCTCTATAGCCCCGGCTCGGAGACGGTGTCGATCGTGATCTGGGAACTGTGGCAGAACGGGCAATACGTGGAGCTTTCGGCGCTCTCGGTGATGCTCGTGCTCGCGTTGCTCGCGCTCGTCATGCTGCTGCAATGGATCGGCGGAAAATTCGGCGTGAAAGCGAATCACGCCTGAAGTGAAACACATCGGAGACGCAAGTGCTGAACGTACAAGGCCTGAACACCGAATATGTCGATGGCAACAACGTGCGCGTGCGCGCGGCCCGCGACGTGTCGTTCGACGTGCCCGAAGGCAAGCTCTTCACGCTGCTCGGCCCGAGCGGCTGCGGCAAGACGACGACATTGCGTTCGATTGCCGGGCTGGAGCGTCCCGTCGATGGTTCCATCTCCGTGAACGGCGTGACCGTATTCTCCGCGCGCGACGACACTTTCGTGCCGCCGAATCGCCGCAAGTTCGGCATGGTGTTCCAGTCGTACGCGATCTGGCCGCACATGACCGTGTTTCGCAACGCGAGCTTTCCGCTTGAAGTCGGCGAGAAGAAATACACGAAGCGTGAGATCGAAGCAAAGGTGATGCGCGTGCTGACGGCGGTCGGTCTCGATCATGTCGCGGACCGCGACGCGACGCGCATGTCGGGCGGCCAGCAACAACGCCTCGCGCTCGCGCGCGCGCTCGTGATGGAACCGAAGCTGCTGCTGCTCGACGAGCCGCTCTCGAACCTCGATGCCAAGCTGCGCGACAAGATGCGCTTCGAGCTGAAGCGCATGCAGCGCGAACTGCGCATCACGACCATCTACGTGACGCACGATCAGGAAGAAGCGCTCGCGCTGTCGCATGAAATCGCCGTGATGAAAGACGGCCAGATCGTGCAGAAAGCCGCGCCGCGCGCGATCTACGATCTGCCGAACTGCAAGTTCGTCGCGGACTTCGTGGGCACGACCAATTTCATCGATGGCCGCGTGCGCGATTGCGAAGGCGATGACGGCAATGTGATGATCGAATCGTCGATCGGTTCGATCGCGGTGGCGAACGCGGTGGCGTGCCGCCCCGGCGATGAAGTCGTGATCTCCGTGCGCCCGGAAAACGTGATGGTCCATGAATCGCGCGATGGCGTGAGCGCGCGCAATGTCTACACCGGCACCGTCGCGGCGAAAGTGTTTCTCGGCGAAACGCTCGATTTCCAGATTCGCGTCGGCGAACAGATCGTGCTGGCGCGCGTGCATCCATCGCACAAGACGCCGGTCGGGGAGACCATTTACTTTTCGATCGATGCGTCGAGCTGCATCGCGCTGGCTTCGCAGAAGGCCTGAGGCGCTACACCCGCTGAACTACGTCGCAATGACTAGCGACACATCGCCGCTGCATCCGCACGGCGGATAGGCGTCTCGCGCGACGCTCCTTACTCTTGTCGACAAAGCTACAACGACAAGGAAAGGACGATGAGCGTCGTCGACACAAGCCTCCCTTCGAACGCATCGACCGACACGCGCGCCTGGCGCGTGCTCGGCGCGAGCACGTTCGCATTCACGATCTGTTTCGCCATCTGGATGGTCTTCGCCATCCTCGGCATTCCCCTCAAGAAGCAACTGCATCTCAGCGATACCGAATTCGGCCTGATCGCCGCGACGCCCGTGCTGACGGGCTCGCTGTTGCGCGTGCCGCTCGGCGTCTGGACCGACCGCTTCGGCGGCCGCATCGTGTTCTTTTGCACGATGGCCGTCACGATCGTGCCGATCTGGCTCGTCGCTTACGCCACCGAGTTGTGGCAGTTTCTCGTGCTCGGCCTGTTCGTCGGCATCGCGGGGGCGTCGTTTTCGGTGGGCACGCCGTATGTCGCGCGCTGGTTCCCGAAATCGCGTCAGGGCTTCGCGATGGGCATTTTTGGCGCGGGCAATTCGGGCGCCGCGCTCACCAAGTTCGTCGCGCCCGCGCTGATTCTCGCAGCGGGCACCTGGACCATCGTGCCGAAGGTCTATTCGATCGCGATGCTCGTCACCGCGCTCGTGTTCTGGCTCGTGTCGGCGTCGAACCCGGCGCATCGCAGCGGCGGGACGCAGAGCTTCGCCGCGCAGATGGCCGTGCTCAGGGACCGGCGCGTGCTGCGTTATGCGCAGTATTACTCGGTCGTGTTCGGCGGCTACGTCGGCCTCGCATTGTGGATGCCGCAGTACTACGTGAACCAGTACGGCTTCGACATCGAGCACGCCGCATTTCTCGCCGCATGCTTCTCGTTGCCTGGCGGCATGCTGCGCGCGCTCGGCGGCTGGATGTCCGACCGCTTCGGCGCATATCGCACGACGTGGATCGTCATGTGGCTCGCGCTCGCGTGCTTTTTCGTGCTGAGTTATCCGGTCACGGATTTCGTGGTTCACGCGAAGGACGGCCCGCGCACGTTTCACATCGAGATGGGACCGATCGCCTATACGGTGCTGATGTTCGTCGTCGGCGTCGCGATGGCGGTCGGCAAGGCGTCCGTCTTCAAGTTCGTCTCCGATGAATTCTCCGCGAACATCGGCGCGGTATCGGGCGTGGTCGGCCTTGCGGGCGGTCTCGCGGGTTTCCTGCTGCCCATTCTCTTCGGTCTGCTCGTCGATCTCACGGGCGTGCGCACCACCTGTTTCATGCTGATGTTCGGCGCGACCGCCGTCAGCCTGATCTGCATGCACTTCACGTTTCAATCCAAACACTAGCCATGTCATCAAGATATCTGCTCACCCAATGGGAGCCCGAGAACGCCGTATTCTGGCGTGCGACGGGCGAATCGGTTGCCCGCCGCAATCTCTGGATCTCGATCCCGGCGCTGGCGCTGGCCTTCTCGGTGTGGTCGTTGTGGAGCGTCGTGGTCGTCAGTCTCGACAAGGGCGGCTTCCACTTCACCAAGGACCAGTTGTTCTGGCTCACCGCGTTGCCTGCGGTATCGGGCGCGACGCTGCGTATCTTCTATTCGTTCCTCGTGCCGATCTTCGGTGGCCGGCGCTTCACCGCGTTCTCGACGGCCAGTCTCCTGATTCCGGCCATCGGCATGGGCGTCGCGCTGCGCGATCCGTCGACGGGCTACCCGACGCTGCTCGTGCTTGCGTTGCTCTGCGGCCTCGGTGGCGCGAACTTCAGTTCGTCGATGGCGAACATCAGCTTCTTCTTCCCGAAAGCGAAGAAGGGCTTCGCGACCGGCATGAATGCGGGCATCGGCAATCTCGGTGTGTCGATCGTGCAGTTCGTCACGCCGCTCGTGATTTCGGCGAGCGTGTTCGGCGCGCTGGCCGGCGCGGGCCAGAGCTACGCCGCGAAGGACGTCGAGCACAGTATCTGGCTGCAGAACGCGGGCTTTATCTGGGTACCGTTCATCGTGATTTCGGCGCTCGCGGCATGGTTCGGGATGAACGACATCGCGGACGCGAAGGCGTCGTTCGCCGAACAGGCCGTGATCTTCAAGCGCAAGCACAACTGGCTCATGTGCCTCTTGTATATCGGCACGTTCGGCTCGTTCATCGGCTTTTCGGCGGGGCTCGCGCTGCTGACGAAGGCGGAGTTTCCGTCGGTCAATCCGACTGCTTACGCCTTTCTCGGGCCGCTCGCGGGCGCGCTGACGCGGCCTGTCGGCGGGTGGATTTCGGACCGCCTCGGCGGCGCGCGCGTGACGTTGTGGACCTTCATCGCGATGATCGCGGCGGTCTTCGGTGTGATGGCGTTCCTGCCGCACGGCGGCTCGGACGGCAGCTTCGCGGGCTTCCTCGCGATGTTCATCGCATTGTTCGCGCTCACTGGCATCGGCAATGGCTCGACCTTCCGCATGATTCCGGTGATCTTTCTCACGCAGAAGCAGCGCGAAGCCGAAGGCCAGGTTGACGCCGTCAGGAAGCAGGCGCTGCATGAAGCGGGCAAGGAGTCGGCTGCGGTGCTCGGCTTCGCGGGCGCGATCGGCGCGTATGGCGGCTTCTTCATCCCGCGCAGCTTCGGCACGTCGATGAGCGCGACCGGCTCGCCCGACGCCGCGCTGTGGTGCTTCATCGCGTTCTATGCGGTGTGCGCGGTGGTGACGTGGTTCTGCTACGCCCGCCGCAATGCGGACATGCCGTGTTGACCTAATTCGAAAGGCGTAGACGCACTAGTCCTGATGACACGCATCGACCGCCCTTTCGAGGAATGGGCGCGCGCGCGTCGCGTCCCTAAACTCGAATCAATGTATTCATGGCGGCGCATGGCCGCCGCGCCCGGAGAAACGGATGAGTCACTTTCTGGATCGGCTGAAGTTCATGTCGCGCATCAAGTCCACGTTTTCGAACGGACATGGCGCGGTCGTGAACGAAGACCGCAAGTGGGAAAACGGTTATCGCAGCCGCTGGCAGCACGACAAGATCGTGCGCTCCACGCACGGCGTGAACTGTACGGGCTCCTGCTCGTGGAAGGTCTATGTCAAGAACGGTCTGATCACCTGGGAAACGCAGCAGACGGACTATCCGCGCACGCGCCCCGATCTGCCGAATCACGAACCGCGCGGCTGTCCGCGTGGCGCGTCGTATAGCTGGTACGTGTATTCCGCGCAGCGCGTGAAGCATCCGATGATCCGCGGCCGTCTCATCGAGATGTGGCGCGAGGCGCGCAAGACGCTCGATCCGGTCGAGGCATGGGCGTCGATCTGCGAAGACCCGGTGAAGGCGAAGCGCTACAAGAGCGTGCGCGGCCTCGGCGGCTTCGTGCGCGCGGACTGGGACACGGCGAGCGAGATCATCGCGGCGGCGAATGCGTACACCATCGGCAAGTACGGCCCGGATCGCGTGATCGGTTTCTCGCCGATTCCCGCCATGTCGATGGTCTCCTACGCCGCCGGCGCGCGCTATCTGAGCCTGATCGGCGGCGCGTGCCTGTCGTTCTACGACTGGTACTGCGACCTGCCGCCCGCATCGCCGCAAGTCTGGGGCGAACAGACGGACGTGCCTGAGTCCGCCGACTGGTACAACTCCACGTATCTGATGGTGTGGGGCTCGAACGTGCCGCAGACGCGCACGCCCGACGCGCACTTCTACACGGAAGTGCGCTACAAGGGCACGAAGACGGTCGCGGTGTCGTCGGATTACGGCGAGATGGTGAAGTTCGGCGACATCTGGCTCGCGCCGAAGCAGGGCACCGACGCCGCGCTCGCCATGGCGATGGGCCATGTCGTACTGAAGGAGTTCCACGCGAGCGGCAAGTCGGCGTACTTCCGCGACTACGTGAAGCGCTATACCGACATGCCGATGCTCGTCGTATTGCGCGAGAACACGAATGGCGATGGCACGCTCGTGCCCGACCATTTCCTGCGCGCATCGCAACTGCAGAACGGTCTCGACGAGGCGAACAACCCGCAATGGAAGACGCTCGTCATCGACGAGACCAGCGGCAAGATCGTCGCGCCGAACGGCACGATCGGCTTTCGCTGGGGCGAGGCGAATCACGACGACGGCGCGAAAGTCGGACGCTGGAATCTTGAACAGAAGGACGGCGGCTCGGGCCGCGATATCGATCCGCGTCTGTCGCTGATCGACGCACACGACGAAGTTGCCGAAGTAAGTTTTCCGTACTTCGGCGCGGAACACGACGCGCTGCTCGCGCGGCGCGTGCCCGTAAAGCGCATCGCCCTTGCGGACGGCGCGAGCGCGTACGTCGCGACCGTGTTCGACCTGCAAATGGCGAACTACGGCGTGGATCAGGGTCTCGGCGGCGCGAACGTCGCCATGTCCTACGATGACGACGTGCCCTACACGCCCGCCTGGCAGGAAAAGCATACGACCGTGCCGCGCCATCTCGTCATTCAGGTGGCGCGCGAGTTCGCGGACAACGCGGACCGCACACAGGGCAAGAGCATGGTGATCGTCGGCGCGGCGCTGAATCACTGGTACCACAACGACATGATCTATCGCGGCATCATCAATCTGTTGATGATGTGCGGCTGTATCGGCAAGAGCGGCGGCGGCTGGGCGCATTACGTCGGCCAGGAAAAGCTGCGTCCGCAATTCGGCTGGGCGCCGCTCGCGTTCGCGCTCGACTGGTCGCGCCCGCCGCGTCAGATGAACGGCACGTCGTTCTTCTACAACCACACGAGCCAGTGGCGTCACGAGAAGGTCGGCGTGGACGAGATTCTCGGGCCGACCGCGGACAAATCGCGCTACGAAAATCTCTCGATGCTCGATCTGAACGCGAAGTCCGAGCGCATGGGCTGGCTGCCATCCGCGCCGCAACTCGGCGCGAATCCGCTCGATATCGTCGATGCCGCGAAGCGCGCGCGCCGCGATCCGATCGAATACACGGTCGATCAACTGAAGTCCGGCGCGCTCGACTTCGCGTGCGACGATCCCGACAATCCGGCCAACTTCCCGCGCAACATGTTCGTATGGCGCTCGAACATTCTCGGCAGTTCGGGCAAGGGTCACGAATACTTCCTGAAGTATCTGCTCGGCACGCAGAACGCGCTTTTCGCCGATGAAGCCGACGCGATCAAACCCGCCGAAGTGAACGTGCGCGGAGCCGCCGAAGGCAAGCTCGATCTTCTCACCGTACTCGATTTCCGCATGAGCACGACGTGTCTCTATGGCGACATCGTGCTGCCAAGCGCGACGTTCTACGAGAAGAACGACCTCAACACCTCGGACATGCATCCGTTCATCCATCCGTTGTCGGAGGCGGTGCAGCCGTTGTGGGAAAGCAAGAGCGACTGGGAAATCTACAAGGCGATCGCGAAGAAGTTCGTGGAGATCGGCGGCAAGCATCTCGGCACGCGCACCGATCTCGTCTGCACGCCGCTCATGCACGACACGCCGGGCGAACTCGGCCAGGCGTTCGAGCCGAAGGACTGGCGTCACGGCGAATGCGATCTGATTCCAGGCAAGACCGCGCCGTCGATGACGCTCGTCGAACGCGACTACAACGCGGTCTACGACAAATTCACGTCGGTCGGACCGTTGCTCGCGAAACTCGGCAACGGCGGCAAGGGCATCAGCTGGAACACGGCGCATGAAGTGGATGAACTCGCGTCGCTGTCGGGCGAGCACAAGGGGCGACCGCGTCTCGACACCGCGATCGACGCCGCCGAGATGATCCTCACCTTCGCGCCCGAAACGAATGGACATGTTGCGGTGAAAGCGTGGGAAGCGCTCTCGAAGATCACGGGACGCGATCACTCCCATCTCGCGCTCGGCCGCGAGCACGACAAGATTCGCTTTCGCGACGTGCAGGCGCAACCGCGCAAGATCATTTCCGCGCCCACATGGTCCGGACTCGAATCGGAAGAAGTCAGCTACAACGCGGGCTACACGAACGTGCACGAGCTGATTCCGTGGCGCACGCTCACGGGGCGGCAGCAGTTCTATCAGGATCATCGCTGGATGCTCGATTTCGGCGAGGGCTCGTGCGTCTACAAGCCCGCGATCGATACGAAGACCATCTCGCCGATGCTCGGCGCGAAGCCCAACGGCGAGCACGAGCTGGTGTTGAACTGGATCACGCCGCACCAGAAGTGGGGCATCCACTCCACCTACACGGACAACCTGCGCATGCTCACGCTGTCGCGCGGCGGCCCGCACGTGTGGGTGTCGGAAGCCGAGGCGAAGCAAGCCGGGCTGAAGGACAACGACTGGGTCGAAGTGTTCAACGTGAACGGCACGCTGACAGCGCGCGTCGTCGTGAGCCAGCGCGTGCCGCGCGGCATGTGTCTCATGTATCACGCGCAGGAAAAGATCATCAACGTGCCGGGCGCGGAGACGAGCGGCATGCGCGGCGGCATCCACAATTCGGTGACGCGCACGGTGCTCAAGCCGACGCACATGATCGGCGGCTACGCGCAACAGGCTTACGGCTTCAACTATTACGGCACCGTGGCCAGCAACCGCGATGAATACGTCATCGTGCGCAAGATGAAGAAGGTCGACTGGCTCGAAGGCCCGCTCAAGGAAGGAGCAGCATCATGAAGATCCGCGCCCAGGTGGCGATGGTCCTGAATCTGGACAAGTGCATCGGCTGCCATACGTGCTCAGTCACATGCAAGAACGTGTGGACGTCGCGCGATGGCGTCGAGTACGCGTGGTTCAACAACGTCGAGACGAAGCCGGGGATCGGCTATCCCAAGCAGTGGGAGAACCAGGAGAAGTGGAAGGGCGGCTGGGTCCGCAAGAGCGACGGGCGCATCGAGCCGCGTCAGGGCCCAAAGCTCAAAGTGCTCGCGAACCTCTTCGCAAACCCGAATCTCCCGGCCATCGACGACTATTACGAGCCGTTCACCTTCGACTACGAGCGTTTGCAGAACGCGCCGCTCTCGGAAACGCCGCCCACGGCGCGCCCGGTGTCCGCGATTACCGGCAAGAAGATGGACAAGATCCATTGGGGGCCGAACTGGGAAGACGATCTCGGCGGCGAGTTCGAATCGCGCAGCCGCGATGCGCTCTTCGAAAACGTGCAGAAGGATATGTACTCGACTTTCGAGAACACCTTCATGATGTATCTGCCGCGTCTGTGCGAGCACTGCCTGAATCCGGCGTGCGTGGCGTCGTGCCCTTCGGGCTCGGTGTACAAGCGCGAGGATGACGGCATCGTGCTCGTCGATCAGGACAAGTGCCGTGGCTGGCGCATGTGCGTGTCCGGCTGCCCGTACAAGAAGATGTACTTCAACTGGAAGTCGGGCAAGGCGGAGAAGTGCGTGTTCTGCTATCCGCGTATCGAGGCGGGCGAGCCTACCGTGTGCTCGGAAACATGCGTGGGCCGTATCCGCTATCTCGGCGTGATGCTGTACGACGCGGACCGCATCGCTGAGGCGGCGTCGGTCGAGGCAACGACGGACCTGTATCAATCGCAGCTCGATCTGTTCCTCGATCCGCACGATCCGCAGGTTCAGGCCGAAGGGCTGCGTCAGGGCATCGCGCAAAGCTGGCTCGATGCGGCGAAGCGTTCGCCGGTTTATCGTATGGCATGCGAATGGAAGGTCGCGTTTCCGCTGCATCCTGAGTACCGCACGCTGCCGATGGTGTGGTACGTCCCGCCGCTCTCGCCGATCCAGTCCGCAGCCGATGCGGGTCACATGGGCCTGAACGGCGTGATTCCCGATGTCAGGAGCCTGCGCATTCCGATGCGCTATCTCGCGAACCTGCTCACCGCCGGCGATGAAAAGCCTGTCGTGGCGGCGCTCGATCGCATGCTCGCGATGCGCGCCTACAAACGCGCGCAGCACGTGAACAACGTGAACGATGACGCCGTGCTGAACGACGTCGGCCTCACGGCATCGCAAGTGGAAGATATGTATCAACTCATGGCGATCGCCAATTACGAGGACCGTTTCGTGGTGCCGTCGTCGCACAAGGAAATGGCGGAGGACAGCTTCGACGAGAAAGGCAGTTGCGGCTTTTCCTTCGGCAATTGCGGCTCGTCAGGCGCGTCGGACGGCTCGCTGTTCGGATCGAGAACGCATGGCGAAGTGAGCTACGCCGCGATGCCGAAGTCGCGCAAGAAAGCCCTTACGGAAAGCTGATCGAGGATCAAACGATGTCGCTCTATCCCATACTTTCCGCGCTGCTCGACTACCCTGAGCCGGCGCTGCTCGACGCGTTGCCGGAGATCGAAGCCGCGCTGCATGAGTGGCCGCAGGCGCACACGCGCCTTGCGCCGCTGATCGCGTCGCTGAAACGCCCGCTGATCGACGTGCAGCAAACCTACGTCGCCACGTTCGACCGCAATCCGGCGCATTCGCTGCATCTGTTCGAGCACGTTCACGGCGAAAGCCGCGACCGCGGCCAGGCGATGGTCGATCTGCTCGACGAATATCGCGGCCTCGGTTTCGATATCGAAGCCAACGAGTTACCTGATTACGTGCCGCTCTTTCTCGAAGTGCTCGGCGCGATCGAACCGGGCCGCGCGCAGGCGCTGCTCGACGACGCGATTCATGTGCTCGATGCAGTCGGCGAACGTCTCACGCGCGATGAAAGTCCGTATGCGGCCGTATTCACGGTCTTGCGCGAACTCGCCACGGTCGAACCGCGTCCGCTCGCGCAGCCGCCGGTGCGCGACATGGACGAGATGCTCGAAATCATCGGGCCCGGTCCGGACGGCGTCGAGCCGCTGCTCGCGCCGCACTTGCGGCCGGACACGCAGACCATCCGCTTTCATCCGCGCGGCGCTTCGGGCGGCGCGGGCGCACCCATCGCAAAGGACGCACGATGAACATGTTCAACGCCTTCGTGTTCGGCATCTATCCGTACATCGCCGCCAGCATCTTTCTGTTCGGCAGCCTCGTGCGCTTCGAGCGCGAGCAATACACGTGGAAGGCCGACAGCACACAGCTCGTCGATCGCGGCAATCTCAGGCTCGGCAATATTCTGTTTCACGTCGGCATTCTCGGGCTGTTCTTCGGTCACCTCGTCGGCCTGCTCACGCCGGTTGCGGTGTGGGATGCGCTCGGCATCGAGCACAGCGTCAAGCAAGTGTTCGCGATGGTCGCGGGCGGCGCGATGGGCACGATGTGTCTCGCAGGCCTGCTGATCCTGCTGCATCGCCGTTTGACGAGCACGCGGCTCTCGGCCGTGACAAAGATCGGCGATCGCGTGCTGCTGCTGTGGATTCTGATCACGCTGCTGCTCGGGTTGTCGACGATCGGTGTATCCGCAGGTCATATGGACGGCTCGATGATGGTGCGCCTCATGACCTGGGCGCAACACATCGTCACATTCCGTGCCGATGCAGCGCACTATGTCGCAGATGCGCCGCTGCTCTTCCGTGTACATTTGTTCATGGGCATGAGCCTGTTCGTGATCTTCCCGTTCACGCGTCTCGTTCATGTCTGGAGTGGCTTCGCTTCGCTCGGCTATCTCGGACGGGCGTGGCAACTGGTCCGCAGCCGCTGAATCCGTTCATCGAGAAGCATGTCCCTGCCGTCGTTTCGCGACCGTCTGACCACACGCATCGTCACCTTGTCGATGGTGTCGCTGGTGCTCGTGCTCGCGATGATCGGCGGGACGTTGTGGCTCTCGTGGCAATTGCAGGGCGCGGGCGCCGCCATCAACGACGCGGGCAGCCTGCGCATGCGCGCGAACGCGGTTGCGATCGCGCTGCTGCGAAATGGCGGCGACGCGTCGCCGGCGCTGCAACTGCATATCGAGCAGATGAACGCGACGCTCGATCGTCTGTGTCACGGCGATCCGGCGCGCCCACTTTTTCTTCCCGACGACGAAGACGTACACCGCCAGTTCGAACACGTCGCGAATGCGTGGCATACGCGGCTCGAACCGGACGTGCGCAAAGGCATGGCAGCCGACCCGGACGCCATCTCGCGCTATCTCCTTGAACTGCGCGCGTTCGTCACTGGGGCGGACGAACTCGTCGGTCTGATCGAACGCGAGAACGCGCGCAAGACCGCATGGCTGCGCACCTCGCAGATGGCGCTAGCGGCGATGGCATGCATCGGCACACTGGCGATCGTCTATCTGCTCTATCTATGGATCGTCGTGCCGGTGCAGCGCTTGCAGGAAGGGCTCGCGCGCATCGAGGGACGCGAGTTCGAAACGCGCTTGCCCGTCGAGACGCAGGACGAATTCGGACATCTTGCCGCGGGATTCAATCGCATGGCCGCGGAACTGCAGACGCTATATCGCGATCTCGCGGGCCGCGTCGAAGAAAAAACGTCGGAGCTCGCCGCGCAGAACCGTGAACTCACGGCGCTCTATGAAATGGCGGCGTTCGTGAATCAGCCGAACGACGTCGATGTGCTGTGCCGAGGCTTCCTCGCACGCCTCACGCGTCAGGTCGACGCGGACGGCGCGGCGGTCCGTCTCATCACCGAGGACGGCAAGGTGCGTCTGATCGGCTCGGAAGGACTGCCCGCCTCGTTGCTACAGGACGAACGGTGCCTGGCCGCCGATGGCTGCGTCTGCGATGCGCAACGCTGCCGAAGCCTCGGTTTCGCGACCGTCGCGGCATTCGACATCGTGTCGCAAGGTGAGAAGCTCGGTGCGTTCTCGCTGCATTTCAGAGGCGAGCGGGTCCTTCCGGCTTCCGAGTCGCACCTGCTCGACACGCTCGGCGCGCACTTCGGCACGGCGCTAAAGAACCGGCGGCTCGCGGCGCTGGCGCGGCAGCTCGCGGTATCGGAGGAGCGCAATCTCGTCGCGCAGGGCTTGCACGACAGCATCGCGCAGAGTCTCAATTTTTTGAAGATGCAGGTGCATCTGCTCGACGTCGCGACGCGTGAAGCCCGCATCGACGAGATTCGCGAGATCGTGCCCTTGCTCGCGGGCGGCGTGGCCGACAGTTATGACGACGTGCGCGAACTGCTGATGAATTTCCGCACGAAGATCGGCAGCGGCGAGTTGCGGCGCGCGGTGGATGAAGCGGTCGAACGCTTCGGCCTGCAGACGGGTATCGCGCCCCGGCTCGACTATCGCGACGAAGGCGGCCTGCCGTTGCCGCCGGATCAGCAATTGCAGGTGCTGTTCATCTTGCAGGAGGCGCTCTCGAACATCCGCAAGCACGCGGAGGCACAACGCATTACCGTGACGATCGTCAATGATCGCGACTTTAGCCTCCTTGTCGAGGATGATGGACAAGGCTACGATCCCGAGGAGATGGCCGCCCTCGGCGAGACGCATGTCGGCTTTCACATCATGCGCGAGCGCGCGCACAGGTTGGGCGCCATGCTTCGTCTCAGTGGAGCGCCCGGGCGCGGGGCGCGTGTCGAACTCGTTCTGGCTGCCCCGGCGCGTCAGGCCGCCTGAATGTGGCTCGCGCGCTCGTTTCACACGCTGCATCGAGTTGTGTCATGACCATCCGCATTCTGTTGATCGACGATCACGCGCTGTTTCGCTCAGGCGTTCATGCGCTGTTGCAAAGGCAAGCCGATTTCGAAGTCGTCGCCGAAGCCGCCGACGGGCTCGAAGGCCTGAAGCGCGCCAAGCAGTTCCTGCCGGACGTGATTCTGCTCGATCTCAACATGCCCGGGCTGTCCGGGCTCGAAACACTGAAGTTGCTCGTGCAGGACGTGCCGCGAACCGCCGTGGTCATGCTGACGGTCTCCGAGGATCTCGACGAACTCACGCTCGCATTGCGCGATGGTGCTTGCGGCTATCTGCTGAAGAGCATCGAAGCCGAGACGCTCGCGAACGCGATTCGCAAGGCGGCGGCGGGTCAGCCGGTCATCGCGGATGACATGACATCGAAACTTGTCGCCAGTCTGCGCGCACCGAAAGCCACGGCTGCGCCCGCGCCCGCCGTCGCAGCCGATCCACTCACGGCGCGCGAGCGCGAGATCATGCGCGAATTGGCGCACGGCGCTAGCAACAAGGAAATCGCGCGCTCGCTGATGCTCGCGGAGAGCACGGTGAAGATCCACGTGCGCAACATTCTGCGCAAGCTCAATTTCACGAGTCGCGTGCAGGTCGCGATCTACGCGGTCGAACACGACGCGTCGCGGGCGCCGGAAGCAGCCTGAGCGTTCGCATCTCATCAAGCCGTACAACATGAATTCACATCAAACCGAGTCGCCTATGACCTCTCATGCACATTCCTTCGCGCCGCTCACGATTCGCGGTCGCAGCCTGTTGCCGATCGTGCAGGGCGGCATGGGCGTCGGCATTTCCGCGCATCGGCTGGCGGGCAGCGTGGCGCGTGAAGGCGCGGTCGGCACCATCGCGAGCATCGACTTGCGGCATCATCACGAGGACTTGCTCGCGATGTGCCGTGAAGACCACACGCGCCCGACGCTCGAACGCGCGAACCTGATCGCGCTCGCGCGCGAGATCAAGGCGGCGCGCGAGTTGTCGCAAGGGCGCGGCATGATCGCCGTCAACGTGATGAAGGCGGTGAGCGCGCATGCGGATTACGTGCGCGTCGCGTGCGACGAGGGCGCGAACGCCATCGTGATGGGCGCGGGCCTGCCGCTCGACTTGCCCGATCTCACGGCGGGCTGCGATATCGCATTGATCCCGATTCTCTCCGACAGCCGTGGCGTCACGCTCGTGCTCAAGAAGTGGATGAAAAAGGGCCGCCTGCCCGATGCCATCGTGATCGAGCATCCGGCGCACGCGGGCGGGCATCTGGGCGTCGGCGACGTCGCGGATATGCACGACGAGCGCTTTGGTTTCGAGCGCGTGCTGACTGAACTCGATGCGTCGTTCGCAGCGCTCGGGCTGAAGCGCGAAGACGTGCCGGTGATCGTCGCGGGCGGCATCAACAGTCACGAAGCGGTGCGCAAGTGGCTCGCGGCGGGCGCGAACGGCGTGCAGATCGGCACGCCCTTCGCCGTCACCGAAGAGGGCGACGCGCATCCCGAGTTCAAGCGCGTGCTGGTCGAGGCGACGCCGGACGATATCGTCGAATTCGTCAGCGTGACGGGCTTGCCCGCGCGCGCCGTGAAGACGCCCTGGCTCATGCGCTATCTGCGCAACGAAGAGCGCATCCGCACGAAGATCGGCGCGCGCAAGCAGACATGCCCGTCGGCGCTCGAGTGCCTGAGCGCGTGCGGCCTGCGCGACGGCATCGAAAAGTTCGGCCACTTCTGCATCGATACGCGTCTGGCGGCGGCGTTGCGCGGCGATGTCGGCAATGGACTGTTTTTCCGTGGACGCGAGAAGCTGCCGTTCGGCGCGGCGATCCGCAGCGTGCGCGATCTGATCGAGCTGCTGCTGACAGGCGCCACGAAGGCCGCGCCGGCGTCGTGCTGAGCAGACTGAAACGCGCTGTTTCGCTGCGTGCCGTGGCGGATCGTCGCGTTCCTATTGGCGGTGAAAGGGTTCGCGTTTAGTCTCGATACATTAAAGGAGTATCGACGATGTCGAAGCGTTTTCCGCTGTACCCGAAGCACCCCGAGCGCAATTGCTGGGGCTGCGATCACTATTGCGCGACCGACGCCATGCGCTGCGGCAACGGTTCGAGCCGCACGCAGCATCCGGCCGAACTGCTGGGCGACGACTGGTACGAGCAGGGCGATTGGGGCATCGAGGTCGACGAGAACGCAAAGTCGATTCAACCGGGCGCGGCCAAATCGCGCTGAACGGCGAATTCAACGGACGACATCGGCGATCGTCACGTCGATGACACCCGCTTCCTTCGATGACACCGGCCCGCTCGATCCCGTCAGATCGCCCGTCGCGGGCCGTGCGTTTCCCGCCGCCGACACGCGCGCTTCGATGCTGATGCGCGCGAAATTCGAGAGACGGCGGCTCGGCGTCATCGACATGGAATCGTCCAGACGCACGCTTGCGGGCAACTGGTTCGCGCTCAGGCGCTGTACGGCGAGCGGCATGCGCGATCCATCATCGGCGAGTGCGTAGACGAAGACGGTATCCGTCGGGCGCACGCGCTTTTCCAGTTCCGGACTCAAACGCACGCGGACTTCGACCGAAGGCACGCTTACCTTTGCAGCAAGCGCCCGCGTCTCGTCGATATTCCTTTGCGCCTGCTGCGCGATTTGCGGCGCGAGATCCGGCACCTTGCTCAGTCGCTCCCAGAACTGAATGGCGCTCGCGTAATCGCGCCGGTCGAACGCGGCCGATGCGGCCAGCGCGAGCGCTTTCGGCTGATCGGCGTCGAGCGCGAGCGCCGCATCGATGACTTTCAGCGTCGCGTCGTTCAGATCGCCACCGTTTGCGCTCGCCATCGCGTCGGCGTAATCGGCGAGCAGTTCCGCGTCGCGCGGGTTCAGCGCCACGGCGCGCTGATACGCCTGCGTCGCATCGCCGGGGCGGTCGAGCACCATGTACGAGCGGGCGAGCATCGCCCAGCCTTGTGCGTCGTTCGGGTCGGCGCGCAGGCGTGCGGCGAGGCGGCTGACGGCGGCCTCCATCGAGGCGGGCGCGTCGGCGTGTTCGCCTGTCGATGGCATCGGCGCGGTCTGGATCGCGAGCGCGGCCGGATCGCCGATGCGCATGTAAAGCGTGAGCGCCGATGCAGGCACGAGCGCGATCAGCAATCCCGCCAACGCCGCGTGACGCGAACTGACCGCGTGGCCGCGTTCGTGCGCGGGCACGCGCAAAAGCGGCGGCACGACGCATGCGAGCGCGCCGAGCAACATCGTGGCGACGATCAGCCAGAACGCGGTCATCGGCTCATGCTCCTTCGACGTCGCGCGAATCGGGCGCGGCGGATATGCAGCGCCATCGCAAGCGCGCCCGCCGCGAGCACGGCAAACGGCCCGAACCACAGCGCCCATGTGACCGGCTTCACCGGCGGGCGATACAGCACGAAGTCGCCGTATCGACGCACCATGTACGCCTGAATCTGCTCATCGCTCGCGCCTTGCCCGACCTGCTCGCGAATGCGCGCGCGCAGATCGGCTGCGAGTTCCGCGTTCGAATCGGCGAGGCTCTGGTTCTGGCACACCACGCAGCGAAAGTGCTCCGCGAGATGGCGCGCGCGTTCGTCGTCGGGTGTTTCCTGCGCGTGCGCGCATGTCATGCACGCAAGGAGTATCAACGCATGTCGGCTAATCATGCGCGCTCTCCTTTTGCAGCTTGCCGACGAGCGGCACGATCACGCCATCGAGCGACGCGCGCGTGAGCGGTCCCGCCTGCCGGTATCGCACCACGCCCGCGCGATCGATGACGAAGGTTTCCGGCACGCCATACACGCCGTAATCGATGCCGGTGCGGCCGTCGCGATCGACGAACGACGTCACGTACGGATCGCCCGCCGTCTCCAGCCATTGCAGCGCGGGCGCGCGCTCGTCACGATAGTTCAGGCCGTACACCGGCGCCGCGCCGCCCGCCGCGAAGTTCATGAGAACGGGATGCTCGTCGCGGCACGCCTCGCACCACGACGCCCACACGTTCAATATCCACACCTGGCCGCGCAACGCGTCCGACGACATCGTCTGATTCGATGCATCGAGACGCGGCAGATCGAACGCGGGCGCAGGCTTGCCGATCAGCGCCGATGGTAACCGGCGCGGATCGTGGCGCAGCCCGGCCGCCAGCACCGCGACGAGCAGCCCGAACACGACGAGCGGAATCAGGAAGCGCTTCATCGCCCAGTCTCGCCCACGGTTTGCGACGGCTTTGCGACCATCGACACGGCGGCGCGTGGCTGCGGCGCGCGCTGCTTCGCATAACGCCGGTCCGCCGCCGCGAGCAGGCCGCCGAGCGCCATCAGCACGCAGCCGCCCCAGATCCAGCGCACGAACGGCTTGATCTGGATGCGCACGGTCCACGCGTTCCCGCCCGATGGCCGATCGAGCGCGACGTAGAGATCGCGCAACACGCCGTGATCGATGGCGGCTTCCGTCGTCGGCATATTGGAGACGAGAAACTCGCGCTTCTCCGGATGCAACGTCGCGATCACACGGCCGTCACGCGTCACGGTGAGCGTGCCGCGTGTGGCGCGATAGTTCGGACCGTCGATCGCGCGGACCTCGTCGAGACGAAACCGATAGCCGCCCGCATCGACGCTCTCGCCGGGCGCGAGCCGCGCATCGCGTTCGATGGGAAAACCCTTCACCATCGTCACCCCGACGATGAACACGCCGACGCCCCCATGCGCGAGCCACATGCCGATGGTGCCGGGCCGCACGCGACGCCCGCCTCTGACGACGCGCCCGATCACGCTTGTCGCGATCGTCGCGAAGGTCCAGGCGGCGAGCGCAAAGCCGAGGCTCACGAGCGGACGTGATGGCCCAAACAGCCCAGGCAGGAACGCGCTAACGACACTCACGAGCGCAGCCCAGCGCAACCGCACCGCAAGCTCGGGCAGCCGCGCGGCCTTCCAGCGCGCGAGCGGGCCGACGCCCATCAGGAAGATCGCGGGCGTCATCAACGGGACGAACACGCTGTCGAAATACGGTGCGCCGACGGAAATCTTGTCGAGATCGAGCGCGTCGAGGATCATCGGATAGAGCGTGCCGAGCATCACCGAAGCGGCGGCCACCAGCATCAGCAGATTGTTCGACAGCAGGAGCGACTCGCGCGACACCGCTTCGAACCCGACCGCCGATGCCGCGCGCGGCGCACGCCAGGCGAACAGCACGAGGCCGCCGCCCGAGAACAGCGCGAGCAGCGCGAGGATGAACACGCCGCGCGTCGGATCGGAGGCGAATCCGTGCACCGAAGTCACGACGCCCGAGCGCACGAGAAACGTGCCGAGCAGCGAAAGCGAGAACGCGCAGATCGCGAGCAGCGCGCTCCACGCGCGGAACGCGCCGCGCTTCGCGGTGGCGGCGAGCGAATGGATCAGCGCGGTGCCGACGAGCCACGGCATGAACGACGCGTTCTCGACCGGGTCCCAGAACCACCATCCGCCCCAGCCGAGTTCGTAATAGGCCCACGCGCTGCCGAGCATGATGCCGAGCGTGAGGAACATCCACGCGGCGAGCGTCCATGCACGCGACGCGCGCGCCCACGCGGCATCGAGTTTGCCTTCGAGCAGCGCGGCGATCGCGAACGCGAACGCCACCGAAAAGCCGACATAGCCCATATACAGCAGCGGCGGATGAATCACCATGCCGGGGTCCTGCAGGAGCGGATTGAGATCGCGGCCGTTCATCGCGGGCGGCATGATGCGCGTGAACGGATTCGAGGTCAGCAGCATGAACAGCAGAAAGCCCGCGTTGATCCCGCTCATCACGCCGTGCACGCGCGCCGCGAACGGCAGCGGCAGCCGTTTGCCGAAGGCAGCGACGGCGATCATCCAGAGCGTCAGCAACAACACCCACAGCAGCAGCGAGCCTTCGTGTCCGCCCCAGACCGCCGTGAAGCGATAAATCGCCGGCAGCGCCGAGTTCGAATTCCCGACGACATAGATCACCGAAAAATCATTGCCGAGAAACGCCGCCGCGAGACAGCCGAACGCGATCGCGACGAAGCCGAACTGCCCGAACGCGGCGGGCGCGGCGACGCGCATCCATCGTTCGATGGAGAAACGCGCGCCGAGCATCGGCACGATGCCCGCGACGAGCGCGAGCAGCATCGCGAGAATCAGCGCGAAGTGGCCGAGTTCGACGATCATCGGCGCGTTCCGGCGTTCGCGTCCGCAGACGCGCGGACGTCGCGGAGCGCCCGTTCCACTTGCGGTGGCGTGTATTTTTCGTCGTGCTTCGCGAGGACTTCGTCGGCGTGGAATCGGCCATCGGCGCCGAGCGTGCCTTGCGCCACGACACCGCTGCCTTCGCGAAACAGATCGGGCAGCGCGCCCGTGTAGGTGACGGGCAGCGACGCGCGCTCATCGGTGACGACGAAGCGCACCGTGCGGCCATCGGCATCGCGCACGAGCGAGCCGCGCTCGACCAGCCCGCCGAGCCGGAAGCGCTGCGTGCGCGTCTCTTCATGCGCGACGATCTGGCTCGGGCTGACGAAAAACATCACATTGGCGCGAAACGCATTGAGCACGAACGCGCACGCGAGGCCCGCGCTCGCGACGCCGAGCGCGATGAACGCGAACCGGCGATGACGCGCTTTCATCGGCGCAACCCACGATGCACGAGCCACGCTTGCGCGCCCATCAGCAAAAAGGTGAGTGCGAGCGCGGCCGAGAGAATGGGATTCGCGGCGAGCATCGCCAGGACCGATTCGAACGTGTTCATGCGGCGCGCTCCTCGATTCGCGATGGCGCTTCGCCCGCCGGCACGCGCTCGGCCGCCCGCATGATGACGCGCACGCGCGCGAGCGACACCGCGATCGCATACGACCAGAATCCCGCCGACATCACGACGATGCCCCATGCCATCGACTTTTCCATCGCCACGCCGCTGCCGAAACCGAGCGACGGCCCCTGATGCAGCGTGTACCACCATTGCACGGAAAAATAGATGATCGGGATGTTCACGACGCCGATCAGCGCGAGCACCGAGCACGCGCGGTCGGCGCGGCGCGTGCCGTCGATGGCCGCGTGCAGCGCGATGAAGCCGACATAGAGGAAGAACAGGATCAGCTCGGAGGTCAGCCGCGCGTCCCAGACCCACCAGGTGCCCCATGTCGGCTTGCCCCACAGCGCGCCGGTAATCAGCGCGATCGCGGTGAAGAGCGCGCCGGTCGGGGCGAGCGCGCGGGCCATCATCGCGGAGAGACGGGTGTGCATCGCGAGATGGAGCGCGCCGTACGCGGCCATGACGAGATAGATGAACATCGACATCCACGCTGCGGGCACATGCACGAACATGATGCGGTAGATGTCGCGTTGCAGCGCATCGGCGGGCGCGATGGCGAGGCCGATGACGAGCCCCGCCGCGACGAACACGACCGACGCCCACGCGAACCACGGCGTCGCGCGCGCGGCGAAGCGTTCGAAGTGGCGCGGCGACGCGAAACGGAATGCGTTCATGGCGGCTATTCCATCGAGATGCGAAGGGCCGCGGCGCTGGCCCACGGACACAGCCAGAGCGCAACGCACAGCGCGGCCGCGAGCAGCGAGAAATTCGCGTTCGCCCACGCGGCGCTCGCGGCGGGACTGGCCGCGCCGACCCCGAACACGAGCACCGGCACGTAGAGCGGCAGAATCAGCAACGCGAGCACGACGCTGCCGCCGCGCACGCCGAGCGTGAGCGCCGCGCCCATCGAACCGATCAGCGAAAGCAGCGGCGTGCCGATCAAAAGCGACGCCATCAGCATGACGATGGTGCGCGCATCGAGCCCGTATTCGAGCGCGACGACCGGCGCGAGCACGACGAGCGCGAGGCCCGTTGTGATCCAGTGCGCGACGATCTTGCCGAGCACGATGCCCGCGAGCGGCTGCGGCGAAAGCAGCATCTGTTCGAGCGCGCCGCTCGCGAAATCGTTGCTGAAGAGCTGGCCCGCCGACAGCAGCGCCGCGAACAGAGCCGTGACCCAGAGCACGCCCGGCGCGATCGCATGCAGGAGCGTTGGATCGGGACCGATGCCGAGCGGAAACAGGCTGGACGCCAGCACGAAGAACAGCAGCACCGAAAGCGTCACGGTGCGCGAGCGCCAGTTGAGGATCAGTTCGCGCCGGATCACCTGGAGCGTCAGCGCGATCATGCCGCGCTCCGTTCGAGATGCAGATGCCGGGTGCGCGCGGCATCGACGGGAAGCGGGCGATGTGTCGTCGCGACGAGCGTGCCGCCTTCGCGCAGATGATCGTCGATGCACGCGGCGAACCAGCGCGCGCCGGCGTCGTCGATGGCTTCGGTGGGTTCGTCTAGCAGCCACAGCGCCTTGCCCGCGAGCACGAGACGCGCGAGCGCGACGCGCCGCCGCTGCCCTTGCGACAGTCGATTCAGACGCGTGTACATGAGCGGCAGGACGCCGGCGCGGTTCAGCACGTCGCGTTCGTCGATGCGCGCCGCGTGCGCGCCGAGCAGGGCGGCGAAGCGAAGATTTTCCGTGACGGTCAGTTCGCCGTTGAAGCCGTCGGCGTGGCCGATATACGCGAGGTCGCGCCTGAAGCGAGCGGGATCGTCGCGCACGTTCATGCCGCGCCAGGACACGTCGCCGGCGGCGGGCGGCAACAGTCCCGCGAGCGCGGCGATCAGCGAGCTCTTGCCGCTGCCGTTCGCGCCGTGAATGAGCAGCGCCGCGCCGCCATCGACGCGAAAATCCACGCCGGCCACGATGGTGCGGCTGCCGCGCATTACGTCGAGTTGCCGGGCGCTGAGCATCGATGTTTCCTCTCGGTCGATGGCGTCGTTAGAGCGTGTTGTTCGCCTGGGCTTCTATGGATGGCCTGTATACGTGTCGGTTTATTGGTGTTGCCCCTGTGCGGGGCGGCAGTCACTTTCTTTGCTGCTGCAAAGAAAGTAACCAAAGAAAGCAGCTCTCCCCATCCGGAACGCTTCAAGCCGGCCGCGGCACGGGCGAACGTATAGGGCACAGCAGTAGCGAGTGCCCTCATAGACCCCCTCGGGCGTGGACCGCGCACGGTCTGCCCCATCGCACCACAAAACAGACTGGTTCAGCATGAAATGGCTCCGGCCCGCTTCGCGGTCGACCGGTCAATCGGGAATGCGCACACTTCCTTACTAAGCGACCCATACCAATGGTTTCCCTTGCACACCCAGCGGCAGCGCGCAGCGCCGTGCCGGAACTCTTTTGTGCTGAACCAGCGCGCTCAAAGTCATGGCTCGGCAGACCGTGCGCGGTCCACGCCCGAGATGGCCTTTGAGGGCACTCGCTAGCCCCGCACAGGGGCAACACCAATAGACCGAAACGATCACGGGATCCGGCAAACGGTTTGCACCCGCCCCGGCCCCCATTCACTTGCGCTTGCTCTTCTCCATTTCCTCCGCCTTCACCATGTTCGGCAATTCATGCGCAATGCCCTTGTGGCAATCGATGCAAGTCTTCTCGCCCGTCTCCAGAAAGCGCTGATGCGCCTCCTGCGCGCGCGGACTCTGCCGCGTGAAATCCATGTACTGGAACGAGTGGCAATTGCGGCATTCGAGCGAATCGTTCGCCTTGAAGCGCGCCCATTCGTGTTCCGCGAGTTCGAGCCGCTTGTCGAGAAACTTCTCGCGCGTATTCACCACGCCGAAGATCTTCGCCCACACTTCCTTCGACGCCTGCATCTTGCGTGCGATCTTGTCGGTCCACTCGTGCGGCACGTGGCAGTCCGAGCACTTCGCGTGCACGCCCGTGCGATTGCTGAAGTGAATCGTGTTCTTCAGCTCGGCATAGGTGTTGTCGCGCATCTCGTGACAGCCGGTACAGAAGACTTCGGTGTTGGTGAGTTCCATCGCCGTGTTGAAGGCGCCCCAGAAGATCACGCCCGCGACGAAGCCGCCCAGCGTCAGAAAGCCGAGGCTGTAATACAGGCTCGGCCTTCGGATGGTGATCCAGTAGCGCTTGATGAGTTCGCGCATGATGGTCGCTTATTTCTTTTGGCTCTTGGATGTAGGCTGCTGCTTGATATCTTCGACCGCGACGAACGTATTGCCGATGAGCAGTTTGGCATCGGCCTGCGGCACATGGCACTGCGTGCAGAAGTAGCGTCGCGGCGACAGATGCCCGGACACGAGGCCATCGCGATCGATGTAATGCGACACCGCGACAGGCACCGCGCCGCTCTCTTCGGCGCGGCTGCGCGCGTGGCAGGCGAGGCAGCGGTTGGCGTTCTTGTCGAGCTGATAGTTGTCGATCTTGTGCGGGATCGTCGGCGGCTGCTGCGCGTAGTTGAGGCCGCGTATCACGTCCTTGTTCTCGGTCGGCGCGATGAGCGGCGCCTTCGGTTCTTCGTTGAGCGGCGTCGTGCCGCGCAAGGAATCGTGGAACGGCAGAACGGGGACGGTCGGCTGCGCGATCGCAAGCGCGGCCAGCGCGACCAGCGATGCGATGATTACGGCGAAGAACGTGCGCATAACGTGCTCCTAGACCCGGACGATCCTGACCGCGCACTTCTTGAAGTCGGTCTGGAAGGAGATCGGATCGGTGGCGTCGAGCGTCACTTTGTTGATGAGCTGACTCGAATCGAACCACGGCACGAACACGAGCCCGCGCGGCGGCTTGTCGCGGCCGCGCGTCTCGATGCGCGTGCGCATTTCGCCGCGCCGCGATATCACGCGCACTTCGACGCCGCGCCGCACGCCGAGCGCCTTGGCGTCATCGGGATGCATGAAGCACACCGCATTCGGAAACGCGCGATAGAGCTCGGGCACGCGACGCGTCATCGATCCCGAGTGCCAGTGTTCGAGCACGCGCCCGGTCGCGAGCCAGAACGGATATTCCTTGTCCGGCGATTCGGCGGGCGGCTCGTAAGGCAGCGCGTAGATCACGGCGCGGCCGTCGGGATTGCCGTAGAACTGCCAGTCCGCGCCGGCTTTCACGTACGGATCGGAACCTTCCTTGTAGCGGCGCAGCGTTTCCTTGCCGTTCACTACCGGCCAGCGCAGCCCGCGCGCCTGATGATACGAATCGAAGGGCGCAAGATCGTGGCCGTGGCCGCGACCGAAACTCGCGTATTCCTCGAACAGACCTTTCTGGATATAAAAGCCGAACGCCTTGGCTTCGTCGTTGCGATACTTCGCGTCTTCCTGCGACGACGGGAATTTATCGACCTGGCCATTGCGATACAGCACGTCATAAAGCGTCTTGCCCTTGTATTCCGGCTTCTTCGCGATGAGTTCCGGCGGCCACACTTCCTCGACCTTGAAACGCTTCGAGAACTCGACGATTTGCCAGAGATCGGAGCGCGCGTCGCCAGGCGCGCTGACGAGCTGATGCCAGAACTGCGTGCGGCGTTCCGCGTTGCCGTACGCGCCTTCCTTCTCGACCCACATCGCGGACGGCAGGATCATGTCGGCGGCGACGGCCGTGACGGTCGGATAGACATCGGATACCACGACGAAATTCGACTCCTTGCGATACCCCGGCAGCCCTTCGTTGTTGATGTTCGCGCCGGCCTGCATGTTGTTGTTGACCATGACCCAATAGGCGTTGAGCTTGCCGTCGCGCAGCATGCGGTTCTGCAGAACGGCGTGAAAACCCGGCTTGTCGGGAATGGTTCCCTCCGGCAGCTTCCAGATGTGCTCCGCTTCCTCGCGATGCTTCGGGTTGGTCACGACCATATCGGCGGGCAGCCGATGCGAAAACGTGCCGACTTCACGCGCCGTGCCGCACGCCGACGGCTGGCCGGTCAGCGAGAAGGGGCTGTTGCCCGGCGTCGAGATCTTGCCCGTCAACAGATGCAGGTTGTAGACCATGTTGTTGGCCCACGTGCCGCGCGTGTGCTGGTTGAAGCCCATCGTCCAGAACGATACGACTCGCGTCTTCGGGTCCGCGTACAACTGCGCGAGCTGATCGAGCTTGTTCTTCGGCACGCCCGAGAGTTTCGTCACGTAAGCCGCGTCGTAGCGCGACACGAACTTCGCGAATTCGTCGAAGTTGATCGGCTGAGAGCCGTTCGGATCGCCGGCGTTCTTCGCCGCCTTCTGCAGCGGATGATCGGGCCGCAATCCATAACCGATATCCGTGTTGCCCTTCTTGAACACCACATGTTTGTCGATGAACTCGCGGTTCACCTTGCCGTTCTTGATGATGTAGTTCGCGATGTAATTCATGATCGCGAGATCGGATTGCGGCGTGAACACGATGGTTTCGTCGGCGAGATCGAACGAGCGATGTTCGAACGTCGAGAGCGTCACGACGCGCACGTTCGGGTCCGCGAGCCGCCGGCCAGTGACGCGCGTCCACAGCACCGGATGCATCTCGGCCATGTTCGAGCCCCACAGCACGAAGGCATCGGTTTCCTCGATGTCGTCGTAGCAGCCCATCGGCTCGTCCATGCCGAAGGTGCGCATGAAACCCGTGACGGCGGAGGCCATGCAGTGCCGCGCGTTCGGGTCGAGGTTGTTGCTGCGAAAGCCCGCCTTCATCAGCTTCACGCCGGCATAGCCTTCCCATACGGTCCATTGCCCGGAGCCGAACATGCCGATGGCGGTCGGCCCTTTCTCTTTCAGCACGCGCTTGAACTGCTCGGCCATCACGTCGAACGCGGTGTCCCACGAGACGGTCGCGAACTCGCCGGTCTTGTCGAACTTTCCGCCTTTCATGCGCATGAGCGGCGTCGTGAGCCGGTCCTGTCCGTACATGATCTTCGACAGGAAATAGCCCTTCACGCAGTTGAGCCCGCGATTGACTTCGGCTTGCGGGTCCGCCTGCGTCGCGACGACCCGGTTGGCCTTCACGCCGACGACCACGCCGCATCCCGTGCCGCAGAAGCGGCAGGGCGCCTTTGACCAGGCGATGTCGTCGCTCTGCGCGATGGCTTCCATGCCGGGCAGCGTGATGCCCGCGGAGGCGGCCGCCGTGGTGGCGGCCGTCTGCTTAATGAACGCGCGACGAGTCAGTTTCATCGGCGATATCCTCGCTGAGCGAATCGGCATGCTCGTGATGCTGATAGACGAGCGCGATACTCACGACATCGGGTATCGACTGCACCGCATGCAATTGATCGGCGACCCGCGATGAGCTGTCGCCTTCGAGCGTGACCACGAGCTTGCCGTCGACGCTGGACCCGTGCACCTGCGCGCCGGGCATCGCGGCGAGCGTCTGCATGACGCGATCCAGGGCTTCTATCCGGGCGTATACAACGACCCCGGCGACGTGGAACTCGCAAGACTCTTCGGTCTTATCGTCGAAGCGATCGTGGCTATCGACGGGCATGAGCTCCATTTAATTGAAATAATCGCGACGCTCGTTAATGATGTGGCGGTCCGCCAATCAGCATTTGATAGAACCAGACCGCGAATCCGTAAGCGGCAATGATCATGACCGTGAGCACCGGAACCATTACGACGGTCAGAAACAGAAAGCTGCGCAACTCTTCGGATTTCCGTATTTCGTCGTTCTCATCCATGGGGCGCGTCAGATCTCTTGGCATTGTGGGATGGCCAGCACCAAAGATGACTCCATTGTTGGTATATGGAATGCATCTTTTCAAGGCCAAATTAGCAGGCCCGCGATGCCGCTTGTGCAATGGTTGATTAATTGCGTTTGCTCCCGCTCGGCGGGCATCGTTTCGATTCTGAAAACGCATTACCGGGAATGGCGCGAAACGCCGTGTTGCAAATTCCCGATAGCGCTTTCGCTTTGTTCCGAAATTCAGCCGTCGTCGGGCTGTCTAGAATGCCGGCAACTTCACTATCGCGCATCAGACATCATGCCGACCAAGCTTGAATTCACGACCCCGGAAGGGCGCATCGCGCTCACTATCAGCGATGCTCAATTCATGGCCTACGACGCAGGCGAAGTCGCGTTGCAGTCGACGCGCGATTTCGTCGAGCGCATGCGGTCGATGGGTCTCGGCGAACTGGCGGAACGCCATGCGAGTCTGCTCGCGCAGAACCAGGTCTCGGTGATGGAACTGCGTGAAGCGCGCGAGGATGCCGAAACCCTGCTCGGGAGCGAGCAGGAGCGCGGCGTGATCGCGCAGCGGCTCATGCCGCGGCTGGAAGCATTGCGCGAGACCATCACGCAAACGCAAGCGGACATGCGCGCGAGCGTCGAGCGGCTGGCCGCGCTTTCGGCGGCGTGTCATCGCGCGTTGCATCAGGTGCCGGGTTATCGGCCACCCGCGCGCGCGCAGCGATAAGCGAAAAAACTTCGGTGTATTGAACAAGCAGACGATCCGGCACGTCTTCGAAAGACGAGGCGTACACTCGAAAGCATCAAACGAGGATCGCGATGGCGAAGCCTACACCCGAGCCGTGGTATCACCCGCCGCAGGAAGAAGTCTGCGCGCTGTGCGGGCGCGCCGTGCCGTCCGCGGAGCGCGATCTGCATCATCTCGTGCCGAAGTCGCAGGGCGGCAGGCAGACGGCGGTGCTGCATCGCATCTGCCATCGGCAATTGCATGCGCTCTTCAGCGAGAAGGAACTTGCGCAGCGCTACTCGTCTGTCGAAGCGCTGCTGGCGCATGAGGCGGTGCGCAGTTTCGTCGATTGGGTGCGCACCAAGCCGGACGGCTTCTATCAACGCACACGGCGCGCGCGTTCGCGCTGAACGCGTATCTCACTGCGCGCACGATACCTCGCACCGTTGCGCCGTCATGCCGAAACGCTGCTGGATGAAATTCTCGACGACGAGATAGAGATCCGCCTCGCGCGGCCTCGTTCCCCAGCGGCTGTTGCCCGCCACCGACGCCACCGTGAACCACGAATGCGGTGGAAACAGTTCGACGCGCAGCATGCCGCGTTCGAGGATTCTGAGGCGCCCCGTATCGATATGAAACTCGGCGCTGACCGCGCCCCCCGGCATGTCGATGCTCACCGTGATCGCCTTCGCCTTCATGGTCTCGCTCTCTCAAAGTGCCCGACGCCGGGAGCGTGCGTGCCGCACGGCGTCCCGCCGCCCGTATGAACCGGAAAGAGGGGCGCCGGGCGCGCGAGCCGCCCGGCGCCGCGCGAAAAGATTCGTCGTCTCCGCGCGCATGACAACCTTAATGCGCCTGACGCCGTCGAACAATCCTGCTTTGGCAGGGAGCCGACAGAGGGGCACGATTGTCAAATTCTCCAGCGACGCGTTCATGCGGTCCTTTCGAAGGGCATAATCGCGGCCGTCGTTTCGGCAGAGTTCTTTTAGTAGGCATACAGTACTGACGTTGCGCGTTGCCGCCGAAATACCGGCGACATCGGCAAGTCACTCGCAACGCGTGCGGAGCATGACGGCGAACGTTCGCCGCCGCACACAAAACAACCAACCTGCATTTCATATCGGCCGCGCGTGTTCCCCACGGGAGCAAGCGGTGAGCAAGCGCCGATCCTGTTCACGAGATTCGAATCAAAGAGGAAAGCACAATCATGCTGAAAGCGTATTCCTATGCAGCATCCGCAGCCGACAAACCGCTCGGCCCGCTCGAAATCCAGCGCCGCGATGTCGGTCCGAACGATGTGCGCATCGACATTCTGTTCTGCGGCGTGTGTCACTCGGATCTGCACATGGCGAAAAACGAATGGGGCGGCTCGAATTATCCGGTCGTGCCGGGTCACGAGATCGTCGGGCGCGTGGTCGAGGTCGGCGCGGACGTGTCGAAGTTCAAGGTCGGCGAACTTGCGGGCGTTGGCTGCATGGTCGATTCATGCCGCGTATGTGAATCCTGTAAGGAAGGACTGGAGCAGTTCTGCGATGGTCCCGCGAGTTTCACCCAGACCTACAACTCGCCGGATGCCAAGTCGGGCGGCGTGACGTACGGCGGCTATTCGACGGCCATCGTCGTCGATGAGGCGTTCACGCTGCGCATCCCTGAGAACCTGGAACTCGCGGCGGTCGCACCGTTGCTGTGCGCGGGCATCACGACGTATTCGCCGCTGCGTCACTGGAACGTGCAGAAGGGCCACAAGGTCGGCGTCGTGGGTCTGGGCGGTCTCGGTCACATGGGCGTGAAGATCGCCGCCGCGATGGGCGCGCATGTCGTGCTGTTCACGACATCGCCGGGCAAGAGCGAGGACGCGAAGCGCCTCGGCGCGCATGAAGTCGTGATCTCGAAAGACCCGGATCAGATGGCGGCGCACGCCAACAGCTTCGACTTCATCCTGAACACGGTGGCCGCGTCGCACGATCTCGACCAGTTCATGGCGCTGCTCAAGCGTGACGGCACGATGACGCTCGTCGGCGCGCCGGAGCATCCGCATCCGTCGCCTTCGGTGATGAACATGATCTTCAAGCGCCGCTCGCTCGCCGGATCGCTCATCGGCGGAATCGCGGAAACGCAGGAGATGCTCGATTTCTGCGGCAAGCACGGCATCACGTCCGACATCGAGATGATTCGCATGGACGAGATCAACAAGGCTTACGAGCGCATGCTGAAGAGCGACGTGAAGTATCGCTTCGTGATCGACATGGCGACGATGGAAAAGTAAGCGCGCCGATCAGCGGGGCGCGTTCATCGTCGCGCGCATGCGTTCGACGAAGCGCTCCGTCACGGCGGGCAAGGTCCTGCCGCGCTTCTTCACGATGGCGATCGGCCGCGCGAACGCCGCATGGTCGATCGCTTTCACCACGAGCCCAGGTTCCGCGCGCACCTCGCGCGCGGTTTCCGGCAAGATCGTCACGCCCAGACCGCCGCGCACCATCGCGACGGCGGTCATCATGTAAGTCGGTTCGCAGGCGATATCGAGCGCTTCGCGCGTTTCGCTGAGCGCCGCGTCGACGACCGCGCGCACGCTCGTGCCCGGCGCGGTGAGCACGAGCGGCGAGCGCGCGAGATCGGCTAAGCTCACGCGGCGCTTCTTCGCCAGCGCATGGTCCTTCGGACAGACGGCCACGAGCCGGTCCACGCCTGCGTGCAGCACTTCGAGCAAAGGATCGAGCACCTCGCCGCCGGTCAGTCCGATATCCGCTTCCTCGTTGCGCACGAGCGCATTCACGGTGCTCGCCACCACATCGCGAATCTGAAAGACGACGCGCGGCACGTCCCGCTTCATGCCGATGATCAGTTCGGGCAACGCACTCGCCGCGAAGGTCGGCAGGCACGCGATGCGGATCGTGCCGCTTTCTCCCTCGCCCATCGCGCGCGCATCGCGCAGCACGTTCTCCATGTCGCGCAGCGACTTGCGCAAGAGCGGCAGCAACTCGCGCCCGGTCGGCGTGAGCGCGACATTGCGGCTATTGCGATCGAACAGGCGCGCGCCGACCGCGTCTTCCAGCCGGCGTATCTGCACGGTGAGCGCGGGCTGCGACAGATGCAGCCGCTCAGCCGCACGCGTGAAGCTGCCCGCTTCGGCCACGGCGACGAGTGCGCGGATGTCGCGAAGATTGAGATCCATTATGGTTCGTGATAGCTGCGATCAAATCATTTCAATTGTGTTATCGCCGCTTCGAACTTACTCTGAACCCCATCAAAAGACAATATTCGGAGACACGTTCATGCTGCCGTTACTCGGCCTGGCCACCATCGTCGTCCTGCTCGGGGCGATACTTTCCAAACGCATGTCGCCGCTCGTCGCGCTCATCATCGTGCCGATCGCGGCGTCGCTGATCGGCGGCTTCGGCTTGCAGACGAGCAAATTCGTCATCGACGGATTGAAGAATCTCGCGCCCGTCGTCGGCATGTTCGTGTTCGCGATTCTTTATTTCGGCACCATCACCGACGCAGGCACGCTCGATCCGATCATCGACCGCATCCTGCGCGCGGTCGGCACGAAGCCCACGCGCATCGTGATGGGCACGACGCTCCTCGCGCTGCTGATCCATCTCGACGGCTCCGGCGCGGTCTGCTTTCTCGTGACGATTCCCGCGATGCTGCCGCTCTACGATCGCCTGAACATGGACAGGCGCGTGCTGGCGGCGGCGGTGTCGATGGCGGCGGGCATCAACTTCCTGCCGTGGACCGGGCCGATGATCCGCGCGTCCGCGTCGCTGCATCTGCCGATTTCGGCGCTCTTCAATCCGCTGATTCCGGTGCAGGCGATCGGCCTCGCGTTCGTGTTCGGCATGGCGTGGTGGCTCGGCCGCCGCGAGGAAAAGCGTCTGGGCTATTCGAGCGCGAACGGCGCGATTCCCGTGCCCAAGCGCGAACTCACGCCCGAGGAACAGGCGCTGCGCCGCCCGAAGCACTTCTGGTTCAACATCGTGCTGACGATCGTCGTGCTCGGCACCATGGTCGTGATGGGCGAGAAGATTCCGCCCGCGATCATGTTCATGGTTGGCCTGTGCATCGCGCTGATGGTGAATTACCCGAACGTCGACATGCAACGCAAACGCATCGACGCCCACGCGCGCGCCGCGCTGATGATGGCGGGCATTCTGCTCGCGGCGGGCGTGTTCACCGGCATCATGCAGGGCAGCGGCATGCTCAAGGCGATGGCGCAGGCGGCCGTCGGCTTCGTGCCGCCCGCGATGGCCGGACATATTCCGGTCGTACTCGGCCTCGTGTCGATGCCGCTTTCCATGCTCTTCGATCCCGATTCGTTCTATTTCGGCGTGCTGCCGGTGATCGCCGAAGTGGCGTCGCAACTCGGCGTGCCGGCGGTGCATGTCGGACAGGCCGCGCTGCTCGGCCAGATGACCACCGGCTTTCCCGTGAGCCCGCTCACGCCCGCGACGTTTCTGGTCGTCGGGCTGTGCGGCATCGATCTCGCGGATCATCAGAAGTTCACGTTCCCGCTGCTGTTCGGCGCATCGATCGTCATGACGATCGCGTGTGTCGTGCTCGGCGTGTTTCCGCTTTAATCCAGAACGGACGAAGTCATGAAAGACACCATCAGAATCGGCGCGGGCGCGGGCTATTCGGGCGACCGCATCGAGCCTGCCGTTGAACTCGCCGAACACGGCGCGCTCGACTATCTCGTGTTCGAATGCCTCGCCGAACGCACGATCGCAATCGCGCAGCAGGCGCGCCGCAACGATCCGGACCACGGCTACGACCCGCTGCTCGAAGCGCGCATGCGCGCCGTGCTGCCGGTCGCGGCGAAGCACGGCGTGCGCATCATCTCGAACATGGGCGCGGCCAATCCCCGCGCGGCGGCGTGCAAGACCGCGCAGATCGCGCGCGAACTGGGCCTGCACGGACTGAAGATCGCCGCGGTCAGCGGCGACGACGTGCTCGATGTCGTCCTTCGTTCGCCGCTGCGTTTCGAGGAATCCGGCGACGATGTCGGCGCGTACGCCGAGCGCATCGTGTCGGCGAATGCGTATCTCGGCGCGGCGCCGATCGTCGCGGCGCTCGCGGCGGGCGCGGATATCGTGCTGACGGGGCGTGTCGCCGATCCGTCGCTGTTCACGGCGCCGCTCATCCACGAATTCGGCTGGTCGATGGACGACTGGAACACGCTCGGGCAGGCGACTGTCGTCGGTCATCTGCTCGAATGCGCGGGGCAGGTAACGGGCGGCTATTTCGCCGATCCCGGTTGCAAGGACGTCGGCAATCTCGCGCGTCTGGGCTTTCCGATCGGCGAGGTGAGCGCGGATGGCTCGGTCGTCGTGACGAAGGTCGCGCACGCGGGCGGATGCGTGACCGAGGCCACATGCAAGGAACAACTGCTGTACGAGATTCACGATCCGGGCCGATACTTCCAGCCCGATGTCGTCGCGGATTTCACGCAGGTGCGCGCGGTGCAGGAGGCGCAGGATCGTGTGCGCGTGACGGGCGGACGCGGCAACCCGCGCACCGATACGCTCAAGGTCTCGGTCGCTTACGCGGATGGCTACATCGGCGAAGGGCAAATCTCCTACGGTGGACCGAACGCGGTAGCGCGGGCGCGGCTGGCGCTGGACATCGTGCGCGAACGCCTCGCGATCACGGGCGTCGACACGAGTGAACTGCGCTTCGACCTGATCGGCGTGAACGCGCTCTATGGCGACACGCTCGGCGCACGACGGGACGATCCGTATGAAGTGCGCGTGCGCGTCGCGGGCCGTACATCGAGCGCGAAGGAAGCGGCGCGCATCGGCAACGAGGTCGAGACGCTCTATACCAACGGACCGGCGGGCGGCGGCGGCGTGACGAAGGCGACGCGCGAAGTCATCGCCGTGCAATCCGTGCTGCTCGCGCGCGAGCATGTGAATCCGGTGTTCGAATTCGTGGAGGCAAGCGATGAAACTGCGTGAACTGGCACACGGCCGCACCGGCGACAAAGGCAATACGCTGAATGTCTCGGTGATCTGCTTCGATGCGAAGCACTACGCGCAATTGCGTGAACAACTCACGCCCGAACGCGTGAAGGCCCATCTCGCCGATGTCGTGAAAGGCGAAGTCGTGCGCCACGAACTGCCGCTACTGAACGCGTTCAATTTCGTGCTGGGCCACGCGCTCGGGGGCGGCGTCACGCGTTCGCTCGCGCTCGACGCGCACGGCAAGTCGATAAGTTCGGCGCTGCTCGATATCGATATCGACGCGATTTCGTAGGAAGAAAGCGCCCGCTCGCATAGGGTTCGCGATGTCGCCCCATATCTTGGGATGTCTAACTGGTTAGGTAAAAAGAGCCGCTCGAAGCTGGACAAAAACTCGCCAAACGCTCGTATAAAGCTCTCGTTAGACTTTTTTACATTTTAGTTGGAGGGTGGTCCTAAACGTCTGAATACAATCGATTTGTTACGAATTGAGCAGTCGCCGGGACCCATGAACACGAAGCGAAAAACGAGACTTTCCATTTTCGGGGCGCCGCCCGAAGCCATCAAGATGGCATCCCTCCTCAAGGCGTTGGCAGCGGAACCGGACGTGCGTTCCGTGGCGTGCGTGACCGGCCGGCATCGCTCGATGCCGCAGCACGCGTCGCTCGTCCTCACCGATCCGGACGGCGTCGCGTCGCTCGCGGGCCGTCCCTTCGAAGCATTCAATCCTGCGACGCCGCGCGCAATGAAATCTGCGACGCGCGTCGTGCGCGAGGCATTCGCGTAGGCACCCGGCATCCTGTTTCACGCAACCGGGGCTAAACGCGCGCGATGTGCTCATTCCTTCGCGGCCATCCCGTCTCGTTGCGTCAATTTCGAGTCACTCAACTTGCTCAACGACATCATCGACCGGCGCGGCCTGCGTGCCGTGCTGGCTTCACTCTTCACGTGCGCGGCGCTCCTGGCGGGCCTCCAGGATGTCGCCCTCGGCGCCACGACGGACACGCCGGGCGCTATCGAGCGCCTCGGCCTCGATGTGCCGGAGACGCGCACCGTGACCTTGCGGCAACTGGGCCTGCTCGAAAGCGTGACGCTCAATGCGCCCGAGACGCGCCGCGAATTCTTCCTGCCCGTGCCCGCCGGCGTGCCGATCAGCGACGCCACCTTGCAATTCGACGGCGGCTACGTGCGCGGCGACGGCGGCCGGGTGACCATGCTCCTTTCCCTCGACGGCGCTCCCGTGCTGGCGCGTGCGTTCACGCAGGATGCGGGCGGCGTGTCCGTGAATCTCGGCGTCGATGCCGCGGCGCGATCGGCCGGCTTCGTGCGCCTGGGTCTCGGCTTCGCGTCGGTGATCAGCCAGAGCGAGTGCGCGGATCAGACGGCCATCGGCAACGTGCTGCGCGTCGATCCGACCACGCGTCTCACCTTCCGCTTCAATCCCGCCGATGTGCAGGATCTGCGCACCGCATGGAGCGCGCTGCCCTATGCGCCGGTGCTCGCGGTGTCCGGCCGCAAGCTGTCGACGAATGCATTCGACACCGCCTGGCGCACCGACGCGCTGTTGCAACGCGACGGCAAGCGCCCCGTGATGCAGACGCTGCCGGCCGTGGGCGACACGGTGGATCTCACGGGCATCGACGTGCCCGCGGCGTTGCGCAGCGTGCCGGCCTTCGGCGCACTCGCTGCGGGCGGCAAGCATGCCATCGCGGATCAGGCGGAACTGGGCGCGCTCGTCGCGCTCGGCGCGCGCGCGGCGTTCGGTCCGGATGTCGTCGTCACCGACGAAACGATGCGCAAGACCATCAACGGCGCGCTCGACGCGCTGCGCGCGCAAGTCGCGAACACCTCGGGCGAGGCGCTCGCCGCCTTCGACGCATGGCGCAAGCGCACGGCCTCGCAACTGACGGCGCAGCTCGCCCCGGGTGAAGTGCGCGTCGCGCATGTCGGCGGGCGCGCGATGATCGTCGTCGGCGACCCGCGCGGCATCGGCGCGCTCGCGCAGGGCTGGCGTCCGATCGACGTATCGAACCGCGTGATCGTGCATCGCATCGATACCGCGCAGCAGACGCGTGGCGACACCATCGCGCTGTCGGAGCTGGGCGGCGATCCGCGCAGCATCGACGTGCAGACCGCCGCATCGTGGAATGCGCGTTTCGATCTCGCGGCGGCATCGGGCAACGGCCGGCTGCCGGAGCAGGTCGTGCTCGACCTCGCCGCCTCGCCGACGCTCTCCAACGGCGGCGCGACCGCCACCGTGTATCTGAATGACGTGATGATCGGCGCGAAGCTGATCAACGTCGACGGCGCGCGTCAGCGTCTCGTCGCGCCGATTCCGCGCTACGCGCTCGCGCGCACCAACGATCTGCGCGTGACCTTCCGCCGTCAGCCCGACGGCGGCTGTCAGGCGCGCCAGACCTATCCGGTCGCGGTGCTGCCGTCGAGCCATCTGCGTCTCGCCACGGCCACGCCGGACAACACCTTCGCGGGCATGGCGGCGCGCTATGCGTCGTCGGCCACCGTGTATGTGCCGCGCGCCTGGCTCGACGATGCCCTGAACAGCGTACCGCGCCTCGCCGTGCTGACCGGCGCGGCGGGCATCGCGCCGGTATCGGCGAAGTTCGCGGTGAGCAACGCACAGGACGCCGCGCAGCCCGATGGCCCGTTCCTCGCCGCCGATGTCCGGCTCGCCGACGAGAAGAACCCCGCCGTCTATTCGGCCGAGCATCTTTCGCTGAGTTCGCCCGCGGGCGATACGCTGCTCGACATGTCGGGCCTGTCGCGCGTCGCGGTCGTGAGCGTGGCGAGCGCGGGCGGGCAGAGCGGGGTCGTGTATCGGTCGGCGGGCGCCGCGCCGGTTCTCACCGACCGGCTGCAACTCTCGCGCGGCAATATCGCCGTGGTCGACGGCAGCGGCGTGCTGAAGCAGTTCGACACCGTGAACCCCGAAGAGATGACCGACGAGCCCGCATCCAGCAACGACTGGGTGACGCGGCACTGGGCGCGCTGGGGCATTCCGGCCGTGCTCGTCGTGCTGCTGCTCGCGCTGATCGCGCTTGCCGGTAACGCGCGCCGCCGACATCGCAACCGACGCGCCCGCGACGACGAGGATCGCGTGTGATGCTGGAGACGCTTAGGTGGTACGGCGAGATCCTGCTCGCCGATTACTACCAGGGACTCGAATACGTGGCCGCGACGGTCGCGGCGATCATCCTGCTTTCGAGCCTGGACGATCTGTTCATCGACGCCTGGTACTGGACGCGGAAGTGCTGGCGGCGTGTGACGGTCGAGCGCCGTTACGCGCCGCTCACCGTCGAGCAACTCTATGCGCGCGAAGAGCAGCACATCGCGATCATGGTGCCCGCGTGGCACGAGCACGACGTGATCGCCGCGATGATCGAGGATCTCGTGCGCGTGCTCGACTATCGCGCGTACACGGTGTTCGTCGGCACGTATCAGAACGATGCGGCGACGATCGCCGAAGTGGAACGCATGCGGCATCGCTACAAGCATCTGCATCGCGTGGAAGTGCCGCACGACGGCCCGACCTGCAAGGCCGACTGCCTCAACTGGCTCGTGCAGGCGATCCTGCATTACGAGTTCGAGGCGGGCATCGAGTTCGCGGGTATCGTGATGCACGACAGCGAGGACGTGCTGCATCCCGTCGAGCTGAAGTTCTTCAACTATCTCCTGCCGCGCAAGGACATGATCCAGTTGCCGGTGGCGTCGCTGGAGCGGCACTGGTTCGAGCTCGTCGCGGGCACCTACATGGACGAGTTCGCCGAATGGCACGCGAAGGATCTGGTCGTGCGCGAGAGTCTGGCGGGCGCGGTGCCGTCGGCGGGCGTGGGCACCTGCTTCTCGCGCCGCGCGATCCTCGCGCTCGTCGAAGAGACGCAGCATCAGCCGTTCAACACCGAAAGCCTCACTGAAGATTACGACATCGGCACGCGCATCACGCGGCTCGGCATGCAGTCGATCTTTCCGCTCTTTCCGGTCGAATTCACGACGCGTCGCAAAGGCTGGTTCGGCCTCGGCCGCGAGCGCGAAATCAAACTGACGATGCCGCTGTGCGTACGCGAATTCTTTCCCGATACCTTTCGCACCGCGTACCGGCAGCGCGCGCGCTGGACGCTCGGCATCGGCTTGCAGGGCTGGGCGCTGACCGGCTGGAGCGGATCGCTCGCCAACCGCTATCTGCTGATGCGCGATCGCAAGGGCGTGGTGACGGCGTTCGTCGGCATGCTCGCGTATCTGCTCGCCGTGCAGTTCATGCTGTTCGCCACGGCGTCGTATTTCGGTCTCGCGAGCGACTTCTTCCCGTCGCCGTTCATCGATTCACGCTGGCTGCAGTTTCTGCTCGCCGCGAACTCGGTCGCGCTCGTGCTGCGCGTCACGCAGCGCATCGTCTTCACGACGCGGCTCTATGGCTGGGAGCACGGTGTGCTCGCGGTGCCGCGCATGGTTATCGGCAACGTCATCAACTTCATGGCGGTGGCGCGCGCGTGGCGGCTCTTCATCGTGCATATGGTGACGGGGCGGCGGCTCGCGTGGGACAAGACGATGCACGATTTCCCCAGCAACGAGGGCCTGCGCGATACGCGTCAGGATCTCGGCGAACTGCTGGTCTCGTGGCAGGCGATCGACCCCGAACGGCTCGAAGAAGCGCTGCGAACCGATCACGCGCGCGAGGCCCCGATCGGGCGCGTGCTCGTCACGCGCGGCTGGCTCGACGAGGAAACGCTCGCCGAAGCAATCGCGTTTCAGGCGGACCTGCCGCGCAGCCGTTTCGAGGCCGCGCGCATGGACCTGACGACCGTCGCCACGCCTGAGACGCTCGTGCGGCTGCGCGCGCTGCCGCAGGGCGTCGATGTGAACGGTCACGCCGTGTTCGTCTGCGCGAGCCTGCTCGACGACGTGTCGCTCGCCGAATTGCACGCGGCGGCGGGCCGCTCGGTCGCGCTGCATATCGTGCGCGAAAGCGAGATCGCGGGCGGACTGCGGATGCTGCGCGCGGTCGGCATGCCCGTCTATGCCGGCGACGGGGACGAGGAAGCGTCGCCGTCGCTCGCGGATGCGACCGCCGCGCGCGGCGTGCCGCTCGTCGGCGACATCATGATCGAGATGGGCCTCGTCACGAGCAGCGCGTTCGAGACCGCGTTGCGCAACTACCGGCCGGAGCGGCACGGGCGTATCGGCGATTACATGGTGGCGGAGCAGGTCATCACGCCCGATGCGCTGACCGTCGCGATCGCGGAGCAGCGGCGCCGCTATCTCGCGCGGGCCGGGATTCGATGACGCGGCGCTTGCGACTCGCCGTGTGGACTGCCGCCGCGTTGTGCGCCTCGGGGGCAGCCCGCGCCGACGAGACCTTGCCGCTGCCGCTCGCCGGCGCGGCGTATCGCGTGGCGCGCGAAGCGTTCGCGGCCTACGACGCGCATCGATATGCCGAAGCCATCGCCGGCGCGCGCGAGGCGATTCGCCAGCGGCCGGATGTCGCGGAGTTGCGTCTGCTGCTGGCCAATGCGCTCGCGGCGCGCGGGCGTCTGAAGGACGCGAGCCGTGCGCTCGCCGACGCCATCGCGCAACTTGGTCCGCTGCCCGCGCTGACGGCGCGGCGCAGGCAGATCGACGTGCTGATCGCGTCGGGCGGCGCGGGCGGCGTGCCGGGCGATCTGCCGGAACCGGCGCTGAAGGCGGCGCGCGCGGCGTATCGGTCGTATGCGCGCAAGGACTACGCGGCTGCGGTGGCCGAAAGCCGTGAAGCGGTGCGGCTCGCGCCGCAGGCCGAGCGCTTGCGCTATCTGCTGATCGATTCGCTCGCCGCATCCGGCGACGATCTCGCCGCCTATGACGCCGTCGCCGACGCATCGAAGCGCTTCGGCGAGCGTGACGGCTTGCGCGAGCGGCAACGCTTCATCGGCGACAGACTTGCGCCGGCGGCGTCGAAAGCGGCGTATGCGGCGCGCGAGCGAGGCGATATGGACGCGGCGCAAAGGCTCGCGCAACAGGCGGTCGCGTATGCGCCGGAGCGCAAGGATTTTCGCACGCAGCTCGTCGAGATACTGTTCGCGCGCGGCGATTTCGCGGGCGTGGAGACCACCACGAGCGATGCCATCGCGCTCGATCGCGACGATACGCTCGCGTGGACCTTGCGCGGCTATGCGCGCGCGGCGCTCGGACAAGACGCCGGCTTCGCGCAGGCGCTGACGCTCGCCGCATCGACCGATGCAGCCGACGAACGCCGATACCGCGATGCCCGCGTGGCGCGCACGATCATCGCCGATGTGCGGCTCGCGCAAGGCAACCCGCAAGCGGCGCTCGACGCGCTGCCGCCCGTCGCAACACAGACTCCCGATGACGCCGACGCCGCGATCACCTTGCGCCGCCATCGCGCGCAAGCCATGTTGCGCATGGGCGCGGCGCAAGCGGCGCAAATCGATCCGCGCGCGCGCCCGACCTTCGAGTGCCGCGAAGATTCGTTCGGCGCTTCCTGCGATGTCTATGCGCACGATCCCGCGCTCGCCGCGACACGCGAAGCGCGTCTTGCGGAACGGCGCGGCGATCGCGGCGCGGCGATCGGCTACTGGCGCACGGCGATCGCCGAAGTGCCCGACGATCCGCAGCCGCGCATCGCGCTGATCGATGCGCTCGCGGCGACGGGCCGCACACGCGAGGCGTCGGGCGAAGCGCGCGCGTTGATCGATGCGAACCTGCTCGACTCGATGACCGACACGCAGGCCGCGTTCATCGCGCGGCGCGCGGGCGACAGCGCGCTCGCGCTGAACTACTTCGCGCGCGCCGAGCGCGACGGCAAGCTGTCCGCATCGGCGCAAGCGGACGCGGGTTATGCGGCGCTCAGTCTGCATCGCAATGAAGAGGGCGCGAAGTATCTGGAACGCGCAATCGACCACGGCGCAAGCGCGCCTGCCGACGACGCGCTCACGCCCGAAGCACTGAACGACGCGCGCGCGGCCCACGCCGAAGCGACGCGCAACTGGGGCTTCAGCGCGACCGTGAACTATCGCGGCAACGGCGCGCAGCAAGGCTTCGCGTTCGCGCCGACGCCCGGTTTGTCGAACAACTGGCAGGCGGGCGCGGAAGCGTACTGGCGTCCGTTCGGCAGTCTCGGCGACCGCATGTTCGAGGTGTATGCGCGCGGCTACGAGAACTTCGGCGTGCAGGGCGACGGGCCGTCGGGGGCATCGACGTTGCAGGCGGCGATCGGCGCGCGCGTGAAGCCGTTCGCATCGGTCAATGCGATTTTCGCCGTCGAAAAGATTCTGCCGATCGGCTCGGACGTGCGCTCGGACTGGCTCGTTCGCGCGGCGTATTCCAATGGTTTCGGCGACACGCGCCGGCTCGACGTACCGAGCTGGTGGACCGGCACGGTGTACGGCGAAGCGGGGCATTACATCGAGAACGATTCGACCTACGCGACCGCGAACGCGCGTCTGGGCCGCACGTATCGGCTCGATGCGCTGAGTCCGCGCCTGACGGTGTTTCCGCATGCGGTCATCGGCATGGACTACGATTCGGCGATCGATCACAGCGTGCCGGTGGGCGTCGGCGCGGGCGTGGCGGCGCGTTACTGGTTCCGTGGCGGTCCGTACGATGCGCCGCGGTCGTTCGTCGATGTGTCGGTGCAATACCGGTTTCGCGTCGCGGGCGATGATCGCGCCAAAGGCGTGTTCTTCGGTGCGGTATTCTCGTACTGATGTCTTCCCTGATCTCCGTTCTCGTCATCGCGTGCTGCCTTGCGTGCGCTCCGGTTTCGGCGCATGCCGATGCCGCGCGCGCGCGTGCGCATCTCGTCGACGGCATCGTCTGGCAGCCCGACAACGCGCATGCCGATCCGCACGGCGACTGGGACAGGCTCGGCGCGCATGAGCTGATCGTGCAATGGACGTCTGTCGATGGCATATCGTTCGTGCCGGGCGCGGGATTGCGCGCGGCGGCGCGCATGCCCGACTGGGAGCGCATCGGGCAGGAGCCGTGGGCGCGCGATGTGATCGTCGGGCTCGCCGGGCGCTTCGACGAAGCGGCGGCGCGTGCGAATGCGGCGCAACTGTTCATCGAATCGATGCGGCTCGCGGAGGTTCATCCGCCCGTGCATGTGACGGGATACTACTTTCCCGTGGAGATCGATCCGACCTGGCAGAACGCGAGCGCGTTGCGCACGATGCTCGATGCGTTGCCCAAGCCGTTGTGGGTCAGTGTTTATGACCGCGCGAATGTCGGCGGCGCGGCGATTGCGGAATGGCTGGATCAATGGTTGCCGCGTGATGTGGGCGTGCTGTTGCAGGATGGATGCGGGGTGTATGCGCGTGAGCCGCGCGTCGCTCGGGAGTATGCGGATCAGCTTGCGGCAAAGCTGGGGCGGCATCGGGTGAGGATCATCGCGGAGGCGTTTCGTCCGCAGGTGGGCGGGGGGTTTCGCTCCGCGACGGTGGAGGAGCTGAAGCCGCAGATCGATGCTTATCGGGGGTATCGGACGTATCTCTTCGATGGACCGCATTATGTGTCGGCGGATGTTGTGCAGGGGTTGGTTGATGCGTATTCGTTCGTGCGCAAGTGATAGGCTGATACGTTCGGTTTGTTCCTGAAGAAGATCGGTAGGCTTTCGCCGAATCTGGCATTCGCGTTAGGTTCTGCGCCAAGTTTCTCGCTGACAACCTGTAGATGCCCCGCGCGAGGATCAAGGTGCCAGTCGTCCTGATCGGGTGTACGCATTGAGCGCGCCCAAGCAATGCTCGGACCGTGTCTCTTCCGCTTTATAGTTGACTTAGTCAGCGTTTTCAGCTTAAAGGTTAACCCGCATTTATCCCGAAATAAATCCCGCTTATGTTTCGACCCGTCAAATTTGCGTCAGCTTGTTTGACCGCTCAGCAATGCGGTGCTTTCAGGGAAATTGTTTATGCCGCGTCAATTCGACTATAGTTTTATTTTCAAGTCCGCCAGCGGCTTGACTTTCGATGTATTGGAGTTCGATTTAGAAGAGGCATTATCCGAGACTTTCGTTCTCAACGTTGAACTCTCAAACGCCGATCCTGCCGTTGATTTCAGCAAGGTTCTCGATCAGGGGGCGCTGCTCACCATTCTGTGCAACGGCGAGCCGGTGCGCTACGTTCACGGAATCGTGAGCACCTTCGAACAAGGTGAAACGGGTTTCAGGAGAACACGCTACCACGCAGTTATTGAACCTCTGCTCGCTCGCGCTTTTTTGCGAAGTAATTGGCGTATTTTCCAGCAACGGAATATTCCGCAAATATTGCAGACGCTGATGAGCGAGCAAGGCATTACTGACTACGAGCAGCAAACGTATCTCGAATACCTGCCGCGTGAGTATTGTGTCCAGCCGGGTGAAACGACACTCCAATTCATTCAAGGGCAGGCAGCGGAAGAAGGGCTTTTCTACTATTTCCAGCATTCTGCCTCCGGCCATCGAGTTATTCACAGCGACAGAGCCTACGTGCATGGTGCGATCGATGGCGGTCCCGTCTCCTACAACCCGAACCCCGGCGGCGACGCGCCCGAACCGGCGCTTCGCACCTTCCGCTATACCGAGCAAGTCCGGACTGCACGCCAAGTGCAGCGTGACCGAACGTTTAAGCACCCGCGATACAACCAGCAGCACGTTGCTGAAGGCGCGAATCTCGACCATCAAGGGCGCGATTACGAGCGCTACGATTCGCCGGGGCGGTACAAGGAAGATTCAGCTGGGAAGCCTATGACGCAGACCCGGCTGCTGGCATTGCGCCGTGATGCGCGCATTGCCATCGCCGAGGGCGATGACGCGCGTCTTGTTCCCGGTTTGGCGTTTGACCTCGAAGGGCATCCCCGCGAGGAGTGGAATCGCGGCTGGCGGCCCGTGCGCGTCAAGCACCACGGCAAACAGCATGTGAGCCAGGAAGAGGAATCGGCTGAAGCCGCCGAGGGCACGCATTACAGCTACACCGCCGAACTCGTGCCGGATGACGTCGAATGGAAGCCCGCCCTGCTACCGAAACCGCGCATCGATGGCCCGCATATAGCGATCGTCACGGGACCGGCGGGAGAGGAAATTCATACGGACCAGCACGGCCGCGTGACCGTGCAATTTCCGTGGGATCGCGAAGGCAAGAACGACGAGCACAGTTCCTGTTGGATACGCGTCGCGCAGAACTGGGCCGGGGCCACGTGGGGGCACATGGCGATACCGCGTATCGGGCAGGAAGTCATCGTTGACTGGCTCGACGGCGATTGCGACCAGCCGATTATTATTGGCCGCACCTATAACGCGCTGAACCTGCCGCCCTACGAACTGCCGCGCCATAAGACGCGCATGACCATCAAAAGCCAGACCCACAAGGGCGACGGTTTCAATGAACTGCGCTTCGAGGACGAGGCCGGGCAGGAGGAAATCTACGTTCACGCGCAGAAGGATCAGAACATCCATGTGAACCACGACGAGACAACCTTCGTCGGCAACGACCGCAGCGAGAACGTCGGGCATGACGAAACCATCGGCATCGGGCACGACCGCACGGAGACGGTCGGCAATGACGAACAGGTAAACATCGGGCGCAATCGCCGTCACCAGATCGGCCAGGATGCGTTTCTTCTGATCGAGCGTAACCACACGATCAACATCGGCAAGGATCGCGTTGAAACGGTCGGCAACCATCGGAAAGACCAGACCACGGCCAATCACATCAGTGACGTGGGCGGGCATGTCGAGCACACCGTGCAGGGGCATCACAAGCTCAGCGCGGGGCAACGCATCGAACGGCAGACGCAACGCTATCTGTTACAGGCCAGCGACCGCACGGTCATTCAAGGGCCAGGCGGCACCATCACCATCGACAGCAGCGGCGTCAAGATCGAAGGCACGGCAATCAGATTCAAGGGGCCATTGACGATCGATTCGGCCGGTGCCGGAAACGTCTTTTGGGCCGAAGCAAATCCGAACTCAGGCGTCGCTTCGGACATTGGCTCCGTCGTGCTCGACCACCGTTACCACGACGACGAAGGGCTTCGAAGCGCGACCTATGTCGCCACGCTCGCCGACGGCACCCAACGCACAGGACAACTCGATGCACACGGCCAAGCCACCCTCGCCGATGTGTCGGGAGGCAGCGCGTGGGTGCAATACAGTCCTGCGGAGTTCGATTACGCGCGGCGTGATCGACGCCCTACGCCCGACCACAACCCGAATCCTGTGGGCACCTTTAACGCGCGCATCGAGCGCTATAGCGATCAACGAAATGAAACCAACGAGGACAACGCATGAACGCAGTAGTCAATGACAAGGGGGCTGCGCCGGGCGGCATGAGTTGGGCTGGTTTCAAGGCTCTGGCTGTGGATACGGGACAGTGGATATGGGGCACGGCTCAGGGCACGTTCAACACCAAGGCGACCGTTTCACAGATCATCGTCGATGCCGTCATCGGTATGATTCCGCTGCTGGGCGACGCGACTGCGGTCCGCGATCTGATTGCTTCGTCAATGGGTCTGATCGACGACCAGAAGAAGCGCGACGACAAATGGGAATGGGTGCTGTTCATCGTCCTGTTGCTGGCGCTCATTCCCGTACTAGGCGGAGTAGTAAAAGGTGTCGGACGCCTGATTATCAGCGGTGTACGCAGCGGCGAAGCAACGGCCAAGCTGGCGACCGATATTGTCGAAGTGCTCAACCATCTGGGACACGGTAATGCGGAGCAATGGTTGCTCAAGCTGCGCTTTGCCGACTACCAGCCGCAGATCATCGACGCGCTTAACCGCTATACCGCAACGATGGTGGATGGCGTCACCGCGATTCGAAAGCGGATGCACCTTCCTGAGAGCCTGGCCAATCGCCTCGATCGATTGGGAAAAAGCATGCGCTGGCTGAAGGACGAAGCCGGGAAGCGTATCCCGGACGCGCTCAAGGAACTTGATCAGAAGCTACGGGAAATTCAGGCGTGCATTCGCAGCGGCGGAGAAACTACCAGTCGGGCCGTCCGATATGAAGTGTCGGCGGGTGAAAAGGCGCACACCTATACCGACGAGCGAAGGGTGGTCGAGGAAGGCGCTTTGCCCATGCGTTCGAGGCGTGGTGGGTGGAAGCAGAATCCGGCGGACGCGCAGAGACCAAAATCGTTGGAGCCCTATTATGAGCCCAAGGAAGGCTATCCCGACTTGGCCAAAACGCCGGATGACAAAGGTCAATTGACAAAAATCGCGGCTTACAGTGGCCGGATCACGAACCGGCCCTTGGCAAAAGGAGAAAAAATCGCGCGATTATTCGGACCGGAGGACCTCACGCTTGGCGTACACGTCGGCCCGTCGTCTGCCGGAGGCGCGTGGTGGTGGATTGGCGAACCTCCGGCCAATGCAAAGCAATGGCGCGAGCAGGCGGCTGTGCTGGATGAATTCAATCGCGATGGCTACATCGTCACTGGACATGTGATTAGCGACCAAGGACCGAAAGCTGCGGTTGGTACCGTTTCAGAACAGGTAAGCGAAAAGATTCCGGGCCAGTATCTGCCTGGCGGCGGAACGCAAGCGTTCTTCTTTTTGAACAAGGAATCTTCCGACATGCTCAGTGAACTGGGCAAGAACGTCATCGACACGCGAAGCCCTGTTCCATGGGTCGACGAGATATCAGGCATCGCCTTCGAAATCAAGCCGACCGGATGGAAAGACGCCAATGCCGTGCATGGTTACTTGCGTCTGCCCGGGCAAGGGACTGTTCAAACCGTGAAGTTGGGTAAGCGCGAGCAAGCCAGCAAAACAGAGGAAGCCACCCAATGAGTACGTATCCCCAAGGCGTCATGCTGCCCAGCGAGCAGGAACGCAAGCAGATCTTCCATTGGCTCAAACGCGTCAGTTCCTATACCGCGTGGAACCGCATTTTGAGCTATTTCCGTGCGTGGGCTAAGATCACCGAGAAAAGCGTACAGGCCGCCAGTGAGCGCGGGTGGAGTGAAAAGACCGGCGTACCAGAAAGTGATCTGATTCTGATCCTCAAGTGTCTGGCCCACTGCGAGGAAGGGGTCAGTCGCCTGCGCGCGGGAGACAAGCGCGTATTCAAGTACGGTGCCAACGGTGAGTTTGTCATGGCAAACCGAATACTCTCCTATTGGAACCAGATGCAAGATCGCATCGAAATTGGCGAAAACTACATCGACGAGAAGCACACACCGTTGTGGCAGGAATTCAACTTTGCATTGTCACAACTGAGCGACGTTTGGAGGGAGTGTTGTCCAAACATCATCGAGCGTCGCGACCTCGACGAGCCCTCACTGGTTGTCTATGGCGTTTGGCTGCAAGAATGGTTGCCGAAGATGACCTTTCCCACGGTGTTGCCCGATGTGCCCGATCCAGCGAAACACACGCTGGTCGTCACTGGAAGAACTACGCCATGTTCGGGCATTTGGGAACCGGTAGAAGTGCCCAAACCGAAGGGCTTTCATCTGTTCGGTGCGCCGCCGCCTCCCGAAGGACCGCTGCCTAAGATCGGATGCATGGCCTACCTACATGGTCAATCCAATGCACCGCAAGCCTCGCTGGAAACCGCCGACGCCAATCCGAACGCAGACGTTACATGGCGCTTGCTCTGGCGCGATGACCGCTACGAAGACGGCACAGTCCCCGAGGAGGAGAGCGAGTACGCGTTCCTTTCTCCGGACCCGACGCGCGAGGCCCCCGAGCCGGAAGAACTACGCGGCGGCATGCGCGTGTGGTCGGACACGCCCTGCCCGTATCCGGGCGTATGGCAATGCCTCGACAAACCGCTCGGGCCACAAACCGTAGCCTTTGGCGTGCCAATGCCGCGCCTGCAAGGTGAGCGTGTGCTGTGGCGTCTGATGAAAGCGGTCTGAAGTAGCTAATGTCCGAGTCACGCCGTGAGCATCTGCTAGTGGAGGAGGAATCGGACGCGCGGGGTCTAAAACCCCCAGAATCCTGTTCCTCAAGCGGGCGAACTCGAGCATGTGCTGATCGATTCGACCGTCATCCGAGCACTCCAGCATTCGGCCGGAGCGCGGAAAAAAGCGGACCCCAAGCGCTCGGGCGATCGCGCGGAGGACTGAGCACCAAGATTCATCTGGCTGTGGATTCGCTTGGTCGAGCGCTGCGATTGATTCTTACCGAAGGACAGGTGGCTGATATTGCGTGCGCGCAAGATCTGGTCGACGGACTGCGCTGCAAAGCGGTCATCGCCGACAAGGGCTATGACTCGGACGCCTTTGTCAAAAGCATTCGCGCCAGTCGAGCCAAGGCCGTCATTCCACCACGCTCGAACCGCAAGATTCAACGTCGTTACTACCGTTCGTTGTACCGTCAGCGCAATTTGGTCGAACGCTTTTTTAACCGTATCAAGCATTTCCGTCGCGTCGAGGCGCGTGGTGGGTCGGCGAGCCGCCAAAAACCGCCAAGCAATGGCGTCATGACGCCGCCGTGCTGGATGAATTCAATACGGACGGATTCGTGGTGATTGGTCATGTCACCGGCGACAGCGGACCCAAAGCCGCAGTAGGCACAGTATCCGAACAAGTCAGCAAAAATATCCCCGGCCAATATCTTGAAGGCGGTGGCACTCAGGCGCTGTTCTTTATGGATCGAGCCTCGGGCTCGCGACTGAGTGAACTTGGACAGGAAGTGATCCAGACCAAACAGGTTAAACGGTGGCTCGATCCTGTTTCAGGCATCTCATTCGAAATCAAACCCACCGGCTGGACCGATGCCAATGGTATGCACGGATACCTGCACCTTCCGGGACCGGGAACGGTTCAGACCATGAAGCTGGGAGCCCGTGAGCAAGCCAGCAAAACAGAGGAAGCAACCCATGAGTAACTACCCACCCGGCGTGATGCTGCCGAGCGAGGCGGAACGCAAACAGATTTTCTACTGGCTCAAGCGGATTAGTTCCTATACAGCGTGGAAGCGCATTTTGGGTTACTACCGTGCGTGGGCCAAATTTACCGAGAAAAGCGTTCAAGCGGCCAGTGAGCGCGGCTGGAGCACCCAAACCGATTTGCCCGAAAGTGATCTGGTGCAGATTCTGAAATGTCTAGCCCACTGCGAGGAAGGGGTCAGTCGCCTGCGCGCGGGAGACAAGCGCGTATTCAAGTACGACGCCAACGGTGAGTTTGTCATGGCAAACCGAATACTCTCGTACTGGAACAAGATGCAGGATCGCATCGAGATTGGCGAAAACAGTATCGATGAGAAGCACACGCCGTTGTGGCAGGAGTTCAACTTTGCATTGTCTCAACTGAGCGACGTTTGGAGGGAGTGTTCGCCTTCCATCTTAGAGCCGCGAGAACTGGATGAACCATCACTAACCATTTACGGCGATTGGTTGCTGGAATGGCTGCCAAAGATGACCTTCCCCACGGTGTTGCCCGATGTGCCTGATCCAGCGAAACATACGCTGGTCGTTACTGGCAAGGTCGCCCCGTGTTCAGGCATCTGGGAACCTGTCGAGATGCCCAAACCGAAGGGCTTTCACCTGTTCGGGACGCCGCCGCCAGCGGAGGGACCGCTGCCTATCGTCGGTTGCATGAGCTATCTTCACGTTGGCTCGAAAGTGCCGCGAGCGCGTCAGGAGACGAAAACAGAAAGCCTACGGAATGATGTTACATGGCGCTTACTCTGGCGCGATGACCGCTACGAAGACGGCACCGTCCCCGCGGAAGAGAGCGAGTACGCGTTCCTTTCGCCGGACCCGACGCGCGAGGCCCCCGAGCCGGAGGAACTACGTGGTGGGATGCGCGTTTGGTCGGACACGCCCTGCCCGTATCCGGGCGTATGGCAATGCCTCGACAAACCGCTCGGACCGCAAACCGTAGCCTTTGGCGTGCCAATGCCGCGCCTGCAAGGTGAGCGTGTGCTGTGGCGTCTGATGAAAGCGGTCTGAAGTAGCTAATGTCCGAGTCACGCCGTGAGCATCTGCTAGTGGAGGAGGAATCGGACGCGCGGGGTCTAAAACCCCCAGAATCCTGTTCCTCTCCTTCTCCCATTTCGTGTACGACGAAGGGGTTGAGCGTAGTGACTAGACGACGCTTGCTCGGAAACGCGTCAGCGCGAACACCAGATTGAGCGGCGCGGCTCGATGCGGGTCTGCGTTCATGCGAGCGTATGTGAATCATCTCCGCTCAAAACATCGCCATATGCAAATGATGCGGGTCCGCGAGCATATCCGCCACTCGCTTTACGGCCTCCCGGCAATCCTCCCGCCCCTGCGGCCCGCCAAGACACAAGCGCAGCGCATTCGGCGGATTGCCATCAGTGGAAAACGCCGCCCCGGCCACCGCACCGATGCCTTGATTGCGCAACTGCAACGCGAGTTCGGAAGCACTCCAGTCGCACATCGGCGGCACCGGAAGCCACAGATGAAATCCATGCGGATCGGCATCGAAGGCAAACTCGCCAAGTTCGACCGCCGCGATCGCCTGCCTCGCCGAAGCTTCATCGCGAATCGCGCAAAGCACGTCGTCGGCGGTGCCGTCGTTGATCCAGTGCGTCGCGAGCAGCACGGTGAACGGGCTAGGCATGACCGTCGTCGCCCGCAGTGCGCCCGCGATACGCTGCGTCTGCCGCGGCGTCGGCGCCTTCAGATACCCGATCCGCAAACCCGCGCCGAGCGTCTTCGATAAGCCCGTGACGTGATACGTCAGCTCGGGCGCAAGCGTCGCCAATGCCGGCGGCGCATCGGGCGGCAACATCCCGTAAGGCTCGTCCTCGATGATCGGCACGTTGTAGCGCAACGCCACATCGGCAAGGGCTTCGCGTCGCTGTCGCGTCAAGGTCAGGGTGCCCGGATTCTGCAAAGTCGGATTGCAATAGAACCCGCCCGGCTTCTCCGACTTGCACAACGCCTCGAATGCATGCGGCAAAGGGCCGTCATCATCGCGCGGCAACGCCTGCAACCGCACGCCCAGTTGCGACGCGATCGCCTTGATGCCGGGATAGGCAAGCGAGTCGAGGCAGATCATCTCGCCGGGCCGCGCAAGCTGCGACACCAGCGCCACGAGCGCGCCGTGAATGCCCGGACACACGAGCACGGTATCGGCATCGCAATCCGGCACGCGCGCGCGAAGCCAGTCGCGTCCCGCCGCGCGATCCGCCGCCGTGCCGCCGAAATCCTGATAGCGCAGCAACTGATACGGGTCCGCGCCACGCATCAGCGCCGCCGCCGATTCACGCAGGCGCGACGCGAGCGCGGTCGGTTCCGGCGGCATGTTCATCGACATCTCGACGCTGCTGCCGCCCGCGAGCGGCAACGTCTGCGTTTTGCCGCGCACGAAGGTGCCGCTGCCCGCGCGCGCATCGAGCAGGCCGCGCTTGCGTGCTTCCGCATAGGCGCGCGCGACCGTCGTGTAGTTCAGGCACAGCAGATCGGCGAGATCGCGCAAACCCGGCAGGCGATCGCGCGGCCGCAACCGCCCGCTCGCGAGGTCTTCCTCGATCAGGTCGGGAATCGTCAGATACGCGGGCTTTCTGCTCTCTTCGAGCTTTCTGATCCAGTGATGCGCCGGCTGATTCATCGTCCGATACCCCGTGGAATCGCACTTGATTGCATTGATCGCATCGATGCACGGCTTCGGTGTGCCGCGCACCATGCACACGCGCCTTTGCGCTGAAAGCGTGCGTGTCCGGTTCGCGCAGCGCGTCTGCGCGATGTCGCGAAAGCTCGCCAGTCAAGCCGCAGCCAGAAAATTTTCGCGTCGCTCGCGCAAATTCGTTTTGCTTGATCGCAAAGTGATTGCATTTCGCGGGCCAATCATTGGCATATCCGTTGCGTTTGAGCGCTCGCCATCACTCGACAATCACGGAGAATGCCATGCCCGCAGTCAGTCAACCGCTTCACAAGAACGGCGATTATCTGGTCGACTACGAAGAAAAAGTCTTCGAGGACGTGAAGGCCGAGCCCGGCGAGAAAGCGCTCGTCACGTTTCATACGGTGGCGTTCGAAGGCTCGATCGGCTTCGTGAATCTGCTGCAGGCGACGCGCCTGCAACGCAAGGGCTTCGATACATCGGTCCTGCTCTACGGCCCCGGCGTGACGCTCGGCCTGCAACGCGGCTTTCCGACGCTCGGCGACGAAGCCTTTCCCGGCCATCTCAACTTCAACAAGCAACTGCAGAAGTTCATGGCCGAAGGCGGCAAGGTCTACGCATGCCGCTTCGCGTTGCAGGCGCTGTACGGACACGGCGAGGCATCGCTGATCGAAGGCATCCGGCCGATCAACCCGCTCGACGTGCTCGATCTCCAGTTGCTTCATCGCAAGGAGAACGCGCTCATCATCCACACGTGGACCGTGTGACGATCATGGCCGCGACGCCCTCGACCAAACGCATCGTCCGCGCGGCGGCGGTGCAGATCGCGCCGGACTTCGAACATGCGGGCGGCACGCTCGACCGCGTGTGCACGGCGATCGATGAAGCCGCGGCGCAAGGCGTGCAACTGATCGTGTTCCCCGAAACCTTCGTGCCGTATTACCCGTACTTCTCGTTCGTCCGCGCGCCGGTCGCATCGGGCGCGGATCACATGAAGCTCTACGAGCAGGCGGTGGTCGTGCCGGGGCCGGTCACGCAGGCGGTCGCGGAACGCGCGCGGCTCGCGAACATGGTCGTCGTGCTCGGCGTGAACGAGCGCGATCACGGCAGCCTCTACAACACGCAACTCGTCTTCGATATGGACGGCAAGCTGCTGCTCAAACGCCGCAAGATCACGCCGACGTTTCATGAACGCATGATCTGGGGACAAGGCGACGCGGCCGGTTTGAAGGTCGTCGAGACCGGCGTCGGACGCGTGGGCGCGCTCGCGTGCTGGGAGCACTACAACCCGCTCGCGCGCTATGCGCTGATGACGCAGCACGAAGAGATTCATTGCAGCCAGTTTCCCGGCTCGCTGGTCGGGCCGATCTTCGCGGAGCAGATCGAGGTGACGATCCGCCACCACGCGCTGGAGTCGGGCTGCTTCGTCGTCAACGCGACGGGATGGCTCACCGATGCGCAGATCGAAGCCATCACGCCCGATCCGAATCTTCAGCGCGCGTTGCGCGGCGGCTGCAACACGGCGATCGTGTCGCCCGAAGGCCAGCATCTCGCCGAGCCGTTGCGCGAGGGCGAGGGCATGGTCATCGCGGATCTGGACATGTCGCTCATCACGAAGCGCAAACGCATGATGGATTCGGTCGGCCACTACGCGCGTCCCGAGTTGCTGAGTCTTGCGATCAACGACCGTCCCGCATCGCCCGTCACTTCTTTCAAGGACACCCACGACGATGAGCGCGAGAGAGAACCTGCCGGCGTCGAGCCGGCAATTGATGACTGAGCTTCAGTCGACCGGCCTGCGGCTCGTCGATCCGCGCGCGGGCGTAGCGAGCCGGCGCGGTGGCGCGGGTCCGTCGGATCACAAGGCGGTCACCGTCGATGGCGTGACGATCATGGTGCCCGTGCACACGAGCACGGCCTGGGATTCGCCATTCGTCGCCGGGCAACCGGATGCGAACGGCAACAGCGCGCTCATGCGCGACGCCATTCCGATCGCCAACATCAGCTTTCCGAAGGCGCCGCGCTTCTATGCGATGCAGACACTCGACGGCGTGCCGTATTCGCACATCGCGACGCTGCACGGCGCGGACGTACTCGCGACGACGGTCCTGCAAACCTGCATCCGCTACGAAAGCCGCCGCAAGTCGTGCAAGTTCTGCGCGATCGGTCAGTCGCTCGCGGCGGGGCGCACGATCGCGCGCAAGACGCCCGAGCAGCTCGCGGAAGTGGCGCGCATGGCCGTGTTGCTCGACGGCGTGAAGCACATGGTCCTCACGACCGGCACGCCGCCCACGCCCGATCGCGGCGCGCGGATCCTCTGCGAGAGCGCGTTCGCGATCAAGGCCGCCGTGAATCTGCCGATCCAGGCGCAATGCGAGCCGCCCGACGACGATCGCTGGTTCGAGCGCATTAAGGCAAGCGGTATCGATACGCTCGGCATGCATCTCGAAGCCGTGACGCCCGCCGTGCGTGAACGCATCATGCCGGGCAAGGCGACGGTGCCCGTCGCGCGCTACATGGAAGCGTTCGAAGCGGCGGTGAACGTGTTCGGGCGTGGGCAGGTGAGCACGTACATCCTCGCGGGTCTGGGCGACAGCGCGGCGGCCATCGTGCAGATCGCGCGCGAATGCATCGCCATCGGTGTGTATCCGTTCGTCGTGCCCTTCGTGCCGATCAGCGGCACGCCGCTCGAAGATCATCCCGCGCCCGCGCCCGATTTCATGCGCGCGGTGCTCGCGCCCATCGGTGCGATGCTGGCCGATGCCGGCATGCGTTCCGCCGACATCAAGGCGGGCTGCGGCAAATGCGGCGCGTGTTCGTCGCTTTCATCGTACGAGGTGTGAACATGTTCGTCGATGCCATTGAGGGCGATGCGCTCGCGCTCGATTACATACCGGTCGAATATCGCGTGAAATGGGCGACGCTGCCGTGGGAAGCCGATGAAGCGTACAAGTTGAGGCGCGCGGTGTTCTGCATCGAGCAGGGCGTGTTCGCCGGCGATGATCGCGACGAGATCGACGCGCGCGCGCAACTGCTCGTCGCGTTGAGTTGCGTCGCGGGCATGCCCGAGCAGGTCGTCGGCACGGTGCGTATCCACGAGAACGAGCCGGGCGTGTGGTTCGGCTCGCGGCTCGCGGTGCATGCGGCATTTCGCTCGCACGCGAAGATCGGTGCGACGCTCATCCGGCTTGCGGTGTCGAGCGCGCATGCGCAAAGTTGCGAGACGTTTCTCGCGCACGTTCAGGCGCAGAACGTGGCGCTCTTTCAGCGCTTGAACTGGACATCGCTTCGCGAGGAAACGCTGTTCGGCCGGCCGCATCATCTGATGCGTGCGCAACTCGATGCGTATCCGCCCTGCGTCACGCCGCAAAGCGGTTTCGTCGCGCTGTCGCGGAGGGTGTCGTGAGCGCGCTCACCGAACTGGTCGAACGCTTGCGCGAGAGTCGCGGCTTTCGTCACAAGCGCGATATCTCGCAGGTGCTTTCACGCTTGCCGCAAGGTGCGCAGAGCGTCGCGATAGGCGACGATTGCGCGGCGATTCCCGATGGCGACAGCTACATGCTGTTCGCGATCGAAGGTCTCGTGAGCGACTTCGTTCGCACGATGCCGTGGTTCGCGGGCTATAGCGGCGTGATGGTCAACGTCAGCGATATCTACGCGATGGGCGGCCGTCCCATCGCCGTCGTCGATGCGTTGTGGAGCGGCAATGCGCAAGACGCACGCGACGTGCTCGCGGGCATGGCGGCGGCATCGGCGGCGTATGGCGTGCCGATCGTCGGCGGACACAGCAACGTGCGCAGCGATGGTGCGCAACTCGCGGTCGCGATCGTCGGCTGGGCGCGCAAGCTTCTGACGAGCTTCGATGCGCGTGCCGGCGATGCGCTCGTCATGACCGTCGATCTGCGCGGCAAGTTCGAAGAGCCGTATCCGTTCTGGAACGCGTCGGTGGGCGCGCCCGAGGGCCGCGCCCGCGGGGATTTCGAACTGCTGCCCGCGCTGGCCGAAGACGGTCTGTGCGATGCCGCCAAGGACATCAGCATGGCCGGCGCGCTCGGCACGGCGTTGATGCTGCTCGAATGCTCGGCGGTGGGCGCGCGCATCGATATCGACGCACTGCCGCGTCCTGCCGATGTCGATATCGAACGCTGGCTCACGGCGTTTCCGAGCTTCGGTTTCGTGCTGTCCGTGCGTCGCGAACATGTCGATGAAGTATGCGCGAGGTTTGCATCGCGTTCGCTTGCATGTGCGGTGATCGGCGAAGTGGATGCGTCGTGCGAGGTCGTCGTCGAACGTGGTTCGGAGCGTGCGTTGCTGTGGAATCTGCACGATGAGCCGTTCATATGTGCGCGCTGAACGGTAAGCGGATCAGGCCATTCTCCGGCTTTCTCGACGACGCGCTCGACGCATAAAGGAAACGCGATCATGCCAGTCATGCACTTTCGAATTCGCTGGCCCGATGGCATCGAGGCGAATTGCTATTCGCCATCGACTGTCGTCGGCGAGTTCTTCACGGCGGGCGAGAGCTACGGCGTCGGCGAGTTCGTCGCGCGCTCGCGCGAGGCGCTCAACATCGGCTCGGAACGCGTGCGCGAAAAGTACGGTTTCGCCTGCTCCGCCGCGCTCGATCAGCTCGCGCGCATCGAAGAAGACGCGCGCCGCTTCATCGCAACGCACGACGCGCGCGTCACCGTGCTCGCGCTCGATTGATTCATTCATCTGTGGGAGAGGATGCGGATATGTCGAACGTTCAAGCAACGCATTACAGCGTGATCGTCGTCGGTGGCGGGCAGGCGGGGCTGTCGGTCAGTCACTTTCTGCAGCGGGCGAACATCGATCATCTCGTGCTCGAAAAGCACACGCTCACGCATACGTGGCGCACGCAACGCTGGGACACGTTCTGCCTCGTGACGCCCAACTGGCAGTGCGCGTTGCCGGGGCATCCGTATTCCGGCGCGGATCCGCACGGTTTCATGAAGAAGGACGAGATCATCGCGTATCTCGATGGCTTCATCGGGAAGGTGAATGCGCCCGTGCTCGAAGATGCGGCGGTCACGCGCGTCAGGCGCGGCGCGGATGGACGTTACATCGTGGCAAGCACGCGCGGCGAGTTCACGGCCGATCGGATCGTGGTTGCGTCGGGCGGCTATCACACGCCGATCGTGCCGCGCATGGCCGAACGCTTGCCCGTGCAGATCGCGCAGGTGCAGTCGTCGGACTATCGCAATGCGGATGCGTTGCCGCCGGGCGCGGTGCTGGTCGTCGGTTCGGGCCAGTCGGGCGCGCAGATCGCGGAGGATCTGCATCTGGCGGGCCGCAAGGTGCATCTCGCGGTGGGCGAAGCGCCGCGTTGCGCGCGTTTCTATCGCGGACGCGATGTGGTCGACTGGCTCGCGGACATGCGCTACTACGACATGCCCGTGACCGATCATCCGTTGCGCGAAGGCGTGCGCGACAACACCAATCACTACGTCACGGGCCGCGACGGCGGACGCGATATCGACTTGCGCCGCTTCGCGCTGGAAGGCATGGAACTGTTCGGCCGTCTGGAAGACTTTCGCGACGGCAAGCTGCGTTTCGCACCGAATCTGCGCGCGAATCTCGACGATGCCGACGATACCTATAACCGCATCAACGCGAGCATCGACGGATTCATCGCGAAGCACGGCATGGATGCGCCGCCGGCCGCGCGTTACGAGCCGCTGTGGCAACCGGATGGCGAACGTATCGAGCTTGATCTGGAGGCGAGCGGGATCGGATCAGTGGTGTGGTGCATCGGCTTCACGCCGGATTTTGGCTGGCTCGACGCGCCGGTCTTCAACGGGCGCGGACACCCGGCGCACTTGCGCGGCGTGACGGCGGTGCCGGGGCTCTATTTCATCGGCCTGCCGTGGTTGCACACGTGGGGATCGGGCCGTTTCTCGGGCGTTGCGCGCGATGCGCAATATGTCGTCGATGCAATCTGCGCGGAGCGCGCGAACGCGCCCGATCGTGTGTCGATTGCCTGCGCGTGAAGCTTACCTGACCGATGCGGTGTCGATCGCACGCGCCGAATCGGCGGGCAGCACCGAGGTCAGCACGCTGGCCGGCACATGCTGCGCTTCTTCCTGCGACACCGCGCCGACGAACTTCCATCCCGACGGCATCTTCACGAAGGTGAAGCCGGTGGGCTGATCGACGAACACCGAATACGGCGCGGGCGAGGCCGCCGTCGCCGTGGTTTGCGCGAATGAAACGAGCGGGCTCATCAGCAGCAACGCGGCTGCAAGCGCGGACAAAGTCGATTTCATGACGACACTCCTAAGAAGGTTCCGGGATTTATGTAGCGATCGATACACATATTTGAACATTGTCCCGCGACAGCGTCCAGTTATTTTGTTACGATCGACACATAATTCTGAATTTCAGTGCGCGCACTAATCGCAGGCACGCACGAGGAGCGAGACATGTCGTCGGAAATACGAGAGACGCAGCACAAGGCGCGCGGGCGGCCGCGCGCGTTCGATCGCGAGGCGGCGCTGCGAAGCGCGATGGACGTGTTCTGGGCCAAGGGCTTCGACACCTGCTCGATGGCCGATCTCGTCGACGCGATGGGCATCAATTCGCCGAGCCTCTACGCCGCGTTCGGCAGCAAGGAGGATCTGTACCGCGAGGCGGTCGAGCTTTATACGGACGCCGAAGGCGGCGCGGCGCTGCGTCAGTTGCAGGCGCATGAATCCGTGCGCGACGGGCTGCGCGCAATGTTCCGCGCGAGCGTCGAGCTGTTCACCGGCACGCAGAATCCGCGCGGCTGCATGATCTTTCTGGGCGCGATGTCCGTCGGCGCCGAGCACGCGCAGTTGCGCGCCGAGATGCAAAAGCGCAGGCGCAAGGTGGCGTCGATCGTCGCGGCGCGGCTCGCGCAAGGCGTCGAAAATGGCGAGTTCGACGCGCGCACGGACGTTCAGGCGCTCGCCGCGCTGTGCATGACGCTGTTCGCGGGTTTGTCGATTCAGGCGCAGGACGGCGTGCGCCGCGCGGTGCTCATCGCGGCGATCGATCAGTTTATCTCGACATTGCCGCTGCGCGCGAAACGCTGAAATCCGGTTGCGAATGTCGTTGCGTGCAACGATCGCGGCCCGCGTGAACCAGGATGAAACAAACTGTGCGTGCGCTTGCTCGCGCGCCGAGTGACGGGACAAAATGCCCGACACACGGCATCACGGAGCATCGCCATGACGACCCACGTCATCAGTTTTTTCGCCGACGACAACGCTCGCGCGTCGTTCGAGAATCATCGCCGCTACTGCGCGCGGCGTTCCTACGCGCACGAATATGTCGATGTGAGCTCGATCGGCTGGCCGCATCTGCGCCTGTTTCAGAAGTACCAGGTGTTGTTGCGTACGCTGCGCGCTTGCGCCGAAGGCGATCTCGTACTGCTGCTCACGCAGGACTGCATGCTGTTGCGCGACGTCCCGTGCGAGACGTTGATGCGCGACGAAAGCCGCGACTGGATCGTCACGTACCGCGACAGCGCAGCCGATGATGTGATGGCGTCGTTCCAGCTCTGGCGCAATACGCCCGCCACGCGCGAACGCGTCGAGCGCCTCTGCGCGGGCGCTAAGTTCGGCGGGGCGCTTGCGAGCGAAGCCGACTTACTGCGCGGACTGGAGCCACAGCCCTACAACTCGATGATCGAAGGATACGTGCCCGTCGTGCTTGCCGCGCTGCACGTCCATCCGGTTTGGGCTGAATGGCCCGCATTCGCGCTCGCGCTCGCGGATCTGCCGGACGCGCCGCACAACCAGCCCGTGTTCGCCGACCTGCGCGATCTGCTCGCGGAACACGTCAACGATTGCCAGGCGCGCGGCGCGCCGTATCTCACGCTGCCGCCACCGGAAGCCGGCGAAGCGCCCTGCGAAGCGTTGAACGGCCACGCACCCATCGCACTCGCGATGCTCTATACGCCGAACATCCGCGAGTACGGTGCAATCGCCGAGCGCAATCTGCGCCGTTATTGCGAGCGCCACGGCTATGCGCTGCATCTTTATCGCGAGGTGCCGCCGGAAGCAGGCCCGGACGCAAGCGGCAACTGGCTGAAGCCGTGGGTGTTGCTGCGCCATCTGCCCGAGCACGAGTGGATTTTCTGGATCGATGCGGACGTGCTCGTCGTCGATCAGGGACAGCCGCTCGAACCGCTGTTGCAGCATCGCGACCGCGTGATAGCGACGGACATGAGCTGGCAGTTCAATTCAGGCATCCTGGGCTTTCGCAATACGCAGCAGAATCGCGATCTGCTGACGGAGATCGAGCAGACGATCGGCGGGATCGCGGATAAATCGTCCACCTATGCGAGCGGCGGCGATCAGGACGTGTTCATCAAGGTGCTGCAACGGCACGGTCTGGCAGAGGACCACGATCTCTTCGACTGCATGACGATCAACACGCCATACCAGCTTCAGAACCGCGACAGCTTCATGGTGCATTACATGCATATGTGGCCGTCGCTGCGCGCGCTCCTGATGCATCACGGCGACCTGACGAGCCAGATGCGCGGTGCGCGCCGTCCTTGACTTTCTGATCGTTTACGCGCGAGCATGAAACGCGTTCGCGCGGGGCTGCCGCGCGGGCATCGCCTCTGTACGTAGTCCCTACTTACACATCACTCCGATGTCGACGCGCGCGCCCACAACACGGCAGCAGATCCGCCTCTGCACGGCGAGCGACGGCGTGCGCATCGCGTATGCGACGTGCGGTTCGGGCCCGCCGCTCATCAAGGCGGCGAACTGGCTCAGTCATCTGGAACTGGACTTCACGAGCCCGGTCTGGAGCCATCTGATGCGCGAACTGTGCAGCCGCCACACGCTGATTCGCTACGATCAGCGCGGCTGCGGTCTCTCCGACCACGATGTCGGCGATATTTCCTTCGACGCCTGGCTGCGCGATCTCGAAACCGTCGTCGATGCGAGCGGCTTGGCGCGTTTCCCGCTGCTCGGGATATCGCAGGGCGCGTCGATCGCCATCGCGTATGCGGTGGCGCATCCCGAGCGCGTCACGCATCTCGTGCTGCACGGCGGCTACGCGCGCGGCCGTTTGAAACGAACGTGCGATCCGGCGCTGCACGAGGAAGCCGAAATGCTCGTGAAGCTCGCGGAACTCGGCTGGGGCAAGCACAATCCGGCGTTTCGTCAGTTCTTTACGACGCAGTTCATCCCCGGCGGCACGCCGCAGCAGCATCACTGGTTCAACGAGCTAGAACGGCTCACGACGACGCCGCGCAACGCCGCGCGCATCATGCGCGTGTTCAACGAGATCGACGTGGTCGACCTGCTGCCGCGCGTGCAATGCCCGACGCTCGTGCTGCACGCGAGCGGCGACGCGCGCGTGCCCTTCGACGAAAGCCGTCTGCTGGCGGGGCAGATTCCCGGCGCGCGCTTCGTGCCGCTGGAAAGCGAAAACCATCTCACGCTCGAATTCGACGCTGCCTGGCCGCGCTGGTGCGAGGAAGTGCGCGCGTTCCTGCCCTCGGCGCAAGTGAGCGATCCCGTGTTTTCCGCGTTGACGCCGCGCGAGCGCGATATCGTCGAATTGCTCGCGGGCGGGCGCGACAACGCGCAGATCGCCGCGCGCCTCGCGCTCAGCGAAAAGACCGTGCGCAATCACATCACCAGCATTTTCTCGAAGCTCGAAGTCGAGAACCGCGCGCAGGCGATCGTGCTCGCGCGCCGCGCGGGCTTCGACGCCTCCGCCTGAGTCTGCCCAAGCCCGTCGGGACACAGGTCCCGCTTTCCCGCCGACAAAACCCAGTCTCCCGGTACGCAACCGGGACATGCGCCTCATGTGCGCAAACGCGCCTTTGCCGAGAATGATTCGCAGAACGGTGACGCGACGCATGACCCTACGCCGACCTGTTCGACGCAGCGCGCCGCTCTACATGGCGCCATTTCATCGCAATCATCGACGCAGAGTCATCCCGGAGTTCGCACATGAAAGCTGTTCAACACGAGTCCGCCAAGGTCAGCCCGCATCAACGCTATGCGAAGTGCATCGAAGTGTCCCGCCGCATCCGCTGGGACATCGATCGCGACGTATTGCGCGGCCGTCAATTCGATCCCGCGCACAAGTTCATGCCCGACGGGCTGTCCGAAGTGAACCGCCTGCCGTTTCTCGATACGCGCGAACGCCGCCTGATGTCGCAGATCCAGGGCCGCACCTACGCCAACATGTTCGGCATGATCGAGCGCTTCGTCGGCGCGAAGATGCTGGAAGTCGGACGCGATCACGCGCTCGGCGACCAGACCGCGCTCGAAGCGATCGTCCGTTTCACCGATGAGGAGCTGAAGCATCAGGAACTGTTCCGCCGCGTCGAGGCGCTCGCGGCGCTCGCGCTGCCGCCCGGCTACCGCTTCGTCTCGCAGGCCGACGAAGTCGCCGCGTTCGTGCTCGGCAAATCCACCTGGTCGATTCTCGCGCTGACCTGTTGCGTCGAGATCGTCACACAGGTGCATTACCGGCAGAGCATGGAGAGCGACGCGACGCTTTCGCCGCTCTTCAAGGACATCTTCCTGTTTCACTGGAAGGAAGAGTCGCAGCACGCGATCATCGACGAACTGGAGTGGCTGCGCGAGGATGCGCGCATCGACGACGCCGCGCGCGATGTCGCGATCGGCGATCTGATCGACCTCGTCGCCGCGATCGACGGCATGATGCAGGCGCAAGCCGCCGCCGATGCACATTACTTCGTCACGCTGCTCGACCGCGCGTTGTCGGATGACGAAGAGGCGCACGTGCATGCGGCGCTGGTCGATGCGTATCGCTGGCAGTACATCATCTCGGGCGTCGACGAGCCGCGCTTCGGCGAGATTCTCGGGAGCGTGATCACCGAGGCGCAGGGCGAACGCCTCGGCGCGGCGCTCGCGCCGATCAGACGCCGCGCGCTCGCGAGCGAACTCGACGCGCTCGCCTGATCCGCTCAGGTAGATGCGGACGAAGGCCGGGCGATCGTGCCCGGCCTTCGCCGTTTTCGAAAGCAATACGTAAGAGAAAACGTTTTGCTGCTCTGCAAAACGCTGAATTACCGTGAAAATCTAGTTGTTACTGACGTACTGAACCGCGTTCTTTTCGTGCAACATATGCGTCAACAGGTAGCCGCCGTTCGCTGTCCCAAACTGATAACTAGATTGGACCATCATGCTCGCCGCACCGTTGCCGCACGCATCCGACATCGAGAAATTCGCCGAAGATCACGAACGCTTCGCGCGCCATACGCCATCCGAGATTTCCATCTGTCTGCGCAGTCTCGCGCAGCGCCGCGACATGCTGACCGTGACGAGCGCGCGCGGGCAGATCGTCACGCAATTGCTGGAGGTCGACGTGCGCGGCGCGCGCATCGTGTTCGACTGGGGCGGCGTGGAATCGGACAATCGCGCGTTGCTGGACGCGCGACAGTTGTATTTCAAGGGCGCGCCGGACGGCGTGCGCGTCGAGTTCACCACGGGCGCGGCGCTCGCCGTGACTCATGAAGGGCGACAGGCGTTCGAAGCCGAGTTTCCCGCGAAGCTCTATCAGTTCCAGCGACGCGAATATTTCCGCGTGCCGGCGCCGATCCTCGATCCGTTCTACGCGAAAGGCGCATTCGCCGATGGCGAAGCGTTCCGCTACGAAGTGCACGATCTGTCGCTCGGCGGCATCGCGCTGCGTATGGACACGCCGCGTCTCGCGGAAACGGAGATCGGCACCATGTTCAGCGATGTCGTGCTGCATCTCGGTGCGGGCGCGGCCTTGCCCGTCGATCTGGAATTGCTGTCGCCGCGCACGGTGACCACGCCGCGCGGCGACGTGCGCTATGTCGTCGGCTTTCGCTTCGTGCGACTCTCCGGCGCGGCGGAAAACGTGCTGCAGCGGCTCATCACGCGCATGGAGGCGAAGCGCCGTAGCCTCTCGGTGTAGGCCATGCGTGGAGTAGAATGCGTGCCTCCTTCCACTGCATCGCAACGCATGTTTCGCAAGGCCTGGCGCGGAGAAGAACGCTTCTGGAAAGTCTGGTGGCTGTTGGGCGTGCCGATCCACCTCGCATGGTGGTTCGTGTACCTCGACCTCTGGACGAGAGGTGTCGCTCCCGAAACATTTCTGCTGCTCACTGTCTGGTTCTGGCCCGGCATGCTGGGCGTATTCGCCGTCTGCTCGGCGCTGTATCTGCTGTGGTGCATGCTCGCGTGGCGCTGCTCGGGCAATGTCGATCGCCGCGTGTGGACCTATGTCGCGCGCGTGCTGATCGGCGTCGGGCTCGGCTCGTTTCTCACCGAATGCGCGTTGATTCTCACGCAGCCGTTCGCCTGAATCGCGTAGCAAATCCACGCACGTTCGTCCAGTTAGCGTGCACAATGTCCGGGCTTGCAGCACGCCTACGAACGGACAAAAACGCGCATGCTCAACGAATTCGCCCGGACGGTTCTCGTGATCGTCGCCGGATTGTTCCCGATCATCAATCCGCCCGCGACGGCGCTCGTCGTGCTGAGCATGCTGCCGCATATCGGCGATGACGATCGCGCGGAGCTCGCGCGGCGCATCTGCATCAACAGTTTCGCGATTCTGCTGGCGTCGCTTTCGATCGGCGCGTACGTGCTGTCGTTCTTCGGCATCTCGATTCCGGTGCTGCGCGTGGCGGGCGGCCTGGTCGTCGCGATGGCGGGATGGGGTTTGCTGCAGGCGCCCGATGACGACGACGCCGTTGAAACCGCGCCCCGGCCGCGCAGCGGCGCGTCGCTGCGCGCGAAGGCGTTCTACCCGCTGACGCTGCCGATCACCGTCGGACCGGGCGCGATCGCGGTCGCCATCGCGCTCGGCACCGGCTCGCCGCGCCACGGCGTGCAGCCGGTGCATATCGCCGGCGTGGGCGTCGGACTGGTGATCCTGTGCGCGAGCATCTATGTGTGCGTGCGCTTCGCCGGGCATCTGGAACGTCTGCTCGGCACCGCCGGCACGCAGGTCGCGATGCGCCTCTTCGCGTTCGTCATCTTCTGCATCGGCGTGCAGATTCTGTGGCTCGGGCTTTCGGAACTGATCGCCTCGGTGCATCTCACCATCAAATAGCGAATTCCCCGGACAAACCCCAAGCGACGCTCGCCGATCACGCCGATACCATTTTTCGTCGCATGGTAGCGCAACCATCAAGGAGAGGTTGTTTGACTTCGAATCGCAAGAAGCCGGAGGAACTCCGCAGTCACCGCTGGTACGGCGTGAACGACCTGCGCTCGTTCGGCCATCGCTCGCGCACGGCGCAGATGGGCTATCACCCGTCCGATTACATGGGCAAGCCGGTGATCGCCGTGGTCAATACGTGGAGCGAGATCAACTCGTGCCACACGCATTTCAAACAGCGTGTCGAGGAAGTGAAGCGCGGCGTCTGGCAGGCGGGCGGCTTTCCTGTCGAAATGCCGGTGATGACGCTCGCCGAACCGTTCCAGAAGCCGACGACCATGCTCTACCGCAATTTCCTCGCGATGGAAGTCGAGGAAGTGCTGCGCTCGTATCCGTTCGATGGCTGCGTGCTGATGGGCGGCTGCGACAAGACCACGCCCGGTCTTCTGATGGGCGCGATCAGCATGGATCTGCCCGCGATCTATCTGCCCGCCGGACCGATGCTGCGCGGCGACTGGAACGGCCGCACGCTCGGCAGCGGCTCGGATACCTGGAAATACTGGGCGGAACTGCGCGCGGGCAAGATCAGCGAGGACGAGTGGAAGGGCGTGGAAAGCGGCATCGCGCGCTCGCCGGGCCATTGCATGACGATGGGCACCGCATCGACGATGACGAGCGCCGCCGAAGCGCTCGGCCTGACGCTGCCGGGCTTCGCGTCGATTCCGGCGGTGGACTCGCGGCACGCGCAGCATGCGTCGCTGACGGGACAGCGCATCGTCGAGATGGTGTGGACGGACCTGAAGCCGTCCGACATTCTCACGCCGAAGTCCTTCGACAACGCGGTGACGACCGTGCTCGCGCTGTCCGGCTCGACCAACGCGATCGTGCATCTGGTGGCGGTCGCGCGGCGCGCGGGCGTGCCGCTCACGACCGCGCGCTTCGACGAACTGGCGCGCGTGACGCCGGTGCTCGGCAATATCCGCCCGGCCGGCAAGTATCTGATGGAAGACTTCTTCTACGCGGGCGGCCTGCGCGCGCTGCTCGCCGAACTGGGCGATTTGATCGATGGCTCGCAACTAACCGTCAATGGCGCGACGCTCGGCGAGAACATCGCGGCTGCCGAAATTTTCGACGACGACGTAATTCGCCGTCGCGACAATCCCCTGGTTCCGAACGACGGCCTCGCGGTGCTCACCGGCAACCTCGCGCCCGATGGCGCCGTGATCAAACCCGCGGCGATGGAAGCGCATCTGCTGAAACATCGCGGCCGCGCGGTCGTGTTCAGGGATTACGCCGACATGGCCGCGCGCATCGACGACGACGCGCTCGACATCGACGCCGATTCGGTGATCGTGCTTCAGCACGCGGGGCCGGTGGGCGCGCCGGGCATGCCGGAGTGGGGCCAGTTGCCGATTCCGCAAAAGCTGCTGAAGCAGGGCGTGCGCGACATGGTCCGCATTTCCGATGCGCGCATGAGCGGCACGAGCTATGGCGCATGCGTGCTGCATGTGGCGCCGGAGTCGTTCGTCGGCGGGCCGCTCGCGCTGGTGAAGGATGGCGATATCGTCGAACTGGATGTGCCCGCGCGCCGCCTGCATCTCGATGTCGGCGACGATGAGCTTGCCGCGCGCAAGCGCGCGTGGAAAGCGCCGAAGCGTCCGTTCGAACGCGGTTTCGGCGTGATGCATCAACTGCATGTGACGCAGGCGGACAAGGGCTGCGATTTCGATTTTCTCGAAGAGAGAACCGCGACGGGCGGCGAACCGGACATTCACTGAGACGCGACAACATGACGACAACCGATATCGCCATTTCCGACGAGACCATCGAACTGCTGCGCCACGTCAGCACCGCGACGCTCACGACACAGCTTTTCAAGCGCGGTTTGCGCAACGTTTTTCTGCAAGGCGTCGCGCCGCTCGTGAAGCCCGCGAAGGGCGCGCCGAACATGGTTGGGCCGGCGTTCACGCTGCGCAATATTCCGGCGCGCGAGGATATCGATCATGTCGGCGTGTTTCAGGACCCGGATCATCCGCAGCGCAAGGCCGTCGAGACCGCGCCGCCCGGCAGCGTGCTCGTGCAGGATTGCCGCGGCGAGCGCAGCGTTGCGTCGACGGGCTCGATTCTGACCACGCGGCTGAAGATTCGCGGTGTCGCTGGCATGGTGTCGGATGGCTGCGTGCGCGATTCGGGCACGATCGGCGATATCGGCCTGCCGCTCTTTTGCGCGGGCGCGAGCGCGCCGCTCAATCTCGCGAAGCATCATGCGGTCGATATGGATGTGCCGATCGCGTGCGGCGGCGTGGCGGTGTATCCGGGCGATATCGTCGTCGGCGATGTGGATGGGGTCGTGATCGTGCCGCGCTATCTGGCCGAGGAAGTCGCGCGGGATGCGACCGAGCAGGAGGTGATGGAGGAGTTTCTGTCGGCGCGGGTGGAAGGGGGCGCGGTGCTGCGCGGGACGTATCCGCCTAGTGAGGAGACGCTGGCCGCGTATAGGCAGTGGCGGAGCGAGCGGGAGTGAGTGACTCCCGGCGGCGCTTGGGTTGCTGGTTTCCTGGCACCCGTCAAGGCAAAAGATTCCACTTGATGATCGCGCGCACATCGCGCTCGAACCCGAGCACGCTCATCGCAGCCGTATCCATCGCCAGATGGGCCCCGAGCGACGCCGCCCCCGTCGCCCATTGCGCGCCGAACACCCGCGAAAAATGCGCATGCGAAAAGAGCGCGATATTCGTCGCCCCCGTCGCGAGCAGCTTGTCGATGAGCGCCTGCGCGCGCTTGCCGACATCGGCGAGACTCTCGCCCTCGGGAATCGGCGACGTCCACACCGACCAGTCCGGAATCTCCTTGCGGATGTCCGCCGTCTTGCGCCCTTCGAAAACTCCGTAATTCCACTCGTGCAACTTAGGCTCGATCTGCGCGCGATCGCCCAGGCCCGCGAGGCGGCAGGTCTCGATCGCGCGGTCCATCGGACTGGTCAGCACCAGATCGAACGTCTGAGCCGCGAGAATCGGCACGAGCGCGGCCGCCTGTTTGCGGCCGTCATCGGTGAGCGGCACGTTGGTCGTGCCGGTATGCTGGCCCGATTTGCTCCATTCCGTCTCGCCATGCCGGATCAGCCAGATATGGACGCCGCCTTTCATGTTCATGTCGTTCACCCGGTGTCTGAGGAATGCGGCCACGCGCCGGCGCGGCACAGCTTCGGATTTTGCACTGATTGCCGATCGCGCGCCTCAGTCCAGCTCGCCCTGCGCAAATGCCTTCAGCAAATGATGCGCGATCGCGAACGGCTTCGGCGCCGAAAGCACCTGTTCGTGCGTGCCGTCGAGCATCGCGGCGACTTCCTGGCGCGTGAACCAGCGCGCGTCTTCCAGCTCGTTCCTGTCGACGACGATCTCCGTACTCGCCGCGCGCGCGAAACACCCGATCATCAGCGACGACGGAAACGGCCACGGCTGCGACGCGTAGTAACGCACGTCCGTGCAGCGAATGCCCGCTTCCTCCAGCACTTCGCGATACACCGCGTGCTCGAACGTCTCACCCGGCTCGATGAAGCCCGCCAGCGCCGAATACATCCCCGGCAGAAACTGCGGCTGGCGGCCGAGAAGGCACCGTTCGCCGTCGGTGACGAGCATGATCACGACCGGATCGACGCGCGGAAAATGCTGCGCCTTGCAATTCGGACAGATGCGCCGCCAACCCGCGCCCGCGGAATCGGTCGGCTGGCCGCAGTTCGCGCAGAACCGGTGACGACGATGCCAGTCGAGCATCGAGCGTGCTTCGCCGAGCGCGCTGACCATCGGCGGCGGCACGAGGCCCTGCATCGCGATCGGGCGAAGTTCGATGGCTTCGACTTCCGGGGGCGGCGGCGCGCCGTCATCGAACGAACTTGCGAAGAGTGCGCGATTCTGCGTATCGCGGCCGAGAAACACGGTCTGCAAAGGCGCGCCGAGCGTCGCGGCTTCCTGCGCGCTGAACAGGGGATCGTGCCCGTTCGCGCGCTTGAAGAGCGGCACGTTGTTCACGAACAGCAGAAAGCGGGTCGACGGATCGTCGCGCAGACCGGCGACGAAACGCTCGTCGTCGCGCTTCTCCGACAGGCGATCGAGCGGGTCCAGCGTAAAACCGATGGCATGAGGCGGCGTGGGCATAGTATTTTGTGTGTGGCGGCGCGCGGGGTCCGGTGCGCCGCGTGACGGGAACAAGCGGGACGAAGCAAGGCCAATCGGGAATCGTAGCGAAGTTGGCGCGTCCTTGCAGGGCGACGCCCGGAGACATCGATGATCACGCTCTATTCGTATCCTCAGTTGTTCGGCCTCGAAGACAACAATCCGTTCGGATTGAAAGTGTTCGCGTTCCTGAAGCTGGCGGGCTTGCCGTTCGAGCATCGGCACGTGCTCGACACGAGCGCCGCGCCGCGCGGCCAGCTTCCGTATCTCGTCGACGACGATGAAACCATCGGCGACAGCGATGCGATCATCGCGCATCTGAAGCGCAAATACACGCTTACGCTCGACGATGCGCTGAGCGCGCCGCAACGCGACCTCGATCTGCTGATCCGCCGCACGCTCGACGATCTCTACTGGGTGATGTCGTACTCCCGCTGGCGCGACGACCGTTATTGGCCGCAGTTCCGCGATGCGCTGCTGCATCAGCATCCGGACATCGGCGCTCAGGCGCTCGAGGGTGCGCGCAAGTACAACTTCGAGCGGTATCGGTATCAGGGCATCGGTCGATACGAACCGGACGCCGCGTATGCGCGCGGCATCGCAAGCCTTAAGGCCATCGCGAATCTGCTGGGCGACGGGCCGTTCATGTTCGGCGATGCGCCCGCGAGCATCGATGCCGCATTGTATGGGTTCGTCGCGAGCATCTGGTTTTATGACATCGATACGCCGCTCAAAGGGTTTGTCGCTACGCAGGGCAATCTCGTGAAGCATTGCGCAGCAATGCGCGAGCGCATGGGGCAGAGCGCGGCGCCGTGAATACCTTCACTAATCAGATTTATCTAGTGCTCGCGCCGCGCGGACCCTTCTACAGTTGGACTTCCACGATCCCGGATGGAGACATACGATGGAGTCCAAAATGAGCGTCGCAGTCAATGAGAAAGGTCAGGCAGTCATCACTTATTCGATGCCCTTGAGCGACTATTGCTCGCAGCGCGCAAGAACCCTGCGCGCAATGGTGCAGGTCGTCAGCGGTGCGAAAGGAACGGACGAAAGCGCGGCGCTCGTGAAGCCGCTGATGGAACTGATCCGCATGCATGTCGATGAACTCGAGCCGCTTTTCAAGTCGCTCGATCAGCGCGCCTATGAGAAGGGCTTCGAGGACGGGCGGGACGTCGGCTTTCCGAAAGGGAAGAACCAGATCGAGTACACCAAAGCACCGGTTGCCGAGACCGCCGTAATCAGGACCGCGCGATGAATGTTCGGACGTTCATGCGAACGCCGCAATAGTCCGGATTCGCCTCGGAAGAATCTGCGGCGTCTTCGGCGTCCCGATAGCCAGCGATGCGCTGCGAGACGACTTCATGCGCGCCTGAGACCACGCGTGCACAAACGCGCTCGAAGGCGCGCGCTTCTTCGCGTGCGCTCACGATTCCTGCCGCGTCCGCGCGCAGCATGTCGGCCAGCGCTTGCGCGTCGGTTTCGTCGGTGAAGACGACGACAGGCGTATCCGGGAACGTTCGCCGCAATGCGCGCAGCAGCGCGAAATCGTCCGCACGCGAACCTTCCAGGCCGCTGCCCAGTACGATCACGTCGTAATGCGCGGCATTCAGCCTTGCAAATAACTGATCGGCGGTTTTGACGCACGCCGCTACCTGAAACCGTTCGTGTGACTCGAACCAGCTTTGCAAGCCATACAGCACCACAGGGCGATCGTCTGCCATGACGATCTTGATTTTGTCTTCGCGCTTCATTCTTTTTCGACCAGCCTCGTCGGACTATTGTGGGAATCCGCCGCTTTTACAATTGCCTTGGGACAGGCACGTTAGCAAATCAGCCGCGGTCAGGTTGCGCTGCACAACAAAATATGTCCGATTCGTTGTCGATTCGCACGCATGCCGCTCGTCGTGCATATAACCGGCGCTGCAAATCGTCGCGGATGACTGTCGCGCCGCATCCTGAACCGCTTGACAATCCGGAGGCTGTCAGATGAGTTTGCAACTGTATGCACACCCGTTTTCTTCATATTGTCAGAAAGTGCTGGTGGCGCTGTACGAGAACGGCACGCCCTTCGAATGGCGCGCGCTCACGCCCGAGGCGCCGCAATCCATGCGGGAACTCACCGAAATCTGGCCGATGAAACGCTTCCCGGTGCTCGTCGACGACGGGCGGCCGGTGATCGAGGCGACCGTGATCATCGAATATCTCGGGTTGTATCACCCGGGCCCGGTGCGTCTGATTCCCGCCGATCCGCGCGACGCGCTCGAAACGCGCTGGATGGATCGCTTCTTCGACAACTACCTCTCGACCCCGGTGCAGAAGATCGTGTTCGACGCCATGCGCGATTCCGCAGAGCGCGATACGCGCGGCGTCGCCGATGCCCACACGATGCTCGAAACGTCCTACGCCTTTCTCGAACGCAAGATGGCGACACGCGAATGGGCGGCGGGCGACACCTTCAGCCTCGCCGACTGCGGCGCCGCGCCGTTCCTGTTCTATGCCGACTGGACGCACCGCATCGGCGACGCGTATCCGAACGTGATCGCGTACCGCAAGCGTCTGCTCGCGCGGCCTTCGTTCGCCCGCGCGGTCGACGAGGCGCGGCCGCACCGGAATCTGTTTCCGCTCGGCGCGCCGGACCGTGATTGAGCCGATTATCGTTGAGGAGATCGAACATGAGCACGACCACGAACTACGTTTCGGCCAGTGAACTCGCGATGCGCGCGACAATGCGGTTCCCCAATGAAAGCGCCGAATACCGGCGCGCACGGACCGAACTGCTGGCGGAGGAAATCGAGTTGCGGCGGCATATCGAGCGCGTCGCGCAGATGCGTCGCGCGCTGCCGCCCGGCGGCGAAGTGAAGGGCGATTACCGATTCGAAGGCGAGCGCGGCGCGGTCGATTTCGCGGGACTGTTCGGCGACAAGGACACGCTTGTCACCTATAGCTACATGTTCGGACCGCAGCGCGAACGGCCGTGTCCGATGTGCACGTCACTGCTGTCGGCGTGGGAAGGCGAGGCGCGCGATATCGAACAACGCGTCGCGCTTGCGGTGGTCGCGCGTTCGCCGCTCGCGAAGCTCGTCGCGTTCAAGAAGGAACGCGGCTGGCGCGATCTCCCGCTTTTCTCCGATACCAACGGCGAATTCAGCCGCGATTATCACGCGATATCGAAAGAAGGCGGCGACGAAGCCGCACTCAACGTGTTCACGCGGCGCGACGGCGTGATTCGCCATTTCTGGAGCGGCGAGATGGATTTCGACACTGCCGATCCCGGCGAGGACCCGCGCGGCGCGCCGGATCTGATGCCGCTCTGGACCGTGCTCGACATGACGCCCGAGGGGCGCGGGACGAACTGGTATCCGAAGCTGGATTACGGGCCGCGCGGATGAATCAGCGCGCCGTCATTCAGGCGCGCCTCTGTAAAGATGGGTCATAACTTCGGCGCACGCGTCAACTTCGACGCGTGGCGCACGTTGTGAGCGAGCCGATACCAAAAGTGTCGGCATTTTTTATTGGAGAGGCTCGCTCATGCAGGACAACGGATTCATCGCGCACTGGGGCGCGGCCGGGATCGCGGCCATCGCGGCATCCGGCGCATGCGCGACGTTAAGCGGATGCGCAACGCATCCGCCCGCGCCACCGAAGGAGGCGGGCACGCCGGCCATTTTGACGGAAGGCGCGCACGTCGCGGATTCGATGCAGGGTCACGAAAGCAACTCGCTCGATGCCGAGCCGCTCGACTATCACAGCGCGAGAGCGAGCGTCGCACCGCAGATCGGCTGGGCGTCGTATTACAGCGGGAAGTTCCAGGGCCGCCGCACGGCCAGCGGCGAACGCTACGACATGCGCGCGCTGACCGCCGCGCATCGCACGTTGCCGATCGGCACGCGGGTGCGCGTGAGCAATCTCGCGAGGACGAGATCGGTCGTCGTGCGGATCAACGATCGCGGTCCGTTCGTAAAAGGCCGCGTGATCGATCTGTCGTTCGCCGCCGCCGTCGAACTCGGTCTGCAACACGCGGGAAGCGCACAGGTGATTCTCGAACCGGTCAGCCAGACAGTCGCGCAGACGGCCACACCGCGCGCGCCCGAGCGCATCATGCTGCGGATTGCGCCTCATCCACGGCACAGCCGGAAGCGCGCGCATCGTCATTGAGGCGGGACGGATACAATGCGGCGGCGCGCGATCATCGCGTGCCTCGCCAAGGCTTTCCGATCCACGTCATGAACAATTCGCCCCGGGCCGTTCTTCTGGGCCCGCTTCTCAAGAGCGTGTCGCGCTCGTTCTATCTCACGCTGCGCATCCTGCCGGCCGGCATGCGCGATCCCATCGGGCTGGCGTATCTGCTCGCGCGCGCGGCGGATACGATCGCGGATACCTCGCTGATTTCGCCGCAACGCCGTCTCGAACTTCTGCTTTCGCTGCGCGCGCAAGTCAATGGCGCAGCCGATGACGGCGCGCTTGCGCGCATCGCGGGCGAAGTCGCCGGTCAGCAGGCGCAGCCGGACGAGCGCGCGTTGCTCGAAAGCCTGAGCGCCGCGCTCGCGATCCTGCCGCAACTCGACGTTCAGGATCAGGCCGCCGTCCGCGACATCGTCACGACGCTCAGCACCGGCATGGAGTTCGACCTGCGCACGTTCCCGGACGAGACATCCGGCGAGATCGTCGCGTTGCAGGAATTCAGCGAGCTGGACCGCTATACGTATCTCGTCGCGGGCTGCGTCGGCGAATTCTGGACGAAGATGACCTACGCGCACAAACCAGGCACGTTGAAGGCCGCGCCCGAGACCATGCTCGCGCTCGGCGTGCGCTTCGGCAAGGCGCTGCAGATGACCAACGTGCTGCGCGATTGCGCGCGCGATCTGCGCATCGGCCGCTGCTATCTGCCCGAAGTGATGCTCGCGCGTCATGGGCTGACGCCGCATGCGCTCTTGCAACCGGAATCTTCGGCGCGCGCGCGGCCTGTGCTGTTCGAGCTTTTGCGGACATCGCTTGCGCTGTTCCAGGACGCGGTCGCTTACACGCTTGCGATTCCACCGGGCGCGGTTCGCCTGCGCCTCGCGTGCCTGTGGCCGATCATGATCGGCCTCGACACGCTCGTACTGCTCGCGCGCAACGACGCGTGGCTCGATCCCGCCAGCATCTCGAAGGTGCGCCGCAACGACGTGTATCGCATCATCGCGGCATCGTTGCCGATGGTCGCATCGAACGGCATGTTGCGCGCGTGGACCGCCCGCCGCATCCGCGCAGTCGAAGCCGCGCTCAGCGCCGCAACTCGGCCATGATGCGCTCGGCGAGAAAGTCGCAGGGCGGGCGTCTGGACGCCGCGCTGCGCGCGAGCACGACTTCGAGCGTGCCGATATCGGGCAGGCCTTGCGCCGCTCCGAGCAGCGTGAAATGCGAAGGCACCGCGCATTTTGCGAGCGGCGTGACGGCAAGGCCCGCTTCGGCCATCGTCAAGAGACCGAGCAGACTCGGGCTTTCATACGACGTCCGATAGCCGATGCGCGCGCGCTCCAGGCTGCGGATCGCGTTCTCGCGCGCGACGCTGCCGGGCAGAAACACCGCGATCGGCAAGGGCCGCTCCTTCCAGATTTCGGTCGCGCCGGGCGCGGCGGCCCAGACCATCGGCTCGTGGCGCAGGAATTCGCCGGACAGCCCCTTCACGCGCGTCGCGCAGACGAGATCGACCGTGCCGTCCTTCACCATCGGCGCGAGCGCGAGGCTCGGCAAGCCGACCACCTGAATCTCGACCTTCGGATACGTCGCCGAGAATTTCTTGAGGATCGGCGGAAACAGCGACGACGCGTAATCGTCCGGCACGCCGATCACCACGCGCCCGGTCACGTCGGGCCGCACCACCGCCGCCCACGCCTCGTCGCGCAGCGCGATCATGCGGCGCGCGTAGGTGAGCAGCACCTCGCCGTCCTGCGTCGGCACCACGCTGCGCGGCTTGCGCACGAACAGCGGCTTGCCCAGCGCGGTTTCCAGCGTCTTGATCTGCATGCTCACCGCCGATTGCGAGCGATGCACGAGCTCCGCCGCGCGGCTGATATTGCCGGTTTCCGCGACGGCGACGATCATCGACAGGACATCCAGATCGAGCGCTTTCATGGTGAACGACCGTTTGGTATCAGAAAATCTGAACGATTCTATCAAAATTATGCGTTTTTCTTTTGGTGCAGTGCGGCGCATAGTCGCATCAAAGGAGCGAACCATGAACGCGCGAACCGATCTTTCCGTCCTCACCGCCGTGCAAGGCCTGCCCGAACCGTCGTTCGCCACTACGGCGTCGGGGGTTTCGGTGCCGTACATCGAGTGCGGCGAGGGCGAGCCGCTCGTCTTCGTGCATGGCTCGCTGTGCGACTACCGCTACTGGAGCGCGCAGATCCTGCCGCTCGCGAAGCAGTTCCGCTGCATCGCGCCGAGCCTGTCGCACTACTGGCCCGCCGTCGATGCCTTCGTGCGCGGCGAATTCGGCTGGGAAGCGCACGTCACGGAAATGGCCGAGTTCATCGAATCGCTCGATCTCGCGCCGGTGCATCTCGTCGGGCATTCGCGCGGCGGCTGCGTCGCGTTTCATCTGGCGCGCGAGTATCCGCGGCTCGTGAAGACGCTCACGCTCGCCGATCCGGGCGGCCCGCTGCAAACGACGCCGCAGGCCGTGCCGGCCACGCTGCCGCCCGCGACCAACGCGCTGCGTGCGCGCGTCGCGGAGCTGATCGAGCAAGGCGAGTTCGACAAGGGGCTGGAGATGTTCGTCGATTCGGTGAGCATGCCGGGCTTCTGGAAGAAGAGTTCGGAGAGCTTCCGGCGCATGGCGCTCGACAACGCGCTCACGCTGCCCAAGCAATTCCGCGATCCGTTGCCCGCCTACACGCGCGAAGCGGCGCGCGACATCAAGTGCCGCACGCTGCTCATCGACGGGCAAAAGAGCCCGCGCATGTTCCGCAACAACGTCGACCGGCTGGAAGAGTGGATCGAGTTCGCGGAGCGCCAGACGATCGCGGGCGCGTCGCACGGCATGAACGCCGCCAGCCCCGGTGCGTTCAATCGCGCGGTGCTGGCGTTCGCCGCCGCCTGGTGAGCCGCACGCGGGTTACTGCAGCTTCCAGATGTTCGCCGCGATCGTGCCTTCGTCGTTGAAGACGTTGAGGATGTCGGGGACGTCGGTGATCGGCACGTTGTTCACCATCAGCGCGAACGCGAGCCTGCGGCCGCTCTTCGCGTCGATATAACCCGCGAGCGCCTGTCCCTTGAGCGTCGTCTGCACCTGGCCGTTCGGGAGGTCGGTGCCGATCGCATACGTGCCCGTCTTCGCGTAGACCTTGCCTTTCGCGTCCGCGAGCGTCGGATCGCTTTCGAACGCGGTCGTGCTCGCGAGCGAGCCGTCGACGCCGAGGAACGGCATCGAATCGACATACGCCGGGAAGGCCGGGCGGCCATTCATCGCGCGCAGCATCGCGATGACCGCGATCGGCGTGGCCGTGGTCTCGCCGCCGCCGCTGCCGTCGATGAAGTGCGTCTGGTTCATCGGCACGTTGAACGGCGCGCTCGAGAGCGTCGCGTTTTCGGCGGCGAGCGCGGCGTCGAGCGTCGTCGAGCCGTTGTTCGCGACGCCGAACAGCATCAGGCTCGTGTCCGCGCCGATGTTGTAGCTGACCTTCAAAATCCACTTCGTATATTCACTGTACGGCTGCGACGTGAGCTGCGCGACGCGCGTATCCGCCGCGTACGCGTTCTTCGCGGGCAGCAGTTGCACGGGATTGTTCTCCACCGCCGTCGCGGTGACGGTCACGCCTGCGCGCGCAAGCGCTTCGATGAGCACCGTGCGCGCGTAGTTCGACGGCTGCGTGATGCGAAACGTGCGGATCACCGGGAAACTCGGGACGATCGGCGGCACGTAATCGGCCGGAATCGTGCCGCCCAGCACGCCACCGCACGGCAGCGTGCCAAAGCAGGTCGGGTCCGTGGGCGTGACGGTGATGTTCGCGCTGGTTCCAGCGGCACCGGTCATCAGCGTGGACTGCACCGTGAACGCCGATGATTTCGGCCGGTAATCCACCGGCGCCGCCGAGCCCGCGCTGCCTTGTCCGATGATCGTATCGACGAGATCGTCGTTGACGAAGATCGGCCGCAGATCGAATTCGTCGCGGAAGTCGAAGGGTTCGAAAAGGCGATCGTCGATCACGACTTCGCCGTTGATCTTCTTGATGCCCGCCGCCGCCACCTGCGCCGCGAGCGAATCGTAGCCCGCGAGCGGATCGGGCGTGGTGATCTGCGCGTTGCCCAGACTGTTCGCTTCGTTGTGGTCGAAGTTGGTCCAGGCGAGTGTGCCGTCGGGATTGGTGCGGCCGCCCATCGCGAGGTCGCCGCTCGCGACGAGCACGAGGTTGCCGTTGAGCGTGCCGCTCGCATCGACGGTGCCGAGGCGATACACCGGCGTCTGGAACTGATGCTGCGCGCCGTACTGATCGAGCGCTGCGCCGAGCGAGAACACCTTGCGCACCGAAGCGACATACACCTGCGCGTTCGAGTTCATGTCGTAGATGACATCGCCCGAATTCAGGTCGACGACGCGCAAGGCCCATGTCGAGCCCTGGTACATCGGCTTTTTCATCACCTGGGTGATGGCGTCGGGAACGGATGTGTCGTTGGAATCCGAGCCGCCGCATCCGGCGATGAATGCGGCGAGCGCGCACGAAAGCGCGAGAGCGGCAGCGCGTGCCGGACTTCCTGAAAGCGGGTTCATGACGCGGCTCCGATAAAGGCACATCGCGCTCCGGATGGAGCGAACATCCAATACGTCGGGACTGCTTCACAGCGCAGACAGGAGATGTCGGCGGCCGGCCACCATTTTCGAATGGTCGGGTGAGTGAATTAAATACCTTGCACGGGCCGTGTCAAGCAAGGACTATCGCGAATCCGGCGCTTCAGGCAAGCGCTTTTTGTACGATTTCTGATGCGCTTTTCCTCTGCTTGTTGTGGCGCGACAACGGCAAAACGTTTGGCGCGGGCTAACATCTTCGGCACCTCATCGCGAAGCAGAGGACATCTGTGAGCACGGGCCACGACGATCTCGACGCATGGAAGCGCCAGCGCACCCTTGAACTGGCGTTCGAACTGGCCGATAGCGGCCGCTATGAGGATTTCACCGACATCGCCTACGCGCTGCAATTCGAGCGCGGCCTGGCGACCGCGCAGGCACTCATCGACGACCCCGACATGCGCCGCGTGCTCAACCGGCGTTGCGCCGACGCGCGCGAGAAGCTCGCGCCCGTGCAGGAGACCGAGGTCGTCGAAACGGTCGTCGAAACATCGAACGATCATGCGGAAATGCCGCAAGCCGCCGATTTCGAACGCGCGCCATCCTTGATTCGCCGCGCCTTCGGCTTCGTCTGGCGATCCGGCAGCGCGGGCGATTTCAACTCCGCCGCTTCCTGAGCGCATTTATCGCAGGCCGTGCGCCAACGCACGATCGACGCGCATTCGCGCCGCGCGTGCGCACGAATGGCGGATTTCCACGTCTTGAGCATCCCCTAAAACCATTACACTTGTCGAAGCTGAACCATGAGCCCGGACCGCGCACGTAAAACAGGTCCGGTGTTTGAACTTCGAGGAGGAAATGTTCGTGGCTAACGAAAAGATGCTCACGCAAATGGCTGAGAAGGATGGTTTCATCGCCGCGCTGGATCAAAGCGGCGGTTCGACACCCGGCGCGCTACGGCAGTACGGCATTGCGGAAGATGCCTACAGCGGCGACGCGGAAATGTTCAAGCTGATGCACGAGATGCGCGTGCGCATCATGACCGCGCCTTCGTTCACCGGCAAGAAGGTGATCGGCGCAATTCTGTTCGAGCGCACGATGGACGGTGAAGCGGAAGGCAAGCCCGTTCCCACGTTTCTGTGGGAAGACCGCGGCGTCGTGCCGTTCCTGAAGGTCGACAAGGGCCTCGAAGCCGAAGCCGACGGTGTGCAGGTCATGAAGCCGATTCCCGGCCTCGACGATCTGCTCGCGCGCGCCGTGAAGCTCGGCGTGTTCGGCACGAAGATGCGCTCGGTGATCCATCACGCGGACGAGAAGGGCATCGCCGCAGTGGCGAAGCAGCAATTCGAAGTGGGCGCGCAGATCATCAAGCACGGTCTCGTGCCGATTCTCGAACCCGAAGTCTCGATCAAGAGCCCGGACAAGAAGGGCGCGGAAAAGATCCTGCGCGACGAACTGCTCAAGGGCCTCGACGCGCTGCCGGAATCGAGCAAGGTGATGATCAAGCTGACCATCCCCGATGAAGCGGATTTCTATCGTCCGCTGATCGAGCATCCGCGTGTCGTGCGTGTCGTCGCGCTGTCGGGCGGCTATACGCGCAGCGACGCCTGCAAGAAGCTCGAACAGAACCACGGCATGATCGCGAGCTTCTCGCGCGCGCTCATCAACGAGCTGAAGAAGTCGATGAGCGACAGCGAGTTCGACAAGACGCTCGAAGTGTCGATCGACGAGATCTACAACGCGTCCGTGAAGAAGGCCTGAAGCTTCAGCGCTATTCAGCGCGTTCCTCGCGTTCGGTTGGCGGCGGCGTCTGCACGACGGGCGCCGCCGCCCGAAAGATATCCTCGCGCAAGCCGCTTTTCGGCGGATAAATGCGCTCGCCGTTGATCGTGCGCTTGGTCGCCTTCGCCGTCTCGCCTTCGGAGACGAGCTTCCTGTCCCATCCCTCCGTGTACACCGCGCCCCACGGCCCGAGATCGCAGATGGTCGTGTACCAGTCGATCGACAGCGGCAGCATCTCCAGCCCGAACAGATCGCAGACGGCGTTGTTGCCCGCGTAACGTCCCATCGGCCGGCCATGCTGGCACGACATGACCGAAGGCCGCGTGCCGTCGATCAGAATGCGCGCGCAATCGCCCGCCGCAAAAACGCCCGGCACGCCTTCCGCGCGCAGGAACGCATCGACCGGCACGCGCCCGAGCGGATCGAGCGCGACCGGCAGTTGCGCCGCGAGCGCGTTCGCATGCATGCCGCCGCACCAGACGACCGTCGCGGCCTCAATGCGCTCGCTCGCGGCGCCGTCGTTAAGCGTCACGCTCTGGCCATCGAGCGAGGCCAGCGACACACCGGAGCGCGTCTCGACATTCAGCGTCGTCAGCGCGCCTTCGATGACAGGCTGCGCGCCGCCCATCGATTGCGCGATCTTCGCCGAGCGATCCGCGAGCACGACGCGCACCTTGTCGCGATCGCCTTCCGCGACGATCTCGCGCAAACGCGCGGGCAATTCCGCCGCCAGCTCGATGCCGGTCAAACCCGCGCCGACCACGACCGCCGTGTATCGGCTCGGCGTATCGGGCAACGCGGGCAGCGTGAGCAGATGCGCCTGCAGCTTGCACGCGCCCGCATAGGTATCGACATCGAACGAAAAGCGATCGAGGCCCGGAATCGGCGGGCGCACGAGCACGCTGCCGGCGGCGAGAATCAGCCGGTCGTAGTCGAGCGATTCGGACGCGCCATCATGCTCGATCTTCACGCGGCGATTCGCGCTGTCGATATCGGTCGCTTTGGCCTGGATCAGCCGCACGCCCGCCGGCCCGAGCACGGTGTCGAGCTGCACGAGCGTCGGGTCGAGCGGTTGCTCGTAATTACGTACCCGCACGCTATGAAACGGCGCCGGGTTGACGATGGCGACTTCGGCGTCATCCGTGCGATGCAGTTCGTCGAGCTTGCGCGCCGCCGACAGCGCGCTCCACAAACCGGCGAAGCCAGCGCCGATCACCAGGATTCGGTTCAAAGTCATTCCCCTTAATAAACGATCGTTCGTGCTATCAAATTAATGCGCCAGTCTTGCTGCTTTTCTTTATAGGCGATTAACCAGGCAGTAGCGCACCTGCGTTCGTGCCGGGATTAGTACGAATTTCGCCAAAAGTGATTTCGTTCTTTAGGTATTTACCCTAGAACGTGCGATCCCTAAACTCTCTTCAACGGTCGCAAACGAGCAAACACAGCAACGTGAGCGGCAACTCAATAACTTATGTACGGAGGTCAGCATCATGAACAAGTTCATCGGTATTGCAGCGGTCGCTCTGGCTTTTGCCGCTCCGGTCGCATCGTTCGCGCAATCGAATCAGCCTTTGACGCGCGCTGAAGTTCGCCAGCAGATCGTTCAACTGGAAAAGGCGGGTTATAACCCCGGCGTGATCAGCGATTCGAAGTATCCCGGCGACATTCAAGCCGCTGAAGCGCGCATTGCAGCGCAGAACGGCACCGCGCAAAGTGCCTTCGGTGGCTCGGCGGATGGCTCGGCGCAATCGGGTGCTCGCGTCAGTGCGGCTCAAGGCGATGTGTTCCCGACGTTCGCGCATCACTAAGCAGCAAGGGGTCTAACGAAACGCGCCCGCGTGTTAGCGGGCGCGTTTTGTCGTTTATAGAAAGTCGATCTAAAGCGGAAACCCGCCCGCAAACGCCTCGCGCAAATATCCGATAAAAAGCGCGACCGCGCGCGGCACATGCGGCGCATAAGGCCGCACGACGAACAACTGATCCGCGAACGCCCCGACCGGACGCCAGTCCGGCAGCAGCACCACCAGCTTTCCCGCCTGCACCGCAGCCTGCGCGGTGAAATCCGGCAATAACGCAATGCCGAGATCGTCGAGCGCGGCATCGCGCAACACCTCGCTATTGTTCGCTGCAAAAGGCCCGTTCACCGCGAGCGTATAAGGCCCGGTCGAACTCTTGCGCCCGCCTTTTCTCTCGAACGACCAGATGCTCGACGCCTGCGGACGCGGATAGACGAGGCAATCGTGCGTGGCGAGATCGGTCGGCGTCGTGGGGGTGCCGCGCCGCTTCAGATACGCGCGCGTCGCGACGATCACCGAATGCGTATCGCACAGCTTCCACGCGACGTGCGTATCCGGTACCTGCGCGCTGTGCCGCACCGCGAGATCGAAGCCTTCGGTCGCGATCGAACTCAATCGGTCCGATGCCTCCAGTTGCACCCGCACATCCGGATGGGCGTGCAGAAATCCCGCCATGCGCGGCACCAGTTGCTGCCGCGAGAACGCCATCGGCGCGGTCACGCGGATCAGGCCGCGCGCGACGCCCGCCATCTCCTTCACGCTCAAAAAACTCGACGCGATGCGCTCGTACTGCTCGCGTGTATCGTCGACCAGCCTGCGTCCCGCTTCCGTGAAGCGCACGCTGCGCGTCGTGCGCGTGACGAGCGGCACGCCCGCCGCGCGCTCCAGCTCCGCGATACGCTGGCTCATCGCGGCCTTCGACACGTTCAGGCGCGCGGCCGCCGCCGTATAGCTGCCCTGTTCCGCGAGCACGGTCAGCCAGTGCAAATGGGTCCAGAGACCTTCGATCTTTTGCTCGTCCATCAGCGGATTGTTTGCCGATATAAACAATGAGTTCAATCATAGCGTCTTTGCACGGGGCGCAACGCTTCCTACACTGTGTCCATCGCCAAACTAATTCCTTCGAGGAGACGAGATGCAAGCGTTCAACGACACCGCCGACGTGGTTCATTACATTCACGGCGAGCGCACGCATGGCTCGGCCACGCGCACGCAGCCGGTGTTCAATCCCGCGACGGGCGAGCGTCCGCGCAAGCTCGTGCTGGGCGAAGCCGCCGATGTCGACGCAGCCGTTGCGAGCGCGAAAGCCGCGTTCCCGGCGTGGCGCGACATGCCGCCGATCCGCCGCGCGCGCGTCATGCTGAAGTTTCTCGAACTGATGAACAAGCATCGCGACGAACTCGCCGCGATCATCACGGCGGAACACGGCAAGGTGTTTTCGGATGCGCAGGGCGAAGTGTCGCGCGGCATCGACGTGATCGAATTCGCATGCGGCATTCCGCAACTGCTGAAGGGCGATTACACCGAGCAGGTCTCGACCGGCATCGACAACTGGACGATGCGCCAGCCGCTCGGCGTCGTCGCGGGCATCACGCCGTTCAATTTCCCGTGCATGGTGCCGTGCTGGATGTTCCCGGTCGCGATCGCGGCGGGCAACGCGTTCATCCTGAAGCCGAGCGAGCGCGATCCGTCCGCGTCGCTGTTCATGGCCGATCTGCTGAAGCAAGCCGGTCTGCCGGACGGCATTTTCAACGTCGTGCAGGGCGACAAGGTCGTCGTCGATGCATTGCTCACGCATCCGCAAGTGAAGGCGATCAGTTTCGTCGGCTCGACGCCGATCGCGAACTACATCTACGAAACCGGCGCGAAGCACGGCAAGCGTGTGCAGGCGCTGGGCGGCGCGAAGAATCACATGGTCGTGATGCCCGATGCGGATATCGATCAGGCTGTCGATGCATTGATCGGCGCGGGTTACGGCTCGGCGGGCGAGCGTTGCATGGCGATCTCGGTCGCGGTGCTGGTGGGCGATGTCGCCGACAAGATCGTGCCGCGTCTCGCCGAGCGCGCGAAGCAGCTCAAGATCAGCAACGGCATGGAAGCCGACGCGGAAATGGGTCCGATCGTCACGCGCGCCGCGCTGGAACGGATCGAAGGCTACATCGCGATGGGCGTCGACGAAGGCGCGACGCTCGTCGTCGATGGCCGCGGCTACAAGGTGCCGGGCCATGAAGACGGCTTTTTCACGGGCGGCACGCTGTTCGATCACGTTACGCCGGACATGCGCATCTACAAGGAAGAGATCTTCGGTCCGGTGCTCGCTTGCGTGCGCGCGAAGGACTTCAGCGAAGCGGTGGAACTCGTCAACGAACACGAGTTCGGCAACGGCGTCGCCTGCTATACGCGCGATGGCCATATCGCACGTGAGTTCGGCCGACGCATCGAAGTGGGCATGGTCGGCATCAACGTGCCGATTCCGGTGCCGATGGCATGGCACGGGTTTGGCGGCTGGAAGCGCAGCCTGTTCGGCGACATGCACGCGTATGGCGAGGAAGGCGTGCGCTTCTACACGAAGCAGAAGTCGATCATGCAGCGCTGGCCCGAGAGCACGGAGAAGGGCGCGGAATTCGCGATGCCCACCGCGAAGTAAGGTCTCGATGAACGCATGAATATCGCCCGCTTTTTCCCGTGTGGAACAAGCGGGCGATTGTGTTTCGGGGCTTGCAGAATCGATTTGTTCCCGCGCGTCACAACTCAAGTGAACTCGCGTCCGGTTGACCGTGCGCGCGCAAGCAGGGAAGATGCAGCGACAACGACGCGAAGCCAACCGACATGCAGCGGCAATTCGACGATCTTCTCCTCGGCAGCATCGAGCTTTTCTGCCTCGCGGCGGAACTCGGCAGCTTCACGCTGGCGGCGACGGCGGCGAGCGTGACGCCCGCGGCGGTGAGCCGCTCGGTCGCGCGGCTCGAAAAGCGCCTGGACGTGCGGCTCTTCGTGCGCACGACGCGCCAGATTCGACTGACCGATGCGGGCCGCCGCTACTTCGAGCAATGCCGCGACGCGCTCAATCGTCTCGCGGAAGCGGAACGCGAAGCGACGGGCCAGCAGACCAGTCCCAAGGGCGTGCTGCGCATCAGCATGCCGACGCCATACGGCCACTATCGCGTGCTGCCGCTGCTCGCGGAGTTTCGCAAGCGCTATCCCGATGTGACCGTCGAAGCGCATCTGAGCAACCGCAACATCGATTTCGCCGATGAAGGCTTCGACCTCGCGATACGCGGACGCGCGCCGCGCGATTCCGGTCTGATCGCGCGCAAGCTGGAAGACGCGGAACTGGTCGTGGTGGCGTCGCCTGCTTATCTGAAGCGCGCGGGCACGCCGAAGACCATCGACGATCTGCTCACCCACGAATGCATCCAGTTCGAGATGCCGAGCACCGGACGCCCCGTGCCGTGGCTCTTCATGCAGAACGGCGAAGCGCTGGAGATCACGACGCAAAGCGGTTACGGCACGTCCGGCGATGCGCTCGCGGGCATTCCGCTCGCGCGCGGCGGCGCGGGTCTTTTTCAGATCTACCGCTTCACCGTCGAGGACGATTTACGCGCGGGCACGCTCACCGAAGTGCTACGCGAATTTGGTGGATGCAGCAGGCCGTTCATTCTGCTGTATCCGCATGGCAGACATCTGTCGTCGCGCGTGCGGGCTTTCGTGGATTTCATCGTCGAGAAGCTCGTCACGCGCTGAATCATGCAAAAGTCTGGAGGACGCATATCCATGAGCAAGAACGCATTGACATCACTGCTCGGCATCGACACGCCGATCATTCAGGCGCCGATGGCCGGCGTGAGCACGCCAGCGCTCGCGGCAGCCGTATCGAATGCGGGCGGTCTCGGCTCGCTCGGCGTCGGCGCGATGAACGCGCAAGGCGCGCGCAAGGTGATCCGTGAAACGCGCGAACTCACGGGCAAGCCGTTCAACATCAACGTCTTCTGTCATGCGCCGGCCACGGCCGATGCCACCGTCGAAAAAGCATGGACCGAGTGGCTCGCGCCCGTGTTCGCGCAATACGGCGCGACGCCGCCTTCGACGCTGAGCGAGATCTACACGAGCTTCGTCGTCGATGAAGCGATGCTCGAGGTGTTCGTCGAAGAAAAGCCGGCTATCGTGAGTTTTCATTTCGGCTTGCCATCGAAGGAATATATCGATGCGTTGCGCGGTGCGGGCATCAAACTGATCGCATCCGCAACCAACCTGCGCGAGGCCGAACAGCTCGTGGTGGCGGGCATGGATGCGATCGTCGCGCAGGGCATCGAAGCGGGCGGGCATCGCGGTAGCTTCGACCCGCAAGCCGATGACGACAACCTCGGCGTCTTCGCGCTCACGCGACTTCTCGCCAGCCGGTTCGATGTGCCCGTGATCGCGGCGGGCGGCATCATGGATGGCGCGGGCATCGCGGCGGCGCTCGCGTTGGGCGCGCAGGCGGCGCAGCTCGGCACCGCGTTCGTGCCTTGCTTGGAGACATCGATCGATGAAGGGTATCGTCGCGCAATCCTGAGCGATGCGGCGAACCGCACGACCTTCACGGCCGCGATCTCCGGCCGCCGTGCGCGCGGCCTCGTCAACAAGTTCACCGAACTGGGGCGTGGCGCGCAAGCGCCCGCGATTCCCGCGTATCCCGTCACTTACGATGCAGGCAAGTCGCTGCACGCGGCGGCCAAGGCGAAAGGCGAATTCGGTTATGGCGCGCAATGGGCGGGACAGGCCGCCGCGCTCGTGCGTGAGTTGCCCGCAGCCGAGCTGATGACGCGCCTGCAAGCGGAACTGCAAGAAAGCATCGCGGGCCTGCAGCAATATGCATCGCGCTGATCGATGTAAAGCTTAGTCGAAACACTTCGTTGGTCGAACGTCCTGTCGATGCTTCAATGTTTTGGTCGCATTCCATGCGGCCTGCATCCGACAAACGCATAACCAACGGAGTTTTTCGATGGCCGATATCCCCACGCTCGCCGCCGGGTCCACGCTCGCTCCCGCTGCATCGAATGAACCGTTTCAGGTGCGCGCGATAGGCGGGCGCATCGGCGCGGAAGTACGCGGCGTGACGCTTTCCGCCGATCTCGACGACAACGCCATCGCCGCGCTCAACCAGGCGCTGCTTGATCACAAGGTGCTGTTCTTTCGCGGCCAGTCGCATCTCGACGACGCCGCGCAGGAAGCATTCGCCGCACGCTTCGGCGAGACCGTCGCGCATCCGACCGTGCCTTCGCTTGCGGGCAGCAGCCGCCTGCTCGAACTCGATTCGAAGCACGGCACGCGCGCCAACTCATGGCATACCGATGTCACCTTCGTCGATGCCTACCCGAAGATTTCGATTCTGCGCGGCGTGGTGATTCCGCCCGCGGGCGGCGACACCGTATGGGCCAACACCGCCGCCGCGTACGCGAACCTGCCGGACGTCCTGCGCGAGCTTGCCGACAAGCTGTGGGCGCTGCATTCGAACACCTATGACTACGCCGCGACGCGCAACGCGCCCGACACGGAATCCGAGCGCGAATACCGCAAGCAGTTCACCTCGACGCTGTATGAAACGGAGCATCCGGTCGTGCGCGTGCATCCCGAGACGGGCGAACGCACGCTCATTCTCGGCCACTTCGTGCAGCGTTTCATCGGCCTGTCGCAGCGGGATTCGGACCGTCTGATCGAACTCTTCCACGACCACGTCACCCGCCTGGAGAACACCGTGCGCTGGCGCTGGACGCAAGGCGACGTGGCGATCTGGGACAACCGCGCGACGCAGCATTACGCGGTGGCCGATTATGGCGACGCGCATCGCGTCGTGCGCCGCGCGACCGTGCACGGCGATGTGCCCGTGGGCATCGACGGACGCAGGAGCCGCATCGTCAGGCAGGAAACGCGATGACACTACGATTCAGGCTCCTCATCGGCGCGGCGACGTTGTTCGCCGCGCTCATCGGTCCCGCGCATGCCGCCGATCCCGCCGTGGTGCGCATTGGCGTGGCGCAGCAGGGCAGCGGCGATCCGCCCACGTTCGGCGGGTCGCCTGCCGCGACCGCGCAGTTACAGCATCGCGTCGAGGATGCATTGCAGCCCGCGCACGTGAAAGTCGAATGGATCTTCTTCAAGGGCGCGGGGCCGGCCGTGAATGAGGCCCTCGCGAACAAGCAGATCGATTTCGCGTATCAGGGCGATCTGCCTTCCGTGCTCGGCCGCGCGAACGGACTGAAGACGCGCTTGCTGCTGGCGTCGAACGTGCGCGCGGGCGTCTATCTCGCGGTGCCGCCCGACTCCGATATCAAGAGCGTCAAGGATCTGAAGGGCAAGCGCGTGGGTCTCTTTCGCGGGACGAATCTGCAACTCGTCGCCGATAACGTGCTGAAGGAAAACGGCCTCACGGAACGCGATCTGCGCGTGATCAACCTCGATACCGCCGCGGCGCAGGCCGCGCTCGCATCGAAGGGCGTCGATGCCGTGTTCCTCGACTACTCGCTCTTCAAGCTGCAACGTCAGGGGCTGGCGAAGATCGTGTACGCATCGCGCGACGATGGCTTGCAACTCACGCGACAGGCGCATCTGCTCGTGCTGGAGGACTTCGAGCGCGCGCATCCCGATACCGTGCAGACGGTCGTGACCGCTGTCGTTCAGGCGGCGCAATGGTCGTCCGACGAAGCGAACCGAAATGCGCTCTTCGCGCTGTGGTCGAAGAGCGGCATACCGACCGAATCGTGGGCATCCGAATACGCGAATCAGCCGTTGAAGGATCGCAATTCGCCGCTGATCGATCCGTTCATCGTCGCGCGCTATCAGTCCGTCGCCGATGATGCGCTGCGTTTGAATCTGATCCGTCAGCCTGTGAGCGTGAACGGATGGTTCGAGCCGAAGTATCTGGACCAGGCGTTGAAGTCGCTCAGGCTCGAAGCGTACTGGCCGCGTTTCGATGCGTCGGGCAAGCCGATCGTTCAACGTGTCGCGGAGAATCGATAGATGGCCAACGCCCTGACTCGCGTATTCCTGCCCGCGCATCGTGTGCGCGGGCCGTTATCGAGTGAAGCATGGCGCACGGTCGGCTGGACTGCGCTGCCGTGGATCGTGCCTATCCTTTGCGGCTTGCTGTGGATACTCGGTTCGCATTACGGATGGATTTCCGCGCAAGTGCTGCCGCCGCCCGCGCTCGTGTTCGAAACGCTCGGCGCGCTCGTGAAGAGCGGCGAGTTATGGATGCATCTGTCCGCCAGCATGACGCGCACCGCGGTCGGGTTCGGCGGCGGGGTGCTGCTCGGTATTCTGCTGGGTGGTCTTCTTGGCTTGTCGCGCACGCTGGAAGCGTACGTGCTGCCGAGCTTCAACGCGATCGTGCAGGTGCCCGTGCTCGGCTGGCTGCCGTTTCTGATGATCGTCGTCGGTATTGGCGAGCCGCTGAAGTATCTGCTGATCGGGCATGCCGCGCTCGTTCCCGTCACGCTGTCCACGCTGCAGGGCTTTCGCGGTTCGCCGCGCGCGTTGCAGGAAGTGGCGGCGGTGTATCGCTATACGCGCTGGCAGGTCATCACGCGCGTGACCTTGCCGGCGGCGATTCCCGTCATCGGCACGGGCGTCAGGCTCGCGTTCACGAAGGCGTGGCTCACGCTCGTCGTCGTGGAACTGGTCGCTTCGTCGGAAGGGCTCGGATATCTGATCGTGTATGGCCGTCAGCTTTTTCAGCTCGATCTCGTGCTGGCTTCGGTGCTGATCGTCGGCGCGATCGGTTACGTGGCCGATCGTCTGCTCAACGCGTTCGAGCGCAAGCTTCAGCGCGGCCGCGCCAACTGAGGAGAACCCATGTCGACACTGGATCTGGAAGCGGGCGCCGTCAAGGGATCGTGGCGCGGCCTCGTGCTGCCGCTGGGCGCGCTGGCGGTGTGGTGGTTCGTGTCGCGCGGCGCGCAATTAGGGCACGGCGTGATGGTGTCGCCCGCGCAGGTCTGGGATACCGCCGGGGCGCAGGTTCGCAGCGGGGCGCTCGTGCGTGCGTTGTCGGCATCGCTTGCGCGCGAACTGACGGGCTTTGCGATCGGCACGACACTCGGTCTTGCGCTCGGCGCGTTGCTCGGCATCTCGAAGCTGGCGAACCGCGCGATCGCGCCGAGCTTCAACACCTTCAAGCAAGTGTCGCTGTTCGCGTGGATTCCGCTGATTTCCGTATGGTTCGGCCTGGGCGATGTCGCGAAGGTCGTGTTCCTGTCGCTTGCCGCGCTGGTGCCCGTCGTCATGCATACGAGCGATGGCATTCGCGCGGTGCCCGTGAACTGGCTCGATGTCGCGCGCGCGTATCGCTATGGCAAGTTGCAGACGCTGGCGTATGTGGTGCTGCCCGCCGCGTTGCCGTCGATCTTTACGGGCGTCTATCTCGCGCTCATTTATTCGTGGCTTGCGACTTTGGGCGCGGAGTATCTGCTGGTCGCGGGCAGCGGGATCGGCAATACGCTCGTCGATGGCAGCGAGCAGTTTCGCATGGATCTCGTCGTGTTCGGCGTGATCGTGGTCGGTTTGACGGGGTGGGCGTTGAATGCTTTCGCGCGCGGCGTGCAGCGGCGCTGGTTCGGTGCAGCGCGCGCTGCTTGAGGAGAATCCAGACAATGACGACGGTAATCGAGCAGGGCAGCGGACTGACGCTGCGGCATGTGAGCAAGCGCTTCAACGACGATGCGGCGCCGCCGGTGCTGGATCGAATCGACCTGTCGATCGCGAGCGGGGAGTTCGTGAGCATCGTCGGGGCGAGCGGTTGCGGCAAGTCGACGTTGCTGCGGCTGATCGCGGGACTCGATGGCGATCATGAAGGCGAGATCGGCTTCGATGGCGAGCGCATCGTGACGACGGACCTGTCGCGCGGGATCGTGTTTCAGGATCATCGGCTGTTTCCGTGGCTCGATGTCGAACAGAACGTGGCCGTCGCATTACGCAATGCGCCGCTGTCGAAGGCGGAGAAAGCGCGGGCGGTGGCGGAGCATGTCGCGCTCGTTGGCTTGAAGGGATATGAGCGGCATTATCCGCATCAGTTGTCGGGCGGAATGGCGCAACGCGTCGCGATTGCGCGCGGGCTCGTGAACCGGCCTCGATTGCTGCTGCTCGATGAGCCGTTCGGTGCGCTCGATGCGTTGACGCGCCGTCGCTTGCAACTCGAACTGCAGCGGATCTGGGAGCGCGAGCGGATCACGATGGTGCTCGTCACGCATGATGTCGAGGAAGCGGTGCTGCTTTCGGATCGCGTTGTCGTGATGGAGGCGCGGCCGGGGCGGATTGGGGATGTGATCGAGGTGGGATTGGCGAGGCCGCGGAAGGTGGGGGACGCCAGGCTCACGCGGTTGCGGGATGAGATTGTGGGGAGGTTTTTTTCGAGTGGTTCGTGACGATGTCGTAAATCGCGATCCAGGTTTCCTGTCAACGCTTCGCGATGCGCGAGTTGTGACGGCGATCAATGAGTCTGCCCACAATCTTGTAAAGCGCGACTATGACAATCCCCATCATGACCCAGCAAGCGATGAGCGAGAACAGCATCGACAACATGCTTATATCGTCGGGATCGCGAAAATCAGCATTGCCTGTGTGGTCGAGCACGAAACGCATTGTGTCGTACATCCATTCCGGCATTTCGTAGAAAACGCCGTAAGCAAGAAATCGTGCAAGATGCACGCCCCCGAGGAATATGATCAGCGACAGTGCGACGACGCGTGCCGCGATCCGCAGCTTATGTTTCAACGGAATTCCAGCGTGCCGTAGGTCAAGAGCGTTGAAGCTTTTTATCGAAGCGTCCGGGCATAACGGTGGACGAGTTGCCGGGAGATTTTATAGAACACGATCAACGCTATCGCGACCGCGATCCAGCATGCGACAAGCGTCGACAAAAGCGCGATCCCACTGAGATCGTCGGGTTCGCGGATATCTGCGTTACCCGTGTTATCGAGCACGACGCGGATCGTTTGATGCATCCAATCAGGCATCTCCGTCATGTATCTATAGACGAGAAAGTTGGCGAGGCGCGCGCCCGCATAGTGCACGACGAGCAGGAACGTGATCAGGCGAGCCGCGATCATTTGAGCCTCACAACGATAAATGTGCTAACGGTATCGTTTACGAGTCTTTCAATGTATGGATTTTGGTAAAAGCCTGAATCGATGTCAGCTGGCACGTAATGCGCCATTCCAGTTGAATTTAAGCATCGAGAAATCGGGAGCCTAAATCTGCGCCTCGATCGCGGCCTTATCGATCACCGACCAGACGTTGTCAATTTTCCCGTCGCGGAATTCATAGAAAACATTCTCGCAAAAGACCACTCGCTTTCCATTCACAGGCAAGCCCATGAAAACCCCCTTCGGCGCGCATTCAAAGCGCAATCTGCAAGCGACGCGCGGCGGCTCTGCAATCAACAGTTGAATATCGAAGAAGAGATCCGGAATCTCGCGAAAATCCTTCTTCAGCATGTCGCGATAATCATCGAGCGTCAGCGTCCGCCCGTTGTAATGCAGCGCATCATGAACGAACGTGCTGAGATTGCCCCAGTCCTGCGCGTTCAGGCACGCGATGTATCCTCGATAAATATCTGCAAGCATCGGATGCGCTCCACGAAAGAATAGCGATCCGCGCATCCTCTCATAGGGCGCGGCAGCTCCTCAAACTCACCCCGCTTGCGTCCTGCTTCACCAGCCATCAGTTTTGTTTATCGGCTTATCGGTGACGTGGTGCCTCGGAACTTCCCCGCCCGCCGCGCCACAGCGGCCTCCCACCCCCTTCAAACCCCATCCCCACCAACAAAGTACTGGTTAACACGTAATACCCGCGCCACCTCCTTCCTCGCTAACCTTCGGCTTCAGTTTCCCTAAAGCAAGCCCGCTCGGCCACGCATTCTGAAGGAGTAGCGCACATGGCACGGATCATCGGAGGCATTGCCGCCTCGCATACACCGACTATCGGTTTCGCGTTCGACAAGAACAAGCGCGACGATCCCGTCTGGGCGCCGATCTTCGAGAATTTCGCGCCGCTCGCGAACTGGCTCGCGGAGAAGCAACCCGATGTCATCGTCACGATCTACAACGACCACGTCACGTCGTTCTTTTTCGATCACTATTCGGCGTTCGCGCTCGGCGTGGGCCCGGAATGGCGCGTCGCGGACGAGGGCGGCGGCGCGCGCGACCTGCCGCCGATCAAAGGTCATCCGGCGCTCGCCGCGCACATCGGCACGTCGCTGATGTCCGACGAATTCGACATGTCGTTCTTCCAGAACAAGGCGCTCGACCACGGCTGCTTCTCGCCGCTCTCGATGCTGTGTCCGCACAAACCCGAATGGCCCGTCAAGCTCGTGCCGCTGCAAATGGGCGTGCTGCAATTGCCCGTGCCGAGCGCGCGCCGTTTCTACAAGCTCGGTCAGGCGCTGCGCCGCGCGATCGAAAGTTATCCCGAAGACATCAAGGTCGCGATTCTCGCCACAGGCGGTCTCTCGCATCAGGTGCACGGCGAGCGCGCGGGCTTCAACAACACGGAATGGGATGCGCGTTTCCTCGATCTCTTCGAGCGCGATCCCGAGCAACTCGCGGACATGACGCTCGCGGAATACGCGGCGCTCGGCGGCTACGAAGGCGCCGAAGTGATCATGTGGCTGACGATGCGCGGCGCGCTGTCGTCGAATGTCGTGTGCAAGCATCGCAGCTATTACCTGCCGTCGATGGCCGGCATCGCGACGGCGATCTACGAAGGCGAGGACAGCGAGACGAAGCCGGCGATCGTCGAGCGTCATCGTCAGAAGATGGCGGTGCAACTGACCGATGTCGAGAAGCTCGACGGCACCTATCCGTTCTCGATCGAGACCGCAGTGCGCGCATATCGCATCAACGATTATCTGCATCGCATGGTCGAGCCCGCGCATCGCGAGGCGTTCAAACAGGACGAAGAAGCGAGCTTCGAAGCGGCGGGTCTCGGCGAACAGGAGCGCGATCTGATCCGACGACGCGACTGGCAAGGCCTGCTTCACTACGGCGTGATCTTCTTCATGCTCGAAAAGCTCGGCGCGGTCACGGGCGTATCGAACCTGCATATCTACGCCGCGATGCGCGGTGAAACGCTCGAGGAATTCCAGAAGACACGCAACGCCCCCGGCGCACTGTATTCGGTGGCGGGCAAGGGCGCGGGCAAGCTCGACTGGGACAAGGCGAAGAACTGAATAAAAGAGGAGACAGGAGACAAACATGGATATCCGTAAAACCATCGACATCAAGAGCTTCATCGACGAACGTCCCATTGCCGCCTACCAGTGGCTGCTGGTCGCGCTGTGCTTCCTCGTCGTGATGGCCGACGGCATGGACGTGGCCATCATGGGCTTCGTCGCGCCTTCGATCATCGCGGACTGGCATATCTCGCGCCCCGCGTTCGGTCTCGTGATGAGCGCGGCGCCCATCGGTCTCGTGATCGGCGCATTGGCGGCCGGGCCGGCATCGGATCGCATCGGGCGCAAGTGGGTCTTGATCACCTCCGTGTTCCTCTTCGGTGTGTTCACGATCGGGACCGCGTTCACGACCTCGCCCATGAGCATGGCGGTGTTGCGCCTGTTGACCGGCATCGGCCTCGGCGCCGCGATGCCCAACACGACGACGCTGCTCTCCGAGTACGCACCGCAACGCAAGCGCGCGCTGCTCATCACGATCATGTTCACGGGCTTCAATCTCGGCTCGGCGCTGATCGGCTTCGTCGCGGGCTGGCTGATTCCGGTGCACGGCTGGCGCTCGGTGCTGATCTTCGGCGGTGCGTTGCCGCTCGCGCTGATTCCGCTGCAGATGTGGCTCCTGCCCGAATCGGCGCGTCTGCTCGCGGTGCGCGGCGCGACGTCCGCGCGCATCGGCAAGGTGCTCGGCCGCGTGTGCGGTGCGCGCTTCGACGGCAGCGAAACCTTCGTGTCGAACGAACCGCCGCTGCCGACGAAAAGGCCTATCGGCGTGCTGTTTTCGCACGGCTACGGTCTGATGACCGGTGCGCTGTGGGTCACGTATTTCATGGGCCTGCTCGTGATCTATCTGCTGACCGGCTGGCTGCCGACGCTGATGAAGGACGCGGGCCTCACGGTCTCCGCAGCGGCGAACATCACCGCGATGTTCCAGATCGGCGGCACGATCGGCGCGATCATCGTCGGCTGGATCATGGACAAGGCACGCCCGGCGCCCGTCATCAGCGCGGCCTATCTCGGCGGCGCGGTGTGCGTGCTCGGGCTGGCGTGGATCGGCGCGTTGTCGTCGTCGCTTGCGATGCTCGTGTTCGCAGCGGGCTTCTGCATGAGCGGCGCGCAAACGGGCCTGAACGCCTTCGCGCCTGGACGTTATCCGACGGTCGCGCGTGCCACCGGCGTGAGCTGGATGCTCGGCATGGGCCGCTTCGGCAGCATCTTCGGTTCCGCGTTCGGCGGTGCGCTGCTCGGCCTCGGCTGGGAGTTCGGCGCGATCCTCGCGATGCTCGCCGTACCCGCGACGCTCGCGGCCCTCGCGATTCTCGTGGCGCAGCGCACGCGTGTCGACGAAGCGCACGCACAGACGACGGCAGCACATTAACGAGTATCTGGAGTAAGGCATGATCATCGACATACACGGCCATTACACGACCGCGCCCAAGGCGCTCGAAGCGTGGCGCAACCGGCAGATTGCAGGCATCAAGAGTCCTTCGGAGATGCCGGCCGCATCCGAGCTGCGTATCAGCGACGATGAACTGCGCGAATCGATCGAAACGAATCAGCTTCGACTGATGCGCGAACGCGGCCTCGATCTCACCGTGTTCAGCCCGCGCGCGAGCTTCATGGCGCATCACATCGGCGACTTCGAAGTGTCGAGCACGTGGGCTGCGATCTGCAACGAACTGTGCTATCGCGTGAGCGAACTTTTCCCCGATAGCTTCGTGCCGGCGGCGATGCTGCCGCAGAGTCCGGGCGTCGATGTCGCGACGTGCGTTCCCGAGCTCGTGAAGTGCGTCGAGCAGTACGGCAATGTCGCGATCAACCTGAACCCGGACCCGTCGGGCGGACACTGGACCAGCCCGCCGCTCTCGGACCGCTCGTGGTATCCGGTCTACGAGAAGATGGTGGAATACGACATCCCCGCGATGATTCACGTGAGCACGAGCTGCAACGCGTGTTTTCATACGACGGGCGCGCACTATCTGAACGCCGACACAACGGCGTTCATGCAGTGCCTCACGTCCGATCTGTTCCGCGATTTTCCGACGCTCAAGTTCGTGATTCCCCACGGCGGCGGCGCGGTGCCGTATCACTGGGGACGCTTCCGCGGGCTCGCGCAGGAGCTGAAAAAGCCCTTGCTGAAGGATCATTTGCTCAACAACATTTTCTTCGATACATGCGTGTATCACCAGCCGGGCATCGACTTGCTGACGCGCGTGATTCCCGTCGACAACATTCTGTTCGCGAGCGAGATGATCGGCGCGGTGCGCGGCATCGATCCTGAAACGGGGCATTATTTCGACGACACGAAGCGCTATGTCGAGGCGGCGCACATCGAGCCGGAAGCGCGCTACAAGATTTACGAAGGCAACGCGCGCCGCGTGTATCCGCGACTGGATGCGGCGCTCAAAGCGAAAGGACGTTGACTATGTACGAACTGGGAGTGGTGTATCGAAACATCGATCGCGCGAACGCGGACGCAGCCGAAAAGCTCGGCGCGCTCGGCTCGGCGACGGTGCACGAAGCGATGGGCCGCGTCGGCCTGATGAAGACCTATATGCGGCCGATCTACACCGGCGCGCAGGCGGGCGGCACGGCGGTGACCGTGTTGCTGCAACCGGGCGACAACTGGATGATGCATGTCGCGGCCGAGCAGATTCGTCCGGGCGATATCGTCGTGGCCGCCTGCACGACCGATAACACCGACGGCTTCTTCGGCGACCTGCTCGCGACGAGCTTCAAGGCACGCGGCGCGCGTGCGCTCATCATCGATGGCGGCGTGCGCGACGTGCGCGTGCTGACGGAGATGAACTTCCCCGTCTGGAGCCGTGCGATCTCGGCGAAAGGCACGGTGAAGGCGACGCTCGGCTCGGTGAACATTCCTGTCGTGTGCGCGGGCGCGCTGGTGACGCCCGGCGATGTGATCGTCGCGGATGACGACGGCGTCGTCGTCGTGCCTTCGGCATCGGCGCAGCAAGTGCTCGACAAGGCCATCGCGCGGGAGGCGCTCGAAGAAGAGAAGCGCGCGAAGCTCGCGAGCGGCGTGCTCGGCCTCGATATGTACAAGATGCGCGAACCGCTGGAAAAGGCGGGCTTGCGCTATATCGACTGACGCCCATGAGTATCACAGGCATCTCTTCGATGGCGACGCGCCAGGTGTTGAACGAGCTTGCTTCGGCTTATGAGGCGAGGGCGGGAGAGCGCGTGGCGATCGAATCGGTGGGCGGCGTCGCGGCGTTCAGGCGCGTCGATGAAGGTGAGGCGTTCGACATCGTCGTGCTTGCATCGGACGCGATCGACCGGCTCGCGGCGTCGGCGCGCGTCGATGCAGCGAGCCGCGTGCGCGTTGCGCGCTCGGGCGTGGCGGTTGCGGTGGCGTCGGGCGCGCCGCGTCCTTCCATCGACGATGAAGCCGCCGTGCGCGAAGCGGTGCTCGCTGCGCGCAGCATCGGCTATTCGACGGGGCCGAGCGGTGTGTATCTGACGCGTCTTTTCGAACGCTGGGGCATTGCGGAGCCCATCGCATCGCGCATCGTGCAGGCGCCGCCGGGCGTCGCGGTGGGCACGCTCATCGCGCGCGGCGAAGTCGAACTGGGCTTTCAGCAGATGAGCGAGATGATCGGCGTCGAAGGCATCGATGTGCTCGGCATGTTGCCGCCCGGGATTCAGACGCTGACGATATTCGAAGCCGCGATATGTGCGAACGCTTGCGAGCCGCAGCGTGCGCGTGCGTTTCTTGCGTTCATCGCGTCATCGGATGCCGACAGCGCGAAAGTACGGAACGGCATGGAGCCGTGCCAGCCGGCATAGTTGAAAAGCGCGCAACGATCACGTTGCGCGCTTTTCACTTCGAGAGACGTCATTCAGCCACGGCGTAACGTTCGAGCCAATGCGCGTACGGCGCAGGCAACGCCCACGAAGGCCGCTCGACCTTCAACTGCTTCGCCGCCTGATACGGCCAGTGCGGATTCGACAGATGCGCGCGGCCGACCATCACGAGATCGAGCTGACCCGATTCGACAGCCTGTTCCGCGTTCGGCGGCGAATCGAATCCCCATGCCGATGCAACCGGAATCTCCGCTTCACGACGCACACGCTCCGCGATCGGGCCGAGGAACGCCGGTCCCCACGGAATGCGCACATCGGGCGTCGAGAAGCCGACGCTCACGCTCATCAGATCGAGGCCTTTGCGACGCAGCGTCTTCGTCAGTTCGATCGATTCGTTCAGCGTGACTTCATCGCGGCCGTCGTATTCGATGACACCGAAGCGCGCCGTCAACGGCAGGTTCTCCGGCCACACTTCACGCACCGCATCGAAGGTCTCGACGATGAAGCGGCTGCGGCCCGCGAGATCGCCGCCGTACTGGTCATCGCGCTGATTCGCATCGACGGAGAAGAAGCTCTGCGCGAGATACCCGTGCGCGAAGTGCAGTTCGAGCCATTCGAAGCCCGCCTCGCGCGCGCGGCGCGTGGCCGCTGCGAAGTCCGCTTTCACGCGTTCGATATCTTCGAGCGTCATCGCCTTGGGCACTTTCGGCAGTCCCGCGCCGAATGCGACGGACGAAGGTGCGAGCGTGTCCCAGCCGCGTGCGTCGTCGGCTGCGATGTGATCGTCGCCTTCCCACGGACGATTCGCGCTCGCCTTGCGGCCCGCATGCGCGATCTGGATGCCAGGCACCGCGCCTGCGGCCTTGATCGCCGTGGCGATCTTCTTCATACCTTCGATTTGCGCATCGTCCCAGAGGCCCGTGCATCCCGGCGTGATACGGCCTTCCGGCGACACGCCCGTCGCCTCGACGATCACGAGGCCCGCGCCGCCGCGCGCGAGGCTCGCGTAGTGGCTGACGTGCCAGTCGTTGACGAAGCCGTCGATGGCGCTGTACTGGCACATCGGCGGAATGGCGATGCGGTTGCGCAACGTGACGTCTTTCAGTTTGAACGGAGTGAAAAGTGCTGACATCGTGTGTTCTCTGGTTCGGATGACCGAAGTCGAATTGAGTTGAGGGCTCCAGATTAACCCGTACGTGCCATAATGAAAACTATCTGCAAGTTATCAATTCGATAAAATTTTGTGATGCTCAATCCGACCTGGCTGCGCACCTTTCTTGCGCTCGTCGAAACTGGCAACTTCACGCGTGCCGCCGAACGGCTCGATCTGACGCAGGCTGCCGTGAGCCAGCATCTTCGTCATCTCGAAGACGCGCTCGGGCTGCTCGTGATTCGCCGTTCGCGCGGCATCGAACTGACGCCGGCTGGGCGTGCGCTGATCGACTACTGTGACGAGATGGAACTGGCGAGCAAGCGTCTCGTGTCGCGTCTGTCGGACAGTGAGGATGAAGCGGGCGAGATCGGTCTCATCACACCGGGCAGCATCGGGCTGGTGCTGTTTCCCCTGTTGCTGGACTTGCAGCAGCAGCGGCCCGAATGGAAGATGAGGCATCGCTTCGCGCCGGATTCCGAAGTGCTCGAAGCCGTATTGGAGAGTCGCTACGATCTCGGCATCGTTGCATTGAAGCCGGATGATCCGCGTCTTGCCGCGAGCAAGTTCATCGAGGAGCCGCTCGAACTCGTCGTGCCCGCGAATGCGGATGTGCATGCCTGGAGCGATCTGGAAAGGCTTGGTTTCATCGACTATCCCGAAGCGCATATGACGGCCAGCCGCTTGCTGAGCAGGCGCTTTCCGGGCAATCCGGGCGTGGGCAGCCTGCGGCGGCAGGGCTTCAGCAACCAGATCAGCCTCATTCCGGAATTCGTCGCGCGGGGCCTGGGCTTCACCGTGATACCGCGCTATGCGCGTATTGCGTTCGGCAAGCCGGAGGCGATCGGCGTGGTGGAGTGCGGCGCGCCGGTCGTCGATACGCTGTGGCTCATTCGTCGCGCGGAATGGCCGTTGCCGGCGCGTTGCGCGCGGGTGGTGGAGTATTTGCGGGAGCGGGTGAGTGTTCCTGCCATGAAGGCAGATACGAGGATGCGGGCGGTCAAGGCGCGGGGTTAGTCGATGTGGGCAGTGCGCCGCGTGCGGCAACAACGAAGCCCGAGCAGGCGACTCATGCCGCCACCACCGCATTCAAGGCATTGATCAACGCCAGCGGATCGAAAGGCTTGCGCAACTGCACGGCTTTCGGCAGCGCCCGCCGCTCCTCCTCGCTGAGCGCGAGATCGAACCCCGTCACGAACACGACCCCGAGTCCCGTCGTCTCCCGACTGGCTGCGAGCGCAAGCTCGACACCCGAACGCCCCGCAAGATCCACATCCGTCAACAGCACCTCGAAGCGATGCGCCCGCAACAACCCGAGCGCCTCGTCCACACTGCCCGTATCGATCAAATCGAGCCCGAACGTGCGCATCAGTTCCGCGGTGCTCGCGCGCACGAGCTCATTGTCTTCCACGTACAGCACGCGCACGCGCGAAAGCACATCGTCCTGTTCGCTGCCCGGCAGGCGCGTATCGTCGATATCCACGGCCACCGGCGCCGCGTCCTGCACACGTTGCCCCAGAACGTGGCGCACCTTGCGCGCCAACGCCTCGTGCGTATAAGGCTTGCTCAACAGATCGATGCCCTCGTCGAGTCTTCCCGCATGGACGATCGCGTTATCCGTATAGCCCGACGTGAACAGCACCGCGATTCCCGGCACGCGCTCACGCGCCTTGCGCGCCAGCTCGGTGCTGCGCAACGGCCCGGGCATCACGACATCGGTGAAAAGCAGATCGATCGGCACGCCGCTCTCGACGATCGCCAGCGCGCTCTGCGCATCCTTCGCACGCAACACGCGATAGCCGAGATCCGCAAGCAGTTCGACCACCGTCGCGCGCACTTCTTCATCGTCCTCGACGACGAGAATGGTCTCGCTGCCGCCCTTCGCAGGGCCGGGGTCGATATTCGTTTCCAGATCCTCTTCCTCGCGCGCGCGCGGCAAATAGATGCGCACCGTCGTGCCGTGTCCCTGCTCGCTGTACACCTTCACATGCCCGCCGGACTGCTTGACGAAGCCGTACACCATCGAAAGCCCGAGGCCCGTGCCCTGACCCTCGCGCTTGGTCGTGAAGAACGGCTCGAACGCGCGCTCCTGCACTTCGGGCGACATGCCCGAGCCCGTGTCGGTAACCGCGACCATTACGTACTGGCCGGGGGAAACATCGGCGTTGCGCAGCGCGTAGGTTTCATCGAGCGATGCATTGCCGGCTTCGATCGTCAGCCTGCCGTGGCCGTTCATCGCGTCGCGCGCGTTGATCGCGAGATTGAGCAGCGCGTTCTCGACCTGAAACGGATCGACGAGCGTATTCCACAAACCACCCGTCACGACGGTCTCGATCTCGATGCCGTCGCCGAGCGCGCGCCGGAACATGTCGTCGAGGCCGCGCACGAAGCGGCCGAGGTTGACGACCTTCGGCGCGAGCGGCTGACGTCTCCCGAATGCGAGCAGTTGCGACGCCAGATTCGCGCCGCGCGCCACGCCCGCGAGCGCGCTTCTCACGCGCTGCTCGGGCTTGTCCTGTCCGGCGACATCCTTCGCGAGCAACTGCAGATTGCCGCCGATCACCTGCAGCAGGTTGTTGAAGTCATGCGCGATGCCGCCCGTCAGCTTGCCGATCGCTTCCATCTTTTGCGCCATGCGCAGGGCTTCTTCCGCGTGACGCAGCGCGTCGGCGGTTTCGCGGTCTGTCGTCACGTCACGGCCCACGCCGTGAATGCGCCGCGTGCGCGGATCGAGCGAGACCGTCCACGCGATCCAGCGCCAGCCGCCGTCCGAACGGCTCAGGCGGCATTCGTAGCGCACGGGCAGGCCGCTCGCGCGCAGACTATCGAGTTCCGCGGCGGCGGCGCGCGCATCGTCGGGATGCACGAGGTCCATCACCGTGTGCGAATGCAGCCGCTGCGAGTCGAAGCCGAGCACCGTCGTCCATGAGGGACTCACGCGCAACAGCGCGCCTTCGAAGCTCGCGACGAAGAACAGGTCTTCGCTCAGCTCCCACAGACGATCGCGATCGGCGACGGCGTCGGCGACGCGGCGCTCCAGTGTCTCGTTCAGATCGCGCAGCGCATCTTGCGCCTTCGTGCGTTCGGCGATATCGTCCTGCGCAGCCTGAAAGAGGCGCGCATTATCGATGGCGATCGCCGCCTGCGCCGCGATGCCCGTGAGGATCCGTTCCGAGCGTTCGGTGAATACGCCCGGCTCCGGATGGCCGAAGAAGAGGCCGCCGAGCACTTCGCCCGTGCGCGAGAGCACCGGCGCGGCGAGATAGCTGCACACGGCGAGATGGCCCTTCGGCATGCCATGATGCGGCGCGTTGTGACCGTAGCGCGCATCTTTCGTGATGTCGTCCGAGCGCACGATGCCTTCGCCCGCGAACGTCGGGCCGAACACGGCGGTGTTGCGCGGCATCGGGAACTTCGCGAAGGTATCCTTCGGCACGCCCGAGAGCGTATAGAGCGTGTAGCGGCCGCCCTTGTCGTCGAGCACGTTGTAGAAGAACGAGCCGAAGGCGGCGCCGGTCAGCTCGGTCGCGGCGTCGACGACGACCTGCACCGCACGGCTCAGTTCGAGTTCGCCCGCGACCGTCGCGCCGACGCGATTGAGGATTTCGAGCGTGCGCGATTCGTCGCGCAGCTTCTGCTCGGTCGCGTTACGCAGCCGCGCGAGGCGCAGATTGCTCGCCACGCGCGCGAGCAGTTCGCGCGCGGCGAAGGGCTTGGTCAGATAATCGTCCGCGCCCGCTTCGAGGCCTTCCACACGCGCCTCTTCGCCCGCGCGCGCCGACAGCAGCACGACCGGCGTCTCGCGCAGCGCCTCGTCCTCGCGCAGCGCGCGCAGCAGCCCGAAGCCGTCGAGGCGCGGCATCATCACGTCGGAGACGATCACTTCCGGATGCATCGTGCGGGCCATCGCGAGGGCGGCTTCGCCATCGGCGGCGACGTGCACGTCGTGGCCCGCGCCGATCAGCATGCGGCGCATGTAGTCGCGCAGATCGGCGTTGTCGTCGACGACGAGCACGCGGCCCGGCAGCGCATCCGGCGGCGTCGGTTCAACGGTCGCGCCGAGCGGCGTGTCTTCGTCGCTTTCGAGTGCGGCCGGCTCGCCCGCGTCCGGCATCCAGCGCATGGCCGCATCGACATACGAACGCGCGCGGATGCTCGCCTCGGCGTGCGGCGCATCGGTCATTTCGCGCGGCACGGGCAGCGAGATAGTGAAGCACGCGCCGCGCCCGAGCGTGCTCTGCACGCGGATCGAGCCGCCGTGCAGCTTGACGAGCTCCTGAACCATCGCGAGCCCGATGCCGCTGCCTTCCACCGACCGGCCCGCCGCGCCCGCGACGCGATGAAAGCGCTCGAACACGCGCGCGAGTTCGTGCTCCGGAATGCCGATGCCGCTGTCGCGCACGCTCAGTTCGATGCCGTGTCCGGCGTGCGGATGCAGCGAGATGCGGATCGCGCCGTCGAACGTGAACTTGAACGCGTTCGACAGCAGGTTCATCACGATCTTTTCCCACATGTCGCGGTCGATGTCCGCGATCACGGGCGTCGGCGGGATATCGATCTCGAGGCGCAGACCGGCCGACTCGATCGCCGAGCGAAACAGCGACGCGAGCTCGGCGGTGAACACGGCGATGTCCGTCGGCTGCCGATGAATCTCGATGCGCCCGGCCTCGATGCGCGAGAAGTCCAGCAGCGCGTTGACGAGCTTCAGGAGCCGCAAGCCGTTGCGATGCATGATCTCGACGACGCGCAGGTCGTCGTGACCGATGCGCTCCGGATTCGCGAGCAGTTCTTCGAGCGGGCCGAGCATCAGCGTGAGCGGCGTCCTGAACTCGTGGCTGATGTTGGAGAAGAAGGTGGTTTTCGCGCGGTCGATTTCGGCGAGCGCTTCGGCGCGGCGGCGTTCTTCGTCGTACGCGTGCGCGTAGCCGATCGCCGCGCCGATCTGGTTCGCGACCAGATTCATGAACGCGCGATAGCCTTCGTCGTAGAGCCGGTATGGATTGAGCGCCGCGATCAGGACGCCCGCGCGGCCGGTCTCGCCGCCGGGCGAGATCGGCAACAGCACCGCGCTTTGCGCCGCGACGCTCCATGCCCCGGCGGGCAGCGGCGCGTCGAAGCGCGCGTGCAGGTCCGTCTCGAGGCGCGCCGCGTTGTCGCGCAGCACGTCCTGAAGGGGCCACGGGCTCGGATCCGACGTGCGCAGGATCGCGGGCGCGGCCGGATGGCCCGGCTCGATGCCGCAAGCGCCGACGAGCGTCGCCGTGTCGCCGCCCGGTGCGGCCGCGTAGAGCAGCGCGAAGGGCATGTCGCGCGATGCGTTGCCGAGCGCGTTCATCGACAGTTCGCACGCCTCGCGCCAGGTGCGCGCATCGGCCGCCGATGCAGCGAGTTCGCGCAGCACGTTCAACTGGCGTTCGCCGAGCACGCGTTGCGTGTCGTCGCTGTTCGCGCAGATGATGCCGCCCGCGCCGCCGCGGTCGTCGGGAATCGGGCTGTAGGAGAACGTGTAGTACGTTTCTTCCGGAAAGCCGTTGCGCTCCATGATGAGGAGCTTCTGTTCGACGAATGTGCCTTCGCTTCCGACGAGCGCGCTGTCGAGCAGCGGGGCGATCTCGCTCCAGATTTCGCGCCAGACGACCGAGGTCGGCTGGCCGAGCGCCTGCGGATGCTTCCCGCCGATGATCGATTTGTACGCGTCGTTATAGAAGAACAGCAGGTCGGGACCCCAGCCGACCCAGATCGGCTGGCGCGACGTCAGCATGATCCGAATGGCCGTCTTGAGGCTTTGCGGCCAGTGTTCGGGCCAGCCCAGCGCGGTTTGCGTCCAATCGAAACTGCGGATGAGCGCGCCCATTTCGCCGCCGCCCAGAAGGAAGCTCGGGCCGGGCCCGTTCGTCCTTGTATCCGCGATCAGATTGTCAGCTTTCATCGACGCTCGTTCTCCCGCCCGGTTTCCCCGGCTCCCGTCAGAGTGATTTCGAATTCTCGCACGGAACGCGCTTCGATTCGCATCGGCCGCGCATGGCAGGCCCGTCAGCAAAGGCGCGCAGAGCGGAACGCTTCTTGCTGAATCGATGCCGACACGAACACGCCGCCCGCCGATCCACACCATGTCGAGACCCATGCCTAGAACCACACTGATATCCGAAACAGGGGCATACGAAGGCTTCGACATCTACGCGTCGTACGTGGTGAATGCGACGGGCATGCATATCGGCACGTTGAAGGTCGTGCGCAAGCGCGACAAGCGCGTGCTCTATCCGTTCGACGGCTGCGAGACCATCGGTCCGTTCGAGTCCAGCGAGGATGCGCGGCATGCCGCCGAAGCGCTCGGCAGACGGATCGTCACTGCGGATATCTCTAATCCAGAGCCTTGAACGATTGTCCTATGACGCTCGTGGGATTCGGTAAGAAACCCGCCTGGTTCGCCGTCGGGCGGCAAGAATGAACCGTTGTCTGGGGAAAACCCCATCGTCCTCATCGTCCTAGGACATGCGGGGCAAGCTGCGTGCGTCTGTATCTTGGACTCATGGCGGTGCTTGGCGCGCGAACGCGAGCCAAGCACCGGGTCACCGACGCATCAGGACAACGACTATGAGTTACGTGCAACCCTCCACGAGCAAAGACGCGCAGACGGCGCACGATGCGCAAGCGCGCGGGCCGATCAGGCGCGCCATGGCGGCATCGGCCATCGGCAACGCGACCGAATGGTTCGACTACGGCATCTATAGCTACGGCCTCACTTATATTTCAGCCGCGCTGTTTCCCGGCAGCACCGCGCAGGCGACGCTCTTCGCGCTCGCGACTTTCGCGATCTCCTTCCTCGTCCGGCCGCTCGGCGGACTCTTCTGGGGACCGCTCGGCGACCGGCTCGGCCGCAAGCATGTGCTCGCGCTGACCATCCTCATCATGTCGATGGCGACCTTGCTCGTCGGCCTGTTGCCTTCGTATGCGAGCATTGGCTTGTGGGCGCCGGCGGCGCTGGTCGTGCTGCGCATGATTCAGGGCTTTTCGACCGGCGGTGAATACGGCGGCGCGGCGACCTTCATGGCCGAGTACGCACCCGATCACAAGCGCGGTTTCTGCGGCAGTTTCCTCGAATTCGGCACGCTTGCGGGCTTCTCGCTCGGGGCGCTTCTGATGCTGGGCTGTTCGGTCCTGCTCGGCAACGACGCGATGCATGCATGGGGCTGGCGTCTGCCGTTCGTCGTCGCGGCGCCGCTCGGTCTGATCGGGCTGTATCTGCGTTCGAAGATGGAGGACACGCCGGTGTTTCGCGAATGCGCCGAAGCGGCGGAGAGCGGGAATCATGCGGGCGTGCCGTTGCGCGAACTGTTCGCGGACTACTGGAAGCCGCTGCTGCAACTCGGTGGACTGGTCGTCGCGCTCAACGTGGTGAACTATGTGCTGCTCGCCTATATGCCGACGTTCATGAAGAAGGAACTCGGCATGAGCGATAACCTTTCGCTGCTGCTGCCCCTGATCGGCATGTTGTCGATGATGGTGCTGCTGCCGTTCGCCGGTGCGCTGTCGGATCGCATCGGACGCAAGAAGGTGTGGTGGCTTTCGCTCGTCGGCATCTTTGTGGCAGCCGTGCCGATGTTTTCGTTGATGTCGCATGGCATTGCGGGCGCACTGATCGGGCTTGCCGTGCTGGGGCTGCTCTACGTGCCGCAACTCGCGAGCATCTCGGCGATGTTCCCCGCGATGTTCCCGACGCAGGCGCGGTATGCGGGGATGGCGATCGCCTATAACCTCTCGACGTCGATCTTCGGCGGCACCGCGCCGATGGTCACCGATTGGCTCATCGGGCGGACGGGCAATACGCTGGTGCCGGCGTATTACATGATGGGCGCTTGTGTGGTGGGGGCGGTTGCGCTGCTGTTCGTGACCGAGACGGTGGGGTGCTCGCTGCGCGGGCGAGGGATGCCCGGTGCTGTAGCAGGGATGCGGCGGGAGGAAGTCGTGATGGAGAGTGTGCCGGAGCATCGGCATGCTTGATGCGGTTTTGTCCGACGCGAATACGGGGTCCGGCGAAAGCCCCAAAAAAGGCGACGCGCTTTCGCCAGAAACCGTATCGCTCACTCACGCATGCGCACGTGCCAGCCACTGCTCGAGGCTAATGCTCCCACGCCGCGCAACGCCGGTCGGCACGAGCGAATCTTCCGCGATCGTCCCACCGAAGTAGGTGGCCTTCGGATCGACGACGATCTCACGCGCATCACCCTGCGCCTTGAGATACTGACCGACGATCCGATGCAAGGGCGCGCGCTCGGGCCCAGCGATGTCGACGATGCCGTTCAGCGGCGCATCGAGCGCGGCCTCCGCGACGAACGCCGCGACATCATCGGCGGCGATCGGCTGAAACTGCCCCGTCGACAGATGCACCTTGCCATCCTGCATGCCCGCATCGGCGATGCCGCCGAGGAACTCCAGGAACTGCGTCGCGCGGACGATCGAATACGGCACGCCCGATTCCGCGATCAGCTTTTCCTGCGCCACTTTCGCGCGGAAATAGCCGTTGTCCGGCATGCGATCCGTCCCGACGACCGACAACGCCACATGATGCTGCACGCCCGCAGCGGCTTCGGCTTTCACGAGATTCGTGGTCGACGCGCGGAAAAACGCCATCACGTCATCCGGCGCCCACGAAGGCGCGTTCGACACGTCGATGACGACCTGCGCGCCGCGAAGCGCTTCATTCAATCCCGCGCCCGTCACCGAATCCACGCCGTTGCGCGGCGACGCGGCGACTGCCTCGTGGCCCTTCGCACGCAGAATCGCGACCGTTTTCGCGCCGATCAAACCCGAACCGCCAATGACGACCATCTTCATGATGTACCTCGCTCAGATAAGTGAAAGTGAAGTCATTGTGTGACAATCATGGCTTAGCAGAAAGGGACAAGAATCGTCGATTCAACTAGTCCATGAGCCACAACATGCCGACCACTGACCTTGCGTTGAACATAGAAATCGACCGGCGCGAAGCGTCGCCGATCTATCTGCAGATATGCGAGCGCTTCAAGGCGGCGATCGCGGCGGGCCATCTGAAACCCGGCGACCGCGTGCCCGCGTTGCGCGGACTCGCGACGCAACTGAATACTGCGCGCGGCACGGTCGAGATGGCGTATAACGTCCTCGTCGATGAGGGTTATTTGCAGATGCGCGGCGCGGCGGGCACGTTCGTTTCGGCGTCGCTGCCGGGCGCGGTCACGCCTTCCGCCGCGCGCAAGAGCCGCGAACGCGCCGATGCGCCGCGCGTGAAGCGTGCGCAGGCCGACACCGACATCGGCAACGACGCGAAGCCGCTGCGCCCCGGCCTGCCCGCGCTCGACGCGTTTCCGCGCAAGGTATGGAGCCGGCTCGTCGCGTATCGCGCGCGCGGCGGCGATCCCGCCACGCTGAGTTATCCCGATCCGTCCGGCTATCGCCCGTTGCGCGAGCGCATCGCGACGTATCTCGGCCTGTCGCGCGGCGTGGAGTGCGTGCCGGAGCAGGTGTTCGTCACGAACGGCTATCGCGCGACGCTCGAACTGATCCTGCGCGGTTTCGCGAAGCCCGGGGACCGCGCGTGGTTCGAAGAGCCGGGCTATCTGCTCGCGCGTAACTTTCTCGTCGATGCCGGCATGCGGCTCGTGCCGATGCCTGTCGATCATGAAGGACTCGACGTCGACACTGCCCGCGCGCTCGACGACGATGCGCGCTTCGCATTCGTCACGCCGTCGCATCAGAGCCCGCTCGGCGTGACGCTCTCGCTCGCACGGCGCATGAAGCTGCTCGACTGGGCGAGCCGCGCGGGAAGCTGGATCGTCGAGGACGATTACGACAGCGAGTTCCGCTACGTGGGCCGTCCGTTGCCCGCGCTCAAAAGCCTCGATCGCGACGACCGCGTGATTTATTGCGGCACCTTCAGCAAGGTGCTTTTTCCCGGTTTGCGGCTTTCATACGTGGTCGCGCCCGAGCGGGCCGTCGCGCGGTTCGGGCAGATCACGAAGAGCATGAATGCGGGATCGCCTTATCTCTATCAGGCGGCCGTGGCGGACTTCATCGCGCAAGGGCATTTCGCGCGGCATCTGAAGCGCATGCGCGCGCTCTATGCCGAGCGGCGCATGCTGCTCATGAATGCGATCCTGAAGGCGTTCGGCGACAAAGTCAGCATCGAATTGCCGACCGGCGGCATGCATCTCGTCGCAATCTTCCATGCGGGACGCGACGGCCCCATCGACGACATGGCGATGGCCGCACGCGCGCGCGAAGCGGGTCTCGCGGTGCTCGCGCTATCGGCTTGGTATCTGAACGGGCGCGCGAAACATGTGTTGCGCGGGATCGTCGTCGGCTTTGCGAATGTCGCCGATGCCACCGAAGCGGCGCGTCTCGCGGGCATGCTTCGGCGGGCCTACGACGGTTAGAACGCGACGGCGTCATCCGATGCGAAGATCGCGTGACGCGCGATCTCGCCGCGTGCGCTTCGCAGCGCTTCTGCCACCGCGTCATGGCCGTGCACGAGTCCTTGCAGCAACAGGAAATGCAGGCTTTGCAGGCCGATCGAGCCGAGCGCGTAACGCAGATACGGCGTGAGGAAATCGCGCTGGCGCGCGTGCTCGCCGCTATGAAAGCCGCCCGAGCCGACGATCACGAACGCGGGCCGGTCACGCATCAGTCCGAGCTTGCCTTCGGGCGTCGCGGCGAACGTGCGGTGAATCCGCAGCACGTAATCGATCCACAGCTTCAGCGCGGCGGGGACGGTGAAGTTGTGCATCGGCGTGTTGATGATGAGCGCGTCGGTCGTTTCGATTTCGCGGATCAGTTGTTCGGAGACGTCGAACCGGGTCTTGTCCGGCTGGCGCGATGTGATCGCGCTCGCGTAATCCTGCGTGATGGGAGGCAATGGCGCCGCCGCGAGATCGCGTTCGACGATCTCCACGCGCGCCGTCTTGCGCAACATCTGGATCATCTCCAGCGCGAGCTGGTAGCCATGACTCGCGTCGCCGTGCGGGCTCGCGTTGATGAAGAGCACTTTCATCGCGCGGCCTCCGTGTCGTTGCCCGTCAGCGGCTGGACGAAATGCATGCCCTTCGCGAGCAAGCCATTGCGATAGTAGAAGCGCTGCGCGAGCGCCATATGCAGGCCGGTGTCGAGGACGAAATGCGCGCAGCGCGAATGGCGCGCGATCTCACGGACCTTGTCGAGCAACTGCGCGCCGATGCCGCTGCGATGCAGCCGCGCCGTCACGACGAGATCGTCGACATAGACAAAACGGCCGTACAGCGTATTCGTTTGCGTGCGATAACCGGCGAGGCCGAGCATCGCGCCGTCCTCGTCGCAGGCCGCGAGCAGGCGATAGCATTCCTCGCGTTGACGGCGCATTTGCGCGCCGAACGCGGCGGCGTCGGTCAGATGCGGGCGCAGTTCCTTCATGACGTCGAAGGCGCGCGTCCAGTCGTCGGGCGAGTCGAGATGCCGAAAGGTGATCGAAGTGTCCATGCGTGTTCTCCACGTTGCATGCCACCTACGATATCGGCGCGATGACACAGCCCAAAGAGCCAAGAATCGCGCTTTGGACTAGGCCATGTCGGGCCACGGGTAGAATCGGACGGACTATTTTCGATTCCCGCTCATGCCGCTCAATCCGGATTCCCCTCTCGCGCGTCTCATGAACGCGCCCGTGAAAGCGGGCCGTGTCGAATGGATCGGTTTGCGTGAAGCGCGGCGCGCGCCGCTTCGTGTGGTCGAATCGGCGCTGGCGATCGAAGGCATCGGTCTCGATGGCGATCACTACAGCCGAAAGGACGGCAACCGCCAGGTCACGTTGATTCAGGCGGAAAGCCTGCGCGCGATCGCGAGCCATCTCGGGCTCGACGATGTCGCGCCGGGCGATCTGCGACGCAATATCGTCACATCCGGCATCAATCTCAACGCGCTGAAGGGGCAGCGTTTTCGCATCGGCGATGCGGTGCTCGAAGCGAGCGGCGAGTGTCATCCGTGCTCGCGCATGGAAGAGACTTTCGGCGCGGGCGGTTATAACGCGGTGCGCGGTTTCGGCGGCATCACGGCGCGCGTGATCGTCGGTGGAAGGATTGGGCTCGCGAGTCCGGTCGAGCCATTGCGATGATCGGATAAGATACGGCGCCCCGCATCATCAACTCATCACATGGAGTGCTTTTCGTGATCCAGCCGAGCAACGTATTCAAGGATAACCTCGCCCAATTGCCTGCCATCGATGGCATCGAGCGCATCGATCTGGTCGACGGCCAGGGCGACGTGGTCGCGAGTATCGAGAACAAGCCGGGCAAGCAGGGTTCGCTCGCGGTCTACAACTACGTGCAGCAGACGTTCGGCACGCTCGACGCGAAGGCCGCGGAGCACGCGCTCGCCGTGTTCGCCGAACATACCGCCGATGCGCACAATAGGCCGGGCGCGCATCCGAATGTGGATCGCCTGCTGGCGATCGCCGACGGCGGCGAAGCGCTGCGCATCGACGTGATTGAGGCGAGTTGATGCGTATGCCCGTTCCGCCATCGACGGAACGGGCTTGCAAGTCTGATCAGACGCGCAATTCCACGCGCTTGATGTCCTTCACGATCACGAGATAACTGAACACCGTGATCAGCGCATTGATGCCGACGAACGCCAGCGCGCCATTGAACGAGCCCGACTGCGCGACGAGATAGCCGATCACGATCGGCGTCACGATCCCCGCCACATTGCCGAACATGTTGAAGATCGAGCCGGAAAGCCCGATGGCTTCCTTCGGCGACGTATCCGCGACCACGGCCCAGCCCAATGCGCCGATACCCTTGCCGAAGAACGCGAGCGACATCAGCGCGACCACGACCCAGTCCGTATCGACATAATTGCAGCCGATGATGCACGACGACAGCAGCATGCCGCCGACGATCGGCGCCTTGCGCGCCAGCGTGAGCGAGCAGCCGCGCCGGATGAGGCCATCGGAGATCACGCCGCCGAGCACGCCGCCCGTGAAGCCGCAGATGGCCGGCAGCGACGCGACGAAGCCTGCCTGTAGAATCGTCATGTGACGCGCCTGCACGAGGTAGATCGGGAACCACGTCAGGAAGAAGTACGTGAGCACGTTGATGCAGTACTGCGCGAGATACACGCCGAGCAGCATGCGGTTGGTCAGCAGTTGCTTCACGACCGGCCAGCCCACGCTGTTCGACTTCGCCCGCGCCGCGCCGCCCGCGCGGTGATGACCGCTCACGAGACCGCCGCCTTCCTCGATGTACTCCAGTTCCTGCCTGTTCACGCGCGGATGGTCGACCGGATTCTTCATCACGGACAGCCATGTGAGCGCGAGCACGAGACCCGCCACGCCCATCACGATATACACGTGATGCCAGCCGAATGCGTGCGTGAGCCACGCCATCAGCGGCGTGAACACGACGGCCGCGAAGTATTGCGCGGAGTTGAAGATCGCCGATGCCGTGCCACGCTCTTTCGTCGGGAACCAGCTCGCGACGACTTTCGCATTGGCGGGGAAGGCGGGCGCTTCCGCCGCGCCCATCGCGAAACGCAGGACGAACAACGCCGTCACCGCCGTGGCCGCGCTGCCGAGCAGGCCGATCGAGCTTTGCAGCAGCGTGAACAGCGACCACAGAAAAATGCTCGCGGCGTAGACGCGCCGCGCGCCGAAGCGATCGAGCAGCCAGCCCGCCGGCACTTGCGAAAGCACGTACGCCCAGCTGAAAGCCGAGAAGATATAACCCATGCGGATCGAATCGAAGCCGAATTCGGCGCGCATGGCCGAACCGGTCACCGACAGGGTCGCGCGGTCTGCGTAGTTGAACGTCGTGATCACGAAGATCAGCAACAGGATGAGATAGCGCACGCGGGTGCGCTTCATGACGTCTGCGGGATTCGCGGTGCGGCTCATCGACATGGACTTCCCCTTTGATTCGATCGTGCTGATGCACGGAGGGCCGCACGCGCGGCCCTCATGTGCGAAGCGACGCGCGGCGCCGTTGCGGCGCCACGCGTTCTCACGCTTCGCTGTCTCCTTCCAGTGTTGCTTACTGCGCGCCGAGCTTCTTGATCAGCACGTCGAGTTGCGCGACTTCTTCTTCCGTCAGATCGGTCAGCGGCGCGCGCACCGGGCCCGCATCGTGGCCGACGAGCTTCGCGCCCGCCTTGACGATCGACACCGCATAGCCCGCCTTGCGGTTGCGGATCTTCAGGTACGGCAGGAAGAATTCGTCGATCAGCTTGCCGACCGTTGCGTGGTCGTCCGCCGCGATCGCGCGATAGAACTCCATTGCCGTCTTCGGGATGAAGTTGAACACCGCCGACGAGTACACCGGCACGCCCAGCGCCTTGTATGCCGCTGCGTAGACTTCGGCCGTCGGCAGGCCGCCGAGGTACGAGAAGCGGTCGCCGAGACGGCGGCGGATCGTCACCATGTTCTCGATTTCACCCACGCCGTCCTTGAAGCCGATCAGGTTCGGGCAGCTATCGGCCAGTTGCTCCAGCATGTCGGCGTTGAGCTTCGAATTGGCGCGGTTGTAGATGATCACGCCCATGTTCGGCACGGCCTTGCACACTTCCTCGGCGTGCGCGCGGATGCCGTCCTGCGACGCTTCCGTCAGATAATGCGGCATCAGCAGCACGCCATGCGCGCCTTGCTTCTCGGCTTCCTGCGCGAACGCGATGGCCGTGCGGGTCGGGCCGCCCGCGCCCGCGAGGATCGGCACCTTGCCGCGGCACACTTCGGTGGCCGTCTTCACGATCTGCGAATATTCGGGTTGCGTCAGCGAGAAGAACTCGCCCGTGCCGCCCGCGACGAACAGCGCTGAAGCACCGTACGGAGCCAGCCATTCGAGGCGCTCCGCGTAGGTATCTGCGCGGAAGTTGCCTTGCTGGTCGAAGTCCGTCACGGGGAAGGAGAGCAGGCCTTCGGAAACGATTTGCTTCAGTTCTTGCGGTGTCGTCATGGTGAATGTCTCGATGGTCAGCGACCGGCGGGTGCCGAGCTTATAAGTCATCGTACAACATGAGATGACATCGGACAACAGTTTTAAGCCAATAAAATCAATGGATACGGGTAAATACTAAGCAATTGTGACGGTCTATGTTGTAGGATGACATAACTCCAGCCGCAGCCGCGCGGTGTGTTCGCTCAAGGATTCGTCAGAATGAATCAGTCCCCTCTATATATTCGTGTCCACCCGGACGACAACGTCGCGATCGTCGTCAACGACGGCGGTCTGGGCGAAGGCGCCACCTTCTCCGATGGCCTCGTGCTGCGCGAGCGCGTGCCGCAAGGCCACAAGGTCGCACTGAAGGATCTCGCGGAAGGCGATGCCGTGATGCGCTACAACGTAGTGATCGGCTACGCGACGAAAGCGTTGCCGAAGGGAAGCTGGGTGAACGAGCACGTCACGCGCATGCCGGCGTCGCCGGAACTGCACGATCTGCCCATCGCGACCATCAAGGCGCCCGACGAATCGCCGGTGGACGGCTTCACGTTCGAGGGCTATCGCAACGCGGACGGCACGGTCGGCACGCGCAACATCCTCGCGATCACGACCACCGTGCAGTGCGTCGCGGACGTGGTGCAGCACGCGGTCACGCGCATCAAGGCGGAACTGCTGCCGCAGTATCCGAATGTCGACGACGTCGTGAGCCTCGGCCATACCTACGGCTGCGGCGTGGCGATCGACGCCCCCGACGCGATGGTGCCGATCCGCACCGTGCGCAACATCGCGCTGAATCCGAACTTCGGCGGCGAAGTGATGATGGTGAGCCTCGGCTGCGAGAAGCTGCAGCCCGAGCGCCTGATGCCGGCGGGCACCATTCCGATCGCGGCGGCGTCGGCGCAAACGGAAGACGTGGCCGATATCGGCGACAACACTCATGATGACAACGGCGGCGCGGTCGTGCTGCAGGACGAGGCGCACGTCGGCTTCGGCTCGATGATCGATTCGATCATGCGCATGGCCGAGACGCATCTGAAGCGCCTGAACAATCGCCGTCGCGAGACGTGTCCGGCGGCGGATCTCGTCGTCGGCGTGCAGTGCGGCGGCAGCGATGCGTTTTCCGGCCTGACGGCGAATCCGGCGGTCGGCTTCGCGACGGATCTCATCGTGCGCGCGGGCGGCACGGTGATGTTCTCGGAAGTCACGGAAGTGCGGGACGGCGTCGCGCAGCTCACGGCGCGCGCGGCGAACGGTGAAGTGGCGCAGGCGATCATCCGCGAGATGCAGTGGTACGACGATTATCTGAAGCGCGGCGGCGCGGACCGCAGCGCGAACACGACGCCGGGCAACAAGAAGGGCGGGTTGTCGAACATCGTCGAGAAGGCGATGGGGTCGATCGTCAAGTCGGGCAGTTCGGCTATTTCCGGTGTGCTGTCGCCGGGCGAGAAGGTGAAGCAGAAGGGGTTGATTTACGCGTCGACGCCCGCGAGCGATTTCATCTGCGGCACGCTGCAACTCGCGGCGGGCATCAACCTGCATGTGTTCACGACCGGGCGCGGCACGCCTTATAGTCTCGCCGAAGTGCCGGTGCTCAAGGTCGCGACGCGCTCGGACCTCGCGCGCCGCTGGCACGATCTGATGGATGTGAACGCGGGCACCATCGCGACGGGCGAAGCGACCATCGCCGATGTGGGCTGGGAACTGTTCCGGCTGATGCTGGATGTCGCGAGCGGGAAGAAGCAGACGAAGGCGGAGGCGCTGAAGCTGCATAACGCGTTGGTACTGTTCAATCCGGCGCCGGTGACGTGATTCGAACCGCTCACCGCAGGAAAAATTGCCTCGCTTCGTGCGGGGCTTTTTTTTGGCACGATGGAGCCGGTCCAACTCGTCGTCCGGGCGTGAACCCATGACATCCATCCCCCGCACCGTCTGGGCGCTAGGCTTCGTCAGCCTTTTCATGGACCTGTCATCCGAACTGGTCCACGCGTTGCTGCCGATCTACCTCGTCACGACCATGGGCATGAGCATCACCGCGCTGGGCGCACTCGAAGGCGCAGCCGAAGCGACTGCGATGATCGTGAAAGTCTTTTCCGGCTCGCTCAGCGACTGGCTCGGCCGCCGCAAGGGCCTTTTGCTGTTCGGCTACGGCCTTGCCGCATTGACGAAGCCGCTGTTCCCGCTCGCCGATACCCCCGCGATGGTCGTGACCGCGCGTCTGCTCGACCGCTTCGGCAAGGGCATCCGCGGCGCGCCGCGCGATGCGCTCGTCGCCGATATCGCGCCGCCAGCCATTCGCGGCGCCTGCTTCGGTCTGCGGCAATCGATGGACACGATCGGCGCGTTCGCCGGGCCGCTACTCGCGATCGCGCTGATGCTCGCGCTGTCCGGCCACATCCGCACGGTGCTCTGGTTCGCGACGGTGCCGGCGGTTATCGCCATCATCATCATCCTGGTTGGTGTTCGCGAGCCTGAACGCACATCCGCGCAAGGCGCGTTGCGCGCGCCGCTGCACTGGCACGCGATGCGCGGATTCTCCGGGCGCTACTGGTATGTCGTCGGCATCGGCGCGACGTTCACGCTCGCGCGATTCAGCGAGGCGTTTCTCGTGCTGCGCGCCCAGCAGACAGGACTCGACATCGCCTGGATTCCCGGCGTGATGGTGGTGATGAGCCTCACGTATTCGCTGAGCGCGTATCCCGCCGGCGTGTTGTCGGACCGATGGGACCGGCGCGTGCTGCTCGCGTGCGGCCTCGTTCTGCTGATCGCGGCTGATGTGCTGCTCGGCGCGGGCGCATCGATGATCACGCTGTTCGCAGGCGTCGCGGTATGGGGACTTCACATGGGTTTCACGCAGGGCATTCTCGCCGCGATGGTCGCCGAAGCGGCGCCGCCGTCGCTGCGCGGCACCGCATTCGGCGTGTTCAATCTCGCGAGCGGCGTGTGCATGCTGCTGTCGAGCGCGCTCGCCGGGTGGCTCTGGGATCGCAGCGGCGCGTCGACGACGTTCTTCGCAGGCGCCGCGATCGCGGTGATTCCGCTCGTCATGTGCATGCTGGCGCCGCGCGCTGAATGACGCCTCAAGCCGCGTAACGCGCAGCCGGCGTGTTGGTCGACAACTCCGGCGCCATCGCCTGCCGCGCGGCTTCGTACGCCTCCCACTTCGCGCCGTCGTGCAACGGTGGAATGGTCACGAGTTCGCCGCGATCGAAGCCGACGAGCGCCGCATCGACCAGATCGCCCGCGGACATGATGATGGCCTGGTCCAGATTCTCCATCGGCAGTCCGCCCGTTTCCCAGAAGTCCGTGGCAGTCGCGCCGGGCAGCACCGCCTGAATCTGCACCCCCTTGCCCGTTAGTTCGCGATGCAACGATTGACTGAACGCGAGCACGAACGCCTTGGTGCCGCCATACACGCCATTGAGAATCTCCGGCGCGATGCCGACGATCGACGCGATATTGATGACCGCACCCTTGCCGCGCGCAACGAAGCCCGGCACCGCCGCGTAGGTGAGACGCGTGAGTGCGGTCACGTTCAGGTCGATCATGCGCGTCATCGCGTCGACGTCGCTGTCGAGCAAAGGCGTATGGGTGCCGACGCCCGCGTTGTTCACGAGCAGGGTGATGCTCGCGTCCTGCTTCAGTTTCGTTTCGACGGCGGCGAGCGCGTCGCGTTCGTTCAGATCGGCATCGAGAATTTCGACGCTACGGCGCGTCTCGTTGCTGATGCGCTCGGCGAGCGCCGCGAGCCGGTCGCGATTGCGCGCGACGAGAACGAGGTCGTAGCCGCGTCGCGCGAGACGTTCCGCATAGACCGCGCCGATGCCGGAAGATGCGCCCGTGACGAGCGCGGTGCCAAGGTAAGTCTGCGTCATGATTTCACTCCGTTCGATGATTGCGTGAGTGAATGATGATCCCGTTTGACCGTGACGCAAATGACGTATATGGTATTGATTCAGGACATGACAGCGGACAGAAAAATGCATCGCGTCGGCTTTTTGTTGAGCGAAGGCTTTCAGGTGATGGCGCTGGCGTCGCAATCGGTGTTCGAGTATGCGAACGTCGTTGCGGGCGAAGCGTTCTACGGCATCGAAAATTATTCGACGACGGGCGGTGAAGTGCGCTCGTCGCTCGGCATGAAAGTGGACACGCGGCCGATCACCCCGCGCACCGCAATGGACACGTGGATCGTCGCGGGCGTCAACTCGCCGCTCACCACGCCCGCGCCCGCCGATGTGCTCGCGTTTCTGCGGCGCCGGGCCGGCAAGCGCGCGCGGCGCATTGCGGGCGTCTGCACAGGCGGCTTCACGCTGGCAGAAGCGGGCCTGCTCGCGAACCGGCGCGCGACCACGCACTGGGCGTACGCGCGAGACATGCAGCAGCGCTTTCCGGATGTGCGCGTGGAGGAAGACCGCATTTATATCGTCGATGGTCCGGTGTGGACCTCGGCGGGCATGACGGCCGGCCTCGATCTCGCGCTCGCGATGGTCGAGAAAGATCTCGGCGCGGAAGTCGCGCGTTCCGTCGCGCACAAGCTCGTGATGCATCAGCGTCGCGCGGGCGGGCAGTCGCAGCATTCGGAGATGCTCGATCTCGCGCCGAAGACCGATCGTATCCAGAATGCGCTGAACTACGCGCGCAAGCATCTGAACCGGCCATTGACGGTCGAGGAACTCGCGGGCGAGGCGCATCTGAGCCCGCGTCAGTTCAGCCGCGTGTTCACGCTGGAAACGGGGCAATCGCCGGCGAAGGCCGTGGAGGGTTTGCGGCTGGAAGCGGCGCGCCTGATGATCGAAAAGAGCCGCCATTCGCTCGAAGCGATTGCGCAGGAAACAGGTTTCAGAGACCGGCGTCACATGCGCGAGGCATTCATGCGCGGCTTCGGCGTGCCGCCGCAGGAAGTGCGGCGCGAAGCGCGGACCGTGGCTTGAACCCATATGTTTTACGCACCACGAGGACACGCTGTGCCGAAGATCAACCCTCAACGCTTGCTGAACGACCTCAAACACCTGCGCACATTCGGCGCGACGGGGCCGGGCGTCGTGCGCCTGTCGCTGTCACCGGTCGATATGGACGCGCGTCGCTGGCTCGCGGGCCGCATGAGCGATGCGGGCCTGAGCGCAACCATCGATGGCGTCGGCACCGTGTTCGGCCGTTCGCGCAACGCGGGGCCGGCGCTCCTGATCGGCTCGCACACCGACACCCAGCCGACCGGCGGCTGGCTCGACGGCGCGCTCGGCGTCATCTATGGTCTGGAGATCGCACGCGCGCTCGCCGAATGCGAGGAGACGCGCCATTTCGCGGTGGACGTCGCATCGTGGATCGACGAAGAGGGCACGTTCTCGGGCTTTCTCGGCAGCCGCAGTTTCGTCGGCGAAGACGTCGATGAAGCCATTCGCGGCGCGCGAAACCGTGAAGGCGTGCTGCTCGGCGATGCGCTGAAGCAGGCCGGGCTCATCGACGCGCCGTGCGTGCGCCTCGACAGGGCGCGATACCGGGCGTATCTGGAGCCGCACATCGAGCAGGGCGGACGCCTGGAAGCGCACGGCAAGTCGATCGGCGTGGTGACGACCATCGTCGGCATACGGGAATTGAAATTGCGCTTCAGCGGGCAGCGCAATCACGCGGGCACCACGCCGATGTCGATTCGCCGTGACGCGGGCGCGGCGCTCGTCGCGTTCATCGCGCGCATGGACGAAGCGTTCCGCGCACTCGCCGACGCCGATACCGTGTGGACGGTGGGACGCATCGAGCTCGATCCGGGCTCGTTCAGCGTGGTGCCGGGCGCGGCGGCCATGCATCTGCAGTTTCGCGACGCCAGCGCGGAACGTCTGCACGCGATGGAAACGGCGCTCGCCGCGCTCATTCGCGACTTCAACGCCGAAGGCAAGGTGAGCGTCGCAATCACCGACAGCGAGCCGCCCGAAGCGCCCGTCGTGATGGACCCCGCGTTGCAGGCGCAGCTCGCCGACGCGGCCGAAGCGATCGCACCGGGGCAATGGGAGCGCATGCCGAGCGGCGCGTCGCACGATGCGCAGGTGATCGCGCATCACATTCCGGCGTGCATGCTGTTCGTGCCGAGCATCGGCGGAGTGAGTCACGACTTCATCGAGGACACGGCCGAGGCGCATATCGTGTTGGGCTGTGAAGTGGCGACGAGGGCCGCGGCGGCCATCCTGCGGAAAACTTCGGGATAGTTGCGCGAAGCAAAATAGTGGAGCGCTTAAAAAACATCGCTGCAACGCGCGCGCGGCTTGTAATCCCCAGCACCTAACATATTCTTCCTCAGTGCGATGAGCGAACCGGGGGACGATCATGAGCGATGTTCCTGCAGCCGATGCAGCCGCGAACGCCAGAGCCGCCGCGAGCGACGTATCGGGCTATGCATTCCAGCATGACGTCGTGAGGAATCTCATCTGCCGTCAGGCGCGTTATCCCGACATCGCCACACAGGAGGACTGGTACATGGCGCTCGCCTTCAGCGTGAGGGATCGCATGCTCGCGCGCTGGGCGGCATCGACCAGGAGCTACAAGGCGAAGGACGTGAAGGTCGCCTGCTATCTTTCGGCGGAATTCCTGATCGGCCCGCAACTCGGCAATAACCTGCTGAACCTCGACATGCAAGCCGAAGCGCGCGAAGCAATGCATGCGCTCGGCCAGAATCTCGACGAACTGCTCGCGCTCGAAGAGGAGCCGGGCCTCGGCAACGGCGGTCTGGGACGCCTCGCCGCGTGTTATCTGGATTCGCTCGCAACGCTGCAGATACCCGCCATCGGCTACGGCATCCGCTACGAGTTCGGCATCTTCGATCAGGAAATCCGCGACGGCTGGCAGGCGGAAATCACCGACAAGTGGCTTCAGAAGGGCAATCCGTGGGAGATCGTGCGCCCCGATGTCAGTTGCTATGTGTCCTTCGGCGGCCGCACGCAAAGCGATACGGATGCCGAAGGCCGGCTGCGCGTGCGCTGGATTCCCGCGCGACAGGTGAAAGGCGTCGCGTGCGATATGCCGATGCAAGGTTATCGCGTCGATACGTGCAACATCCTGCGACTGTGGAAGAGCGAAGCGGTCGAGTCGTTCGACTTTCAGGACTTCAATGCGGGCGAGTATTACGAGGCCGTCGAGGAAAAGGTGGTCTCCGAGACGCTGTCGAAAGTGCTCTATCCGAACGACGAGCCCGAAGCCGGCAAGCGTCTGCGTCTCGCGCAGCAGTATTTCTTCGTGTCCTGTTCGCTTCAGGACATGCTGCGCCTGATGGATGCGAAGGGCACGCCGATCGACCACTTCGCGGACCTCTTCGCCGCGCAGCTCAACGATACGCATCCTTCCGTCGCGGTGGCGGAGCTGATGCGCCTGCTCATCGACGAGCGTCTGCTTTCGTGGGATGCGGCGTGGGACATCACGCGGCGCACGCTCGCCTATACGAATCACACGCTGTTGCCCGAAGCGCTCGAAACATGGGGCTTGCCGCTTTTTCAGAGCCTGTTGCCGCGTCCGCTCGAAATCATCTACGAAATCAATCGCCGCTTTCTCGATGAGGTGCGCCGCCAGTTCCCCGGCGACGATGCGCGCATCAAACGCATGTCGCTCATCGACGAAACCGGCGACAGAAAAGTGCGCATGGCGAATCTCGCGACGGTCGGCAGTCATGCGGTCAACGGCGTCGCGGCGCTGCATTCGGATTTGCTGAAGCAGACCGTGCTCCACGATTTCGCCGAAATGTTCCCGGAACATTTCCTCAACGTGACGAACGGCGTCACGCCGCGCCGCTTTCTGATGCTGAGCAATCCGGGGCTCGCGCGCCTGCTCGACAAGACCATTGGCGATGGCTGGCGCAGCGATCTCGCACGGCTCGATGCGCTGGCCGCCCACGCCGACGACTCCGCCTTTCACGATGCATGGCGCGCAATCCGGCGCGACAACAAGACAGCGCTCGCAGCGCGCATCAGGAACACGACCGGTATCGACGTCGATCCGAACGCGCTCTTCGACATTCAGGTGAAGCGCATCCACGAATACAAACGGCAGCATCTGAACGCGCTTTACATTATCAGTCTTTATAGACGGCTGTGCCGCAATCCCGAACTCGACACGGCGTCGCGCTGCTTCATCTTCGGCGGAAAGGCCGCGCCGGGCTATGCGATGGCGAAGCTCATCATCCGCCTGATCAACGGCATCGCGGAAGTCGTGAACAACGATCCGGCGATCCGAGGCCGGATGAAAGTCGTCTTCTATCCGGACTTCAACGTGAAGAACGGGCACTGGGTCTATCCCGCCGCCGACCTTTCCGAGCAGATCTCGACAGCGGGCAAGGAAGCGTCCGGCACCGGCAACATGAAGTTCATGATCAACGGGGCGCTGACCATCGGCACGCTGGATGGCGCGAACGTGGAGATTCGCGAGGAAGCGGGCGCGGAGAACTTCTTTCTGTTCGGCCTCACCGCGCAGCAAGTGGACGAGTTGAAGCGCGCAGGCTATCGGCCGGCGGAATACGCGCAAGGCAACGATGAATTGCGCGACGCGCTCGATCAGATCGCGCAAGGACGCTTCTCGCGCGGCGACAAAGAGATGTTCCGCCCGCTGCTCGATAACCTGCTGCAACACGATCCGTTCCTCGTGCTCGCCGATTTCGCGGAATACGTCGCGTGCCAGGACCGCGTGAGCCAGGCATGGCGCGACGCGCGGCAATGGACGCGCATGTCGATCATGAACACGGCGCGCTCGGGCAAGTTCTCGTCGGACCGCGCGATCGCCGAATATTGCGAGCGCATCTGGAAGACGCATCCCGTGAGAATCGATCTTGCCCAGTCCTGAGGCGCAGGTTCGCGACGGCTATCGGACGCACCCGGGCTCGCGCTTTCCGCTCGGCGCGACGGTCGTGCCGGGCGGCGTCAACTTCTGCGTGTTCTGGCGGCATGCAACGCGTCTCGAACTGCTGCTCTATGCATCCGAGGAAAGCGCCGAGCCGTTCCAGATCGTCGAACTCACGAGCGACGTGAACCGCACGTTCTTCTTCTGGCATGTGCTGGTGGAGGGGCTTCCGCTGCGCTGCTGCTTTACATGGCGCGCATACGGTCCGCTCGGCGTGCCGCAGATGAGCGACGCGGCCGCGAGCCGCAAGGAACTGCTCGATCCGAACGCGCGCGGTGTGAGCGACCGGTTCTATCATCGCAAGCAGGCGGCGGGCGAGGATGCCGCGGGTCATGCGTCGTTGAGAGCGATCGTCACCGCGCCGCTCGACCGGCCCGACGACGACATCGAAGTCCGCACGCTCGACGACGCCATCATCTACGAACTGCACGTGGGCGGCTTCACGCGGCATCCGTCGAGCGGCGTGCGTCATCCCGGCACGTTCGCGGGGCTCATCGAGAAGATTCCTTATCTGAAGGCGCTCGGCATCACGCATGTCGAACTGCTGCCGGTGATGGCCTTCGACGAGCAGGACATTCCCGACTTCGCCGCCGCGCGCGGGCATCGCAACTACTGGGGTTACAGCACGCACAGCTTCTATAGCCCGCATCCGCGCTATTGCGTCGAGCCGGCGCGCGCGCCGCAGGAATTCCGCGCCTTCGTCGATGCCCTGCATGCGGCAGGCATCCGCGTGCTGCTCGATGTCGTGTTCAATCACACATCGGAAGCGGGCAAGAACGGGCCGGTGATCCACTTCAAGGTGTTCGCGAACGAAGCGTTCTATCAGGTCGATGTGAACGATGCGCGGCATTATCGCGATTACACGGGTTGCGGCAATACCGTCAACTGCAATCATCCGCTGGTATCGGCGTTCATCATGCGCTGCCTCGAATACTGGGTGCGCGAACTCGATGTCGATGGCTTTCGCTTCGATCTCGCGAGTGTCTTCGCGCGCGGCGAAAACGGCGAGGTGCTGCGCACGCCGTACCTGCCGTGGGCGATGGAAGCGTCGCCGGTGCTCGCGCGCGTACCGCTGATCGCCGAAGCGTGGGACGCGAGCGGCCTCTATCATGTCGGCGCGTTTCCGGGCATGGCGTGGGCCGAATGGAACGGGCGCTATCGCGATGTGATCCGGCGCTTCGTGCGCGGCGACCCGGGCCTGGTCGGCGACGTGTGCACGTGCATCGCAGGCAGCGCGGATCTGTATCAGGAAGACGGCAGGCTGCCCGCCAACAGCATCAACTTCGTGACCTGTCACGACGGCTTCACGTTGAGCGATCTCGTCAGCTACGACGCCAAGCACAACGAGACGAACGGCGAGGACAACCGCGACGGCAGCAACGACAATCTTTCGTGGAATTGCGGCGCGGAAGGCGAGACGGGCGACCCGGCGATCATCGGCATGCGTCTGCGGCAGGCGCGCAATCTCATGGCGATACTGCTGCTGAGCCAGGGCGTGCCGATGCTGCTCGCCGGCGATGAAATCCTGCGCAGCCAGCGCGGCAACAACAACGCGTTCTGTCAGGACAACGCGCTCTCGTGGATGGACTGGCGACTCTCCGACGACGCGCTCGACATGCTGCGCTTCGTGCGCGAGATGATCGCGCTGCGCAAGCGTCACGCGAGCCTGCGCCGCCGGCGCTTTCTGACCGGACGGCCCGCGCACGGGCAGACGCATCCGGATGTAGCATGGCACGGCGAACGGCTCGACGCGCCCGCGTGGCACGACTCCGGCGCGCGCTTCGTCGCGTTCACGCTGGCGGGACAGACGCCCGACGAGCCGATGCTGCACATCGTGTTCAATATGCACGACGATGCGCGCGAGGCCGCGCTTCCGGTTCCTGACGATCGTGGCTGGCGCAGAATCGTCGATACGGCGGCCGAATCGCCGCAAGACATTGTGCCGCATGCCGAAACGGCGCGAACCGAACGCGGGCAGTGCCGCATCGAAGGGCGCAGTGTCGTCGTGCTCGAAAAGCATTGATGTGCACGGTGGTGCTGGACTGTCCGCTGTAAAGCGCCTTTAATGTTCGTGTACTGCGTTGCTCGGCCCATCCACAGGAGGCGGCATGGAGGCAGTCAGAACCTTCCTCGAGAATCAATCACTGTTTGCGCTCTTTCTGACGATCGCGCTGGGCTATCTGATCGGCGAGATCAATATCAAGGGCGTGGCGCTCGGGTCCGGCGCAGTGCTGTTCGTCGGGCTCGCAATTGGTGCATTCGCGCCGAAGTCCGCGCCGCCCCCGTTGCTGGGCACCTTGGGGCTGCTGCTGTTTCTGTACGGCATCGGCATTCAGTACGGGGCGCAGTTCTTTCGCGGGCTCACGAGCCGCGACGGCATGAAGGCGAACGCGGCGGCGTGCATCGGCGTGATCGTCGCGGGTCTCGTGTCGTGCGCCTTCATGCACTTCGGCATCAAGCTCGCCGATTCGCTCGGCATGTTCGCCGGCAGCGGCACCAGCACGGCGAGCCTGCAGGTCGCGATCGCGTCGATGAAAAGCAACGACGCCGCCGTCGCGTACAGCATCTCGTATCCGTTCGGCGTCGCGGGGCCGATTCTGTTCATCTACCTCCTGAACGTGATGCTCAAGGTCAAGATCCAGAAGCCGCCGGCGAAGCTGATCGAAACGGCGGAGATCGCGCTCAGGAACGCGAGCCTGTTCGGCCTCACGCTGGCGGAACTCACGAGCCGTCTGCCTTCCGGCGTGGTAATCGCGGCGGTGCGGCGCGCGCATCACAATCAGTTGCCCACGCCCGACTTCACCCTGCGCGCGGACGACGTGCTGCTCGCCACCGCCACCGACCGGCGCCTGCTCGACGAAGCCACCGCGCTGTGCGGCGAGCTGCAGCCGGGACGCATGGCGAGCCATCGCGAGGACCTCGACTACATGCGCGTGTTCGCGTCGAATCCGGCGGTCGTCGGCATGGCGCTCGGCGACATTCGCTTTCCCGATGGCGTGAGCTGCGCGATCGCGCACGTGCGCCGTGGCGATGCCGACATGGTCTCGACGCCCGATCTCATCCTCGAAGCGGGCGACCGCGTCGGCCTGCTTGTCAATCGCGCGCATCAGGCGACCATGCGCACCTTCTTCGGCGATTCGATCAAGGGCACGGCTGATCTCAGCTTCATCTGTCTCGGCATCGGCGCGGCGGTGGGCTTGCTGGTCGGCGCGATTCCGCTGCCCGTGCCCGGCCTCGGCGCGTTCAGCCTCGGACTCGCCGCGTTGCTGCTGGTCGCGCTGTGTCTCGGCAAGGCGCGTCGCAACGGCCCGTTCGTGTGGGTGATGCCGCTCTCGGCGAATCTCGTGTTGCGCAACCTCGGTCTCACGATCTTTCTCGCGCAAGTCGGCATTTCATGCGGGCCGAAATTCGTCGCGACCGTGGGCACCGCCGGGCCGATGTTGCTGATTCTCGGCGCGATCACGTTGCTGGTTCTCGTCGCCGTGACCGCCGTGTGCTGCCTGTGGATTTTCCGGTTGCCCTTCGATACGTCGGTCGGCGTGATCTGCGGCGCGACCGGCAATCCGGCGATCCTCGCGTTCGCCAATCGCATCGCACCGACGGATCAGCCCGACATCATGTACGCGATGATTTTCCCTTCGATGACCATCGTCAAAGTGCTTTTCGTGCAGATCGCCATATCGCTTGCCGCTGGTTAGGCTTTGCCCCAACATGCCGGATCGAACGTCAGAAGGAGCACATCATGGAAGTGGCGATCTACAGCTCGACGCCTTACGAGCGCGAGTATCTCGACCAGGCGAACAAGGTCGAGAACCATAAGCTCAGATATCACGACATGTCGCTCGATATGGATACGGTCGAGCTTGCGGCGGGTTACGGCGCGGTGTGCGTGTTTGTCAATGACAAGGCGGATGCCGAGGTGCTCGAAGCGTTGCACAAGGGCGGCACGCGTCTGGTCGCGCTGCGCTGCACGGGCTTCAATAATGTCGATCTCGCCGCCGCCGCGAAGCTCGGCATCAAGGTGGTGCGCGTCGTCAACTATTCGCCGAACTCGGTGGCGGAGCATGCGGTCGCGCTGCTGCTCGCGATCAATCGCAAGGTGCATCGCGCCTACAATCGCACGCGCGATTCGAACTTCTCGCTCGACGGCCTGATCGGTTTCGATCTGTACGGCAAGACCGTCGCGGTGGTCGGCACCGGCAAGATCGGCTGCGTGTTCGCGAAGATCATGCAGGGCTTCGGCTGTCATGTGTTCGGCTACGATCCGTATCCGTCGAAGGCGTTCGAGGCGCTCGGGCTGCGCTATGCGACCTCCGGCGAGATCGGCGAGCGGGCGGACATCGTCGCGCTGTTCTGTCCTTTGACGCCGCAGACGCATCACATCATCAACTCGGAGTCGCTCAAGCGCGCGAAGCGCGGCGCGTTGCTCGTCAACACGAGCCGCGGCGCGCTGATCGACACGGAAGCCGCCATCGAAGCGTTGAAGACCGGCCAGCTGGGCGGCCTCGCAATCGATGTCTATGAACAGGAGGCGGATCTGTTCTTTCGCGACCTGTCGAGCGAAATCATCACCGACGATATCTTTCAACGGCTCGTTTCGTTTCCCAATGTCATCGTGACGGGACATCAGGCGTATCTGACGCGCGAAGCGCTGACCACCATCTGCGAAACCACGTTGCAGAGCATCACCGCGTTCGAGAAGAATCAGCCTCTGGAAAACGAGGTGAAAGTCGCGTAGCGGCACACGCCGATGAGTGCCGGCGATGCGGCGCAGGAACGCGCGCGGGAGCCCGTGCTCGATACTGTCGATCGCGTGTCCGAGCTGTGCTTCGGCCTGTTCATGGCGCTGACGTTCGTCGGCACGGTATCGGCGGCGACGGGCGGCGAGGATGCGGGCCGCAAGATGCTCTACACGGCCTTCGGCTGCAATCTCGCGTGGGGTCTTGCGGACGCCGTCATGTATCTGGTGCGCACGATCGCGAACCGCGCGCGCAGGCACGCGCTCGCGCTCTCCATCCAACGCGAGCGCGATGCGGCGGCGGGCGTGCGCGCGTTGCGCGAGCGCTTATCCACGGCGCTCGACCCGTTCGTCTCGGACGCCGATCTCGAAGCCATCCGCAAGCGCATCGCCGCGAGCGACGGCCTGCCCGAGCGCGCGCGTTTCGTGCGCGGCGACTTTCTCGCGGCGCTGGGCATCTTCATCATCATCGTGCTGTCCACGTTTCCTGTCGCCGCGCCTTTTGTCCTCGTCAAACACGTGCCGACTGCGTTGCTGATATCGCGGGTGCTGACGCTCGCGATGCTGTTTTTCTGCGGCTTCGCGCTGGGCGGCTATGCGGGCTGGAGCGGCTGGAAAGCAGGACTTTCGATGACGGCGCTGGGCGTACTCCTGACGATGGCGATCATCGCCCTGGGCGGGTAATTAAAAGCTGAAATCACGGCGCGGATGAGCGAACAAATACCTATGCCGTCGGTCTTGTAATCGCGAAAGTGTTCGCATATCTTGCAATGGCAACTTCACCGCGCATCAAGCTGCAAACGGCACTACGAGAATAGATAAACGCTGCTCCGATCTTTGGCTTCTCCACGCATTCGACGCCTCTCGGCTCGGTGCGGGTACAAGACGATGCGCAAACTCATGAGCGTGCTTCTCGTCGCGTCCGCGCTCGCGTGCGGTGCGAGTGCGTGCGCGCAAGCGCCGGTGGCGAGCACGGATGTGCCCGCGCCCGTCGCGATGAATCCGGCTGACCTGGACAGGCTCGTCGGGCCTATCGCGCTGTATCCCGACGATCTCATCGCGATCATGCTGCCCGCTTCGACCTATCCGATCGAGGTCGTGCAGGCCGACCGCTTTCTCGAACGCAGAAAGATCGACAAGGATCTGCCTGTGAACGAAGCATGGCAGGACCCGGTGAAGGCGCTTCTCAATTACCCGGAAGTCGTGAAGAAGATGAGCAACGATCTCGACTGGACCGTTGCGCTCGGCGAAGCGGTGGTCGCGGACCAAAGCGCCGTTTTGCAGGCCGTGCAGCGCTTTCGACGGCAGACTCAGTCCGTCGGCAATCTGAACACCGACGACAAGCAGACGATCGTCGTCGAGAAGGAAGTGATCAGGATCGTGCCGTCGAATCCCGAAGTCATCTATGTGCCGCAGTACAACCCGGCGACGGTCATCGTGAGCAGTCCGACGCCGGTCTATGCGTATGCGCCCGCGCCTTATCCCGTCTACTACTATCCGTACGCGCCCGGCGCGGCGTTCGCGACGGGTCTGATATGGGGCGCGGCGATCACCGCCGTGTGGCACGGCGGGCACTACGAAACCAACTACAACGGCGGCAACAACACGATCAACATCAATCGCGAGGGCAACGTCAATCGCACCGAGGTGAAGAACGAGTTGAGCAATCGCGCGGCGAACCGCGGCGCAACGGGATCGCAACAGTCGAGCACCTGGCGCTCGGAGAAGAAGCCCGGACAGGTATCGGGCACGACGGCCCGTGCATCCGGACAACGCGTCGGCGATGCGCCATCGCGCGCAGGCGGCGGCGCACAGCGCGCAGCGGCAGGCGCGCCGATGGCCGCGCAGAACGCCGGCAACTTTCAGGGACGCGGCGGCGATGCATTCAGCGGCTATGGCTCCGCGCAGAACGCACGGGCGGACGGTGCGCGCGGCGCGGCGAGCCGGCAGTCGATGTCGGGCGCGCAAGGCGGCCGCAGCTTTCAGGGCGGCGGCGGCCGCGGCGGATTCGGCGGCGGTCGCAGCGGACGTCGATAGGAGCCAGATCATGAACATATCGACGCGCCTGTTGATTGCGTTTGCAACCTGCGCGATGCTGCTTGCGCCGCTACGCATTCTCGCCGCCGACCAGCAGCAGACGTTCGCGACGCCCGACGAAGCAGTGAGTGCGCTGGAACAGGCGCTGAAGTCGAACGATGATACCGCGCTCATTGCGATCTTCGGCAACGCGCACAAGCGTCTCGTCGTGACGCCCGATGAAGCCGAGAATCGCGAGCTGCGCGCGAACGCGCTCGCCGAATTCAATGCGTATCACGCGCTGGAACCAACGTCGCCCGATCGCCGCATTCTGCGCATCGGCGACGAAGCATGGCCGATGCCGATTCCGCTCGTGCGCGAACATGGCGCGTGGCGCTTCGCGACCGAAGAGGGGGAGCAGGAAGTGCTGGACCGGCGCATCGGAGCGAACGAGCGCGAGGCGATCAAGGTGCTGCGCGCGTATCTCGACGCGCAACGCGAGTACGCGACGAAAGATCGCATGGGAGACGGCGTGCTGCAATATGCACGCAAGCTAGGCAGTTCGCAGGGCACGCGCGACGGCCTCTATTGGCCCGCCGATGAATCGAAGGGCGAAGAACCGAGTCCCTTCGGTCCGTTGATCGCCGCGAGCACAAATTATTTCAAGAATCGAAACCCGGGTGACGCCTATCACGGATATTATTTTCGTATCCTAATGAAGCAGGGAAATCACGCGCCAGGCGGCGCATTCAGCTATATCATCAACGGGCGCATGCTCGCGGGCTTCGCGATGGCCGCTTATCCCGCACAGTACGGCGCGAGCGGCGTGATGACTTTCATTGTCAACAACAACGGCGTCGTGTATCAGAAGAATCGGGGCGCATCGGCCGCGCCGCTGACGGAATTCGATCCCGACGCATCCTGGACTCGCGTGCAGGAGCGCTAACCAAAACGCATGCGCGGGTTCGCCGAATCATTGAATCGCTCGAATTTTAGAACTCAGCCAAGGAGTCGCCATGAATGCATATACATTGCGCGCGGGCTGCGCCCTCGTGATCGCCGTGATGGCGCTCGATGCCATCGCGCAGAGCAAGCCGATCGCTTACCCATCCAAAGGTCAAAGCGCCCAGCAGCAGCAGAACGACGATGGCGCGTGCTATAGCTGGGCCAAGAGCAACACCGGCATCGATCCTGCCACGGCATCGGCGGCGCCGCCGCCACAAGGCGGCGCGGCGGCGGGCGGCGGCCAGCGCGTGGGCGGCGCGGCGCGCGGCGCGGCGGGCGGTGCTGCGATCGGCGCGATCGCGGGCGATGCCGGCAAGGGCGCGGCCGTCGGCGCGGTAGCGGGCACGATGGCGGGCGGCGCGCGCGCGCGGCAGGAAAAGCGCGCGCAGCAATCGAATGCGCAAGCCCAGAGCCAGGGCGCGATGACCACGTACTACCGCGCGTGGGCGGCGTGCATGCAGGGACGCGGTTACTCGATTCAGTAACTTCATTGCGGTGTCGCTGAAACCAGGAGCGCGATCATGAAACGCATGAGCCTCGTTGTCCTGTCGTGCCTTGCGATATCCGCGAGTGCATGGTCCGCCGGGCCCGAAACCGACGTAAGCGTCGTGCGCGATGCGAACGGCGCCACGGTACAGGGCGTCGCCAAAGTCACGGCGACGATCGTCGGCATCGATCCGGCGACGCGCACCGTCACGCTGAAAACGGCCGCGGGCAAGGTGATCGAACTCGAAGTCACGAACGAGGCGCGCAACTTCGACCAGCTTGCGCTCGGCGATGTCGTGACCGCGCAGTATCGCCAATCGCTGACGCTGAGTCTGGTCGGCAAGAAGACGGAGGCGTCGCGCTCGGAGAAGGACACGTCCGAGCGCGCACCGCGCGGCGCGAAACCGGGCGGAGAGCTGGGCCGCGAAGTGACGATCATCGCTGATGTCGTCGGCATCGACCGTCATGCGAAGACCGTCACGTTGCGCGGCCCGCATGGCCAGACGGTGGATCTGCTCGTGGAGGACCCCGAGCGCCTCAAGCACATGAAAAAGGGCGATCAGGTGAAAGCGGTGTACACGGAAGCGCTCGCGATCGCCGTGGAACCCGCCACGACGAAATAAGCGAGAGCGCCGGTCGCGCCGACGCGGGAGAGGCCAATGAAAAAGCAACTTGCATGTGCGTGCGTCGTGGTGCTCACGATCGCAGGCTGCGCGCAACCCGAGCAGCGCGTGCAGCCTGGCATGGACCAGCAGGCGATCATCGCGAAGCTCGGTCCGCCGAAGGAAACCTACGATCTACCCAACGGCGGCAAGCGTCTCATGTGGCCCACGCAGCCGATGGGATCGACGACCACCGCCGTCGATCTCGATGCGTCGGGCAATACCGTCAGTGTGCGGCAAGTGCTTCAGGAAAAGGAGTTCTATCGCGCCGAGGTCAATAAGTGGACGCGCAACGACGTGATGGTCGCGTTCGGCAGACCCTTCGAAACGGCGTATTTCAAGCGAATGGATCGTGAGGTGTGGTCGTACCGGTATATGGAGAACAACATCGACCACATGATCTTCAATTTCTATTTCGATCCGCAAGGCGTGCTCACACAGACGCAAAAGCAGCCGGACCCGAAATTCGATCCGAGCCAGCGCAACAGGTTCTGAGTGCTTCGCTAGAAGCTGACCGCGAGGCCGAACGACACCCCGTGCACATTGTGGCCGAACACGTAACGCACCATCGCCCGCGTGCGCGTGATGACGACGGGATACTTGCTGCTATCGAGTTCGAGGCCCACGCCGAGCGAGGTCAGATCGTTGAAGCCGAGCACGCCGGCGCTGTCGCCGAAGTAATGCGAATACGCGGTTTCGAGCACGTAGCGCACCGGCCGGTCGAGCGCGGCAAAGCCCGTCGGCGCACGCCAGCGCGCCCACAGGCTGAACTGCTGCGCCGTCGCCGATCCCTGCACGGCCTCCGACGAACTGCCGAAGCTGCGCAAATAGATATCGGTTGCGCGCAGTTCGACATCGATCTCATAGTGTTCGCGATAGTGCTCCAGATCGAGCATCAGCGAGCCGCCGAGGCCGTAGGCGTTGAGCGCGCCGTCCTCGAGGAACTGGAGATTGGTGCTGGCGACATGGTTGAACACGGTCTGCGCGACGCGCAGATCGCTCGCGACACGGCCGATCATGCCGTTGAGGATCGGCCGCAGACGCAGCTCGTTGGTGATCGGAATATCCCAGCCGATACCGATCGTCGTGCTCGCGGTGTTCCATTTCGCCGGCACAGGGCGTTGCTGAGTGCCGTCGGTCGCGATGAAGGTCGGATCGTAGCGGCTGTACGCGACGGTGCCTTCGAGATAGAGCGGAAACGACCTGCTGAGGGTGAAGCCGCCGCCGAGCTGCGTCTGGCCGAAGCCCGGATTGCCGGTCGCGCCGCTGTTGATGGAGAGCGAACTCGTCGTGACGTCCGGCACCGCCGTGTACGACATGATCGCCAGCACGGCGTTCGCGTAGTTCTTGACGTTGGTCCCGACCACGGCGCGATCCGGCGCGGCTTGCGCGTGCGCGGCCACTGGCGCGAAGGCGAGCAGGATGAGCATCGAAACGATGAACGGCCGGCTCGAAGAGAGGATCGGCTTTCGCATGAGCGGAGCGCACCCGAACGTTGAACGGCGATTGGTCGTACATTGCCCGATCCACGGTCACACGCAGAGAATGTAGTCTACCGGTCGCCGTACGCCAAGTGCGCGAGTTGCACGTACGTTCACACGGCGCCCCGGATTTGCCTAAACTGAAGCTATCTCGCGCAATATTTCCGGGAGACATCGATGAGACTGAACGAGCCGCGCATGGTGGTTGCCTCGACGGGCGTGTTCATCTGGCTCGCGGGCCTCTACTTCACGATTCACGGTCTCCTGTACGACATGGCGCGCGAGTTTCGCTACGGCATGTGGGCGCTCGGCATCGGCATCGTGATTTTCGTCGTCGCATTGAATCCGCTTGCGCAGCGCCGGTCGGGAAAGCGTGATGGATCAGCGTGAATTTGCAGTTACCGCAGGACTCAACGGAGAACTTCGCAATGGGTGATCTTTGGCTAGGCAATGTCGACGAGTCGACGACCGACGACGAGATAAGAGATTTTCTCTGCAATTACGGCTTTCCTCCGTACGATTCGATTCAGCGTGTGCCCGGCACCGGAGAGCATCCGGCCGCGGTCGTGAGTTTCGATAAAGTCGAGCCGCACGTGCTGCGCACCTTTCAGCCGCGCATCCACAATATGTTCTGGAAAAATCGCACGCTCGTGGTGCAGGTCATGCCCGAGCGCAACGAAACCTGACGGCATCGCCGCAGATCACAATCGCGTGCCGCGCGCAGCTCACGACGGCGGCCTTGGCGTGGCCGCGCGGGTCGCATCGGACGACAAGAGGAGACGACGATGAACGAGGACAAGGCCGACAAAGCGTCGAAAGGCGAGCGCCTGAGCCGCAAGCAGTACGACAAGGAGCTTGCGCGCTTGCATGTCGAACTCGTGAAGCTGCAGGAATGGGCCGTCCATACGGGCGCGAAGATCTGCATCGTGTTCGAAGGGCGCGACGGCGCGGGCAAGGGCGGCACGATCAAGGCGCTCACCGAGCGCGTCAGCCCGCGGGTTTTCCGCGTGGTGGCGCTGCCCGCGCCCACCGAGCGTGAGAAAACCCAGATGTACGTGCAGCGCTATTTGCCGCATCTGCCCGCGGCGGGCGAGATCACGCTCTTCGACCGGAGCTGGTACAACCGCGCGGGCGTCGAGCGCGTGATGGGCTTCTGCACCGACGAACAGGCGACCACCTTCCTGAAGGGCGTGCCGCTCGTGGAGCGCGCGATCATCGATTCGGGCATCCTTCTGTTCAAGTACTGGCTCGAAGTCGGGCAGGAAGAGCAGACGCGGCGTCTCGAAGAGCGCATTCACGACGAACGCAAAATCTGGAAGCTCTCGCCGATGGACCTGCGCTCGTACAGCCGCTGGTACGACTATTCGCGCGCCCGCGACGACATGTTCGAAGCGACCGACACCGATCTCGCGCCCTGGTATGTCGTGCGTTCCGACGACAAGCGCTGCGCGCGCCTGAACCTGATCAGCCATTTGCTGGCGAACATCCCGTACAAGGCCGTGCCGCGCGAAAAGGTGAAGCTGCCCAAACGCCAGAAAGCGGAGGGGTATCGCGAGAGCGACCGGCCGCTGCGCTACGTGCCCGAACGCTTCTGAGCGCGGCGTCGTCATGTCGCGTCGCTCGTCCATTGCGCCCGAGTGGCTGTTTCACTACGAGAAACAATGGGCGCGCGCCGATATCGTTGCGGGACTGACGGCGGCGGCCGTCGTCATTCCGAAGTCGCTGGCTTACGCGACGATCGCCGGCCTCCCGGTGCAGGCCGGCCTTTACACGGCCTGCGTGCCGATGATCGTCTACGCGTTCACCGGATCATCGCGCGCGCTTTCCGTCAGCACGACGACCACGCTCGCGATTCTTGCCGCGAACGCGCTGAGCGCGACCGTCGGCGGCGATGATGCGAACGCGCTCGCCGCCGCCAGCGCCACGCTGACGATGCTCGTCGGCCTGATGCTCGTCGCGGCCGCGGTCTTGCGCCTCGGCTTCGTCGCGAACTTCATTTCGGAGCCGGTGCTCGTCGGCTTCAAGGCGGGCGTGGCGATCGTCATCGTCATGGATCAGTTGCCGAAACTGTTCGGCATGCATTATCCAAAAGGATCGTTTTTTCACAATGTCGGTGCATTCGTCGCGGATTTGCCGCATCTGTCGGCGACTACACTCGCGCTCGCGTTGCTCACGCTCGCCGCGCTCGTGCTGCTCGAACGCTTCGTGCCGCGTGCCCCGGCGCCGTTGATCGTAGTTGCGGCGGCGATCATCGCGGTCGCGCTTTTCGGCCTGCGCGCGCACGGTATCGAAACGGTCGGCGCCGTGCCCGCCGGATTGCCGTCGTGGACACAGCCGGATTTGCCGCTGGCGCTCAAACTATGGCCCGACGCGCTCGGCATCGCGCTGATGAGTTTTACCGAAAGCATCGCGGCGGCCCGCGCGTTCGCGCGCAACGACGAACCCGCGCCCGATGCGAATCGCGAACTGCTCGCGACCGGCCTGGCGAATGCGGGCGGCGCGTTGCTCGGCGCGATGGTTGCGGGCGGCGGCACGAGCCAGACCGCCGTGAACCGGCAAGCGGGCGCGCGCTCGCAACTCGCGGGCCTCGTGACGGCGCTCGTCGCGCTCGCGGTAATGTTGCTGTTCGCGCCGCTGATGGCGTCGATGCCGCACGCGACGCTCGCCGCCGTCGTCGTGTTCTATTCCATCGGGCTTTTCAGCCCCGCCGAATTCCACGCAATCCTGAAGGTTCGCCGCACCGAATTCGTCTGGGCAGTGACGGCATGCGCGGGCGTCGTGTTGTTGGGCACGCTGGAAGGCATCGTGGTTGCGATCATCGTGTCGCTGTTCGCGCTCGCGCATCAGGTGTCCGACCCGCCCGTGTACGCGCTCAGGCGGATACCGGGCACCAACGTGTTCCGGCGCGATTCATCGAAACATCCCGACGACGAAGCGTTTCCCGGACTGTTGCTGTTGCGTCCCGAGGGACGGATTTTCTTCGTCAATGCGGAACGTGTCGCCGAAAAGATCCGGCCGCTCGTGCGCGAGTCAGGCGCGAAAATCGTCGTGCTGGATCTGAGCCGGGTCTTCGATGTCGAATACACTGCGCTCAAGATGATGATCGAAGCGGACGCGCGCCTCGCCGCCAACGGAACCACGCTGTGGCTCGCGGGCCTGAATCCCGGCGTGCTCGCGGCGGTGCGGCGCTCGCCGCTCGGCGAGCGGCTCGGCCAGACACGCATGTTCTATAACCTCGAACATGTCGTGATCAAGTATCAGGAGATTGTTTCGCGCAATGGCGATGATGCCGCGCGTCGTTAAGTCGCCATTTTTTGCCACTTTCCTGTCGCGCATTGCGAATATATTTTAGTGGTGGTATTCAATTCATCGGTCCAGGCATCTGCTTCCAGCGTCATCGCTTGCAGGTTTCCGTCGAGGAGGGTACGTCATGACGTATGGGGATCAACTGGCGCGCAGCCGGGACATCGCGGACAAGGTCACACGGGTGTTTCAGAAGCGCGCGGAAGTGGCGCAGCAGAATTTCAGCGAGCGCACGCGCGATGCGGGCATGCGTCTTTTCAGCAACGGCGGCGCGGATCATTTCAGTGGTCCGGGTGCGAACGCAACGGGCCAGTTCAGCGGCTACGCGTATGCCGTCGATCTCATCCAGCGCTCCGTGCTGTTCTGGGACACGTTGCGCCAGCGCGGCAATAATTTCGTCGAGCAGACGAAGCGCGGTCTCGAACCGGTGCTGCATTTCGACCATGAAATGCTGATCGATGGCCGCACGTTCACGCGCCCGGTGAACTACGCGCTGTTGCGCATCGTGCCGCCCGAGGGCGTGACCATCGATGCGCTGAAGCGCCCGTATCTCATCATCGATCCGCGCGCGGGGCATGGTCCCGGCATCGGCGGCTTCAAGGACGATTCGCAAGTGGGCGTCGCGTTGCGCGCGGGGCATCCGGTGTACTTCGTCACGTTCTTCCGCGACCCGCAGCCCGGTCAGACCTTGCTCGATGTCTGCGCGGCCGAGCAGCAGTTCGTCCGGCACGTGCGCGAGCTGCATCCGGAGAGCCCGAAGCCCGCGATCGTCGGCAATTGCCAGGGCGGCTGGGCCGCGATGATGCTGGCAAGCTCCCAGCCCGACGATACCGGCCCGCTCGTCATCAACGGCGCGCCGATGTCGTACTGGAGCGGCGCGTGGAGCGAAGGCGAGGGCGACAACCCGATGCGCTATTCGGGCGGCATGCTCGGCGGCACCTGGCTCGCGTCGCTGACGGCGGACCTCGGCAACGGCAAGTTCGACGGCGCGTATCTCGTCGAGAACTTCGAGAACCTCAATCCGGCCAACAGCTTCTGGGACAAGTACTACACCCTGTTCGCCAACATCGATACCGAACCGCCGCGCTTTCTCGATTTCGAGCGCTGGTGGGGCGGCTATTATCTGATGAACCGCGAGGAGATCGAATGGATAACGCGCAATCTGTTCGTCGGCAACAAGCTATGGTCGGGCGAAGTGAGCGGTGCGTCGGGCGCATCGTTCGATCTGCGCGCCATCAAGTCGCCGATCATTCTCTTTGCGTCGATGGGCGACAACATCACGCCGCCGCAGCAGGCGTTCAACTGGGTCGCGGACATCTACGGCAGCACCGACGAGATCAAGGCGCGCGGACAGGTGATCGTCGGTCTGATGCACAAGAGCATCGGGCATCTGGGCATCTTCGTGAGCGGCAAGGTCGCGAAGAAGGAATACACGCAGATCGCATCGGTGCTGGAGGCGATCGAATCGTTTCCGCCGGGGCTGTACGGCATGGAAATCGCCGAACGCAAGGGCGAGGGCGGCAAGATCGAGTACGACGTGAGTTTTCACGAGCGGCGTCTCGAAGAAGTGACCGGCTTCAATCGTTTCGAGCGTGTCGACGAATTGCCGTTCGAAGCCGTCAAACAGGTATCGGATTTCAATCAGCGCGCCTATGAACTGTTCGCGCAGCCCTTCGTGCAGGCGCTCGCGAACGACACGACCGCGAAGATGCTGCGCGCGTTCCATCCGCTGCGCGCGCAACGCTGGATGTTCTCCGACCTGAACCCGTGGCTCGCATGGCTCGGCCCCGCGGCGCAGGCGGTCAAGGCCGCGCGCCAGCCCGACACCGACCGCGACGTGCTGCGCCGCGCGGAGCATTGCGGCTCCGACATGATCAGCGCGAGCCTCGATTTCTATCGCGCGATGCGCGATGCCACGACCGAAGCGATGTTCTTCTCCGTGTACGGCAACATGTTTTCGGCGCATCAGGCGCAAGAACACAAGGACCCGGCGCAGACAACCGATCCGCGCGATCTGCCGTTCGTGCAGGAAGCGCTCGCATCGATGGCGCAAGGCGGCTATGCGCAGGCCGTCGCGCGCGTCGCGTGCCTGCTCGTGCGGCACGACGAACCGCTGCCGCTCGCGCGCATGGTGCTGCGCCAGGAACTGGCGGAGGACTACGCGGAGTACTTGCCGCAGATGCCGCGCGACGAATGGCGGCGCCTGCGCGGCGAGCAGGAAATCGTCGTGCGTTACGAGCCGGAGCAGGCGCTCGCGACGCTGCCCGATCTGCTCGGCGACAACGGCGATCGCAAGAAGCTCCTCACGCTCATCGACAAGCTGCTCGCCGATAGCCGCATGCAAGGCTACGAGCCTACTACCGCGCAGCAGGACATGCTCGCGCGCATTCGCGCGGCGCTGCCCGTCAAGGCGGCGCGTGCAGCAAGACGTTCCGCGCCCGCGCACTGAGGCGCGGGCGGCGCATCTCACGTTCACACGGGAGGCGATATGGTTCATTCGCACGAGAAGTACGAACGGCTCATCGAGGTTTGCCGGGCCCTGCCGCCGCTCGCGGTGGCGGTGGCGCACCCCTGCGACCGGACATCGCTCGAAAGCGCGGTCAAGGCGCACGAGATGGGCCTGATCGCGCCGATTCTCGTCGGGCCGCGCGAGCGCATCCGCGAGGTCGCGGAGCAATGCGGGCTGAACATCGCGGGCCTGGCCGTCGTCGATGCGCCGCACAGTCACGCAGCCGCGGAAAAGGCGGTCGAACTGGTGCGCGAGGCGAAGGCCGAAGCGCTCATGAAAGGCAGCCTGCACACCGACGAAGTCATGGCCGCCGTCGTCAGACGCGAAGGCGGACTGCGCACGCAGCGGCGCGTCTCGCACTGCTTCATCATGGACGTGCCGGGCCATGAGAACGTGCTCATCATCAGCGACGCCGCGATCAACATCCTGCCGACGCTCGCCGACAAGGTCGACATTCTGCAGAACGCCATCGATCTCGGCCACGCGCTGCGCTTCGACGAGGTGCGCGTCGCGATTCTCTCGGCGATGGAAACGGTGAACCCGAAAGTGCCCTCGACGCTGGAAGCCGCCGCGCTCTGCAAGATGGTGGACCGCCATCAGATCACGGGCGCGCTCGTCGACGGGCCGCTCGCGCTCGACAACGCGATCGATCTCGAAGCGGCGCAGACGAAGAAGATCGACTCGCCTGTCGCGGGCCGCGCGAACGTGCTGATCGTGCCGGACCTCGAAGCGGGCAACATGCTCGCGAAAAGCCTGTCGTTCCTCGCGGGCGCGGACGCGGCGGGCATCGTGCTCGGCGCGCGCGCGCCGATCATACTGACGAGCCGCGCCGATTCGCTGCAATCGCGGCTCGCGTCGTGCGCCATCGCCGCGCTGGTGGCGGCGAAGCGTCGCGAAGAAACGCAAGTGGCGGGGTGATCCCATGGCCGACGTCATTCTGGTTCTGAATGCGGGCTCGTCGAGCATCAAGTTCAGCGCGTTCGACGTGCAGGGCAAGGCGCTCTCGCTCGTCACGCACGGGCAGGTGGAAGGCCTCTTCAGCTCGCCGCGTTTCGTCGCGTTCAATGCGAACGGCGAAAAGACCGGCGAGCACGCATGGGGCGACGGCGTGAAGCTCGAACATGCCGAAGCCATCGCGCATCTGGGCGCGTTCCTGCGCGGACACGGCGCGGGGCATCATCTGATCGGCGTGGGGCATCGGGTCGTGCATGGCGGCGCGCATTTCACGAAGCCCGTACTGACGAGCCCGGAAGTGCTCGACGCGCTCGACAAGCTCACGCCGCTCGCGCCGCTGCATCAGCCGCACAATCTGAAGCCCATTCGCATCATCGCGGAGCGCAATCCGGGGCTGCCGCAAGTCGCCTGTTTCGATACCGCTTTCCATGCGACGCAGGACCCGCTCGCGCAGGCGTTCGCGCTGCCCGAATCGATCACGAAGAACGGCGTGCGGCGCTACGGTTTTCATGGCCTCTCGTACGAATACATCGCGAGCGCGTTGCCGGAGATCGCGCCGGACGCGGCGCGCGGGCGCACGGTCGTCGCGCATCTGGGCAACGGCGCGAGCCTGTGCGCGCTTTCTGCCGGCAAGAGCGTCGCGAGCACGATGGGCTTCACCGCCGTCGACGGCCTGATGATGGGCACACGTTGCGGCAATCTCGATCCCGGCGTGATCCTCTATCTGCTCGACGAACTCGGCATGAACGCGCGCGAGATCGAAGACCTGCTGTATCGCGGCTCGGGCCTGCTCGGTGTCTCCGGCGTTTCGGGCGACATGCGCGCGCTGCTCGCGAGCAGCGACGAACGCGCGCGCTTCGCCATCGATCTGTACGTGTACCGCATCGGCCGCGAACTGGGCTCGATGAGCGCGGCATTGCAGGGGCTCGACGCCGTCGTGTTCACGGCGGGCATCGGCGAGCATTCGAAGGAGATTCGCCAGCGCGTGTGCGAACAGGCGGCATGGTGGGGCATCGAGCTCGATGCGCAGGCCAACGCGAGCGGCGGCCCGCGCATCAGCACGGCGTCGAGCAAGGTGAGCGCGTGGGTGATTCCGACCAACGAGGAACTGATGATCGCGCGTCACGCGCTGACGCTGATCGAAGGAGCATCCGCATGACGGTGAACGTCCCGCAACCCGTGCTGAAGGGCGCAAAGGCGCTCGTCACCGGCATCGCCAACGAGCATTCGATCGCCTATGGCTGCGCGAAGGCGTTTCGCGAACTGGGCGCGGATCTCGCCATCACGCACGCGGACGAGAAGGCGCGCCCCTACGTCGAGCCGCTCGCGCAAGCGCTCGAAGCGCCGATCTTCATGCCGCTCGACGCGTCGAGGCAGGACCAGCTCGATGCGGTGTTCGAGCGCATCGCGAGCGAGTGGGGCACGCTCGACATCCTCGTGCATTCGATCGCATGGGCGCCGAAGGACGATTTGCAGGGCGGTCTGCTGAACTGTTCGGCGGAAGGCTTCGCGAAGGCGATGGACATCTCCTGCCATTCGTTCGTGCGCATGGCGCGGCTCGCGGCGCCGCTCATGAAAGACGGCGGCACGATGTTCACGATGAGCTATCACGGCGCGAACAAGGTGGTTCCCAACTACAACGTGATGGGCCCGGTGAAGGCCGCGCTCGAAGCGAGCGCGCGCTATCTCGCCTACGAACTCGGCCCGCAGGGCATTCGCGTCCACGCGATCTCGCCGGGGCCGCTCAAGACGCGTGCCGCTTCGGGACTCAAGGACTTCGACCTGCTGCTGACCGAGGCCGCAGAGCGCGCGCCGCTCGGCGAGCTGGTCGACATCATGGACGTCGGCTTCACCTGCGCGTTCCTCGCGACACCGTTCGCGCGCCGCATGTCGGGCGAAACGCTCTACGTGGACGGCGGCGTGCACATCATGGGATGAGCATGTTCAACTGGCTTTTCAGGCGCGAGGACACCACCGCGCGCGAAGACGTCAGGCAGGCGCTCGATCGCATCGTCGCGGTCGCGCCGCAGGTGAAGCTCGCGAATCGTTACGAGCCGCGGATTGCGTCGGTCATCGTCAAGACGCTCGACCATGCGCATGAACTCGTCGCCGCGCTGCCGGCGCCGCGCGATGCAACGCCCGGTGCGTGGGCGGACGATCCCTGGCTGCGCGCGAAGTTCGCGACGCCCGACGATATCGCGAAAGTCATCGGCGAGTCGCGCGACGTGCGCGACTGGTTCGACGGCAACATCGCCGCCGATTACGCCTTCGCGGTGCTGGGCGCGACGCTCGTCGAGCGGCGTGTGCTCGTTTCGGCCGTCGAGAACGGCGCGATGCGTTCGGATGTCGCGCGCACGGCAGTCGGCTTCGAAGACAAGCGCATGCGCTTTTGCAGCGAGACGGACGAAGCGCTCAGACAGGAACTCGTGCAGCGGATCGTCGAGCAGTTCGCGCTCGAAGCGATGTCGCGCGTCGCGAATCAGGAAGCGCGGCGCGACGCGCTGCAGGAACATCGCGCGCTCCTGAACGCGCGCATGCACATGCTCGGCCGGCGCGGCGCCGGCATGAGCAGCCTGATCGCGTCCACCGATGTTGCGGGCGACGCCACGCGGCTTCAGCGCGACTTCGAGGAAAACGAAGCCGCGCTTTCCGCATTGGGCTCGGTCGCCGATTCCATCGAGACGCAGCTTCAGACGATCGTCGATCTGCTCGCCGAACCGGCGGCGCTGATCTCGCTCACGCACCGCGAGTTGTGCCTGAATCAGATGAACCTGCTGATGGAAGCGGGCTGCGATGGACCGCATGCGGACATCGCGATCGAACTCGCGCACCTGCCGACGCAGCCGCCGCAAACACGCGCGGTCGAGATCGTGCGCATTGCGCGGCGCGACGTGCCGCCCGCCGGCGCCGCGTTCGACGAGGCTGCGCGTCTCGTGCTGTGAGTCCCGTTTTTACTGCGGCGCGGCGCCCTGTATCGCCGCGGCGATATCGCGGCTCACGCTCGCGAGCGCGCGGCTGTGCGCGGCCACGAGCGCGTTCCAGTCGGCGCCATTGACGGGTTCGCGCACGAGCGAGCGGCCGGTGAGCGCGTTATCGTCGCCGAAGCGGCGCACGGACCATTGCGCATCGATCGCGACGGCGTCGCCGGGAACGGATTCGAACTGCTGGATATCGACGCGCACGCGCAACGCTTCCGGCTCCGCGATCGCGCGCGAGGCGGGCGCGACGCGATTCGAACCGAGCAGCAACGCGAGATCGCCCGCGATGGCGTCCGCGATGCTGCTTCGGAGCGGTTCGCCCCAGCGCGCGTACTCGTTGAGCGCGACTTCGTTGCTGGTGTTGCGCGTGACGATCTGCGGCCGGTCGACGAGATCGGGCACCGTCACCGGTCCGACGATCACGGGCCGCGCGTTCGCGCGCGTGGTCGCGGCGGTGAGCGAGGGATCGGCGCTCAGACGATAGAAACTCGGCTGCGGCGAACGGCATCCGGCGAGCATCGCCGCGACGAGAAGGAAAGACAGCAGAGCGGGCCGCATCACTTCTGGTCCTCCGGCTTGCCGCGCAGCAGCGCTTCCGGATGCTGCTGCAGATAATCCGCGAGACTGCGGAACGAGGCCGCGGTGCGCGTCAGTTCGCGGACCGCTTCGGCCGTGTCCTGCTGCAGGCCGGAATCCGGCATGAGCGTCGAATGCGCGGCGTCGAGCGCGGCGCGCGCGGCGGCCAGCGTCGTCGCGGCTTGCGGCACGACCTGCGTGTTGAGACCCTGCATCAGCGCGGTCGTGCTGTTGAGCGTCTGCCGCGCGCTCGCCGTCAGTTCCTCGATCGGCAGCTTGTCGATGCGCGTCATGATGCGGTTGATCGAATCCTGCATCGATTCGAGGCCGCTCGGCGTGGTCGGCAATTCGGGCGGGTCGCGATTCCAGTCGATGCTCGCCTTCTTCGCGTTCGGGAAGAAATCGAGCGACACATACAACTGGCCGGTGAGCAGGCTGCCCGTGCGCAACTGCCCGCGCAAACCGCGCGAGACGAGCACGTCCGCGAGCGCGCGCCGGTCGGACACGACCCGGCCGCTCTTCGGCTCGGTCGTGAAGCGCGACGTGAAGCGCTCCGGATAGAGCTTGATTTCGACCGGTATGCTGATGCGCTTGGTGACCGGGTCGAAGCGCGTGTTGATGGCCGCCACCTCGCCGATCTGGATGCCGCGGAATTCCACCGGCGCACCCACGGCCAGGCCGCGCACCGAGCCGACGAAGTCGAACACATATTTGTCGACGATGCGCTCCTGCACGCGCAGCGCCTCGGCGCGCGTCGGAAACAGGTTGAAGGTCGTGTCGGGCGGCGCCTCCGACCAGCTGAGCGACACCGCCGGCGTCTCGAACGCGAGCCCGCCGATCAGGATCGACACGAGCGATTGCGTGTTGACCTTGAGGCCGTCGGTGCCGAGCGTCACGTCGATGCCGCCCGCCTGCCAGAAGCGCGAATCGGCGTTCACGTAGCGGTCGTAGGGCGCGTTCACGAACACGTGCAGCGTGACGCCGCTGCCGTCCTTGTCGAGTTCGAACGACGTCACCTGGCCCACTTGCAGACGGCGGAAATAGATCGGCGTGCCGACATCGACCGAGCCGAGATCCGTCGCTTTCAGGATGAACTGCCGGCCGGGCACGTCACTCGCGAACACCGGCGGCGTTTCGAGCCCGGTGTAATCGCGCCGGCTCTGCTTCGTATGGCCGATATCCATGCCGATATACGCGCCCGACAGGAGCGTGCCGATGCCCGACACCGAGCCGCCCGCCACGCGCGGCCGCACGACCCAGAAGCGCGTGTCGTCGACGAGCATGTTGGTCGCATCGCGCGTCAGTTCGGCCTTGGCGATCACATGCTTGTAATCCTCCGACAGCGCGACCGACTTCACGAGGCCGATGTCGACGTCCTTGAACTTGATCTTGGTCTTGCCGGCTTCGATGCCTTCGCCGGTCTTGAACGTGATGGTGACGGTCGGGCCCTGCTGGAGCACCGTCTGCACCGCGAGCCAGATGCCGACCGCCACCGCGATCGCTGGCACGACCCAGATCCACGGAATGCGCCAGCGCTTCTTCGGCGCGACTTCCGCATCGGGGATATCGCCGGGCGTGTTCATCTTGATTCTTCCGGAGGTGGCGGCGTATCCCAGATGAGGCGCGGATCGAACGACATCGCCGCGAACATCGTCAGCACGACGACCGCGCCGAACGCGATCGCCGCCGGCCCGGCCTCGATCGTCGCCATCGCGCTGAACTGCACGAGCGCGACGAGCACGGCGATGACGTAGATATCGAGCATCGACCAGCGGCCCACCAGCTCGACGATGCGGTAGATGACCGCGCGCTGCGTGCTCTGCTGCGTCATGCGCAGATTCGCGGTCGCCGCGAGATAGCCGATGGCGAGGATCTTGAGCATCGGCACCGCGATGCTCGCGATGAACACGATGATCGCGAGCGGCCACGAGCCCGAATGCCACAGATACGCGACGCCGCTCATGATCGTGTCCTTCTGCGCGCCGAACAGGGAACTCGTGTTCATCACGGGCAGCGTGTTGGCGGGAATGTAGAGCACCGCCGCCGCGATCAGATACGCCCACGTGCGCGACAGGCTCGACGGCTTGCGCAGGTGCAGGCGCGCGCCGCAGCGCGGACAGTACAGATGCGCATGCCGCGCCATGCCGCGCGTGCACAGGCCGCAATCGTGACAGACGCAGATGCCGCTCGCCGCCGCCGTGCGCCCGGCGAGCGGCGTGTCGGCGGCCATGCCGGGCGGCGCGCCTTCGAGGCGCAGCCACATCGCGCGCTCGTCGAACGAGGAGGTCGCCGCGACCAGCAGCAGCATCAGCGCGGCGAGCGACCACAGCGCGGGCCCCGTCACCACCGACGCGATATGCGCGAGCTTCACGACCGCAACCAGCAGCCCGAGCATCAGGACTTCGGTCATGCCCCAGTTGCGCGCGATGCGCAGCAGGCGAAACACGGCGTCGGCGCGCCACGGCCTGTGGTTCAGATGCAGCGGCAGCAGCAGCCACACCATGGCGAGCGCCTGGAGCGCGGGCATCAGAATCGTCGTGATGAAGATGAGGCCGGCGAGCGGCCACATGCCGTCGCGATACAGCACGCGCACCGCGCCGATTAACGTGGTTTCGACGAGATCGCCGTTGACCGCGAGGCCGACGATCGGAAACGCGTTCGAGATCAGCCACAGCACGCAGGCGGTGAGCGCATAGGCGAGCGCGCGGTCGAAGCCG
>NZ_FCOE02000129.1 GCF_001544915.2 Caballeronia pedi | reverse complement strand
GAACCCAGCACGAAGCCAAACTGAATGCCCGTCAGAATCAGCACGCGCGTGTCCTTCAGAGCAGCGCCGAGGTTCTTCTTCTCCTTCTCGCGGTGCTCGGAGGCGAGCGCCTTGATCAGCGCCTCGCGCTCGGGAGCGGTCAGCCAGGACGCTTGCGAGGGATTGTCACGCAGCATCACCAAGACAATGATGCCGATGATGGAAGCCGGCAGGCCCTGGCAGATGAACATCCACTTCCAGCCAGCGAGGCCGAGGACGCCATGCATGTTCAGCAGAAGGCCGGAGAGCGGGCCGCTCAGGATCGACGACACGGGTACGCCCACCATGAACCAAGCGAGCATACGGGTGCGGTATTTGGCCGGAAACCAGGTCGCCAGATAGAAAGTGACACCCGGGAAGAAGCCCGCTTCGGCGACGCCCAGCACGAACCGGAAGAAATAGAAGCTCTTCGGTCCGACGGCAAGCGCCGTAGCGGCCGCTGCCAAGCCCCAGGTGATCATGATCCGCGCGAGCCATTTCCGGGCGCCATAGCGGTACAACATCATGTTGCTCGGTACTTCCAGCAGACAGTAGCCGGCGAAGAGGATGCCCGCACCCCAACCAAACTGGGTCGCAGACAAGCCAAGGTCCGCATTCATGCTCAGCGCGGCGAATCCAACGCTCGTTCTGTCGATGTAGTTGAAGAT
>NZ_FCOE02000016.1 GCF_001544915.2 Caballeronia pedi | reverse complement strand
ACGCGATGCAGGATGGATACTTTCCCTGCCAGCGGCAAGCGATACTTCGCGAGTTGGCCGATTCCGATGTTCCGGTATTCCGGCCTGGGTTTTTTCAATGCTTCAGCCACGTTAGACCCCTTCCCAATCTGATTGACGATTTCGCGCGTCGGCGATGCTCGACACGGGCGCGACTCGTCCAGCCTGATCCGCCTCGAAAAGCGTCCGGCGATTGTGTTGTGGAGAAGTTTCTAACCCGCGCACTGCGCGATAGCGGTATTTTGTCGCGCGATTGATATACTGTCCAATATCTATCTCGTCTTTCTGAAATATCTTTTACAGATATCGCATGGAACTGCGCCATATCCGCTATTTTCTGGCCGTCGCCGAAGAGCGCAACGTGACGCGCGCGGCGGAACGGCTCGGCATCGGCCAGCCGCCGCTCAGCCAGCAGATTCACGCGCTGGAAGACGAACTCGGCGTGCGGCTCTTTCGGCGCACCGGGCACGGCGTCGTGCTGACGGAAGCCGGCGAAGCGTTCGCCGTCGATGCCAGGCGTCTCATGACCGACGCGCGCCTCGCCATCGAAAAGGCGCAAAGCGCGGGGCGCGGCGAGATCGGGCAGCTCAATATCGGTTTCACGGGTTCGGCGGCGTTCAATCCTGTCGTGTCGAAACTCATCCGTTCGTATCGTCAGGCTTATCCGAACGTCACGCTCACGCTCACCGAAGGCAACACGGCGCAACTGCTCGCCCATCTCGACGCCGGCCGCGTCGACGTTGCGTTCGTTCGCCTCGGCAGCCAGTCGCCTGCCGGCGTGCAGATTCATCACATCGCGATCGAGCCGATGAAAATCGTGCTGCCCGCCACGCACACGCTCGGCCGAAAACGCAAGGTGCCGCTCGCGGCGCTGGCCGACGATCCCTTCGTGATGCTGCCGCGCGAAGCGAGCCCGACCTTGCACGACGTCATCATCGGCGCGTGCCGGGAAGCGGGATTCGAGCCGATTCCCGGGCAGCAGGCGCCACAGCTTTCATCAGTCGTGAATCTGGTCGCGGCGGAATTCGGCGTGTCGCTGGTGCCGGCGTCCGTGTGTCAGATTCAGGTCGACGGCGTCGCCTACACCGATGCCCTCGGCAGCGCCATCACGATTCGTCTGGCGCTTGCCTCGCGCATCGACGCGACCGCGGCCAAGACCGCCAACTTTCTCGACATCGCGCGGCAAGTCGTTACGTCATCGGCGTGACATTGTCATCAGAACAAGCGCGCATTGCATTCGACGAATTTTCGTCCAACACTTCAGTTCGCAAGAAGAGCGTCAAGAAGGCCGAATCCTTTCAGATCGAGGAGCGAGGTCATGCGCGAAGAATTGAAGCATCCGCTGCAATGCACGCCCGCGTGCCGCCGGGGTTTCCTCAAATCGGTTGCGTCCGCGACTATCGCCGGGCTCGCCGCGCCGCCGCTGCTCATGGCGTCCGCGCACGCCGATGCGTTGACGCATGCGCAACGCGACAGCATGACGCCCGAGCAGATCATCCAGTTGATGAAGCACGGCAACGAGCGCTTTCAGAAAGGCGAGCGCAAGGATCGCAACTACCTGCGCGAACAGAAAGCGAGCGCGAAAGGCCAATATCCCGCGGCCGTGCTGCTCAGTTGCATCGACTCGCGCGCGCCCGCCGAAGTCATCATGGATCTGGGCATCGGCGATATCTTCAATTGCCGCATCGCGGGCAATATCGAGAACGACGACATTCTCGGCAGCATGGAGTTCGCGTGCAAGCTGATGGGCGCGAAGGTCGTGCTCGTGATGGGACACACGTCGTGCGGCGCGATCAAAGGCGCGATCGCCAATGCGGAGCTGGGCCATCTCACGGGACTGCTTGCGCGTATCAAACCCGCTGTCGATGCGACGCAATACGACGGCGAACGCTCGGCGACCAACTACGCGTTCGTCGATAAAGTGGCGCGCAAGAACGTCGAACTGACCATCGCGCAGATTCGCCGCGACAGCGCCGTGCTGAGCGAGATGGAAGGCCAGCACACGATCAAGATCGCCGGCGCGATGTACAACCTGAGCACGGGCGCGGTGGACTTCTACGGCGCCTAGCTTTCGACGCGCTCGCGAACCTCGTTCTGTTTCGTCACGACGCCGCGAACCGCCGTCCAATACTCGGTCCGCACGCCGATATCCTCGGAAACGAACGGTCCGCCGCGCGTCGACCGGTAATGCGCGAGCGCCTTGTACACGAGACGTTGCCCGATCAGCAGAATCGGCACGTTGAGCAGCACCATCACGATGTTCATCAGATCGGACAGCGCCCACAGGTTCGGCAATTCGAGCCCCGCGAGCACGGTCAGCGCGCCGAACGGCACGAACACCAGCGAACCCACGACGCGAATGCCGGTGATGAAGCCACGACTGCGCGAGATGAAGTTCGCCGATATCTCCGCGAACGAGATCATGCCGAGCAGCGTGGTGAACGCGAAGAGCCCGTAGCACACGCACATCACGATCTTGACGACATGCGCGACCGAAACGGGCACGAGCGTTTCGACCGAAGCCAGATAGACCGTGATCTTCGATGCCCTGACCGATTCCCACGCCTGCCCGTCGACGGTGCCGGTCCATACGTGCGCCATCACGACGATGAAGCCGGTCATCGTGCAGATGACCATCGTGTCGAAGAACACGCCGAGACTCTGCACGAAACCCTGCTCGCAGGGATGATCGTTGTCGGCGATAGCGGCGGCCATCGTGATGGTGCCCTGGCCCGCTTCGTTCGACATCAGCCCGCGTTTGACGCCCTGCGCGAGCGCCGTGCCGATCGCGCCGCCGAACAGCGCATGCGGCGCGAATGCACCGACGATCACCTCATGAAAGAAGTATGGAATCAGCGGCAGATTGATCAGGATGATGACGAACGACATCAGGCAGAACAACGTTGCCTTGATCGGCACGAGCACATCGGTATAGGCGGTGACGCGGCGAATGCCGCCCATGATGATGAACGCGCACGCCGCGATGAGCACGACGGCGATGCCGTAATACACCGTCGACTGTCGCGCGAGATGCGTGCCGCTCACCGTGTCGGCAATGGTGCCGATCGCGGTGAACACGTTGAACGTTTGCGGCGGCACGTTGAAAAGCGCATAGACGATGAACACGAGCGACAGAAACGTGCCGACGATGCGGCTGTCGCCGAGAATGCGCCGCCCATAGAACGGCAGGCCGCCGACGAACTCGTCGTGCTTCTTCTCCTTGAAGAGCTGCGCGAGCGTCGATTCCATGAATGCGGTGGCCATGCCGAAGAATGCGGCGACCCACATCCAGAACAGCGCGCCCGGCCCGCCGACGGAAATCGCGCCCGTGATGCCGACGATGTTGCCCGGCCCCGCGCGCATCGCCAGCCCGAGCATGAACGACGCGAGCGCGCTGACGCCGGTATTCGACGACTGCCGCCGCAACATGATGCGCACGATCTTGCCGACGTTCATCGTCTGGATGAAGCGCGTGCGGATGGTGAAGTGAATGCCCACGCCGACGAGCAGCAGGATCGCGAACGAGAACTGCCCGAGCACGGGAATCTGCGCATAGGCCTTGAAATTGGTGGGGAAATCCCACAAGAAATCCGAGACGGGCGCAATGAAGGCAAACAATGCATTCACGGATTGGAAGAGACTTTCCACGCGGGGCGTTCCTTTCGTGCTTCGACCTGTTTCGAACAGGCGTTCGGAATGTTAAGAAACCAGCGTTCTTTCGGGCTGGCGCTCGTGCCTGCGCGGGCACGAAAACGAATGAGGCAGCGATTATACGGTTCCGGGACCGGCCATCCTCCTGATCGCTGATGGCGAAGCTCAAACGGATGCCGGCAAGACCGACCGTTAGTTGCGGCGTGACGTCATGTTCAACTCATTCTTTCATTGCACAATCTCGTGCATAACGCGTCTGGAGAACGAGATGGCAGAACGACTCGCGAAACTTCTCGCCGTGGCCTCCATGGCCCTGCTCGCCTCGCTCGTCAGTTTCGGCAATCTGACCGACTACGGCAGCAACCTGCAATTCGTCGAACACGTCTTGCGGATGGACACGACCTTTCCCGGCAACGCCAACATGTATCGCGCGATCACGTCGCCGATGCTTCAGCACTTCGGCTACGACCTGATCATTTTTCTCGAGACGGTCACCGCTCTGCTTTGCTGGATAGGCGTCGTTACGATGTGGCGTGCCCTGCGCGGAGAGAACGCGGTGTTCGCGCGTGCCAAGCGCTGGGCGATCGCGGGCCTCACGCTCGGCTATCTCACGTGGCAAGTCTGCTTCATGTCGATCGGCGGAGAATGGTTCGGCATGTGGCAATCGCAGCAATGGAACGGCACGGAGAGCGCGTTTCGCTTCTTCATGACCTTTCTGGTGATATTGCTCTTCGTGACGCGCGCTGAATCACAAACATCCATGAGGGCGAAAACATGACGACGGCCACCGCAATTCAGGTGCTGAATATCGGCAGCTTTCACGTCGGCGGAAAGATGATCACGCTGTCGGGCATGAGCCCGCGCTCACGCGTGAGCACCGCCCAGGGCGCGGTCCATCCGGTCGACCCCAACGGCGAAGTGATCGTCGGGCAGATGTATGTGCAGTACGTGCGGCTTGCTTCAACGCGTAGTGCGCATCCGCTTTTGCTCTGGCACGGCGGCGGCATGAGCGGCGTGAACTGGGAGACGACGCCCGATGGCCGCGCGGGATGGCAGATATATTTCCTGCGTGCGGGCTTCGACGTCTACGTGTCCGACGCGGTGGAACGCGGTCGCGCATCGTGGGCGCCTTATCCCGACGTCTATCCGGATGCGCCTTACTTTCGAACCGCGCGCGAGGCATGGGAGGAAACGTTTCGCTTCGGACCGGCGGGCTCATGGCATGTCGATCCGCAGTCGCGTCGGCCTCACGACGGCATGCGCTTCGACGTATCGAAGATGGAAAGCTTCATGAACCAGTTCGTGCCGCGCTGGGGATCGAACGACACGCTCACGCAACACGCCTACGACGCGCTGATCGAACGCCTGCCCGGCAGCATCGTGCTCACGCATAGTCAGGGCGGCAACTTCGGCTTGCGTGCGGCATTGCATGCGCCGGAGCGCGTGAAAGCGGTCATCTCGCTCGAGCCTTCCGGCGCGCCCGATCCCGCGCAGTGCGATCCGTGTCTATTGCGTGGCGTGCCACATCTGTTCGTCTGGGGCGACTATCTTGACCGGCATCCGTTCTGGATCGAGTCCGTGCCGAAGGTGCGGCGCTGGCACGAAGCGCTCGCCGCGGCGGGCGTCGATACCCAATGGATCGATCTGCCCGCACGCGGCATCACGGGAAACAGTCACGCATTGATGGCCGATGACAACAGCGATGACATCGCGGACATCGTGCTTGCGTGGATGCGGGAGCGGCTGCTCATCGATTAATGCGGCTCAATTCAACGCCACCGCCGCCGCCGCCCCCACCGGCGACCCTTCGATCTGCACCGACTCTTTCCCGTCCGGACCCACCGGCACATCCCCGACGAGCGTCGTGCGATACAACTGCCGGTCGAAGTCGAGATCGAAGATATCGGTAGGCGCGAGATGCGCGGTCGTGCGGTTGTCCCAGAACGCGATGCTGCCCGGCTCCCACTTGAAACGCACCGTGAATTCCGGCCGCGTCACATGCTCCCACAGCAATTCGAGCAACACCTGGCTCTCGCGCGGCGCCAGTCCCGCGACGTGCTTCAGAAAGCCCGGACTCACATACAGCGCGCGTTCGCCGGTCTCGGGATGCACGCGCACGAGCGGATGCTCGCTCACGAGCGTGTGATCCTTCACGGCTTTCGCGAACGCATCGGTGCCGCTCGCGCCTTGCGGCGGCGCGAAGCGATGCACGCCGCGCAAACCATCGACGAAAGCGCGCAGCGGCGCGGACAGCTTCTCGTAGGCGATCACGAGATTGGTCCATTGCGTGTCGCCACCATACGGTGGAATCGTCACGCCGCGCAGAATCGATGCGAACGGCGGATTCACCGCCGCGGTGACATCCGTGTGCCAGCCGGTCCAGGGACGCAACAGCGCCTGGCCTTCGAAACGCGTGGCCTTGCGAAACTTGGAGATCGAATAGATCTCGGGATGCCCGTCGACATGACCGAACACCGGATGCCCAACCGTGAGCTGGCCGAATTGCGCCGAGAACGCGATGTGCTGTTCGTGACTCAGAAATTGCTCGCGGAAAAAGATCACGCGCCATTTGAGCAGCGCGGCGCGGATCGCGCCGACCTGTGCGGACGACAAGGGACGCGTAAGATCGACGCCGCCGATCTCCGCGCCGATATGCGCCGAAAGCGGACTGACAGTCAACTCTGCTTCGTTTTCGATGGCTGCGGCATTCACTCCGGACTCCTTTATATTCGAATCAAGATAAGAGGATCACTCAACTACCCTGCGCGTTCGCATCGTCGGCGAAAAAGTAATCGCGCCACGACTTCGGCTCGTGACGGATCACGCCGACCTTGTGCAGGAACGTACCGAGTTGCAGCGTGTTTTGCGGGGTCGTCGCGAAGCTGGTTTCCTTGTCGCTTAAAATCCTCTCGACGAACGCAGGCGAAAGCTTCGAGCCATCCTGACGAATGTAGATGGCCGCAGCCTGCGCCTTGTCCTTCTCGATGAGCTTCGCGGCATCTGCGAGCGCCGCGCGCACCGCCGCATAGGTCTTCGGATTGTTCTTGCGCCATGCGTCCGAGGTCACGGCGACGCTGCCCGTCGACGGTCCGCCAAGAATCTCGGTGGAACTCGTCACCTTGTGAATCTTCGGGTCTTCGAGTTCCTGATACTGATACGGCGCGTTTGAGAAATGGAGGTTGATGACCGAGTTGCCCGACAGCATCGCGGTCGTCGCGTCGGCGTGCGGCATGTTGACTTCGAAGCGGTCGAGTCGCGCATAGTTGGCGTCGCCAAATGCTCTCGCCGATGCCATTTGCAGAAGACGCCCCTGCTGCGACACCGCGACCGACACCACCGCGATGCGATCCTTCTCGCCGATATCCGCGATGCTGCGAATGCGCGCGTCGTTCGTCACGAGATACACCGGCACCGCGCTTTGCGCCGCGATCGCGCGAAAATCCTGACGCCCGCGTGTGCGGTCCCAGATCGTCATCAACGGCCCGATGCCAATGGTCGCGATATCCGCCGCGCCCGAAAGCAGCGCGTCGTTCACCGCCGCGCCGCCGGAGAGCGTATTCCATTGCACGTCGATATCGAGGCCCGAGCGCGCGCCCGCTTTCTCGATGAGCTTCTGGTCCTTCGCCACCTTGAGCAGCAGCGAGCCGATGCCGCATTGATCGACGATCTTGACCTGGCCTTCGGCATGCGCCCGATGGGCCGGCAAGACAAAAGCCGCCATCAACGCGAACACGGCGAAGAGGCGCTGCAGGGATGGTGTCGTCGTCATGCGGGGATATCGTGGAGAGAGCGGCGGCAGGCAATCAATGTACTAGCCGCTTCCTCACATACGAACGAAGAAATCCCGATACGGATAGCTTCGTTCGCGATAAGCGCCGGGAAGACGCTCACGACGACGATTCGATGCACTGCGCCGTCTCGCGAGGCGCAGTGCGGTAAAACGTGCTTACCAGTGGTAGTTCATGCCGGCGAATACCTGACGGCCGTAGCCGAATGCGCACCAGGTGCCGTAGTAGCACGACGCCACGTACTCCTTGTTGAAGAGGTTCTGCGCGTTCACGTAAAGCTCGACGCCTTTGAACTGCGGATTCGCGCGGCCGAGGTCGTAGCGCAACGTGGCGTCGACGAGGAAGAAGCTCGACACCTTGAAGCTGTTGTCGCTGCTGTAAGTCGTGCCGGTGTAGCGTCCGCCCGCGCCCATCGAGAGACCGGCGAGCGGTCCGCGATTGAGCGTGTAATACGCCCACAACGACGCCTGGTTCTGCGGGATGGCGGGCAGGAACTTGCCTTCGAGCCCACTGTTGTCCTGCGTGTACTTCGTATTGAGGTACGTATAGCTCGCCGTGACGTTCAACGAATCCGTGAGGCTCGCCTTCGCTTCGAGTTCGACGCCGAGCGATCTCGCTTCACCCACCGCCGACTGGAAGTTCGGGTTGGCCGCATTCACGGTCAGCAGGTTCTTACGCGTCAGATCGAACAGCGCAGCCGAGAAGAACGCGTTGTAGCCCTTCGGCGCGAACTTCACGCCGAGTTCGTACTGACGGCCGCGCTCAGGCGCGAACTGATTGCCGTTGATATCCGTGCCCGCTTGCGGCGTGAACGATTCCGTATAGCTGAAGTACGGCGCGATGCCGCTGTCGAACACATAAGACAGACCGCCGCGGAACGTGAACGCGCGATCGAACTGATGCGAAACGATGCCGTACGTCGTGTTGTTCGAATCGCTGCTCGCCCAGTCCTCGCGTCCGCCGAGCGTGAGGATCACGTTGCCCCAGCGCGCCTGATCCTGCGCATAGACGCCGTACTGCGTGCCGCTCAGCACCTGGTGATAACGATCGGGCGGCGTGATCGTCTGGTTGTAGTTCGGCGCGAACATGTCGAGCGACGGCGCTGCGCCGAAGCCCGCGTCGAAGTTGCTCGCGTAATGCTGATAGTCGAAGCCGAACAGCACCGTATGGTCGATCGGACCGGTCGAGAAATTGCCTTCGAGCTGATTGTCGAGGCTGATCGAGTTGAGGTTGTCCTTCGACGCCGCCGTGCCGCGATCGAGCGTGCGCAGATCGTCTTCGAGGCTGCTCGCATAGACGCTCTTGTAGTCCTGCGCGAGATGCAGGAAGCGGCCATTCGAGCGGAACGACCACGCGTTGTTGATCTTGCGATCGAACTTGTAGCCGATCGCTTCCTGCACGCGGTTGAAGCTCTCGAAATTGTGATCGCCGTCGTAGAAGTCGCTCGGCAGCTTGCCGTTCGGGTTATAGAGCACCGTGCCTTGCGGCGGCACGCTGCCGTACGAGGTGCTGCGCGGATCGTGCTGATACAGGCCGTACAGCGTGAGCGAAGTCTTGTTGTCCGGGCGCCACGTGAACGACGGCGCAATCGCGATGCGCTTGTTGTACGTCGATTCAACCTGCCCGTCTTCGGTACGCGCCAGTGCGGTGATGCGATACAGATAGCGTTCATCGCCCGCGATCGGCCCGGAGAAGTCGAAGGTGGCCTGCTTGTGTGCGTAGTTGCCGAACTCGACGCCCACTTCGTGCAACGGCACGACCGTCGGCATCTTGCTTTCCTGATCGAGCAGACCGCCCGCGGCCGCCTGACCGTAGAGCACGGAGACCGGGCCCTTCAGCACTTCGATGCGTTCCATCATGAACGGATCGAGCTGCGGCACCGCGTACCACGCGTTGTCGAGCAGCTTGAGACCGTTCCAGTACTTGTCGGCGTCGAAGCCGCGCACTTTCAGCAAATCGTAGCGCGACGCAACGCCGCCGCGCGTCTCGGGCGTTACGCCCGACACGTAGCGCACAGCCGCGTTGAGCGTCTGCGCGTTCTGCTGATCCATCTGGTCACGCGTGACGACGGACACCGATTGCGGTGTTTCGAGCAGCGACGTGGTGCCCTTCATCGCGGTCGATTCCTTCGCGACATAGCCTTTCGTCGGACCATAGGGTTCATCGACGTTCTGCGCCGTGACCTTCACCGCCGGCAGCGTGCTTTCGGTCGGCGCGCCCGGCGCGTTGGCCGCAGCGGGCGCGGAGTCCGTCGATTGCGCGTAGGCGAGCGGCGCGACCGCGAACAGCAGCAGGGTCGCCAGTCTCAAGGGCCGCATCGTGACCGGGCTCGTCGTTCCAGATTTCATGCTCAATTCTCGTTGGATGTCGTTGCGTGTGTGAATGCGAATCGTTATTATTTGCGGGCGCATTGTGACTGGACGTTTTGTGTTTGTAAAGAAATGATTCGAGCGTATTGGTCCGGAAACGACACAATCCGCCGAAAGGAAGTTGAAATTTTATTGGGGCGCGACGTAGCGCGGCCGCGCAGTGACTACCATGAAAACGGGTCGCCGCCGTGAGCATCGGCTCCGACATGGGAACGCACACGCGAGGTCACACCCATGAACTCCTCTCTTTCTTCCTCGGGCGCGTACGTGCTCGGCCATGCCGATCCCGAAGTGCAGCGCCTCGAAAACCAGGCGCGTTTCATCGGCGATCTGACTGAAGAAATCCTGCGACGCGCGGGTCTCGCGCCCGGCATGCGCGTGCTCGATCTGGGCTGCGGCACGGGCGATGTCTCGTTGCTGGCCGCGTCGCTGGTCGGGCCGGATGGCTCCGTGCTGGGCATCGATCAGGCGCCGGGCGTCATCGACAAGGCGCGCGAGCGGGCGGCACGCGCAGGCCTCGGCAAGGTGCGTTTCGATGTCGCGAGCGTGGCGGATTTCGATCTCGCCATGCCCGTCGATGCGGTCATCGGCCGTCTTATCCTGCTGCATCTACCCGATCCCGCCGCGACGTTGCGCCGCCTCGCCGCGCAGGCGGGCGCGGGCACGCTTTTCGTGTTTCATGAGATGGACATGAGTACCGCGCGCTCGCTGCCCGAGTCGCCGCTCTGCGCGCAAGGCATGCGCTGGATCATGGAGACGTTTGCGCGCGCCGGCGTAGAGACCGACATGGGATCGAAGCTGTATTCGACGTTTCGTCGCGCCGGCCTTCCTGGTCCGCGGATGCTGCTTTCCGCGCGTATCGAAGGCGGCCCCGATTCGTTCGCGTATCAGTATATGGCCGAGGTCCTGCGCACACTGTTGCCGCTCGCCGAGCGTTTTGGCATTGCGAGCGCGGATCAAGTAGGCATCGATACGCTGGCCGCGCGTCTTCGCGATGAGATCGTCGCGCTCGATGGCGTCATTCAGCCGCCCGCTTTCGTCGGCGCGTGGACGCGCGTGGCCTAGCCAGCCGCTTTCTTGTTCCCTTTCGACTGATTGAATTCGATCGCCGCGCGCACGAGATTCTTCAGCGCGCGCGCATCGATTTCGTGGCCTTCGAAGAAGTCGATCGCGCGTCGCGCATTGCCTTCGAGTCCTGCATTGAAGAGCTTCGCGGGATCGGGCAGGCTCGCGCCATACGCGAACGTCAGCTTGACTTTCCCCTTGTGGGCATTGGCCACGGCGATCATGCCATCGCGATACCACACCGGGCTGCCCATGTACTTCCACTCCTCGACGATCCCGTCATCCGCTTCGAGGATGATCTTGCGCACATTGGCGAAGGTCGCGCCGCGCCAGTCCGTTATGCCTGCGATCAATGCGTCGATTCGTTCCGATGGGTTCATGCGTTCCTCTCGTCATGGTTCAGTGCAAGCGCCGACAAATCTAGCGCATGAGGCCCGGGTTGCCAATCGTGAGCTGCAATCGATGAGCCTGGTCCAGATGAAAGATGAACGACGGTCGCGAGCGGATCAGCAATGTCCGCACCTCCGCGCTGCGCGCCGTGCGAATGAAGTCCTCGACGGTAGCGACCAGCTTCTGTAGAAAGGCGACCTCGCGATCGAGATACGCTTCATCGAAATCATAGGTTCCGGTTTCTTCGAGATCGGCGATGTCGTCGATGCCTTGCTTCGTCAATGCATCGCTCGTCGCGCTGCGTTGCGGTTGCGTGCCGAGCCGTTGCGTCAGCGCGGCGATTTCCTGATTGACCTGCGCATGCTCCATCACGATGCGCCGCGCGAACACCTGCAGACTTTTCGAACGCGTCTTGCGCAACGCCAGATTGCCCGCGGCGATTTCCGCCTGATTGGCGACCAAGACGACGCCCAGCATCTGTTCATCGGACAGCGGCCGGTCCTGCGCCTGCACGCGAGCCGTCCACGTCAGAATCAACAACAACGCCGCCGCGATGCGCAAGCAATTCATCCGTGCCTCCAGCCAGGTCTTGTCGACGCCAATGACTCTACTCCATGCGCGCCTTCGCCCAATCCGCCTTGCGCGCCAGCGTGATGAACGCCGCGAGATAGTCGATGCCGGCATCGGCCTCGCGCGTGCCGAGAAAGATCCGTTTCGCGATGCCCTTTCTGCCGAGCTTGAGCACCGCGAGCGGCATGCGCTCCGCGTACTCCTCCGCGAGCCAGCGCGGCAGCGCCGCGACACCGCGTCCGCTCGCGACCATCTGCATCATGATGTCCGTCGTCTCGATCACCTTGTGGCGCTTCGGCACGACGTTCGCGGGCGTCAGGAACTGCGTGTAAATATCGAGGCGATCGGTCTCGACCGGATACGTGATGAGCACTTCCTGCGAAACCTGCATGGGCGTGACATATGACACGGCGGCGAGCGTGTGGTCCTCGGGCACGACGAGCACCTGTTCGTAATCGAACACGGGCGTGAAGCGCAAGCCCGCCTTCTTCAGCGGATCGGGCGTCACGAGCACGTCGATGTCATAGCCGAACAGCGCGCCGATGCCGCCGAACTGAAAGCGCTGCTTTACATCGACATCGACATCGGGCCAGCGCGCGAGATAAGGCGACACGACCTTGAGCAGCCACTGATAGCACGGGTGGCATTCCATGCCGATCCGCAAGGTGCCGCGCTCGCCTTCGGCATATTGCTTCATGCGCGCTTCGGCCAGTTCGAATTGCGGCAGCATGCGGCTCGCGAGACCAAGCAGATACTGCCCCGCCTGGGTGAGCCGCATGCTGCGTCCCTCGCGCGTCCAGACCGGCGTGCCCAGTTGCTGCTCCAGCTTCTTCACGGTATGACTCAGCGCGGATTGCGTGAGATTGAGCACGTCGGCGGCGGCGGTCAGCGAGCCTTGGCGCTCGACTTCTCTTACGACCATCAGATGCGCGCGTTCGAGCATTCGCGTCTCCATGAAGAAAGTTAATCGATACATGAAATTAAACCATTTTTATTCATGCATCGAAAATTCTATCATCGCTGTCACTCACTCTCATTACAAGAACGCACACGATGGTCACGACACATAACCTCGGTTTCCCGCGCATCGGCGCGCAACGCGAACTGAAGTTCGCCCTCGAAAGCTATTGGAAAAATCAGTCATCGCGCGATGAACTGAAGGCCGTCGGTGCGCGCTTGCGTGAGCGGCACTGGAAGGAACAGGCGCATCTCGATCTCGTGCCGGCGGGCGATTTCGCCTTTTACGACCAAGTCCTCGACATGAGCTTCACGCTCGGCAACCTGCCCGCGCGCGTGCGCGACTTCCACGGCGATGCGCTCGACAACTATTTCCGCGTCGCGCGCGGACGCTCGGCCGGGAGCGCCGAAGAACATGCCGCGTGCTGCGGCGGCGTGGCCGCGGGCGAAATGACGAAATGGTTCGACACCAACTATCACTACATCGTGCCCGAGTTCGATGCGGCGACGCAGTTCAGGCTCGATACGTCGCGCCTCGTCGAACAGCTCGGCGAAGCTCGCGCGCTCGGCGTGAACGCGAAGCCGGTCATCATCGGGCCGGTGACATATCTGTGGCTCGGCAAGGCAAAGGACGATTCGGACAAGCTCGCACTCCTGCCGCGCCTCTTGCCCGTCTATGCGGCGCTGCTGGATCACTTCGCCGCGCTCGGCATCGAGTGGGTGCAGATCGATGAACCCGCGCTCGTCACCGAACTCGATACGCCGTGGCGCGATGCCTTCGTTACCGCCTACGAAGCGCTCTCGGCGCGCCGTGTGCGCCTTCTGCTCGCAACTTACTTCGGCCCGTTGCAGGAGAACCTCGATCTCGCATCCAAGCTGCCGGTGGACGGCCTGCATATCGATGCGATCAACGCGCGCAATGAAGCGGCGGCAGCGGCGTCGATGCTGCCGGATACGTCGGTGCTGTCGGTCGGCGCGATCAACGGACGCAATATCTGGAAGACCGATCTGAACGCCGCGCTCGACTGGCTCGAACCGCTGCATGCGTCGCTGGGCGATCGGCTCTGGATCTCGCCGTCGTGCTCGTTGCTGCATACACCCGTCGATCTGGCGAGCGAGGACAAGCTCGACGCCGAGATCAAATCGTGGCTCGCCTTCGCGCTGCAGAAGCTCGATGAACTGAGCGTGCTCGCGCGTGCGTTGAACGAAGGCCGCGCCGCCGTCGCCGATGCGCTCGCGCTCAACTCTGCTGCTATCGAAAGCCGGCGCACGTCAGCGCGCGTGCATAACCCCGCGGTGAAGGCGGCGATCGCGAATATCGACGCAGCGCTCGGCCAGCGTGCGAGCGCCTATGAACTACGCGCGGTCAAACAGGCCGCGATGCTCGATCTGCCGGCCTATCCGACGACGACGATCGGCTCGTTCCCGCAAACGGACGAGATCCGTCAGGCGCGCAGCCGGTTCAGAAAGGGTGAGCTCGATGCAGTCGCCTACAAGGCCGCGATGGAACGCGAGATCACACGCGCCGTGAAGGAACAGGAAGCGCTCGGGCTCGATGTGCTCGTGCATGGCGAAGCCGAACGCAACGACATGGTCGAATACTTCGGCGAGCAGCTCGATGGTTACGCGTTCAGTCAGTTCGGCTGGGTGCAGTCGTACGGCTCGCGCTGCGTGAAGCCGCCGATTCTCTTCGGCGACATCAGCCGCCCGAAGGCGATGACGGTGGAATGGACGCGCTACGCGCAGGCGCAAACGAATAAGCCGATGAAAGGCATGCTGACGGGTCCGGTCACGATCCTGAACTGGTCCTTCGTGCGCGACGATCAACCGCGTTCGGTGTCGTGTCTGCAACTCGCACTCGCGATCCGCGAGGAAGTGCTCGATCTGGAAAAGGCCGGCGTGCGCGTGATCCAGATCGACGAAGCTGCGTTACGCGAAGGCCTGCCGCTGCGCCGCTCGCAGTGGAACGACTATCTGCGCTGGGCCGTCGAATCATTCCGCATCACGGCGAACGGCGTGCAGGACGAAACGCAGATCCACACGCACATGTGCTATTCGGAGTTCAACGACATCATCGCGTCGATCGCGGATATGGACGCCGATGTCATCACGATCGAGACCTCGCGCTCCGACATGGAACTGCTCGACGCCTTCGACGATTTCGACTATCCGAACCAGATCGGACCGGGCGTGTACGACATCCATTCGCCCAATATCCCGAGCGAAGCGCATATCGTCGATTTGATGAAGAAAGCGGCGCAGCGCATTCCGGGCGAGCGCCTGTGGGTGAACCCCGACTGCGGACTCAAGACGCGTCAATGGGACGAAGTGATTCCCGCGCTTCGAAACATGGTCGCGGCGGCGCACGCGCTGCGCGCATCGGCGTGATGATGTGTCAGACGGTCAGCGTGTTGCGGCCCGCGAGCTTCGCGCGATACAGCGCGACGTCCGCGCGTTGCAGCGCGTCGTGGAAGCCCGCCTCGTTCGCCGCGATCTGCGACACACCGATGCTCGTCGTCCATTCCGGCATGCCTTGCGTATAAGTACGGCAAGCGGCGTGAATCTGGTTCGCGCAGACTTGCCCATCCGATGCGCGCGCGGCCGGAAGAATGGCGACGAACTCGTCGCCGCCGAGCCGGCCGAACTCGCCGCCCAGCGATTCGACTTCCGCCCCCGCGAGCCGCGCCAGTTCGATCAGCACGTTGTCGCCCGCGAGGTGACCGTGCCGGTCGTTGATCTCCTTGAAGTGATCGAGGTCGATCGCGAGCACGGTCGCGCCCGGCGCGGCGAGGCGCATCGCGTGCAAATTGAATCCGGCGCGGTTCCAGACGCCCGTCAACGGGTCGCGCCGGGCGGCATCGCGCAGGCGTCGTTGCGCTCGCTCGGCGGGAATCGCGAGCAGGCCGAGATTGAGAACGCCCAGCAGCAACTGATCCGAGAGCATCGGAATCAGCGCAAGATAGTTGATGCGCGGCCCCGCCCATGCATAAGCCGCGAGCGTGACCACATAACCCGGCAGATAGCCCAGCATCGCCAGTCCCGCGATGCGCCGTGCGCGGCTCTTTTCGCGCCTGCCGCTCGACCAGAGCGTGAGGCCGGTGATCGCGGCCGATATCGCCACGCCGATCGTGTCGCCCGCGTGCGTCAATGCCGAAACGATCGGACCGTGACCGCCGATCCATGTCGGCAGGACATGCGCCGCCGCGCAGCCGGCGACAGGCGCAAGCATCCATCTGCGCCACGGCGGCTTGCCGTCGAATGATCGCAGCCCCGAGATGATCAGCATATTGGTGGCCGCGAGCGCGCCGAGCATCGACGCGATGAGCACGAGATTGCCTCGGGCGAGTTCGAAGCCGATCAGCACGGCCGCATACAGCAACGCGCTCGCCGACCAGTGCATGAAATGCAGCTCGATTTTGCGGCCGAGGCGTACAAACGCGAAAACGAGACCGAACGCGGTGCTCGCGAGCACGCTGCAAAGGCGAAGTGTTTCGGTGTCAGGTGTGTGGAACATGGGATAGCCCGCCACGTACGCGACGCGCGTCGGCAACAAACCGCCGTATCATACCTTTCGCTTTCGACGGCTGCGAAAACGGCACGCTCATGTCATCGGCACGGGCGCGGCAAAACTTTAGTCCCGCTCACGTCTTGCGGCATACGCCTTGCTCGCAGGTTGAAGTGTTCGCACAGCTATCATGGAAAGGAGCCGCGCATCATGAAACTCTATTACTCGCCCGGCGCGTGCAGTCTCGCCGATCACATCGCGATGCACGAAGCAGGCATGAATTTCGATCGCGTAAAGGTCGATTTCAAGACCCGGCTTACCCAGGACGGCAAGCCGTTCGACGACATCAATCCGAAGGGTTACGTGCCTGTCGTCGAGTTCGACGACGGCAAACGCCTCACCGAGAACATCGCGATTCTCTCGTGGGTCGCGCAGAAATCGCCTTCTCTCGCGCCTTCGGGCGACGACGGTAATCTCCGGCTACTCGAAACGCTTGCATTCATTTCGACCGAAATTCACAAACAGTTCGGCCGCGTATTCAGGCCATCTTCCGATGCGGAAGCCAGCGCGGCGCGCGAGAAGATCGGCCAGCGCTTCGCGCTCATCGCGAAGATGATGCGCGGCGATTATCTGTTCGGCGACAAGATGAGCGTCGCGGATGCCTATCTTTTCACGATGCTTACATGGGCGCGGAAGATGGGCGTCGATATGCCCGCCGAGCTTCAGGCGTTCTACGCACGCATGCGCGAGCGGCCCGCCGTAAAGCTCGCGTTCGAGCACGAAGGACTCGAATGACTGGATGACGTGACAGGCGCGCGAACGCTCGTTCGCAATGGCGATTCCGGTTTCGACCTGCGCGGGGCAATTTGATACGGAATCCGTATCAAATTGCCCACATTCGCATTTCATCGGTAATCAAAGGTAAGCGTTGCTTACACATGCTCACGTCATTTAATAACGTGATTGCGTAAAGTCCCGGCAACGAAATCAACCCTTTGAGGAAACACGATGAAGAAGAGTCGAACCGTCGCCGCGCTCGTTTGTGCAAGCATCGCACTGACGGCCGGTGTAGCCTTCGCCCAGCCCGCGCCGGGCGGCCCGGACGCCTATCACGACACGAATCGCGGTCCCGGCGGTCCTGGCGGCCCCGGTGCTCCCGGCCACGGTCCCGCGGTGAACGATCACAACGCCCCGCGTCCACCCGAGCATGCGAACGATGAGCCGCGCCATCCGGACTGGCGCAAGGGCGAGCGCCTCTCGGGCGACTACCGCAATCGTCAATACGTCGTCGACGACTGGCACGGCCATGGCCTGCGTCAGCCGCCGCGCGGCTATCAGTGGGTCGGCGTCGGCGCCGACTATCTGCTGGTCGCGGTGGCGTCGGGCGTCATCGCGCAAGTCGTGATGTCGCAATAACGAAGGCGCTCAAGTCTGGCTCGCTGCCGCCGTTATATCGAATCAGGTCGATGGGTCCAATGTGGCCCGGCCGCGATTCAACGTAACGAACGAGTGAGCCATGCCCGATGTCCGTCTCTGGAATGCAAGCACCGATATCGGGCGATGCCGCTTCTATTTCGCGTCGCTGATCGTGCTCTTGGCCGTCGCCATCGTAATGAAGCCGACGCCGCTCGCCTTCCCGCTCGACGACGCCTACATCACGATCCACAACGCGCAGGCGCTGCTGTCCGGCACGGACCGGAATTACGGCGTGTCGCCGCTCGTCGGCGCGACGAGCGAGATTCATCTGCTGCTCGTGACGGCGATGATGTCGCTGACGCAGCCGCTCACCGCGAGCTTTCTCGTCGATATCGCGGCCGCGCTGCTCTATGCGCTGGGGCTCGCGCGCATCGCGTTTCAGTTGGGCGCGTCGTATTTCGTTGCGGTGCTCTTCATCGCGCTCGGCCTGCTGACCGGCTACGCGCCGTATCAGCTTCTCAACGGACTGGAAACAGGTCTCGCGATGGCAGCGGTCACATGGGCCTTGTCTTTCGCGTTGAACCCATCGCTGTCGGTCGCCCTGCCGATTCTTTGCGGGCTTCTTCCATTCGTGCGCCCCGAACTGGGCGCATTGTCCTGCGTCCTCCTCGCGCGACAGATAGGGCTGCGCATTCGACTCGGCGAACGCGCGTACGCAGCACGCGATGGCGCGATAGCGCTTTGCGTCGCGATGCCCTTTCTCATCTGGATGTGGTGGTCGGTCGGATCGCCGATCTCGCAGACCGCATCGGCCAAGCAATGGTTCTTCGCGGAACAGGGCGCGCCGTGGAAAGCTAAATCGGCCGTGATGCTCGGCGGGTTCGCGCAGGCCGGATTGCTGCCGCTCGTGGGCGTCGCGTGTCTCGCGCATCGTTCGAGACTGTGGAAGCCGGTCTGCGTCTATATCGTCGCGCTGCTCGTCGCGTGGTTCGCATTCTTTCCGAGCGGGGTCACGCACAATTTCTCGCGTTATCTGTACGTACTCTTGCCCGCATTGCTGTGCGTGACGCTCGACTATCTGAGGACATCGCGGTTGGCCGTGCCATGGCTGATCGTGTTGACGGGATGCCTCGCGCTCAGCTTGCCGGGCGCGTGGCGCGCCTATCAATCCGGCGACCGCTTCACCGATGGCGAACTGACATCGCTCGCGCAATGGCTGAATACGAATCTGCCCGCTCGTTCGAAAATACTCGTCCATGACGCCGGCTATCTCGCTTACGCAACGCCCTTTCAACTCGTCGATGTCGTCGGCCTGAAGACGCCGCAGAGCATGGCCTTTCATCGCGCGTGCACGGCGCCGACGCGTGGCCGCGCGCGGCAATCGGCCGTTTCGGCGATTGCAACGACTTCGGGTGCTCGATATGCGGTCGTGCTTCACGATGCACAGGGCTTCTGGTACGCGCTGAAGCATGATCTCGACGCCACCGGCTGGACCTTGCGCGAACTGCGCCGACCGTCGACGCCGCACGGATACGGTGTGTATGCGTTGACGCCGCCGGCTGCCGCGGATCACGTGTGCAATACGCTCGCGACCGCTTCGCGCGCGCCGTAGTTCTTTTTACAAGGAAATGGAAAAGAAAAGCCCGCCGGTTGCGGGGGCGGGCAAATTGCGCTTAACGAGAGGGGATCGAAGCGCACTTCCAACACAGTTCACTTCGGTTGAAGTCGATAATTCAACCGTCGCTCAGGCAATCAAGCCTTTCCGCGGATCATGCCGGGTGGAGAAGTCCGTTCCAACGGCTTGCCCGGCCGATCCGGCGCGGTGACAGTCTGATCGAAGATGAAGCCCATCGCGATGTGCTCGGTGTTCCTGGAGCCGCAGGCGGGACAGGTATCGTCTTCGAGCGCATCGTCGGAGTAAATGAGCTTGTTGCATGCCGCACACCGTATGAGCATTTGCACTCCCGAATTCGCCTGAATAGTCCTTCATTTATATGCCATCTGAAGGCATACAGCCAGAGTCGTAAAGCCATGCTTTTACGAGCACTGAACGGACTGCATCGTTAAAACCGATCCGGATGGCGCTCATATGACGTGCGCTAGCAATCCTTGGGCCTGAACGGCTCGGTCATTGTCCGAGCCGGCGCGGCTTCATCGTGGATTGGCCGCGACGAAGTTCTTGACCGCTGCATAAGTCGGCTTCTTCGTCACGCCATCATTCAGCATGATGCCGTATGGACCTTGCCCGGTTGGTGGATCGTCGTACAGCTCATAGACCTGAAGCGACTGAATGTTGTATTGCGGCGCGATTGCAAGCAGCGCGCCCATCATGTTGTTCGCCATGTAGGTGGCCGCCTGGTCCGGTGTACCAGGAAAGTCGGGACGCATGCCCACTTCGTTGATCCAGATCGGCTTGCCGAACGACTGAAGCGTGCCGATCACGTTATAGCAACCCGTCCCACCGCATGCATTGCGGATATCGCCCTGCTCCGAATACCAGTGCCACGCGGTAATGTCCCACGTGACGGCAGGATGACCGCTCGTGCCGTCCGGCTGCGTGCCGTTCGCAAGCATCACGTCGAAGGCGTAATGCATCCACGTATTGCCGCCGATGATGATCTTGCCCACGGGATCGACCGACTTGATGCCCGCAATCAGACCTCGAATGATGCCGCGCGCTTGTTGAAAGCAATCGTTCTTGTAGTCGGTGCTGCGCACGCCGTCGACCCACCCGACCAGACATTGCGGCGCGAGCTCGTTGGTGACTTCGTAATACGCGTAACGCTGTACGCCGACGATCTGCTGGGCGAGCGTATAACTGGCCTGATAGGCCGAATTCTCGTCGGAAAAGACGAGCGATTGCAGAATCACGGGATACACCGTCACACCGGACTTCGCCATCATCTGCGCCACGCTCGCGAGCTTTTGCGCTCCGGCCACGCTGCTCACATCATTGCGATAAAGCGTAAGGCCGAGGTCCTTCACTTGCGCAAGCTGCTGTTCGGGCGTCGAGGTCTGGTAAGGACCGGTCAGGTTGATATGGCCGTTCATGCCATAGAAGATGCTGCCCGAAGGAGCGATCACGGGCATCGGGGTGTCGGCCGCGGCCGTTCCGCTGGCCGGGGCGGGGCTCGATGCGGCGGCCGGCGCTGACGCACCGCCATCCGGCGTAGTCGTCCCGGGCGACGTGCCCGAGTCCGGCGTCGTCGAAGAACTCGACTGCGACCCGCCGGAAGCAACCGTGCCGCCATCGCTGCCGCCACCACCGCCGCATGCCGTCAGCACGAATGCGGCCGCTAGCGCGGGCAACAACATGGTCCATCGTGTCGAACGAAAATGGCGAGCCGCCAGGGAGAGAGTCGAAATGATTTCGGTCATGGCACGATCGGAAGATTGAATTCGCTATCAGGCGCGCGGTTCATTGCCGAAAGAGAAACGCCGACTGAAGCAACGACACGTCGTCGTGAAGCAGGCAGACAACGCGGCCGATGACATGCGGACGCAGTCCCGTTAATGCAAAGGGATGAAGGGAGCGCCCCGACTGGCCGATGCGCAAGAGACGCGATGACCCGGACACACGCTCGATGGACAACGCAGTAACGACAACGCTTCGTTCGAACGAAGCGTCTGTGTGAAGAACGAAAACGGGAAGAAGGCACGGCGGCGCGGACAGCATTCGTAACCGCAAATACGTTAGTACATCATAACGTCCGTGCACGCTTATTCAAGCGTTGTGGGGCATCTTAACAAAAACGCTGGTCGATTTATACCCGTGTATTCGACTGATAAAAGCGCGCCCTCACTGTGATGTGTGGCAAGGCCGCTGTAAGGCGAAGCGCTTTATTGAGACATCAGCGGCGCGCTTCAGTCGCCATCCGCACCGCGAGACCGGCGAGCACCGTGCCCATCAGCCAGCGCTGAATCAGCAGCCATGCGGGCTTGCGGGCGAGAAACAGCGCGATCGATCCGGCCGTCATCGCGACCGTCGAATTGACCGTGATGCTCAGCATGATCTGCACGACGCCGAGAGCGAGCGATTGCCCGAGCACGCTGCCGTTCGACGGATCGATGAACTGCGGCAGCAGCGACAGATACAGCACCGCGATCTTCGGATTCAGGAGGTTCGTGACGAAGCCCATCGTGAAGAGCTTGCGCGGACTGTCGACGGGCAAATCGCGCACCTGAAACGGCGAGCGCCCGCCCGGCTTCACCGCCTGCCACGCCAGATACAGCAAATAGAGCGCGCCGCCGAAGCGCAACGCGTCGTAGGCGAATGGAACCGCGATCAGCAACGCGGTGATGCCGAACGCCGCGCACAACATGTAGAACACGAAGCCGAGCGCGACGCCGCCCAGCGAGATGAGCCCCGCGGTACGGCCCTGGCAGATCGAGCGCGAAATCAGGTACACCATGTTCGGCCCAGGCGTGAGCGCCATGCCGAGCGCGACGAGGGCGAATGCGAGCAGTTGCGGTGTGTGAGGCATCGAGAACTCCGGCGCGAAAGGGTCGAAGCATTCTCCTGCCGAATGAAACGCGACGCCAGATACAGAATCAGCGTGGCCTGTCGATACACTTAATCGAAGCCGAGAAACGTCGAGAAATGCCGAACCGGCTCGCGCGCCATGTCGATCCGGTTGACGGGCGAGGCTTCGTCGGAGATGCCGAGGCTCATGCCGCATACCACCTCATGGTCCGGCGGAAGATCGAGATGCCGTGCGATGACGTTCTGAAAACGCGCGAACGATACTTGCGCGCAGGTCGCGAGGCCAACGGCGCGCGCGGCCAGCATGACCGTCTGAATGAAGATGCCGTAGTCGAGCCAGCTGTATTTCGTGAGCGACGCATCGATCGCGAAGATCAATCCGACGGGCGCGCCGAAGAAATCATAGTTTCTCGCGGTGACGCGGGCGCGCTGTCGAACGTCGGACTTCGCTACGCCGAGCGCGCTGTAATAGCTGGCGCCGAACGCCTCCTGGCGCGATCGCATGTCGTCGGGCAAGGCATCGGGCAGATGCCGCAAAGGTGGATGCGCGTTTTGCTCATGCGCCTGCCTCAACGCCTCGCTCAGGCCCGCCTTGCGCTCGCCCGTCAGCGCATAAACGCGCCACGGCTGCGTATTCGAATTGCTGGGCGCGGCGCGCGCGACATCGAGGATGTCTTCGACTACGCGACGAGGAACTGCATCATCCGTGAAGTAGCGAATCGCGCGGCGCGAACGGATGATTGCATCGACAACTAAAGCATCGGAGTGAGCGTGACGGTCGATCATGAGGCATATGCGCTGTAAGCAGATGGCCCATGATGACACGGCGAAAAGCGGCGCTGCGGCGAAGTATATGCAAGTCCATCTTGCACGAAACAGGACGCAGCGCCGCAAGCATCAACGCATGCCGCCGCTCGCGATGAGATGCTCGCCGGTCATCCAGCGCGCATCGTCGGATGCGAGGAACACCGCGATCGATGCGATATCGTCCGGCTGGCCCAGACGTCCGAGCGGCGTTTGCGCGAGCGCTGCCGCGTCGAAATCGGAACCGATGATGCCCGCGCTGTGCGTGCCTTCGGTCACGACCACGCCGGGATTGATCGAGTTCACGCGGATCTTTCTCGCGCCGAGTTCGCGCGCGAGAACGCCGGTGATCGCATCGACTGCACCCTTCGTGCCGCTATAAACCGCACTCGCCGGCGGCGTGATGCGGCTCACGACCGAACTCACGTTGATGACGCTCGCGCCCTCGCCGAAGTGCTTCGCGGCGGCTTGCGTCGTCAGCAAGGTGCCGAGCACGTTGATATTGAACTGCCTATGAAAATGCTCCTCGGTGATTTCTTCGAGTGGAGCGAATTCGTAGACACCCGAGTTGTTGACGAGAATATCGAGGCGTCCATACGTTTCGACCGCCGCATTCACGATGCCTTGCGCATCGGCGGCCTTCGAGACATCGCCGCCGACCGTGATCGCCTTGCCGTTCGCCGCGGTAATGTCCGCCACGACCGCATCCGCGCCCGCCTTGCTGCTCGCATAGTTGACGACGACTGACGCGCCTTCCGCCGCGAGCGCCTTTGCAATTGCCGCTCCGATGCCTTTCGATGCGCCCGTGACGACCGCCACCTTGCCTGCGAGTTTGCTCATGATCGAATCCTTGAAGAGATTGTTTAATTCACTGATAGACCGGTCGTCGTGTGTCGAACGGAACCGGCGTGACAGCGCTCAATGTAGACATCCGATCGAGCGCGATAAAGCAGCGTAAAGTGAAAAGACTTGCGGTCTCAGGCGAATAATCGAATGCAGGAGGCAACGCATGAACACGAATATGCTTCGCACGGACACGAATTTCGCCGGTCAGATTCCCGAACTGTACGACCGGTTACTCGTTCCTATGCTTTTCGAGCCCTATGCGAACGATATCGCGCAACGCGTCGCGGCGCACGATCCATCGCGCGTGCTGGAAACCGCCGCGGGCACCGGCGCCGTCACGCGGGCCATCGCGCATGCATTGCCGGCGCATGTCGATATCGTCGCGACGGACCTGAATCAGGCGATGCTCGATCGCGCCGCGATGACGCATATCGACCGGCCCGTTGCATGGCGACAGGCGAATGCATTGCAATTGCCTTTCGACGATGCAAGCTTCGATATCGTCGTCTGTCAGTTCGGCGTGATGTTCTTTCCAGACAAGCCGGCTGCTTTTGCCGAGGCGCGTCGTGTGCTGCGTCCAGGCGGCACGCTGCTGTTCAACGTGTGGGACCGCATCGAAGAAAACGAATTTGCCGACACGATAACCGATGCGCTCGGCATGTTCTTTCCCGCCGATCCGCCGCTTTTCATGAAACGCACGCCGCACGGTTATTTCGATCAGGAAACAATCGCGCGCGATCTTGCCACCGCAGGTTTCGATGCAAGACCGCAATTCGAAACGGTGACGCGACGCAGCCGCGCGGCATCGGCGGAACTGGCGGCCATCGCGTATTGTCAGGGCACGCCCTTGCGCAACGAGATCGAATCGCGCGCGGGCGCGAGCCTCGACGATGCGACGTCGGCAAGCGCCGCAGCCGTCGCGGCGCGCTTCGGTTCAGGGCCGGTCGATGGAAAGATTCAGGCCCATGTGATCGCCGTGCAACGCTGACCTGAGCCACGCCACCAGCGAGTCCGATGCACAAAGCGCGCTTCTGAAGCCGATATGCCCGTCCGGGCGCACGGCCCACGCCATGCCGTTCTTTGCGCCGAACGCATCGGCGAACGCGCCCGCGTCGTCGCTGAGCGTCCGATACGCTTCCCGCGCGGGCTCGAACGACGCCGCGTGCGCGAGCTTCGGCGACACGATCAGCACCGCGCTCGCCGCCGTGCCGAGCGCGCCGCGCCACGCGTCGACGACCGCATCGAACGCGGCGACGCGCGCGCCATCGGCGTCGTCGTCGATATAGCCGACGAGCGTGTGATGCCCGCGCCCGAGATGTTCCTGCAGGCGTTGCGCATGGCCGACGAACGCCTGCACGAGACCGCCGACCTCCGGCACGCGATCGCCGGGCGCGGGCAATTCAGCCGCCATGTCCGCGCATTCATCGGCGACGATCGCACTGCTGCCGCGATAGCCCACGAGCAATTGTGTCTCGCGCATCGCGGGCTTGATCTCGCCGTGCGCGAGAACCGTGTTCAACGCACGGCTCGTCGCTTCGACGACATCGAGCCCGACCGGCCGGCGCTCCGTTTCATAACTGTCGAGCAACGCTTCACTCGCCACGCCACGCGCGACGAGCGCGAGTTTCCACGCGAGATTGTGCGCGTCCTGCAGGCCGGTGTTCATGCCCTGCCCGCCGACGGGCGGATGGATATGCGCGGCGTCGCCCGCAAGGAACACGCGCCCGTGCGAATAGTGCTGCGCGATGCGGTGACTCACGCGATACACCGACGACCAGCGCATCGACGAAAGGCGTGTGCCCTTGGGCAGGATCGGCAGCATGATGCGTTCGATCTCCGCGAAATCGGGCGTGGAGTTCAGCGTATGGCGGGCGGCATCGTCGGCGAGCAGGACCATCGACAGGCGATAGCGGCGCGCCGAGCCGCGTACCGGCAAGGCCGCGAGCGTGGTCGAACCGGCGCCGCCTTCGCCCGTCACGTTGAAGCGATACATGCGGCCGCGCGGCAGATTCCATTCGACGTCGACATCGGCTAGCATGAAGGTCTGCGGATACTGATCGCCTTCGTAGGCGACGTTCAACTGACGCCGCACCGTGCTGCGCGCGCCATCGCAACCGACGAGCCAGCGGCAGCGAATCGTGCGGCTCTCGCCGCATGCGTCCTGGATGCGCGCATCGATGAAGTCGGCGGACACGGTGAAATCGGCGAGCGTCGCGCCGTATTCGACGTGCCCGCCATTGCGCGCGAGCGCCGCTTCCAGAATGCGCTCGGTCTCGAACTGTGCGAGCGCGAGCGCGCCGTACGGGAGCCCTTCGCGCTGAATCTCGGCGCTGAATGCGGGCGCGCCGTCCTGAAAGGTGTCGGCGCCGCTGAGCCAGACGCCCGCGTCGATCGCCTCGCGCACGATGCCGAGGTCCTCGAAGATCTCCAGCGTGCGCGCCGTGACGCCGAGCGCCTTGACGAAGAAGACGCGCTCGTCATGCGCGTCGATCACGCGAACTTTTACGCCGTCGCGGCGCAGTTCGGCGGCAAGCATCAGGCCGACGGGGCCCGCGCCGGCGATCAGCACATCTGTCGTGTCGAACATGATGCGATTTCTCCCGAGGAAACCGTTGGATGCGTGGGCGCGTGACGAGATCGTCGGCTGCCGTCAGGGAGAATAACCGTTCAGTGCGTGCTTGTGGCGCTTCAGTCAGCGAGCGGCCCGAGATGCACGCCGATCACGCAGCCCGCCACGATCACGGCGAGCACGGTCGCGGTGATGGCCGCGTAGAGGACGTTTCGCTGCCGCGCGAACACACCGAACATCAGCACGACGCGCAGCACCGGCAGCAGAATGAACAGCGCGACGCCCGCGGTCAGCGCCTTCGTGCCGAAGATCAGTCCCGCGCCGGTAAGCGCGCACGCGGCCCATGTGCCGCACTGAAGAAATCCAGCGAGCAGGCGATCCAGCGAAGCGGACGCATGAGGTTTCGTCATTCGGCGCGCGCCAGGGGATCGATGCCGAGACCGTGCATGACCATCTGGCACGCGACGAGCAGCAGCATCGACAGAAACAGCAGGCGAAGGCGCTCGTTGCGCACTTTCATCAGCACGCGCGCGCCCACGATCGCGCCGATCACCGAGCCGAGCGCCACTGGACCCGCGATGGCGCTGACGATCTCGCCGCGCAGAAAATACGCGCTCGCGCTCGCGGTGGCCGTCACGCCGATCATGAAGTTGGACGTCGCGGTCGAGACCTTGATCGGCAGGCGCAGCGCGTTATCCATCGCCGGAATCTTCAGGATGCCGCTGCCGATGCCGAGCAACGCCGATACGAGTCCGGCCACGTACATCAACGTGAGACCGACGGGCACGCGCCGCACTTCATAGGCGACCTCGCGACGCAGAGCCACATCCGGATAACTCGAATGGAGATCGAGCGCGGCGGCGAGCCCGTGGGCCGGCACAGTGCCCGAGGGACTGGCCGGATCTTCGCGACGAATGAACATCTGCCACGCCGACACCAGCAGCACGCCCGCGAACAGAAAATCCAGCGCTGCAACCGGGATGATGCCCGCGAGCATCACGCCTGTCAGCGCGCCGAGCGTCGTGCCGGTTTCGAGAACCACCGCGAGCCGCACGTTCGTCAGGCCGCCGCGCAGAAACGCCGCTGCGCCGCCGCACGAACACGCGATCACCGACACGATGCTCGTGCCGATCGCCGTGTGCATGTCGATATGGAAGAACGTCGTCAGGATGGGCACGATGAACAGGCCGCTCGCCATGCCCAGCATGCCGCCCGCCGCGCTCGCGCCCAGCCCCGCGCAGAAGAGCCAGCAGGTTGCTTCGAAGCTCATCGGTTCGGCCTCGTTCGAAGATCGGCAAACACTTAATATAACATGTTATAACGTGCTTAGAAAGCCGGAAGGCAGGTCCGCCGATCGTCTCGCGCTATGATTGCCCCTTGCACGATAACAACCACAGCCGAACATGGCCCGACGAAGCAAACAGGAAGACACGCAGGCGGAGAACCTCGACACCACGGACGAAGACGCGTCATCCGGCGGCGGCTCCACGTATCTCGTGCCGGGGCTCGAACGCGGCCTGCGCATCCTCGCCGAATTCTCGGCGCGCGAGCCGGTGCTGGGCGCGCCGGAGTTGTCGCGGCGCATTGGCATTCCGCGCACGACGACGTTTCGTCTGCTGCAAACGCTCGAATCGCTCGGCTTTCTCGAGCGCGTGAACGGAGATCGCAATTTTCGGCTTGGCGTCGCCGTGTTGCGGCTCGGCTTCGAATACGTGAACTCGCTCGAACTGACCGATTTCGGCACGCCGATTCTCGAACGCCTGCGCGATGCAACCGGTCTTTCCACGCATCTTCTGATTCGCGATCAGCGCGATGTCGTGTTCGTCGCGAAGGCGCAAAGCCACGAGCCGATGTTCAGTTCGGTGAAGGTGCATGTCGGCACGCGCCTGCCCGCTCACGCAACGGTGCATGGCCATGTGCTGATGGGTGATCTGTCGCTCGCCGCGTTGAAGGCGCTCTATCCCGAGGGGCAGCTCGAAAAGTACACCGAGCGCACGCCCGCCACCGTCGACGAACTCTACGAGCGCGTGCAGGAATGCGCGGCGCTCGGCTATGGGCTGAGCGAAGCGTCGTTCGAGCGCGGGATATCCGTCGTCACCGCGCCCGTGCGCGATCATTCCGGCGCGATCGTGGCTGCGGTGGCCGCGACCGTGCCGCGCTCGGATATCGGCGCGGATGATGAGAAGTCGCAACTCGTCGAAACGATGTGTGCGGCTGCGGTCGAGCTGTCGATGCGGCTGAACTATCGCGCGTCGCCGGACGATCCCACCGTGGCCCTCGCCGCGCGCAGGATGCCCGCCTAGAACGAGTGATGAATGCCCGCAAGCACGATCACCTGATTCGCCGTGCTCGACACGCCCGCCGTGAAGAACGCCGCCTTCGCACCACCGGTCGCGTGCTCGTAAAGCGCGTTCACATAGAGCTGCGTCGACTTCGACAGCATATAGATATCGCCGATTTCGAACTGCGTCCAGCGGCCGCCCGCGAAGGTCGTCGTCGCTGCGCCACCCGCGATCCAGTTCCACGCCACCGGCTTGAACGTCACGCCCGCATCGTATGACTGGAACGTGTCGGACTGGCCGTTCGATTGCAGCTTCACGCGCGTATAGAGACCGTGCACGACGAACTTGCCGATCTCGTACGATGCCCCCGCGCCCATCTCTTCCTGCTTGTCCGCCATGTAAGTCGCTGCCGGCTGACCCTGGAAGGTCGTGAGGCCGGTCGTCGCGATCGCGGGCGTGCGGTTGTGCTCGTTCGAATACGTGGCCGCCGCCTTGAACGGCCCGTTCGCATACGTGATGCCGAAGCCGTAATTGCGGCCGGTCGAGAAGTTCGTCGTATTGCCGAGGCCCATCATCGCGCCTGCGGAAAAGCCGTAGAAGCTCGCCGAGCGAAACTTCACCGAGTTGTCATACGGCACGACGCCGGTGTCCGCCAGCTGGTCGATGTTGCCCGGATGGAACGCATACCAGCTCGCCGCGAGATAGGCGGTCGAGAGCGGTCCGAGCATGTCGAAGCTGAACGGCGTCTGATGACCGAGCGTCAGCGTGCCGACGTTCTCTTGCTCCAGCCCGAGATACGCCTGACGATTCCATAGCGTGCCGGCCTTCGCGAAGTTGCCGCTGTTCGTATAGAAGCCGTTCTCGAGTTGCGCGACGGTCTTCAGCCCGCCGCCCAGATCCTCGACGACGCGAAAACCCCAGCGGTCGGGCTGCATGTTGCCCTGCTCCTCCATCCACTTCGGATGTCCGCCGACGTTGTTGATATATGCGATGCCGGCATCGAGGCTGCCGTAGAGCGTGACTGAACTTTGCGCGGCCGCTCCGGTCGCGACCCCGGCTCCGATGAGCCCCGCTGCGATGATGTGCTTCACCCTTCGTTCTCCTAACCGTATGGTTCAAGGGCGGGCCCTGCCCGCTTTTGCTGTTGCCGTCGGGGTGCCTTTATTGCGTTCCCGAGGCTGTCCGCTGATCGCTCGTTATGTTCCATATATGGATCACCGTACTGCCTATGGAAAGTATAGTGAGATTTTCCGCGCCAAAACAATAAATTTGGGATGACCTCGGGTAGACCCCGAGTACGGCCCAACGCGCGCGACAAGTCAAAAAAAGCTTACGAATCAATGTCGAACGGACGTTCTTACATCTGATGAAACGTATCGTTCCGCTTTTAAACGTCGCGCATTCAGTGTTTTCACCTAGATATCGCGATTTTTATTTTCCCGCGCTTGGACCACTCCTATAATGCCCATACACGAACTGATGTTCCTTTAGTGGAACGCAGACGAACCAGAGAAAAGGGTGAAAGATGTCTGAACAATGGCGCTGCGCCGGGCAAGCCGGCGATCTGTCGGAAGACGCACCGATCGAATTCAAGCTCGATGACGGCGCGGAAATCGGTATCTACAAAGTGGGCGACGCGCTGTACGCGCTCGAAAACGTCTGCCCGCATGCATATGCATTGCTGACGCAGGGTTTCGTCGATGGCGACACCGTCGAATGCCCGCTGCATGAAGCGGTGTTTCACATCCCCACGGGCAAATGCCTGAAAGAGCCCGGCGGCCGCGACCTGAAGACGTATTCGGTGCGCCTTGCCGGCGAAGAAATCCAGATCAAGGTGGCGTGACATGGAAAAAGTCGTGAACTTCAACCCGAATCTCAAGCCGTGGCTCGCGCCGCAGCCGAACAACGTCGCGGGCAAGGGCGTGATCGAGAAGCCGGGTGAAACCGAAAACTTCATCTGGCAGACGCGCCGTGCCGAGCCGACGCAATACGAAAACGACTTCGGCGATGCGCTCGAACGCGTCTTCGAAGCGGGCGCGCTGGAGCTGGAGCAAGTGGTCGCGGGCTTGAACAAGGACGGCTTCCGCACGCCGGAAGGCACCGCATGGACCGCCGATCGTCTCGCCGCCGAACTTCGCACGCTCGCTGAATAAAGAAGGAGCACTTCCCCATGACGTCCCCTCAGCAATCCACAACGACCGCAGCCGATCCCGTTCAGTGGTATCTCGATCGCGGCCTGCGTAACTACTGGTATCCCGTCGCGCCGAGCTGGCAAGTGGCGAATGCGCCCATCGGCCTGACGCGCCTTGGCGATCAGATCGTGCTCTGGCGCGACCACGAAGGCAAAGTGCACGCGCTCGAAGACCGCTGCCCGCATCGCGGCGCGCGTCTGTCGCTCGGCTGGAATCTCGGCGGCAGCGTTGCGTGCTGGTATCACGGCATCGAAATCGATGGCAGCGGCACCGTGCAGAAAGTGCCCGCCGTGTCGGCGTGTCCGCTCGAAGGCCAGAAGTGCGTGAAGTCGTACCCCGTCGAGGAACACGCGGGCGCGATCTTCCTCTGGTTCGGCGATGACGCCAACAAGGAACCCGCGCCGCTCGTGCTGCCGGAAGAACTCGTCGGCGACGAATACGCGAGCTTCCTGTGCATGTCGCACTGGAAGTGCAATTACCAGTACGCGATCGACAACGTGATGGACCCGATGCACGGTGCGTATCTGCACGCGACGTCGCACTCGATGGCCGAAGGCGACAAGCAGGCGGACATGCGCGTGCGCAAGACCGATACGGGTCTGATGTTCGAAAAGGTCAATCAGCGCGACGTGAACTTCGACTGGGTCGAACTCGGTGAAACCGGCTGCCTGTGGATGCGCCTCGCGATTCCGTACAAGAAGAAGTTCGGTCCGGGCGGTAACTTCGGGATCATCGGCTTCGCAACGCCTGTCGATGAAGACAATTGCCAAGTCTATTTCTGGCGCACGCGCAAGGTCTCGGGATGGCAGCGCGATGCGTGGCGCTTCCTGTATCGCAATCGCCTCGAAGGGCTGCATTGGGCCGTGCTGGAACAAGACCGTTACGTGCTCGAAAGCCTCGCGCCGAACGCGCGCAATCACGAATTCCTCTATCAGCACGATGTCGGCATGACGCGTGTGCGTCGCATGCTGAAGCAGCGCGCGCAGCAGCATCTCGCCGCGCTCGAGGCGCTGCCGAAGAACACGGAGCACGCTCATGCGTGACGCGTCGAATGCGCTCGATGGCCGTCGCGTGCTCGTGACGGGCGGCGCTCGCGGACTCGGCGCGGCGTTCGTCAAGGCGCTCGTCGAGAGCGGCGCGCGCGTTGCGTTCGGCGACGTGCTGCATGCGGAAGGCGAAGCGCTCGCGCGTGAACTGCCCAATGCGCACTTCTTCCCGCTCGATCTGAACGAGCCGCAGAGCATCTCCGCGTTCGTCGATGCAAGCGTGAAAGCGCTGGGCGGTCTCGATGGCCTCATCAACAACGCCGCGATCACCAACTCGGGCGGCAAGTCCGCCGATGAACTCACGCCACAAACGTGGGACGCCGTGATGAACGTCAACGTGCGCGGCGCGTGGCTGATGAGCGTCGCCTGCCTGCCGCATCTGAAGGAATCGGGACACGGTGCGATCGTGAACATCGCGTCGGATACGGCAATGTGGGGCGCACCAAAGCTGCTTGCCTATGTCGCGAGCAAGGGCGCCGTGATCGCAATGACGCGTTCGCTCGCCCGCGAGTTCGGCGCGAGCAACGTGACCGTCAATGCAATCGCGCCCGGCCTCACCGAAGTGGAAGCCACCGCCTACGTGCCCGCCGAGCGCCACGAGTACTACCTCAAAGGCCGCGCACTGACGCGCGCGCAAGTGCCCGACGACGTGAACGGTCCCGCGCTGTTTCTCCTCTCGGATGCCGCGCGCTTCGTGACGGGCCAGCTGCTGCCGGTGAACGGCGGCTTCGTGATGAATTGATTCGCTCTACATAGAACCTGGAGAAAGCAATGGCCGATGCAGACATCGAACGTAAATCGTGGGACCAGCCCGCCGAAGCGAGCTTCGAGCAATGGATGGAGTCGCGCGTCGCGCGCCTCGAAACGCGCCGCTACGACTGGGACGCGCTCAAGTTCCAGGCCGATTACGACCCGAAATATCGCCGCGCGCAGATGCGCTATGTCGGCACGGGCGGCACCGGCGTCGCGAAGGACATGAACACGGTCCCCTCGGGCAGCTTCACGTTTTCGACGATGGTCATTCCCGCCGGCAACATCGGGCCGAGCCATATTCATGTCGACGTTGAAGAAATCTTCTTCGTCTTGCGCGGCAAGATGAAAGTGGTCTGCGAGAAGGACGGACAGACGTGGGAAGCCGTGCTCGGCGAGCGCGATCTCATTTCCGTGCCGCCGGGCGTGTATCGCACGGAGATCAACATCGGCGAGGAAGACGCGCTGATGTGCGTGATGCTCGGCGCATCGAAGCCGATCACGCCGACGTATCCGCCGGATTCGCCTTTGGCGAAGCTCAAGCGCTGAGGCTGCGATGAACATCGAGACGCTCGCCTCGTTCGCCGATATGCGAATCGGCACCACGCACGGCATCACGGGCTATCGCGAGGCAGGTGCGATGCATCTGCGCACCCTGCCCGTCGTGTTGCTGCACGGGATCGGCTCGGGCGCGGCGTCGTGGCTGCGGCAACTCGACGTGCTCGGTGCGAAGCGTCGCGTGCTCGCGTGGGATGCGCCGGGATACGGCGTATCCAGTCGCGTGACGAGTGAATCGCCGATTGCGTCCGATTACGCGAACGCGTTGTCCGCGTGGCTCGATGCGCTGGGCGTCACGCGCTGCGTGCTCGTCGGTCATTCGCTGGGCGCGATCATCGCGGGTTCGTTCGCCGCCGATATGCCGGAGCGTGTCGCGGGCCTGATGCTGATATCGCCCGCTGCGGGTTACGGCGCTGCATCGAAGGACTTGCGCGAGTCGAAACGCGACGCGCGTTTGAAGATGCTCGCCGAACTCGGCCCGCAAGGACTCGCGCGCGAGCGCAGCGCGAACATGGTCTCGCAATACGCCGATGAAACCGCACGCGAATGGGTGCGCTGGAACATGGCGCGCATCGTGCCCGAGGGCTACGCGCAAGCGACGCATCTGCTCGCGAACGCGCATCTCGCAGTGGATATCGCGCGCTTTCACGGACGCATCGCCGTGGCGGTGGGCGCCGAAGACACGATCACGCCGCCCGAAGCGTGCGCGCCCATCGCGCAGGCCGCGCACGTCAGCCTGCAAGTCATTCCGCGTGCCGGACACGCGGGTTATGTCGAATCGCCCGCTGTCTACACGACGCTGATCGATGCGTTTTGCCAGGGCATCGAATGTCACATGAAAGACGGAGTAACACCATGACATCCCTCGCCACGGAAGAAGCCGACAAGAGCGAGCCGACTTATATCGTGCCGGGCCTCGAACGCGGACTGAAGATTCTCACCGAGTTCTCGCCGCGCGAACCCGTGCTCGGCGCGCCCGAATTGTCGCGGCGTCTCGGCATTCCGCGCACGACGGTTTTCCGTCTGCTTCAGACACTCGAATCGCTCGGCTTTCTGGAGCGCGCGGACAAGGACCGCAACTATCGCCTCGGCGTCGCTGTGCTGCGTCTCGGCTTCGAATATCTGAGTTCGCTCGAGCTGACCGATCTCGGCCTCCCGATCATCGAAGCGCTGCGCGATGCGACCGGTCTCACGAGTCACATTCTCATTCGCGATGGCCGCGATGTCGTGTTCGTCGCGAAGGCGCAGAGTCATGCGCCGATCTTCAGCTCGGTGAAGGTGAACGTCGGCACGCGACTGCCCGCGCATGCCACGACGCACGGTCACGTATTGATGGGCGATCTCTCGCTCGATGAACTGCGCGTGCTTTATCCGGAACAACATCTGGAGCGCTTCACGAAGTCGACGCCTGAAACGGTCGAGGAACTCTACGAGCGCGTGAAAGAAGACGCCGAACGCGGTTTCGCAACGAGTCAATCGTCGTTCGAGCGCGGCATTTCGGTCGTCACCGCGCCGGTTCGCAACGACACCGGGCGCATTGTCGCTGTCATCACGACGACGATCCCGCGTCCCGAAATCGACGCCGCGTTACTCGGCAGCGGACTCATCGACAAGGTTCGCGAAGCCGCCGATGCGCTCTCGATGCGTCTCAACTATCGTCCGGCCACGCGTGCTTCAGCGTCGAGCCGATACATGAAGTCTCTGGGGTTGCAATGATTCAGATCGATCTTTCAGGGCAAGTTGCGGTCGTGACCGGCGGTTCGTCGGGCATCGGCTTCGCGACGGCGCGTTTGTTCCTGCAAGCGGGCGCGTCGGTGGCCATTTGCGGACGCGACGGCGAACGGCTCGAAGCCGCGCAAGCCGTACTCGCAAAGGAATTTCCGCAAGCGCAATTGCTCGCTTCACGTTGCGACGTGCTCGATGAGAGCCACGTGAACGCATTCGCCGCACGCGTAATGGAGCGTTTTGGCCGCGTCGACATGCTGGTGAACAACGCGGGACAAGGCCGCGTGTCCACCTTCGCCGACACCACCGACGACGCCTGGCGCGATGAACTGGAACTGAAGTACTTCAGCATCATCCGTCCGACACGCGCCTTTCTGCCGATGCTGAAGGACGCGCCCTCGCCCGCGATCGTCTGCGTGAATTCGCTACTCGCGTTGCAACCCGAATCGCATATGGTCGCGACTTCGTCGGCGAGAGCAGGCGTGCTGAGCCTCGTGAAATCGCTCGCGACGGAGTTCGCGCCGCAACGCATCCGCGTGAATTCGATTCTGATCGGCATTGTCGAATCGGGACAGTGGAAGCGACGTTATGAGGACTACCTACAAAATGCGCAAGAGCCGCGTCAAAGCTGGCAGCAATGGACCGCCGAGCTCGCGCGCAAGAAACACATTCCGCTCGGCCGCTTCGGCTTGCCCGAAGAAGCGGCTCAGGCGCTCTTTTATCTCGCAACAACGCTGTCGTCGTACACGACCGGCAGCCATATCGATGTTTCCGGAGGCTTTGCTCGTCATGTCTAAGAAAACCACGGTCGGCGAACTGATCGCCGCGTTCCTCGAACAATGCGGTGTACGCACGGCGTTCGGCGTGATCTCGATTCACAACATGCCGATTCTCGATGCGATCGGCCGGCGCGGCAATATCCGCTATGTCGGCGCGCGTGGCGAAGCGGGCGCATTGAACATGGCCGATGGCCTCGCGCGGGTCTCGGGCGAACTAGGCGTCGCGTTCACGTCGACGGGCACCGCCGCCGGCAACGCGGCCGGCGCGATGGTCGAAGCCCTGACCGCCGGTACGGCTCTGCTGCATGTCACGGGCCAGATCGAAACGGAATATCTCGATCAGGACCTCGCGTATATCCACGAAGCGCCCGATCAACTGTCGATGCTGCAATCGATCTCGAAGGCCGCGTTCCGCGTGCGTACCGTCGACACCGCATTGCCGACGATCCGCGAGGCCGTGCGCGTCGCGCTGACCGCGCCTGCGGGTCCGGTAAGCGTGGAGATTCCGATCGACATTCAGGCTGCCGAAATCGAATGGCCCGCCGATCTGGCGGCACCCCATGTCGGTGCGCTCACGCATGACAGCCTGCGTGTGAAGCAACTCGCCGATGCACTGACGAACGCCAAACGCCCGCTGCTGTGGCTCGGCGGCGGCACGCGTCATGCGCGCGGCGCGGTCGAGCGTCTGGTGAAGCTCGGCTTCGGCGTCGTGACGAGCGTGCAAGGGCGCGGCGTGCTGCCGGAAGATCATCCCGCGACGCTCGGCGCGTTTAACGTGCATCCGTCGGTCGAGGCGTTCTACAAGACCTGCGATGCGCTGGTCGTCGTCGGCTCGCGTCTGCGTGGCAACGAAACGCTGAAGTACAAGCTCGCGCTGCCGCAACCGCTCTATCGCGTCGACGCCGATGCGCTCGCCGACAACCGTGGCTATCGCAACGATCTGTTCGTGCATGGCGACGCATCGCGCGTGCTCGATGAACTCGCCACGCTGCTCGAAGGCCGCATCCGCATCGATCCGGCGTTCGCGGGCGATCTCGCCGCCGCGCGGGAAACAGCGGTCGCGGAAGTATCGAAGGGACTGGGACCGTACAAGCGCCTCGTCGATTCGCTGCAACGCGCGGTCGGCCGCGATTACAACTGGGTGCGCGACGTCACGATCTCGAACAGCACGTGGGGCAATCGCCTGCTGAAGATCTTCAATCCGCGCGCGGGCGTGCATGCGCTCGGCGGCGGCATCGGCCAGGGCATGCAGATGGCGATCGGCGCGGCGCTCTCGGGCGCGGCGAAGAAGACCGTCGCGCTCGTCGGCGATGGCGGTCTGATGGTCAACGTCGGCGAACTCGCCACCGCCGTGCAGGAAAAAGCGAACGTGATGATCGTGCTGATGAACGATCAATGCTATGGCGTGATCCGCAACATTCAGGACGCGCAGTATGGCGGACGCCGCATGTTCGTCGATCTGCATCAGCCGGATTTCGCGCAGTTCTGCGCGAGCCTCGGTCTCGCGCATCGCCGCATCACGTCGCTCGATCAGGCCGATGACATCGTGCGCGAAGGACTCGCCATCGACGGTCCGGTGCTCGTCGAAGTGGACATGCTGTCGGTCGGCTCGTTCGCGACCGCGTTCGCGGGACCGCCGGTGAAGAAGGAAGAGCCGAAGGAGCCGGAATATGCGTGATCCCCGTCATGCACAGCATGCGATCGACATCGCGATGATCGGCTTCGGCGCGATCGGCTCGGCGGTGTTTCGCGCAGTCGATCGCGATCCGCTCGTGCGCATCTCGCATGTGATCGTGCCGGAACGTGATCGCGCTCATGTGCGCTCGGTGCTCGGCGATGACGTCGATGTCGTGTCGCACGTCGATGCACTCGCGAGTCATCCCGAGTTCGCGCTCGAATGCGCGGGACATGCGGCGCTCGTCGATCATGTCGTGCCCCTGCTCAAGTCCGGCACGGACTGCGCGGTCGCATCGATCGGCGCGCTGTCCGAAGCCGGTCTGCTCGATGCCTTGTTCCATGCCGCCGACGAAGGCGCGGCCACCATCACGCTGCTGTCCGGCGCGATCGGCGGCGTCGATGCGCTCGCTGCGGCGAAGGAAGGCGGCCTCGACGACGTGCAGTACACGGGCCGCAAGCCGCCGCTCGGCTGGCTCGGCACGCCTGCGGAAAACGTCTGCGATCTGCGGTCGCTGACCGAAGAAAGAGTCATCTTCGAAGGGACCGCACGCGATGCCGCGCGGCTCTATCCGAAGAACGCGAACGTCGCGGCGACCATCGCGCTGGCCGGACTCGGACTCGACGGCACGCGCGTGCGCCTGATCGCCGATCCGGCCGTCGAGCGCAACGTGCATCGGATCGTCGCGCGCGGCGCGTTCGGCGAGATGTCGCTCGAAATGTGCGGCAAGCCGCTGCCGTCGAATCCCAAGACATCCGCGCTTACCGCATTCAGCGCGATTCGTGCGTTGCGTAATCGCGCCGCGCGCTGCGTCATCTGAAGGAGCTTTTGAACGATGAATCATCCCGACACTTCGCTCGTGACGTCCGGCGATATCTATATCGGCGGCGAATGGCGCCAGGGGCGCGGCAATCCGTACGCGAGCATCTATCCCGCCGATCAAAGCGTCAACGCGGAGATCAGCACGGCAAACGCCGACGATGCGCGCGAAGCCGTCGAAATCGCGGATCGCGCCTACAGGAAGGCAGATTGGGCCGGATTGAAGCCGCATCAGCGGGCAGCCATTCTGCATCGCATCGCGAATCTGATCGAAGCGCGTCACGAAGCGCTCGCGCAACTTCAGCGCCGCGACAACGGCAAGCCGATCAGCGAAACGCGCGCACTCGTCGCGAGCGCGGCGAGCACGTTCCGCTATTTCGCGTCGTGCCTCGAAACGCTCGAAGAAGAACTCACGCCCTCGCGCGGCGACTATCTGACAATGAGCGTGCACGAACCGCTCGGCGTCATCGTGGCGATCACGCCGTGGAATTCGCCGATCGCATCGGACGCGCAGAAGCTCGCGCCCGCGCTCGCCGCAGGCAATGCCGTCGTGCTGAAGCCCGCTGAAGTGACGCCGCTCGCATCGCTCGCACTTGCGCGCATTTGCGAGGAAGCGGGCGTGCCGAAGGGCGTCGTCAGCGTGCTGCCCGGCAAAGGCTCCGTCATTGGCGATGCACTCGTGCGCCATCCGCTCGTGAAGAAGGTCGCGTTCACGGGCGGCACGGAAGTGGGCCGCGGCATCGCGCGACTCGCGGCGGAGAAGCTGATGCCGGTGTCGCTCGAACTCGGCGGCAAGTCGCCGACCATCGTGTATGCCGACGCCGATCTCGATCACGCCGTCAACGGCGTGCTGTACGGCATCTTCAGTTCGTCGGGCGAATCGTGCATCGCGGGATCGCGCCTGTTCGTCGAGCGCAAGGTGTACAGCGAATTCATGGCGCGGCTCGTCGACGGCGCGCGCAAGCTGCGCGTCGGCGACCCGACGCGCGAGAACACGCAGATGGGCCCGCTGATCACGGGGCAGCATCGCGAGAGCATCGAACGTTACGTCGCGCTCGGTCTCGACGAAGGCGGCACGCTGCTGTGCGGCGGTGAACGTCCCAGCGGCGAGGGCCGCGAGAAAGGCTTCTTCTTTCTGCCGACGATCATCGAAGGTCTCACGAACGACGCGCGCATGTGCCAGGAAGAGATCTTCGGTCCGGTGCTCGCCGCCCTGCCCTTCGACGACGAAGCCGCGTTGCTCGCACAGGCGAACGACAGCGTGTTCGGCCTTGCCGCCGGCATCTGGACGCGCGACTACAAGCGGGCGTGGAGCATGGCGCGCGCATTGAACACCGGCACGGTCTGGATCAACACGTACAAGCAGTTTTCGATTTCCACACCCTTCGGCGGCTGGAAGGACAGCGGCATGGGCCGCGAGAAAGGCCGCCTCGGCCTGCGCGAATACATGCAGCAAAAGAGCCTGTACTGGGGCTTGAACGACGCCCCGCTGCCGTGGGCGAACTGAAGGAGTTGCCATGACGATTCTTGGCATTGAACGCATCACCTACGGCGTGACCGATCTCGACACCTGCCGGCGCTTTTTCGCCGACTGGGGTCTGAAGGAAGTCGCGCACGATGAAACGCGCGCCCGTTTCGAGACCCTGAACGGCTGCGAAGTGCTGCTGGCGCTCGCGCACGATCCAGCGCTCCCGCCCGCGTTCGAAGGCGGTCCGACGCTGCGCGAAGTGACGTGGGGCGTCGCGACACGCGCCGAACTCGACGCACTGCGCGGACGTTTCGCGGGTCTGCCCGGTCACACCGAAACGGATGATGCGGTCGGCTGCATCGATCCGAACGGCATGGCGATTCGCGTCGAAGTGACGAAGAAACGCGATATCGACGTGAAGGGTTCGCCCTCGAACGTGTGGGGACAAACCCTGCGCGTCGATACGCCGAGTCCCGTGTACGAACGCGCCGAACCGGTCGAAGTGGGACACGTCGTGTTCTTCACGAACTGCGTCGCTGAGCAGGAAAAGTTCTATCACGAACTGCTCGGCTTCGAGACCTCCGACCGTTATCCGGGACGCGGCGCGTTCATGCGCTGCGCGCCGCACGGCGGGCACCACGATTTGTTCCTGCTGCAATTGCCCGACGGCAAGCGCGGTCTGAATCACGTCGCCTTCACCGTGCGCGATATCCACGAAGTGTTCGGCGGCGGCCTGCATATCAGCCGCTGCGGCTGGACCACGCAGCTCGGGCCGGGACGTCATCCGGTTTCGTCGGCGTACTTCTGGTACTTCAAAAATCCGGCGGGCGGTCTCATCGAGTATTACGCCGATGAAGACGTGCTCACGCCCGAGTGGCAGCCGCGCGAGTTCGAACCGGGTCCGACCGTGTTCGCCGAATGGGCCGTCGATGGCGGTCTCGATGGCAACACGCGCCGTCAGAAAGACGCGAAGGCGCCCGAAGGCAAGTTCATGACGGAGCGTAAAAATGGCTGATCTTCAGACAGTCGTGGTGATCGGCGGCGGACAGGCTGCCGGATGGATCGTGAAGACGCTCCGCAATGAAGGCTTCGATGGCCGCCTCGTGATGATCGCCGATGAAATCCATCTTCCCTACGAACGCCCGCCGCTGTCGAAGGCCGTGCTCGCGGGCGAAGCGGATATCGACACCGTGCGCATCGTCGATCACGACGCGTTCGCTGAATTGAACGTCGAAGCGTGGCAGCCGGAATGCGCGGCATCGATCGATCGCGACGCGCGCATCGTGCGCACCGCGAGCGGACGCGAAGTGCACTACGACCGCCTCGTCATCGCGACGGGCGGCGCGGCGCGGCGTCTGCCCGATGCGCTCGTGAAGACGTCTCACCTCGCCTATCTGCGCACGCTCGACGACGCGATGGTGATCGGCAAGCGTCTGCGCGAAAGTCACAGCAAGCGTCTGCTCGTGGTCGGCGGAGGATGGATCGGCCTCGAAGTCGCGGCGACCGCGAAGAAGCTCGGCGTCGATGTGACGGTGATCGAAGGCGCGCCGCGTCTGTGCGGACGTTCGGTACCCGAAAGCGTGTCCGACTTTCTGCTGAAACTGCATCGCGATAACGGCGTCGATGTGCGCCTGAATGCTTCGCTCGTGTCGCTCGAAGACTTCGGCAGCGGCGTGCGCGCGCAACTCGCCGACGGCACGACGCTCGATGCGGATTTCGCTGTCGCGGGCATCGGGTTGACGCCGCATACGGCAATCGCGGAGCGCGCGGGCATCGAGGTGAACGACGGCATCGTCGTCGATGAATTCGGCGCGACGAACGATGCGCATGTGTTCGCCTGTGGCGATGTCGCCAATCATCCGAACGCGTGGCTCAAGCGCCGTGTGCGCCTCGAATCGTGGGCGAACGCGCAGAACCAGGCGATCGCGACGGCGCGCGCAGTGCTCGGCGTGCGCACGCCGTATGCGGAGATTCCGTGGTTCTGGTCGGATCAGTACGACGTGAACCTGCAGATTCTCGGCGACATTGCGCCGGGCGCGACGCCGATCGTGCGCGGCGATCTGGACGCGCGGCGCGCGTCGTTGTTCTTCCTCGACGGCGACGCATTGCGCGGCGTCATCGCGATCAACGCGACGCGCGATCTCAAGGTCGCGAAGAAATGGATGAGCCAGGGACGCGCGGTCGATATCGCGGCCCTTGCGGACACAGCGAAAGCACTCGCATAACACACAGACGGGAGCAGGCATGAGGAGCATGGGCAATACAGTCGTCCAACACGGCGGCACCGCAACAACCGTCGCCGACGCGGCCACTGCCGCTCACGCGGTCACGAAGGGATCGATCATCGCGCGCATCGAAAGACTGCCCGCCAACGCGATGCAGGTGCGCGCGCGTATCCTGATCGGCGCGGCGACGTTCTTCGATGGTTTCGACGTCATCGTCATCGCGGCCACGCTGCCGTTGCTGATCCAGAGATGGGGTCTTTCTCCAGCGCAGGTCGGCTTTCTGATCGCGTCTGGATCGATCGGACAACTGATCGGTGCGTTCCTGTTTCCGTCGCTTGCAGAACGCTTCGGGCGCGTGCGTTCGATCGCGTGGAGCTCGGGCATCATCGGCCTCACGAGCATCGCGTGCGGCTTTGCGCCTTCGTTCGCGGTGTTCGTCGCGTTGCGCATCGTGCAGGGACTCGGGCTCGGCGGCGAGTTACCCGTGGCGGCGACTTATATCAACGAGATCACGCGCGCGCACGGACGCGGCCGCTTCGTGCTGTTGTATGAGATCGTGTTTCCGATTGGCCTGCTCGCATCGAATGCGCTCGGCGCGTGGATCGTGCCGCGCTTCGGCTGGGAAGTGATGTACTTCATCGGCGGCGTTCCGCTCGTTCTGTTCTTCCTGCTGCGCGTGCTGGTGCCGGAATCGCCGCGCTGGCTCGGCGAACGCGGCCGCATGCGCGAAGCGGGTGATGCGCTCTCCGCATTCGAAGCCACCGTCAAGCAACCGCTGCCGCCGCTCGGCAATCTCGCCGACTTCGAAGCGATGGCGAACCGTCATCCGAAGCGCCGCCGCCTCGATCTGATCGGCCCGGCGTATCTGAAGCGCACGATTGCGGTCGCGCTTTTGTGGATGACGTGCGGCGTGCTTCAGTACGGTCTGTCGACCTGGCTGCCGACGATTTACCAGACCGTCTATCACACGCCCCTGCAGCTCGCGCTGAATCTTGCGGTGGCGGCATCCGTGCTCGGCGTCATTGGCTCGCTGACCTGCGCCCTGATCGTCGATAAAGTCGGGCGCAAACCGGTCATCAACTGGTCGTTCGTGTTGTGCGCGGTGTCGCTGGTGTGCGCGGGCGTGTGCGTCACGCAGTCCGTGTACGTGGTCGCGACCTTCTGTGCGCTCGCGCTCGGCTTCATGGCATGCGGCTTCATCACCGCGTATGTCTACACGCCGGAACTCTATCCGACGAGCATCCGCGCGTTCGGCTGCGGTCTCGGTGGAGCATGGCTCAAGATCGCGGCGATCTTCGCGCCGGCGCTGGTCGGCAAGACGTTGATGGGCGGGAATATGAACATCGCGTTCTATGCGCTCGCGGCGGTGCCGCTCGTTGCGGCGGTCGCGGTGCATTATATGGGCATCGAGACGAAGGGGAAGGTGCTGGAGCAGCTTGAAGTGTGATGTTTTTGATCAGGCACCGGCGGTGCCTGATCCTTGGCGTTACTGGAATTTGACCGGGACAGGCCGCGTCAAGAGATCGACATAGAACTTGAAGAATCGATCGTTATCGTAGCGCGTGACGTAGGTGATCTTTTGCGGTGATGCGCCCGCCGCCGGCGCATCCGGATAGACCTTCACGTGTCCCTGATCTTCGCCGGGCGTCGTATCGATGTCGAGGTATGCACTTTGCGTCTGCGTCGCGTAAGACGGATCGAGGAAGTAACCAATCGTCAGCGTGTCGTAGATATCTGTGTTCGTTGCGAATGCGCCCGCATTCGCGATTGCATAGACCTTCGTCACCGCCGTCTGTCCTGTCGACGGATTGACGATCTGGTTATAGACCGACTCCGTCAATGGCACGGTGTTGGTGACGTCGAGCGGAATGACTTTCTGCGGAATCGACGTCTGCAAGAGCGTGCGCACGGCCACCGGATCGAACCACCAGTTCAGCTCGCCGGCCGCATTCGCGTTGCCAGGCACGTTCATCGCGCCGCCCATGTAGACGATGCCCTTGATCAGCGGAACGATCTCCGGCGCCTTGTTCACGGCGGTCGCGAGATTGGTCGGCGGCCCGACTTCGATGATCGTCACCTGGTTCGGATAGCGCTTGATCGTGTCGATGATGAAGTCGGCGGCGCTCTGGCTCTGCAGCTTTGCGGATGTCGCGAAGCCGTCGGGCGGCGCGGTCAGTTGGGCTTGTGTGGTCGGCTCGGGACGCATCCATGCGCCGAAGTAGCCGTTCGGATTCGCGGCCTGCTGCGCGCGGATGCTCGCGACGTCGTATTGCAATGGATAATTGGCGCCTGCATACACGCCGACCTTATCCTGCACACCCATGCGTTCGACGGCCTTCAGTGCGTCCGCTTCTTCCTGCAGCAGCCAGTCATTGCCGGTCACGACGCACAGGCCGAGCAGGTTGACCTTGCCTTCGGCCATCAACTGCGTGGACATGGCGAAGAGCTGGCCGTCGTCGCCCATCGTATTGAAGTCCGAATCGATGATGATCTTCGGCGCACTGGCATAGGCGGGTTGATCGTCGTCGGAGCCGCCGCAACCGGCGAGCACGCCGACGATGACAAGGGGAATGATCAGGAATGCCGCGCTGCAACGTCGCATGGTGTTGTCTCCCGAATCGGTTTGTAGTAAGTGCGCCGGTGGTTGGACGCAATTCATTCTACGGTCGATCGGGTGAACGCGTTGCTGGCCGAGGTGTATTGATCTCGCACGTGGCTAGCAGAGGCGGATCTGGAACCCGCCCCTCGCCACGCGGCCCTCGCTATTTGTGCCAGTTGCCGGCCCCGCCCGCGAATGCCGGCACGCCCACTTCCTCACGATCTTGCGCCTCGCGCGCCTCATCGGCCTCCACCGTTTTGCTCGTATCGATGAAAAGCGCCGCGAACGCACCGACCGCGAGCAATCCCGCCGAGATCGTGAACGGCAGGTCATAGCTGCCCGTCTGCTGGATCAGATAACCGAACGCGACCGGCGACACCATCCCCGCGATGCCGAAGCCGGTGTTCATCATGCCGCCCGCCGTGCCCGCATATTTGCCCGCGATATCGAGCGGCAAGGTCCACAACACAGGATTCGTGATCTCGAGGAAGAAGAACGAACCCGTCAGGAACCACACCGCAGCGATCGGGCTCGGCGCGTTGACCATCGGCAAAAGGAAGGCGAGCGAGCCGCCCATGCCAACGACCAGAATGCTGCAACGCGCGAGACGCAGCCGGCCTGTCATCCGGTAGATGCGGTCCGATATCACGCCGCCGAGCGTATCGCCGATCACGCCCGCGAGCAGCGGCAACGCGGTGAAAAGCGCGAGATGCTTCAGATCGAAACCACGCGCTTCCTTCAGATACGAAGGCAGCCAGGTCAGATACACCCAGAGCAGCCATCCATAACAGAAGTCGACGAAAGTCACGAGCCACATGCGATGAATCAGCTTGCGCCACGGCGTCGGGTTCTTGCTCGCGCGCGCGCACTCTCCCGCGCGATAACCGATTTCCGCGATTTCCTCCGGCGTCACGCGGCGGTTCCCATCGGGTGAATTGCTGAACACGAAGAAGTACAGCACCGTCCACGCAAGGCTCGCGATGCCGAGAAGAATGAAGGCCTCGCGCCAGCCGCTCGCCGCGACCACCGCGAGCACCAGCGGCGGCGTCACCGCGCCGCCCAGCCGCGCGAAGCTATGCGTGATGCCTTGCGCGAAACCGCGCTCGCGCACCGGCATCCAGAACGTGAACGCGCGCGTCGCCGTCGGGAATGCGCCGCCCTCGCCGATACCGAGCGCGATGCGCAACAGCACGAGCATCCCGATGCTGCCGGCGAAGCCCGTCGCGAGCGTCGCCGCGCCCCAGATCAGCGAGAGCACGGTCAGCACGAGCTTCGGTCCGAAGCGATCCGCGAGCCATCCGCCGATGATCTGCATCACCGCATAAGGATACGCGAACGCGGAGAACACGAGTCCGAGCTGCATGGAGGTCAGACCCATTTCCTGGCGAATCAACGGTCCCGCGACGGCAATGTTTACTCTGTCGATGTACGAGATGAAGTACATCAGACACATCACGCCTAAAATGATATGGCGCGTCTTCACGCGCTGACGATGCCTGTTCATGCTGTCTCCTGTGTCCATCTTATGTGGAATGGTCAAGCTCGCGAATTCGCGCCCGCTTATTGCACGAGCTTCAGGCGCTGCACCTTGCCTGAAGGGCCGCGCGGCAATGCATCGGTGAAACGGAACTCGCGCGGTGTCTTGTAGCGGCCGAGTTCGCGCAGACAATGCGCGCGCAACTCCGTCACATCGATAGGGACGCCGCCGCTTGCCACGATGTACGCGACGATGTCCTGCCCGTAGGCCGGATCAGGCACGCCGACAGCCGCCGCTTCGAGCACGCCCGGATGACGCAGCAGCGCCTCGTCGATCTCACGCGGCGCGATGTTCTCGCCGCCCTTGATGATCAGTTCCTTCGCGCGCCCGTTGATGTAGAAGAAGCCCGCCTCGTCGCGATAGCCGAGGTCGCCGGTGCGCAGCCAGCCATCGGCGGTGAAGGCATTGCGGGTTTCCTCGGGGCGCTTGTAGTAGCCGCTCATCAGTTGCTCGCCGCGCAGCACCAGCTCGCCGGTTTCATGCGCCGCGCATTCGCGCCCTTCGAGATCGACGATCATCGCCCCGCCGCCCGACGGCAGGCCGATACTGCCGAGTTTTCGTTTGCTCATATCGTACGGATTACTGAATGCGGGCGCGGCGGTCTCCGTCATTCCCATTGTTTCTATGACACCGATGCCGAAGCGCTCCTCAAATGCACGATGATGATCGGCCGGCAACGCCGCAGACGCGCTGCGGCAGAACTTCAGCGCGGAAAGATCGCAGCCGTGCGCGCTCTCGCCATTGAGCAGATACGCGACGATGGTCGGCACCACGTTGATCCACGTACAGCCGTGAAGCGACGCCTCGTTCCAGAACGTGCGGGCGGAGAAACGCGGCGTCATCACCGCCGAGCCGCCGTGCCAGAGCGGCGTCAACAGCGCGACGACGAGTCCGTTGATGTGATAGAGCGGCAGCGACACGAGCACGCGATCCTCTTCGCTCAGGCGATGCTCCGCGCTGATGTTGCGCATGTTCGCGAGCAGGCTGCGATGACTCAGCAGCACGCCTTTGGGCGCGCCCGTCGTGCCCGATGTATACATCAGCAGCGCGGTATCGCCGGGCCGCATCGCGCCTGTGTCGCTCGATACGATCTGCGTGCCGGGCGTTTGGTCGCTTACCAACGAAATCGGGCGCGCAGGTAACGCCGGGATATCGGGCAAATTGCTTGCGTCGGGCGACGTGCGTACCACCGCGATCTCACGCGCCATGCCTTCGCGACGCAACGCATCGATGGCTTCAACGATCGTGTCGCAGGTATCGTCGGCGACGAAGATCGCACGCGTATCCGAATGCTCGACGATATAGCGCACCTGCGAAGGCTGACTCAACAGATTCAGCGGATTCGCCACCAGCCCGCTGTACATCGCCGCGAGCAGCAGACGCGCGGTCTGGATACCGTTGCCCATGAAGACGGACACGACATCGCCAGGGCGTAACCCGGCTGCATGGAAACGCGCTTCGAGTGCGATGCAATCGTCGCGCAATGCGGCGAAGGTCAGCGCATCGTCCTGTGTGATGGACAGCAGAAACGTCTTGTCGGGCGCGTGTGCGGCGCGTGTATCGATCAACGCGCGCAGGGTCGGCGCATCGAGCGGCACGCGGCGAGGCGCGACGATGGGATCGGCAAGCGCGCTCATCGTCCGACCCTCCGGAAGTAATCGCCGAGCAACGCGTCGACTTCGGGCACGCGCTCCGCGATGCGATACGCGACGCGCGTGACGTTAAGGTATTGCCGATAGCCGAGATTCGACGAGAAGTTGTTGCCGCCCCATGTGCCGCAACCCATCGAGAGCGAGAACGGGAGGCCGTTGTCGAAATTGCCGCCGGTCGCGAGGCAATGCGCCTGATCGACGATCACGCGCGCAACCGGCAACTGCATGCCGAGCCTCACGGCGAGCGCGTCGTCGGCGCCGTGCACGCCGACCGAATGCCCCGCGCCCATGTAGCCGTAAATGCCGCGCACGATGTCGATGGCCGCGTCCACATCGCGCGCGCGATAGACCGTCAGCACGGGTGAGAGCTTCTCACCGGAGAACGGATACTCGACGCCGTAGCCGGTTTCTTCCACCATCAGGAACTTCGGCTCGCGCGCGGCGATATCGTCGAGTCCGGCTTCGCGCGCGATGGCCGCCGCCGAACGCGCCGTGCAGCGCGCCGAGAGCTTGCCGTCATGCCACATCGCCGCCTGCAATTGCGCTTTCTGCGCGGCATCGAGCAGCACGCCGCCCTGCTCCGTCAATGCATCGAGCATGCGCGCATAGATCGCATCCTCGATCACGACGCTGTTCTCCGACGAACAGCTCGTCGCGTTATCGAATGTCTTGGACGCGGCGATCTTGCGCGCCGCATCATCGGGATGCGCGCCCGCCGTGACGATCGATGCGACATTGCCCGCGCCCACGCCGAAAGCCGGCGTGCCGCTCGTATAGGCCATGCGCACGTTGGCCTGCGAGCCGGTCGCGACGACGAGATCCGCGAACTTCATCAGCGCGGCAGTGGCGGCCTTGCCGATCGGCTGCGGCAGCATCTGCACGAGAGCGGGATCGAGACCCGCCTTTGCGAACTCCGCGTGAATGAAACCGATCAGCAACGCGCACGACGAATAACCCTTCGGCGAAGGCGCGACGATCACCGCGTTGCCGCACTTGAGCGCGTTGATGATCTTGTTGGCGGGTGTCGCGCCGGGATTCGTCGATGGCGTGATCGCCGCGACGACGCCGACTGCACGCGCGATCTCGACGATGCCGTGTTCCTCGTCACGCGCGATCACGCCGGTCGTCGCGACGCCGTGAAGATCGCGCAGCAGACCGAGCGTCTTGCGATGGTTCTTGCGGAACTTGTCGTCGGCGTTGCCGAGGCCCGTGTCGCGCACCGCGAGCTCCGCCAGTTGCCGGTTGCGCTGCGGGTCCATGATCGCCCACGCGGCGGCGGCCGCCGCGATATCGAGTGTCTCCTGCCCCGCCTGCGCAAAGCGCTGCTGCGCCGCGCGCGCTCGCGTCACGAGCGCTTCGACGATGCGTTCGACGTCGGCTTGCTGTGGGTCAGGCGCGTTGTCGCGGGAACGCGCGAGCGTCGCGCCGCTTGCCATGTCATTCATGCGATGAACCTCGGCTGGTGAAAGATTGAAGGTGTTATCCAATCTAGTCAGCCGCGCTCAACGCGCGGTCCCGTTTTCTGGACTAACGCATACAGCCAAACCGTCAGCATCGGAAAATCAGGATTTCGGGACTTTCCAGAGTCCCGAAAACCGCCGTTTTCGACGCACAATGAAATGGAAGCGAAAAGTAGGTAGACGGAGACAAGCAACGTGACATCGAATCAATCGAATGCCGCCGCAGTGCGCGCGTTTCGCGTGCTCGAAGCACTTGCCGAAGCGAACCGCCCGCTCTCGATGACCGAACTCGTCGATGCGCTCGGCCTGCCCAAGCAGACGGTGCATCGCATTCTCGTGCAACTGATGGATGCATGGCTCGTCACGCGCGGCGCGAGCGACAAGCTCTACGAATGTTCGGCGCGCGTGCGCTCGCTCGCCATCAACGTGCTGATGCATGCGGGGCCCGCCGCGGCGCGTCATGCGCTGCTGGAACAACTCGTTGCGCGCGTCGGCGAGACCTGCAATCTGACGATGCTCGCGGGCAACGACGTCGTGTATGTGGATCGCGTCGAGACCGGCTGGCCGCTGCGCATGCACCTGCAGCCGGGCTCGCATGTGCCGCTGCATTGCTCGGCGAGCGGCAAGCTGCTGTTGAGTTTTCTGCCGAAGGAACGCCGCGAACGGATGATCGAGCGGCTGCCGCTGCGCTCATATTCGGAACGCACCATCACCGACCGCGATGCGTTGCGCCGAGAGCTTGCATTGACGCGCCGCCGCATGCTGGCGATCAACAATCAGGAGCACTTGCAGGGACTCGTTGCGATCGCGGTGCCGGTGATGCTGGACCGCAACCGCGCATGCGCGGCGATTGCGATTCAGGCGCCGGTCGGGCGCGTTGCGCTGGATCAACTGCTCGCCTTCGAACCCGACCTGCGCCGCACCGCGGAAGAAACCGCCAGAACCTTCAAGGAATGACAGCCGGTTTGCGATGCAGCAAACCGGCTGTCCGCTACTTCAAAGCTCAACGTTCGACGGTTTGCAGATGCTGCGCCGAATGTTCATCTGATTCGATCTCGACCTCCTTGCGGCCGCGCTTGAACACCATATACGCGACGATCAGAATGCCGAGACTCGCGACACCCAGCCACAGCGGCTTGCGCTGATCGGGGATGAAAGCCATCGCGACGAGAATCGCCGTCATGCCGAAGATCGCAAGCCAGGTGAGATAGGGAAATCCCCACATGCGCACGCGCAGATCGTTCGCTTCGAAGCTCGTCATGCGGGCACGCAGACGCAACTGCGAGAACGCGATCAGCAGGTACACGAAGATCGCCACCGTGCCGTACGAATTGACGAGGAACGCGAACACCGTATCCGGCGAGATATACGACATCACCACCGACACGTAACCGAACACGGTGCCGAGCAGAATGGCGCGCGTCGGCACACCGCGCTTGTTCACCTTGGCGAGGCCGAGCGGCGCATCGCCGTGACGCGTCAGTGCGAACAGCATGCGCGAAGCGGCGTACAAACCCGAGTTCAGCGCGGAGAGCACGGCCGTCAGCACGATCGCGTTCATCACGTTGGCGGCGGCGGGCATGCCCATCACGTCGAGCGCGCTCACGTAGGGCGTCGCCATCTGATGCGAATTCCACGGCACCAGCGCGACGACGAGCGCCACCGAGCCGACATAGAACACGAGCACGCGCGTGATCACCGAATTGGTCGCCTTCGCCACTGCCTTCGCGGGCTCCTTCGCTTCGGCCGCCGCGATCGTGACGATCTCCGCGCCGAAGTAGAAGCCGGTCGCAGCGACCGCCCCTGTCATCACTGGCCCGATGCCGTTGGGCATGAAGCCGCCGTGTCCGAGGAAAGTCGTGGCGACGTCGGTGGTGTGCATCGACGCCGGCCAGAAACCGCATACATAGAGGCCGCCGAGGAACAGGAACACGATGATCGCGCCGACCTTGATCGACGAAAACCAGAACTCGAACTCGCCGTAGCTGCCGACCGAAATCAGGTTGGTCAGCGTGAGCACGACGAGCAGCACGAGACTGATGATCCATGCAGGCACATCGGGTATCCAGAACTGCACGAGCTTCGCGCCCGCGACCGCTTCGAGCGCGATCACGATGACCCAGAAGTACCAGTACATCCAGCCCGTCAGAAAGCCGGCGAGACGTCCCGGCCCGCGCTGCGTTTTAAAAGCGAGGCGCGCATATTCATAGAACGAGCCGACGGCGGGCATCGCGCACGCCATCTCGCCGAGCATGCGCATGACGAGCACCACGAGGCCGCCCGTGATGAGAAACGAGAGAATCGCGGCGGGCCCGGCCTGCTGGATCACCACACCGCTACCGACGAAAAGTCCGGCGCCTATGACGCCGCCCAATGCGATCATCGTCATGTGGCGCTGCTTGAGGCCGCATTTCAGATCGCCCTGATCCGTGTTCGAGTGCATGTCGTCTCCTGATTTGCTTGTGTCGGTATAGCGTTCGCCCGCTGGTTCATTGCCTGCGGGTCGAGGCGCTTTCATTCAGTCACGTGATGGCCGGACGATCCTTGCGATACGCATTCTTCACCGCGATCCTGCCGTTCCTGAACGTGAAGACATCCACCATGCGCGCTTCGATGCGCGAGCCGTCCGCCTTCGTGCCGCGAAACGTCGATTCCGATACGCCGCGCTCGCCGCTCACGAAATGCTCGCCGTCCTGCCACGACGCATCGGGAAAGGTTTCCCACGCGAGCGTGAAGCCCTTGCGCACTTCATCGCGGCCCTCGAAGGTGCGGCCCAGTGCGTCGGGTCCGGCCACGCCGTGAAAGGCGCATTCGTCCGCCATGCAGTTCATCAATGCGTCGATGTCGTGGCGATTCCATGCATCGTTGAATGACTCCAGAAGGCGGAGGTAGTCCTGATTCGTTTGAGTGCTCATGTGTCGATAGTGTCAGTGCGTTGCGAAAGAGTTCAACCGGGCTCAGCGCTTCTCGTCCTGCGCCAGATACTTGTGATACAGAAATCGTTGGCCGACCCGGCGGAATGGCGCGAAGCCTTTCCACCGCACCATGCCCATCACGTTCGGATATTCGAGCGCGGAATCGTAGATCGGCAGATCGTCGCGGCTGTGCTGCCATTTGCCCGCGACGCGCTCGGCCATGCGCCGCCCCGCATGCGCGGAGAACGACACGCCATTGCCGCCGTAACCCACTGCATAGAAGATGCTCTGCTGCGGATCGGGCTGCGCGACGCGCGGCATCATGTCGTGACTCACATCGACCCAGCCCCACCACGAGTAATCGATGCGAATGCCTTTCAGCGAAGGAAACTTGCGATGCAATCCTTCGATGAGCACATCCATATGCCGGGGGTTCGCCGCGTCCGCGCCGGTGATCGCACTGCGGCTGCCGATCTGCACGCGGTTATCCGGCAGCAGGCGATAGTAGAAACGCAGCGTGCGCGTATCGGTGATGACCTGGCGCGAGCGGAAGCCTGTCGAAGCGAGTTCTTCCTGCGTGAGCGGACGCGTGACGAGCGAGTTGGAAAGGATCGGCATGATCTTCGCGGAAAGCGTGCGATGCATGTCGTTGCGCGTATAGCCGCCGGTCGCGAACGCAACCGCCTTCGCGCGAATCACGCCGCGCGGCGTGCGCACGTGATGCACGCCGCGGATCGTTTCGACGTCGAGCACGGGCGTGCCCGGATGCACCTTCACGCCGAGCGAGCGAGCCATGCGCAGATAGCCGAACGCGAGCTTGAGCGGATGCACGCCGATGCCGTCGGGTTCGAGCAGCGCGCCGCAGCTTTCACGGTCGTCGACATACGATTGCGCGACGTCCTTCGCGCTCAGCATGCGCGTGTCGTAGCCGAAGACATCGCGCATCACGCTGCATTCGTTGGCGAGAAAATCCAGCTTGCGCGGTCGATGCGCGATGTAGAGATGCCCGCCCGGCTGCGCATCGCACGCGAATTCGCCGATCAACTGTTTGAAGGTGTCGAAGCCTTCGCGGATTTCGGCATCGAGCTTGAGCGCCGTCTGCTTGCCCCAGCGCTCGATCCATTGCGAGCGGTACAGCCTGCCGCTCGCGTTCTGTCCCTGCCCGCCGTTGCGGCTCGTGCAGCCCCAGGCGGTGCGGTTCGCATCGACGATCATCGCGCGGATGCCGTGCTCGCGTGCCAGAAAGAGCGCGGTCGAAAGACCGGTGAATCCTGCGCCGACGATCAGCACGTCGACATCGGCATCGCCGGGCAAGGGTCCGTCGTCTTCGGGCGGCGCGCCTGCCGTCGCGACCCAGTAGGTGGGCGCGTAGTCCATCGGCTGACGGCCGATGGGCGAGACGAGCGGGTCGTAGAGCGGATCGTATGGGGCGCACGCGCCTCGAAGGGCCGGCGCAGCGTAATCGAGAGTAGCCACCGATAACTCCTTGGAAAGTACCCCCATGTTGCACCGAACTTCGCGGCGCGCTTAGTGCCACGCCGGAACCATCGTTAGTGCCAGCGCGCGGGTCTCACTGGCCCCAGCGATTGGTCCTTTCTGGCACTACGGCCAGCCATTTTTGTAAGGCCATACTGAGCCGCATCCCTATTTGCCCGCGCATGCCCGTCCCGCGCGGCGCCCATGTTCCTGCGGAGTAACCCATGCTCAAACTCTTGATCGGACTCGGTTTGCCGTTTGTCGGCGTCATCGGCCTGTTGCCGTGGGCGGCGTCGAACGATTTTTATGTGTTCGGCGTTCCGTTTATCTACGCGTGGATATTCGGCTGGTTCGTGCTGACGTCCGTTTGCCTCCAGCTTTGCTGGATTCTGTTCGACAAAAAAGCGGAACAGCGCGAAGTGCGCGGCGCATAAAGGAGACGTTCGACATGGCTTCCACGGTATTTCTGGGCTTCATCGCGCTGTCGCTGTGGCTTGCGTTGCGCGCGGGCAAAGGGCGCGGCTCGCAAAGCGTGCACGATTTCTTTGTCGCATCGCGTCAATTCGGCGCCTGGCTCGTGTTCTTTCTCGCTGCGGGCGAGATTTACAGCATCGGCACAATGGTGGGTTTTCCCGGCGGCATCTATGCGAAAGGGCCGACCTACGGCGTCTGGTTCCTCGGCTATATCCTGCTCGCGTATCCGATCGGCTATTTCATGGGACCGAAAATCTGGGAGGCGGGCAAGCGCTATAACGCCATCACGCTGCCCGACCTGTTCAAGGGACACTTCGCGAGCCGCACGCTCGAACTGATCGTCGCCATTTCCGCGCTGGTCTTTCTGCTGCCGTGGGGACAGTTGCAGTTCACCGGTCTCGTCGCCGCGCTCAAAGGCCTGGGCTGGAACGTGAATCCGGTCGTCCTCATCATGATCTCGGCGCTGCTCGCGTTCGCATACATCGCGATCGCCGGCGTGCGCGCATCGGCGTATATCGCCATTCTGAAAGACCTCCTGATGGTCGCGGCGATCGTCATCACGGGCATCGCGGTGGCGTGGGAAGCGGGCGTGGAACCGGTGTTCAGAGCCGCGAGCCAGCATGTATCGAACGCGATGAGCACCCATCAGCTCACGTTCTCGATGAGCACGATGCTGTTCCAGTCGCTCGGCTTCTACGTGATGCCGTTTGCGATCCAGAACTTCTTCACCGCGAAGAGCGCGAACACGATCCGCCGCTCGCAGGTGGTCATGCCGCTCTACATGCTGATGTATCCTTTTCTCGTGGTCGCGTCGTACTACGCGATCGCGCAGAACGTGCCGCTCGCCTCGCCCAACGAAGCGTTCTTCACCGCCGTCGTGCATCTGTTGCCGCCGTGGCTGGTCGGCCTCGTCGCGGCGGGCGCGTCGCTTTCCGGCTTGCTCGTGCTCGCGGGCATCTGTCTCGCGATCGGGCCGGTGGTCACGCGCAACCTGTTGCCGAACATGCCGGAGACACGTCAGAAGGCCGGCGCCAAAGTGGTGATCGGGATTTATCTGCTGCTCTCCATCGTCATGACGCTCGCCACGCCCAACCTGATGCTCACGCTCATCAACATGACGTACTACGGCGTCACGCAGTTTTTCCCCGGCGTCATCGCGATCGTGCTCGGGCTGCGCGTGAGTGCGCGCGCCATCGCAGCGGGGCTGCTCGTGGGGCAGGTGCTCGCGGTCGTCCTGTATGCGTTCCATGTCGATATCGCCGGCTTGAATATCGGCCTCATCTGTCTCGCGGCGAATGTGCTCGTGGTGTTTCTCAGCAATCCGAGCGCGGGCCGCAAGCACGTTCATGCAGACCTGATCCACTCGAACGACTCATGACCCGAACCGACAACAACGCAGTAAAAGTGCTCGCAGCACGCAAGATTCTGACGATGAATCCGCGTCAGCCCGTCGCGACGCACGTGGCCATTCGCGAGGGCAAGATCCTCGCGGTCGGCACGCTCGACGACATGCGCCAATGGACCGATGCCGAGCCGGACACGTCATTCAGCGACAAGGTGCTGATGCCCGGTCTCGTCGAAGGTCATTCGCATCTGATGGAAGGCGCGATGTGGAGCGCGGTCTATGTCGGCTATTACGAGCGGCGTGGTCCCGACGGCACGCGCTGGCCCGGCCTGCAATCGCTCGATGCGGTGATCGAACGCCTGCAGGAAGCCGAGCGCAAGCTCGATGACGCCAGCGCGCCGCTGCTCGCGTGGGGCTTCGATCCGATCTTCTTCGGCAGCGAGCGTCTGACGGCGGCGCAACTCGATCGCGTATCGGCGACGCGTCCCATCGCGATCCTGCATGCGAGCGTGCATCTGATGAACGTGAATTCGCCGATGCTCGCGCTCGCCGGCATCGACGAAGACACCGACGTCGATGGCATCGTGAAGGACGAGCGCGGCGGGCTCACCGGCGAGTTGCAGGAGTTCGCGGCGATGTTTCCGGTGTATCGGGTGATCGGCGCGACACTTTCCCTTTCGGCAAGCGATAACCCCGCTGCGATCCGCGATTTCGGCAAGGTCGCGCAGCTCGCGGGCGTGACGACGGCCACCGACCTGCTCAACGATCTGTCCGACAAGGGCATGCGCAATCTCGTCGAGGTCACGCGCGATGCGCGTTTTCCGATCCGGCTCGTGCCCGCGTTCGGGCCGCAGCGCAATCCCGAAGGCGGCCCTTCCCGCGTGCTCGAAGCCATGACGCTCAACTCGGAGAAGCTGCGCTTCGGGCCGGTCAAGTTCATCGTCGACGGTTCGATCCAGGGCTTTACCGCGCGCCTGCGCTGGCCGGGCTACGTGAACGGGCGGCCCAATGGTTTATGGCTGATTCCGCCGGAGCAATTCGTCGAAACCTTCTTGCCCTTCCATCTCGCGGGGCTGCAACTGCACATCCACACGAACGGGGATGAAGCCACCGAACTGGTGCTGGATGCCATCGAAACTATCCTGAACCGGCATCCGCGATCGGATCACCGGCATACGCTGCAGCATTGCCAGATGGCCGACAGACGGCAACTCGAACGCGCCGCCCGCCTCGGCATGTGCGTGAACTTCTTCTCGAACCATATCTACTACTGGGGCGACGCGCACTACGCGCAGACCATGGGCGCCGATCGCGCGAACCGCATGAACGCGGCGGGCACGGCTAACGAACTCGGCATCACGTTCGGCCTGCATTCGGATGCGCCGATCACGCAGCTCAACCCGCTTTTTACCGCGTGGTGCGCGGTGCAGCGGCAGACCGCGACCGGTCGCGTGCTGGGTGAAGCGGAACGGCTGAACGTAGCCGATGCGCTGCGCGCGATCACGCTCGGCGCAGCTTATACGATCGGCATGGACGATGTGATCGGCAGCATCGAGATTGGCAAGTTTGCGGATTTTGCCGTGCTCGATGAAGACCCGCATGAGGTGCCGCCCGAGCGTCTCGGTCAATTGCGCGTGTGGGGCACGATTCTCGGCGGCCGCGCGTTTCAGGCGCCCGAATGATGAAGCCGATTCCGCTTGCCGTCATCGGCGGCTATCTCGGCGCGGGCAAGACCACGATGATCAACGCGCTGCTGACCAATACAGATGGCCGGCGCGTCACGGTGCTCGTCAACGATTTCGGCTCGATCAATATCGACGCCACGCTGATTCGCGAACGCAGCGACGACGTGATCGGGCTGGAGAACGGCTGCGTGTGCTGTTCGATCGGCGGCAAGCTGATGGAGACGTTGATCGAGATCAGCGCGCGTGATGCGCGACCCGACTTGCTGGTGATCGAGGCGAGCGGCGTGTCGGACCCGGTGCGTATTGCGCAGGTCGGCATGCTGGATCGCGCGTTCCGCTTGCAGGGCATCGTGGTTGCGGTCGATGCGGAGTGCATCGAGGCGACGCTTGCCAATGCGTATATCGGGGATGTCGCGCGGCGGCAGATCGAAGGCGCGACTTGCATCGTGTTGACGAAGACCGATCTGCTCGGCATCGAGGAATCGCGTGCCGCGCGCGCACGCGTGATGGATATTGCGCATACGCGCATCGTGTTCGAAGGCTGTCATGGCAACGTGCCGAATGCGCTTTTTTTCAACGATGATGCGTCGTTAGGGGAGCGCATTGCTGTGCAGTCGCTTGGTTACTCGAATCGACTGCCCGCCGAATTACGCAGCTTTACGTTTCAGTCCGATCAGCGCTTTGATCGCATCGCGCTCAAGGCCGCTTGCGCATCTTTCAGCGATAGGCTTCTGCGCGCGAAAGGATTCGTGCGTCTTCTCGATGGGTCGTGTGTGGAGATTCATGTCGTTGGGAAGCGCTGGCATATCACGCCATGCCGCGATGTCGAGCAGACTCGGATCGTTTTTATCGGGCTATTCGAACCGGATGATATCGCTTGTGCGTTAAGTGCCGCTTCTGCGCCGCGCACCAACCCATCCCGCGAGCCTGGCGAACAAGGTCATATCCGGCGGCACGGATAAATCCACAGCGAAATGATGCCGATAATAAGGGCTCAGATCGAGCCCGACACCGAGCCCTAGCACTTCCACCCTTCGCGCCGCGTCATACTTCGCGACGACTTCGCGCAAATGCTGATCGAGATAGTTAGGGTCATTGGCCTGCGCGGTGGCGCTATCCATAGGGCTGCCGTCAGAGATGACGACAACAATGCGCCGCGCTTCGCTTCGCGCAATGAGCCGCCCACACGCCCAATCCACCGCTTCGCCATCGATCCCTTCGCGAAACAGATCCGCCTTGAACAGCGCCGCAATATCGCCGCGCGCCGCGCGCCAGCTCGCGTCGCCTTCCTTGAAGATCATGTGGCACGCTTCGTTGAGCCGTCCCGGATAGCGCGGCCTGCCCTTCGCCAGCCAGTCGAGCTTCGCGCGTCCGCCATTCCACGCGCCGGTCGTGAAGCCGAGCACTTCGGTCGCCACACCCGCCATGCCGAGCGCGCGCACGAGCACGTCGATCATCACGGCGACGGGTTCGATGCTCGCCTTCATCGACCCAGAACAATCGATCAGAAAGCTCACCACGCAATCCGCGTGCGGCTGTTCGCGCTCACGCCTGAAGATGCGACGCTCATCCGGCGATGCGACCACTTGCGCGAGCCGGCGTCCGTCGATGCGCCCATCCTCCTCACCGAACGACCAGCCATCGCGCCGCGGCACGGTCAGCGCGGCCTGCAATAGTCGAGCGAGACGCGGCACGTTGATATGCCGCGCAGCGATCAGATCGTCGAGACGTTCGCGATAATCACGCAACAACGCGGCGCGTATCAGCGTCGCCGGACGAAGCGTCCTGTCATGACGCGTAGTGAAGACGCGATAGTCCTCGCGCGACGCCTCCCGGACACTACTGTCCGCGCTAACGGCAAGCGCGAGCCGTTCGATGTCGCCTTCTTCATCGTCGATATCGAACCACGTGCCGAGCATGGTGCGCGCGGCGTCTGCTTCTTCATCGTCGGACGATGCGTTGCTCTCGACGAACGCGTGACGCACGTCGCGCACCATCGCGCCGATCCGCTCGGCGATATCCAGCGCATGAACCGCATAGGCTCGCTGGTCATGACAGTTGCGCCGCATGCCCGCGAGCGCATGTCCGAGCGATGGCGCGAGCGCCGCGCGTGTCGCTTCGATGATCCCTTCCGTTGCTTCGAGCGCCGCGCGGCCGGAAAGACGCGAGGCGGCCATTTGCGCGACCGTGTAAATCAACAAGCCGATGTCGCTGTCGAGCAAGCCGGTTTCATAACAAGCGAGCGACCACGCATCGAAACGATGTCGAACGTTCTGCCTCACGCCGGAGAGGCCCACGGGCACGCGCGTTTCGCAGCGCAGTTGTTCGAGCATGTCGAAGACCATGCGCGCCACGGAATCGCCGGGGGCGAGTGCGTGATGCAGCGCCGCGTCCGAATACGCGATGCGCAACGCGGAGGCATCGGCGGCGCCGCGTGTGGAATCGATGTGCTCGTTTTCCCTGCGCTCGCCGCGCAAATGCGGCGCACGCAGCGGCACGGGCCGCAAGTGGCGATACAACCTGCCGCCCCGATAGTGCAACGCGTCATCGGCGGTCAGCGCGCGCACGGTCGCGGCGCACAGCGCATCGCGGCGCGCGAGTTCACGCGAGTTGCTCATCGCGCCGACTCGTCATGCCATTGCGACTGCGTCTCCAGTTCCTCGCCGAACGCGCGCTGAAAATATTCCGCGACGATGGGCCGTTCCGCTTCGTCGCATTTGTTCAGGAAAGTGAGACGCAATGCGAGCTTCGAATCGTTGAATACCTCGCAATTTTCGGCCCAGTTGATCACGGTACGCGGCGACATCAGCGTCGACAGATCGCCGGCCTGAAAGCCGCGCCGCGTGAGACCGGCCATGCTCACCATCGCATCGACGAGCGCACGGCCCGCGTCGTGATCGAGTTGCGGCACGCGCGCGAGCACGATGCGCGCCTCTTCCTCGCGCGACAGATAGTTCAGCGTCGCGACCACGTTCCAGCGGTCGATCTGCGCGTGATTCAACATCTGCGTGCCGTGATACATGCCGTTCAGATTGCCGAGGCCGATCGTGTTGGTCGTCGCGAACAGGCGAAAAAAACGATGCGGCTGGATCACGCGGTTCTGGTCGAGCAGCGTGAAGCTGCCGTCGCGCTCCAGAATGCGCTGGATCACGAACATCACGTCGGGGCGGCCGGCGTCGTATTCGTCGAACACGAGCGCGATGGGCCGTTGCAGCGCCCACGGCACGATGCCTTCCTGAAACTCGGTGACCTGCACCTCATCGCGCACGACGATCGCATCCTTGCCGACGAGATCGAGCCGGCTCACGTGGCCGTCGAGATTCACGCGCATGCACGGCCAGTTCAGGCGCGCCGCCACCTGCTCGATATGCGTCGACTTGCCGGTGCCGTGCAGGCCCTGCACCATCACGCGCCGGTTGAACGCGAAACCCGCGAGTATCGCCATCGTCACTTCGGGGCTGAAGCGATATGCTTCGTCGATTTCCGGAACGTGCGGATCGCGCGTGCTGAACGCCGGCACCTGCAAATCCGAGTCGATGCCAAACAGCGCACGCACGGACACCTTGCGGTCCGGCTCGTCCAACCATGTGTCGCGCATCATGATGCTTCGTCTCCCATAGCAGAGACTCCAGCATAACAATTATCTTTTTCCGGAACAATTCATTTCGTTTATTTTTATCCAAACGGCCTATACGGCGGCGATCGGCACCTCATTTAAAATAATGTCGAACGAATTCACATGGAATCATGCCGATGGACAAGCCCGACACGCCCACGCTGCGAGCCTTCGCGCTGCTGGAATATCTGGTGCAGGCGGGCAATCCCGTATCGCTGACCGACATGGCCGACGACATGGGCATGCCGAAGCCTTCGCTGCACCGCATGCTGGCGTCGCTCGAAGCGGGCGGTCTGGTGATCCGCGAGCCCGGCGACAAGAACGCGTATGTCGTCGGCCCGCGTCTCGCGCAGCTCGGTCTCAACGTGATGACCCACGCGGGCGCGCGGCGCCTGCGTCACGCGATCCTGACGCGGCTCGTCTCCGATCTCGGCGAAACCTGCAATCTCACGATGCTGCACGAGAACGAAGTGCTGTATCTGGATCGCGTCGAAGCGCCGTGGCCGCTGCGGCTGGACCTGAAGCCCGGCTCGCACGTGCCCGTATGGTGCAGCGCGAGCGGCAAGCTGCTGCTCGCGTTGCAGCCGCGCGAGGAGCGCAACGCGCTCGTGCGGGCGATGAAGCTCGAGCGCTACACCGCGAACACCATCACCGATACGGAGATGCTGGAAGCGGAACTCGACCGCATCGCGAAGAAGGGTGTCGCGATCGACAACGAGGAATTCGTGCAGGGCATCGTGTGCGCGGCCGCGCCCATCGTCGATGCCGAAGGCACGTGTATCGCGGCGATCGCGGTTCATGCACCGGTGTCGCGTACGCCGCTGTCGCGCGCGCTGGAAATGGTGCCGCGCCTGAAGGAAGCCGCTACGGATTTAGGCAAGACGTTCTGAGCGACATCATCTCGGACAATAAAACTGCAACTTCTTGTTCCGAAAATTGTAGCGCCCGGGCCGAGAATCGCCGTAAAGTAACGGGAATGTGAAACCAAACGTTCCGTTTCCGGCTCATGCGCGACGTCACCCATCCCGATCCCGCCGAGCATTCCGGCGATGAAGCGCGGACCCTTCGTCCGCTCGCCGTGCTCGAACAACTGGCCGCGGCCGGCCACCCCTACACGCTGTCGCAGCTTGCGGCGCGCGTGCGAATTCCGAAGGCGACGCTATTGCGGCTGATCGATTCGCTCGAAGCGCAGGGCTACGTCACCCATATGCCCGACTCGCGCGGCACCGACCGTGGCATCGCGCTCGGGCCCCGCGCCGCCCAGCTCGCGCTCGCCACACTCGCCAATAACTCGTTCACGCGCGCGTGCCGCTCGATCCTGCGTTCGCTCGTCGACGTGATCGGGGAAAGCTGCAACCTCACCGCGCTCGACGGCGATACGGTCCTGTATATCGAACGCGTCGAAACCGCCGAACCGCTGCGCTTGCACATGCAGGCCGGCATGCGCGTACCGCTGCACTGCACCGCGAGCGGCAAGCTGTTCCTCTCGCAGATGCCGCTTGCCGAGCGCCGGCAGATTCTCACGCGCCTCACGTTGACGAACCGGACTCATCGCACGCTGACCGATCGGGCGTTGCTCGAAGGCGAACTCGACCGTCTCGCCGCGCGCGGCATCGGCATAGACAACGAAGAGTTCGTGCTGGGGATGGTGGCCGTGGCGGTGCCGATCACCGACGCCGCGACCGGGCGCGTGCTCGCATGCCTGGCCGCGCATGCGCCGACCGCCCGCGCGAACCTCAACGACCTCCTGCAAGCCGTCCCGCAACTGCGCGAAACCGCCGTGAAACTCGCCACGCTCATCGATGCGTCGGACGGACTGACGCTCATGACGCGGCATCGCCCCGCCGCGACGCGCTAGATCCCGCTTCACCCCGATGTTGCCGCCGACGCCCGCTACGCGGGCCACGGCGCCGATTCGCCATCGCTTCGCCTGAAAAATTCCAAATTTTTTAGAGACAAAACATTCCATTTATTTGAAAAAGATGTTGACGGCGAAATCGGGTCGTCCTACGATGTCTTCACGATGCATATTCCGGAACTAAATGTTCCGTTTTATTTTCACCCGGAGACACTCATGAGCGAGCACGACCAAGCCCGTCCTTCCCAGACCACTCTCGCCGCCACCAATGCGGCGCCCGCCGGTCCGCAGTCGATGACCCCGTCCGAAGCATTCGTCGAAACGCTCGCCGCCAATGGCGTGACCGAGATGTTCGGCATCATGGGTTCGGCCTTCATGGACGCGATGGACATCTTCGCGCCCGCCGGCATCCGCCTGATTCCCGTGGTGCATGAACAAGGCGCGGGCCACATGGCCGACGGCTATTCGCGCGTGTCGGGCCGTCATGGCGTCGTGATCGGCCAGAACGGACCGGGCATCAGCAATTGTGTGACGGCCATCGCAGCGGCGTACTGGGCGCACAGCCCGGTCGTGATCGTGACGCCGGAAGCGGGCACGATGGGCATTGGTCTCGGCGGCTTCCAGGAAGCCAAACAATTGCCGATGTTCCAGGAGTTCACGAAGTACCAAGGCCACGTCACGCACCCGGCGCGCATGGCCGAATTCACGGCGCGCTGCTTCGATCGCGCGATGTCGGAAATGGGACCGACGCAGCTCAATATTCCGCGCGACTACTTCTACGGCCAGGTCAAGGTCGAGATTCCGAAGCCGCAGCGTCTCGATCGCGGTCCCGGCGGCGACCAGAGCCTGAACGAAGCTGCCGATCTGCTCGCCGAAGCGAAATTCCCCGTCATCATCTCGGGCGGCGGCGTGGTGATGTCCGACGCCATCGAGGAATGCAAGGCGCTCGCCGAGCGTCTCGGCGCACCGGTCGTGAACAGCTATCTGCATAACGACTCGTTCCCGTCGAATCATCCGCTGTGGTGCGGTCCGCTCGGCTATCAGGGCTCGAAGGCCGCGATGAAGCTGCTGAGCCAGGCCGATGTCGTGATCGCGCTCGGCTCGCGTCTCGGGCCGTTCGGCACGTTGCCGCAGCACGGTCTCGACTACTGGCCGAAAGAAGCGAAGGTCATCCAGATCGACGCGGATCACAAGATGCTGGGCCTCGTGAAGAAGATTTCCGTCGGCATCTGCGGCGATGCGAAGGCGACCGCGATCGCACTGACGCAACGTCTTGCAGATCGCAAGCTCGACTGCGATGCGACGAAGGACGCCCGCGCGAAGACCATCGCGTCCGAAAAGGCCGCATGGGAGAAGGAGCTCGACGAGTGGACGCACGAGCGCGACGCGTACAGCCTCGACATGATCGAAGAGCAGAAGAAGGAGAAGCCGTTCAGCGGCGGTCAGTATCTGCATCCGCGCCAGGTGTTGCGCGAACTCGAAAAGGCAATGCCGGAAGACGTGATGGTGTCGACGGATATCGGCAACATCAACTCGGTCGCGAACAGCTATCTGCGTTTCAACAAGCCGCGCAGCTTCTTCGCGGCGATGAGCTGGGGCAATTGCGGCTATGCGTTCCCGACGATCATCGGCGCGAAGGTCGCGGCGCCGCACCGTCCGGCCGTTTCGTATGCGGGCGACGGCGCGTGGGGCATGAGCCTGATGGAGACCATGACCTGCGTGCGCCATAACATTCCGGTGACGGCGGTCGTGTTTCATAACCGTCAATGGGGCGCGGAGAAGAAGAATCAGGTCGACTTCTACAATCGCCGCTTCGTCGCGGGCGAACTCGATAACCAGAGCTTTGCCGAGATCGCGAAGGCGATGGGCGCGGAAGGCATCGTCGTCGACAAGCTGGAGGATGTCGGTCCGGCGCTGAAGAAGGCCATCGATCTGCAGATGAATCACGGCAAGACGACCATCATCGAGATCATGTGCACGCGTGAGCTCGGCGATCCGTTCCGCCGCGATGCGCTTGCGAAGCCGGTGCGCACGCTCGACAAGTACAAGGACTACGTGTAAGTCCCGTCCACGCCGCTCCGAGCCCGGAGCGGCGTTTTCTTCCAGACACAACAGGCCCGCCATGAAAGCCATGCATCGCATCATCGATCAGGCACGCGACCTGCCGATGCGTATCGTTCTCTCCGAAGCCGAAGACACGCGCGTGCTTCAGGCGGCAGAGCGCGCGCACAAGGAAGGCATCGCGCGCATCGTGCTCGCGGGCGCAAGAGCGCGCACGTATCAGGTCGCGGATGGCGCGGGCATCGATCTGGAAGGCATCGAGCTGATCGATCCTTCTCATTCGCCGCTTGGCGAACGCTTCGCCGGAGAACTCTTCGCGCTGCGCGAGAAGAAAGGCATGACGCCCGAGCAGGCGCGCGCCGCCGTGCTCGATCCGCTGTGCTTCGCGAACCTGATGGTACGCACGGGCGAGGCGGACGGCTCCGTGTCGGGCGCGGTCAACACGACGGCGGACGTCGTGCGCAACGCCATTCAGATCATCGGCGTAAGGCCGTCGTTCAAGCTCGTTTCCAGCTTCTTTCTGATGATGCTGTGCGAACCTTTTCATACGATGAAAGGCGGCCTCATCTTTTCCGATTGCGCGCTCGTCGTCGAGCCGAACGCGGAGCAACTCGCGGAAATCGCAATGGCCGCCGCAGACAGCGCGCGCAGCCTGCTGATGGAAGACCCGCGCGTCGCGATGCTGTCGTTTTCGACGAGCGGCAGCGCGCATCATGCAGCGGTCGACAAGGTCATCGACGCGACGCGGCGCGTGCAGGAAGCGCGCCCCGGCCTCGCGATCGACGGCGACGTGCAGCTCGACGCCGCCATCGTCGCTGAAATCGCGATGCGCAAGGTGCATCACTCGAAGGTCGAAGGGCACGCGAATACGCTGATCTTCCCGAGTCTCGAAGCGGGCAATATCGGCTACAAGCTCGCGGAACGCATCGGCGGCGCGAAGGCCATCGGCCCGCTTTTGCAAGGGCTTGCGAAGCCCGCCAACGATCTGTCGCGCGGCTGCAGCGCCGACGATATCTATCACGTGATCGCCGTGACCTGCGTGCAGGCGCAAGCGGCACGGCATCAGACGATGTGAGAGCACATCATGGATACGCGAGCCGAAACCGAAGCGTTCGTTCAGTCCGAAGCGACGGAAAGCGCGCCGCTAGTAGATAGCGCCGCGCGTGCCGACACGCCCACGCTGCGCGCATTCAGCGTGCTCGAACATCTCGTGGCCGCGAAAAGCGCGCTGTCGCTCGCGGAACTCGCGAACATCATCGAGCAGCCGAAGGCGTCGCTGCATCGTATGCTGCAATCGCTCGAAGCCGGCGGCTTCGTCGCGCGCGAACCGGGCCAGAAGAACGCCTACGTGATCGGTCCGCGCCTCGAACGGCTGGGCGTCGACGTGATGATGCACAGCGGCGCTCGGCGGCAGCGTCATGCGATTCTTGAGCGCCTCGTCGCCGATCTCGGCGAGACCTGCAACCTCAGCACGCTGCACGACACGCAGGTGCTCTATCTCGACCGCTGCGAATCGCCGTGGGCGCTGCGGCTGGAACTCAAGCCCGGCTCGCACGTTCCCGCGCATTGCAGCGCGAGCGGCAAGCTGCTGCTCTCGACGATGCCACGGGACGAACGCGCCGCGCTGATCCGCGCGATGCGGCTGGAACGCTTCACGCCCAACACCCTCGACGATCCGAACCTGCTGGAAGCGGAACTGGATCGCATCGCGCACAAGGGCATCGCCGTCGATAACGAAGAGTTCGTGCTGGGCATCGCGTGCGTCGCCGTGCCGGTGTTCGATTCGCGCGGCAAATGCATCGCGGCCATCGCCGTGCATGGGCCGGTGTCGCGCATGGCGCTGTCGCGCGCGCTGACGTTCGTGCCGCGCCTTCAAGAGGCAGCAGCCGAACTCACGGCCACATTCTGACGCGCCGCAACACCGATCCTTCGGATATCGAAGCAATAAAGCAGGCTCAGGGACAACCCGAATCACCCTCTCAATTCTGAATCGGAATACGCATTTTCCGTTTCACTTTCGCGAGCTTCCGCGCTTTTCTCTTGGCATCCTTGCCCGCTTCTTCCACATTGAACGAAACGCAAGCGAAGCGATTCGTTCCATAAGAAGACTTCAGGAGACAGGTGTCATGCAGCAGGAAGTCGATTACGTGATCGTCGGTGCGGGCTCGGCAGGCTGCGTGCTCGCCAACCGGCTGAGCGCCGATCCGGGCAATACCGTGCTGCTGCTCGAAGCAGGCGGCGCCGATACGAATCCGTGGATTCACATTCCCGTCGGCTACTTCAAGACGATGCACGATCCCGAGCTCGACTGGTGCTATCGCACGGAGCCGGACGATGCCGTCGCCGGACGCAGCATCGACTGGCCGCGCGGCAAGGTGCTGGGCGGCTCCAGTTCGCTCAACGGCTTGCTCTATGTGCGTGGCCAGCGCGAGGACTACGACCGCTGGGCCGAACTCGGCAACGCGGGATGGAGTTACCGGGATGTGCTGCCCTACTTCAAGAAGTCGGAAGATCAGGAGCACGGCGCGAGCGAATATCACGGCGCGGGCGGGCCGTTGAAGGTATCGGACCTGCGCTTGCGTCGTCCGATCGCCGATCACTTCATCGCGGCGGCGCAGGAGATCGGTATTCCGTTCAACGCGGACTACAACGGCGCGACGCAGGAAGGCGTCGGATATTTTCAGCAGACGGCTTACAAGGGCATGCGCTGGAGCACCGCAAAGGGCTTTCTCAAGCCGGTGCGCGACCGTCGCAATCTGACCGTGCAGACGCGCGCGCAGACGCGCAAGGTGCTGATCGAGGGCAAGCAGGCCGTCGGCATCGAATACATGCATGAGGGCGTCGTAAAGACGGTGCACGCGCGTGTCGAAGTGATTCTCGCGGCCGGTGCGATCGGTTCGCCGCAGATTCTGCAGAACTCCGGCGTGGGACCGTCGAGCGTGCTCAACAACGCGGGCGTTCAAGTCAAACATGAACTACCGGGCGTCGGCCAGAACCTGCAGGATCATCTGCAAGTGCGGCTCGTCTTCAAGACGCGCGAGCGCACCCTGAACGATGAAGTCAATAATCCGCTCAAGAAGGCGCTGATCGGCCTGCAATACGCGATCTCGCGCACCGGACCGCTCACGCTCGCGGCAAGCCAGGTTGCGATCTTCACGCGCTCGTCGCCGGATGTCGCGCGTCCCGACATCCAGTTCCACATGCAACCGCTTTCCGCCGACAAGCCCGGCCAGGGCGCGCATCCGTTTTCAGCGTTCACGTCGTCGGTGTGCCAGTTGCGGCCGCATAGCCGCGGCAGCGTCGAGATTCGTTCGAACGATCCGCTGCGCTATCCCGCGATTCACGCGAACTACCTTTCCGACGAACGCGATCATCCTGTCGTGATCGGCGGCATCAAGGTGGCGCGCCGCATTGCCGCCGCGCCATCGCTTGCGAAGCATATCGTGTCGGAATTCATTCCCGGTTCGGGCTATCAGTCCGACGCCGATCTGCTCGACGTCGCGCGCAAGTTCAGCCAGTCGATCTATCACCCGGCAGGCACCTGCAAGATGGGCAGCGATCCGTTCGCCGTCGTCGATGCGCGCCTGAAGGTGCGCGGCATCGGACGCTTGCGTGTGGTCGATGCGTCGATCATGCCGGAACTCGTATCGGGCAATACGAACGCGCCCGTCATCATGATCGCGGAAAAAGCCGCCGACATGATTCTCGAAGATCAGCGTTACCAGCACGTCACGCGCGTGGAAGACGCGCCCGAAGTCGTTGTGCAAAAACCCATGGCCCATGCAGGCCACAGAGACTGATCACAAGTCTCACACATCACGGAGACAAACCATGAACGCACTGCCCCGAACCGATGGCAAGCAGATGAGACGTGTCGTCGTCGCGAGTCTGATCGGCGCGACGATCGAGTGGTACGACTTCTTTCTATACGGCGTGGTCGCCGGGATCGTCTTCAACAAGCTGTATTTCCCGAGCGGCGATCCGCTCATCTCGACGATGCTCGCCTACGGCACCTTCGCAGTCGGCTTTCTGAGCAGGCCGCTCGGCGGCGTGATCTTCGGCCACTTCGGCGATCGCGTCGGCAGAAAGAGCATGCTCGTGATGACGCTGACGATCATGGGCGTCGCGACGGTGTTGATCGGCATGGTGCCGACGTATGCGCAGATCGGCATCTGGGCGCCTTCTCTGTTGCTGTTCCTGCGCGTGCTGCAAGGCATTGGTCTCGGCGGTGAATGGGGCGGCGCGGTATTGATGGCGTTCGAATATGCGCCCGAGAACAAGCGCGGTTTCTACGCGAGCATTCCGCAGATCGGCCTCGCGCTCGGCCTGTGTCTGTCGTCGGGCGTGGTCGCGGGCCTGTCGCTCACGCTGACCGATGCGCAGTTCCTCGCGTGGGGCTGGCGGCTCGCGTTCTTCCTGTCGTTCGCGCTCGTCGCAATCGGCATGTATATCCGCCTGAACGTGATGGAAACGCCCGAGTTCGCGCGTATTCAGCGAACCGGCAGCGAATCGCGCATGCCGATCGTCGAAGTGATCTCGAAGTACCCAGGCAACACGATTGCGGGCATGGGCGCGCGTTTCATCGACGGCGTGTTCTTCAACGTGTTCGGCGTGTTCTCGATTTCCTACCTCACGGGCACGCTGCATCTGCAACGCACCGACGCGCTGCTCGGCGTGATGGTCGCGGCCTTCGTGATGATCTTCACGATTCCGTTTTTCGGGCGCCTGTCGGATCGCGTCGGGCGTGCGCGCATCTACTTCTGGGGCTCGCTCGCTACGGGGCTTTCCGCGTTCTTCGGCTTCTGGCTCATGAAGAACAGCGGCGGCAACACGATGCTCGCGTGGCTCGCGGTCGTGATTCCGCTGGGCGTGGTGTATGCATCGATCTATGGTCCTGAGGCCGCGCTCTTCTCCGAACTCTTCGATGCGAAAGTGCGCTACTCGGGGATCTCGTTCGTGTATCAGTTCTCGGGCATCTTCGCGAGCGGCATCAGCCCGATCGTCGCGACGTGGCTCTTGCAGCGCAATGGCGGCGATCCGTGGATGATCGCGACGTATTGCCTCGCGGCGGGCATCATCAGCGCGCTGTCGGCGGCGTGGGTCGGGTTGCGGCAGCGGCGCGAGATGGCGTTCTCGGTGGGCTGATCGTCTGCGCTGGCCTTGCGTGCAAGCCGCACGTAATATCTCATCATCGACAGAACTTCAGCAGGAGACATGCATGCCGACCCGCCCAACCGCCACGCTTTGGGCGCAGCTCTTCGAGCGCTCGCGGGTCTCGGGGATGAGCTTGCAGAACCAGATCCGCCAGATGATCGTCAATGCGATCCTGAGCGGTCATATTGCGCCCGATTCCGCGCTGCCTTCGAGCCGCGAGCTTGCCGATCAGCTCAACGTGTCGCGCAATACCGTGGTGCTCGCGTATCAGCAGCTCGTCGAGGAGGGCTATCTCGTATCGCGCGAACGTAGCGGTCATTTCGTGAATCCGGCCACGGATGAATTGCAGCGCGGCTTCACCGCGGCGGGACTGTCCGATACGCCGGTCATCGAGACGCAGCAAGGCCATCCCGACTGGAGCGCGCGCATCAGACACGCGCCGTCGAACCAGCGCAACATCGTCAAGCCGTCGAACTGGCAGAGCTACGAATATCCCTTCATTTACGGGCAATTCGATACCGAACTCTTCCCGACGAGCGACTGGCGCGAGAGCTGCATGCACGGTTTGTCGGTGATGGAAATCCGCAACTGGGCGCCCGACCTGATCGAACGCGACGACGAGACGCTCGTCGAGCAGATACGCACGCGCGTGCTGCCGCGCCGTGGCGTGTTCGCGATGCCGGACGAGATCGTCGTGACGAACGGCTGTCAGCAGGCGCTCTATCTGATCGGCGATCTGTTATGCGGGGCGCAGACAAAAGTGGGCATGGAGAACCCCGGCTATCCCGATGCGCGCAACATCTTCCAGCATCACAACGCGCAGATCGTGCCACTGGATATCGATGAGGACGGCGCGGTCATCGACGATGAAAGCGCGATCGCGCCGTGCGATTACGTGTATGTCACGCCAAGCCATCAATGCCCCACGACCGTGACGATGCCGATCGAGCGGCGGCGCAGGCTGCTGGATTTATCGGTGAAGCATGATTTCATCGTCATCGAGGACGACTACGAAAGCGAGAACACGTTTTCGGGCACGCCGCATCCGGCGTTGAAGAGCCTCGATACGGCGGAGCGCGTCGTGTATATCGGCTCGTTGTCGAAGACGCTCGCGCCGGGATTGCGGCTCGGGTATATCGTCGCGCCGCGTACGCTGATGCGCGAACTGCGCGCGTTGCGCCGCTTGATGATCCGGCATCCGGCGGCATACATTCAGCGCGCGTTCGCCACCTTCCTCGCGCTCGGCCATCACGACACGCTGTTGCGCAAGTTGGGGCGCGTCTATAAGGAGCGTGCTGAAGTACTGATGGATGCGCTCGCAAAACACTTGCCGGAGTTGCGCGCATCGAAGGTGACGGGCGGCGCTTCGTGCTGGGTGGAAGGCCCGCCGTGGCTCGACGCGACGCGCCTCGCGAAGGACGCGCAGGCGCTCGGCGTGCTGATCGAGCCGGGCAGCGTGTTCTTCGCCGATCCCGCCGATGGTCAGCGATGCTTTCGCATGGGCTTTTCAGCGATACGCGCGGAATTGATCGAGCCGGGGGTCCGGGCGCTCGCTCAGGTCGTGCAGCAGCGGCGTCCTTGAAACATCGCGGCTACTTCCACGGCGCCATCGCATGAAAAACACCATCGCGCCGCACGAGCGCATGAAACAGCGCCGCCGCAAGATGCACGACGATCAACGCGAAGAAGCATAACGCGAGAAAGCGATGCGCATTCCACAGCAGCGTGTGCAACTCATTGCTATGCGGCAATAGCGAAGGCACGCGCACGCCGAGCAGCACGATCGGATAATCCGCAGCGGACAGCATGCCGTAGCCGAGCAGCGGCAACGCGATCATCAGCGCATAGAACGCCAGGTGCGACAGGTACGCGGCGAGTTTCATCGGCGCGGGCATGTCGGCGGGTAGCGGGGGCGCGCCGCGCGTGATCCTGACGACGAGACGAATCAGCGCAAGCACGAGTATCGCGACGCCGAGCGGCTTGTGGACCGACACGAGCGTCAGATAATCCGGCCTCACCGTCGACACCATGCCGACGCCGATGAACAGCATCGCGAGAATGCAGACCGCCATGATCCAGTGCAGGGCGCGTTGCAACGGCGAGAATCGCCCGGTGATCGCGTTCATTGCGTGGCTCCTTGCGCGGGCGTGTGCGGGTAATCCTTGTCCTCGGCGGTGCGCCGATTGAACGATACCGAGTAGGCGGCCGAACGCGCGGCGGGGAATGGATCGTCGGACACGCGCATGCCGGAGGGCAGCACGGTCGGATCGAAGTTGATATCGCGGCACGGTCCGTCAGGCTCGGGCTCGATGGTCTTGACGACGAGCGTGCCCACTTCCACCGTGTGGCGGTCTTCCGGCCAGGCCTTGCTCGGGTCGGCGGTGGGGTCGCCGGGATTGGCGACCGAGACGACCATCGCCCAGCGTTGCGGCGCGCTTTGGACGCGCTGCGTGATCTCGGCATCGAGGAAATTCGCGCCCTTCTGCTTCAGTTCGTCCGGCGTCAGGTTCTCAGGCTTCGCAGCCGGAATGAAGGACCAGCGCACGGTCTGGTTCTGTCCTTCCGCGTTTGTGAAGACGAAGCTGTTGAGGCTGTTGTAACGCTCGTCCGCGTACGAGGCCGTCCACGGCGCGCTGCCCGCCCACGCGCCGAATGCCGCGATCTCCGGATGCGCGGTGGCAAATTTCTGCATCGACTCGGGGTCGTTCTTGTTCGCGAGCGCGCGCTGCAGTTCGTAAAAGGCCTGTGGGGTCGCGACGGGAAAGAACGGGGCATCGATCATCGCGGAGCGCCATTCGCTTCCATCGGGCATCACGATGCGCAGGCTCAGGCCGCGCACACGCGCCATCGCGTCGGATGCTTTCGGGTCCGGCGTCGCGAGATTGAAGCGGCCCGTGACGGGATACGTGCCCGACGCGAACATTTTGGCCTTGGAAAGCGCCGCGCCCGAGCCATTCGATTCGAAATCGCCGCTGAAGCAGATACCCTTGGCGTGATTGCGCCTGAAGCCCGGCACCGCGCCGCCGGGCGGCGCGAGACTGCCGACGATTTTCGCGGGCGTGAGACGATGCGGCGTGAGCCAGCCGGCCGTGTAGGCAAAGGCCGCGACCAGCGCGGCGACGATAGCCGCGATGAGGATCAGCGCAGGAACGGGCGAACGTGAGGAAGCGTGTTTGTCAGTCATCGTAGTCTCTCGATCAACGATTCTGTTGCACGGTAATCTAACAGCGTGATCGGAATCGTGCCAGTAACGCGCAAAATTCGCAGATACCCCAGTTATTTGCTTCACTTCGAATACCACAGACGATTCATCGTCCGTCGATTGGAGAACGCCTCGTGTTCAAAAGCGTGACTACGTGCGGCAGTGAGATAGCGCTCTTTTACGAAGCGTTTGGAGACCGAGAAGCGCCACCCGTGCTGCTCGTGATGGGCAACAGCGCCCCCGGTCTGGTCTGGCCCGACGCGTTCTGCAATCTGCTTTCCTCGACGGGATTGTTCGTCGTGCGGTTCGATGCGCGTGATACCGGTCTGTCGACCTACATCGACTTCAGCACATCGCCCTACACGCTCGACGATCTGGCTGCAGACGCCTTCGCCGTGCTCGACGGCATTGGAATCGCGAAGGCGCATGTCGTCGGGTTGTCGCAAGGGGGTGTCGTCGGTTACAGGATGGCGCTGTCGAAACCCGAGCGGGTGACGACGCTCTGCACGATCATGTCGTCGCCCGACATGCGGCCCAAGAACGATGCCTTTGCAGGAGCGCCTGAAAGACCAGGAGAGTTGCCGCGTCCCGCAGCGGGCTACGTCGCGAATGTCATCGCGCTGAACGCGCATGCGCCGACGAGCGTCGGCGAAGTCGCGACACGGTTCATCGAGAATTTCCGGTTGGCTGCGGGACCGAGGTCGCCTTTCGACGAAAGCGCCTGGCAAAAGCTGGGGCAGGCATTCGCCGAGCGTCCGCTGCTGCGCTCCGACGGATTGCAGCCGACACTGGCCAATAACAGCAATCACGCGTTGGCCCAGAAAGCGACGGCGGCGCTGACCGCCGAGCAGCTTGGCTCGATCGGGCTACCCATGCTGATCATTCAAGGGAGTGACGATCCGATCTTCCCGGTGGAGCATGGCCGCTGGGTCGCTGCCGCCACACGGCATGCGACGCTTCGAGTCGTCGAGCGCATGGGGCACGCACTCGACCCGGCCTTTTTCGATCCGATCGTACGCGAGTTGTGCCGTTTTTACTTCGGCGAGGAAATTAACATCGCGAGATGACGCCAGAGCCTGGTAGCCGCGAAACCGGGGACGCAATAGTTTGCGTCCCTCGTCCTTCAACGACCGTTATTGCCCCGCAGCCGGCGACTTCACGCTCGGCGTCGCCAGCGTGTTGTTGCTCGAGGGAGCGATGGTGGTCGTCGTACTGCCGGTGTTGTTACTCGGCAGGCCCGAATTCGGCGCCTTCATGCCCATTCCGCTTTCTGAATTGGTGGTACCCGGCGTGCCATAGCCGCCCGATGGGGCTTGCATTTGATTCGACGGGCTAGCGGTACTGCCGGATGTGCCGCCTCCGTTTGCGCCGCCGGCCGTCTGCGCAAAAGCGCCGCCCGACAGTGCGAGTGCAGCGGCTGCCGCAACGAGTGTGGTGGTCAACTTGCTCATGATCCGTCCCTCCTTGTTTCGGACTGAAAATGGACGCAGACGATCACCGCCTGCTCGGTAAAGACTCCCGCAATCACCGTGCCGCATCCTTTCATCCACATGAAATCCTGGCGGGAAAACGCTCCAGCAGCCAGTCGATAAACACACGAAGCCGATGCGTCACGTGACGGTTCTGCGGATATACGACATGGAACGGATACGGCGGCGGTCGCCATTTCTTCAATATCTCCACGAGCGAACCATCGCGAATCGCGGAATGGGCCGCGTAAGCAAATGTTTGCACGATGCCGAGTCCTGCAATGGCCGCCGCCAGATGCGCGTTGCTTTCGTTGATACCGATGCGATGTTCGGCCTTTATCTCGATCCTGTTGCCGTCGTGCTCGAATCGAAACGGCATCGCCCGGCCGTTTTGGGGTGACATGTAGCTGATCAACCTGTGTCCGTTCCTGAGTTCCTCCGGGTAGGCGGGAACGCCGAACTGTTTCAGATATTGCGGCGTGGCGCACGTGATCATCACGGCATCGCCGATATGACGCGCGATAAGCGACGAGTTATCCAACGGACCGCCGCGAATCACACAGTCGACGTTGTCGCTGATCAGATCGACAGGGCGATCGGCTACGCCCAGGTCGATTCTGATATCCGGATAACGCGCCATGAAATCCGGAAGCAGCGGGATCAGCACATCCCGCGCGGGCGATCCACCGACATCGATCCGAAGATGGCCGCGCGGACTGCCTCGCGCAACGTTGAACGACGAGTCGATGTCTTCGAGGTCTCTGAGAATGCGCGTTGCCTTTGCATAGTAATCCTGACCTTCCGGCGTCACCGTGACGCGTCGTGTCGTGCGTTGCAGCAGCCTTGCGCCCAGATGCGCTTCGAGTTCCCGAACCAGCTTGCTCATCGTGGCGTTGGGGAGATCGAGCGAGTCCGCTGCGCGTGTGAAGCTGCCCGCTTCTACCACGCGCGCAAAGGCACGCATTGCCAGCAACTGATCCATTGCGCTCGCCCCGAAATTGACCGGACGATTATACACAAGCGTGAATAGTCATTTCATTGAACACCATTTATCAACAAACGACCAGCCACTAAAGTTCACCCATGCCCAACGCGACACGCAGTCCGGGCGGGCAGATTCCAACACTCATCGACCATCAACGATATGGAGCAAGTCATGAACAAGTCACTCAATGGAAAGATCGCACTCGTCACGGGCGGCAGCACGGGCATCGGCCTGGCCGCGGCAAAGGAGCTCGCCGAGCAAGGCGCACGCGTATTCATCACGGGCCGGCGTCAGGCCGAACTGGATGCGGCCGCGACCGCCATCGGCCCGGCCGCCACGGCGATTCGCGCCGACGCGTCCGTGTTGTCGGATCTTGATGCCGTCTATGCGCAGATCGCCGCGACGGCGGGCAAGCTGGATATCCTTTTCGCCAATGCCGGCGGCGGCGACATGATGCCGCTCGGCGCGATCACCGAAGAGCACTTCGATCGCATCTTCGGCACCAACGTGCGCGGCGTGCTGTTCACCGTGCAGAAAGCGCTGCCGCTGCTGGTCGACGGCGCATCGGTCATCCTGACTTCGTCCATCACGTCCGTGACGGGCACGGCCAGTTTCAGCGTCTACAGCGCGAGCAAGGCGGCCGTGCGCAACTTCGCGCGTTCGTGGTCGCTTGATTTGAAGGACCGCGGCATTCGCGTCAATGTCGTCAGCCCGGGGCCGATCCGTACGCCCGGCCTGGGCGGTCTCGTGCCCGATGAAGCCCGTCAGGGCTTGTACGACGCGCTGGCGTCGCAGGTGCCGCTCGGTCGCCTCGGCGAACCCGAGGAAATCGGCAAGGCGGTGGCCTTCCTCGCGTCCGGGTCGGCCAGTTTCATCAACGGCATCGAGCTGTTCGTCGATGGCGGCATGGCTCAGGTTTGACCGAGCCTACTTCGTCCGAATCTGCTCGTGGGGGTTTTCATCCAGCACGAGCAGATTGTCGTGCGAAAAACCGAGCGCGACCGGCTGGCCGCGTTCCGGCAAGACGCGGCTGGGATCGTTGAAGATATCGAGCGAAACGATCGCCTGATTCACGCGCGCGCGTATGCGTACCACTGCGCCGAGAAAGCTGATTTCCTCCACGGTCGCCGCGAGCGAATTGCGGCCATTCGATGGCGGTTCCAGCAGGATCGCCTCGGGCCGAAGCGCCAGCACGCGATCCTTGCCGGCATCGTCGGGCGCGAGCGGCCGAGACGTCACGAGTTCCTGTCCGTCCACCGCGATGCGTCCCGTCGCCGGATCGATCACACGCCCGGCGAGGATATTGAGCGTCCCCACGAACGACGCGACGAAGCGTGTGCGCGGAACGTTGTAGATATCGAGCGGCGAGCCGATTTGCTCGACGCGCCCGTCGTTCATCACGACGACACGGTCCGAGATCGACAGCGCCTCTTCCTGATCGTGCGTCACGAAAATCGACGTGATGCCGAGTTCACGTTGCAGCGCGCGGATGTCCTCGCGCAGCGAGACGCGAATCTTCGCATCGAGCGCGGAAAGCGGTTCGTCGAGCAACAACACCTGCGGCTTACTCGCAAGCGCGCGCGCCAACGCGACGCGCTGTTGCTGTCCGCCCGACAACTGCCACGGATAACGCCCGGCGAGATGCGGTAGCTTGATCAGTTCGAGCATTTCGGCGACGCGCGCGTCCATTTGTTTCTGCGAGCGCTTTGCGACCTTCAACGCGAAACCGATGTTTTGCGCCACCGTCATGTTCGGAAACAGCGCATACGATTGAAACACCATGCCGACGGCGCGATCGCGCGTGCGCATGTGCGTGACGTCGCGCCCGCCGAGGCGGATCGTGCCGTGCGTGGGCGTTTCGAATCCGGCGATCATGCGCAGCACGGTGGTCTTGCCGCAACCCGACGGCCCGAGAAACGTGATGAACTCGCCTTGCTCGATCTGCATGTCGAAGCGGTGCAGCGCGATGTTCGGCCCGAACGCCTTGTGGAGATTGTCGATCTCGAGAAATGCCATCGGTTGCGGCCTCGGCTCAGGTTTTATGGCCGGCCAGCGCGCGCGCCGAGCCGAACACCTGGATCAACCCCATCGATGCCCACGTGACGACGAACGCGATGATCGCCAGCGCCGAAGGCTCGTAGGCGCGATTCGCGCCGATCAGTTGCAGGTACGGTCCGAACGCGGGACGGTCGAGCAGGCTCGCCAGCGTGAATTCGCCGATGACCACGGCAAACGTCAGAAACGCGCCGGACAGAATCCCCGAGCGCACGTTCGGGAAGATCACGCGCAAGAGGATCGTCGCCCAGCCTGCGCCGAGGCATTCGGCAGCCTCGGTCAGCGTGCGGACATCGACGGCGCGCATGCCGGCATCGACGGCGCGGTACATGTAAGGCAGCGACAGCGTGACGTAACCGAACACGAGCAGCAGATCGGTCGCGCGCTCGTTGCCGGTGAGCGGCAGAATCGAACTGCTGTTGTAGATGCGCAGATAGCCGAAGACGATCACGATCGCCGGTATCACGAGCGGCAGCAAAGTGATGAACTCGACAACAGGCCGTAGCCTCGGAAGACGCAATTGCACCCAGTACGCAGTGGGCACGACAAGCAGCGCGCCGATCACGATCGTGAGCAAGCCCATCAGCACCGAATAGCCGAACGAAGCCTGAAAATGCGGGTCGCCGAGGACGACACGGTAGGCGTCGAAACTGTATGCGTCGCGGCGCATGCGCAGACTGAACTCGAAGGTCGCCGCAAGCGGTATGAGGAAATACAGTGCGCCGATGATCATCGCGATCCAGGCGCCCGCGCGCGATTGCGTTTTCATCGGCGTCCCCTTTCGGCTCTCGCGCGCAGCCAGATGTAGCCGCCGTTCGACAGCCCCGTGACCACGATCATGCCGAGCGCGAGCGCGTAGCCGAGATTCTGGTTGTGCAGCACGTCGCCGCGAATCTGCGCGTAGAGCAGAATCGGCACGATATTGAGCGAGCTGCCGGTCAATGCATACGCCGTGGCCACCGCGCCGAATGCGTTGGCGAACAGAAGCAGGGTCGCCCCGAGCAGGCTCGGCCACAAGACCGGCAAGCCGATATGGCGCCAGTACTGCGCCGCCGTGCCGCCGAGGCAGTCGCACGCTTCGCGCCACTCGCGTTTCAGACCATCGAGCGCTGGCGTGAGAATGAGCACCATCAACGGAATCTGGAAATACAGGTACGTGATGGTCAGCCCCAGAAAACTGAGAATGCTGAAGCCGGTGGAATAGAGGTTGAAGCCGAGGTATTTTCTTGCCAGCACTGTGACAAGTCCCACGCGCCCCAATGTGCAGATGAACGCGAAGGCGAGCGGCACGCCCGCGAAGTTGGACGCGACGCCGGAAAACGTCATGAGCGTCGGGCGCATCCACGCGGGCAAGCGGCCCTGCACCGCGGCCCACGCGAGCAGCGTCCCGAAGAGCGCGCCGCCTAGAGCGGACGCAACGCTCACTTTCACGCTGATCCAGTAGGCATCGAGCACGGCAGGCTGAAACAGTTCGCGCAGGTTCGCCAGCGTGAAGTGACCTTGCGCGTCCTGAAACGCGCCGATCATCAGAAAGGCGGTGGGCAGCAAAAGAAACAGCAGCGCGAACGCGAAAAACGGCACGACGCCGGCATACGTCAGCCAGCTCGTTTCGGCGCCCGCGCGCGCGGGTCCCGACTTCGGCGCGGGCGCGGCCGGCGTCAGCAAGTCCGGGCCCGACGCGCCCGGTTGCGGCGATGCGCTCATCTCGGCGGTCTCGCGCGCTACTTCACATTCGCGCCCACGACCTGATCCCAACCCTTGGTCACGGCGTCCTTCGTGGCGTTCTGCTGCTCGAGCGTCGGGAAGACGGCGTTGCTATAGGCCGATGCAGGCGGCAGCTTCGCGAGCAGCGCCTGCGGCACCTTTTTCTGCGCGACGAGTTCGTTGTAGCGCATCGGATGACAATATCCCGCCAGCCAGCCGAGCTGCCCTTCGTCGGAGTAGAGGAATTCCATCCACAGCTTCGCGGCATTCGGATGGGGCGCATAGGCGCTGATCGCCTGCACATAGACGCCGGCGACGACGCCTGTCTTCGGCACGATCACCTGTACTTTCGGATTGCCCTTGAGCGTGTCCCGATCGGCAAGCGCGTTGTAATCCCAGCGCACGATGACCGGCGTCGTGCCTTGCGCGAGCGACGCCGCCTTGCCGATCACCGGCACGAAGTTGCCGCTCTTGTTCAGATCGGCGAAGAATTTCAGTCCCGCCTGGTCGGCCTTGGCCGCGTCGCCTTTGGTTTGCGACAGGCCCGCCGCGTAGACCGCCTGAATCGCCTGATTGGCGGAACGCGGATCGCCGGCGAGCGAGACCGCATTCTTGTACTCCGGCTTGAGCAGATCGCCCCAGTCGGCCGGCGGCTTGTCGATCATGTCTGCGTTGACTTCGAAGGCGAGCACGCCGTAGTAGTCGCCATACCAGTAGCCGTCGGCATCCTTGGACGCAGCCGGGATCGAATCCCATGTCGCGACCTTGTAAGGCTGCAACAAGCCTTCCTTCTTCGCGGACGGCCCGAACGACAGACCGACGTCGATCACATCGGGCGCCTGCGGACCCTTGTTGCCCTTGTTCGCCTTGATGGCTTCGATCTCGTCGCCCGAGCCCGCGTCCGGGTTGAGTTCGTTGACGTGAATGCCGTACTTCTTCTGGAATGCGGCGATCAGCGCGCCGTAACCACACCAGTCATGCGGCAATGCGATGGTGGTCAACTGCCCTTCCTGCTTCGCGGCGGCGACGAGCGCGTCGGGTGGCGCAGCCGATGCGGCGTCGATGACGCCCCCGCTCAGTCCCGCCGCTGTGGTGATCGAAAGGACACGGCACGCCCAGATACGCTTCATCGTCATCGCTGTTCCCGATAGGAAGATAGTGCGTTGAAGAGATCCGCCGATTGCCGATGCAGGCTAAATTCAATTCCCCGGATTTGCAAGCTGCCAAAAAAGTACGAGCGCGCGTTTTGTCGAATGTAAGGCGGAGTGCGGTCACTCCTTGACGTGCAGCGTGTCGAGAGAACGCTTGCGCAGGCGGGTATCGTGCAGCGCGCCGGCCGCTTCGAGCACCGGATACGCCGTCGAACAAAAGAGCGAATTCAATCGCTTCATATTGCTGATGAGATCGAGGTGAAGCGCGCTGGTCTCGATGCTGCGCAAGGTCTGACCCGCGAGACGATCCAGATGCTTGTGCGAATACGCGCGCTCCAGATCGCGGAAGCGCTCCTTTTCCGCCAGCAGTTGTTCGGCGCATCGCAGGTCGTTGTTGAGGAACACCGACAGTCCGAGCCGCAGATTGCTTACGAGCCGCGCGTGAAGATCGTCGAGTTCGCCCAGACCCTGCTCCGAGAAGGCGAGGCGCTGCGAAATCTTCTTCTCTTCGATGTCGCTCACGATGCGCTCGATGATGTCGCCCGCGTGTTCGAGATTGATCGTCAGCGAAATGACGTCGGTCCAGCGACGGCTTTCCGCCAGGTCGAGCTGCTCGCGAGAGATCAGCGTCAGATAGGTTTTCACTTCCGCATAGAGCTGGTCGACGTCGTCGTCCATGCGCATCGTCTCGCGCGCGACGGCGAGATCATTGTGTCTGAAGAGATTCGACACGTTATCGAGCATGACGCGCACGATGTCGCCGATGCGCAGCACTTCCCGCGAGGCATTCGCGAGCGCGAGGCTCGGCGTCGCGAGCCCGGCGGGATCGAGGTAGAGCGGACGCAGCTCGCCTGTCGCGACCGCGCGATCGGGCAAGAGGCGCCGGCTGATCGCGGCGACCCGATCGACGAGCGTGACGCAGGCGCAGCAGCGCACGAGGTTGTAGATCACATGGAAGCCGACCACCGCTTCGCGCGGATTGGATATCACAACCGGCAGGCCGCGCGCGAGCAGCGATGCGAACGGCAGGATGACGATCGCGCCCGCCAGCTTGAATGCGAAGCTGCCCGCCGAGAGACGCCGCGCCGCCGCGTTCTGCGGCAGCGCGTTGAGCAGGGCCAGCAGGCCGCTGCCGAGATTCGCACCGACCACCAGACACAGCGCGACCTTCAGCGAGATCACACCTGACTGGGCCAGTGTCGCCGTCAGCAGAACGGCGGCGAGACTCGAATACGAGAGCATCGCGAAGCCGGCGCCGACGAGCGCATCGAGCATGGTGTCGCCGGTGAGCGCGCCGAACATCACGCGCACGCCCGCGCCTTGCGTCATCGGCTGCGCTGCCTCGACGATCAGATGAAGCGCGAGAAGTATCAGTCCGAGCCCGATGATCGTGCGCCCGACCTGCCCCGCCCGGTTCTGCTTGCGCGTGAGGAACAACGGCACGCCGAACAGGATGAGAATCGGCGAAAGCCACGACAGATCGAGCGTGAGCACGCGCGCCATGAGCGCGGTGCCGACATCCGCGCCGAGCATGACGGTCAGCCCGGCCGTCAGCGGGACGAGTCCTTGCGCGGCGAACGACGTGATGATGACGGCGGTGGCATTGCTGCTTTGTACGAGGCTGGTAACGCCGATGCCCGCCAGAAATGCGCGCATCCTGCTTCCGGTGCTACGCCCGAGAATCGCGCGAAGATCGGCTCCGAGCACCCGGAGAATGCCAGTACGGACGATATGCGAGCCCCACACCAGAAGGGCGACGCCGGAGAGCAGATTGAGAAGAACCAGCACGGCAGATCGATTTCCTCAAAACAGGACGTGACGCTGACGCCAGGCGGTTGAAGACTGGTTTATGACAGTAGTGTTACATAGTTGGGCGGGTTTTGAGTGAAGTTATCCGCGTGTCATCGCCCGGATGCAAGCGTCTCGGTCAGAATCGCCTTGATCGTTTTTTTGGCCAGCGTCGTGCGCATGCCATGGTCGATGGCGTCATACACGCGGCTCAGCGGCAGACCGATCCCCTTCCCCACCGGGCACCGCTGACTGGGTCTCGCCGCATGCAATGCGAACTGCGCGCCCTCTTCGAGTGCATCGAACACATCGAGCAAGGTAATCTCGTCGGCTCGTTTCGCGAGGCGCCACCCCGCATTCACGCCGCGATAGCTTTCGACCAGACCCGCCCTCGCCAGATAGCCGAGCATGCGGCGAATGACCACCGGATTGGTATTCACGCTTGCCGCGATACGGTCGGACGTGACCGGACCGCTTTCCCTGCGCGCGACGAGCGCCATCCAGGTCAGAATGTGAGTTGCTATCGTCAGGCGGCTATTTGCGCTCATTTCCTCATGCTCTTCATCTTTCGATATAACTATATTGGTTACATCTGAAAGCGTCAAACGATGGAATTTGGATACTCCGCTTTTCGACAATAGAGCATTCCAGACCCGACATTGTGTGCGACCCTGGAGATGGATACGATGTAACTACTATTGTTACATCAAGTTTCCAGCGAGGACTCCCAAAATGTCGATACTCTTCGATCCTGTTCAGATCGGTGCGCTCAAGTTGCGAAACCGGATCGTCATGGCGCCGCTCACCCGCATGCGTGCTTTCGATGAACGCGCTCCGGGTGCGCTCAATGCACATCATTACGCGCTGCGCGCGACGGCCGGTCTCATCATTACCGAAGCCACATCGGTGACGCCGCAGGGCGTCGGGTATCCCAATACGCCGGGCATCTGGAGCGAGAAGCAGGTCGCAGGATGGACAAAGCTCGTTTCCGCAGTTCACGATGCGGGCGGCCTGATCGTGTCGCAACTGTGGCATGTCGGCCGCGTGTCGGACCCCATCTACCATGACGGGCAACCGCCGGTTGCGCCGAGCGCAATCGCACCGCAAGGTCATGTCAATCGCGTTCGGCCCGTGCGTCCCTATGCGGTTCCCCGCGCGCTTCTGACTGAGGAAATTCCCGGCATCGTCGAGGATTTTCGGCGCGGCGCCGAGAACGCGAAACGAGCTGGCTTCGATGGCGTCGAGCTGCATGCGGCGAATGGCTATCTCTTCGATCAGTTTCTCCATGACGGATCGAACCAGAGAAGCGATCGCTACGGCGGATCGATCGAGAACCGCGCGCGTTTTCTGCTAGAGGCGGTCGATGCGCTTCTGACCGTGTGGCCCGCCGATCGCATCGGCGTGCATCTGAATCTGATGTCGAGTTCATACTCGATGCATGATTCGAATCCCCGTGCGCTTTTCGGCTATGTGGCAGAGCAACTGGATGCGCGTCACATCGCTTTCATCTTTGCTCGCGAATCGCTCGAGCGCGGAGATGAACGCATCGGGCGCGAAGTGCGGCGCATCTTCAAGGGTGCGTTCATTCTCAACGAGGGCCTGACGAAGGAGAGTGCGGAGGAAGCTATCGCACGCGGTGAAGGAGATGCCGCGGCGTTTGGTCGTCACTTCGTGGCGAATCCAGATCTGGTCGAGCGGTTTCGACGCGGCGCGCGCCTCAACGAGGTTGATGTGGAAACGATTTATCGGGACGATGAAGCTGGGTACAACGATTATCCGTTGCTGGGAGAAGTCGCAGCGTTGTCGGACCTTTAAGCATTGACTCGGGCAGGCTACAGAGCATCAAGTCTGGCAGCGGACCTCAGTTCGCTGCATTCGCCAAGGAATCTCCCTGCCCTAACGTTTGACCAGCCCCAGTACGTAAGTGCACGCGCTATCGGTCGAATTGACAAACGTGCATTGCACAGGCGGCCCGAGTTGCAGGCAATCGCCCGCATTGAGCGTATGCGTGACCTCACCCTCCTCGAATAACAGCGTGCCCGATGTCACCCAAATCTGCTGATGCTGGAAGGTGAACGCGGATGGCGGGTAGGACACTTTCGTGTGCGCGGGCAGATTGACCTCGACCAATTCGAGCACCGAACCATTCAGTGGCGACAGCACGCGCCGTGTGTAACCCGTCTCCGGATCTTTCCAGACAGGCTGCGCATCCGCGCGGCTGATTCGCAATCCCGCCTGCTCGGCCAGAGCCAGCAAGGTCGATAGTTGCAGTCCGAACGCGCCGGACAGACGGCCGAGCAAGGTCGCGGTCGGGCTAGCCTCGCCGCGCTCGATCTTGCTGATCATGGCTTTCGATACGCCAGAGCGCTCCGCAAGCTCGGAAAGCGACCAGTTTCGCCGTTCGCGCTCGATCTTGATGCGCGTGGCAATGGCGTCGGTCGGGTCATTCGTCACGCGGAGCCTCCTGGTCGGTTGGATATCGGAGCGACGCATTATAAGCGGCGGCCATGTTCGGCCCGCGGCGCAGGTCGGTCACGGACTTTCAACGCCGAGCGTAAACCCTGAGGCAAATTCTTATTTATCGTAGCCGTTCGTCCACTATAGTAAACGCATCAAGTTCAGGCGTCGCCGGGCGCCATCGAATAAGGACACGACTATGCCGCAGGAAATCCGCCTCAACGCATTCGACATGAACTGTGTCGGCCACATTCAGCAGGGCCTCTGGACGCATCCGCGCGACCAGTCCGGCCGATACTCCGAACTCCAGTACTGGATGGACTATGCGAAGAAGCTCGAAGCCGGGCTTTTCGACGGCCTGTTCCTCGCGGACGTCGTGGGCGTCTACGACGTCTATGGCGGCAGCGCCGACGCCTCGCTGCGCGGCGCGGTCCAGGTGCCCGCCAACGACCCGCTGATGATCGTGCCCGCCATGGCGGCCGTCACGAAGCATCTGGGCTTCGGCGTGACCTGCAACCTCACCTACGAACAGCCTTTCCTGTTCGCGCGCCGCATGTCGACGCTGGATCATCTCACCGGCGGGCGTATCGGATGGAACATCGTCACCGGCTATCTGGACAGCGCGGCGCGGGCCATCGGCATCGATCACCAGCTTGCGCACGACGACCGCTACGACCTCGCGGACGAATACATGTCGCTCGTCTACAAGCTCTGGGAAGGAAGCTGGGCGGATGACGCCGTGCTCAACGACCGCGAGGGCGGCGTCTATGCGTCGCCGTCGCGCGTGCGCTCGATTCATCACCACGGCGCGCAATACAAGGTCGATGCGATGCACCTCTGCGCACCCTCGCCTCAGCGCACACCGGTGCTCTATCAGGCGGGTTCGTCGACGCGCGGCAGGCAGTTCGCCGCGACCCACGCCGAGTGCGTGTTCGTGAACGGGCAGAAGAAGGAAGGTATCCGGGAAATCGTCGGCGACATCCGCCAGAGGGCCGTCCAGTACGGCCGTCGGACAGACGACGTGAACATCTTCATGGGTGCGTCGCTGGTGATCGGCCGCACGGACGCGGAAGCGCGCGACAAGCTCGAAGACTATCGGCGCTACGTGAGTTCGGAGGCGGCGCTTGCACATGCGGCGGCGTCGCTGGGCATCGACTTCTCGCGTTACGACATCGACGAACCCATCGACACGCAGAAGAGTCAGGCCATCGTCTCGAATGTCGAAGCGATGACGCGCAGCGCGGGCCCTCAATGGACACGTCGCAAGCTGCTCGAACAGATGGTGCTCGGCAGCCGGCAGACACCTTGGGTAGGCTCGGCGCAAAGCATCGCCGATCTGATGATGGCCTGGGTGGAGGAAACCGGCATCGGCGGTTTCAATCTGTCGCGCACGGTGGTGCCCGAATGTTTCGACGACGTCGTCGACCTCCTGATTCCGGTCCTGCAGGAACGCGGCGCCTACAAGACGGCGTATCGCGACGGGACTTATCGCGAGAAGCTCTTCGGCCATGCGCGCCTGCCCGGATCGCATCCGGCGGCGCAGTATCGCGGCGGCTTCGAGCAGACCCTTTGATATCTCATCTTCAACCAGATCGGGCGAAATCATGATCAACAAGACAAGCTTCCGAGAAGCCATGGCGGGCCTGGGTGCGTCCGTCAACGTGATTACCTCCGATGGCGTCGCCGGGCGCGCGGGCTGCACCGCCTCGGCCGTATGCGCGGTCACCGACGAGCCGCCCACGCTGCTCGTCTGCATCAACCGGTCGAGCCGCAATAACGCCATCATTCGCGAGAACGGCGTGCTGTGCGTCAACGTGCTGTCGGCCGACCAGCAAGACATCGCCGCGCGCTTCGCGACCAAGGACGCCAGCATGGACGAACGCTACGCCTGCGGCGAGTGGAACGCGCTCGAAACCGGTGCGCCGGTCCTCGCGGATGCCATCAGCGCGCTGGATTGCGCGGTCCGATCCACCACGGAAGTCGGCACCCACACGGTCTTCTTCTGCACCATCGAAGCCACCCGGACACGCAGCGAAGCCGATGCGCTCATCTACTACGCGCGCAATTTTCATCGCGTCGGCAACACGGCTGCCGCTCTGTCGGCTGTAGCGGCCTGAAACGTCGAATTCCGATCGAGATTCTTCAATGGCATTCAATTACCCAAAGATTCAGTTGCTCGTCGACGGCCAGTGGCGCGACGCGCCGGGTCAGCCGGTCATCAGCCCGGCCGACGAAACCGTGATCGGCATGGTTCCGCACGCAGCACCGCATGACCTCGACGACGCGCTCACCGCAGCGCAAGGCGGGCTTCAGGTCTGGAAGCGCACGTCGCCCGCGCGACGCGCGGAAGTCATCCTGCGTGCGACGGAACTGTTGCGCGAGCGGATCGAGACGATCGCGCCGGTCATCGCGATGGAGCAAGGCAAGACGCTGGTGCAGGCGCGCGCCGAAGTGCTGCGCAGTTGCGACCTGATGGCCTGGGACGCGAATGAAGGCAAGCGTCTGTACGGCCGCGTGATTCCGGCGGAACCGGGCATGCGGCACACGGTGATCCGCGAACCGCTCGGCGTCATCGCTGCGTTCACGCCGTGGAACTTCCCGATGAGTTCGCCCGCGCGCAAGGTCGGCGGCGCACTGGCGAGCGGCTGCTCGATCATTCTCAAGCCGGCAGAGGAAACGCCGGCGGGCGCGGTCATGCTCGCGACCGCACTGATGGATGCGGGTCTTCCTCCGGGCGTGCTCAATCTCGTCTACGGCGACCCCGCGCAGATTTCGGAGCATCTGATCTCGAACCCGGTCGTGCGAGGCATCACGTTCACCGGCTCCACGCCCGTCGGCAAGCACCTCGCCGGGCTCGCCGCGCGCTTCATGAAGCCGGCGATCATGGAGCTAGGCGGACACGCGCCCGTGGTGATCAGCGACGACATCGACGTCGATTCGGTCGCGCTCGCCTGCGTAAAGGGCAAGCTCAATAACGCCGGGCAGGTCTGCGTGGCGCCGACGCGCTACTTCGTGCATCGCGCGGTCTATGACGCGTTCGTGTCCGCATTCGAGCGGCATGCGAAGCAAATTCGTGTCGGCCATCCGCTCGAATCCGGCAGCGATATCGGCCCGCTCACCAGCCGCCGCAGGCTCGAAGCGATCGAAGCGCTGGTCCAGAACGCGCTGGATGCAGGCGCGCGTCTGATGTGCGGCGGCAAACGACTGCCGGGAGCGGGTTACCTGTTCCCGTTCACGGTGCTCGCCGACGTGCCCGAGTATGCCCGCATCATGCACGAGGAGCCTTTCGGACCGGTGTGCCTCGTCACGCCGTTCGATTCGCTCGATGAAGCCATCGCCCGGGCGAACGCTCTGCCCTTCGGGCTCGCGGGCTATGCGTTCACGCGCTCCGCCGCGACGGCATACCGGCTGGGACAGGAAATGGAGGTCGGGAATCTCGCGATCAACCATTTCGTATCGGCGGTCTCGGAGACGCCCTTCGGAGGCGTGAAGGAAAGCGGCTACGGACGCGAGGGCGGAACAGAGGGCCTGGAGTGCTATACGACCGTCAAGAGCATCTCCCACCTGATCGTCTGAACCGCGCGTCGAAGTCGAATCTGACCTGATTGCATCGGGCGGGAATCGGCCAGATCACCCTACGTGAAGTTTCCTCGCGCTCCGGCGCGCGCAAGACGGAATGCCGGCGGTGAGCATTCCGGGGCAAGGCAACACCGCAAAGGTTGACGGCGTTCTCGTCCGGGATATGGCATCCCGCGGCTGCGCTCGTCTTTTCATCATAAAAGCTTGTGGAGTCTCGATGCGTCCCATCCACACCCTCGTCGTTTTGCCGCCCGCGTTCGTATTGCTCGGGCCTTTCTTTCTGAATCGCGTGACGCCGTTCGTTCTGGGCATGCCGTTTCTGCTTGCGTGGCTGGCCGGGACGCTCGTCATCACGTCGATCGTGATGGCGCTCGTCTATCGCTCCGACAGCAAGCACCGCGTCAAGTCCAGTGACGAAATGGCGGGAGACCATGCATGAATAGCGCACTTTTGATCATCTTCGCGGCCATGGCGCTCGCGTTGTTCCTCGGGATCCGTGCTCGACCGGGCAAAGGCATGAGTCTCGAACAATGGGCCGTCGGCGGGCGCGGATTCGGCACGGCGATCGTGTTTCTTCTGATGGCCGGAGAGATCTATACGACGTTCGTGTTTCTCGGCGGCAGCGGATACGCGTACGGACACGGTGCCGCCGCTTACTACATGATCGGCTACGGCAGTCTGTGCTTCGTGCTGTCCTACTGGCTGCTCCCGCCGATCTGGCGATATGCGAAGCAGCGTGGCCTCATCTCGCAACCCGACTTCTTCGCCGCGAAGTACAACAGCCCGTTGCTCGGCGTGCTGGTGGCGATCGTCGGCATCGTCGCGCTCATTCCGTATCTGGTGCTGCAACTGAAGGGGCTGGGCATCATCGTGACGGTGGCCTCTTATTCGGCCGTGTCATCCACGCAGGGCGTCTGGATCGGGGCCACGGTCGTCGCCGTCTATGTGGCGCTGTCCGGCGTGCATGGTTCCGCGTGGACCTCGGTCGTGAAGGACATTCTCGTGATGGGCGTCGCGGTCTTTCTGGGACTGTATCTGCCGTTCCATTACTACGGCGGCATCGGCGCGATGTTCGCCGCCATCGACGAAGCGAAGCCGGGCTTCCTTGCCTTGTCGTCGCGTGGTGAAAGTCCGGTGTGGCTCGTCTCGACGGTGCTGCTATCCACACTCGGCTTCTACATGTGGCCGCACATGTTCATGGCGACCTACACCGCCAGGCGCGAGGACGTGCTGCGCCGGAATGCCTATGTGCTGCCGATCTATCAGCTCATGCTGCTGTTCATTTTCTTCGTGGGCTTCGCGGCGGTCCTGCGCATCCCGGGCCTCAAGGGTACCGAAATCGACCTTGCGCTGCTCAAGATCTCGATGGCGACTTTCGATCCCTGGTTCGTCGGCGTGATCGGCGCGGCCGGCGTGCTGACGGCGATCGTCCCCGGCTCGATGATCCTGATGACCGCATCGACCCTGCTTGCGAACAACGTCTACCGTGTGGCGCGCCCGAACGCGAGCAAGCAGCACATCGCCGCGTCGGCCCGCTGGATTGCGCCGGTCATCATGCTGGGCGCGGTCTTCTTCACGCTTCAGGGCGGCCAGACGATCGTGTCGCTGCTGCTCATGGCGTACGCCCTCGTGACGCAGTTGTTCCCGGTCCTCGTCGCCTCGCTGCTGCGCCATAACCCGGTCACGCGAGCGGCCGCGTTCGCGAGCATCATCGTCGGCGAAGCGACCGTCGCCGCCGTGTCGCTCACCAGGAGCACGATCGCTCAACTATTCCCGTTCCTTCCCGATGCGCTGAAGGACCTGAACGTAGGCATCGTCGCGCTGGTGCTCAACGTGATGACACTGGTCGTCGTGACCTTGCTCACGAGGCGCGCGACCGATGAAGCTCGCAGCGGCGCGACGGCGCTTTGACGAGCACGGCCCTTGCGAGCGTTTCAGACTCTCGCAAGGGCGTATCGAGGATGACACGATGAACAGACATTCCGAAGACTTCGAGTCCGGGTTCAAGATTGCCTACGTCGAGGCGGGATGGCACCAGGACATTCTGGCGCCGGGCCGGGAAGCCTTCGCGCGCCGCATGCAAGGCAAGGGCCTCGACGGCAGCCGGATCGACTACTTCACCGTTCCCGGCGCTTTCGAGATTCCGCTGTTCGCGCGGCGCCTCGCCGCCAGTGGACGTTACGCCGCGATAGCAGGCGCGGCATTCGTCGTCGACGGCGGAATGTATCGTCACGATTTCGTCGCGAGCACGGTCGTCGACGCATTGATGCGCGTGCAGCTGGACGAGAACGTCCCGGTCTTCTCGATGGTGCTCACGCCGCACCACTTCCACGAGCACGCGACTCATCTGCAATTTTTCAAGGACCACTTCTCGATCAAGGGCAGCGAGCTGGCCGAGGCCTGCATGCAGCAGCTACTCGGCCTCGAAGCCCTCGACAGGTATCGGGTCGAGACGCTGACATAGACACCGGAAGAGCATGAATCCAGACACGACAACCCGGCTCGGCGAGCTGATCGACAAGCATCTGCCCCGATGGGTTTCGCTGAGGCACGACCTGCACGCGCACCCGGAGCTGCGCTACGAGGAAGTCCGGACCTCGGACGTGGTGGCCGAAGAGCTGCGGCAGGCCGGATACGAGGTCACGCGAGGGCTGGGAGGAACCGGCGTGGTCGCGAGTCTCCCCGGCATCGACCCTGCTCGCGCGATTCTGCTGCGCGCGGATATGGACGCGCTGCCTATCCGCGAAACCAGCCAGCACGCGTATGCGTCTCGTCACGAAGGTCGCATGCATGCCTGCGGTCACGATGGGCACACCGTGATGCTGCTGGCCGCTGCACGCGTTCTCCGGCAGCTTCCGGCACTGCCCGGCACGGTTCACTTCGTCTTTCAGCCTGCCGAGGAAGGCGGCGCCGGGGCGAAGCGCATGCTCGACGAGGGCCTGCTGGATCGATTCCCCAGCGAGGCGGTATTCGCGATGCACAACTGGCCCGGTCTTCCGGCGGGACACTTCGGCTTGCGCGCGGGACCGATCATGGCTGCCGGCACGCGCTTTCGTGTCACGGTGAAGGGCGTCGGCGCGCACGCGGCGCAACCGCATCGAGGTGTCGACCCCGTGCCGATCGCGTGCGCGCTCGTTCTTCAATTCCAGACGCTTTGCGCGAGACACAAGGACCCGGTCGACCCGGCCGTGCTGTCCGTGTGCATGATCCACGCGGGAGAAACGGACAACGTGTTGCCTGAAACAGTCGAGATGCGGGGGACCATCCGCACCTTGTCGTCCCGCTTGCTGAATGAACTCAAGGAGAGCGTGGACCGCCTTTGTCAGGGCGCGGCGCAATCTTACGGCGTGCGGATCGAGACGGAGTTCTTTCAGTACTACCCCGCGACCGTCAATACGAAGGCCGAGACCGATTTCTGCGCGGCCGTGCTGCGCTCGACCTTCGGCGACGAGCGCGTTCATCTGGACGTCGAGCCCAACATGACCTCCGAGGACTTCGGCTTCATGCTGGAGGCCCGGCCGGGCGCGTACGTGCTGGCGGGAGCGGGCGGCGATGCAGGTCTGCATCACCCGGCCTACGACTTCAACGACACGCTCATTCCGGCAGGCGTCCGCTATTGGGCGGCGCTTGCACACGATTACTTCCAACGCCCCGTCGAGGCGCGCTGATCCGCGTGTCAGCGCGACACAACAGGAGATATCACTTTGGCAATGGCGCAATGCACTGGCGTACGGCGAATGCTCGCCGAGCGCGTCGGGCCCGTGACGGTCATCTCGCTCGCGCAGTTGTTCGGCACCTCGCTGTGGTTCAGCGCGAACGGCGCCGCCTCTGAAATCACGCGCGCGTGGCACGCCACCGCCGCCGATATCGGCTGGCTGACGAGCGCGGTGCAGGCCGGCTTCATCCTCGGCACGCTGACGATGTCGCTGAGCGGCGGCGCCGACCGCTTTCGCGCGAGTTCCATCTTCATATGGAGCGCCCTTTTCGGGGCTGTCTTCAATGCGATGTTCGCGCTCCTCGCCACGGGAATCGTCTCCGGCGCGATATGCCGGTTTCTCGTCGGCATCTGTCTGGCCGGCATCTATCCGATGGGCATGAAGCTGGTCGTCAGCTGGGTGCCGGAGAAAACCGGTCCGGCGCTGGCCCAGCTCGTCGCGATGCTGACGCTGGGCTCGGGACTTCCGCACGCGCTGAAAGTGGCAGGCACCGATTTGCCGTGGCAGGGCATCATCGTGGCGTCTTCGATGCTGGCGCTGCTGGCCGGCCTCCTGATCTTCCTTCTCGGCGACGGGCCACATGCACGAAGCAAATCCCATCGCACTCACAAGAGCACGGCATCCCCATCATCCGGCGTGTTCGGCGCACTCCAACGCCCTGATTTTCGCGGCGCGGCGCTGGGCTATTTCGGCCACATGTGGGAGCTCTATGCGTTCTGGACGCTGGTGCCGCTTTACATTGCACGGTCTTCGCTGGCGGACGGCATTCACGCAGGCGGCGTGTCCGGTCTGTCGTTTTTTATCTTCGCGGCCGGCTCGGCCGGTTGTCTCGCCGGCGGCATGCTCTCCCGGAGAATCGGCAGTGCAGGTGTCGCCGCGGGCGCGCTGGCGATATCGGGTACGTGCTGTGTGCTGTTCGCCCTGATGTGGCGCGATGCAGGCGCCCCGCTGCTGTTTGTTCTGCTGCTCGTGTGGGGCGCCGCCGTGGTCGCGGACTCGCCGCAGTTTTCCGCGCTCTCCGCCAGGGCCTGTCCGCCCGAACTCGTGGGAAGCGCGCTGGCGATTCAGAACTCGATCGGCTTCGCCATCACGGTCGTATCGATTTCGGCGGCAACTGCGCTGTTCGAAAGAGTCGGGCTCGACTCGGCATGGCTGCTCGTGATCGGCCCGATCGCCGGCCTGACGGGATTCGCCCCAGTTCTCAGGCGGCAGATGAGAGGCAAAACATCGAAAGCGTAGCCGGCGCGACGTCAGGCGTCGTCCGGCTTCTCGCGGTCATCCAGAATCAGTTGCAGAAACGTGAGATCGAGCCACACGCCGAACTTCATACCGACCTGCGGCAACTGGCCCACGTGCTGGAAGCCGAGCTTCTCGTGCAAACGAATGGAGCCCTTGTTGCCCGACTCGATTGCGGCGACCATGACGTGCTTGCCAATGCGGCGCGCGCGCTCCAGCAGCGCGAGCATCAGCGCCTCGCCAATGCCCTTGCCGCGCTGACCGGCGTGCACGTAGACCGAGTGCTCGACGGTATGCCGGTAACCGTCGAACGCTCGCCAGTCGCCGAACGACGCATAGCCGAGGACCTGGCCGTTTTCATCGACTGAAACCAGGACCGGATAGCCCTGCTTCTGGCGCTCGGCCAGCCATTGCGTGCGGTTGGCTACATCGACGAGCTTGTCGTTCCAGATCGCCGTCGTGTGCTGCACGGCGTCGTTATAGATCGAGGTGATGACCGGGAGGTCGTCCAGGCCTGCATCGCGGATAGGCATCGTTCGAATCCGTATTTCATAGTTGACCAGTGTCCACTATAGTATCCGAACAAAAACCACGCGCCAATGGGATGGACTCTGCCCGGGCGTCGCGCTCCATATCAATTGACGTCGACCAGAACCCGCCCTCTGAGCTGGCCCGCCAGCATCGCCTCGGCCGCCGCGCCCACTTCCTCGAGGCGCACGGTTTGCGCGGTGATGCCGTCGAGCAGCGTGGCCGGCAGGTCGATGACGATGCGGTTCCATGCCTTGACGCGATCTTTCGATGGCAGCATCACCGAATCCACGCCAATCAGCCGGACGCCGCGCAGGATGAACGGCATGACGGTGGTCGGCAAGTCTGCGCCGCCGGCAAGGCCACACGCGGCAACCACGCCGTTGTAGTTCATCTCGGCGAGGACGCGGGCGAGCACCTTCGAGCCGACGGTGTCGATCGCCCCGGCCCATTTCTGCGCTTCGAGCGCGCGCGGCGGATCGGCCCACTGCGGACCATCGACGAACGCCGTCGCGCCGAGGCCCTTGACGTATTCGTGCTTCTCTTCGTTGCCGGTCAGCGCGCACACTTCGTAGCCGAGCTTGCTCAACACGGCGACGGCGACGCTGCCCACGCCACCCGCCGCGCCGGTCACGAGCACCGGACCGCTCGCCGGCGTGATGCCCGCGCCTTCGAGCGCATTCACGCACAGCATGCCGGTAAAGCCGGCGGTGCCGATCATCATCGCCTGGCGGGTCGTGAGTCCTTCCGGCAGCGGCACCAGCCATTCGCCGCGCACGCGCTGATACTGGCTGTAGCCGCCCCAGTACTTCTCGCCCACGCTCCAGCCGGTGAGCACGACCTTCTGCCCCACGCGCAGATTCGGATTCGACGTTTCGACCACTTCTCCGGAGAAGTCGATACCCGGCACGAGCGGCCAGGTCTTGACGATCTTTCCCTTGCCGGTAACAGCCAGCGCGTCCTTGAAGTTGATCGTCGAGTATTCGATCTTCACCAGCGTGTCTTCACCCGGCAGCGCGTCGAAGCTCAGCTTCTCGATCGCGGCCTTGGTCTTCCTGTCTTCCTCGCGCAGCATCATTGCATTGAACGTCTGTCCGGACATTACGTGCTCTCCAGTTGATGAGATGGTTTGGTATAGAAGCATTAGCCTTCGAAGCGGCGGTCGCGCCAGCGGATGGCTTCGCGCATGCCTTGCGCGCGCGCGACTTCCATGAACGCCTTTTTGTCGGGCGACACCGCCGTCTCGACGGCATGGTCGATATCGAGCGCGTGCTTGAGCGTCTCCTTCATGCCGCGCGCCTCGAAGCTGTGATTGATCGCACGCTTGGTTTCGCGCACCAGGTTCGGGTCGATGACGCACATCGTGCGAGCGATCCGCAGCGCTTCGTTCAGATGCTCGCCGTCCTCGACGACGCGATTGACGAACCCGAGCTCGGCGCCCTTCTCCGCCGTGACATGGTCGAGGCCGGTCAGGATGATTTCCTTGGCCTGCTTGGGATTGGTCATCCACGGCAGCAGCATGGTGACGATGCCCGCGCCGAACTTGAGCTCCGGCTCGCCGAAGATCGCCGAGCGCGCGGCGACGGTGATATCGCAGGCGAGCACGATCTCGAACGCGCCCGCGAGACAGGCGCCGTGGACCGCGGCGATGGTCGGCTTCGGGCAGTCCCAGAAACGCATGGTCGTATCGAAGTCGCGGTCGAGGATTTCGCGCCACACAGCCGCGCCTTCCGGACGCGCTTCCATCTGTTCCTTCAAATCGAAGCCCGACGAGAACGCTTTTCCCTCACCGACGACGACGATGGCGCGAACGCCTTGATCGGCTTCCGCCCGGTCCATGACCGCGTTGATTTCCTGCAGCGACTTCTTGCCCAGCGCGTTCAGGCGCTCGGGCCGGTTCAGCGTGACGATCGCGATCGAGTCTTTGACTTCATACTTCAGCGTGGTGAATTCGGACATCGGGTGTCTCCGGTTCGGGTTCAGGAACGGCCGGCAAGCGGTGCGAGCGTGCCGCCCGAAATCATGTTGCGCAGCTCGCGCCGGTCCGCCTTGCCGGTCCGCCCGATCGGGAGGGCATCGGCGATATAGATGAAGTCCGGCATCTTGAAGCGGTCGAGCCTGCTCGAAAGAAACGCGCGCAGCGTGTCCGCTTCGATCGCGCAGCCACGGTTCGGGACGATCAGCGCGTGAATGCGCTCGCCAAGAATGTCATCGGGCGCGCCTACGACCATGCAATCGCAAACGGCCTCGTGCTGCTTCAGCGCGCGCTCGACTTCCATCGGCGTCACCTTGTTGCCGCCGCGCGATATCAGCTCCTTCGAGCGGCCCATCAGACGTACCTGGCCATCCACATCGAGCTGGGCGAGATCGCCTGATCTGAACCATCCGTCGGAGAATGCGGCTTGCGTGAGGCCGGGTTCATCGAGGTAGCCGGACATCAGGAAGGGACTTCTGATCTGCAATTCGCCGATGGCTCCCTGTTCGCATGGCGCGCCCAGTTCATCCACGACGCGGAACTGCACGTTGCTCGACGGCAAGCCCAACGAGTGAGGATTGGCCTCTCGATCCGGAGGGAACTGGAAGAAGTCACACGTCGACGTCTCGGTGAGACCGAAGATATTCACGAGATCGGTATCCGGAAAGAGCTGGGCGACCTGCGTCGCGAGCTGTTCGCTCAACTGCTCGCCGCCGGTCAGGATCTGGCGAAGCGTCGGGCATGCGGCGGTCAGGCCGTCGGCGTCCTGTGCCCGAACGGCGAGCATGGCGCGCAACATGGTCGGCACCACACCGACGCGATGAATCCGCTCGTTGCGCAATTGTTCGAGCAGAAGCGCCGGAACGAACTTCTGCGGCAACACGATGGTTCCGCCTCCGATCAGCGTCAGCAGGCTCGACCAGATGCCGAAGCTGAACGTGATGTTCAGCAGTTGCAGCGTGCGTTCGTTCCTGCGGAAGTGGATCATCGCGTCGATGGCGCGCAGCTTGCCGTTGAAGGCGTCGTGGCCGATCACGACGCCCTTCGGAACGCCGGTCGATCCGGACGTGAAGATGATCATCGCGGCGCGATCGAGTTGAGCGCGCGCGTCCGGCGGCGTCTCGCCTATCAGGGTGACGACATCGGAATCCGCCACATCGACCGCGAGCCGCGCCCGGCTTCTGCCTTGCACACTGTCGATCACGCTTGCAGGCGACGTGCGATGTAGCGGCACCACCACGCCGCCCGCGAGCCACACGCCGAGAAAACCGGCGAGGTCCGCGGGATGACTGGAAACGAGCACGTGCACCGGTTCGTCGGGACGGCAATCGTGCGCGATGAGCGCGCGCTCGACATCCATTGCGCGTTCAAGCAACGCGTCGTACGTCAGCTTCGTTTCAGCCGCTTCGATCGCGACGGCCGCGCCATGCTTTCGGCATGCGGCCGCCAGAATGAAGCCAAGGTTATTCATGTCGTCCATGAGCTTTCAGTGAGACCAAAGGGTGCGAAAGGTTGAAAGAGCCGCTTACAGCAGAAGGAGCGTGCCTCCCATCACCGCCAGCATGACGAAGAAGATGATGACAGTGAAGCCCATCACGCGGCCCATGCCCACGCCTGCAATCGCGAGCAGCGGAATGACCCACATCGGCTGCACCATGTCGGCCACACCTTCGCCGAGCGCGACGGCAATCGCGACCGCGTGTTGCGAGACCCCGAGATGCTGCGCCGCGGGCACGACGAAAGGCGCCTGAACGATCCAGTGTCCGCCCGCACTCGGCACGAACATGCTGATGAGCACCGACGAGACGAAGGTCCAGAACGGCAGCGTGTGCGTGGTGGAAAAGCTGATGAACCATTTCGCCATTTCGTCGGCGAGGCCCGTCACCGTCATGACGCCCATGATGCCGCCGTAGATAGGAAACTGGAGCAGCACCGGACCGGCGACGCGCGCGGCATTATTGATCGCGGTGAGATAGGCGCGCGGCGTCCAGTGTGTCACCAGACCAAGGATCAGAAAGATCATGACGAGCATGTTCAGGTCCATGGTGAACTTGCCGGCCATGACTTTCATCACGATATAGCCCAGGCCCAGCGCAACGAGAATCAGGTTAAGTACCCATCCGTTGTCGAGCCACGCGGCGAAGGTCTTCACGCGCGCGTCCGACACATCGACGGTATCTTCCGCGATGAGTTTCGCCGGGTCCGCCGCGATGGTTTCGTTGTCGTGCGGCTTCATCATGCGGAACACGAGCGGAACCAGCACGGCAAGCACGACGACGGGCACGTAGTTCAACGGCGACAGCAGAAAGTCCCGCATCGGCAGCACCGATCCTGTCATCTTTTCGATGATGTTCAGCGGCGAGCCCTTCGTCGCGCTCAGCAAGGCGATGGAACTCGAAAGACCGCACGGGTAGAACGACCAGCCTGCGTAGGCGGCCGCGACAAGCCACGCGAAATCCACGCGCACCCGCTTGGCGATCTCGCGGGCGAACAGCGCGGAGACGACCAGACCGACAGCCCAGTTCAGCAGGCCGCTGACCATCGAGACAAAAAAGGTCAGCGTCATCGCGCCGACGGCGGTCGTTGGATACGACGCGACCTTTCTGAGCAGCATCGATACAGGCTTCGAAGTCGACAACGCGTGTCCCGTGACGAGTGTCAATGCGACCAGAAACGCGAAGCTCGCGATCTTGAATACACCGTCATACCAGCTGGTCACGACCGTGCCGATATCGCCATGCGGCGCGAGGGCAACCGCAAGCACGCATGTCAGCAACGTCAGCAAGACAGCGATGACGAACGGGTCCGGCATCACCTTCTCGACGAGCACCACGCAAACGCGTGTGAATCCGCGTAGCCCGTAGGATCGCACGGGTCTGTTCATCGACGTCGCTGCTCCTGCGTTCACCTTTTCCATTGCTCATGTCTCCGTTTGTCTGATGCGTTTCATGTCGCTCAGTCTTGTGGCGAGGTACTAGACGACCGGTCAGTTATGGACGTTATAGCCCCTAGTTGACTGGTCGTCTACAAAAACCTATAGTGGTTGCGGGAAAGTACTGACGCGGCTCGACAGGCAATCGACGTGACCTTTGAGGAGACTTCAAGTGAGCACTGGGCTGGGCGCAGATCGAGCGGAAGTGCTGGCAGCGTCACGCGCCAATCGGGCGATAGCGGTGATCGCGCTCGCGCAACTGTTCGGCACATCGCTGTGGTTCAGCGCGAACGCGGCCATGCATGACCTGCAGGTGTCGTGGCACCTCACTGCATCGGGAATGGGATGGCTCACGAACTCCGTGCAGGCTGGGTTCATCGTCGGTACCTTGATCTCCGCGTTCACGGGAATCGCGGACCGGCTGCCGACGAGCCGCGTCTTCGCCGCCTGCGGTTTGCTCGGCGCGGTGCTGAATGCGCTCTTCGCGTTGTGCAGTTCGGGCTTCGCATCGGCGGTGGTGTTCCGCTTCGGCGTCGGCGTCGCGCTGGCCGGCATCTACCCGCTAGGCATGAAGCTGCTCGTGACGTGGGCGCCCGCGCGGGCCGCGCAGACGCTCGCATGGCTCGTCGCCATGCTGACGCTCGGTACGGCTTCGGTGCACGCGATACGCGGCGCGTTCGATACCGTGCCGTGGCAGACCGTGGTGCTCACGTCGTCGCTGCTGGCCTTGATCGGCTCAGCGATGGTGCTGACGCTCGGCGAGGGACCGTACGCGCGCCGGACACAGTCGAACGCCGGCGTGAGCAACGCGCGCTCGGTGTTTCGTTCGCGGGAGTTTCGCGCTGCGGCTTTCGGATACTTCGGTCACATGTGGGAGCTTTACGCGTTCTGGACACTCGTGCCGTTGCTGGTCGGTCATGCGTTGCATGCGGGCACGACAGCATCCACACGCGACATTGCGTTGTGGTCCTTCGCGGTCATCGGTATCGGCGCGCTGGGCTGTGTCGCGGGTGGCGCTTTCAGCAAGCGATTCGGCAGTGCGCGCACGGCGTTCATCGCGCTCCTCGTGTCGGGATCGATCTGCCTGCTGTATCCGTTTTTTGCCGACAGAACGGCCGTGTATGCGCAACTCGCGGTGCTGCTCTTCTGGGGCATGAGCGTGGTCGCCGATTCGCCGCAGTTTTCCGCGCTGTCCGTGCGCGCCTGTCCGCCCGAACTGGTCGGCGGTGCGCTGACGATTCAGAATAGCCTCGGTTTCTTCATCTCGGCCTGTTCGATCTTCTCGGCGACGAGTGTGTATCACGCGCTGGGCGCGTGGAGTTCTCTGCTCCTGCTTCCGGGCCCGCTGTTCGGTCTAATCGCAATGAGCCCGCTTTTGAAGAAACAGCCGCGCTGGTAGAACGCGGCTCAATCATCCGAAGGACGTCACATCAATGGCAACGATTTCAAACAAGAAAGAGGGTGGTCGCCGGTCCGAGCTGATCCGGCTCGGGGTCGCGATCCTGACCGAGAAGGGTTTCCACAACTTCTCGCTAGATGAACTCGTCGCGCTCGCGGGCGTGCCAAAAGGTTCGTTTCACTATTACTTCAACAACAAGGACGCCTATTGCCTCGAAGTCATTCAGGCTTATCACGAGTACTTCGCCAAGAAGCTCGACATGCATCTGAAAGACGCGAGCCTCTCCCCACTCGAACGCATCAAGGCGTTCACGGAAGATGCCGCGATCGGCATGCAGCGGCACAAGTTCAAGCGCGGTTGCCTCGTGGGCAATCTGAGCCAGGAACTGGCCGCACTGGACGAGACCTTCCGCAAGGCCCTCATGGACGTTCTGCAGGACTGGCGTCGACGGATCCGCGAGTGTCTGGAGGAAGGCAAGGCAAGTGGCGAAATTCGCGCGGATGCCGATACCGCCGCGCTTTCGCGATACTTCTGGAATGCGTGGGAAGGCGCGGTCATGTGCTCGAAGCTCGAGAAGTCGAGAGAGCCGCTCGACGATGCCAGTGCTGCATTCCTCGCGCATCTCACGCCGCCCGGCAAGCGCTGAGCGCAGTCCGGACAGCCTTGCAACAGCAATCACGTGAACAACGCCAAGGAGAAGACATGAGCGCAGACAACGGCTGGAGCAATACCCTGAACGGCATGCCCGCGGCGGGATCGAGTGCCGAGCGCTCGAAAACGATGAGCATGCGCGACATCGAACTGTTCACGGAAATCACGGGCGACCGCAATCCCCTGCACTACGACGAAGAACTCGCGAAACAGTCTCCTTTCGGCGGTTTGATCGTGCAAGGCGGCGTCACGTCCGGCATGCTCAACGCCATCGTCGCGGAAGCGTTGCCCGGGCCCGGCACCGTGTTTCTCGGCATGGAGCTCAAGTTCTCCAAGGGCGTGCTCGTAGGTGACACAGTGACCGGTCGCGTCGAAGTGAAGTCCGTACGCGAGGACAAGCCTATCTGCAGCGTCGAAGTTTCCGTTGTCAATCAAAGAGGCGAAGTCTGCCTCAGCGGCACTGCAACGACGTACACCATGCCGTTGAAGAAGGCCTGACTTTTCCGGGTTATGGCGCTCCCGCCGGCAACATCAGTCCGGAATGCGCTCACTCGCATTCAGGCCGCTCTGGCAGTCTTCTGTCGCAACCCACGCCGCTCGAGCCACCCCGCCCCCCATTCGTTGAGCTGCAACAGGATGGGGCCGATCGTGCGGCCCTCATCCGTTAAAGCATATTCGACCTTGGGGGGAACGACAGCATAGACGGTGCGCGTGATGAAGGCATCTTCCTCCAGTTCACGCAGTTGCTTCACAAGTAAGCGGGGTGTGCAGCCGGGCAAGTGCCTTTGCAGCTCATTGAATCTCATCGTGCCTTTCGTTAGCAGATAGTAAAGAACCACACCCTTCCAACGACCGTTGATCAAATTGAGCGTGGCTACTATCGCGCACGGCGGAGCTTCGTCGTATTTGCGACGCTTCGGCATCGGATCCTCCCAAACGCAGCAGTAATGGGTAGGCTGTCCACACTACCCTTTTGGGTAGTATATGTAAAAAAATGGAGTATTGCGGTTCCGGGCGCGTGGCAGAAAAATAGAACGAATGCTCAGCGATCCACGCTGAGCACACCGCAAAGGAGTGCTCCATGACCCGAGTTGTCCGTTTCCATGAATATGGCGATCCACATGTGCTGCGCATTGAAGACGTGGACGTTCCCGCACCCGCCGCAGACGAGGTTCAGATTTCCGTCAAGGCCATTGGGCTCAACCGTGCCGAAGTGATGTTTCGCACCGGCCGATATCTTCAGGAAGCAGCATTCCCGTCCCAGCTCGGCTACGAAGCCGCGGGCACCGTGAAGATGCCGGGCGCAGGCGTCACCAACTTTGCCAAAAACGACGTTGTGAGCGTCATTCCGACCCCGGACATGTCGCGTTGGCCCACCTACGGCGAAGTGATCAACATTCCCGCCAAATTCGTCGTGAAACATCCGGCGCGATTGACGTTCGAACAGGCGGCTGCATCGTGGATGCAATACGTTACCGCGTGGGGTGCGCTGGTCGCCCAGGGGAGATTGAGCGCAGACGATTTCGTCATTGTTTCGGCGGCATCCAGCAGCGTTGGCATTGCCGCGATTCAGATCGCGCGGAGCGTCGGTGCTACCGTTATCGCAACGACTCGTACCAGCGCGAAGGCTCAACCGCTTCGAGAGGCCGGTGCTCACCACGTGCTTGCCACGACAGAAGAGGACCTGGCAGCCCGCGTCAACCAGATTACGAAAGGCAAAGGGGCTCGCGTCGTGTTCGATCCAATCGGCGGGCCGGCAATCGCTCAACTCGCAAAGTGCATGTCGTTCGGTGGCATCCTTCTCGAATACGGCGCGCTGAGCACCGACGAAGGAACGTTTCCGCAGTTTGATCTGCTCGGCAAATGCCTGACCTTCAAAGGCTATCTCTACGTCGAAGTCACGAGCAATGACGATTTGCTCGAACGAGCAAAGGCCTTCATCAACGAGGGCCTCGAATCCGGCGCTCTTGCGCCTTTGATCTCCCGAACCTTTGAATTCGATCAGATCCAGGACGCAACGCGCTTCCTCGAATCGAATGAGCAAGTTGGGAAAATCGTCGTCACGGTGAACTGAACCGGTAGACAAGGTGCGGCGCAACTGCCCTGCCCCTGTACGTGGCGCCCTCCTTCGGAAACGGACCGACGCTATGCCGCACCTTCTCCGGCTATCTTCGATAGCACGGTCGCAATGATCCGATCACACTGCAAGCCGCCAAATTCGAACACATCGCGCTCAGCGAGATCGAACGCTTGCGCCAGTGACTCGCGCAGCATGCTGCGCGCGCGAAAATGCCGGCTGCGCACAGTTGCCTCCGGAATGTTCAAGCATTGCGCGGTCTCCTCGACGCTCATCTCTTCGATCGAACGCAGTACAAAGACGACGCGAAACGACTCGGGCAATCCATCGAGCTTGCGTTCGAGCAGCGCGCGAACCTCCGAGCGCGCGAGGGCTTCGTCGGGGGTATCGTCGTCGCACGTGATCATCGCTTCGACCTGTTCGGCGAAGTCAGGCGCATCCACAATTGGAATGACATTGTGACGCCGCGCCGAGCGCCGCAATCGCGCGTAGCACTCGTTGAGCACGAGTCTCGACAACCACGTGAACAGTCGAGCATCGCCGCGAAACTGGCTCATCGAGCGATACGCATGCAAATACGCGTCCTGCAAGGCATCCTCGGCATCGGCATCGTTGCGCAAGGTGGCGCGCGCGAGACGATAGAGACGCCGGTTATTCCGCCGCATCAACAATTCGAACGCGGAGCGATCCCCCGCGACGACGCGTCGCGCAATGCTCAGGTCATCGTCGCCAGCACTGGCTGTATTCGGTCGGGAGGAATCACTCATAGTGGCTTCATCGAACGTCGAGAACGGCGCGCATCGTCGGATGCAGCGAACAGAAATACGCGTATCGCCCCGCACTGCGCGGGACATAACTCCATGACGCTTCGGGCGGGATATCGTGCGAATCGAAGGTCTTTGCATCGGCGGTCGCGGTATGGGGAAACAAATCCTTGTTGACCCAGACGATGCGATCGCCCCGAACGACAGTCAATGCCGACGGCTCGAAGCGCATCTGCTCGATCACGATGACATACGTCGCAGCGCTCGACTGAGCAGGCCACGCAGACGCGCATGCGAGAAGAAGAAGCAATTGCAGATTACGCACCGCTCTTTCCCAGTTCTGACTGTACATGCCGCGCATGTTCGAGATGCGCGACGAACGCCGGCCGCACCTTGACGAGCAGCGCCTTCAGCTCCTCGTTCTTCGCGCCAGGAATCAAGGTCTTGTCGAGCGCATCGAGCACGCTTTCATGGTAGGCAACCTCGTGATCGATGTACGACCTGTCGAAGCTTGCCTCCGACAACGTCCGGAGCTTCATGAGATTCGCGTCGCCGCCCTGCTTGAGGCTCTGGCTCGTCGGATTGTCCTCAGGCGTCAGGTTGAGCTTCCTGACGAGATCAGTGGCAGCCTTGTTGACGCCGCTGTGGTCCGTGACCATCTGTTGCGCGAACGCTTTCACGTCCTTCGATTTCGTCTTCGATTCGGCGAGCTTGCCGGCGTCGATATCGACCTGATTGGCCGTTACCACAATAGCCGCGATCTGCGGATCGGTGGGTCCAGCGTTTTGTGCGTAAGGCGAGATGCTCGCGCATGCAAGCGTTGTCGCTAACACGGCATGGATGAATTTCACGTGAGGTCTCCCGGCAACAGTGGCGGATACTGGGTTAGATGCCACGTGCAGGAATCGCGTTCCGGTTGATCTGGTGCCTGTCACGCGCGCGCAGATTGGTCATCGATTGCGTCAGATGCAACTCTCGACTGGCGCCTGACCGGCTCTTATTTTCTTGCCTTTGGAAGAATCTCGGTGTGCTCCATCGATACGAGCGGCGCGACGAATTGCTGGAAGTGTGGCGACCAGATCGGTATTGACCGGTCGACATTGAACATGCCGTGGCCGTTGCTGCCAAAGGGCGGCTCGATGATCAACTGCCCCTGACCGCCTGCCGCCTGAAAGGCCGCAAACCATGTCCTGACGACTTCAGGTGAAAAGTACTGGTCGTTCTGAACGTAATGCCAGAGAACGGGAACACGGGTCGTCGATGCAAAATGCGCGATGGTGTCGGCCATCTGCTGCGGATCGCACGGCATGCCCGGATGTTTCAGCGGGTCCCCTCCTCGACCACCTGAGAAGTTGAAGACCGCAACCAATCCTTCCGGTGCATGGCTTGCGGCCGCCAGCGAAGCGAACCCGCCCGCTGACTGTCCAACCAGGACGACCCGGTTTCGATCCACCTGGGGCAAGTTCCGCGCGTACGTGACAGCCGCAAGCACGTCCTTCGCTGCCTCCGTGCCTGCATCCATGTAATCGGGGTTCCGGCAAGAGCGGATCTCCTCCTCGTCGGTGCCTCCCGTCGCCCCATAGCCACGTCGGATCGGCACGATGACGGCAAAGCCAAGACTGACGAACGTCCGTATTTGTGGCAACTTGCGAAAGCGGCCGATCTTCGGCCGATCTCTCGGATCAGGCGGACTACCATGACTCAGGACGATCAACGGAAAGGGGCCAGTGCCGTCGGGCATATAGGTGGTGGCCACGATGTCGCGTACATGATCGCCAAATGGGCCGTGCTCGTTCAGTGGAACCTTGACGATGGTTTCGTGAATGTCGAGGGCAAGAGGCTCGACCTCGTTGACCGTCGATGCACATCCGGCCACGAATCCAATCAATATGACAAGTGTCGTGAAACGGCTCAGACGAGCGATCCAGTCACGCTTCACTGCTCACCTCGATCAAGGGATGACGTCGAGGGAGCGTAGCGCGAGCCCTGCTCGAACTGCAACCCGGTGTCGCATTTCAGTCCCAAAGCGGACAGGCTGGCGAGACGCGCCACGAACTTGCTGGAGCGTTGTCGATTTCCGATCATCACATTCGTCGTCAGTGAACCCCATTCAAAAAGGATCTCCCATGAAATACCTCGGCCTGGCCTACTTCACCCCCGAAAAATTCGCCGCGATGGCTCCAGACGACATCAAGGAACTGGTGAGCCAATGCCCGGCATTGGACGAGAAGATGCGCGCTACCGGCAAGGTTCTGATTTCCGCCTCGCTTGGCGATCTGGACAAGTGGAAAACGCTGCGCCCGCGCACTGGCGAGACGCGCGTCACCGATGGGCCTTACACCGAGTCGAAGGAAGTCGTGGGTGGCCTGTTCATCATCGAGGCGGATAGCCCTGACGAGGCGTTGCGCGTCGCGTCCATGCACCCGGCTGCCACACTGGGCGAAGAAGGCGGATGGGCCGTGGAGCTTATCCCCCTGGATTTCTATCTGGCCCGGTGAGGATTTGGACGCCCTTTCTCGCGTTCTCGCCCGGCAAAATGTCTGACCAAGGCATCGCCCGATAATGGCGGGCGGCGCCTGGATACACGATTAAGCATCAATGTGCGCCGCTTGTCCCGAACCACCAGCGCGCGAGGCGCGGGCTACCCTGTTTTCAGGACGCGCAAAGCCACCGCCCCCGCCGCCTCACTCTCCGCGTTCTGCTTCGCCTCGCGCATCGACAGATAGCGCAGACAGCACACGCGCAGGAACGACGCGAAGTTGGTCGGCACTTCGCCGCGCAGCGCGATCAGCTCATCATAGAGTTTGACGGCGAACTGGCTCGTCGTCAGGTTCTCGCGCCCGGCGATTTCCTGCAGCACGTCCCAGAAGAGATTTTCCAGCCGAACCGTGGTGATCACGCCATGAATGCGCAGCGAGCGCGTGCGCGATTCATAGAGGATCGGATCGGCGTTGATATACACCCCACACATGACGATAGCCTCCGGAAACGGGCCGTCATGCTCGCGCACGACGGCCGTGAACCAAGCTACTTCCCTACGCGCAAGCCGGCAATTGCATCAAACCCTGCGTTGCTTCATCTGCTGCGCGATGTAATCCGCCTGGCGAATCGCGAGCGTGACGATCGTGAGCGTCGGATTTTCGGCGGCGCCCGTCGTGAACTGGCTGCCATCGGAGATGAACAGGTTCGCCACTTCGTGCGTCTGGCCGTGCGGATTGCAGACGCCATCGCCGGCCTTGGCGCTCATGCGCGCGGTGCCGAGATTGTGCGTCGACGGATACGGCGGCACGATATACGTCGCCTTCGCGCCCGCCGCCTCATACACCGCGCTGCCCTGCTTGAACGCGTGCTCGCGCATCGCTTCGTCGTTCGGGTGATCGTCAAAGTGGACGTTCGGCACCGGCAGGCCGTACTGATCCTTCACGCTGGTATTGAGCGTGATGCGGTTCGATTCGCGCGGCATGTCCTCGCCGACGATCCACATGCCCGCCGTGTACTGGTACTGATCCAGCGCCGACGTGAAGTTCGGGCCCCACGCGCCCGGATCGAGAAACGCAGCGTAGAACGGCAGACCGAGCGAGATCGTCTCCATGTGATAGCCGCCCGCGAAGCCGCGCTTGGGATCGAACACCGCCTCGTCCTCGATGATGCCGGCCATCGTCGTGCCCTTGTACATCTCGACCTTGTCGTTGAACACGCCGTAGACCGAACCCGTGGTGTGCCGCATATAGTTGCGCCCGAGCTGGCCGGAACCGTTCGCGAGGCCATCAGGGAATTTGCCCGACTGCGAATTGAACAGCATCCGCGGCGTCTCGATCGCATTGCCCGCCACCGCGACGACGCGCGCGCGCTGCCGTTGCAGCTTGCCGTTCGCATCGTAGTAGACGACGCCCGTCACCTTGCCGCGCGCATCGTGCTCGATCTTCACGACATGCGCCTCCGTGCGGAGCTCCATGTGGCCCGTCGCCTGCGCGCGCGGCAGCTCGGTGTAGAGCGTCGACCACTTCGCGCCCATGCGGCAGCCCTGAAAGCAGAAGCCGCGCTGGAAGCAGTGCGTGCGATCGTCGCGCACCGTGCTGTTGATCGCCATGTGGCCGGTGTTGCAATCCTTGTAACCCACCTTCGCCGCGCCCGCCGACATCACCTTGAAGTTGTTGTTGCCCGGCAAGCCCGGCAGGCCGTTCGTGCGCGTCACGCCCATCTTTTTTTCGGCGCGGTCGTAGTACGGGTCGAGGTCGGCGCGCGTGATCGGCCAGTCGAGCAGATTGGCGCCCTGCACATCGCCGTAAGTCGTCTTCGCCTTGAACTCGTGCGGCCGGATGCGCAGGCTCGCGCCCGCCCAGTGCGTGGTCGTGCCGCCGACCGTCTTGCAGACCCATGCCGGCAGATTCGGAAAGTCCTTCGCGACGCGCCACGAACCGGAGGTCGTGCGCGTGTCGAGCCACGAAAGCATCTTGAAGGCGTCCCACTCCGATGTCGAGAAATCGCCTTGCGTATGCAGCTTGCCCGCTTCGAGCACGACCACGTCGATGCCCTTTTGCGCGAGCTCGTTGGCGAGCGTGCCGCCGCCCGCACCCGATCCGATGACGACGACCACATTGCCGTCGCTGTGCTTGAACTGCACCTTGTTACCCTGATCCATGTCGGTCTCCGCTTGTCGCTTGATGGGCTCGCTTGCTCAACTGTCGGTCGGAATGGGACCGCTCGCGCCCGCGGGCGGATCGGGCAGCCACGACAGGCTGTTGAAGCCCTGATGCAGATAACCGCCATCGCCCCTCGACGCCCCGTAGCCGAAGTGCTCGTAGGCCATCGGATTGCTGTACAGCGATACGACCGCGGTGCTGCGAACCGTGTTGAAGAACGGCGTGCCCGCGAGCGCGGCGACGTCCTGCGCCTTGTCGCCGGCGGTGCGCTTGGTCCAGTCGGCGCCGGCTTTGGCGTCGAGTTGAGCGACGCCGTCGGCGAGTTGCTGACGCACGGCGGGATCGGCTTTCGCCTTGGCGTCGAGATCCTTGACGACGAGCGCGTAGACGGCGTCATCGAGCGTCGCGTGCGGATAGATCTGCCGCGTCACTTGCAGCAGCACTTCGCCCTGATGCGTGCTCAAGCCCTGCATTTCGAGCGCCCAGACGCGGCTCGGCGCGAGGCTCGCGAAAATCGACGTCGCCGCGATGGTGCCAACCAGCACGCCGGTGCCGCGCAGGAACTCACGCCGGGTCAGTGCGATCTTCGGGGGGGCGGCGGCAATTTCATCGTGATCGTGATGAGGTCCACCGTCGTGCGCGCGCCGCTGCGCGACGATCGGGATGATCGTGTCTCGCATGTCTGTCTCCTTGTGGGGCACTGCAACAGCTTATTTATGTGGTCCTGCGTGGTGCCGCTGTGACTACTCGTAATGTCCGTGACGTTCGAGCACTTCGACCTTGTAGCCGTCCGGGTCCTGAATGAAGAAGTACCGCGCGATCAGCGAGCCGTCGTCGTTCTTGAATTCGCGCACGTCATTGGGCGTGAGGCCGAGGCCGATCAGGCGCTCGCGCTCGGCTTTCACATCGGGCACGCTCACGGCGACATGACCGTAGCCGTCGCCATGCGTATAGGGCTCGGTGCGCCCCTTGTTCCAGGTGAGTTCGAGTTCGGCATGCGTTTCGTCGTTGCGCAGATAGGCGAGCGTGAAGTCCGGAAAGTCCAGCCGATGCGCGACGCCGAGGTCGAAAGCCTTCTGATAGAAATCGAGCGAGCGCTGCAGATCCTGTACGCGAATCATCGTGTGAATGAGTTTTGACATGGGCGCCTCCTCCTGATGAGAGAAGTGTAGGAAGCCGCGCGGGCAAAGGGTAATGGCGGGTTAAATCGGGCCTAGGCATTTCCCCGAGGCGCACGGTTGCGCCCTGGTCATCGTGCGCGCAAACGAACATCTATAAACAAAAACGAAATTATTTGTCGCATTCGCGATAAATATGCCCGCCGGTAGTACGATAAATGACGGTTTTCGATGACCGAATATTCGAATTCGATCATTGAGATATCCGAATATCGGGCACAGCGCGCCGCCGCTCGTCGCCCGCCAAGAACAACGGAGACTCATCTTGAAAACAGTCATCGGCTTGCGCTGGTGGATCATCGCGCTCGTCTGCGCGGGCACGATCGTCAACTATCTTTCGCGCAATGCGCTCGGCGTCATGGCCTCCGAGCTGAAAACGCTCATGAACATGAGCACGCAGCAATACTCCTACGTCGTCGCCGCGTTCCAGGTCGGCTATACGATCATGCAGCCGGTGTGCGGGCTCATCATCGACATCATCGGGCTGCGGCTCGGCTTCGCGCTGTTCGCGTGCCTCTGGTCGGCGACGGGCATCGCGCACGCGTTCGCCACGGGCTGGATGTCGCTTGCGGCGATGCGCGGGCTCATGGGCCTTTCGGAGGCCGTCGCCATTCCGGCGGGCATGAAGGTGGTCGCGGAATGGTTTCCGAATCGCGAGAAGTCGGTTGCGGTCGGCTATTTCAACGCGGGCACGTCGTTGGGTTCCCTGTTCGCGCCGCCGCTCGTTGTCTTTCTTTCGCTGCGCTACGGCTGGCAAAGCGCGTTCGTCGTCACTGGCGCGATGGGCTTCGTCTGGGCCGCGTTCTGGTACTGGCTCTATCGCGCACCGGGCGAGCATCCGCGCATCGGCGAGAAGGAGCACCGCGCGATCGTGGACGGGCAAACGCCGGTAGCGCAGCGTTCGCAGGGCAAGCGCCGCATCCGCGAAGTGCTCGGCACGCGCCGCTTCTGGGCGATCGCGCAGGCGCGCTTCTTCGCCGAACCCGCGTGGCAGACCTTCAGCTTCTGGATTCCGCTCTATCTCGCCACCGAGCGCCACATGGACCTCAAGCACATCGCGATGTTCGCGTGGCTGCCGTTCCTCGCCGCCGACCTGGGCGGGCTGTTCGGCGGCTATCTGTCGCCGTTCCTGATGAAGCGCTTTCGCCTGCCGCTCGTCGCTTCGCGCATCGCGGGCGTCGTGCTCGGCGCGTTCATGATGATCGGGCCGGCGTGCATCGGACTGGTCGCGTCGCCGTATGAAGCCATCGCGCTGTTCTGCGTCGGCGGCTTCGCGCATCAGATGATCTCCGCGCTCGTCAACACGCTCGCCGCCGATGTCTTCGAGCCCGGCGAAGTCGGCACCGCCGCCGGCTTCGCGGGCATGGCGGCGTGGATCGGCGGACTGGGCTTTTCGCTCATGGTCGGCGCGCTCGCGGATTCGATCGGCTATACGCCGCTGTTCGCCGCGCTCGGCGCGTTCGACCTGATCGGCGCGGCGCTGCTCGTCGTGCTGATGCGCGGCGTGAAAAGCGATGCGAATCCGCAAGAAACGGCGCAACGGGCCGCCTGAGATCGAATCAACCGGAGACACATCATGGCCAATTTGAAGAATCGTCCGCGTTTCGCGCTATCGGAACGAACGGACAACCGTGTCGCGCTGCGTTGCGCGGAAGGCGCGCGCATCGAACTGTTCGTTCTCGCCGACGACATCATCCGCGTACTGGTGCTGCCGCATGGCGAACTGCGCGGCCCGCGCACATGGGCGATCGCGCCCGGTCAGGAAGACGTGCCGCTCGAAGGACGCGACCGCTACGATACGAGCGGCTTCACGCCCGCGCCGTTCACGTTGTCGGAGGAGGCGGGTCAGGTCGTCATCGAAACGTCGCAAATCCGCGTGACTGTCGCGCTCGATGGCGGCTTCTGTGCGTGGCAAATCCGGCGCGACGGACGCTGGCACGACGTGATGAACGATCGCAGGACGCAGGCGTACAACTTCGGCTGGTGGGACGAGCGCGTGTATCACTATGTCGAGCGCATGCCGGATGAAATTTACGTCGGACTCGGCGAGCGCGCGGGTTCGCTCGATCGCGCGAATCAGAGCTACGAAATGCGCAATGTCGATGCAATGGGCTACAGCGCCCGCACGACCGATCCGCTCTACAAACACATTCCGTTTTACGTGACGTGGCAGCCGCAGACGTCGACGGGCTTCGGCCTCTTCTACGACACGCTCGCCGATTGCCGCTTCGACATGGGCCGCGAGCTCGACAACTATCACGGGCACTATCGGCATTTCGTCGCGGAGCATGGCGATCTCGACTACTACTTCATCGCCTCGCCCGATACGCCGCTCAACGCCGTGCGCCGCTTCACCTGGCTGACCGGACGGCCCGCATGGATGCCGAAGTGGGGCCTCGGCTACTCCGGCTCGACGATGAGCTACACCGACGCCCCCGACGCGCAACAGCGCATGGCCGAATTCATCGACCGATGCCGCGAGCACGACATTCTGTGCGACTCGTTCCATCTGTCGTCGGGCTATACGTCGATCGGCGGCAAGCGCTACGTGTTCAACTGGAATCGCGACAAGTTTCCCGATATCGATGGTTTCGTCGAAAGCTACCTGCGCGAAGGCGTGCGCCTGTGCCCGAACATCAAGCCGTGTCTGTTGCAGGATCATCCGCTGTTCGAATCGGTCGCCGATGCCGGCCTGCTGATCGAAGCGCGCGACGGCGAGCCCGCGTGGGTGCAGTTCTGGGACGAAGTGGGCGCGTATCTCGACTTCACGAATCCGCGGACCATCGACTGGTGGAAGGCGCGCGTGAAGGACAGCCTCTTGTGCCACGGCATCGCCGCGACATGGAACGACAACAACGAATTCGAGATCTGGAGTCCCGACGCGATCGCGTGCGGCTTCGGCAAGGCGTTCCCGGCACGCGAAGCCAAGGTGTTGCAGACGCAACTGATGATGCGCGCGTCGCGCGACGCGCAGCGCGAACATGCGCCCGGCGTGCGGCCGTTTCTCGTGTCGCGTTCGGGCGGCGTCGGCATGCATCGCTATGTGCAGACGTGGTCGGGCGACAACTACACGTCGTGGGAAACGCTGCGCTTCAATCTGAAGATGGGCCTCGGTCTCGCGATGTCGGGCGTCTCGAACAGCGGACATGATATCGGCGGCTTCGCGGGCCCGGCGCCGACGCCCGAGTTGCTGTCGCGCTGGGTCGCGTTCGGCATCTTCCTGCCGCGCTTTTCGATTCATTCATGGAATGACGACGGCACCGTCAACGAACCGTGGATGTATCCCGAGACCACGAACGTTATCGCCGGGCTGATCAAGTTGCGCTACCGGCTCATTCCGTATCTGTATGAACTGCTTTGGCAGTCGCATCGCGCGTACGAACCCGTGTTGCGGCCGATGTTCGCGGAGTTTCCAGACGATCCGCTTTGCCTCGCCGATGGCGACGACATGATGCTCGGCGCGTCGCTGCTCGTCGCGCCCGTCGTCGAGGCGGGCCGCACCGAGCGTGAAGTCTATCTTCCGGCAGGTGCGCGCTGGGCGTCGTACTGGAGCGGCGAAGTCTTCGACGGCGGCCAGAGCGTGACCATGCCCGCGCCGCACCATCGCCCCGTCATGCTGATTCGCGAGGGCCAGGCGATTGCGCTGAACATCGCGAAGCAGCACTTCGCGCGTCCGGCCGATGAACGCGCGTTCATCGCGTTGCCTTGCGCGGGCGTCGGCGTCGCGCGGGGCGAGTGCATCGAGGACGACGGCGACAGCGAAGCCTGGCGCGACGGCGTTCAAAGCCGCTGGGTTGTCGTTATCGAGAGTGACGCGCAATGCTTGCGCATCGCAATCGAATGGCACGGCGAGATGCCGCGCGTGCAGAACGAAGTCCGCGTGAGCGTGCCTGCAACGGATACCCGAAGTGTGATCTGCGTGACGGGCGAATTGACCGACGAGCGCACTGCCGATGGCTGGCGTCATCTCACAGTACGTCTCGTGCACTGAACCAAAGGAAACAACCAGCAATGAAGTCTTTGAATCGCGCCCGGACGCGCGCATGCGTCCTCACGTCTTTTACTCTTGCAATCGGAGCGTTGTGCGGCACGGCGTCGGCGCAAAGCAGCGTTACGTTGTATGGCGTCGTCGATAACGCGTTCGCGTATGTCAGCGATCAACGCGGGCATTCCAACGTCTACATGAGCCAGGGCAATCTGCAGGCGAGCAAGTTCGGCCTCCTCGGTAGTGAAAATCTCGGCGGCGGCACCAAAGCCATCTTCCGTCTCGAAAGCGGCTTCAATTCGCTGACGGGCGCGCAAGCGAGCGCAGGCACGATCTTCAACCGGCAAGCCTATATGGGCTTGAGCAACGACCGTTACGGCACGCTGACGCTCGGCCGCCAGTACACGCCCTACTTCAGCATGGTCGGCGCGCTCGGGCCAACAGGCGTGCTGACCGGCGCGACCGGCGCGCATCCCGGCGACGTCGATGCACTCGACACCACGCTGCGTTTCAACAACGCGGTCACGTACGCGTCGCCGGTCATCGCGGGTTTCGCGTTCAGCGCGCAGTACGGGCTTGGCGGCATGCCGGGGAGCATCGCGAGCGGCGGCAATTTCAGCGCCGCGTTGCGCTACGACTACAAGCCGGTGTCGGTCGCGGCGGGCTACGTCAAGCTGAAGGACATCGCGACGAGCCCCGCGCTCGGCACCTTCGCGATCAACTCGCCGGTGAACAACGGCTACGCGAGCGCGCAAAGCGCGCAACTGATCGCGGCGGCCGCGCGCTATGCGTACAACGATCTGATGCTCGGCCTCAACTACTCCAACGTGCAGTACGCGCCGGGCTCGCGTTCGCTCTTTGCCGATGAAGCGGTGTTCAATAGCTACGGCGCAGTCGCCACGTATCGGTTCACGCCGGCGGTGAATGTCGCGGCGGGATACAGCTACACGCGCGCAAGCAAGGCGAACGGCATCGCCGATCCGGCGCAATACCATCAGGTTTCGTTCGAGGAAACGTACAGCATGTCGGCGCGCACCACGTTCTATGCGCTGCAGGCGTATCAGCATGCGCGTGGCAAATCGCTGGTTGCTGCGGGCGGCGGCCTGGCCATTGCGAATGCCGTGGCGGTCGTCGGTGATTCGCAGAATGCGTCGCCTTCGTCGGGACCGTCGCAGTTCGTCGCGATGGTGGGCTTGAGGCACGCGTTCTGATATCAGGTTTTCTCGCCGGATCTCGTTAGCGGGTCCGGCGAAAGCCAGACCTCACGACAACATCCACGTCCGCGCGAAAGCCTCAAAACGCGCGACCTCATCGGCTTGCCACTGCACAGGTTTCCCAAGCTCTTCCGCCACGATTCTCGCGACTTCCGGCGCGGCGTCGCGCGCAGCCGCCGCATCGAGAAACAGCGCACGATTGCGCCGCGCCAGCACATCCTCGACACAACGCGCGAGTTCCGCCCGAACCGCAAAACGCGTCTGCGCCTCAGTCAAACCACTCGCCTTCACCAGCACGTTCTGTGCGCCGGGCAAACGCCCGATCCGCGCCGCATCGGAGCCGTAATAGCCGTGCTGCTCCGCCGTCGCGCCATGCAACGGCAACGACGCCGTCCGGCACGGCGCATCCGGCACCAGGCGCTTCGCCACAGCCAGATCGATGACCTGCTGCGCCATCAGCCGATACGTCGTCCACTTGCCGCCCGTCACGGTGATCATGCCCGTCGCGTTCATTTCGATCGTATGTTCGCGCGAGAGCGCCGCCGTCGAGGCCTGCCCATCGGCCTTCACGAGCGGACGAAGCCCCGCCCAGACGCTCAGGACGTCATCGCGCGTCGGCTTGACGGACAGATAATCCGACGCCGTCGCGAGAATGAAGTCGATATCCTCGTCGCTTGCGCGCGGGTCGAGCGGCAAGTCCTGACGCGGCGTATCAGTCGTGCCGACGATCGTGTGGCCGTGCCACGGCACCATGAACAGCACGCGGCCGTCTTTCGTCTTCGGCACGAGAATCGCGTCGTTGCTTTGCAGGAAGCGGCCCGGCAACGTCAGATGCACGCCCTGGCTCGGCGCCACGATCGGGCGCACGCCGGGTTCGGCCATCGCGCGGATGGAATCGACCCAGACGCCCGTCGCGTTGACGAGGCAGCGCGCGCCGATGCTGAAGCTGTCGCCCGTTTCGACATCCGTCACCGACAGCCGATGATGCCCCGCCGCGCGATCGAAGGCCACGCCGCGCACGGCCGCATTGTTGAGCGCGACGCCGCCGAGATCGAACAGCGTGCGCATCAGCGCGATGGCGAGACGCGCGTCGTCGAACTGGCCGTCGAGGTAGCGCGTGCCGCCGCGCAGCGCGTGGCCGTCGAGGCTGTCGGCGAGCATCGGCGATTTCGCGCGCGTTTGCGCGAGATTGAGGCTGCGGCTCGCGCCGAGATTCAGCGAGCCCGCGAGCCAGTCGTACATTTTCAGGCCCGCGCCGTAGACGAACTTGTCTCCGAAGCGATACGCCGGCACGACGAAGCCGAGCGCATGCACCAGATGCGGCGCGTTGCGCGCGAGCAGGCCGCGCTCGCGCAGCGCCTCGCGAACCAGCGGGATGTTGCCCTGCGCGAGATAACGCACACCGCCATGCACGAGCTTGGTGGCCTTGCTCGACGTGCCTTTGGCGAAGTCGCGCGCTTCCAGCAGCAAGGTTCGATAGCCGCGCGACGCCGCATCGACGGCCGTGCCGAGACCGCTCGCGCCGCCGCCGATCACGACGACATCGAAGAGCGGCGTCTGGTCCGCTTCGCGCAGCAGCGATGCGCGGTCCGAAGGTGTGGTGACTTGCATGTCAGGCCGTGACCGAGGTGGATGGAACAGAGGGCGCTTCGGGTACTTCCCAGCCGCGGGCGCGCTCGATCGCGCGATGCCATCTTTCGATGTGCGCTTCGCGCGCGGGCGCCGACATCGCGGGCTCGAAGCGTCGCGCGGCCGGCCACGCGCGCGTGATTTCATCGAGACCGGACCAGAAGCCCGCACCGATCCCCGCGAGACAGGCGGCGCCCAGCGCGGTCGTCTCGGTGACGTGCGGACGCACGACAGGCTTCGCGAGCAGATCGGCCTGGATCTGCATCAGCAGATCGTTTCGCGACGCGCCGCCGTCCGCGCGCAGCTCGCTCACGGCGATGCCCGCATCGGCCTCCATCGCGGCGAGGACATCGACGGTCTGGAGCGCGATGGCTTCGAGCGCCGCCCGCGCGATATGCGCGCGCGACGTGCCGCGCGTCATGCCGAGCAAGGTGCCGCGCGCATACGGGTCCCAGTACGGCGCGCCGAGTCCGGCAAACGCCGGCGCAAGCACGACGCCCTCGCTCGATTCGCATTGCGCCGCCAGCACGCCGATATCCTGCGCGCTTTCGATGATGCCGAGACCATCGCGCAGCCATTGCACGATCGCGCCGCCCATGAAGACCGCGCCTTCCAGCGCATACGTGAGCTGGCCGTCGAGTTGCCAGCCGATCGTCGTGAGCAGCCGATGCCGCGATGCAACGGGCTGCGCGCCCGTGTTCATCAACATGAAAAGGCCGGTGCCGTAGGTGTTCTTGACGAGACCCGGTTCGACGCATCCCTGCCCGAAGGTCGCAGCCTGCTGGTCGCCGGCGACGCCCGTGATCGGAATGGCCGCGCCGAACAGCGCGGCATCCGTATGCGCGATGACGCCGCTCGACGGCATCACCTCGGGCAGCACGGCGCGCGGAATATCGAAGAGCGCGAGCAGTTCGTCGTCCCATTGGCAGGCGCGGATATCGAAGAGCGCGGTGCGTGCGGCGTTCGAACTATCCGTGACGTGGACGCGGCCACCGGTCAGATTCCAGACGAGCCAGCTATCGACGGTGCCGAAAGCCAGCTCGCCGCGTTGCGCACGCGCGCGCAGGCCCGGCGCGCTGTCGAGCAGCCACGCGAGCTTGGTCGCGGAAAAATACGGATCGATGCGCAGGCCCGTCTTGCGCTCGATCAGCGTCTGCGCGCCGCTTTCGATCAGGCGCGCGCAGTGCGCGGCGGTGCGCCGGTCCTGCCAAACGATGGCGGGCCCGATGGGGGCGCCCGTCCGCCGGTCCCACAACAAGGTCGTCTCGCGCTGGTTCGCGATGCCGATCGCCGCGATCTCCGAGCCTTGCGCACCGGCTGTCCGCATGGCCTCCCGTGCGACATCGAGCTGCGATTGCCAGATATCGTCGGGATCGTGCTCGACCCAGCCGGGCTGCGGATAATGCTGCGCGAATTCGCGCTGCGCGCTCGCGACGATATTGCCCGAGCGGGCGAAGACTAGCGCGCGAGAACTGGTCGTTCCCTGATCGAGCGCGAGGATGAAACGTTGCTGGCTCATGCCGCCGACTCCCTGGCCGCTTGTGATTATGTTCGCAAACGAATACAGATATTCGTTTTCAATCATCCTAACACCGAGTACGGGCGGCGGTATATTTCGTCGTACACTCGCGCATCCGTTAATTTTCATTTTTTTGCGATTCTGCTCACTTCGATGACATCCGATCAAGCACTCAACGGCAGGCAGCGGGCGCTGCTCGACCGTGTCGCCCGAGACGGCTTCGCCACCATCGAAGACCTGGCCGCGCAATTCCAGGTCACGCCGCAGACCATCCGCCGCGACGTGAACTGGTTATCCGACCAGAATCTGCTGCGCCGTTATCACGGCGGGGCGAGCGCGCTGACGAGTTCGGAGAACACCGCCTACACGGCGCGCCAGCATATGTATCTCGAAGAGAAGCGGCGCATCGCGAGGCTCGTCGCGTCCGAGATCCCGAATCAGGCGACGCTCTTCATCAACCTCGGCACGACGACCGAGGAAGTCGCCCGCGCGCTGCGTCAGCACACGGGCTTGCGCGTCATCACGAACAACCTGAACGTGGCGAACATTCTCGCGGACGAATCCGACGCCGAGTTGCTGGTCGCGGGCGGGAAGGTGCGCGCGCGCGACAAGGGCGTGGTCGGCGAGCAGGCGGTCGACTTCATCCGGATGTTCAAGGTGGATTTCGGGATCATCGGCATTTCGAGCATCGAGGAGGACGGCACGCTGCGCGACTTCGATATCGCCGAGGTGCGCGTGGCGCAGGCGATCGTCGAGCAGTCGCGCACGGTGTTTCTCGTCGCCGATCATTCGAAGTTTGGTCGCGCCGCGCTCGTGAAGCTCGGGCATCTCAGTCAGATCGATGCGCTTTTTACGGATGCCTCGCCGCCTGAGTGGATGGCCGAGAGTCTTGCTGCGGCGGATGTCGTGGTGCGGGTGGCGGATTAGGGTTGCGGGATCGCCGTACCGTCCTTGTGCACGAAACGGCCATCGGCATTGGCGCTTTTCATATCGACATCGGAGCAGGTCGTGAGGTCTTCATACACGCGGGTGCCGACTTCGAGATACACCGCCACTTTCCCTGACCGGTTGATCATGTGATGACCGTTGCCCGTTCCCTTCGGAAACGCCGCGCTATCGCCCGCGCGCAGGATCGTCTCGCCTTCGTCCTCGATCAGCACCAGTTCGCCTTCGAGCACATGAACGAACTCGTCCTCGTGCGAATGCCAGTGACGCTGACTCGACCAGCCGCCCGGCGGCAGGCGCATCAGATTCACGCCGAAGTCGCTGAGACCGCCCGCATCGCCGATACGCTGGCGAATGCGATCGGCGCAGGGCGCATCGAACGGCGGCGGATAGCTCGAGCCGGTTATCTCGGGCACGGCGGCAAGGTCGATCTTGGGCATGGCAAACCTATGTGTTCGCGATCAGCAGTTCTTCTGCATTGTGTGGCGGGCGCAGACCATCGCTTCGATCCGCAAAATAGCGCTGTGTCAGATCCGCCGCCGAAACGTGACGGGCATTCCCGAAGCCCGCATCACGCGCGAGAGCCTGAATCTCAACGGGCGTAAAGAAGCTGATGAATGGCGTGCCGCTCGCCCGCGCGCCTTTCTCCGCCATCTCCAGACCCGGACGCACGTCGGGGTCCGCGAGTTCGAGCGGCAGCAGGAAGGTCATCGCAAAGATCGATCCCGAAGCGAAGCCGGCCACTTCCCGCAACGTGGCCACGTTCGCTTCCTTCGTGAGATACATGCTGACACCCGTCGAGACGACGATCGCGGGCCTGCTTTTATCGAAACCGTTCGTCACGAGCTTGTCGCGCCACGATTCTCCCGCTTCGAAATCGACGGGCACGAAACGCAGCCATTCCGGCACGCCATAGCCGAGCTCCATCAAACGCCGACGCTTCCATGCCTGCGGCCGCGGCGGATCGACTTCGAAAATCTTCAACCGTGAAGCGATCTCCGGCCTGCGTTGCGCGAAGCTATCGAGCCCCGCGCCGAGGATCACGTATTGCGTCACGCCGCGAGCTGCCTCATCGATGACGAGATCTTCGATGAAGCGCGCACGCGCGACGATCGACGCACGGAATGGCCGCGTGAACGCCGGATTCATGTCGCCACGTTCGCGCCAGTTCGCATCGGGCGCGAGCAATTCGAGGCCGATCGTGTCAGCGAGCACATGCGGCGGCGCATCGGCTTCGACATGCAGTGCGCGCCACATCGCGACGCGCGCAGCCGTGCTGTCAGGCGCGGGATTGGTGTTGTCGTTCATGATTCGAATCGAAGGCAATGGAAGCAAAGAATGTCTCACACTTCGCCCGGCGTCGTCTTGAACACTACAATCAGGTAAAACAAGCAAAGGACGCGAACATGGCGCAAGCGCCGCATATCGACGTTAAAGAAGATAGCCGCACGCAAAACGAACGCCGCTGGCTCACCATCGGCGGGCCGGTCCTCTTTCTGCTGCTCTGGTCCGCGGGATTCCCGATTGCGAAGACCGGCCTGCACTACGCGTCGCCGCTGACGTTTCTATCGATACGCTTCGCGTTGAGCGTCGGCGTGCTGCTCGCCGTTTGCGCGATCAAACGCCCGCAATGGCCGCGCAATGCGCGCGCGTGGCTGCATCTCGGCGTCGTCGGCTTTCTCGTGCAGGTGATGTACTTCGGGCTGAGCTATCTGTCGATGACGGCGGGCATCGCCACGTCGGTGCTCGCGTTGATCGTGTCCTTGCAGCCGATTCTCGTGGGCGTGCTCGCGCCGAAGTTCGTCGGCGAGCGGATAGGCGTTCGACGCTGGATCGGCCTGACGCTCGGGCTCGCGGGCGCGGCGGGCGTGATCGTCGCGCGCGGGCCGTTGCACGCGGACTCGATCGGGCCGGTGCTGCTCGCGATCGGCGCGCTCATCGGCATCACGAGCGCGATGCTTTATGAAAAGCGCCTCGGCACGGCGCAAGATCCGATTACGTCGAACCTCGTGCAGTACAGCGTCGGCTTCGTGTTTTGCGCGCCGATGGCGCTCGCCTTCGAGCACACGCAAGTGCAATGGACACCCACCTTCATCGCGACGCTCGCCTATCTCGTGATCGGCAATTCGCTGATCGCGATCACGCTGCTGCTCGCGATGACGCGCGCGGGCAAGGTATCGCAAGTGGCGTCGCTGTTCTTTTTCATCCCGCCCGCGGCCGCCGTGCTGTCCTGGTTCTTCCTCGGCGAAGTATTGCCCGCAGCCGCATGGTGGGCGATGGGTGTCGCGGTGCTCGGCGTCGCGATCGCGACGTGGAGCCCGCGCAAGTGACATCTCAATGCGAATGCTTCGGCACCTCCGCGCCACGACAGCCGACGAGAAAGTCGAAGTCGCAGCCTTCGTCGGCCTGCAATACGTGATCGACATACAGCTTGCGATAGCCGGTCTGATCCTCGGGAATCTCGCGCTTCGCCGCCGACCACGCATCGAGACGCGCGCGGATTTCGTCATCGTCGATATCGATGCGCAGCATGCCCTTGTCGCAGTCCAGTTCGATCCAGTCGCCGTCGCGCACGATCGCCAGCGGCCCGCCCGCGCGCGCCTCGGGCGCGACGTGCAGCACCACGGTGCCATAGGCCGTGCCGCTCATGCGCGCATCCGACACGCGCACCATGTCCGTCACGCCTTGCGCCAGCACCTTCGACGGCAGGCCCATGTTGCCGACTTCCGCCATGCCCGGATAACCCTTCGGCCCGCAGTTCTTCATCACGAGCACGGAGTCCGCGGTGACATCGAGATCGGGATCGGCGATGCGGCGCTTGTAGTCGTCGAAGTCTTCGAACACGACCGCGCGGCCTCGATGTTTCAGTAACGCGGGTGTCGCCGCCGACGGCTTCAGCACCGCGCCGTTCGGCGCGAGATTGCCGCGCAGCACGCACAATCCGCCATCGGCGACGAGCGGTTTCTCGATCGGACGGATCACTTCGTCGTTGTACAGCGGCGCTTCCTTCACGTTCTCCCAGAGCGTGCGGCCGTTCGCCGTGAGTGCATCGGGATGCGGGATCAGGTTCGCTTCACCCAGACGCCGCAGCACCGCCGGCAGACCGCCCGCGTAGTAGAACTCTTCCATCAGGAAGCGCCCCGAAGGCTGCAAATCGACGAGCGTCGGCGTGCCGCGACCGATGCGCGTCCAGTCGTCGAGTTCGAGCTTCACGCCGATACGCCCAGCGATCGCCTTCAAATGAATCGCCGCATTGGTCGACCCGCCGATCGCCGCGTTGGTGCGTATCGCATTCTCGAATGCCTCGCGCGTGAGCAGCTTCGAGAGACGCAAATCTTCCAGGGCCATTTCGACGATACGCATGCCCGACAGATGCGCGAGCACATAGCGGCGCGAATCGACCGCCGGAATCGCTGCGTTGTGCGGCAGCGTGACGCCGAGCGACTCGGCCATGCACGCCATCGTGGATGCGGTGCCCATCGTGTTGCAGGTGCCCGTCGAGCGCGACATGCCCGCTTCCGCCGACATGAACTCGTGTATCGATATCTTGCCGGCCTTCACCTGCTCGCTGAGTTGCCACACGACCGTGCCCGAGCCGATATCGCGCCCTTCGTGCTTGCCGTTCAGCATCGGGCCGCCGGAGACGACGATCGCGGGCACGTCGCAGCTCGCCGCGCCCATCAGCAGCGCGGGCGTCGTCTTGTCACAGCCGACGAGCAGCACGACCGCATCGACGGGATTGCCGCGTATCGCTTCCTCGACGTCCATGCTCGCGAGATTGCGCGTGAACATCGCGGTGGGCCGCAGGTTCGACTCGCCGTTCGAGAACACCGGAAACTCGACCGGGAATCCACCCGCTTCATACACGCCGCGCTTCACGTGCTCGGCGAGCTTGCGAAAGTGCGAATTGCACGGCGTTAGTTCGGACCACGTATTACATATGCCGATGATCGGCTTGCCCGCGAACTCGTGATCCGGAATGCCCTGATTCTTCATCCAGCTCCGGTACATGAAACCGTTCTTGTCGGCGGTGCCGAACCACGCTGCAGACCGAAGCCTGGATTTTGGGGCGCTCATGGCTTGCTCGTTTGGGGGAAAACCTATAAATAGCATGACTATATGGAGGGCGCGTACCGGGAAAACGCTAATCGAAACGTCAAAACACTGTGCATATAGTTTGTCTATTGAAGTCAGCGCGCGGGCTTCGCCTATCCCAATTACTCGTTCAAAACGCCGCGCTTTCGATTCGCCTCTCGCACACCTCGCATCGTCATTTGCAATGGCGGGCGCTTTCATGCTTGAAAGCCGCGCGCGCATGACGTGCCGTGAAACCCAGTATCTGAACGTGATCGACGATGAGTCGACCCATCGACCAACGAAGAAGAGACCGGAGGAAGACATGGCAGAGAATCGGGATGACGACGCACAGCACGGCAGCCTCATCAATGCGGGCCGGCGCGGCATCATGCAGGGCGCGGGACTCGGGGCGGCGCTGTCGCTGCTGGGCGGTGTGACCGGCGGCGGCTTGATTTCGACTGCGCAGGCCGCCGAAGCGGCGTTTCCGCAGCACAAGAAATGGAAGATCGTGTTCGTCAATCACGTGACGACGAATCCGTTCTTCGTGCCGACGCAATACGGCATTCAGGACGCCTGCGCCATGTTCGGCATGGACTATCAGTGGACCGGCTCGGCCACGTCCGATGCGGGCGAAATGGTGCGCGCGGTGAACTCCGCGATCGCCGCGAAAGCCGATGCGATCGCCGTGCCGATCGTCGATCCGAACGCCTTCGACAAGCCCATCCAGGCCGCGCTCGACGCCGGCATTCCCGTATTCGCTTACAACGCCGACGCGCCGCGCGGCAAGAGCAATCCGCGGCTCGCGTATATCGGGCAGGATCTGTATCTGTCGGGCTATCAGATGGGCGAACGCATCGCGAGCCTGATCGACAGCGGCATGGTCGCGCTCTTCATCGCGACGCCGGGGCAGTTGAACATCCAGCCGCGTCTCGATGGCGCAAGCGATGCGATCAAGAAGTCCGGCAAGAAGATCGACATTCAGACCGTCGCGACGGGTGCGACCGTCAACGAGGAACTCTCGAAGATCAAGTCGTTCTATCTCGGCCACCAGGACCTGAAAGGCATGTTCGCCGTCGATGCGGGCAGCACGCAGGGCGTCGCTCAAGTGATGAAGGAATCGAACCTGCCTTCGAAGGGCGTGCATGGCGGCGGCTTCGATCTGTTGCCGCAGACGATTCAGCTCATCCACGAAGGCTTCCTCGATTTCACCATCGACCAGCAGCCTTACGTGCAGGGCTTCTACACGGTGATGGAAGCGTTCGTGTTCCTCGCGTCGGGCGGGCTGGTCGGGCCGGCGAACATCAACACGGGTCTCAAGTTCGTGACGAAGGACACGGTCGAGCCTTATCTCAACACCTCGACGCGTTATGAAGGCAAGACCACCAAGCCGCAAATCGTGCCGATGAAAGGCGCGATCAAGTCCTGATGAACACGGTGAACGAACCTCGTAAAGCAACCACGCCCGCGCGGATCGACAGTCCGCGCGGCGCGTGGGCGTCCCACTGGGCGCCCGAGTTGCGCATCCTTCTGGTAGCCGCGCTGCTCGCGGCGTACTTCCAGTTCGTCAATCACGACTTCCTGCTCAGCAACGCGAGCCTCGTCAATCTCTCGCAGTACGTTGCGCCGGTCGCGATCATCGCGTTCGGCGAGATCATGCTGATGATCGGCGGCGATATCGATCTGTCGGCGGGCATGGTGTTCGCGTTCGCGCCGTTCATGATGGTGTTCGCCAACGATGCGGGCGCGCCGATGTGGCTCGCGGTGATCGCGGGCCTCATCGCGGCCGCGATCATCGGCTTCATCAACGGCGCGGTGACGGTCTATCTGCGTCTGCCTTCGTTCGTGACGACGCTCGGCACGCTCTTTCTGATCAACGGCATCACGCTGACCGTTTCACGCGGCACGCCCGCCGCGACGCCCGGCTCGCCCGGGTTCGCCGCCGTGATGGGCGCGTGGGGCTATAGCGAAATAATCTGGACCGTGGCGATCGCGTTCGTCATGCATGTGCTGCTGCGGCATACGCGCTGGGGTCTGCATACGCAGGCGGCCGGCGCGAATGCGCTCGGCGCGAGCGAGGCGGGCATCCACGTGAACCGGCTGCGGCTCGGGAATTTCGTGATCGCCGCCGTGCTCGCGGGTTTCACCGGTGTACTCGAAAGCTTTCGCATCACATCGATCGATCCGCAAGCGGGCGGCAATCAGATCATGTTCCTCGCGGTCGCCGCTGCGGTGATCGGCGGCACGCCGTTGACGGGCGGCTCGGGCACGATCGTCGGCGGCTTGCTGGGCGCGGCGGTGCTCGGCATTCTGAGCGACGGCTTCACGCTGATCGGCATCAATGCGTTCACGTTCAACATCATTCTCGGGGCCGCGATTCTCGCCGCCATGATCTTCAACATCCACGTCGGACGCATTCGCCGCAGGGGAGCACGGTGATGGCAGAACCGCAAACGGCTCCCGTCGATGTAGCCGGTCTCGCGCTCAGCGGCGACAACCTCGTCAAGCGCTTCGGCGCCGTGACCGCACTCGACGGCGTCTCGCTCCAGCTCGGCAAGGGCGAGATTCTCGGCATTCTCGGCGACAACGGCGCGGGTAAATCGACGCTCGTCAAGATACTCACGGGCTTTCATCAGCAGACGAGCGGCACGCTGCGCGTACACGGCGAGGAAACGCTGCTCAAGTCCGTCGATCATGCGCGCGCGCTCGGCATCGAATGCGTGTATCAGGATCTCGCGCTTGCGAACTCGCTGTCGATCTATCACAACATGTTCCTCAATCGGGAGATCGTGCGGCGCGGGCCTGGCCGCATATTGCGTCTCGTCGATCACAAGCAGATGCGCGAGCGCGCCGCGCAATGCCTCGAAGATATCGGCGTGCATGTGCCTTCCGTCGATCTGCCCGTGGAGCGCCTGTCGGGCGGGCAGCGACAGGCTATCGCCGTCGCGCGCGCGGTGCATTCGAACGCGAAAATCCTGCTGCTCGACGAGCCGCTCGCCGCGATGGGCGCGCGCGAGGCCGCGCTCATCATCGATCTCGTGATGCGCCTGAAGGAGAAAGGCGGCCTCTCGATCATCATGATCATGCACAACTATGCGCAGACGCTCGATATCGCGGATCGCATCATGTTGATGCAGCGCGGCCGCGTGACGTATGAACAGCGCAGCGCGAATACGTCGGTCGCGGAGTTGATGGATATCGTGAGGCGGGAATATCGGGCGATGCGCGCGACGACCGCAAGCTAGCGCCCCGCGAACCGCATCATGGATTACCGCAATCCCAGGCAGCGCAAGAGCATGCACGGACGCATCGTGCAGGAGCTCGGCATGCAGATTGTCAGCGGCGGCATCAAGCCGGGCGAGCGTCTGCCCGCCGAGCCCACGCTCTGCGAAAGCTATGGCGTGAGCCGCCCGGTGCTGCGTGAAGCGACGCGCGTGCTCGTCGCCAAGGGGCTCGTCGTGTCGAAGCCGCGCGTGGGCAGCGTCGTGCGCGCGCGCGACGAATGGCACATGCTCGACCCCGACGTGCTCGTGTGGACCATCGGCCATCTTCCCGAAGGCGAGTTCTTTCGCTCGCTGATGACGGTGCGCCAGATCTTCGAGCCCGCTGCCGCCGCGCTTGCGGCGATCTCCGCGACGGACGACGATATCGCGCGCATCGGCGCCGCGTATGAACGCATGGAGAGCGCGAAAACGGCCGCCGATCTGCTCGATCCGGACCTCGAGTTTCATCGCGCGATCATGATGGCGACGCACAACGACATGCTCGCGTATATCGGCAACATGCTGTCGCTCGCGCTCGGCGAATCGATCAGGCTCACGAGCCGTCATCCGAATACGCACGCGCTGTCGCTCCCGCGCCACAAGGCGATCTTCACCGCCATCGCGAACCGCGATGCGCTCGCCGCGCGTCAGGCGAGTGTCGTCCAGCTCGACAACGCGCGCGCCGACGCCAACTCGATTCTCGGCGGCGCGGCGCTCGAACCGGACCGGCCGCTTTCCGGGTAAGAATTCCCGAATTCGCGCGATCGACACGTTTGCCTGAGTAGCACGCGCCTCAAGTCTCACCCATCCCCGCCGTAAACCCTATCAAGACCGGCTTCAACGCGGTCCCGTCTTCACCCCTCCTTTTCCTCTGGGGTCTTTCGACGAGCATTCCACACGTCCTTGCGTCCGGCGCGGGATGAAGGTCCGTCATCGGTCCGTCCGCGTTCGCCCGGACGACTCGCGGAACGTGCGCCTACTTCGTGGACATGGATATCTGACCATTTAGTAGTGCGCATTGACATGACGAGCATCATTCACATTCGATTCAGTACCATCGCGCTTGCAGTCGCGACGAGCGTGCTGCTTGCCGCATGTGGCGGCGGCGGCGGCGGTACCACGTCGTCCACGGACGCCACGCGCAGCGGCAGCGCGTCTGCATCCACGGTGAGCGCTCCGGCAACGGATACTCCTGCCTCGGACACGGGAACGACGAAGATCACGACAAGCCCGCCTGCGGTAACCGCGCCAGCGACGAACTCCGGCTCGACCGGCGATACCGCTCCGGCGAGCGGCGCCTCCTCGCCCGCCGCCAGCGCGCCCGATCCGGCCTCCAACACCGGAAGTACCTTGACGCCGCCTCAGTCCGCCCCGCTCTTCTACGGCGTGAACGGCCACAACAACGAAGGCGGCGCCTACGACATCTCCAGCACCGCGCTGCAGCTTTCGCAATTGCAGGATCTGGGCGCGAAGCTGTATCGCAACGAGGTCTATAGCCAGGGCACCGCGAACAAGCTCGCGGGCATCGCGCAGACGATGGCGGCCGGCGGCGTCACCGTGTATCCGGTGATGCTCATGAGCATCGACATATTCAACAACGAGACCGAAGGGTATAACGCAGGCTTCGCGCTCGGGCAGCAGACCGCTACCTCGCGCCACTATCCGTATTACGAGGTCACGAACGAGATGGAAGCGCAACTGCTCATCGGGAATGTGGATGGCGTGTATCCGCAGCAGTACGATATCGCGAAGTTCAGGAAGCTGCGGGGCGTGATCCGCGGCATGATCGCGGGCATCAGGTCGGTGGATGCGTCGGGCAAGATCATCATGGGCGGCGGAACGTGGCTGCACTACGGCTTCCATCAGATGCTCGCGGCAGGGATGGAACCCGATGGCAGCATCGGGCATCCGGTCGTCGACTGGGACATCACCGCGTGGCACTGGTACTCGGAACAGGGCGACATCACCAACGCATGCGGCGGCACCGGCTGTCATAACGTGCTCGCGGCACTCAAGGCGCTCGGCAAGCCGATCTGGATCAACGAGTTCGGCGTGCGCCCGAATTACGGCACCGATCAGCAGATCGCGGCGTATCTCGTCGGCAACACCATGATGGCGCAGTTCGTCGCGCTCGCATCGACATACGATATCGAATCGATCCAGAGCTACGAGTTATACGACGATCCGGTGGGCGGAGAAGGCGCGTTCGGCCTGCTGAAGAACGACGGCTTCACGCAAAAGCCCGCCTACACCGCGTACAAGAACTTCGTCGCGACACACCCTATGTGATGTCCGGGCCTTCGATCACGACGCGGCCATTCTCGATGCGGATCGGAATGCGCCGGAGGCTCGCGCCGAGACAAGGCCCATCGACACATACGCCGTCTTCGAAGCGGAACATCGCACTGTGATGCGCGCACATCAGCAGGCTGCCTTCGTAAGTCCAGAACGCGTCCGGCTCGTAGTTGAGCGGAATCGAGAAATGCGGGCATACGTTGCGATACGCCCACGCTTCGCCGCCGCGTCGCAGCACGAGAATCGACGGCGCGGCTTCGACGCCGCCGCCATCGGGTACGTCGTGAAGCGCGCAGATATCGTTCGATGTCGGATGGCTCACGCGCGCTCCCTCGCGATCAGCACGAAATCGCGCGCTGCGTCGTAACCGCCCTCCTTGCTCACATAGTCGATGACGAGCGAAGGCTTCACGCCGAACACCGCATCCGAGTTCACGTAGGGATCGTCGGACGAATAAAGCGCGGTCGTCAGCGACTCGTAGCCAGCCGCGTCGATGCGAAAGTGAATGTGTGCGGGACGCATCGGATGACGGCCCGTTGCGACGAGCATCTGGCCGACGGGACCATCGGTCGGAATCGGATAGCTCGTCGGCTTGATCGAATGAAACGCGTACGCGCCGTCCGCGTTGGTGCGAAAACGCCCGCGCAGGTTGCCTTCGGGCTGGTCCGGGTCCTGTCCTTCGTACATGCCGTTCGGCGCGGTCTGCCAGACTTCGATCAACGCATCGCGGACTGGCTTGCCGTCGACATCGCGCACGACGCCGTGAAAGAACACCGGTTCGCCATCGCTTTGCGCGATGTTCGCGCCGAATGCCGACTCCTTCACGCCATCGCGATAGAACGGCCCGAGCAGGCTGCTCTCGGTCGCGGCCTCGTCGTGATGCTGGTTGATGTCATCGAGGACGATCGAAAGCCCCAGCGTATCCGACAGCAGAATGAACTCCTGACGGATGCCATCGCATTTCTTGCCGGTCGCGGTGAGGAACTCGATACCGCGTCGCCATTCGTCGTGCGTGAGATTCACTTCGCGCGCGAACGCGTGCAGGTGGCGCACCAGCGTGGTGACGATTTCCTTCGTGCGCGCATCGGCGCACTGGCCAAAGGATGCGGTGACGTTTTGCGTGAGTGATTCGTTCATGGTCGTCGTCCTTCGTAGGCCGCTTCGATCAATGCGCGCAGCGGCGCGCGTTCGACCGGTCGCGGATTCCAGTACGGGCTTTTCATCGCGACATCGACGGCGATATCGATCTCGCTCTCCTTCATGCCGATGTCCATCAGCGCGGTCGGCGCGCCATTCGCGCGCGCGAGTTCGAATGCACCGCGCGCGGCATCGTCCGAACCGAGCGCGCGGGCTATGCGCTTCATCGCATCCGGCGCGGCATCGCGGTTATAGGCGAGCGCGTGCGGCAGCACGATGGTATGCGTTTCCGCATGCGGCAAGTTGAACGTGCCGCCGAGCGTGTGACACAGCTTGTGATGCAGCGACATGCCGACGCTGCCCAGCACCGCGCCGCACAGCCACGCGCCGTAGAGACAATCGCCGCGCGCATCGAGATCGTCCGGCTTCGCGACCACCTTGCCGATGCCCTGCGCCAGCGCGCGAATGCCCTCTTCCGCCATCAGGCTCACCACCGGGTTCGCGTCCTGCGCGTACAGCCCTTCGGCCGCGTGCGCGATCGCGTTGATGCCGCTCGTCACCGAAAGCGAGGCGGGCAACGATACCGTCAGTTGCGGATCGTAGATCACCGTTTTCGGCAGCACGCGCATGTCGCGGCCGGTTTTTTTCAATCCCGCTTCGGTGAGGCCGTAGATCGGCGTCATCTCCGAGCCGGCATAGGTGGTCGGCACGGCGAGTATCGGCAGCGACGATGTCAACGCGATCGCCTTGCCGAGGCCCGTCGTGGAACCGCCGCCGATGGCGATCGCACAATCGGCGCCGATGCGCTGCGCATACTCGCGCGCCTCTCGCGCCGTTTCGACCGGCACATGCATCACCGCTTTCGCGAACACGCCCGCCGCGCGATGGCCGATTCGTTCGGCGAGCGCTTCGGCCTGATCGCGCTGCGGCGGCGTCGAGAGAATGAGCGCGCGTTGTGCGCCCAGAAACTCGATCTCGCGTTCGATATTTTCGATGCTTCCCGCGCCGAACACCACGCGCGACGGCATGCCCTGATAGATGAACGATTGCATGATTCCCGATGCGCTCAGCGCGGATAGTAAGGCGGAATGTTGGCGTCGACATTCACCCACACCGACTTGGCCTGAGTATATTCGCGCATCACTTCGAAGCCCATCTCGCGCCCATACCCGCTCGCGCCGACGCCACCGAACGGCGACCCCGGGCTCACGCGCTTATAGCAGTTGATCCACACCATGCCGCTCTTCAACTGCCGTGCGACGAGATGCGCGCGTTGCAGATCGCGCGTCCAGAGGCCCGCGCCGAGGCCGTATTCCGTGCCGTTGGCGATCGCGAGCGCTTCCTCGTCGCTCTTGAACGTGCTGACGGTGACGAACGGGCCGAACACTTCTTCCTGCGCGACACGGTCGGTCGGTTTCGCTTGCACGATAGTCGGCTCGACATAGCAACCGTTCGCGAGCGCCGCGCCATCCGGCGCCTTGCCGCCCGCGAGCACGCGGCCGCCCTGCTCGCGCGCGACATCGACATAGGACAGCACGCGGTCGCGATGCATCTGCGACGTGAGCGGACCCAGCTCCGTCGACGGATCGAGCGGATCGCCGATGCGGATCGAGCGCGCGAGCGACGTGAAGCGCTCCAGCAATTCATCGGCGATGGATTCGTGCACGATCAGACGCGATGCCGCGATGCACGCCTGCCCCTGATTGTGAAAGATGCCGAACGCGGAGCCTTGCACGACGGCATCGAGATTCGCATCGCTATACACGACGTTCGCGCCCTTGCCGCCGAGTTCGAGCTGCACCTTCTTCAGATTGCCGCTCGATGCCTGCACGACCTTGCGCCCTACCGCCGTCGATCCAGTGAACGCGACCTTGCCGATCTCCGGATGCTCCGCGATGTATTGCCCCGCGACGTGCCCAAGCCCCGGCAGCACGTTGACCACGCCCGCCGGAAAGCCGACCTCGGCCATCAGCTCCGCGATGGCAAGACTCGACAAAGGCGTGAGTTCGGCCGGCTTCATCACGACGCAATTGCCCGCCGCGAGCGCGGGCGCCATCTTCCAGCTCGTGAACATCAGCGGAAAATTCCACGGCACCACTTGCCCGACGATACCGACCGGCTCGCGCGTCAGATAGTTGAGAAAGCCCGCTTCGACCGGAATCACCGAGCCTTCGAACTTGTCCGCCATGCCGCCGAAGTAACGGAACGTCGCGGCGGTGCGCGGCACGTCGAGGTTGCGCGTATCGCGGATCGGATGGCCCGTGTCCATCGATTCGAGACGCGCGAGGGCATCGGCGTTGGCTTCGATCGCATCGGCGAGTTTCAGCAGCAGGCGTCCGCGATCGGCGGCGGCCATGCTGCTCCAGGCCGGAAACGCTTTTTTTGCGGCCTGCACCGCGCGATCGACGTCTTCGCGGCCGGCCATCGAGACCTGCGCGATCTCGCTGTTGTCGTGCGGATTCAGGGTCGCGAGCGTTTCGCCGGACAGGGCGGGCACGAAGCGGCCATCGATGAAGAGTTGCGTTTGCATGAGTTGCTCGTGTCGAAAAGAAGACGTTTAAAGCGCGACCGGATACGGCGGCAGTTCGCCGCTTTCGTAGCGCTTGGGCAGATCGGGCGTCGCGTTCTCCCATACGAGCAGCATCGAGCGCTTCTGCGAATAACCCTTGTGGCGGATGTCGGCGGGCATCGCGGCGATATCGCCGGCGTTCATCGTGATGCGTGCGCGCGGCTCGCCGGTGTCCTTGTCGGCGACGTCCCAGATGATCTGATCCGACAGTTGCAGGAACCACTCGACGCGGTCGTTGCCATGAAAGACCGGCAGCACGAATTCCTCGGTCGTCGGGCAAAAGAGGCTTTGCTTGCAGACGGATGTGACCGAAGGATTCCACGTCACGTCCGAACGCGACAGATACTTGAAGAGACTGAACGCGTGCAACTGCCCTTCGAATCCCGGCGCGGCGTGAATCTCCGGCTCGTCCTGCGAGACATCCGCGAACTGTCGATTCACCGGGAAGTCGTCGCGCAGCGGGGAATCGCCTTCGATGCCGGGCATGCGCTTCGTCGCGATGCGCGTGCGGTCGATCGCCGCGATGTTGTCGCCATGCTTCGCGCCGAACGCCGAGCCGGTTTCCTCGGGCGCGGCGAATGGGTCGAAACCTTCGTTGACCCAGTCCTTCAGGATCGCCTTGAAGGTCGCCATGATGATCGGCGTTTCGAACTGCTGCGTGTAATCGACGCCCGCCTCGCGGAAGCTCGCGTTATACGCACCGGCGTACATGTCCACCTTGCCGTAGTGATTGCGCGTGCCGATCACTTCGTCGAAGTTGACCCAGCCGTAGAAGAAGCCCCACGCGACATCGCGCATCATCGCGCGCAGGAAGTCGTCGGCGTGCATCTGATGCGAGCGTGTCTGGCCTTGCGCCGGCCATTTCACGGTGACGAAGTATGCGTCGCGGCTGAATTCGAAGTCGCCGAGCCGGAACGTGCGATAGCCGGTATTCGCATCGGGATCGGTCGCTACGACGCTTTGCAGAAACGTGGCTTGATTCATGGTGTCTTGCTCCGAAGGTTGAGAGTGAGTGGCGTTCATTGAATGCAGATATCGGCCCATTTCTCGACGGATTCCGCGCCGAGAATGGTCTGCACGAGCAGCACGCCGGTTTGTCTCGCATCGAAGCGATACGCCGCGCCCGCAGGCAACAGCGCCTGATGACCGCGCCGCAGACGCACGAAGCCCATCTTCTGGCCCGAAGGTTCGCCCTCGAGTTTCACCGTGCCTTCGATGCTCTCGCCAACGAGCGCGCCATCGGACGGCTTGATGAAATGCACGTCGATTTCGCCGTCGAGCGCGACCGCGAATTCATCGTGCGATGCGGTGAACCACGGCGACACGCCTTCGGCCCGCAGCGTTTCGATGACGTATTTGAGGTTCTTGCCGACGACCACTTTTTCATACGGCGCCGCATGGCTCGCGACTTCGAACACGTTCGACATCACGTAATGCGCGGCCTTGCCCTTGATGATTTCGATGGAGCCTTTGCGATAGTTGTCGAGGCTGCCGAGTTGGGTCTGTTGCATGTCTGTCTCCATGTCTGCGTTCACGTTCGCGGTGTCGCGCTGGAATCAAGATTAGGGCTGCGAGCGTCGCGAGGCAATGAATCGAGGTTCGCGTTTGCCGAACGTCGCGTGCTCGATCGCAACCCTAGGGAAAGTACTTACTGCTGCGCCTGCTTGTCCGCCAGCCACGGATAGCGCTGCGTGTCCGCGCCTTCGTAGTCGGGATCGAGATAGATGAAGCAGCGCTGAATTTTGAAGTCGCGTATTTCGAAGACATCGATCCAGCGGCCCGCGTGCGTGACGCCCGCGCGCCACTCGGCACCGCTCTTCGTCGTGCCGTAACTCGTGCCTTCGACGACCACCGTATCGCCCTGCTGGATCACGTTCAGATATGCGAGATCGTGCTTGAATTTCTCGACGATCGAGCCGAGATCCGCGAAGAGTTTCTCGAAGGCCGCGCGGCCCGTCGCGATGCCCCACTTCGGGAAATAGACTTCGGCGTTGTCGTCGAACAGATCGAAGAATGGTGCGCCGCGATCCAGCCTGCGAAGGTATTCGAGCGCGATGGTCTTGCGCTGCTCGTCGGTCATGATGAGGGTGTTCATGCTTTCGTCTCCTGTGGTTGAGTTCAATGCAGCGTGCGCAGATACGCGATGATCTTTTGCCGCCTCGCTTCATCGCCTTCGAAATAGGTCATCGCATTGCCGGGCGCGACGGATTGCGTGTCGGTGAGCCAGGCATTGAGCAGCTTGTCGTCCCAGACCTTGCCCGGCGCGGCCGCCTTCATGCCCGCCGAGTACTTGAAGCCCGGATCCGATGCGAGCGGCCGGCCAATGATCCCGAAGAGGTTCGGCCCCTGCCCATTCGGCTCGCCCTTGCCGAACGTGTGGCACACGGCGCAGTTGTTGGTCGCGAGCTTCTTGCCGAGTGCGGCGGGATCTTGCTGCGCGTGCGCCGCAGTGCTGACGAGCACGAGCATCGTCAATAGATTAGCTATACGAATCATGACTGAACTCCATTGGCCGATTGCGCGGCACGATAAGCAAACGCGATGATCGGTCCGAGCGTGCCGCCGCCCGCCCAGTAAGCGCGCGCCGACGCCGACGCGACGCAATTGCCGACCCCGTACAGGCCCTTGATCGGAGCACCGCGCGTATCGAGCACTTGTGCGTGCGAATTGGTTTTCGGACCGCCCTTGGTATCGAGATTGCCCGCGACGATCAGCGCCGCGTAATACGGCCCTTTCGCGCTGAGCGGATACATCGTCTCGTTTTTCTGATCCGGCTTCTTCGATACCGGCCCGTTGAACAGTTTTTCGACGATGCGCTCGCCGCGATGAAAGTCGCCATCGACGCCCGCCTTCGCGAAGCCGTTGAAGCGCTTGATCGTCGCGTCGAGATTGCGCAGGAAGTCGGCGGAGAGATCCGCATTGCCGAGCGCGCTCCTGTACTTCGCCATGCGTTCGCGAATCGCGCTCGCCAGTTCCGCGAGCGTGTTGCCGCGCAGAACGTGCCGGTCGTTCGAACCCTTCGGCACGATGAGACTGCCGTAGTCGTCGCTCGCGCAGTGGTCCTGCGCCTGCTGATCCCAGATCGAAATCAGCGTGAGGTTCGGATACTCGCCCTTCGCGCCGTCCCAATCGGAGAACGTCGCACAGACTTCGTTGTAGGCGAGCTTCTCGTTGACGATGCGCTTGCCGTACTTGTTCACGTAGAGCATCGAATCGCCCGTGGGCGTGAAGATGCCGGAGAGCGAGCCGTCTTTTGCGATCGCCTTGTCGAGCGAGATCGGCGCCATCCACGAATAGTTCATGTTGCGCAACTGCACGTCGAGCGCGCTGGAGATGCGCACGAAGTCGCCTTCGTTGGTCGGTGCGGCACAGCCGCCGTACACCGCGCCGTGCAGGAAGTTCTTGCGCAACTCGGGATCGTGCGTGAAGCCGCCCGTCGCGAAGATCACCGCTTTTTTCGCGCGGACGCGGAACAGCGTGTCTTCTTCCGTCAGCGCCTCGACGCCGATCACCGCGCCCGATTCGTCGACGAGCACTTTCTGCACGCGATACCCCGTTTTGATGTCGATGCCGTCGCGCCGTGCCGCCGCGCTCATCGTGCGAATCGCGACGCGCCCGCCATCCGACATGCTCGGCAGGCCGTCTTTCGGAAACAGAACGCGTCCGCGCGGCGCCTTGTCTTCCGGCAACTCGGCCCAGTAATCCGGCACGGCCGCTTCATGCCGATACGGCAGCGCGCCCTTGCTCGCCAGCAGTTCCGCAGCGGGCGATGCGCTGTCGTAGACGGCCTCGCACATCTCGTACTCCCAGTCGGAGAGGCCGAGCTTCGGCAGCGACGGATCGTATTGCTCGGGCCGCGACAGACGCGCGACGTAGCGCATGTAATCGGGCTTCGGATCGGCGATGCCCGCGCGGCGCATCGGCTCGTTGTTCGGCACCCAGTACCAGAACGCGGCCTTCGCGGCCGTTCCTCCGACGCTGCCCGCCTTCTCCAGAATCGCGACGCGGTTGCCGAGCCAGCGCGAAAAAAGCGCCGCAGGCAGCCCGCCTCCGCCGCCGCCGCACACGACGACGTCGTACTCCGCGTCGAATTTGAGTTCGCTCGCGGCGCGCGCGCTCAGCGATACCGCGCCGAATGCCGCCGCTGCCGTGCCCGCGCCCGCGGCCTTGATGAAGTTGCGCCGCGATGCGGCTGAAGGCTTATTCGTCTCACTCATGTCCGTCTCCATCGTTCGAATGTGCTCACCAGTAGTGCCACGCCTGCACGAGAATTCCGTTGGTGAGCGTCGTGTTGCGCCCCGAAACCGAGTGCTGGTACTGGATGGAAAGCTGGTCGTACATCTTCTGGTGCAGGAACGGCAGGCTGTTCGGCTTGAACTGGAACAGCACGCCGATACCCACGGTCGTTTCGCGGCTCGCGCTGTTCGAGACCGGTATCGATGCGGTCTGATTGAACGTGCCGCCGCTCGTCTGGTAGTCGAAACCGACGAACGGAATCGCGAAGGGGTTGTCGGGCGGCGAGATGCTGTAGCCGACACGCAGGTTCAGATGAAATGTGTTGCCCGGGCTCAGGTCGTCGTGCCCCGAGCGCAGCGTGCGTCCCCGCAAAATTCCGCCGAGCAGCAGGTCCACGTTCAGGTGTCCGTACCAGTCGTCGTAGAAGACGGACGGCCAGAACGACCACGTATTCGTCGATACCGCGTCCTGCCCGATCGGTACCTGCATGTAGGCCTGAAAGCCGAGCGTCGTCGCGGGCGCGGGGTTGTACCAGACGAGCCCGCCGATGAGCGGGTCCCCGATGCCGCTTGCCGAGAACTGCGCGCCCTGCGTGCGGATGGCGGGCAGCGTGATGCTCGCGTTGAAGCCGACGTGCGGCAGCGACGGCACTTTCCAGTAGTGAATGAACGTCGAGAGGCCGACGAAGGTGTTCGTGCCCGGGCCCGCGATCTGATTGCCGTGCGAATCGAACGCGCGGCTGTCGTGATTCCATTCGATGTTCTGGCCGAAGGAATCGTACGTGCCTTCGAAGTCGCTGCTGAGCTGCCAGGTTTGCGGGCGGTCCGTCGCGAAGGGAATGCCCGACGCGTGCGCCGTCATCGAGCAAACCGCGCCAAGCAGCGCGAGCGTGCATGTTCTCCGTCTTCGAATCGTCTGTCGTGGGTGCCGCGTCTGCATCGTCGTCTCCGGTCGTTCGTGTTGTGTGAGCGAACGTTACGAAGACGCGGCGCGCCGGTCTTTCAGGTTTTGCGGATTACAGATTCCGGGCGCATCGCGAGCGCATGCGGGTTTACACCGGGGCGCGAAGCGCGCACGCGGCGTTCGCGAACGGCGACCCATCGCGCGTGCATGCGCAAGCCCCGCGCATCTATACTCGCGTGAACAGCGGCGAGCCTCGCAAGCCGCCATGAAAACGGAGACACGATCATGAGCGCCCCTGCCGCGGCCGCCCGCATCGATCGCTTCAGCACGATCGCGGGCGTGCCGGGACTCGAATACTGCATCTCGGGCCCGCGCCCTTATTCGCTGGCGTTGAGCAATTCGTCGGACATGATCTGCCTGCTGCTCGGCACGATCGTCTCCGATACGCGCTACGACGACGGCCCCGCCGCGCGATTCACCTTTCGCGCGGAAACGGCGGCGTATCACCCGCGCGGCGAAAGCATGCGCATCGATGCGCACGACGTGCGGCACGGTTTCATCGCGTTTCGTTATGCGGATACCTTCGTGAACCGCATCGCCGAGCGCAGCGCGGAGCCGTTGCGGCGCGCGGGCAGCCGCAGCAATCTCGGCGCGGATTCGATCCGCCATCTCGTGCGTTATGCGCGTCAGAACGCGCACGGCGAGCCGGCCAAGGTCGATCCGTGGGAGCTGCAGTGCGTCGCCACGCTCGCGTGGATCGAAACGACGCGCCATCTCGAACGCGCGGCGCGCGAGCGCAAGTCGGCGCTGACGGACGCCGGCTTCGCGACGCTCGAAGCGTATGTCGCGGACAACATCGACCAGAGTCTTTCCTGCGCCGATATCGCCGCTGAACTCGATCTGCCCGTGCGCGCCGTGTTCGACGGCGTGAAGGCGCGCACCGGTCATTCGCTCTATCGCTACGTGCTGGAAAAGCGCATCGACGCGGCCGCGCAGATGCTGCGCTCGGGTAGCGCGCCGCTCGTCGAGGTCGCGGCGGCGTGCGGGTTTTCATCGCAGCAGCATATGACGGCGCTCTTTTCCGGACGGCTCGGCACGACGCCGTTGCGCTACAGAAAAGAAGCGGCGTAGCGCGGCGAAACAGGAGGAAGCATGGACCTCTTCATGTCGATGGAGGCCTTCGTTCGCGCAGCCGAAGCGCAGAGTTTCGCGAGCGCAGCGCGGCAGCTCGGCGTGGCGAAATCGGTCGTCACGTCGCGCGTGAAGCAACTCGAAGAGCATTTCGGCGTCGCGCTGTTTCATCGTTCGACGCGTGCGGTGCGTTTGTCGGAAGTCGGCGAATCGTACTATCGCGATTGCCTGCTGCTCGTCTCCAAGGTACGCGAACTATCGGGACGCGCAAGCGAACAAACACAATCGCTCTCGGGCACGCTCAATGTGCATGTGCTGCCGGGCTTCGCGCTCGGGCATTTTTCGCAGGCGCTGATCGCGTTTCGCGAGGCGCATCCACGCATCGAGTTCGTCGTGACCGTGAACGATCGCGTGATCGATCCCGTGCAGGAAGGCTTCGATCTCGCGCTGCAGATCTATCCGCCCGCATCGAACCTGCTCGTCGAACGCAAGCTCTTTCCCGTGCGCGGCGTATTGTGCGCGACGCCCGCGTATCTCAAGGAAGAGCCCGCCATCGAGACGCCGCTCGATCTTTTGCGTCACGATTTCGCGCGTTACGCGCATTATCCGTGGGGCGACAACTGGCCGCTCATGAAGGGCAACGAGTGTTATGAAATCGCCCTGAACGCCGTGTTGAAGACGAACAGCGTGCACCTGTTGCTCGAATTTGCGCGCGCGGGCGCGGGCGTCGTCTATCTGCCGACGATGGTCGCCGCAAGCGATCTGCTCGAACGCCGCCTCGTGCGCGTGCTACCCGAATACGCTGCGCCGCCGTTGTGGCTCTCGGCGGTGTATCCGACCTCGCATCGTTCGACGACGAAGGTGAAAGCCTTCGTCGATTTTCTGCGCGAGCGCTATCTGAGCGAGCCGCAATGGGACAAGGCGCTCGGCATCTCGCCGCCCGACGACGAGGAACGCAATGTCGATGAAGAACTCGGCGATCCTTGAGACGCGCTAGAGCACGTAGAGCCACGCGAGCAACGTGACGATCGAGAGGAGCGTGGTCATCGAAATGGCCGCGCCAACAACGGTCTTCTCGATGTCGTATTCGGATGCGAGCACGTACGCGCTCTTGGCGGTCGGCACGGCGGCGCAGACGACCGCCGCGATGGTTGCGGTGCGACTCAGTCCCGTCGCCAGGCACAACGCGTACACGACGAGCGGCACGACCGCGAGCTTGAGCGCCGTGAGCAGCGCATACAGACTCACGCGTCCGCGCAATTCGCTGAAGGTCAGATCGAGTCCGATAGCGAAGAGCGCGCACGGCGTCAGTGCTTCGCCGAGTATCGTGAGAAAGGACGCGACCGGTCCGGGCAGCGTGAATCCGGCGACGGACCACAACAGTCCGCAGATCGTCGCGAGAATCACGGGATTGGTCCCGATCTGACGCAACAGCGCCACCGCGCTGATCTTGCGCGATGCATCGTAGCGGCTGATTTCCAGCAACACGACGAGCACGGGAAACATGATCGCGCCGACGAACACGGTCGCGACCGCCGCCGCGAGCACGCCGGGTTTGCCGTACAGCGTTTTCAGAATCGGCAGCGCGACGAAACCAGTGTTGGTCATCGAGACGGCGGCGGCGAGCATGGCGCTCGCGCCGAGGCTTGCGCCGCGCGCGAATCGCAAGGCCAGCAACATCAGCACGAAGCAGAGCATCGAGCCGCCGCCGAACGCGGCGAGAAAGCCCCATTCGAGCAGCGCGCGCAGCGATTCTTCGGCGATGGTGAGGAAGACCAGCGCGGGCATCGCGACGTAATACGCGAACTGCATCAGCGACGGCGCCAGCGCGTGCGGCATGTAGCCCGAGACACGCGCCACCCATCCCGCCACGATGATGGCGAAGATCGGAAGAATCATGCCGGCGAGATGCATAGCGAACTCCGATAGCGATGATACGCATGGGCGAGTGCGCATCATTATCGGAGAAAAGTATCGCGCGACGTGCGGTTCTGCGCAGTCGCGCGACGATGGCGTTCAATGCGAAGCCAGCAGCGCGCGTGCTTCGTCGCTCGACAGCACGCCACGTCCTTTGCGATTCGCGGCGCTCGCGGCGTAGACATCCTGGCGCGCGTGCGTGATGCCGAGCGGCGCGAAGCCGTTGGCCGGATTGAAGGCGAGCTGGTCGATGCGGGCTTCGTCATCGCTCGACGGCGGCGCAGCGATTTCGAGTTCGCCGATCATCACGACATCCGACTTCCACGCCACGGAGGCGTCGTTGACGGGCGTCGTGGTTTCATCGACGAAGCATTGCAGGCCCACTTTCCATTTCACCGGACCCTGTTCCAGGCGGTTGAAGATGTCGGCGCGCAGATAATTGTCGCCGTGGCGTTCGGCGTTCGTTCCGGCGGGCGTCGAAGGATGCGGATGAAGCGAGTACTTGATCGCCGCGCGCCCCAGTTGCACGACCGATCCCCAGTAGTGTTCCGTCGCGACGCTGTCGACGTGATGCGCCTTGGTTTCCTTGAAGAGAATCGCGAGAATGCGCGCGGCTTCGACAGGCCCGAGCTTCGCCATCATCATTTCGCGCAAGCCCTGCGCGATGCCGCTCACCGGTCCCTCGGAAAGCAGCGCGACGATGATATCCGCGACGGCCATGAACTGCACCGCGTTGCGCGCGTGCGAGCGGCCGCCTTCGTTCGTCATCAGCAGATCGGTTTCGACGCCCTCTTGCGTGAAGAACTTGATCGCGATGCCGCGCACGTCGGATGCGGTGTCGGATTGCGGGCACGGCTGTCCGTTGGAGATGCGACAGGCGACGCGATACGCCTTCGGCGCTGACGAGGCGAACGGCCCGAAGCGCAGTGCATCGGGAATATCATCTGCAATCCGAAGCGTTCCGAAAGTGCCGAGCAACTGCTTCTGATGCTGCGCGCGATCGACCTGCCCGTTCAGGCCCGTGTGGCTGCTCGTCGCGAGTTTGGTCTGTTGCTCGCCGATCTCCCTGACGAGCATCGCGAGCGTGGTCGCGTCGTCGAGTTTGTCGGTCCAGCCGGTTCCATCGCTGGAAGATTGAGTGGAGTTCATGTTTAACCTCCGGACTGAAGTCCTGGTTCGTCGTTACGTCACTCGCGACCCGGCGTCGCGCTCGCGGCGATGCTGCCGTCTGCGCGTCCGGCGAAGTAGCGATGGATTGCGTCGATATGATTCTCGATCAGCGCGTTGCCACGGTACGCGGGCATGCCCATCGGAGGATTGCCGTCGAGGATCGCCGCGATGAAACGCTCGCGGCTCTGCGTGCGCGCAAAGCCGACGATCGACGGCGCGGCGAGTCCCTCGTAATCCTTGCCGTGACAACGCGCGCAATCGGCGACGCGCAGCGCGCGCCAGGCGTCGGCGGTCGTCTGCGCGTGAACCCGCGCAGCGAGCGATACACCAAGCATACACACGGCCACGCGCGTCATGATCGATGCCCGCGTGTTCAACGCTTGCGCTCGGATAGCCGGCCGACGAATTTCCAGCCCTGCTCGCGCATCCACACGTAAGTGAAACCCGTGGGACCGTCGATGAAGACGGTCATCGGCCGCTCGTCTTTTTGCGCTTCCGTCGATGCCGGTGTGATGCGCGCTTCCGTGGGTCTGAGCCGCGTGTCGCGATCGTCGAGGCGCCAGCCGTCGTCATCGGCGTAAGTCAGGCGCGACACGTTGCCCGACGGCGTCTGAACGGTGAGCGTGAGTGGTCCGGCATCGCCGCTGTCCGCGCCGGTCGCGGCCAGGCTGGCCTCGCATGCGGCGCCGAGCGCCAGAATGGTGAAGGCCAGGAACGTCGCGTGCCTGGTTTGATGGGATCTCATTTCGGGTACCTCCTTGCTGGCCGCGTGAAACGCGGCTGTCCAGATGTGCTCATGCAGAAGAAGACGAACGTCGCCTCGACGAATGACGAGGTGAAGAGATCCGCGCGCGCCGGCGTTGTGGTTGTCGCTGTTGAATCAGGAGCGTCGCGCATGTCGCGCGTTCTGGCCTGTTCGCCGCAGAGAGCTTGTCGTGTGACGAGGACCGTCACGCGTGGCCGATGAGGCCGTCTTGTTGATGAGCGTTACTATCGGCCGAACGATCGTCCGGGAAAACCACGCATTAGGAGGGATGTCGTCCCGCCATAAGGAGGTTGTCTCCGGGCGCGTTTCCGAGGCCGGCGGGCGGTTTTGCTATATTGGTTTTCCTGCCCGTGGGTTTCCTGAAATGCGTGTCGGCCGACCTGTCAAACCTCTGCCCCATCCGGACTGCGATCACTGCGGCGCGCCCGCGACCCTGACGCGCGCGGGCGACGAAGCCTATCCGTATCGCGACGACCACGGCCCGCTGTGGATGTGCGCGAATTGTCAGGCGTGGATCGGCATCTTTCCGCGCAGCACGCGCAATGTCCCGCTCGGCCGTCTGGCCGATGCTCGCTTGCGCGATCTGAAAGTGAAGCTGCACGCGGCGCTCGAACCGCTCGTGCAGGCGAAGGTCCGGCGCGACGGCTGCAATGTCTTCGAGGCGCGGTCCAAAGGGATGAAGTGGCTCGCGCAGGCGATCGGCGTGGAGCCGGACAAGTGCAGCATTCACACGCTCGACGCCGACCAGTGCGAGCGCGCGATTGCGGTTGTAGAACATTTCGAACAGGAACGCGGTCAGCACCCTTCAGATTCGGCGATCGATGAACGTTAACCTGAAAAGGTCAACCATCGATCCTCGCATGTCACGCACTCTCCCTTTCCAGCGCTCGCCCCAGGCGACGCGCGCGCGGTTCAGCAAGGCGCAGCTGCTTCCCATCCCGCGCGCGGTGGCAGACGAGCTTGCGCTCGCGGCGCATATGTCGCTGGCGGCGTTACGCGCCGGCTCGGCAGATGCCGCGCCCGCGCAGCACATTACCGAGGCGATGTATCTCGCCAAATTCCTCGCGGAAGCAGGACACGGCGACTTTTCGCACGACGAGCTGCTGCGCGCGGACAAGACGATGGCCGCCGTGTTCGACGCCGGCCGCACGTGCGGTTCCTTCGCGCTGCCGTCGGACGACTTCGAACGGCTCGCCGCGATCGTGTCGCTCTACGATCATCAGTTGCGACGCGCGTCGCTCGGCGCGCTTTCGGTCGCGAGCGAGCGGCTCGAACGCTTCAAGGCCGGCGAGCCTTATCAGCCGCTGCATACGCGCAAGTCGGCGCCGCTCTGACGCGCCCGAGTGCTGTCAGAAGGCGGTACGCAGGCCGATCATCACGCTGCGGCCGCCCTCCGGCGCGATATCGCGCACGACCGAAGTCGCGTAGCGCACTTCCTGATTCGTCAGGTTCTGACCGCGCACGTACGCGAGCCAGTTCGTCGCGCCGAAGCGGAATTTGTACGTCAGGATGACGCCGAGCGTGGTGTAACTGCCGGTCGGCAGGTCGTTTTCCGGCACGCGATCCTGTGCCCACGCGTGAACCAGTTCGGTTCTGGCGCCGTACGGTCCGTACGCGTAGTCGAGCGCGAGCGTCGCGCGCAGCGGCGAAATGCGCGGCAGCGGCTCGCCGGTATCGACATTGCGCGCATGCGTGTAGTCCGCGACGAATTCGACATCCAGCCGTTGCGCGCCCTTGTCGAAAACGCGCCACGTGCCGTCCAGTTCGATACCGTAAAACTCCGCGCGCACGCCTCGATAGACAGCTTCATTGAGTGCGTCGTCGGTGCCGGGCGCGACGGGTTGGTCATCGTCATCGACGAGACGGCCCGTGTTGAACTCGGTCAGATAGTTGCGGAAGCGGCTGTAGAACACGCCCGCGCTCGCCTTGTTCGGGCCGCTCGCAAAGCGCAGCGACAGATCGGTCGAGAGCGCTTGCTCTTTCTGCGCGTCCGGATTGCCGATGAGATATTGACCGGTCGCGTCGTGCGGACCGTTCGAATAGAGTTCGTAGTAAGTCGGCGCGCGCTCTGTGTACGCGACATTGCCGACCACGCTCCACGCCGGGTTCAGCCTGAATAGCGCGCCCGCGGAAACGCTGCCCGCGTTGAAATCGCGCTTGGGCGAAGCGGCGAACTTTTCGTTTCCTCCGGAAGTCGGGTCGATGTTCACGTGTTCGTAACGCGCGCCGAGACTCAGTTTCAGCGCATCGGTGACGGACCATTCTTCGAGTCCGAACAGCGCGGCGTTGGTCGTCTGCGACGTGGGCACGAGCGCTTCATCGCCCAATGCGGAGAACGTGTTCTGACTCACCTGAACGCCGATAGCGCCATCGAGCGGGCCGATCTTCCTGTGCCGCGCCTCGATGCGCGCTTCGTAACCGTGATTGCGGAAGGTCGTGCCGGTTTCGCCGTTATCGATTTCCTTGTGCTCGTAATCGGTGTACCCGAAGTCGAACTTCAACTGGCTGAACGGCCCTTGCAGATTGCGTATCTCCGACGCTGCCGCGATGTGATCCTGATGCATGCGCAGACGGACATCGTCCTCGGCAACCGAACCGTAGTTCGCCTCGTAGCCGTTATAGCTGATGCCGGCGTAGCCATCGGCCCATGTGTAGGACGAACCGACGGCGCCGCCGTGCCAGCGGCCGTCGCTGTTCGGGATGCTGCCGTAGGGCTGCGGAACGTCGGGACCGTCCAGCGCGCGTTGCTGGTCGGAATGCGCGAAACCGGGAATGCGTTCCTTGCTGGTCTCGCGATCGAACGCATCGACGTGAAACGCGAAGCGGCCGTTTCCGCCTTCGACTTGCGCCGCGCCGGCGCGGGCATCGTTGGCGCCGCCGTAGCTGGCGTCGACCTGTCCCGATACGCCTTCGATCGGCTCGCGTGGGATGCGATTGTCGATGGTGTTCACCACGCCGCCGATCGCATTGCCGCCGTAGAGCAAGGCTGCCGGACCGCGCACGATTTCCACGCGTTCGACCGATAAAGTGTCTTGCGGCACGGCGTGGTCGTACGACAGCGACGACGCGTCGTAGGACGCGACGCCGTTTTGCAGCAGGCGGATGCGGTCGCCATCCATGCCGCGAATGATCGGTCTTCCGACCATCGGGCCGTAGGTTGTCGTGGAGACGCCGGGCAGCCCGTTGAGCGTTTCGCCGACGGAATCGGCGCGGCGTAGCGCGAGGGCGTTGCCGTCGATCGAGCTCGATGGTGAAACCAGCGCGTTCGCGCCGAGTGGGTTTGCGGTAACGAAGATGGGTTGGATGGGGGTGTCGTCGATTGCGGGAGACTGGGCTCGGGCGACGGTTGTGATTACAAGGATCGTCCAAGGGACGAACTTCGAACTGCGGCGGCGAGCGGCAGAAAAGTGAATGAAGGTGGTCACGTCTTTTATGTAATGTTATATCGTTTCTGGAGGGCGCGCGAGCGTCAGAAACTTCATCGCGGTGATCGCAATGGCGCGATGATATAACATATCATTTACTCGTGGAGGTATTTTGAGCGTACGTGGCGGCTAATCGCTTTGGCGGGCTTTTCCTATTCGGCCGAATCTTGCGACACGAATTTCGTATCGTTTGATACGAACGGCGGGGTGGATATTGCCGGCCGTCGTGCATCGAAGCGACCGGACTGGCTGACGAGACCGATATGGGGCAATGTGTTCAGTTTTCGTGAAACAAGCTTCGAATAATGTCTTAAGTCGCTGTTTTTATTGGAATATTTTCGGCGACATATTTTTCACCGATTGTTTCACGAACCTGACGATCTCCGACTCTTCAAATTTTCGAAGAGATCCGCTGTAACGCTCGCCCGCATCCGTTGATTGCACAAGCAATCGACTTTTGACGCGGGAACGGTCGATCGAGTTGAGACGCGTGGCGACGGCCGTATAGTCAGGTGAAACTCTATCGTCGCGATTCAACAGTCTTTCTTTGAACCGTCAGCGGTGCAAAGGTGGTCTAGAAAACGATGACCGCTGTCGGTGGCGTTCAGACTGAACCGAGAATCTTCTTGTGGCACGCTTCGTTAATTTCCTTTCCGAGCCGCACTTTGTCACCGCTTAGTCGATGTATGGTGCCTCTCACGTTCCAATGCTGACGACTTGCAAACGCTCGAGGCCCAGTGCGTCACGCGGATATTTCTCCACGCTTCGGATTTATTGCGACCCGATGTTCGATGCCCGTGCCGCACTTGCCGCGCTACTACGGGTGAACAACCTGGAACGCAATTTGTCGCGATGACTTACGGTCGGACTTGAAGTTAGATCATGGTGCGCGTTTCGCGCACTTTTCCTGGCGCGGCGAACTCGCTTCACTCGTCGCTCGGCAAATACTGGCGTTCGGCAAGGATGCGCGATGAACGTAGCCCGTGATGTCCGAATTCGGACACTATCCGTCTACTGACACGCTTCACCATGTGAAACCAACAAGTTCGTTTAATGTTCCCGCGAGCCTGCGTCCACCCGCTCTGACGGTGTCCGAATTCGGACACCTGTTGATGTTGCGATGTCATGCGGGCTCCGGACCGGCCCTCGAGTTCGGGCCTCCTTCTTCTGAGCGTCGTCGCGGAGCGCGCGTGGAGATGTGCAGCGTGCTATCGAATTTAGAGTTCGCCGGACGTTTCCTTTCAACTACTGGCGGACTGTCCGAATTCGGACAGTGCCGAGCCTGCTTGTCGGGCTCCCTCCAGGCAAACTCGTTCGCCTGAAAAACTATCACTGTCCGAATTCGGACACTGCAAACCGGGGAAGACGTACGACCTTCTCGTTCGACCGCACATAAAAAAACCCGCCGAAGCGGGCTTCTGATCACTCAGACTGAATCGAAAACATTTTTCCTATATGTTCTCTGAGTTGATTCTCCTGCTCCTCCGTCATCACCCCTGCTTTGAATTTGAATGTCAGGCCTTTGACATCCTTTGTAATGCTCCCAGCTTGTACCTTGCCGGCAAAGATCTTGAGTATGCTTCGGCCGCCTGCATCGGTTACGGACTCACCCCGGCTCGCTTGCGCGTTCAAACTCGCTGCAACTTTGGTCTGAACGAGATCGCCGGACAGAACTTGCGGCCAAAGTTCCTGAAGTGCCTTGAGCCCTTGCTCCCCGCTCTTCTTCAGCGCATTCGCGATATCCTGCGCCGACGAAGCTCCCAGCACCGACGGATTCAAATCCAGATCTCGCTTCACAAAGTCCGGCAGCGCGTCATAAGCGAGAAATCGATAGAGATCGCTGCGCGAGATGCCCATCGCCTCCGCGAGTCTGGTGCGGTTCGGGAACTCGGATTCCGCACGGCGAATTGCAATCGCGATTTCGTAGTCGGAGAGATCATCACGCGTGACGTTCTCCATCAGCGCCAGTGCTGCCATGTCCTGATCGGTGCACTCGATCACAACGGCCCGCACCGTCGCCTTATTGATGAGCTTGTGGGCACGCCACCGCCGCTCGCCGGCAACGAGCTGATACGACTCACCGACGCGCCGCACCGTTACCGCCTGCAACAACCCGACCTCACCGATGGAACGTGCCAGTTCCGACAGCTTGGCCTCGCTGAATTGACGGCGCGGCTGCCATGGATTCGGCACGATGGCATCGACGGGAATTTCCGTATCGACGCCGCGCGCCTCGAGCTCCTGAATACGGAGTTGCGCTGCAGCCAGCGCGCTCGTGATACCCGGCATTGTCTGCGGGCCGCGGTTCGTCCGATCCTTCTTGTTCTCTCCCTTGAAATCCGCAGGCTTCGGCAAGTTAGCCGTCTTGGCCATCAGCTGTTCTCTGATGTTATTGCTCATGCCGACTCCTTCCAGGATTTGATGAACATATCATCCAGCCATTTGGCATATTGCATCATCGGTTGCCGCACTCGTTGAAGCGACTTTGCCGTGGAGTGGGTACTGACGACATCCAGAGCCGTCGAAAACGAAAGTGCTCCGCCGCTCATCACCGAACTTGCCGGGATCTCGAACGGATCGAGCCAACGGCCGTAGGCGCTCTGCGCCCATTGCCGAACCACCGGAGCCGACGACGTCTTGCCATAATCCACCTTCGACAGCAGGATTGAAATGAAGTCGTAGACCTTGTCCTCTTCATACGGAAGAAAGTCCTCCGCGACATCCGAGAACAACCGCCAGAACGCCAGTGAACTGATGAAATCCAGATTCTCCGGAATCATCGGCATGACGAGCGCGTCGGCTGCAAGCAGCGCGTTCAGGTTCATGTACGACAGCGAAGGAGACGTGTCGATCAATATATAGTCGTACTGCGATCGAAGCGGCTCAAGGCCCTCGCGCAACACGGCCCAAAAGCGGTAGCCCTGAATCGTCTTCTGACGAGCGGGCAAGAGAAATTCCGCCCCATATAGAAACGTGTGGCCGGGGATAATGTCCAGACCATCCCAATACGTCGACTGCACGCTCGCGCCCAAACCGCCTTCCACGTTTTGATCGTAGATGTAGGGCAGCACGGTGTCATCGCCGGAAATTTCCTTCTCGGCGTACAGGCCGCACAATTCCGATGCCGAAGCCTGAGGATCGAGGTCGATCAGCAGCACTTTGCGGCCGAGGAGAGTCAGTGCCTGTGCCAGGCAAACGGTCGTCGTGGTCTTCGCTGATCCGCCCTTCAATTGCGCGGTCGTCAGGACCTTGCCGCGGAACGTGCCGTGACCATCGCCGAGCGGGGTCTGGTAAATGTCGGACGCCATCTTCACCCACATTCTGACTTCGGGCAGAGTAAACGTTCGGCTGCGTCCACTGCCGTTGAGCGTACCGGCCGGCAGCCCACCTTCACCTTTCGTCACCAGGTATTGGATCTGTTGACGAGTCAGATTGCACATCTCAGCGAGTTCGCTGATGGTATAGAACGGCGCAAGCTTGCGCGGGCGCGGCGCGAGGATCTGTTCCCGAAGATTGTCCGAGAAGGGTTCGAGGTTATCCGCGAATTCTGCTACCTCGCGAAGCGTAACCTTCCGGTCTTCCATAGGTAGGGTGCCTACGTTTGCCATTCTGCGCTTTCTCCATGTATTGACGCCGAAGCGCAGAATACACGAATACGCGTAAACAAGCTCTGATTGCGCGGAGATTTAACCATTCGGCCGGTTTTCCGGCGACATGACGTTGATTTTGAATCGATTTTTAGGTCTTTCAAAGTGCAGATGTACCGATTGGAACGATCCCGACTTCCCTCGTAGATCCATGCCGCTGTGTCTCCGCTCGATTCTCCGCACAAAAACCACCCCGAGGGCGGTTTTTGTGCGGGCGTAACGCCAAGAAATTCTGTCATGTATTCATAGAGTTAAGTCATTCCTTCGACTACGCATGGGCAAACGCCGAGTTCCGTTCGTCTGGTTTTTTTGTAAACCTAGACCCTCACACCTACATACAGCGCAGCGTTTTCCCTTGTAAATCAACGTCCGAGCCTGTGGATAGGGACGCTTTTTGTGCTACGCGGGGCGGTTTTTGTGCTGGCGGATACGCAAATTGGGCGGGACGGGGCGGAAATTGTGAAGAACGGGGTGGAAATTGTGATTGAGAAGCGCCGTCGGGGCGGTTTTTGTGCGGCTAAGATCGAAGAAAAGGCGGGGTGGTTTTTGTGTTGACACCCCTGACTCGCCTGTTAGAGTGCCGGGGACCGAAGTGAATCGAAGTATGGACAACCAAAACCTCTCTGTGACCCCGCAGCAGCTCGCGCTGGACATCTACGAAGATATGTCCGGCCAGGGCTCGGCCATCTGCGAATCGTCGAGGGACATTGGTTTCCTGCGCAACAACATCTTCACGCGCGTCGGCGGCCTGGGCATCGCCGCGCGGCGCGTGCTCGATGCGGCCTACTTCATCGTCGCGACCAAGTCCCCCGAAGAACTGATCGACGACAAGGTCTACACATTCACCGCCGACATCAACTATTTCAAATGGCTGATGCGGTACGACAGCCGCAACCACAGCCACCTCATCGCGCAGATGCGAGCCGCGGCCCGCGCTCGCGTCGAAATCATGACGGCGCCGTCCATCGAAGAGCTGACTGAAAAGGACTCGTGGGGCACCATCAGTCTGCTGGGCGACTGCTACATCGAGCGCAACGTCGTTTGCATTCTGCTGGCGGGGCGCGTCATCAAGTATCTGATCAGTCCGTACAAGGCGCATTGGCTGAGCCTGCGCGCATCGACGGCTTTTTCGCTTTCCCTTGCCCGGGCGATCTACGACCGCCTCATTCCGTGCGAAGGCCACGGCGTGACAGAGTGGTTTGCGTACGAAGACGTGCTGGAGTGGCCGGGGAAGGTCGGCGAGTCGCGTAAGGAAGTGAAGGAGTTCAAGAAGCGCTTTCTCGAGCCTGCCATCGATCAGCTCAACGAAGTCTCGGATTTCGATGTGAGCTGGGAGCCGAACGCCGACCGTGTCCCGGCCGAGAAACTGAAAATCCGCTTTCGCTTCACCAAGAAGCAGGGCGCGGATGCCGCGCGCGCCGGCATTCAGGATTCGATGTACCTGCTGCTGCACAACGAGTTCGCCTTCGACACGCCCGATTTCGAGCGCCTCGCGAAGCGCCGCGATGTCTGGACCGATGAGCGGCTCGAACAGGCCATCGAATACACGCGTTTCAAACTCAACGAAGGCAAAGTGACGGTCAGTCCGCGCGGGTATCTCTTCAAGGCGCTGGAAGGCGGCTACCGGATCGGCGACGCGGATCGGAAGATGGCGTCCATCAAGACGAAGCAACTGGAGGACGACAAACAAGAGCGTCGTTCGCGAGACACGACGCAGGCGCATCTCGAAGCCAGCATCCAGGCCCAGAACGATTCCGCCAAGGCCAAGATGAGCGAAGAGATCAAGGCGGGTCGCGAGTACTTCGAGTCGGTCGACACCCCGGCGCGCAAGGAACTGTGTCAATCGTTCGTCAGCCAGTTGATTCCGCAGCGGCTCATCGAAAAGCAGGGGCTGTCGCGCGAGAGCCTGAGCGCCGACAATATTCTCACCGTCAATCGAGTGGTCGCCGATGCCTTCTGTGCCCATGTCTACGTGAAGATGAAGAAGGCGCGCGCAGGCAGCACGCTCTGACTTTCTTAACGTCACGGATTCATTCGGAATCCTGCTTATACAACGGCTTCTGGCATCTCGCGAGCAACGCGCCCGCCGCGAGCACGAGCGCCGAATAGACGAGCCCACGGGTCAGCCCCACGCTGTCCGAAACCCGGCCAATCACTACCGGTCCGACGATCTGCCCGAGCGCGAACACGATCGTGAATGCGTTGATTCCTCGCGGCCATTGACTGGCCGGCAGATTGTGCCGCACGAACGCCGTCGTCGATGCCACCGCCGACAAAAACGTCGCACCGAACAGCATGCCGGAAACGAACGCCGCCAACGGATGCGCGAGCATCGCGGGGATGACCGTCGCGGCCGCGAGCAGCGCGTTGAGGATGGCGAGCGCCTGTCCGCCGTGCATGCGATCGAGGAGTCCCGACCACATTCGCGCCGATACGACCGTCGCCACGCCCAAAAGAACGTAGAAGCCGCTCACCACGCCGGCGCTCATGCCGGCGTTGCGAAGCAGAGCGACGATAAAGGTCATGTAGCCGATATAGCCGATGCCGAAGCATCCATAACCGGCGAGCACGAGCGCGAAACGCCGCCGTTGCACCGGGACCCCCGAGGAAGCGTTCGCACCGTGACGCGCAGCCGGATGCGCGCGCGCGGTCTCGATCCGGCTCGCGGCCCAGACCGCGAGGCCGGAAAACGCGGCGCACGCCGCAGCGAGCGCGAGCCACGCGAAGCGCCAGCCGTGCATGACGGGCAGCACCGTCAGCGGAACGACGATCGACGAGATCACGATGCCCCAGCCGGTGCCGCCGTAATATAGGCCGATCAAGAGCCCCGCGTCGCGCGGCGACATCGACGCGAGTCGTGCCGCCAGCACGCCGCCGCTCACGAAGATGAGCGCACTGCCGATGCCCGTCGCGACGCGCAGCGCGAGCAGGGCGTCGGTATCGACCGTTGCGCCGCTCGCCGCCATCAGGGCGGCGGTCAGGACGCAACCGGCGACGAACAGCGTTCGCGACGCCACGTGCATCGACAATCGGGAGAAGGCGAGCGCGCCGAGCAGATAGCCGAACGCGTTGGCCGTGTTCATCGCGCCGGCCTGCGCGAAGGTCCACGTGAGATCGAGACGCATCGGCGGGAGCAGGAGCGCGTAGGAAAAGCGCGCGAGCCCGAGCGCGATGGCGCTGCCGAGCGACAGCGCCATCGCAAGCATGAGCGCTTGCCTGCGGTCGGATGCACCGGATCGGACATCGGTCGTGTCGGCATCGTCACGCGGTATCACGCTCTTGTCGTCCTCTGGATGGTATGCCGCCTATGGTATCGCGCTCCGGTCACATCGCTTACACAAGCCGTGGTTAAGCTTCGCAGCGCTGCGTTCTTCTGCACGACTGAAGCCGGAGATTCCCGATGTCGATTGTTCCGAGACGCCAAGTGATCGTGGCGCGATTCATCGTCTGCGCGTGCGCAATCGTTTGCGCCTGTAGCAAGCCGGAAACGGAGTCGTCCTCATCGGTCGCCGCGGCGCGCAGCGAGCCGTCCGACATATCCGCAACGAGCGAACTCCAGAACTGGGCCAGACAAGCCACCGACGGCGCATCCGATCAAGCCGCGCGACCCGCCTTGGCACGGGCCGCGTCGGAGCCGCTCGCGATACCCGTGATTCACACGGTCGACTAACCTTCCTATTCACTTCCCCGCGAAACGAATGAAAAACAAGAACCGTCGAGACTTTCTGCGCGCGGCCGTCGAGGCCGCTGGCGCGAGCGCCGCGCTGAGCGTGATGCCGCTCGGTATCCGCCAGGCGCTCGCGATTCCCGCGAACAACCGTCATGGATCGATCGAGGACATCGAGCATATCGTCGTGCTCATGCAGGAGAATCGCTCGTTCGATCATTACTTCGGCAGCCTGCGCGGCGTGCGCGGCTTCGGCGACAAAAGCGCGGTGACGCTGCCGAACGGCAAGCCGGTCTTCAACCAGCCGATCGCGGCAGGCGCGGGCGAAGTGCTGCCGTTTCATCCGGGCGCGTCGAACCTCGGCCTGCAGTTCCTGCAGGACTTGCCGCACGACTGGGTGAGCGGGCAGGGCGCGTTTAACGGCGGACGGTACGACCAGTGGGTGCCGTTCAAGAGCACGACGACGATGGCGTACCTGAAGCGCGACGACATTCCGTTCCACTATCAGCTCGCCGACGCCTTCACGATTTGCGACGCCTACCATTGCTCGACCAACACATCGACCGATCCGAACCGCTACTACATGTGGACCGGCTATGTCGGCAATGACGGCGCGGGCGGCGGTCCGGTCGTCGACAATGCGGAAGCCGGCTATGGCTGGTCCACGTTTCCCGAAGTGCTGGAGCGCGCGGGCATTTCGTGGAAGATCTATCAGGACATCGGCACCGGGCTCGACGCGAAAAATTCGTGGGGATGGACCGACGACGCCTACATCGGCAACTACGGCGACAACTCGCTGCTCTACTTCACGCAGTATCAGAACGCGCAGCCCGGCAGCCCGCTGTACGAAAAGGCGCGGCGCGGCACGAACGCGGCGGCCGGCGACGATTACTTCGCGATCCTCAAGCGCGACGTCGCGAGCGGCACGCTGCCGCAAGTCTCGTGGATCGTCGCGCCCGAAGCTTTTTCCGAGCATCCCAACTGGCCGGCGAACTACGGCGCCTGGTACATCGATCAGGTCTTGCAGGTGCTGACGTCGAATCCCGACGTGTGGAGCAAGACGGCGCTGCTCATCAACTACGATGAAAACGACGGCTTCTTCGATCACCTCGTGCCGCCGTTCCCGCCGACGTCGAGCGCCAACGGCCTTTCGACCGTCGATACGAGCGCCGATATCTTCGCGGGCAGCGCGAAATACGCGAGCGGCCCTTATGGCCTGGGCGCGCGCGTGCCGATGCTGGTCGTGTCGCCGTGGTCGAAAGGCGGCTGGGTCTGCTCCGAGACCTTCGACCATACCTCGGTGATCCGTTTCATCCAGAAGCGCTTCGGCCGCGCGCACGATCTGGCCGAGCCGAACATCTCGCCGTGGCGTCGGGCGATCAGCGGCGATTTGACCTCCGCGTTCGATTTCCGCAATCCGAACAGCGCGATGCCCGATTTGCCGGCAACGAGTGGCTACTTTCCGCCGGACAAGCTGCGGCATCAGGACTACGTGCCGGTGCCGCCCGCGACGCAGACGCTGCCGATGCAGGAGTCCGGCATTCGCCCCGCGCGCGCGTTGCCCTACGAGCTTTTCGTGCGCACGCGCGCGGATGCGTCGAAAGAAGCGGTTTCGTTCGATTTCGTCAATACGGGCAACGCAGGCGCGGTGTTTCTGCTCTATCGCAACGCCAGCCCGGACGCGCCGCGCACCTATACGGTCGAAGCCCGCAAGCGTCTCGCGGACCGCGTCGCGGCGAATCCGGACGGCAGCTTCGATTTCGTCGTACACGGTCCGAACGGCTTTCTTCGACGGATCGCGGGCAAGGCCGGCGCGCAGCAGCACGGCTGGTGGTCGCGCGAACAGGCGGCGCCGCAAGTCGCGGAAGGCTACGACGTCGCGAACGGCAATCTGCAATTGCGGCTCGAGAATCGCGGGACGGCGGCGTGCACCTTCAGCGTGACCAATGCCTACGATCCGTCGAAGACGATCACGCGGCGCGTGCGGGGCGGCGACACTGCGCAGGTCTATCTCGATCTGCGCGGCGCGCACGGCTGGTACGACGTCGAAATCAAGGTCGACACCGATCGCGCATTTCTGCGACGCCTCGCCGGTCACGTCGAGACGGGCCGCGACAGCATGAGCGATCCCGCGCTCGGCCGATGACGTCGCCATCGACCTGACTCCGGCCGCGCGTTCCCGGCAGCACGCGCGGCAGCAACGCCTTCGCACATCCGCCAAACGCACGCCCCGTGTGGGACTACACACTTACGTGGGACATGCACGCATTGCGCAGCGTGGCGAAGACTGTGAAGATCGTGTGTGCACACCGGTTCAAGGTTGCGATCCAATCGTCTGCGAAATCAAAAATTGGCACACAGCAGACGGGATCGCATCATCGGTTCGATATCGAACTCGGGTGCATCACGGAGACGGGGATGAGAGATCGAGCGACAGTGCTGCTGGTACGTCACCAGTCAGTGCTTCTGGTTCGGGAGCGCGGCGGTCCGTGGCTGCTTCCGGGCGGGACAGTTGGATATGAAGAATTGACGATCGTTGCAGCGATCCGGGCGCTGCACGAAGACACCGGCGTCGCGGCGAGCGCCGCCGCGTTTCTGTTTCAGCAGCCTTCCGCGCAGCACCTTCATCATGTGTTTCGGATCGCGATACCCGACGATGCGAACCCTCGGCCGGAAGCGGGCGGCCGGTTTCGTGACGTGTCATGGGTCGAGGCGTCGCAACTGCCTCACATCGGCACCACGCCTGGAACGCGGGCCATTCTGAATCGCGCGATGGGCGGCGCCGCCGCGCGCGAAACACGGTCCGCGTGGAGCCACAACGGCGCGGAGCACGACGTCTCGACGGGGACCGGCAGGCGCTGGCGTTGACTGGCTGATATAGACGACCGGATCATCCTTTTCTCGTCTGCCGAAATGCGGTAGGCGCGTATTTCGCTGCGAAATGAATACTTTTTCGGCGAAGTTGCGCCTATGCTACCGTTGGAGCGGCCGCTGGCGCTCGTTGTACGATCCGACGAATCGCCGCGAAGCCTGGAGCACGGCCGCGTTCGAACTTTCGGATGGCGGAGGAAACCATGAAGCTCGTCAGCATGTTCGCCGGCACGGTCGGGTTCGTCGCCGTGATCAGCCTTTCGCTGTTGGCAGTAGCGGACATTCTCTTGATGTCGTCGGACAAAGAGGCCGAGAGAGAACGGATCGCCTGAAACCGAGTGTTTCAGATGGCGACTGAAAATCTTCGCCAAAATGAGCTTGCGGCTGTCTAACATACGTCCATATCGGGCGTAATTCATTCAAGTCGCGCAATTTGCCTTTCGAAAACCTGTCCGCGATTAAAAAGCCTGTATCGGTTTCCGAAATCAAGCGGATGAAGCTCGCCCGGCGCGGTTGTCGAGCCATCGACGAAACCCCGACGCCATGGGGCGATTGCCTGCGTCCGGTCAGAAGAACAGAAGTACTTTCACCCGCCTGTTCCGTGCTTTGCGCCGATGAGAGCCGTCCGAAAATCATCCGTAGTGAGATCGTCCAGGAAATTGGCGGATTCGCCGTGTGATAGAATTAGTAATAAACAAAAAATTCTTTCCGTCAAAACTTTCAGCGGCGTGTTTTATCAAAAGCTTGATATAACGCGGTAAGCGCGGAGGAAGCATGTCTGTGGTCGGTGTCATCGGCGCAATTGTCTTTTTCGCAATAATCGGTCTGGCATTGTTGGCCGTGATCGAAATCATCTTCTCGCCGTTCTCAAAACATAAGGCAGACGAACAGGCTGGTCACAGGCGGCCCACGTGGTATCGCAAGTGGCGCGAGGTCGCCGTGCGCCGCGACGAGGCGCCTTGATTCGTCGTATTTTCGCTTTCCGATCAAAAACTTAGACATTTCCCTGACAGCGGCGGCGAGCCGCCCGGGCACACCGTTCCTGGCACATCCGTTCAAATCTCCTCGCATTAATTAGCTGTCGCAACTGTGTGCGATAGCGCACCGCAAGCACTTTCCCCAGACTTTAGTCTTTCTTCGCCGGCACCACGTGAAAAGGACTGTTCATCACTTCAATAAGCGCCGGCTCACAACACATATATAAAGGCAGTTAAGCATTTAGCTAAGGACGGCAAGTCGGTCGATTGGCGAAACTGCCGCTGTCTGAGGGACACAAAATGGCGCAACCCGCATATCCTCCCGTGCTGCAGTGGTGGACGCGCATCGAGAAGCGGCTCTACGGCGAAGCCGACGACGCGCCGCGTGGCGGCGCGCCCGCGCGCGCCTCGCTCGTGGTGCTGTACGACGGACACGAGAACATCGAAGCGCTGTGGAAGACGTTGCTGCAATGCCGGACACCTCATATCCAGATCGTCTGGAAGTCGCCCGAGTCGGGCGAAATGCGCTTGCTTGCGGAGTCGTATGTCGCGATACCGGAGAAGCTGTTCTTCCTGAAGTCGCTTCGGACGAGTCTGCAGCGCGTCGCGGTTCTCATCGAGCGGGCGCAGCGGCGTCTCGATGCCGCCGCGTCTCCACATGCGTTTCCGCTCGTCAACGCAAGGGCGCAGCCGGCGCAACTGTCGGGACTGACATCGGCATGGTTCGCGCTGCGGCATCTGGGCCGCAAGGTGCTGAACCAGCCGCTCAAGCTGCTCGTACAGCGCGGACACTGGGTGCTGGCGTACCGGCGCACGGATTCGCCCGTCGAGCTGCGCGCCGATAGCAGCGCCGACGACGACGTGAGCCGCAACTGGGTCACGCTGCCCGGCATGCCGACGCAGTTCCACGCCGATCCCTTTCTGTGGCGCGGCAAGAACGGCGACTATCACCTGTTCTTCGAGAGCCTGCCCTACGACACCAACCGCGGAGTGATCAGCCATATCGCGTTCGACCCGGCCACCCAGAAGTGGCAGGAAACGCCGCGCGTCGTGCTCGATCGCAACTATCACCTGTCGTATCCGTTTCTCTTCGAGCATGACGGCGAGATCTTCATGATTCCGGAGACCTGCGGCAACCGCACGATCGAGATGTACCGGGCGGCCGCTTTCCCGACCGAATGGGAATTGCACAAGGTCGTCATGCGCGATGTCGTCGCGGCGGATACCACGCTCCATTACGACGGCAAGACCTGGTGGATGTTCACGAGCATCACGGAAGAGGGCGGATCGAACTGGGATGAACTGTCGATTTTCCATTCCGACAGCCCGTTCGGCGAATGGACCGCTCATCCGATGAATCCGGTCGTCTCCGATTGCCGCCTCGCGCGCATGGCCGGCAACCTGTTCAAGGATGCGCAGGGCCGCCTGATCCGCCCCGCGCAGAACTGCGAACGCGAATACGGCGCCGCGCTGACGTTCCGCGAGATCACCGAACTCACGACGACGACGTACGCCGAGCAGACCTTGTCGGTTCGCAATCCGCCGCGTGGCCGTCAGGGGCTGCATACGTGGAATGCGGTCGGCGGGATCACGGTCATCGATATGAAGACTCAGCTGCGCAAATGGAATCCGTGGCGCGGCGCGATGAGGCGCGCCTGACGCGGCGCCTGCCCGACGCTCCGCGCGCGCCGGCAAGGGAGCCGGCGTGTGGGGCGTCGAACAGTGCGCGCCGGGGCGCCGGCATACATTGATGACTCGCCGGAAAACCGCGATAACCCGTTTCCTCCGGCGAGGCAGCCATCGACATAAAAACACACCCGTCAGCACGAGCATTGCCGTCAGCGACGCGCGCGTCGGTTGCCTCGGAACGGGCCTATCGTAGAAAACCGGCAGCCGGGACCATGAAGCTTCTCCATGTCATCGTTGCGCTCAATGCGGACGGCGCTGAACGCATGCTTCAGCGCCTGATCGAGTCGCACATCGAACATCCGCGCTTTCGTCACGTTGTCTGCTCGCTCACGACGACCGGCAAGATCGGCGAAGAACTCGCCGCGCGCGGCATCGACGTGCATAGCCTCGGCATGCGTTCGCCGCTCGGCTTTCCGCGCGCGTTGTGGCAGCTCGTCAAACTGATTCGTCAGGTGCGCCCCGACATCATCCAGACGTGGATGTATCACGCTGATTTTCTCGGCGGCCTGGCAGGCCGGCTCGCGGCGCACAAGCGCATCGTCTGGGGCGTGCGCACCACCGATGTCCGCTCGGGCGGCTCACGCGTGACCGTGCTGCTGCGCAAGATCTGCGCGTGGCTCTCGTACTACGTGCCGCAGACCATCGTGTGCGCGGCGGAGGCGTCGCGGCGGGCGCATGTGTCCGTGGGTTACGACGCGAGCCGCATGATGGTGGTGCCGAACGGCTTCGACGTCGCGCGCCTGAGCGCCACGCCCGAACAACGCAGCGCGATCCGCGAGCAATGCGGATTCGACGACGGCTCGATCGTCGTTGGCATTCTGGGGCGTTTTCACCCGGTCAAGGATCATCAGAATTTCGTGCGCGCGGCGGGCATGCTGGCCGCGCGCCATCCCGATGTGCGCTTCATGCTGGTCGGACGCGATCTCGACGCGAACAATCGCGAACTCGCGGACTGGATCGCGCAGACGGGATTCGCGTCGCGCTTCGTGCTGCTCGGCGAGCGGCGCGACGTGCCCGCGTGCCTGTCCGCGATGGACGTGTTCTGCCTGTCCTCGCGCACCGAGGGATTCCCAAACGTAGTCGGCGAAGCGATGGCGATGGCCGTGCCGTGCGTCGTCACCGACGTCGGCGATGCGGCGATGCTCGTGGCGAATACGGGCGTCGTCGTCCCGAAGGAAAACGCCGACGCGCTCGCGACCGGACTCGCGCGCGTCGTCGACATGGCGCCTGACGAGCGCATCCGTCTCGGTCAACTCGCGAAGGCGCGCATCCACGCCGAATTCACGATGATGCGCGCGCGCGAGCGTTTCGAAGATATCTACCTGCGGCTCGTCGAAGAAAAGTGAGCATCGCATAAGCGTGGCCTCTGGCCGATCTGAAGGAGAACGAATATGTGCGGTATCGTCGGCTTTCTGGGTGGGCGCGGCTTGGGGCCGGGCGACTCGAAGACAATGGTCCGGAAGATGGCGCACGCCATCGCCTATCGCGGACCCGACGACGCGGGCGACTGGACCGATGATCTGCGCGGCATCGCGCTCGGCCATCGCCGGCTGGCGATTCTCGATCTCTCGGCGGCGGGGCATCAGCCGATGTCGTCGGGCAGCGGGCGGTATGTCATCGTCTTCAATGGCGAGATCTACAACCATCTCGATCTGCGCGAAGAACTCGAGGATGCGCAACGCGCGCCCGTCTGGCGCGGCAGCTCCGACACCGAAACGCTGATGGCCGGCTTCGACGCGTGGGGCATTCAGGCCACCATCGAGCGCGCGGTCGGCATGTTCGCGTTCGCCGCGTGGGACCGGCAGGAATGCCAGCTCACGCTCGCCCGCGACCGGATCGGCGAAAAGCCGCTTTACTACGGCTGGCAGGGACAGGGCGAAGAAGCCGCGTTCGTGTTCGGCTCCGAATTGAAGGCGCTGCGCGAGCATCCCGCGTTCGAAAACAACGTCGATCGTGGCGCGCTGACGTTGCAAATCCGCCACGGTTGCGTGCCCGCGCCGTATTCCATCTTCGAAGGCATCCACAAGCTCGAACCGGGCAAGATGCTTTCCGTATCGCTCGAACGGCGTGAGCCGCGCATCTGGTCGTACTGGTCCGGCGTCGAGGCGGCCGTCAACGGCGCCGCGCGCGGCTTCGCGGGCAGCGCCGAGGATGCCGTCGAAGAACTGGAGCATCTGCTCAGCGATGCAATCCGCCAGCAGATGCTCGCCGATGTGCCGCTCGGCGCGTTTCTGTCCGGCGGCGTGGATTCGTCGACGATCGTCGCGCTGATGCAGAAGCAGTCGTCGCGTCCGGTCAAGACGTTCACGATCGGCTTCAACGAAAGCGACTTCGACGAAGCCAAGCTCGCGAAAGCCGTCTCGGCGCATCTCGGCACCGAACACACGGAACTGTACGTGACCGCGCGCGAAGCGCTCGACGTGATCCCGCGCCTGCCGGACCTCTACGACGAGCCGTTCGCCGATTCATCGCAAGTGCCGACGTTCCTCGTCTCGCAACTAGCGAAGCAACACGTGACCGTCTCGCTGTCGGGCGACGCCGGCGACGAACTCTTCTGCGGCTATCAGCGCTATCGGACCGCGCCGGACATGTGGGACAAGATGACGGTCCTGCCGGCGTCATTGCGCAAGCTGGCGGCATCGGGCATCGTCGGGATTTCGCCGAAGCGCTGGAACAGCATGGCGGGGCTCATGGAGCCGATCCTGCCGTCGTCGCTGCGCGGCGTGAAGGTCGGCGACAAGCTGCACAAGGGCGCGCAGCTGCTGTCGTGCCGCTCGCGCGACGAGGTGTATCTGCATCTCATGTCGCAATGGAACGACCCGGCCGCGCTCGTGATCGGCGGCCACCAGCCGCCCACGCTGATGACCGGCAACGCGCCCGCGTTCACCGGACTCGACGACGTGCAGCGCATGATGGCGCTCGACATGATCACCTATCTGCCTGACGACATCCTCACGAAAGTCGATCGCGCCGCGATGGGCGTCTCGCTCGAAACGCGCGTGCCGTTCCTCGATCATCGAGTCGTGGAGTTCGCGTGGCGGCTGCCGCAATCGATGAAAGTGCGTGACGGACAGACCAAATGGGCGCTGCGTCAGGTGCTGTATCGCCATGTGCCGCGGGAGATGATCGAGCGGCCCAAGCAGGGCTTCGGCGTGCCGATCACGCACTGGCTGCGCGGCGAGCTGCGTGACTGGGCGGAAGCCTTGCTCGATGCGTCGCGGCTGCGTCGCGAAGGCTTTTTCGATGCGACGATCGTGCGCGCGAAATGGCAGCAGCATCTGTCGGGCGAGCAAAACTGGCATCGTCAGTTGTGGAACGTGTTGATGTTCCAGCAATGGCTGGAGCATCAGCAGGCATCGTCGATTCCGCTCTTCACGTCACGCGCGGACGATCTCGCGGGCGTCGCGAGTTGATGCGCATCGGCTTAATGAAATGCCCCGCGCGACATGAACTGCACCCCAAAAGTTGGACACAGATCCAACCTTTGGGGTGTTTTTCATGGCGAAGTACAGCGAGGGATTCAG
>NZ_FCOE02000051.1 GCF_001544915.2 Caballeronia pedi | reverse complement strand
GGCTCGCGCGCGAGACTGCGCGCGAGCGCCACACGCTGCGCCATGCCGCCGCTCAGTTGCGCGGGCAGCCAGCTACGCGCATGTTCGAGCCCCACGGCCTGGAGCGCCGCTGTGACGCGCGCCTTGCGGCTCGCGCGCGCGAGATGCGGCTGCCGCGCGAACGTCAGCCCGAAGGCGACGTTGCGCTCGACGGTGAGCCACGGCAGCAGGCACGGGTCCTGAAACGCGAGCGCGACGTCCGAGCGCGGGCCGCCGACGGCCTCGCCATCGATGCGCACGTTGCCCGAACTCGGCCGCGTCAATCCGGCGATGATCCGCAACAGCGATGACTTGCCGCAGCCGCTCGGCCCGAGCAGCGCGACGAGCTCGCCGGGCGCGACGCTCAGATCGACACCGCTCAGCACGCTGCGCGTCGCGTAACGCAGCATGATGCCGCTCGCGTCGATGTGTGCGCCGCGCTTACCGGAGCGCATCATGCAGCGCTCGCGAGGCGCTGTTGCGCCAGTTGCGCTTTCAATTGCACGAGGCTCGGCGTGACGATCGGAATGAACGACGCCTCGCGCACGCGCCGCGCGGTGCCGCCCTGATTGCGCAGATAGCCGCGTCCGCCGCTCGCCTGCACTTCGAGCGACAGCGCGCGCGTGACCGTTTCGACGAGCGCGATCCGCAGTTCGAACAGCGCGGCGGGGCGTTCGAAGAAGGTTCCGTCGACGACGCCCTGCTTCAATCGAAGGGTCTGCTCGGCGAGCGTTGCTTCGAGCGCGCCGGTCTCTGCGCGGATCGACTCACGCGACGCCGCGCCCGCCTGCGACGTCGCGAGCAGCGCGCTACGCGCCAATCCGATGGACATGCCGCACTGCAGTCCGAGAAACGCGGGGCGCACACGCACGAGCCAGTTGCGTGCATCGGCGGTGATGCGATGACGCGCGTCGAGCACCGTGCTCTTCACCGTGAGCGCCGCCGTGTTGCTCGCGCGCAGTCCGATGAGGTCGAGATCGTCGCTGCGCTCGACGCCCGACCTATCGTGTGGAATCGCGAAGATGGAAGGCGGCGAGCCGTCGTCGTGATCGAACGCCGCAGCCGCGATGAAGCCCTCGCGCCGCAGGTTGGTGATCCACGGCAGCCCGCCGCTCAGCGCAAAGCCGTCCGCGTGGCGAGCCGCGTGCATCTGCAATGCTTCGATGTTCGACAGATACTTCATCGCGTTCGAAAGACCCGTTGCGCCGGCGATTCCGCCATCGAGCAGGCGCGGCAAGATGTCCGCGTCGAACGCGTCGTTGTCGCTCTGCAGAACATACTCGATGAACGTGCGATGTCCCCAGAGCACAAAAGCAGCGGTAAGAGAATGCTCCGCGACGGCCGCCACGGTGTCGATCGCGTCGGCGATCGTGCCGCCCGCGCCGCCCAGCGCCTCGGGCACGCCCACGCCGACCACGCGCCCGTGCACCAGTTGCGGCAGCACGTCCGATGCACGCGACGCTTGCGCGTCGAGCGCATCCGCATGCGTGTCGAGCCAGGCGGCGAGCGACTCGAAGCAGGCGGTCGCGTTCATGCGGCCTGCGCCTTCGGTTCCCAGCGATACGCTTCAAGCTGCGGATTCAGCTCGTTGCGCGCCAGGTTGTTGGCGAAGTTGCAAAGCGTGGCGAGGCTCACGCCGAGAATCACTTCGAGCGCGCTTGCGTCGGTGTAGCCAGCGGACTTGAAGCCGGCGAGGACCTCGTCGGAGACGGCGCCGCGCGTCGCGATCACAGCGCGCGTGAAGGCGGCGACAGCGTCGAGGCGCGCATCGGACAGCGTGCCTTGGGCGCGGATTTCATCGACGAGCGCTTCGGGCAACTGGGCCTTCTTCAGCGCAACGGCGGTATGGCCCGCGACACAGAACCCGCAGCCGTGAATGGCGGCGGCGGTGATCTGCACGACTTCGCGTTCTGCCAGCGTGAGGCCGCTTCTGCCGTTGATTTCGCCGACGGTCAGATACGTTTCGAGCGCGACTGGCGCATTCGCGAGCGCGGCCACGAGGTTGGGCAGAAAGCCGTTGGCGGCCAGTGATTTTTGCAGGAACGGACGGCTTGCTTCGGGAGCGCTTTCGATGGTTTGCAAGGGCAGGCGGCTCATGACTTCCTCGAACGGGGAAAGCTTCATTGTCGGTGGCCGAACATGCCCCGGCAATGCGTCAGCGTCTCGCGTTCCTGCGGATTCGTCTCATGTCAGTGCACGCGCGATTCAGGCGCGCCCACGCCTTCGCGGCGGCACGCGCCGGGCTGCAGGCCGGTGATGCGCTTGAACGCCTGCGCGAAAGCGGACTCGGACTGATAGCCTACGTGTTCCGCCGCGTTCACGGTCGACGTACCGTGCCTCAGCATCTCCGCCGCGACTTTCATGCGCAGCAGCGCGACGAACTGCGCGGGCGGCTGTCCGCAAACCTCGGCGAACTGCTTGCAGAAGCGCGCCCGCGACATGTGGCAAAACGCCGCCATCGCGTGAGTGCTCCAGTCGTCACCGGGTTTCTCGATGATCGCGCTGACGAGCGGCGCGAACTCCGCGCGCCGCATCACCGTCCACAGACCCGGCGCGAAATCGTCCGCGCTGGCCACGGCGCGCAGCGCGTAGAAGAACAGCACGTCGGTCAGACGATTGATGAGCGGCGAGGGTGCGTCTTTCGTGCGCTCGGCTTCGGCACGGATCAGATCGAAAGTCGCACGCGCGCCCGCGAGCCGCGCATCGTCGTGACGCGCGACGATGTGATCGGGCAACAGGCCGTTGATGGCGTCGCCCAGATCGGAGCGGAATTCGAAGAAGCCGCAGGCGAGCGCCACGCTGTCGGCCGGCGCGTGCGTGGCATCGAGCGGCGTCATCGCGCCGATGCGCATGGCGAAATCGTCGCGGCCGGGCGCGGCGGGGTCGGGCGAGAGGCAATGCGCCATGTCGCGCATCAGGAACACGGCGTCGCCCGCGACGAGACGCGTGCTCGTCGCTGCGCGCCCGGCTTTGGCGGGCAGATGAAGCCAGCAGGCGCCCTCGAGAATCAGATGAAAGCTCGCGCGCTGGTGCCCCGCTGTCGATGCGCGATACGCGCCGCAATAGCGCCCCACGTGAAAGAGCGTGCTGCGCAGTTCGAGTCCGGAGAGCAGCCAGTCGGCGGCTTGTTCGGCGGATGTCGTCATGATGAGTTCGCGGCGAGCGTTGCGGGTTCGGCGGGCGGGCCATCAGCTTATCGTTGCGCCGCGCCCCCGCAAAACAAGCGTTCCTGCGATGCATATGCGTTTCCGTGCTATGCCGCCCTGAGCGCCCTGCAGCGGCCCGCCGATGCAATTGCTGGACCGCGCGCCATGCCGCAAGAACATGGCGCCGCGTTTTCGCTCACGAATAAAACGAAGGCTTCGGAATCCGTCCGTTGAGCGCCCACTCGCCCAGTTCGCGCACCTTGTAGTCGATCGGATCGTGCAACGTATGCACGCGTACGTTGCGCCAGAAGCGGTCGAGGCGCGCGGCCGCCGTCGTCGAGCGCGCGCCCGTCACTTCGAACATGCGATGCGCGACCTCCAGCCCGGCGCGCGCCGCCGCCACCTTCGATGTCGCCACCGCCACGGCCACTTCGCCGCGTTCCTGTTCGGTCAGGTCGAGTCCGCGCGACCACGCGTGATCGAACGCCTGCATCGCGCGCTCGACGAGCAGCCGTGCGCCTTCGAGCGCGATCCAGAAGTCGCCGTAGTGCGCGAGCACGTAGGGATCGTCGGCGGGACGCTCGGCGGTCGATGCGATCCACGGGCGCGTCTGTGCGAGCGTCGCGTCGCGCGCGGCCTGCAACGCGCCTTCGCCGATGCCCAGATAGATGTGACACAGGATCGACTGCGCGAGCAGCGGCCGCAACGTCGCGAACGGGCTGGAGAGCGGTCCCGGCTGAAGCAGCAGTTCACCGGTCGCAATGGGCACGCGCTCGAACACCACCGTGCCGCTGTCGGTCTGACGCTGCCCCATGTTGTCCCAGTCGTCGAGCACGGTAATGCCCGCGCGATTGGTCGGCGTCACGCCGATGAGCAGGCGCCCGTCGGCGTCGAATGCGGAGGCGAGCAACTGGTCCGAATCGCGCGCGCCGGAACAGAAGCTCTTGCGGCCGTCGAACACATAGCCGCCGGAGTCATCGGGCAGGGCGCGCGTGCTCTTGTCGAGCGGATTGAGCGCGTTGCCCCAGAACCAGCCCTGCGTGACGGTCTCGCCCAGCCAGCGGCGATTCTGCGTGTCGCTTCCGAACAGACGGATGGTCGCCAGTTGCAAGTGATGGAACGCGAACAGATGCGCGAGCGAGCTGTCGACCTGCGCCATGCGGCGCACGACATCGAGGGTCGTCGACCAGTCGGCGCCGTCGCCGCCGAACGCCACCGGAATCGAAAGCCTGAGCAGGCCGCTCTCGCGCAGCAGGTCGCGTTCGTGAAAAGCGGTGCCACCGGTCTTGTCGCGCGCGGCGGCGGTCTTCGCCCATTCAATTAATACCGCGTTCAGCGGCTCGCGCCATGCGGCGTCTTCGGTACGACTCATTGCGCTTTTCTCCTGATGGTGACGGTTTCGCCGATGCAGAAAACCATAGATTGATTCGTTGGTTTGGCTTTTGGTGGCTCGTTTGTAAGCTTGTGACGCTTCATCGACGACCACTGCTTCGCGCCCATCGCAGGCGCGAGCCGAAAGAGGAGAGCCCTATGAAAAATTTTCGCCGATCGCGAGCCGGCGTGCTGGCCATCGCGTTGAGCGCAGCGTTTGCGTCGCATGCCTTCGGCGCCGATCCGAACAAGCCGGAGATCCGTTTCGGCGCGACAGCCGGTCCGTACTCGGACCAGATTCGCTACGGTATCAAGCCGCAGTTGGAGAAGGAAGGCTACAAGGTGACGATCGTCGAGTTCAGCGATTATGTTCAGCCGAATCTCGCGCTCGCCGACGGCGCACTCGACGCCAACGCATTCCAGCACGAGGTGTATCTGAAGAAGTTCTCGGCGGATCACAGGCTCGCGCTGTCGGAGCTGGTGAAGGTGCCGACCGCGCCCATCGGGCTCTATAGCCACAAGCATAAGAGCCTCGACGAGCTGAAGGACGGCGCGACCGTGTCGCTGCCCAACGACGTCACCAACCAGGCGCGCGCAATCATCCTGCTTCAGCAACTCGGCTGGGTGACGCTCAAACCGGGCATCGATCCGGTGAAGTCGTCGGAGCGCGATATTGCGTCGAATCCGCACACGCTCAAGCTCGTGCCGCTGGAAGCGGCGCAACTGCCGCGTTCGCTGGATGACGTCGACTATGCGTTCGTCAACGGCAACTTCGCGCTCGCGGCGGGATTCAAGCTCACGGACGCGCTGCTGCTCGAGAAGATTCCGGCGTACTACCTGAACCTCGTTGCGGTGCGCACGGCCGATCTGAACAAGCCGTATGTGACGGACATCGCCAACGCGTACCAATCGGCGGAGTTCAGGCGGGTGATCGATCAGCGCTTCGCGGGCTTCTCGAAGCCGGCCAACTGACGCGGCAGGCCGCGGCCTCGCGCCGCGGCCGGGAATCGCACGCGCGTTCAAGGGCGCAGTCCTTCCACCGCTTCCAGTCGCGGCGCGGCATCGTCACGGCGATTTTTCGACAGGCGCGGATTGAACGCCGCATGCAGCGCATCGCTCAGCAGGTTGAGCGCCAGCACCGTCAGCGCGATCGCCGAGCCGGGCACCGCGATCATGTACCACGCGGTGCGCAGCGCTTCGCGGCCCGTGCCGACCATCGAACCCCAGCTCACCACGTTCGGATCGCCGAGCCCGAGAAACGATAGCGCCGCTTCCGAGAGGATCGCGTTGGCGACGAGCAGCGCTGTCGAAACCAGAATCGGCGTCAGCGCATTCGGCAGGATTTCGATGAAGATCAGATGCGCATCGCTCGCGCCGAGCGCCACGCTCGCGCTGACGAACTCGCGCTCGCGCAGCACGATGAATTCGCCGCGCGTGAGCCGCGCGATGCTCGGCCACGCCGTCACGCCGAGCGCGAACACGATGGTCGCAAGCGAGGGCGTGAGTATCGCGACGAGGATGATCGCGAGCAGAAACGGCGGCACGGTCTGGAAGAACTCAGTGATCGCCATCAGCGTCTGGTCGATGAGGCCGCCGAAATAACCCGCGATCCCGCCGATCAGCACGCCCAGCACGAGCGCGATGACGGCCACCGTCGCGCCCACGTACAGCGAGACGCGCGCGCCATGGAACAGTCCGGCGAGCAGATCGCGTCCCATCAGATCGGTGCCGAGCGGGTACGCGTGATCGGCGCCGGGCCATTGATAGGGCGCGGCGACCATGTCAAGTGGATCGCCGGGAAAGAGCCGGTTCGCCGACAACGCCGCGAACAACGCCAGCGCGAGCAAGACCACGCCGACGAGCGCGGACGGCTGGCGCAGGAAATGAAGCAGTTTCATCGACGCGACCTCGTGCGTGGATCGACGAGTCCGTAAAGCAGATCGACGATCAGATTGAGCAGGACCACCAGAAACGCGGAGAGCAGGAGCACGCCGACCAGCAGATTGACGTCGCGGCTCCTGATCGCTTCGAACGACAGTTGCCCGAGGCCCGGCCAGCCGAACACGGTCTCCACGATCACCGAACCGCCGATCAGCGCGCTGCCTTGCAAACCGAGCATCGTGAGCACGGGCAGCACGGCGTGGCGCAGCGCGTGATGCGTCGTCACGTGCCACGGCCGTGCGCCTTTCGCACGCGCCGTGCGGATGAAGTCTTCCTGCAAGGTCTCGATCATCGACGCACGCGCAAGCCGTGCGAAGATGGCGACGTAGTACAGCACGAGCGTCGCGGCAGGCAGCACGAGATGGCGCAGATGATCGAGCAGCAGCGCGGCGCCCTGATGCGCGACGTTGGTATCGGCGACGCCGCCGATCGGCAGCCATTCGAGATGCACGCCGAACACCACGATGAGCATCAGCGCGGTCCAGAACATCGGCGCGGAATAGCCGAGAGTCGCGAGCGTGGACACGAACGTATCGACGAAACCATGCGGACGGCGCGCGGCGAGCACACCGAGCAGCAGCCCGAGGCTCACCGAGACGACGAGCGCCGTGCCGATCAGCGCGAGCGTGGCGGGCAGACGCGCGAAGATCAGCACAGCGACCGGCTCGCCGAAGCGAAACGAGAAGCCGAGATCGAGCCGCAGCGCATGTTCCACGTAGTGCAGCAGTTGCCACGCGACCCCGTGATTCAGGCCATACGCTTCGCGCAATTGCGCCACGTATTGCGGAGACACGTTGCCGCTCTCGCTCGCGATGACATCGACGAGATCGCCGGGCATCAGCTTGAGCAGCGCGAAGTTGAGCACCGTGGTGCCGAGCAGCACGAACACGAGCTGAAGCAGCCTGCGCCCGATCTTGCCCGAAGCGAGCGCCGAGGTGAGTTGCATGACGATCACGCCTTGTCGAACCAGACGCGCGCGAAGTTGGCGCGCGAATGGCTCGCGGTGTCGGTGACGTTGCGCAGGTTCTTTGCCCAGACGCCGAACCAGCGGAACTCGAACAGATTGATCAGCGACAGGTCGCGCTGCGCGATCTTCTGCAACTGAAGATACAGATCGCGCCGTTTGGCCGGATCGGTCTCCGTCTGCGCGGCTTCGATCACGCGATCCATTTCCGGGCTCGCATAGCCGGACGCGTTGAACCACGGCGTTCCGTTGGACGCCGCCTTCGACCAGTAATGCTGTTCGATGCCGATCTGCGGATCGAGACCGTCCGTGCCCCAGCTGCTGATGAGCTGGAAGTTGTAGTCGGTGAAGACGTTCTTGATCCAGGTCGGCAGATCCTGCCCGCGCAGATTCACGTCGATGCCCACGCGGCGCAGCGCCTGGCGCACGAATTCGCCGGTGCGGCGATAGTCGTCGCCATACGGGATGAAATCGTGGTCGAGCTTGAAGCGCCAGCCGTCGGCCTTCTTCGGATAGCCGGCCTTGTCGAGCAGTGCTTCGGCGCGCTTCGGATCGTACGGATACTGCTGCGTATCCGCCGTGTAGAACGCCTTCACGAGCGACGACTCAGGCCCTGTCGCCGGCACCGCGTAGCCGCCCCAGACCGTCTTGACCAGCACGTCGCGATTGATCGCATGGGAGATGGCCTGACGCACTTCGAGCTTGCCGAGAATCGGGTCGCGCAGATTGGGCTCCAGCCAGAGCCACGCCGCGTAGCCGTTATAACCCTCGCGCGAGACGATGAGACCGGGCAGCTTCGCGAGCCGGTCGGCATCGGCGAAAGTTACCGGGTTGCGTTCGCCGTACTGCGCCGCGCCGGTTTCGAGCGCGGTGGCGCGGCCCGAGACGTCCGGCGTGATCTTCCAGGTGATGCGATCCAGATAGGGCTGGCCCGGCGCCCAGTATTTCTCGAAGCGGTCCAGCACGATGCGGTCGCCGCGCGCCCATTCCGTGAACTTGAACGGGCCCGTGCCGACCGGCTTGTTGTTGTACGGATTGTTGCGGATGTCCGTGTTCTCGTAGAGATGCTTCGGCAGGATCGGCGTGCCGAGCGAGTCGAGAATGCCGAAGGTCGCGGGCGTCGATTTCGACAGATGCAGCACGACGGTATGCGCATCGGGCGTATCGATCTTCGTCAAATATTGCAGCACGCGCCGCGACGCGGGACTGATCTTGAGCCACACCTCTTCAGCGGAGAATTTCACGTCGGCGGAGGTGAAGGGCTGGCCGTCGTGCCACAGCGCGTTCTGCCGTAGTTTGAAGGTCCATGTCAGGCCGTCCTGCGAGACGGTCCAGCTTTCGGCGAGCTGGGGACGCGGCTTCAGGTCCGGGCCGTACTCGACGAGCCCATCGAAGACCTTGCTTGCCACCGCGCCGATCATCGTCGCGGAATTGACGAAGAAGGCAAGCGTCGGCGGTTCCGGATGGATGACCGCTGTGAGCGTGCCGCCGCGTTTCGCACCGTTCAGCGTGATCGGCGTCGTTTCGGTCGCGGCCCAGGCGTTACCGGTGAACACGAAGGGCGTCGCCGCGCCCGCGAGCAGCGCGCCCGCGCCCTTGAGCAGTTTGCGGCGCTTCAGATCGGCAACCGCGGCGCCCAGCGGATCATCGCGGAACAGGAGCGGCGAGGTTGAAGTCGGCTGCGGCTTGCTCTTGAAAGTCACGATCAATTTTCCTTGTATCGAATGAGAATGGCGCGAGCGATGACGGCACGGCGTCGATCAGCGTGCGCGTGTAGGCGTGTTGCGGTGAGGTCCAGATGGAGGCGTGATCGCCGCTCTCGACGATGCGCCCTGCCTGCATCACCAGCACGCGATCCGCGATATAGCGGACTACCGAAAGGTCGTGCGAGATGAACAGCAGCGCGAGGCCGAGTTCGTGCTTCAGGTCGGCGAGCAGATCGAGGATTTGCGCCTGAATGGAGACGTCGAGCGCCGATACCGGTTCGTCGCAGATGACGAGTTCCGGCGCGAGCACGAGCGCGCGCGCGATGCCGATGCGTTGCCGCTGCCCGCCCGAGAATTCGTGCGGATAACGCCGCAGCGCCGATGCCGGCAAACCGACCGCATCGACGATGCGGCGAATCCTCGCGTCGCGTTCGCGCCGGCTGGAGACGCCGTGAATCGCGAGTGCATACCCGAGCGTGCGCTCGACGGTATGACGCGGATTGAGCGAGCCGTAGGGGTCCTGAAAGATCATCTGCACTCGCCGGCGATAGGGCCGCAGCGCGCGCCTGGTGCGATGCGTGACGTCTTCGCCATCGAACACAATGCTGCCGCCGGAAGGCTCGACGAGCCGCGTCAGCGCGCGCGAGAGCGATGACTTCCCGCATCCCGATTCGCCGACGAGGCCCACGGTTTCGCCGGCGCGGATGTCGAAGCTCACGCCGTCGACGGCGCGCACGCCGTGGTAAACAACGCGTATATCGCGGGCTTCCAGCAGCACGCGGGGGTGCGTGGCTGCGGCGCGCGGCGCTTCCGCGCGCGGCGTGTCCGTGAGACGCACGTCGCGATAATGCAGTCCCGCGCCAAAATGCAGCGAGGCTCCGAGCAGCGCGCGCGTGTACGGCTGCGAAGGCTGGGCGAACAGTTTCGCGCTTGCCGCCTCTTCGACCTTCGCGCCGTCTTTCATCACGACGACGCGATCCGCCCAGCGCCCGACTATGCCGAGATCGTGCGTGATGAGCAGCACGGCCATCGACAGTTCGCGCCGCAGCCGGTCGATCAGTTCGAGAATCTGCGCCTGGATGGTGACGTCGAGCGCGGTGGTCGGCTCGTCGGCGATGAGCAGGCCGGGACGGCAGGCGACGGCCATTGCGATCATCACGCGTTGCCGCTGCCCGCCCGACAGTTGATGCGGATAGTGCCCGAAACGGCGTTGCGGCTCGGGCAGGCGCACGAGTTCCAGCAGGTCGAGCGCTTCCTTGCGCGCGGCCTGCGCCGACATCGGCCGATGCAGCGTCAAGGCTTCCGCGACCTGTTTGCCGATCGGCTGAAGGGGGTTCAACGAGGTCATCGGCTCCTGAAAGATCATGCTGATGCGGTTGCCGCGCAGCGCGCTCCATTCGCGTTCGCTTCGACCGAAGAGCGCTTCGCCCTCGAAGCGGATCGCGCCTTGTACACGCGCCCGGTCCGGCAATAGGCCGATAGTCGCGAGTGCGACGGTGGATTTCCCGCTGCCGGATTCGCCGACGAGCGCGAGGATCTCGCCGCGCCGGATCGTCAGATCGAAGGGGCGAACCGCGGCATGTCCGCCGAAGGCCACGCTCAGCTGGTCGATCTGGAGCAGGGGCGTCGAATCACTCATCGCGCTTGCGTCGCCGCTTCGTTCGACGGATCGCGAAAGCCCGCGCCCGTATGACGCGGCCCGAGCCGCGCGCCATCGCCGAAAAGCTTTTCACGCAGCGTTCCCTGCGCATAGGAAGTCTTGTAGATGCCGCGCGACTGCAATTCGGGAATGACGAGATCGATGAAATCCTCATAGCTCTCGGGCGTCACGGTGCGCGTGAGATTGAAGCCGTCGACGCCGGCTTCCTGCACCCAGGATTGCAGCGCGTCGGCCACCTGCACCGGATCGCCGACGATGGTCGTGTAGCGTCCGCCCAGTTGCATCTGGTCGAGCAGATGCCGCACCGTGACGCCGCGCTTGCCATCGGTCACGCGCTGCACCGACGATTCGATGCCGCGTCCCTTGTGGCCGCCCGGCGGGGCGAGTTCGTCATCGGGCGCGTAAGTGGAATAGTCGATGCCGCTGCCAGCCGCGAAATGTGCCAATCCCGCCTCGGGGCTCGCATACCGCGCGTATTCGGCGAACTTCTCTTCTGCCTCGCGCTGCGTGCGGCCGACCACCACGGTGATGCCCATGATGATCTTCAGATCGCCGGCGTCGCGTCCGGCGGCGACCGCCTGAGCGCGCAGCGCATCGACCAGCTTGCGCGTGCCTTCCTTGCTCTGGCTCGACACGAACACGCATTCGGCGTGACGCACGGCGAATGCCTGACCGCGCCCTGACGATCCCGCCTGGAACAGCACCGGCGTGCGCTGCGGCGAAGGCTCGCACAGGTGATAGCCTTCGACGTCGTAATAGCGCCCGCGATGCCGCACCTTGCGGACTTTCGCGGGATCGGCGAACACGCGGCCCTCGCGGTCGCGCCGCACCGCGTCGTCCTGCCAGCTTCCTTCCCACAGCTTGTATAGCACGTCGAGATATTCGTCGGCGCGATCGTAGCGCTCGTCGTGCGGAATCATTTCGGCGCCGCCCATCGCGCGCGCGGCGCTGTCCAGATAGCCCGTCACGATGTTCCAGCCGATCCGCCCATCGGTCAGATGATCGAGCGTGGAGAAGCGCCGCGCGAGCAGATAGGGCGCTTCATAGGTGAGATTCACCGTGATGCCGAAGCCGAGGTTCTGCGTGGCGGCGGCCATCGCGGAGACGAGCATCATCGGATCGTTGACGGGCAACTGCACCGATTCCTTCAGCGTGACGTCGACCGATTGCCGATAGATGTCGTAGACGCCGACGATATCCGCGATGAAGAGCCCGTCGAACAGGCCGCGTTCGAGCAGCTTGGCGAGATCGGTCCAGTACGAGAGCTTTCGATAATCCGTCGAGCGATCGCGCGGATGGGTCCACAGGCCATGATTGATATGGCCCACGCAGTTCATGTTGAACGCGTTCAGAATGATGTGCTTCTTGCTCATGGGAGGACGTGCGTCGAACGGAAAGGTACGGTGAGAGTCAAGCCACGCCGATGCGCCATTGCCCCGGCGGCAGCGTGCCGTTCACGGCGAAGTCGCCGACGATGCGGTCCTTGTAGATGCGCGGGTTATGCGACGCGATGGTGCGCGCATTGCGCCAGTAGCGGTCGAGTCCGGCTGCGCGCAGCGTCGCGGACGCGCCGAGCGCGTCGAACACACTGGCGCTTGCATCGAGCACGAGTTGCGACGCCACGGTCTGTGCCTGCCAGATTTCGATTTCGGTTTCCGCGATGATCGCGAGTGCGTCGGGCCGCTCGAAGGACGCCGCCGCGCGTTCGAGCGCGCGCGCCGCCTGTGCGACGATGGCGCCGGCCGTCCAGGCATGCGCGCGGGCGCGGCCGACGACTTGCAGCAGTTGCGGATCTTCGGCGGCGCGCGGCGTCACGGCATTGCTATAACTGCGCTTGCGGCTGGCGAGCACCGCGGCGGCATCGTTCGCCACCGCGCGGCCGATGCCCGCGAGCGTCGCCAGATGCACGAGCTGATAGAACGCCTCGGAGTAGGGAAACGGCGCGCGGCCCGCGACGATTTCGCGTTCATCGACCTTGACGTGGTTGAAGCGGCTCGTGCCGCTCGCGGTCAGGCGCTGGCCCATGCCGTCCCAGTCGTCGATTACTTCGACGCCGTCGGCATGTCGATTCACCGTGACGGAGATCTGCGCTTCGTCTGCATCGGTTGCGCCGACGTGGATCCAGTCGGCAAAGAGCGAACCGGTCGTATAGAACTTCGCGCCGTTCAGATGCCAGCCGCTCGCGTTTTGCGTGAGGCGCGTCGCGAACTGGCTCTGGCGCGCTTCGCCGGTCTCGGACCATGCCGCGCCGACGATCGCGCCCTTGCCGAGCCGCGCGAGCCATCGCTCGCGACGTTCGACGGGGCTGTCCAGCGCATGCTCGGTAAAGCCGAAATGCGCGCGCAGCGCCTGCGTGATGTTGGAGTCGGCCTCCGACAGCTCGATCAGTAATTCGAACAATTCGACGAGCCGGACGCCGCTGCCGCCATGCTCGCGCGGCACGCGCAGCGCGGTGAAGCCGGCGTCCCGCAGCCACGCGATCTCTTCGGCGGGCAGACGTCGTTCGAGTTCGCGCGTGACGCTTTGCTCGCGGATACGCGCCAGAATCGGGCGAAAGGGCGCGGCGAGCGCGGCGTAATTGTCCGTGGGTCCGGGCCCCCAGGCTGCGCCGACGACGATGCCCGGAGGCAGGGGAGCATTGCGATCAAATGACATGGTGCGTGTGCGTGATTCGTGAAACGACGATTATCAGCAACGACCGCGCTGGCGCTAAACGACGAATTTTCAGAAGCTAAGGCGAAATCGTCGCGTCGAGGCCGATTGGTTCAGCCCGGCTCCCCGCCGATGGGCGAATTCTTCGGTTTCCATTCGATGCCGGCAGACGCGTGGTTGCAGAGCTGACTCAGCCGTGCGTGGCCGTCGCGTGTTCCGGACGTTTGAGGCCGAGGTGCTCGCGCAGCGTGCGGCCGGTGTATTCGGTACGAAAGAGCCCACGCCGACGCAGTTCGGGCACGACCAGGTCGATGAATTCCGCGAGGCCGCCGGGGAACCACGGCGCCATGATGTTGAAGCCGTCCGCGCCGCCTTCCTCGAACCATTGCTGCAACTGATCCGCTATGCTCGCCGGCGTGCCGATCACTTGCTGATGGCCTCGCGCACCCGCAATACGCTGATAGAGCTGGCGGATCGTCAGCCTGTCGCGCCGCGCGAGTTCCACCAGCAGATGCTGACGGCTCTTCGGGCCGTTCGTTTCGGGCAGCTCGGGAATTGGACCGTCGACGTCATGGCCCGACAGATCCACACCGCCGATTACCGTGGACAGCAGCGCGACGCCGACCACCGGATCGACCCGCGATTGCAGCGCCTCGAACTTTTCCTCCGCTTCGGCTTGCGTGCGGCCAACCACCGGGAAAATGCCCGGCATGATCTTCACGTCGTCGGGTTCGCGGCCGTAGGCGGGCAAACGCCCCTTGATGTCGGCATAGAACGCCCGGGCTTCGTCGAAAGTCTGGTGCGCAACGAAGATCACTTCGGCCGTGCGGGCGGCGAGCGCGCGGCCGTCCTCGGACGCGCCGGCCTGCACGACCACCGGGCGACCCTGCGGAGAACGGCTGACGTTGAGCGGCCCGCGCACCTGAAAGTGCTTGCCGCGATGGTTCAGCACGTGCACTTTGTCGGCGTCGAGATAGATGCCGCTTTTCTTGTCCCGCACGAAGCTGTCGTCTTCCCATGAATCCCAGAGGCCGAGCACGACGTCGTGGAATTCGGCGGCGCGCTCGTAGCGCACGGCGTGCTCGGGCAGCGCGTCACGGTTGAAGTTCTGCGCCTCCGCCGCGCTGGTCGAGGTGACGAGATTCCAGCCCGCGCGCCCGCCGGAAATCTGGTCGAGCGTGGCGAAGCGGCGCGCCACGTTGAACGGCTCGTGAAACGATGTTGAAACGGTTGCGATCAGGCCGATCCGTTCGGTGACGGCGGCGAGCGCCGCAAGCAGCGTGACGGGATCGAGGAAGTCGCTGCGGGCCGTGCGCGCGAGCGACGGCAGATCCGTGCTTCGTACAGCAGAGGAATCGGCGAGAAAGACCGCATCGAACTTCGCCGCTTCGGCGAGACGCGCGAGTTCCACGTAATGGCGAAAGTTGCTGCCGGCATCGGCCTGTGCATCGGGATGCCGCCATCCGGCGATATGGTGGCCCGTCTGCATCAGAAATGCGCCGAGGGCGAACTGTCGGGCGGATCGTGTCATGGTGTTCCGTTCAAAGAGGATCGATCTGAGAGGCCTGCCTTTTGCTTTCGGCTCGATCTCGCACGATACGGCAGCGCATCGTCCGGTCAAACGAACGGATCGTTCGATCGTTATCAGCGCCTGCGCGCCGAGGAAGCCGAACCTCAGAAGGTAGGACATCCGCGAGGCGTCCGGAAATAACGCATCGCGCGAAGCATACGAGCCTGCGCCACCGATGCGAATGACGGATGCGCTCATACGCTTGCTCGAAATGGTTCGTTGCGGGCAGCGGCGCCGCAATGCTCTGATTCGATGACTCAACGACCACGGAGAAAGCTCATGAGCACGGTGCTGGACAACCCGAAAGCGCAGGCGCAAACCGAAGCCCATCAGGACCTGCGCGTGCGGCCTTACAAGCCGCTCGTCGGCGCGGTCGTCGAAAATGTCGATCTCGCCGCGCCGCTCAGCGAAGCGAACCGGCAGACGCTGCGCCAGGCGCTCGTCGACCATGGCGTGATTTTTTTTCGTGAACAGGCGCTCACATCCGATCAGCATGTGGCGCTCGCGCGCATCTTCGGCAATCCGATCCGCAAGAACGTATATCTGCCAGCCGTCGCGGGCTTTCCTGAAATCGAGGTCATCGCTCACGGCGGCGACAAGACCCGCTCGGGCGGCACGGATAACTGGCACGTCGACGTTTCGTGGCAGCATCAGCCGCCCAAGGCCACGGTTCTCCATGCGCAAGACATTCCCGAAGGCGGTGGCGGCGACACGATCTGGGCCTCGTCGGCGGCAGTCTACGACCTGCTGGATCCCGATCTGGCCCGCTACTTCGACAAGCTGACGGCGGTGAATACCTTTATCGCATCGCCGAAAAAGGCCGCGCTCGCCGAGCTGCTGAGCGGCTATGAGATTCCCGAGGGCACGCAGGAGACCAGTGTCGAAGCGGGACTCGCGCGCGTGCATGACGCCGCGCAGAAACATCCGCCGATCGAAGTGCCCGTCATCAAGACGCATCCCGAGAACGGACGCAAGCTCGTGTTCGTCAACGAAGGACATACGAGCCATATTCTCGGCGTGTCGAAGACGCAGAGCCAGAGCCTGCTCAACTATCTCTACGATCTCATCAAGACGCCGGAGGTGCAGGCGCGCTTCGAATGGAAGCAGGGCGACGTCGCGATCTGGGACAACCGCCAGGTTCAGCACTACGCGGCGCGCGATTACGGCGCGGCGAAGCGGCGCATCCATCGCATCACACTCGAACACGACGGCGTGTTCTGACCGGAGGCGAACGCGTGACAGTCATCAAACGGTTCATCCATGGCGTGTTGCCCGCCGTCGCGTTCGCCGCGAGCGCGACGGCGCACGCGCAGACGCCCGAGAAGCTCGAACTGCGCTATCAGGGCTGGGCGAGCAAGGTGCTGTATCCGGAACTGGCCGAGGATCTGGGTTATCTCGCCCCGATCAGACTCAAGTGGGTCGGCAACACGATCAGCGGGCCGCAGGACATTCAGGCGGCCGTGACCGGCGATGTCGACTTCGGCGGTGCGTTCAACGGTTCGATCGTGAAGCTCGTCGCGGCGCATGCTCCCGTGAAGGCGGTGGTGTCGTATGTCGGCACGGACAAGGACACCAACGGCGGCCTGTTCGTGGTGCAGGACAGCGCGATCAAGGGGCCGCGTGATCTCATCGGCAAGAAGATCGGCGTCAATACGCCGGGCGCGTATCAGCAGTATCTCGTGACCGCCTATCTGCAGAAATCGGGGCTGTCGAAGGAAGAGATCGATCGGGTGACCTTCGTGCCCGCGCCGCCGGTGAACCTCGCGCAATTGCTGAAGCAGAAGCAGCTCGACGCGGTGTTCCTCGAAGACATCATCAAGGACAAGCTGATCGCCGATGGCGGCGCGCGGCTGCTCACGACCGACTACGCGCAGTTCGGTTCGTACGGCTACGCGAGCTATCTGTTCACCGACCGCTTCATCGCGCAGAATCCGCAGACGGTGCGCAAGTTCGTCGAAGGCACCGCGCGCGCGATCGAATGGACGCGCACGACGCCGCGCGATCAGGTCGTCGCGCGTCTCAAGAAGATCGTCGAAGCGCGGCGTCGCAACGAGGACACGTCGATCGTCGATTACTGGAAGTCGCCGGGCGTGGGCGGCAAGGGCGGCGTCATCGCAGCCGAGGACTTCACCACCTATATCGACTGGTACGTGAAGAACGGCGTTCTCAAGCCCGGACAGGTCACGCCGGAGGCGGTGTACTCGAACCAGTTCAATCCATTTAATCAGGCCGTGGCCAGAAACTGATGCTTCCGGAGGCACAGCAATGAGTGCATCGATTGATGTGCGCAACGTCGCGAAAGGCTATCGCGTAAGTCAGCGCGACCGGTTTGCGGTTCTCGATGACATTTCCTTCGATGTAGCCGCGGGCGAATTCGTGTCGCTCGTCGGCCCGAGCGGTTGCGGCAAGACCACGCTGCTCGATCTGATCGGCGGGCTCGCGCAGGCCGATGCCGGCGAGATCCTGATCGGCGGGCGCAAAGTCGAGGGGCCGGGCCTCGATCGCGGCATCGTGTTTCAGCAGTACGCGCTCTTTCCGTGGAAGACCGCGCTCGGCAACGTCGCGTTCGGCCTGGAGGCGAAGGGCATCGCGAAGGCGGAGCGCATCGAGCGGGCGCGGCGCTTTCTCCATCTCGTCGGCCTGGGCGCGTTTGCCGACCGCTATCCGCATCAGTTGTCGGGCGGCATGAAGCAGCGTGTCGCGATTGCCCGTGCGCTCGCCTACGAGCCAGACGTGCTGCTGATGGACGAGCCGTTCGCCGCGCTCGATGCGCAAACGCGCGAAGGCTTACAGGACGAGCTGTTGCGCATCTGGAAGCGCACGGGCACGACGATCGTGTTCATCACGCATTCGATCGACGAAGCCATCTATCTCGGTCAGCGCGTGCTGGTGATGGCCGCGTCGCCGGGACGCATCACGCATGAACTGCCGGTACACGCGCCGAAGGGCGATGCAGGCGAGGACGTGCGCGCGACGCCCGAGTTCGTCCGCTTGCGCCACGAGATCTGGCAACTGATCCGCTCGCGCTCCGGCGCGGGACATCTTCAGGTCGCGCAGGCGGCCTGATCCATCTTCGAAGGGGAATCGATGAGCACAGTCATCGCGGCGCCTGGACGCGGCGCATGGGGCTTGCCGCGTGCGGCGCGTTCGAGCGTCGCCATCGTCGCGTTCGTGGCGTTGTGGGAGGTTCTGCCGCGTCTGGGCTGGGTCGACGCGACCTTTCTGCCGCCGTTTTCGGTCGTGCTGCGCGCGCTGTACGAGATGGCGCTGACGGGCGAACTCTGGATGCATCTGCTCGCCAGCACGGCGCGCGCATTGAGCGGCTTCGTCATCGCGGTTGCGCTCGGCGTGCCGCTGGGCCTGTTCATCGGCTGGTATCGCACGCTTGCCGAAGTGCTCGATCCGTTGCTCGAACTCTTTCGCAATACCGCGCCGCTCGCCTTGCTGCCGGTGTTCGTGCTCGTGCTCGGCATGGGCGAAACATCGAAAGTATCGATGGTCGTCTACTCGTGCATCTGGCCCGTGGTGCTCAATACCGTGAGCGGCGTGCGCAACGTCGATCCGCTTCTGATCCGGTCCGCGCGCTCGATGGCGCTCAGGCCCGTTCAGCTTTTCGTGAAAGTCGTGTTGCCGGCGGCGGTGCCGTCGGTGTTCACGGGCATACGCATCGCAGGCGCTTATTCGATTCTCGTGCTCATCGCGGCCGAGATGGTCGGCGCGAAAGCGGGCCTCGGCTATCTCGTCAACTACTCGCAGTTCACCTTCGAGATTCCGAAGATGTACGCGGGCATCATCACGCTGGCGCTGCTCGGGCTGGCGTTCAATCAGACGGTGCTGTTCGCCGAGAAGCGGCTGGCCGCATGGAAGGAGCAGGCATGAAGCAGCGCTTTGACGCAGCCAATTCACAACGTCACTACGACGCCGACGTGCTCGTCATCGGCGGCGGACCCGCGGGCGCGTGGGCCGCGATCAGCGCAGCCGCCAACGGCGCGCGCGTCGTGCTGGCGGACAAGGGTTTTTGCGGAACATCGGGCGCGACGGCGCCGTCGGGGACCGGCGTCTGGTACGTGCCGCGCGAACGCGAAGCCCGCGAACGCGCCAGGGCGAGCCGCTATGCGCTCGGCGGCGAACTCGCCGAACACGCATGGATGGATCGCGTGCTGGAGCAGACCTGGCTCAACAGCGAGCGCCTGGCGGAATGGGGCTATCCGTTTCCGGTCGACGATTCGGGCAACGCGCGCCGGACTTCGCTGCAAGGCCCCGAATACATGCGCCTGATGCGCAAGCGCGTGAAGGAGTCGGGCGCGCGCATTCTCGACCATAGCCCTGCGCTGGAGCTGCTCGTCGATGAACACGGCGCCGCGGCGGGCGCGGCGGGCGTGCATCGGCAGGCGGACGAGACGTGGAGCGTGCGCGCGGGCAGCGTCGTCATCGCGACGGGCGGTTGCGCGTTTCTCAGCGACGCGCTCGGCTGCAACGTGCTGACAGGTGATGGTCAACTGATGGCGGTGGAAGCGGGCGCCGAACTATCCGGCATGGAGTTTTCGAATGCGTATGGGCTGGGGCCGGCGTTCTCATCGGTGACGAAATCGCTGTTCTACAACTGGGCGACTTTCTACGATGCGGGCGGTGCTGCGATTCCTGGCGCGGGTTCGTCGCACGGGCGCGGGGTCATCGCAAAGACGCTCGAATCGCAGCCGGTCTTCGCCTGTCTCGACCGTACCGATGCCGACATACGCGCATGGATGCGCCGCTCGCAGCCGAACTTCTTTCTGCCGTTCGACCGGCTGAACATCGATCCGTTTACACAGCGTTTTGCCGTCACGCTGCGGCTGGAAGGCACCGTGCGCGGCACAGGCGGGCTGCATGTGACCGACTCCACGTGCGCGACCTCCGTGCCCGGCCTCTACGCAGCGGGCGACGCCGCCACGCGCGAGCTGATCTGCGGCGGCTTCACCGGCGGCGGCAGTCACAATGCCGCCTGGGCGATGTCCTCGGGCTTCTGGGCGGGTGCGGGCGCAGCCGATCACGCACGTACGGTGCGCGCGGGGCGAGGCTTACGCGTGCTGCATCGCGCGGGCGGCGCGGCTCTGCGCGACGGCGGCGCGAACGCGCCGTTCGACGCCGCCGCGCTCGTGCGCGCGGTGCAGGACGAAGTGCTGCCGACGCAACGCAACTGGACGCGCCGCGCCGATCTGCTCGAAGACTCGCTCGGACGGCTCGATACGCTATGGCATCGCGTGCGCGGCGCGGCTCCATCGGACCGGAAGAATGTGGTGCGCGCCCGCGAGGCCGTCGCCATGCTCGCGGTATCGCGCTGGATGTATCGCAGCGCGCTTGCCCGCACGGAGACGCGCGGCATGGCGCGGCGGCAGGATCACGCGGCGCCCGATCCGTCGCAGCGGCACCGCTTGCTGAGCGGCGGTCTCGATGAAGTCTGGGTCGCGCGTCACGACGTACGCAACGAAGCGAGAGAGGACGTGGCCGCATGATCGAAATCGTCGATACCGAACGCTGCACGGGCTGCGACATCTGCGTGCGCGTGTGTCCGACCAATGTGTTCGATACCTCGGGCGTCGCGGATGGCGCGCCATCCATCGCGCGGCAGGACGATTGCCAGACCTGCTTCATGTGCGAACTGTACTGTCCGGAGGATGCGTTATATGTCGCGCCGCGGACGATTGCCGGCGCAGGTGGCGACGCGGTGGCGACGCTCGCCGGCAGTTATCGGCAGGCGATCGGCTGGGGTCGTGGCCAACGCTCCAGCGCGGCGGACGACGCGAGCTACGAGCTGCTCAGTCGCGCGCATTGAGCTGCACGCATCGGCGGCTAATCACCCCGGTGATGGCCTCGTCGAACCGGCGCGCGGCCGTCGCCATGCGTTAAAGCATGAGTCCTGCTGCACGGCAGGTTCCGATGATTCAGCTCCAGGGGATTGCGCCGTGCGAACGCAGAATCCAGTTGCGCATGGCAAGCCGCGTCTCAATCCCACCGATGCTTTCCTGCACGGTGGGCGCTCATGAGGGCACACCGCCTGGACGCCTCGCGGATTCAACCCAGCCAATATCAATCTTTGCCATCGTTTTAGAGCCTCGCCAACATATCAGTTACGGCTGAGAACTGATGGTGAAGAAGGTGACGATCTCGCAGCATATGCTCCAGCCGATGACGCCAGTAAGCAGAAGGCAAAACGGCGTTCGGCTCGTGAGAGATCGTAGCAATCGCGAGTCTGATGTGGGCTATGTCAGCGTCGATCATACGAAGCTCGAACGCGCCAACAGCGTTGTAGCAGGTGTCCATTCGTGAATAACGGCATGAACTTTTGCCTGCTGAAGTGAAGAAGTCGAGAACTATCGAATTTTCTGCCTTGAATCGCCGAAAACGTATATGGCCCGTGGAGGTTAGGGTTGCTTGGCCAGACGAAACGACCGTTCGTCTTGTCCGCATTCCTGTCATCAGAACGTAAGTCTGATGGACAACAAGCGCATCCCTCTCAGGATTTGTCTTGGACTGCCGTTATGAATAGCAGGCGCTCTGTTCCCCGCAAACCCAATCGCGAGGCATTTGGAACATGCTGATGCCGACCGGGTAACGCGGGTCTCATGGCCTCGCGATCTGAATCCAACGACGCGGGCGAGAACGATGAGCGTGACAAACAGGTTGGCTTTTGCGCCGCGCGTGCTGCGGTCGCCGGCTCAGGAGCCGCCCGGCGTCGGCGTCGAACACGAGCCGCCACGCCAGCCCACAGACTGGCGGACGTGGGCGGCAGGCTGCGCCTGGTGCATGGCGTTCGCGGTCGTCGCCGTTCTGGCAATGGTTCGCATCGATCTTCAGGCGCAGTTTTGCCTCGCGTTCATGACGCTTGCCGTGATGATCGTGTTGCGCCGTTCCGGTCTGGTCGAGCGCACGCGGCTGTTCTTCCTCCTATGTTCGGCATTCCTGTCGATCCGATACGTTTGCTGGCGCACCACTTCGACGCTCGGCTACAACGGCTTCGCGGACTTCATCCTGATGATGATGATGTACGGTGCCGAGTTGTACGGCATCGTGCTGACGCTCGGTGGCCTGTTCGTCAACAGCCGGCCGCTCAAGCGCGAGGGCGTGCCCTTGATCCGCACGGCCGGCCCGCTGCCCACCGTCGATGTCTACGTTCCGTCGTACAACGAGCCGGCCGAAATGCTCGAAATCACGCTGCGCGCCGCGCTTGACATGCGCTATGACCGCGATCGCGTGAATGTCTATCTGCTCGACGACGGCGGTACCGAACAGAAGCGCACGCAGGCCGATCCCGTGAAAGCAGCCGCCGCGCAGGAGCGCGCATTGACACTGTCGCTGCTGGCCGCGCGGCACGGTGCACACTATCTGAGCCGCGAGCGCAACGAGCACGCGAAAGCAGGCAACATCAACGCAGCGCTCGAGAAAACCAGTGGCGAGCTGATCGTGATCTTCGACGCGGATCACGTGCCGACGGCTGACTTCCTCGAAAAGACGATCGGTTATTTTCAGCGCGACAGCGAGCTATTCCTGTTGCAGACGCCGCACTTCTTCAGCAACCCGGACCCGCTCGAAAAGAACCTCGGCATGTTCGGCAAGATGCCGCCCGAGAACGAGATGTTCTATTCGGTGATCCAGCGCGGCCTCGATTTCTGGAACGCCTCGTTCTTCTGCGGCTCTGCGGCTGTCCTGCGCCGCAAGTGCCTGATGGAAATCGGCGGCATTACCGGCACGTCGATCACCGAAGACGCCGAAACCGCGCTGATGCTTCACGCGCGGGGCTATCGCAGCGCGTATCTGAACGAGCCATTGATCGCCGGTTTGCAACCCGAGACGTTCGCGAGTTTCGTCGTGCAGCGCGTGCGCTGGGCGCAAGGGATGATCCAGCTTCTGATGTTCCGCAATCCGCTGCGTATGAAGGGGCTGAAACTCGCCCAGCGCCTCTGTTATTTCTCGAACGCGTTCTTCTGGTTCTTCTGCTATGCGCGCGTCGTGTTCCTGCTCGCGCCCGCACTGTATCTGCTGTTCGGTCTGCAGTTCTATAACGCGACCTTGCCAGAGTTCTTCGCGTATGGCCTGCCGCAAATGGTTGGCGTGATCCTCACGACGGATTACCTGTTCGGCAAGTACCGCTGGACGCTGATTTCAGAAGTCTACGAAATGCTGCTCTCGATGTTCTCGTTGCGAGGCGTCGTCGCGGTGCTGCTCAATCCGCGCGCGCCGACGTTCAACGTGACGCCCAAAGGCGAGCAAAGCGACGCGGACCAGATTTCGGAGCTCGCCGGGCCGTTCTACGCGGTGTATCTCGGGGTGCTGATCTCGGCAATCGTCGGTGTGTGGCGCCTGATCGATGGCGACATGCAGCGCGGCGTGATCGCGTCGTCGGTGGCGTGGAGCGTGCTGAACCTGGTGCTTCTCAATGCGTGCATCGGTGTGCTGTACGAACGCCGGCAGCGCCGCGTCGCGCCGCGCGTGCCCGCGGACATCGCCGGTACGCTGCTGCTATCGGACGTCGCGGATGAGCAAGGCGCAACGCCCGCCCGCGCATTCTCGCCTGCGTTCGACTGCCGTATCGTCGATCTGTCGGCGGGCGGCGCGAAGCTGATCGTGCCACTCGGCGCGCAATCGTCGATTCCACGTGGGTCGACTGCCACGCTCGATGCATACAACGCGGCGCGTGGCTGCCACTGCCAATTGCCGGTGGTCGTGCGCGGGGTGTTCGAACCCGGCGACGGCACGTGCGCGGTCGGCGTCGAGTTCTCCGATCGCAGTGTCGAGGGACTGAGCGATCGCGTGTCGCTCGTCTATGGCGACAGCGGCCGTTGGCGCAGCTTCCGCGATCGGCGCAACAAGCGCATCGGTATCCGGCGCGGATTAGGCCTCGTCGTGCGGCTCGGCACCGTGCACGCGCTCGCGCACTATCGGACCTTTTTCACCGCGCTGCTGCGATATGTCCTGAATCGGCTGGCGAGTCGACGACACGCGTTGCGCCGCGTCGTGACACCTGCAAAGTCTTGATTGGATGTTCTCCATGTCTGTCATAAGAAAAACCATGATTGCCGGCTGGACGGCCTGCGCGATTTTCAGCACGATGGCCCAGGCTGCGACGTATGCCGGGAAGAGTGCGTCCGCGCCGGCGGCGGCCTCTGCGGTGAATCCCGGTGCGACGGCGGCAACCGCTGTATCGCTCGCAACTTACGCGAATCTGTCCGGGCCGATGCGTATTGCAGGCGCGTCCGCGTCGCGTTCGATCAGCGTGCCGGTATCCGCGCGCGAAGCGGTACGCGGCGCAACGCTGCATCTGGTCGCGTCGAACTCGGTATCGCTTTTGGGGGAGCGCTCGCAACTCGTCGTGCGCGTCAATGACCGCGCGATCGCGCAATTCCAGTTGTCGCCGCGTCAGCCCGAACTGACCGCCGACATCCGCGTGCCCGCCGAGTTGCTGCGCGCCGGCTACAACACCCTCAGCTTTCAGGTCGCGCAGCATTCGACCGAAAACTGTGAAGAGCCGAATTCACCTGAACTGTGGACTGAAGTCGACACGAGCGCATCGACGCTTGCGATCCAGACCGAATTGAGCCCACTGACGGGTACGCCGCCGCTGCTCGCCAGACTCGATGAACTCATCGATCCGAAGCAGAACGCGCCGCGCGCGATCGCGATCGTCCATGCCGCGCATCCGGTAACCGATACGCAGCTCGCGAGCGGCGGCCTGCTCGCGCAAGGCGTCGCGTTGCGGCTGCGTTACAAGAGCGCTGATCTGCGCGTACAGGACGCGCAAACGGGCGAGGGCGGCGGCATGCTGCCCGGCCTCGATCTCACGCCGCTCGCGGACGCCGACGTGCTCCTGATCGGCAAGCTCGACACACTCGCGCCATACCTCGACGCGCACACGCTCGAGCGCATCGGCGGCGCGTTTCTCGGCGTCTATCCGAAACCCGGCGATCCGCGTCATTTCGTGCTGATCGTCGCGGGCCGCACCGATGACGAAGTCAATCTCGCCGCGCGCGTGTTCTCGCATGCGGAAGTGCCGCTGCCGCGCCGCAACGAGATGAACGCAGACGCGCTCGCCGAAGCACGCAGCGGCGACGCGACGGGCCGCGACGCGCTGTCGGGCACGAAGCCGTATCGTCTGCGCGATCTCGGCTTTCGCAGCACAACGCTCGGCGTAGGCGCGAGCGCGGACGTGAAGCTGACGCTGCCCGCCGACGTCTACGCGCCTGAAAACGCGCAGGCCGTCCTGACGCTGAACTTCGCAGAAGGCGCGAAGATGCGTGCGGACTCGGTGCTGAATCTGTATCTGAACGATCGCTTCGTGCAGGCGGTCGCGCTGGATCAGCAGCAGGGCGCGGTGGTCAATCGCTATCGCGTGTCCGTGCCTTTGCGGCGCTTTCTGCCGGGCGCGAACGTGCTGTCGCTGCGTCCGGTGCTGGTGCCGCTCGTCACCGATCGATGCGAACTGCGCCAGTCGGGCAATCTGCAGTTGTCCGTGTTCGACGATTCAACCATCGAGCTGCCGCCGGTGCTGCACTTCACGAATCTGCCGGACCTGCGGCGCTTTGCGGAAAGCGGCTTTCCGTACACGCGACGCGCTGACGGCGCCGAGCTCGCGATCCAGCTCAACGCCCGCGACAACGACACGCTCAACGCCGCGTGGTCGCTCCTCGGCAAGCTCGCGCAGAAGCAGGGCAGGCCCCTGACGAGCGCGCAGATCACCGCGGGCGTACCGGGCGTCGGGCGGCAGACGATCATCGTCGCAGCGGGCGCGGACTTGCCGCGCGCGGCGTTCGAAGGCGCTCCGTGGGCGCCCGGCAGGTCGATGCGGCTCGCGGCCGGCGTGCGTGCGGAGGGCGAATCCGAGACACCGGCGAACCTGTGGGAGGGTGTGAAGAGCGTCTTCGGCAAGCCGGCGTACGCGGCTAACGGTTCGCCCGACACGGTGATCGAGGGCGACATGAAGCTATCGCGTCAGTTGCTCGTCATGCAGTACCGCAACGCTGCCAGCGCGACGGCCACGCTGATGACCGCAGAGACGCCCGCCGAGTTGCTGCGCGGCATGCAGCAACTGGTCGCGCCGCAGAACTGGGAATCGCTCGACGGCGACGTGAGCGTGGTCAGCCTCGACAGTGAAGCGCTTTGGACGACACGTGTCGGCCAACGCTATGAAGTCGGGGAAATCGGCGCGTTCGATCACATAGGCTATGAGGTGTCCGCGCATCCGTGGATCGCCTATGGTGTGCTGGCCGCGTGTCTGACCGTGCTCGCGGCGCTCACGGCCGTACTGCTGCGCCGCTATCACCGCAAGCACCATGGCGACTCGTCGAGCTGACCGGCGCGAAGCGCGCGGCGGCGGGCGGCTCGCGACGGCATTGCTGTGCGCGGCCGCGTTGCCGTCGCACGTCGATGCGGCTGTCACACAGGGCAACGTGGTGTCGGCCGAACGCGGCGCGGCGCAGGGCGTCGTGCAACAAGGTACGGGCGCGACGAACGCGATTCGAGGCGTCCAGCAGCGCGTGCAGACGAACGTGCTGGCGCCAGAGATGCCGCGCGCGTCATCCGACGTTACGGTCGAGACAGGCGCTTCCGGCGGGCGCGCGCCCGCTGCCAAAGCGCCCGCGACGCCCGACGAACGTCCTCTTTGGAATCTGTTGCACGCGAAGCGCCTCGTCGATTTCGACGCGATGCTCGCGCGTGTCGAGCGGCGCTTTCCGACCTGGACGCCTCCGGCGAGCCTCGTCGCGGAGCGCACTCGTCAACAGCACGACATGCAGATCCAGCGTGCGCTCGCCGGTGATGTCGCGCTGCTGCGCGCGCAGATCGCAGCAGACCCGGACGCGTTCGGCTGCGCGCATATCGAACGCACATGGAGCGCGGCGGATCTGCTCGCCGCAGCGGGCGATACCGATGCGGTCTATGCACTCTATCGTCCGATCGTCGCCGCATGTGAGCCCGACGTGAATCGCGTGGTGACCTTGCAGCGCGCGGCGAAGCAGTTGCCGCCTGCGCAGGCCGATGCGCTGATCGATGTCGAATGGAAGCAGGGCGCGCGCGGCGAAGCGGCCGCAAGCGATTTTGCGCGCTTGCGCAACGCACGTGTGCTCGATGCGTCGACGAACTGGGCGACCGATGAAACGAGCACGAGGCGCACGCTCGCAGAACTCGCGCCATCGATTCGCGATTCACGTGATGGCGCTTCGGCGATACGCGCGGCGTGGCTCGAATTCGCGCTGCATGACTACTCAGCCGCCGCGCAATGGTTCGAGCTCGCGGTAGCGTACGGCGAAGGGACGTCGGACGATGCGACGCTAGGTCTCGCCCAGGTGCGCGTCGCGCAAGGCGATCTCGATGCGGCCGAGGGCCTGCTTGCGCGCTCATCAATCGCCGATGACTCGCGCACGCGTGCGTTGCGCGGAGAAATCGCGATGTCGCGCGCAAGCGAAGCCTATCGGCAGGGCAGCTATCGCGACAGTCTGGCGGCGCTCGACGGCGCGCGCGACGCGGGTGTGTCCGATGAGCGAGTCGAACCGCTGCGCGGCTGGAACCTCTTCGCGCTCGGCGATTACGCGCAGGCGGAACGTGTGTTCGACGCGCATTATCAACAGCATCACGACGACGACAGCGCCGAGGGCATCGCGTTGAGCGTGAAGGCCCAGGGACGTCATCGTCCTTCATCGCCCGCCGGTCCGCTACCTGCGTACATTGCGGCAGTCGATGCGCAGAATCTGTACTACGAGAAGCAGTTCGTCGAAGCGCAGCGCACGTGGCGCAACGCGGTCTCGGGCACTGCCGACGCACAGCGCATCGCGCACTACCTGCCCGCCGATCTGACCGGAATCGACGCGCCGTCGGTCACCGGCGGTTCTGGCTGGGTCAATCACGCTGGGACCAAGGGCGAGAACCGTCTGACGGTGTTTTCGCCGACGCTCGACGCAGAATGGTTCGACGCGTCGCGTGTGTACGAAATGCGTTACCGCCAACTTTTCCTGAACAATGGCATCAACACCGTCAACGCCGAGGAGTTGCAGGGCAAGCTGACGCAGACTGTGCATCTGGACGACGGCCGCACGCTCGATGTCCACGCGATTGCCGGTGTTACGCAGGGCGGGCCGTTCGGCGCTTCGATGCAGGGCGAGGCGGGCGTCGCGCAAACGACGTCGTGGGGCGCATGGTCCGCCTACGCGGCAGCGTTGCCTGTGCGCGATTCGCTGCTGTCGTGGCGCGGCGAGAGCGTCCTCTACAGCGGCGTCGATCCGGCCACTGGCGCGCACGCCAGCAGAACCTTCGAATGGGGACGTGTCACGCGCGCGACGACTGGCGGCAGCGCGCGGTGGCAGATCGGCTCGCGCTGGAACGTGAGTGCGGGCGGGCACTTCGACTGGCTGACGGGCCATGAGGTCGACGGCAACGAAGGACTCGGCGTCGACCTCGCCGCGAGCTACGATCTGCGCGTGCCGGGATTCGACTATCTGAGCATCGGGCCTGCGCTGCACTATCTCGGATACCGGCGCAACGAAAACTTCTTCGTGCCCACACAAGGCGGCTATTACAGTCCGCAGATGTCGACCAGCGCGGGTGCGGCGCTGCAGTTTCTGTCGCAGGAAGGGCGTTCCTGGCAGGTCTCGGGCAACATAGAGACGGGATGGAATTACGCAAGGCAGTCGGCGGGATCCTGCCCGGTGAGCCCATTTGCGCATACCGGTCCGGCCATCGATTGCAGCGGCAGCACCGATCGCGGTCCGTATGCACACGTGCAGTTCGCGGCGGCATTGCGGGTGGCCGCGCACTGGCAGATCGGTGCGCTCGCCGATCTCAATGTGACGCCCGGGCGCGACCGGCAAGTCGCGGCGATCGCGTATGTACGCTACTTCCTGTCGCCGCGCAACGCGGTGTTCAGTCGTGATCTACCACATGGTGCACACGATATGCACCTTGCCTTCGACGAATCGCGTTGATATGGCGGGAGTGGCAGAAGATGTGCATGGCCGCCGAATTTTGGTCGCAAGCGATAGACCGGGCTTCACGTTCAGAGTGCAATCCCAAAACATCACAACGAGGCGAGCGACGCGCTCAGGTCGATCACGGTGACGTTCCAGATGGCGCACGGGTTGGCGACCCGAGAATCCCAAAGCCCGGAAGGAAGGCGAATGACTTCGACGCGCCGAGTGCATGACGGCGTTCATCGCTGCGGTGCAGAAACAGTCCGAAGCAATTGCCGCCCGTTGGCCCCGCCCCACGTGAACCATTCGTGCAGTGCTCACGCCCCTCGAAGCTCTTCCGTAACAGTAAGTCGGGGCATTCCGATCGATGTCACAGATGAGCGCCGGCTACTGCGGGTCAAAGGTCCGCGACTCCACCGCCTCCAAGCGAGAACCGGCTTCCGCAAGCCTGCGATACGCGCGAACTCGCTTCGACCAGCCGCGCGATAGCCATTTCTTTGATCGACGATACTTCGACGCTCGCGCCAATCAACGTCAGGCAGGCAACTGCTTCTTCCTGCACATCGAGAATTGGCGCGCTTATGGCGGCGAGGCCCGGAATGAGGACGGACTCCGCTTCGTCATACCCACGCCGACGAACCGTTGCCAGACGGTCGAGCAGATCTGACGGCGGCTTTTCGTGATTCTTCGATACAGCCAGTTCGATCAGATGATCTCTTATCTGAGAGGGCATGAACGCGAGCATCGCGCGCCCCGTTGCCGAGTTGGTCAACTGGAATGTCGATCCGACAGACAGCGTCGTGATGAAGGGAACAAAGCTGCGCTCCCAGCGGACGATGGTTGGGCCGCGATCACCGAGAACATTGAGCAGAGTAGGAAGACCTGTGTCGGCGACCAATTGCGGCATGGCTTCGCCGGCAAGCCTCAAAGGATCGAGCCGTCCGAGCGCGGACGCGCCGATGCGAATCGCAGCGGGACCGAGGTCGTAAAGTCCGGTGATTTCGTCCTGAACCGCCAAACCGCTCGCAGTCAGACTGGCGAGATAACGATGCGCAAGGCTGTTCGGCATGCCTGCCGCACGCGCTAGCTCTCGTAACGGCGCAGCCTTTCCAGCGGCGACGAGCGCAAGAAGCATTTCCGTCGCCTTGTCCGCCGACTGGATGCGACGTCGGCCGCCGCCACCCTCGGCGGACCCGGAAGACAATTCTTGCCTGGATGGCGTCGAGGTCTGCGTGGCTCGTCTTTTCGTTGTGGGCAATGCGGTTATTTCCTTGGTTCAGATCGTCGATTTGATCCGACGGGCGAGTCCCTCGGCCAGTGGAAAACGAAGAGACCTCTTGCGGACGGGCTTCGGCAAACGCCGGGGTAACGTGGGGATCCGCGCCCGAGCGCGGTTAACTCTACCATTTGCACCACGCTGTCCGGTCCGGCCGATGCCGCCCTTCAGGGTACGCTCGCGCGCGCATTCGCCCGTCGCGCGAGCACTGCCGATGACGAAGGCTGTCCCCTTGGCGATCTCCTCCGGCTGACGCCTTCCAGGCTTCCTCCCTGACGAACTCGCAAAACTCGGCACGCTGGGTGTTCGATGCAGAGATGCCCGCGCGCTGCCTCGATTCCGCGGCGCGCGGCCCGCTTTTCTCGCGGAATGGCGGTTTTCCGCGTTTCCTTTTGGTTCGACTCGACCATGTTGGGCACGGTGAAACGACCGGCCGACGGGCATCTTAAACGTTGTCCTATAGACAACGGGTTATCCCTATTTGCAACGATGAAAGAGCGAGCTTACCGTTCGGCCATTGGTACTTCCCGCCCTTCCTTCGTATCGATCGAGAGCATGCGTTTATCGCGGGAAGCGTCGATTTTGCAATCTGCCGCCTGAGAGAAATCGTGCTTGAAAAAAGAAAGTTTTATATCGACGGGCGCTGGGTCCAGCCGCTCACGGCGCGCGCGCTTCCCGTGCTCGATCCATCGACCGGACAGCCCTGCGCGATCATTTCAGCCGCCGATGAACGCGACATCGATCGTGCAGTCGATGCGGCGCGCCGTGCCTTCGCCGACTGGTCGCGCACCGCGCCGGACGAGCGCCTCGCGCTCGCGAAGCAGCTCCTCGCGATCTACAAGCGTCGCGCGCCCGAGATGGCGAAGATGATCAGCCTGGAAATGGGCGCGCCCATCGACCTGGCCGCGAACGATCACGTCGGCGCCGGTGCTTTCCATATCGAAAACTTCATCACCGCATTTCGCGACTTTCGGTTCGAACGCCCGTTGGGACCGCACGCTCCCAATGACCGCATCCTGATGGAACCGATCGGCGTAGCGGGCCTCATCACGCCGTGGAACTGGCCGATGAACCAGGTCGCGCTGAAGGTCGTGCCCGCATTGCTCGCGGGCTGCACCGCGGTGCTCAAGCCCTCGGAAATCGCTCCGTTGTCGTCGCTGCTTTTCGCGGAGTATGTCGACGAAGCCGGCTTTCCACGAGGCGTCTTCAATCTCGTCAATGGCGATGGCGCGCAAGCGGGCGCACGGCTCTCGTCCCATCCGGATGTGGACATGATCAGCTTCACCGGTTCGACGCGCGCGGGCATCGCCATTTCGATCGCGGCGGCGCAGACCCTCAAGCGCGTATCGCTCGAACTCGGCGGCAAAGGCGCGAATCTTGTCTTCGCAGACGCAGATGCAGGCGCGGTGAAGCGCGGCGTGCTCCATTGCTTCAAGAACACGGGACAAAGCTGCAACGCACCCACGCGCATGCTGGTCGAGCGGTCGATCTACGAGCGTGTGGTCGAGCAAGCGCGCGAGATCGCGCAAAGCGTGGCCGTCGACGTCGCGTATCAGCCGGGCAAGCACATGGGGCCGCTTGCGTCCGAGGCGCAGTTCATGAAAGTCCAGGAGATGATCGAAAAGGGCATCGACGAAGGCGCGCGACTCGTGGCGGGCGGTCCCGGGCGCCCACACGGACACGAGGCGGGTTACTTCGTTCGTCCGACCGTCTTCGCCGACGTGAATAACCGGATGGCCATTGCGCGCGAAGAAATCTTCGGGCCGGTGCTGTCGATCATCCCGTTCGATACCGAGGATGAAGCCATCGCCATTGCCAACGACACGCCCTACGGCCTTGCCAACTACGTGCAATCCACGGACGGCGAGAAACGCAATCGCGTCGCCGCGCGGCTGCGCTCCGGCATGGTCGAGATGAACGGCAAACCGCGTGGAGCCGGATCGCCTTTCGGCGGGATCAAGGCATCGGGTCGCGCACGTGAGGGTGGCGTGTGGGGTATCGAAGAGTTTCTCGAGGTCAAGGCAGTATCCGGCTGGGCGCATGCCTGAAGACTGTTCCATGCAGCAACACGACTCAAGCAGGAGACAAGCGATGTCCAAAGCATTATCCGGTGTACGCGTGCTGGATCTGTCGCGCGTGCTCGCCGGACCCTGGGCGAGTCAGACGCTCGCGGATCTGGGAGCAGAAGTCATCAAGATCGAACGGCCCGGAAGCGGCGACGATACGCGCGGCTGGGGGCCACCTTATCTGAAGGACCCCGAAGGTCAACCCACGAGCGAAGCCGCCTACTATCTCGCCGCCAATCGCGGCAAGAAGTCCGTGACACTGAACCTAGCGCGTGCGGAGGGTCAGGCCATCGTCCGTCAGCTCGCGGCACAGGCCGACGTATTCATCGAGAACTACAAGGTGGGCGACATGGCCCGCTATGGTCTGTCTTACGAAGACCTGCGGAAACTCAACCCGCGTCTCGTCTATTGCTCGGTGACGGGTTTCGGGCAGACCGGACCGCTCGCCGGGATGGCCGGCTACGACTTCATCGTGCAAGGCATGGGCGGCCTCATGAGCATCACCGGCGAACGCGATGAGTGTCCAGGTGGCGGGCCGCAGAAGGTCGGCGTCGCGTTTGCGGACATCATGACCGGCATGTATTCGACGGTCGCGATACTCGCGGCCATCGCGCAGCGGGCCACAACGGGCGAAGGGCAGTACATCGACATGGCGTTACTCGATGTTCAGGTGGCGACGATGGCCAACATGAACCTGAATTACCTCGTCTCGGGGACGACGCCGCGCCGGCAAGGCAATGCACACGCGAACATCGTGCCGTATCAGGTGTTCGACGCGAAGGACGGAAAAATGGTGATCGCCGTCGGCAACGACAGCCAGTTCGCGAAGTTCTGCGAGACGGGTGACTGCCTTCATCTCGCGGCCGACCCGAGGTTCGCGACCAACGCCGGACGCGTGGCTCATCGCGACGTGCTCATCCCGATACTCGAAGAGATCATGCGCACGCGCACGGTGGACGAGTGGACCGTCCAGCTCAACCGGAAAAGCGTGCCCGCCGGGCCGATCAACACCATCGCGGAGGCATTCGAGCATCCACAGGTGAAGCATCGGCAGATGCGGGTGGACATTGCGCACCCGTTGTCAGGCAACGTGCCGAGCGTGGCGAGTCCTATCCGCATGTCCGCGTCCCCCATGACCTACGACACCCCGCCGCCGACGCTCGGTCAGCACACCGACGAGGTGCTCGCATCGCTCTGCGGGATGCGTGCGGGCGATATCGAGGCGCTACGCAACCGCGCGATCGTATGAAAGAGCGGCACTGCTGCAATCGCGAACCGGGCAGGCGTGCCTTGCCGGCCTGGTCGCATATCGTTGAATTGGAGAAAGCACGGCATGAATGGCGCTGAGAGTCTTGTAACCACACTGCTGGAGTCGGGCATCGACACCTGCTTCGCCAATCCGGGAACCAGTGAGATGCACTTCGTTGCGGCACTGGATCAGATCCCGGGCATGCGCTGCGTGCTCGGCCTACAGGAAAACATCGTGACCGGCATGGCCGACGGTTACTACCGTGTCGCCGGCAAGCCCGCGAGCACGCTGCTGCACTGCGGACCGGGACTCGCCAACGGCTGGGCCAACCTGCACAACGCGCGTCGGGCCAATAGCGGCATCGTCAATATCGTGGGCGATCAGGCGACCTATCATCAGCCGTTCGATGCACCGCTCACCGCCGATACCGCTGGCCTCGCAAGTGCCGTGTCGCGCTGGGTGCGCACGAGCCGCAATGCGGCCGATGTCGGCAGGGATGCAGCGGCGGCGGTGGCTGCGGCGCGCACCGCGCCTGGACAGATCGCCACACTCATTCTGCCATCCGATACGTCGTGGGACGCGGGCGGCGTCGCCGCGCGCGCGATGGCCGTTCCCGCTGCGCCCGCCATCGATCCGTTCGCGGTCGAGACGGCCGCGCGCATCCTGCGGCACAACTCGAACGTGCTGATTCTGCTCGGCGGACACAGCGCGATGCCGCAAGCGCAGGAGCTGGCATGGCGGATCGCGAGCGCGACGGGCGCGACACTGAAGTACGAGTATGTGAACGGGCGCGTCGCACGCGGACGTGGCCGCTTGCCGATCGAGCGCCTGCCGTACAACACCGATCAGGCCATCAAGCTGCTGGAGCCGTTCCAGCACATCATTCTGGTCAATGCGAAAGCACCCGTCGCGTTCTTTGCGTACCCCGGCAAGCCTTCCATTCAATATTCGAGCACGGCGCAGATTCACACCTTGTCGCGGGTCGATCAGGACTCCGTTTCCGCATTGCTGGCGCTCGCGGACGCGCTGGATGCGCCGCCTGCCGCCATGCCTGATGCCGGTCCGCGACCCGAAGCGGGCCGGGGCACGCCGACGCAGGAAGGCCTCGCGCAGACGCTGGCCGCGCTGATGCCGGAGAACGCCATCGTGTCCGACGAGAGCATCTCGTTCGGGCGCGGCTTTTACCCGCTCACTCATGGGGCCGCGCCGCACGACTGGCTCCAACTGACGGGCGGCGCCATCGGCGACGGCCTGCCTGTAGCGACCGGCGCGGCGGTGGCGAGCGGTGGTTCGAGGCGCGTCATCAGCCTGCAGGCGGACGGCTCGGCGATGTACTCGTTGCAGTCCTTGTGGACACAGGCCCGCGAGAAACTGCCGTGCACGACGATCCTTCTCAGCAACCGGAAATACAACATCCTGATTGGCGAATACCAGAATGTCGGCGCCATTCCTGGCCCGACCGCGATGGGCATGCTCGATCTCTCCAATCCCGATCTCGACTGGGTGAAGCTCGCCAATGGCATGGGCGTGGAAGCAGCACGCGCAACGACACTCGAAGCGTGCGCGGACCTGATGAAGCAAAGCTTCCAGCAGAACGGGCCTTTCCTGATCGAACTGATCATCTGAACAAATCACGGAGACTCAACATCGTGAGCGATATCACGCATCTCGGCTTTCTGGGCCTCGGAAATATGGGCGCCGCGATTGCCCTGCGGCTCATTCATCCAGGCTCGACGCTACATGTGTTCGACCCGAATCCGGAAGCGGTCGGGCCGCTCGTCGAAGCTGGCGCGATCGCGCATGCCAGCCCGCGCTCAGTGGCGGATGCAGCGACCGTTGTCATGGCCTGTCTGCCGAACAGCGACGTGTGCGAACGCGTACTGTTCGGAGAGGATGCCGTGGCTGCGGGCGAGGCCGTGCGAACGTACATCGAGATGTCCACGCTAGGGCCGACCGTGGTTTCGTCGAATGCGAAGCGGCTCGCTGCCTCGAACATCTCGACCATCGATGCGCCAGTCAGCGGCGGTCCCGCTGCGGCGCGCGCGGGCACCTTGTCGATCATGCTGTCCGGCAATGACGAGGTCGTCGCTACCGCCATGCCGTGGCTCACACTCATCGCAAAGACAATCTGCCGGCTTGGCGAACAGCCCGGCCAGGCCCAGGCGATGAAGCTCGTGAACAACATCATGCTCGCAGCCAACATGGCCGTGGCTTCCGAGGCACTCACGATCGGCGCGAAGGCGGGACTCGATGCGGACGCCATGGTCGAGGTGATCCGGTCTAGCACCGGCCACAGCGTGGCCGCGGATATTCTCGCCCGCTTCGCCATCTGCGGGGCATTCGACTTCGGTGCGCACATGTCGATCGTGGCGAAGGACGTGGAACTCGCCATTGCTGAAGCAAAAGCGCTCGATGTCCCGGTGCCTGTGCTGCATGAAGCGCGAAACCTCTGGCACGGCGCCATCGAACAAGGCCGGAGAAGCGACGACTTCACTTCCATCCTCAAAATCGTGGAAGCGCGAGGCGGCGTGACGGTTCGTGGCGTACCACGACGATAACCCCAAGGGCCGCCTCCATTACGTCACTCAACTATTCGAACCCAACCGAGAAAATCATGAATTCCGTCGACAGCGATAAAGCCGCTTCTCCCGCGACAGCCAGCGACACCGCCGAGCCGATTGCGAAACTTGCCTATGCCACTCCGGAGACCGCACCGCTGGTGCCCGGGCGCCGCGAATTCTTCAGATATCGCGATCTTGGCGTCACTGATGCCACGGGCGGCCGCATGCGCGCGCAACTCACGATTGCCACGGGCGATATGCAGCAGACCGGCTGGCACTACCACTTGTGCGAGTCCCAATTCATCTTCACGTTGCGAGGCTGGGTCGATCTCCTGATCGAGGATGGACGCAAGATTCGCGTGAGCGCAGGCGAATCGCTGCTTATTCCTGGCGGGCTCAAGCATAACGAGATCGCCGTCTCGAAAGACTTTGAGCTTCTCGAAGTGTCCGTGCCGGCAAAGATGGGCACGGTGGCGTGCGACCCGCCCGAGGCTTTCGCTTCCCAACGTTGAACGACATGTCGAACGCAGAGGAACTCCAAATGACCAAAGGCTATATCTTTGCCGAAGTGAATATCCACTCCGTCAACGCTGAGTGGAACGAATACAGCAGCAAGGTTCAGGCAACACTCGATGCATATGGCGGCGTGTTCCTGATTCGCGGCGGAACGCAAAACGTGCTGGAAGGAACAATGGATGGCGGCACGATTGTCGTGCTTGAATTCGAAAGCCTCCAACGCGCGCAAGAATGGTATGCATCGACTGCTTATCAGGACATCCTGCCGCTACGACTACGTAATGCAGATGCGCGAGTCATGTGTCTCGCCGGTACGAACTGAACGCACACGAACGCTGCGCTAGTTCTATCGACGAACGGAACTCATTGCGCACATAACCGGAGGCAGAATGATCGAAGCGAAAGGCCGACTCACAGGAAAGGTGGCGTTCATCACCGGCGCGGGCGCGGGCATTGGACGGGCCGCGGCCGAGCGGTTCGCACTGGAGGGCGCGGCAGTCATCATTGCGGACTTCGATGCAGACAGCGGTGAAGCCGTTGCCGAAACCATCCTCAGACACGGCGGCAAGGCGAAGTTCGTGCGGACCGACGTCACGAACGAGAATAGCGTGCGCGAAGCCATCAAGTCGGCGGTCGAATTTGGCGGAAGGATCGACGTGCTTTATAACAACGCAGGAGGATCGAGCGCGATCGACGCACGCGTCACCGATTGCCCGGCCGAGGAGTTTTGGCGAGCGGTGAAACTCGATCTTTTCGGCACATGGATCGCCTGCAAGTATGGGATTGCGGCCATGCTTGAAACCGGCGGAGGGTCGGTCATCAATAGCTGCTCCGTGTTTGCGCTCGTCGGCACGCGAGGAAAGGACGCGTATACGGCCGCCAAGGGCGGCATCGCTTCGATTACGCGTTCGATGGCCGTCGAGTACGCGCCCCATCGCATCCGCGTCAATGCGCTCGCGCCAGCGGTAACGACGACCCGACGCGTGCTCGGTCTCATCGAAACGCAACCGGAGGTGATGAACGAAACGAGCGAGCGTCAGTTGCTCGGCCTCGTCGAGCCGGACGAAGTGGCGATGACCGCGCTGTTCCTGGCATCGGACGAATCGAGGAAGACGACAGGGCAAATCTTCGCAATCGACGGCGGCTTTTCGATCTCGTGATGGGCATCGAGATCGAGGGTGGCCGCGCCGACGAGGTGTCCATCGCGAACGTGCATGTAGTTGTCAATGCGGTGTCTGGAAACCGGGGCGGAAACGTCGATATCGCATGAGCGTTTCGACAAGCGGGCGGAATAGGTAGCGAGACTCCAGCTCGTAGTGCTCGACGCACTATCTCACTCCTACTAAATTCGCATAGCTAAATAATAAAGAGACGATATTTTTGAAACAGCCGAAGTTTTTACAGATAGTTTGAAAATCAAAACCGAAAAAGATAGTCGAGTCCGGAGACAGGTATGGCCTTGGTAATTGTTCTTTGTTCGTTGGCGTTTCTGATGCTCGCGGCGTATCGCGGCTACAGCGTCATTCTTTTTGCGCCAATCGCCGCGCTCGGAGCGGTCTTCCTCACAGACCCCGCAGCCGTCGCGCCAGTATTCTCGGGCATTTTCATGGAGAAGATGGTTGGCTTCGTGAAGCTCTACTTTCCAGTGTTCCTGCTTGGCGCGTTATTCGGAAAGTTGATCGAGATATCGGGATTCGCAGCCGCCATTGTCGCCGCCGCCATCCGATATATCGGTCGTTCGCGCGCCAACCTCGTGATCATCACCGTGTGCGCATTGCTGACCTACGGCGGCGTGTCGGTATTCGTCGTCGTGTTCGCAGTTTATCCATTCGCTGCGGAACTCTATCGGCAGAGCAATATTCCGAAGCGGCTCATGCCAGGCGTCATTGCACTCGGCGCGTTCTGCTTCACCATGGATGCGCTTCCCGGCACGCCGCAGATTCAAAACATCATCCCGTCCACATTTTTCAAGACCACCGGCTGGGCCGCACCTGCGCTTGGGATGAGCGGTTCTGTATTCATGCTCGTCATCGGATTGATCTATCTCGAATGGCGGCGAAAGAGCGCGATGGCAAAGGGCGAAGGTTACGGCACGTCGCTGGTCAACGAACCGGAGCGCGTGGCGGAGAGCATGCTGGCCCATCCGGTGCTGGCGATCATGCCGCTGATCCTCGTCGGCGTCTCGAACTATTGCTTCACGAAGTGGATTCCGCTCTGGTATGGGCCTTCGTACACCGTTGCACCGGAGGTGCTTCCCGGCGTGCACGTCCCGGTAACGACTTCAATCAAGACGGTGACCGCCATCTGGTCGGTCGAGGCTGCGCTGATTCTCGGAATCGCACTCGTTGTCTGCACGGCCTTTCGCCGCGTGTCCGCGGCGCTTGCGGACGGCAGCCGGGCGGCGGCGGCTGGCGCTTTGCTCGCTGCGATCAACACCGCATCGGAATACGGCTTTGGCGCGGTGATCGCGGCGCTTCCGGGTTTCGTGGTGGTCAGCGATGCGTTAAAGACGATTCCGAATCCGCTCGTCAATGCCGCCGTGTCGGTGAGCACATTGGCCGGAATCACGGGTTCCGCGTCGGGTGGCATTAGCATCGCGCTTGCCGCCACATCCGATTTACTGATCAAAAACGCACAGGCTGCGCACATTCCGATGGATGTGCTGCATCGCGTGGTTGCGATGGCGAGCGGCGGCATGGACACGCTGCCGCATAACGGCGCCGTGATCACGTTGCTTGCCGTGACTGGCCTGACGCATCGGCAGTCCTATCGGGAGATCTTCGCAATCACGCTGATCAAGACGCTCGCGGTGGGTTTTGTCATCGCCGTCTACTACGCGACGGGCCTGTTCTGAAGGGGGCGTCTCGGTGCACTCAATTTTCGCTCGCTTCGCCGAAGGCATGCGTTGGCGTTTCCATACGCTGGTGTCCAATTCCCGCCGCAGAGCATGTAAATCCGGCGGGCGCTGTTTTTGTTGCTCTTCGGTGAATCAGTGTGTCGCGAGACGAAAGAACGACACAGCGTCGGTCAAGCGGCGCCCCTGATCGTCGAGCGATTGCGATGCTGCTGCCGCTTCCTCGACGAGCGCCGCATTTTGCTGCGTCACTTGATCCATTTGTGCGATCGCCTGGCTCAGTTGCTCGATGCCCCGACTCTGTTCGTTCGATGCCGCCGCGATCTCGTTCATGATGTCGCGCACCTTCGATACGGCGTGCAACACGTCAGTCATGGTCGCTCCGGCGTCGCCGGCGAATTTGGAACCTTCCGTGATGCGGCCCACTGAAGCGTTGATCAGCTCTTTGATCTCCTTCGCGGCGCTCGACGAGCGCTGCGCGAGGCTGCGCACTTCCGCCGCGACCACCGCGAAGCCGCGTCCTTCCTCGCCTGCGCGTGCGGCTTCCACGGCCGCGTTCAATGCGAGAATGTTGGTCTGGAACGCGATGCCTTCGATCATGCCGGTGATCTCCGCGATCTGCCCGGAGCGTGCGCTGATATCGGACATCGTCTCGATCATGCGGCTCACCGCGGCGTTGCCCTGTTGGGCTATGGCCGACGCATCGGCGGACAGCGTGTTGGCATGCTGCGCGTGCTCGGCGTTCTGCCGCACCGTGGACGTGAGTTGCTCCACGCTCGCCGCAGTTTCTTCGAGCGATGCTGCCTGCTCCTCGGTGCGCGTCGACAGGTCGACGTTGCCTGTAGCGATCTGGTTTGAACCGGTCGCGATGCTCTCGGCCGAAGCACGCACGTTGCCGATAAGCTCCACGAGGTTCAACTGCATGGTGCTCATCGACGCGAGCACACTGTTGGCGGGCGCCTTGCCCGCGTCCGCGACGGGTCTGAGGTCACCGTCCGCAACGCGTTTCGCGACGTCGCTCAGCGTGTCGGGCTCCGCGCCGAGCGCGCGCAGGATGCTTCGCGTGATCGCAAGACCGGCGAATATCGCCGCGAACACCGCGAGCGCGCACACGCCGAGCAGTAGCATGCGCGAGAACGCGTAATGCGCCGCCGATTCCGCAACGAGCTGTGTTTCGCGCGCGTGCGTCATATCAGAGTATTCCTGCGTTGCCTTGACGAGCGCGGCGAGCAGCGGCCGGCATTCGTCGTTCATGTGTGCGATCGCCTCGGCGTGTTTGCCCTTGAGTGCGAGATCGACAATGTCGAGCGCGACGGGTCCATACTGCGACTCGACACGATTGATTTCGGCGACGCGCGCGCGCACTTCCGGCGGCACATCCGTCGCGCTCGAAACCAGTTCGTTGAACTTGCGCAGATCGCGCTGCACGTCCTCGTGCGCCTGTACGACGGCGGCTTTTTCTACCTCGAGGTCAGCCGGCTTCGTGACGAGCACGAGGTTGCGTGCAGCAATGGCGCGACGATCCACTGCTGTGCGCACGCTCGCGGCGAGTTCCGCCCGCGCGTTGATGCCGTCGACAAACGACGTGAAGCGCTGATTCGATTCGTGGAGCGCCTCGATCGAGAGCGCCGCGACAACCAGCAGTGCGCCCGTGAGTACGCCGAAGCCGATCGCGAGTCTGGTTTTTACTCGCATTCCCTGGAAGTTCATCTCACTCTCGTCCTTGTCTCGTGGATGGCAGTCGATCGCACAGACTTACCGCGAGGCTATTGATCGCCTGAGGCTGTGCTGTCTTGCTTACGGCAACTTGCAGCGTGGCTAAAGATGAACGGAAGGTGGACGCGAACCGGAAAACGTTTGACGAGACTTTTAATTTTCTGAAAACCCTTCTGTACCGGTCCAGACGCGACCGGAAGATATGCAACTCAAGCCCTCGGTAGGTCGGATTCTGCTTCGTAGCTTCCAGGTGTCAACAAACCCGACACATGCTGTCGGGTTTCTTGACACACTTCGATCGAAATAACACGCAAGTTATTGAGTGGTCGGAACTCGAGCGAATGGCACAACCTTTGCAATTCACCTTTGCTCAAGACAAAGGAGTAACCGACATGCTGAGTTGGGTGCACTTTGGGGACCTTCATGCATCGTCTGATGATGATTTCGGAAGTCTGAATCATCTGCAGTCGATGATCGAACAGGTGAACCGCCGTTTCTCGGACCGCGTCGATTTCGCGTATCTGCCTGGCGACAATGCAAACAACGGAACAACCGAGCAGTTTCAGCGGATTCTCGCCGTGCTCCGCGCACTGAAACTGCCCCTGTACGCTATCCCGGGCGATCACGACTATGAGGCGGGGCAACTCGACGCTTTTAATGCCTTTTCCGGCACACGATTGCCGATGTCACGCATGGTGAAGGGTCACCGATGCATCTTTCTCGACATTGTCTCGGCAGGACGCGGAGGGCCGGATTTTCGGTTGTCCACGCAGGATCGCAACTGGCTCGATCAGGAACTGGACCGGTCGAACCTTGATCGGGCAGCGCCGGTGGTGTTGATGCATGCATATCCGGGGGACGTTGTCGACGGCGAATCGCTCGCTTTCGCGTTCGCCCGGGCAAATGTCGCCGTCGTTGATACGGGGCACACCCACTACAACGAACTCTTGAACGACGGCTACGTCATTTACGCCGCAACCCGTTCGACGGGACAGATCGAAGAGGATGAGGGTCAGCCTGGATTCTCGATAGTCGCGGTAGACGGCGCAGCAGTGAGCTGGAAGTTTCATCGCCTCGATGCCGAGCCTCCCTTCGTCATGATTACGCACCCGTGTGACTGGCGTCTCTATCGCAGACGCGTTGCATTAAATGCCACGCAAGCGAAGCCGCTCGTTCGCGTGTTGGTGTCGGATGACGAGGTCGTCGCCGTGGCAGCGGACCTCGACGGCGTCCGGATCGCACTCGCACCTGACGCCAACGAAACGGGGATGTGGCAGGCGCCGTTGCCGTCGATTGCGACGTCCGAGCGGCTGCGTTTGACCGTGACCGCGCAGACTGCCGATGGCCGAACCGGCCAGGATTCGATCGAACTGCCGGCCGCTCATGCCGCCTCCAGGCTCTCGCCGCAAGCAGGTCCGCTGGGTTCGGACGCCCACGTGGTGGAAGCGTGGCCCGAGCATGGCATCTTGGGATCGCAACTGGGACCGAACAAGAACGGACGACACTGGTGAGCGGCTCATGAACCCCCAATACGCGCTCGAAGGACTGAACTTCTTCATGGCCGATGTGCAGGCTGGCATCGGTCCGTTTCTTGGTGTCTTTCTCCAGGCTCACGGCTGGCATACGGAAGCGATTGGGACGGTCATGACCCTCGGCGGCATCGCCGGCATGCTCGCCACATCACCCGCTGGTGCGCTGGTCGATGCGACCCATCACAAGCGCAGCATCATCATCGTGGCGGGCGTGCTGACGACACTCGCCTCCCTGGTGCTATGGATTTCCCACACTTACTGGATGGTCGCGGCGTCACAGATATTCACCGCCGTGACCGGTGCCGCGCTCGGGCCAGCTGTGGCAGGGATAACGCTGGGCATCGTCCGTGAGAAGGGCTTCGATCGGCAGTTCGGGCGCAACCAGGTAGCCAACCACGCGGGCAATGTTGTGGCCGCCGCGTTGTCAGGGTGGATGGGATGGCGCTATGGATTCGGCGCGGTGTTCGCATTGGCTGGCGTGTTCGGCGTGATGTCGGTCATCTTCACGCTCTTGATCCGCCGCGACGCGATCGATGACGATAGCGCACGCGGCTTAGCGGGCGCGTCATCGCCCTCTGAACATGAACAGGCAAGCGGATTTCGCGTTTTGCTGACTTGCAGGCCGTTGCTCCTGCTTGCTGCCGCGCTCGCAATGTTCCACCTGGGCAATGCCGCAATGTTGCCGCTCTACGGTCTCGCTGTCGTCGCCGCGCATAAGGGTAATCCTAGCGCCTTCACCGCGGAGACCATTGTGGTGGCACAACTCGTCATGGTGGCGGCCGCATTCTTCGCGAACCGGCTTATTCAGCGCATGGGCTATTGGGGTGTCATCCTCGTGACCTTTCTGGCGCTGCCCTTGCGCGGAGTGGTCGCCGCGATGTTCATAACTTCTTGGGGAGTGTGGCCGGTACAAGCACTCGACGGCATCGGGGCAGGTCTGCAAAGTGTCGCCGTGCCGGCGCTCGTGGTTCGGCTTCTGCAAGGGACCGGCCGCGTCAACGTCGGTCAAGGTGTGGTCATGACCGTACAAGGCCTCGGCGCGGCGTTCAGTCCCGCCTTGGGAGGGACGCTTGCGCAGCACTTTGGCTATGCGACCGCCTTTCTTGCGCTGGGCGCCGTGTCGATGGGCTCCCTCGCGTTGTGGCTCTTCTTTGGCGCCGCGCTCAAAAAAGCCTGCGGCATTCACGCAGATTCTGCACCCGATCCGTCACTCGCCACATGAATCCGATTCTTCTTTCCTGGGGCATCGCGCTCGCTGCGACTGCCGGCGTCATTTTGCGCCCGTTCAAATGGCCCGAGGCGATCTGGGCCGTAGCCGGAGCCTTGATGCTGGTCGCGCTTGGGCTTCTACCCGTGCATTTGGCTTGGGAGGCGGTAGGGAAGGGTACGGACGTCTACCTTTTTCTGATTGGCATGATGCTGCTATCTGAACTTGGCCGCCGCGAAGGCTTGTTCGACTGGATCGCGGTGCTCGCCGTGAACTATGCGAAGGGCTCACCGCGCAAGCTTTTTTTGCTTGTGTATCTGGTCGGCATTGTTGTTACGACGTTTCTGTCGAACGATGCGGCGGCCGTGGTGCTGACGCCGGCGGTGTTCGCCGCAGCGAAAAAGGCCGATACGAAGCCGCTACCGCTATTGTATGTGTGCGCGTTCATCGCCAATGCGGCGAGCTTCGTGTTGCCGATTTCGAACCCTGCCAATCTCGTGCTTTATGCGAATCACACGCCGGCCCTGGCGCTCTGGGTTGCGCGCTTCGCCTTGCCTTCCGTGCTCTCGATTGCCGCGACCTTCGCAATGCTCCGCTGGACTCAAAGCAGCGAGCTGAAAGGTGTCTGCGCTTGTGACTTGCCCGTCCAAAAACTCAGTGCCAACGGCAAAGTTACGTTAGCGGGGATTGGAGTGACGGCGATTGCCTTGCTGGCAGTCTCGGCTTTCGACATGCAACTCGGATTGCCGACCGCCATCCTTGGCATTCTGACGGCTTTGGTCGTGCTCTTGAAGGAGCGTCAGTCTCCTATCGAACTTGTAGGCGAGATCTCATGGAGTGTGCTGCCATTGGTCGCCGGTCTTTTTGTACTGGTGGAGATGCTCGGTCATACGGGCGTCATCGCCAGGCTCTCACATTTGTTGGCCCTGGCGACGCACCAGGACCAGTCGGTGACGGCAGCGGTCTCGGGCGTCGTCATCGCACTCGGCAGTAACGCGATCAACAACCTGCCCGCGGGGCTGATTGCCAGTGCGACCGCTCTACAGGCGCACAGTCCCGAGCGCGTGATTGATGCGTTGTTGATCGGGGTGGACCTAGGGCCGAATTTGTCGATTACGGGATCACTCGCGACGATTCTCTGGCTCTCGTCCATTCGTCGGGAAGGCGAAGAAGTCACCTTCATGCAGTTCTTCAAGGTTGGCCTGGCTGTGATGCTGCCGGCGCTTTTGCTCGCACTCGGTGCCCGGCTCGTCATGGGTAATTGAAACAAACAAGTGGAGAAGAACAATGAGCACTGCATGGATATACCCCTTCATCATCATCGGCGGCATCCTTCAGGCCGCAGGCGCCCCGATCAATGGTGAGCTGAAGGGCTCGCTAGTCAATCCGTGGCTGGCCTCTAGCGTGTCCTTCCTGCTGGTGACGTTTATTGCCATTGCATTGTTCTGTATTCAACCAACCCCGCTTCCAACACTGGACGATTTGCGCAACATGAAATGGTGGGCGCCGCTCGGAGGGATTGTCGGCGCGGTGGCCGTCTTCGCTGGTCTGACACTGGTGCAGAAGGTTGGGGTCGGCACCCTCAACGGGTTGACCATCTGCGCGAATCTCGTCGCTTCGGTCGCGATTGATCATTTTGGTTTGATTGGGGTTGCGGAGCATCCAATCACATGGTTGCGATTTCTCGGTACGCTGCTGATGGTGGCCGGAGTTGCGCTCGTCATGCGCTTTTGAACGAGTGTCGTGAGCCCTCCGCGCGGATGGCGGTGTGATCGCAACACGTTCGATTGCGCGTGTTTTCGCTTGTCGCCCCGGCGATCCTTGCGGCTGCGACATCTTTGGTCAATCACCGATTTTTGCTTGCGCAGCGCGACCTGATCGAACACGCCTATCAAGTGACGGTTGCGTGTGTGAATTCGCTCGAGCAGGCATTGAAAGACAAACTCGACGAACTTTCCAGTACGCTCGACGCGCTCGATCGCGAAGGCACAGGATAGGCCCGCGAACTGATTTTAAGCACCGTGGATCGCGAGCACATGGGCCGGATTCGACTCTTGATTACTCAAACGCGCCAGGCCGAGACTCAACTGTTGATCAAGCGCTCTGGGCGCGCGTCTCGGGCTGAGCCAGGGATGCTTGTGGTCACAATCGTGCTCGCGATACTTTCGATTGCAGCTCGCGTGGGGTTGTTTTTCTTAGGTGAGCGCAGCTTGGGAAGGACATGACGCGCGCCATCTGAATAGGCGTGCGAAGGACAGGTTCGGCCGTGGACCAGACTAAGGAGGACCGCGTTGGTGCGCGACCTTCGCATCTGTGAAGAGATGGAAGACGAGAGGGAAGTCGTCAACAAAATGGACAGCGGGTGTCCGGAAACCAGACATCTTCGAAGGCGTTATCGGCTGCATGCCCGGCGGATAGGGACTTCGAATTGGCGCGGAGATTGCATTTATCTCCACGACATTTCGTTGACACTTGTCGACCCGTTCGTCACGGAGGATCTCATGAAGCACAGCCTGAAGTTTTCTGCTTTAAGTGCCGCGAGTTTTATCGTGTTTGTGTCCGCCTGCGCGCAGGTGCCCCCACCACCCGCGCCTGGTGCGCCTGTTCCGCCGGGTCCCGGAGTGGCACCCCCGCCTCCGCCTCCGCCGCAGGTCTTTGTGCCTGCGCCCGGGACAGTGGATCCGAATCAGTTGCCTGAAACCCGCGGCACCGTTCAGCGCTTTACCCTCACGCCGATTGGCGAAATCGATGGCGTCATTCTGACGGACGGCACGGAGGTTCATTTGCCGCCTCACCTCACATCTCAGCTCGCTAGCGCGGTAAAGGCGGGTGACCCGGTCAGCGTGCGCGGCTATCGCGCAGCCGCAGTGTCTCTGGTAGTCGCAGTGTCTATCACCGATACCCGCAGCGGTGCGACCGTGATTGACACAGGGCCACCGGCCCCGGGACTCTTGCCTCCGCCTCCACCGCCGGGAATGGCGGCTCCAGGGGCGCAGCAGATGACGGTCCAGGGCAAAGTGCTGCAACCGCTCCACGGACCGGCAGGTGACGTGAACGGTGCATTGCTCGCTGACGGCACAATCGTGCGGATGCCGCCATCGGCAGCTTGGCAAGCCGCATCGCTATTGATTGCGGGGCAGACGCTGGCCGTTCAAGGCTGCGGGTTGACGACAGCCTGGGGCCGGGTAATCGACGCTCAAGCCGTTGGCACGCCGGGTCAGATGACTCAGGTCTCGCCCGGGGTCCCTCCCAGCGCCGGCGTTCCCGTCGCACCCGGAGTAACGTCTCCGCCGCAGTGAGCCAATGAGCGGATTGCCGATTCCCGCGGGAGTTATAGGCGGGGACACGTGGCAGGCGATGCCGCTTGCGGTCTGGCAAGTCAAGCAATCGCGTGACAGTGGAGTCGGCAAAGGGGCGACAAAGCATGATTGGGACGAGCCGAATGCCGGGGCGATTTTGCGGGAAGGCTATGCGCGCGGTGAAACCACCCGCGAAGCGTTTCTTCAGTTAAGCGAAGACCTCCGGCGCAGTTGATTGAGTCCCAGTGTGCCCTAATGTTTTTAAATGCTGCTGCTCTTTCCCGGCCGTCGCGATTGCAAGCTTTCGCCTGTGACGCACCAGAGGGCGACTGTCGCTCCCTTGTCTCGCTGGTAGCGCCGATTCCAACCAGGCGGGAATGCGATTTGCGAAGGCTCAGTGCGCGCAAATCTGTCGGCGCCTAAGTCGGCGTGCGAGACGCAGCATTCGTTTAAGCGCCTGGCGCGCCTACCACGCGCGATCGGCTTCTCTACTCTTCTTCGCGCGCGCGCCGCAGATGAAGGCATACGCCTTTGGAGTCGCCGAAAGGAACTTGTTCCCCAAGGTGAACTGGAGACGTCGCGCTTGCGCCGCAATGATGGCTTAAACGGTTCTGGCGTCGGGGCCGAACATCTCAACCCGTGGTTCTCAATATGCAGGCGCTCGCATGACCGAAGATACCGTTCACAAGAAGTTCTTTTACCTGTTGCTGGCTGTCGTCACCGGTGCGCTTGTGTGGATCTTGCTGCCATTTTTCGGAGCAGTTTTCTGGGGAACGATTCTCGCCATCATCTTCCAACCCATGCAGCGCTATCTAGCCGCTCGCCTTGGTAAGAGCCGCAATCTGGCAGCACTAACGACATTGCTTGGAACCATACTGATCGTTATTCTGCCGCTTTCCGTGCTGGCGGCAACAATGGTCCAGGAGATCGCGCTTGCATACACTCAGCTCAAAGCCGCCCAGCCGCACATGACCGAGTATTTGCAACATGCGGTCCACGCTTTGCCCTCGTGGATGCAAGCGGCCTTAGGTAAATTCGGGCTGACTGACATTGCGGGCATTCAAAAGCGTCTCACCGACGGCGCTGCCGCCATCAGCCAGTTCGCGGCAGCGCAGGCCGTGAGTATCGGGCAGAACACTTTCGATTTCGTCATCAGTTTTGGTGTGATGCTCTATCTTGTCTTCTTCCTCTTGCGCGACGGCGGGGAGATCGGGCGACGGATCAGACGTGCCTTGCCCCTTGAGTCCCATCATAAAGAGCACCTCATTTCAAAGTTCAACACCGTCGTGCGCGCGACCGTCAAGGGGAATATCGCCGTTGCGGCCGTGCAAGGGGTGCTTGGCGGATTGATTTTCATGTTCCTCGGGATTCAGGGGGCTTTGCTCTGGGGCGTGCTAATGGCTTTCCTGTCGCTACTTCCCGCCATTGGCGCCTCGATCGTGTGGGCACCGGCAGCAGTTTATTTCCTCGTTACGGGTGCGATTACGAAGGGAGTCATTCTGGTCTTGTTCTGTGTCGTCGTCATTGGACTGGTAGACAACTTGCTGCGGCCTTTGCTCGTCGGAAAAGATGTCGGAATGCCGGACTGGTGCGTCCTCATTTCTACCCTTGGTGGGATGGCTGTGTTCGGCATTAACGGCTTCGTGATTGGACCGCTCATTGCAGCGCTTTTCATGTCAGCCTGGGAAATCTATGCGAGGGAAGACGAGACAGCGGAGTGAAAGAGGCGACGCGCGATCCGGGCGCGACCTTGCCGGCCTTGATCAGTTCATCGAGCGCATAGCCGACCATGATGACGGCGTCGGCGGGCTCGCCGCGTTCGAGCCGGTTGGGCTACCGAAGCCGCGACGAGCCCCGCCGCGCATACCTTGAGAAACAGATTCGTCATCGATGAGGACATGTGACGTTGCGT
>NZ_FCOE02000131.1 GCF_001544915.2 Caballeronia pedi | reverse complement strand
TTCTGCGAGGCGCAGCAATCGGGCGCGCAGCAAGGGGCCGTGTTGAAGATCGAAGGGGCGTCGGGCTTCGTCTTGCGCGAGGCGTCGGATTTCAGTGGCTTGGGTATCGGGTGCGAGCGTGTCCAGCGGCAGCGCGAGTTCCAGGTCCGCAGTGATGCGCTGCACGGCTTGACCATCGTGTTGAGCGAAGGACGTACGCAGGCTCTCGTGACGGGCCACGAGCGCGTTCAAGGCAGCATGAAACGCGCGAACATCGAGCGTGCCGCTCAGACGCAGGGCGATCGGGATGTGATACGTGGATTGTCCGGGGTTGAGTTGTTCGAGGAACCACAGACGTTCTTGCGCAAAGGACAACGGCAAATGCGCGGGACGCGGGCGTGCCTGCAAGGGCGGCAAAGCACTGACCTGACGCGGCGATTCCCCCAGCGCTTCAGCGAGCGTGGCAACGCTGGGTGCATCGAACAGCGCACGCAAAGGCATTTCAATGGAAAGTGCCTCACGCAAGCGCGAAACGAGTTGCGTGGCAAGCAACGAGTGCCCGCCGAGCGCGAAGAAGTTATCGAACACGCTCACGCGTTCGAGGCCGAGCACGCTGGCGAAGCACTGCGCGAGGGT
>NZ_FCOE02000009.1 GCF_001544915.2 Caballeronia pedi | reverse complement strand
TGGGTCGGCAAGGAGATCGGCCCGATCGCGAAGCCGAAGGACATCCGCTTCGGCGAGAACCTGCCGAAGACGCGCTCCGGCAAGATCATGCGGCGGCTGTTGCGTTCGCTTGCGAAGGGCGAGGAGATCACGCAGGACGTCTCCACACTTGAAAATCCCGCGATTCTCGATCAGCTCGGCGAAGCGCGCTGATCGCGGTTCGGCCGCGGCCGCTCACCGGCGGCGGTCGATCCTTATTGCCGACGCCGTGCGGTTTTGGTAAATAACCGCATGGTCACGCCGCCTCCCGCCGATTCCTCCGGTTCCACGCCTGCCTCGCCGCCGCCCGTTTCGGCGGCGATGGCGCGCGCGCATCAGCGCTACTGGCGCTTCAACGTCGTGCTGATCGCCGTGCTGATGACGATCGGCTTCGTCGTCTCCTTTGGTTTGCCATTGTTCGCGCCGCGCTTCGAGCACGTGCGCGTCGCGGGCTTTCCGTTACCGTTCTACTTCGGCGCGCAGGGCGCGATTCTCGTCTATGTGGCGCTGATCCTCGTCTACATCCTGCTGATGCAGTTCGCCGATGCGCGTCTTCTGCGCGCGGCCCGAACGGAACAGGGCGGCGCGGCATGAAGCTCACCAACCGGCTCATCGTCTACTACGCGCTGTACACGCTCGGCTTTCTGCTCTTCATCTTTCTGATGGAGCGCATCGAGCGCACGACGGGGCCGGGCACGTGGATCGGCTACGTGTTCCTGTTCGTGCCGATCGCGGTGTATGCGGTGATTGGACTCTTGTCGCGCACGTCCGATCTCGTCGAGTACTACGTGGCGGGGCGGCGCGTGCCATCGGCGTTCAACGGCATGGCGACCGCCGCCGACTGGCTCTCGGCCGCGTCGTTTATCGGTCTCGCCGGCTCGATCTACGCGAGCGGCTACGACGGCCTCGCCTACGTGATGGGCTGGACGGGCGGCTACTGCCTCGTCGCGTTTCTGCTCGCGCCATACGTGCGCAAACTCGCGCGCTACACGATTCCCGATTTTCTCGGCACGCGCTACTCCAGCAATCTCGTGCGCGCGCTCGCGGCCATCGCGACGATTCTCTGTTCGTTCGTCTATCTCGTCGCGCAAATTCAGGGCATCGGGCTGATCGCGTCGCGCTTCATCGGCATCGAGTTTTCGATCGGCATCTTCTGCGGGCTCGCGGGCATTCTCGTGTGCTCGTTTCTCGGCGGCATGCGCGCGGTGACATGGACGCAGGTCGCGCAATACATCATCCTCATCAGCGCGATGCTGATCCCCGTGTCGATGATCGCGCATCGCGAAGGACTCGGCTGGTTCCCGCAATTCAACTACGGGCGCGTAATGGAGCGCGTCGAGTCGCTCGAGCGCGCGATCGCCGTGTCGCCCGACGAAGCGCGCGTGCGCGCCGATTATCAGCGTCAGGCGGCGCAGATTCAGCAGCGCATCGACGCGCTGCCGCAGTCGTTTCACGCCGAGCATGCGCGGCTCGCCGCCGAGATCGCCGAGTTGCGGCGCCACAATGGACCGCTGCGCGAGATCAACGAACGCGAGCGCGAACTCGCGGCGTTTCCACGCGATCCCGCCGATGCACAAGCCAAGTGGTCGCGCGAACGCGATGCGATGATCGAGCGCGTCGCCGCGCCCGTGCCGATGACCGAGGCGTTCGCGCCCGGTTCGGCCGGCGATGAGAGCCCGCGCGTGCATCAGGTGAACTTTCTGTCGCTGCTGCTGTGTCTGTCGATCGGCACGGCGAGCCTGCCGCACATTCTCACGCGCTACAACACGACGACATCGGTGTCGTCGGCGCGGCGCTCGGTCGGCTGGACGCTGTTCTTTGTCGCGCTCTTCTATCTGACGGTGCCGGTGCTGGCCGTGCTCATCAAGCACGAGATATTGACGGGGCTCGTCGGTCATCGCTTCGCCGACCTGCCGCAGTGGGTGACGCAGTGGCGGCGCGTGGAGCCGTATCTGATCCGTATCAGCGATGTGAACGGCGACGGCATCGTGCGCTGGGCCGGCATTCAGATGCAGCCGGACATGGTCGTGCTCGCCGCGCCCGAGATCGCGGGACTGCCGTATGTGATCTCCGGGCTGATCGCGGCCGGGGCGCTGGCCGCTGCATTGTCGACGGCCGACGGGCTTCTGCTCACGATCGCCAATGCGCTGTCGCACGACGTGTACTACTGCATGGTCGATCGGCGCGCGACGAGCCAGCGGCGCGTGACCATCTCCAAGATTCTGCTGCTCGGCGTGGCTTTGCTTGCGTCGTACGTGGCGTCGCTCAATGCGGGCAACATTCTGTTTCTCGTCGGCGCGGCGTTCTCGCTTGCGGCGTCGAGCCTGTTTCCGGCGCTCGTGCTCGGCGTGTTCTGGAAGCGGACGACACAGCGCGGCGTCGTCGCTGGGATGATCGCGGGGCTCGTCGTGTGCGTGTACTACATCGTGTCGACGTATCCGTTCTTCATGCAGCTGACGGGCTTCGCGGGGCCGCGCTGGTTCGGCATCGAACCGATCAGCTCGGGCGTGTTCGGCGTGCCGGCCGGCTTCGCGGTGGCGATCGCGGTGAGTCTCTTCGATCGCAAGCCGGATGCGTACACGCGCGCGCTCGTCGATTACATTCGTCATCCGTAGGGGCTGGCGCAGGCGCGGGAAGTTGGTATAATCGCGGTCTTCCGGAGAGATGGATGAGTGGTTTAAGTCGCACGCCTGGAAAGCGTGTATAGGGTAAAACCTATCGGGGGTTCGAATCCCCCTCTCTCCGCCAGGACACCCCTCTTAGACGATCCGATTTCATCGGATTCAGTTGTCAAATCCCCCGCCAGACAAGGCTTCCAGCCAAATCTCATAGAAATCAAAAGTCGGAACCCATTGCCTTTCCTCGTCATAAGTCGTAAATTTTTAGGCGGGTAGGTTGGCGGGTAGGAATTTATGCCTCGAATTGCACAAGAGCTGGGTGCGCTAGCCGTGTCACGCCTGTCTGAGCCAGGTACGCATGCGGTGGGGCGAGTTGCTGGATTGATGCTCCAAATCTCGACGAGCGGTGCTCGGTCGTGGATCTTGCGAACAACGATTGCCGGACGTCGCCGCGAGATCGGCCTTGGTTCATACCCGGCGGTGTCGCTGAAGGATGCTCACGCGAAAGCGCAGGCAATGCGTGATGACATTGCGAATGGGGTCGACCCTCTCGTAGCCAAAGCGGAAGCAGCGAGCCGACTGCGCGCGAGTCGAGCGCTAGATGTCACATTCCAGGAGGCTGCTACACGCTTCATCGAAGCTAAGGCCCCTGAGTGGAAAAACGCAAAGCATGCATCCCAGTGGACCAACACGATTGCGGAATACGCTTATCCAAAAATCGGAGACCTGCTTGTCCGGCACATCACGCGCTCGCACGTCACTGATGTGCTCGAGCCGATCTGGACAAAGAAAACCGAGACCGCATCCCGCTTACGTGGACGCATAGAGGCCATTCTTGATTGGGCTCGCGTGAAGGGTTATCGCGACGAGGGCATAAATCCGGCGACCTGGCGCGGCAACCTCGACAAGCTCTTACCAGCACCGAAGAAGACAAGGCGCGTTCGGAATCATCCGGCGCTTCCTTTGGCCAACATGCCGGCATTCGTCGCGGATCTGCGTAGATCGATTGGCATCGGCTACCGGTGTCTAGAATTTGTGATTCTTACCGCTGCGCGGTCAGGGGAGGCAAGGGGAGCACTGTGGACAGAGATCGACCTTGATCGTCGTATATGGGCGATCCCTGGCGAACGAATGAAGGCCCAGAAAGAGCATCGTGTTCCGTTGTCTGATCGCGCCGTCGAACTGCTGAAGAGTATCGAGCGCGACGACAAAACAGATTTGATCTTTCGTGCGCCACGTTCGAACAAGATGTTGAGCGATATGACGCTGCTTGCGATTCTGCGCAAGAGGGGACTTAAGGCGACACCACATGGGTTTCGCTCAACCTTTCGCGATTGGGCGAGCGAGCACACAAACTATCCACGCGAGTTAGCCGAGGTCGCACTCGCGCATATACCCGGCGGTGCGTCGGAAATGGCTTACTGGCGAGGAGACCTACTTGGAAAGCGCCGGCGGATGATGGCTGATTGGGCAGAAGCCATTGTCGGCGATACGAAACCCGATGAACCAACGGATCGGAGCGCTGTATGAACAGTCCGGGCAGATGTGCCACCACTGATGACAGAATTTATCAGTATTTCGAATCGATTTCTGAAACTGCTCATTCACTCTGGACGGATTTGGGCGTTATTATGAGTTTTGACGCTTTCGCGGGCGCCTTAATTTTTACAACAAGAGACTACGGAAGCCCAACCGCGCGCCAGTTTCTGAATGAGTACGCAGATTCTGTCGAGACTACAGGTGACGAATGCGCCCGGATGCAACGGTTTATGCTGATCCGTTTGTCATGCGCTTACCTTGGCGAGGCATTGCGTTATGCCGACGACGGATACCGAGATGATGCCTGGGAGTCACTACTTCTAGCGCAGTACGCTGTAGCGAAGCTATCCGGTTTCATCGCTGGCGAAAACGAGAATCCTAAACGGGATGCCATGCTTAAGGAGATGGCGAAGCACGAAGCCCAGCGGATGATCTCGGAACGGGCGCGCAAGGCTGCTGACAAAACGCATGAAGGAAATCGAGCCACTCGCGACGAGGCGTTCAAATGGCTCGACGAGCATTTTGAAAAAAGAAAACTAACCAATGACCGTGCTGCGGAACTGCTTGGGGATGTCGTTTCTAAAGAATTTAGTACACGTCTCTCGTACGTGAAAAAGTGGAAGCAGTCAAGACAGTCTGCTAGCAGACTCGGGTGCCGGCAAACTCACTAGGGGTTGTGCGCGCAGGGTAGGGGTACCGCGTGCACGCTGACTATTCGTGATGGCTTATCGAGTAAAGAATTCGTATCGACCCGTCCAATCCCGGACGCTTCCAAGTCGATGCGATGAAAAAGTCAGACCTTCAAGCCTTCCAGAACTTCGATAGCTTTCCCAACGCTGCAAGTGTCAGCGATATCGTTGTAGCCGCTTTGTGCGGCTGTAACGTATCGACGGTGTGGGATCGCGCAAAGCGCGGCGATTTTCCAAAGCCCATCAAAATTGGTGGGTCGACCCGTTGGAACGTCGGTGAACTCCGCAAGTATCTGACGCCGGAGACCGCATAAATGACGTTGAGAAAAAAGCTGGCCCGGAGGCCAGCAACAAGGGTCTTCGGAGGATACTGCGCTTCAATATTAGCCAGGCGAAACCATCGGCACTATCAGTCTGGTACGAAAATCACTTGCTTGACGAAATCGGAATCGGTCGTCTATCCTCTGATTTGTGGGAGGAGACACCTCTCGCTCGGGATTGCAGTCTCGACCAGCAAAAGGCGGACAACCGCCGACCGGCGGTATTTTTTCGTCCGCTGCCTTGCGTTCGCCTTCAATGGTCGGGCCTTGGCGGGAGAGCGCTCGCGCTCGCCGGTTTCCTTTTGCGCCGGTACTGCAATCCCGCCTTGTGCCTGGCCACCCCAATTGCAGTTGGGAGCTGGGTTCGTTGAACCTGCAAAAGGAGGCCGCACTATGCGACTTGCTATCTCCGCTCGTCCTGAGCAAACCAATCCGCCGCTTCAAATCCAAATCATCAATCGCGCATTGCGCGACGCTGCGCTCGCTTCCAGCGCAAATGACGCGCTCGACTGCTGTGCCAATGCGCTTCTTCGCCTTGCCGAACTTGCTCGTGCGGAGGTTCGCCATGACTAACAGCACACGTAGCGTCATTCTTCAGACACCGTCGGCCGCGGGCTTGCTTCAGTTCCTTGCAGAACGTTACGACATGGCGCACGCCTCGGACAGCGAGTTGCAGTTCCTCGCTGACTGCCTATGTGTTGCCGTCGATGCAGCGTCGTCGTTGAGCACGGTGACCTCCGCCGTTGGTTGTTTGATTGCGGGCGACCGAAGCGCCGAGCATAAGCATGCTCGCTCCGGCGCGCTTCAGGAGGCCGATCAATCAATCCTGCTTCACCGTATCGCCAACGAAATCGAGTTAATCGGACAGATCGTTGCAACAGCGTCGGACGCCGAATGCACACTTCGGAAACGGTTGATTGACCGTCTCAAAGCCGAGCGCTTTTGTCGTATTCACAGCGATGAGTACTCCTCACAGGAGGAGCGTCATGGTTAAACAGCAGGCAATTGCGAAGGCACAGCAGATTCACGATGTCTTGCAGTTGATGCAAGTTGCCATCGATGGACTCCTCATTAGGGATGGCCACCCGATTAACGGAGTCGTCTCAATGTTGATCGATCAGTCTCAAGACGTTGCAAACAAGTTGTCTGATCCTGCTGAAGCGGGTGATGCAGAGCGCGACGATATGAGCGCAAGCGGTTCGAAGGAGGATGTATGAGTGAGGGCGATCAGGACAAGATGGTGATGGAGATTCAGAAGAACGCTACGCAGCGCATTCGTATCTCGCATCGCTGGTACAAGGGCCGTCAGTACGTCGATGTCCGCCTGGTGGTGGTTGATGCCGTGGGCGACTTTGTGCCGACGCAGAAGGGCCTGATGGTGCGTCCGGAATTGCTCCCGCAGGTCATTCACGGGCTTACGATGGCCGCGCGGGAGGTCGTATGAACGAGAACTACAAACTCGGCATTCCAATCGCTGAAGGCGAATACGCGAGCCCGACTGAATGCGTTCTGATGTGCGGCTTCCTTGTGTTCCATGCAAAAAAGGCTGATGACGACGTGCGCCAGTTCGCGCGCCGCGTGCTCGACGTGGTGTTCGCCGCAGCGGCCGAGAAGGGATTTCGCCGTGCCGATCTGCTTGAAACCATGATGTCTAAGCGTGAACCATCGCCGCGCATGCGCGTTCTCGCGGGGCAAGCGACGGCGGCGATCGGCGAGAACCTTGCCTTCGCTCGTGTGATCGCACGGGCTAATGTGAGCGCGGGAGGGGAACAATGAGCACCGTCTTTGATGATCATCAGCGGATCCTTGAAGCACTCTCGTACATTCCGCCGGACGTTGAGCGCGACGTATGGTTTCGCGTCGCTGCATCGCTCAAGCATAGCGAGGGCGAAGCTGGCTTCGAGACGTTCGATCAATGGAGTCAGGGAAGCCCGAACTACGTGGCGGCTGACGTTCGGGATACGTGGCGCTCGATCCGTCCTGACGCCGGTATCACCATCGCCACGCTGTTCGCGATCGCGAAGAAGTACGGCTACAACCCGCGTTCGAAGGCACGCACAGTTGTCGATCCGGCGGAAGTCGAACGCCGTCGTGCCGAGCGCGACGCACGCACGGAACAGGAGGCGCAGAAGCGAGCGCAGGCCCGTAAGCACGCAGCTTCGCTTGCGAGCGCCGTCATCGAAAGAGCTCAGCCTGCACGTGATGATCATCCGTACCTGATGCGCAAGGGTGTCAGTGCGGTTGATAGTCTTCGGGAAATGGACGCCGCGAGGCTTCAGAAGCTGATCGGCTACCGGCCGCAGTCTGGCGGCGCGCACCTCGAGGGGCGCGTTCTGATCGCGCCTGTACGGGTCGGAAGCGCCGTCACCACCATCGAAATGATCGATGAACAGGGGCGCAAGTCGGCCTTGGCGAATGGGGAGAAGTCGGGAGGCTGCTGGTTTGCCTCGCGCGCGCTCGACCAATGCAAGCGCGTCCTCATTGCCGAAGGCGTGGCCACGGCCTTATCCGCTCATCTTTGCACGGGTGATGCGGCAGTGGCGGCGCTCTCGGCGAGCAACCTGACGAAGGTCGCGCAGACGATGCGCGCTGTCTATCCCGATGCTGGGATCACGGTACTGGCTGACCTCGGTAACGGACAGCAGAAGGCGGTAGAGGCGGCGCGATCCGTCGGTGGCGCCGTTGCCTTGCCGACGTTCGGCGACAAGCGTGGTGACGACGAAACAGACTTCAACGACATGCACACACGTTTTGGATCGGCCGCAGTGGCCAAGCAGATCAGAGCGGCGGGAAAGCACGGCAACGCCGATCAGCTGGACCGAAGCGCCGCAGAAGTTTCAGCTGTGGAAGGCGAACTCGAAGCGCATTACGAGCTTCGTCAAGATGGGCTGTACTTCGTTGGCGTGAAAGTCGATCGCGACAGCGGAAAAACCTTGTACGTCGCGCCGCTGTGGCTATGCAGCTCGTTGGAAGTGCTCGGTAGCGGTCGCGACAGCGCGGGTCATCAGATGAGAGTGTTGCGCTGGCATCGAAAAGGCGACCTTGAGGAAATCCGCCACGCGATGCCCAATGCTGATATCGGAGAGCGTGAGGGATGGGCGACAATGCGCTCGCTTGGGCTATCCGTGGCGCCGGGGCGCGCAGCGCGCGAGCGACTCGCGTATTACCTCCAAGAAGAAGGCGGCGACGTTTGGCACGAAATCACCGGCATGGCCGGTTGGCAGTTCGGTGCCTTTGTGCTGCCGTCTGGGGAATTCGTGGGCGAGCCCTCGCGCCCGCTGGTCTACAACGGTGGCGTTCCGAAGAAGTCGGCCTATCTGGCTGCTGGCACGGTTGAGAATTGGAAAAACACGGTCGGGGCGCTCGCACGCGAAAACCGGCTTGTTGCAGCCGCCATCGCGTGCGCCTTTGCCGGGCCGTTGCTCTCAATCATCGGCGCGCGCGACGGCATCGGCCTGCACTTTTACACGCAGACTTCGAGCGGCAAGAGTACAGCGGGCGATTGTGGGGCGTCCGTATGGGGAGACCCGCGCGGCGTAATGCATACATGGGACGGAACATCTTTTGCCCTTACCCGCACGGCGGAATATGCCAACGACGGCCTCCTATATCTTGACGAAATCGGTGCGGGTGATGCGCGCAAGATCGGGCCCGGCATCTACCAAATGTTGAACGGCGTCTCGCGTCTGCAGGGCACGAAGAGCGGCGGAGTCGTTGCTTCGCGGTCGTGGCGGCTCACCCTGATTAGCACCGGCGAGGTGAGCATGGCCCAATACCTTGCGGAGGGAGGACAGACGCCGCGAGGAGGGCAAGAGATTCGCCTGTTGGACGTGCCGGCCGATATTGGCGCATACCGTGCATTTGACACCATCCACGGGCGCAAGGATGGTGACGCGTTCTCAGTGGAATTGACCGCTGCGGCTCGGGCCAATTACGGCACGGCGGGACGCGCGTTTGTGGAATGGCTGATGTCGCATCGGGACGAAGTCGAATCGTGGGTGAAGGCTACGCAGGATGACATGATCGGCGCGGTGGACACGCAATACCCTGATGCGGCACCGACCGTCAAGCGGGCCACGCGCAAATGGGCTGTGTTGGTTTCAGCCGCAGAGATGGCGTCAGAAGCCGAGTTGACCGGGTGGACCCGGGATGAGGCCCGCACGTGGGTCATGGGTGCGTGGGCGCGTTGGCTGGAGGCGTTCGGCACCAAAGACCGCGATCAAGAGCGATTGCTGGAGCAGGTGGATGGCGTGCTCGCCGCGAATGAGCTCAGCCGATTTCAGGAGATCTACCAAGATGGCGGTCGCAGCACATGCACCGGGCCGATCCTTGGATATGTGCGCTATGACGAAGGCAAGCGACCTACGTTTGATGTCTTGCCGTCCGCATTCAAGAATGAGGTGATCGCCGGATTTAATGAGAGGCAAGCATGTCACGCATTGCATAAAGAGGGGATGCTGACAAAGCCGAAGGGGCACGACGGCTGGACAACCTACGCGGGCAGGTTGCTAGGGCGGGTCTATCGGTTGAATAGACGTCCAGTTGCCGACGAGAAGTGATCAAGCAAGCTCGTCCTTCGTCGCGCTCGTCTACGATCACGCTTCCGTGTGAGAACCACTGCCTGCAACACCTGCAAACCTGCAATTCTTTTCCTGAGCTTTGATTTATAAAGGTTTGGTGTTGCAGGCAAGTTGCAGGTGTTGCAGGTTATCGAAGATGAAAGGGCGCTGTTGCAGGGTAAAACAGCGGCCTGCAACAGCGCCTGCAACACTGAAACCCCCGCCCGTATTGGGTCTGCGGCGCGAGTTGCAGGTTTGCAGGTGTTGCAGGCAAAAATCTGCATATATAGAGTTTGGGGGATTTGCGGCAAAACCAGGAGAGAGGTACTCAAGGCTGGCACTCCAACAGCGTGGGCGTTTCGGCGAGAAATCCAGTCCGGGGCTACTGGGACCCTCCACACGCCCAGATCAGCCTCGCATAAGGCCCGGCACAGCCAACGAGGAGTTGGTTTTTAAGATGGGCGAAGCGAACACCTCGTCAAGAGGATGTGAGATGCATTGGTATCCGCTGAAGCGCCAACTGATCAACTGCAGCTGCCCGCATCCGCGGCACCTGCCAAAGGCAGCAAGCGGACCCAACTCGCACACTCGGGGCTTGTCTTTGTCACCGTCTCATAGTGGAGAGGATCAGCCATTCTGAGCTTTGATTCCTTGCTGCAGTCGCAGGCACGCAATTCCTACGCGAACTCAACGAGATTCGGATTGCGCTTACGTCCTACCTTGTTGGGTTGGCCGCAGCGGCGGCGACACCCGGGCAGGTAGCGAAGCTAGAAGCGATCGAGGACAGTTACGAAGCCTGTCGTTACGGCGCGGAACTAGGAGGCTCGCGCGTCTGATCGGAATGGACGCGGCCCTGCACGACGGGATCCACGAAATCTGTCCGAATCGTGAAACGCTCGCGCTGATGTCCCGGCACGCCCTAATCTTCACCACCATGCGCAAGGCTTTGGGCTACGCGGATTATCGTCTACAGCAGATGGTGGACGAGCACCGTCGTCTGGCCGTGGCGATTCGTCGAAACAACGCTGAGCTCGCCGAACGTCGCTCGCGCGAGCACCACCACGCAAATAGCGGCGGAGTGTGTTTGCGCCGCGAGCCTACTCTCGCTCTGGGCTGCGACTGTCGGCGGCAATGGCCTCCATCGTCGCGACCAATGTCGCCAAGAGGTCGGGGTGGTGGCGTCGCAGATGCTCGTGTATCGTCTCATTTCGAAGCAGCCGCGTTGTGAAGCCCTTGGCAACAACAAGCGTCAGCATCGTGTCCCCAATGCTTTCCTCGGCCGCCTGGCTGTCGAGATTTAGCCGCTCCATCTCCTTCTCCATGCGCGCGAGGTCCTCTTGCGAGATCTGTTCGCCCTTCTTCGCTTTCGCCGGCTCCGCCAAAGCGTCAGGGCGCGTGGTCGCCAAAAGCATCTCCGTATAGCTCGCCGTGAAGCGATTTGCCGCGATCATCATTTCGCAGGCTTCGATTTGCCGCATGGGTTTCATCTTTTTCAAGGTCGAGAAAACCCTCGGGATCACCATGCGGTCTTTGAGCAAAGAGACGGCCTCCGGGGCGATGCCGTCAAGTAGATGAATTTTCTCTCGGACACGTTTCACGTCCATTTCTAAGGTCGCTGCGATGCGCTCCTCCGATGCCCCCTTGGCAAGCGCTGCCCGGATCATTCGATGATCGTGGACGGCGGTGCTTCGATTGATGTGGCGGTTAAATGTGTAGCTCTCGTCGTCGGACGACACCATGCACGGCGCTGTTTGCCTTTGCAGTTCTTTGAGCGCCTCAAGCCGGAGGCGCCCGTCGAGCAAGTGATACTCGCCTTCGGTATCGGCCGACCGAAAGACAGCCAACGGTTCAATCACGCCCAGCTCTCGCACTGAGCTGAGAATGGTTCGAAACTTCGGCGTGGACAAAACACGCCGCGCCATCGGCGCGCTGGGGCGAATGAGGGCGATGGGAACTTCAATGATTTGCCGCTCAAATCCGTGCTTAATGCCGCTCATGGCAATAGCTCCTCGGGGATGCGGCTCGCGAGCGCTTGCGGAATGTCTTTGATTCCTTCCGCTCTAAGCAATGTGCGGAAATGCTCGTCCGCAAGCAGCCTTCGAAACGTCGAAGTGATCATAAGAAGCCGCTGCTCCTGAAACGCAGCGTTTTGGACGATGCGTCGTTGCCGCCGAGCCTCGGTTTGATAGGTCCGAAGCAGCTTTTGAGGGGTGGGCGCGTCCTTGGGCATCGGCTTTTTGGAGTGGTAGGCCTTCCCGATCGCCTCCCGCTTGCTGATCAGCTTTCGCACCTTGATCAGTTGATCGCCCTTCAGCGTTCCGCTCTCGTAAGCGGCGACCATCGCGGCTTGAATCTCGTCGCTTGAAGAGCGCGAGATGTCAAGCGCCACCCACATCGGGATTTGTTTCTTTTCGACGGCGCGAAGCAGCCTTTGCTCGCCCTTGGCTAACAAGTGCAGAATGTTATTGATGTAGCTCGAGTCCAAGTTGGTCTTCTTGGCGATTTGCTCGCTCGTGTATCCGCGATCCTTGAGGATCTGCAAGCCGCTGAGAAGCTCCTCCGTCGTGTGCCTCCGCCTTGCGATGTTTTCCGTCAAGCTGATGAGAAAGCGCTCCACCCGATCCGCCTCGACCACGCAGCACGGGATCATGGTTTCGCCCAGCGATTTCAGGGCCTCAAACCGTCCTTGACCGCACAGCACCTCGTGCCAAGGGCCGCCCTCGTCGTTGCCTCCGAAAGCCACGGTGATCGGGCGCTTCAGGCCGACCGTTGCGATGTTCTCCACAAGCTGGGCGAAAAAAAGGCTATTGCGCGTGCGCGGATTGAGGACTCGAAGGCGCCCCGCCGGCAGCAAGGTGATCTGCTCCTCGCGGGGCAGCGTGGCTCCCGACCCCTTGGCTTCGTCATCCATAAGACGCTCCTCGCAATGGTGCTCTGCGGCCCATGAAGGCCAACATCTCCAAGTCCTCAAAGCGAAACGCCTCCAGGCCGCGTTCGTTTTGCTCTCCGATGCGCAGCATCGTTTCACCCATCCCCCATGCGGGCAAGAGGTAGTAGTCACGGATGGCCTGAGCGTCCGGCTCCATCCGGATGGCCACAGTCAAGTCCGGCCGCAGGGCGTTGTCGAGCCGAACAATCCAACGCAGGCCACCGCCAGGCGTCGCGCGGCATCGGCAGAGGACCAAAGAGGCCTTGAACTCAGCATTGATGTACAACAGGCCCGTTTCCTCGTCGCCCTCGACGGCCGCCCCCGCAGCCACCATCGCCTCTTTCGCCTTTCGAACAATCTCGGGATGTAGCTCCCGCAAGCGCCTGTTGAGTTCAACGTATCGGTAGTCGCGGTCCGGGCGATAGCCGATAAGCGAATACGTGCGCAGGAGGCTTCCGAACCGGCTGCGGAACGCGCTACTTGACGGGCAGTCCGGCGTCTCGTCGATGACTATCCCAGAGAGATAACCGTGCTCCCGAAACGCTTGCCGCAGGGCGTCGAGCATGTCGGCATCGCTAAGGCGATAAGACCGCGCGAGGATCATCTGGCGGGCCGCGTCGAACATGATCTGGTCGACGATCGGCTCGAACGCGTTGTCCTTTCTCACCCATTCTGCGGGCGGGTTTCTCACCCGCTCTTGCTTGAGCTTGTAGGAGACGCGATTCCAAACGTTGTGCCCTGCGTATTTTTCGTTTATCAGGATCTGATGCACCGTCCCGCGCGTCCACATGGCGCCTCTGTCGGTGCGAGTCCCCGGTGCGTTGAGGGCATGAGCGATCTCGCTCTCGGCGCGGCCTTCCTCGACGAACGCGCGGTAGATCTCTCGTACCGTGGCCACCTCTTGTGCAGGGCCGGGCCGCAAAATGACTCGGTCAGTTTGGGCGAATTTGTGCTTGCCGGCGGTGAGTTCCGTTACCTCTCCGGCCGGGTCGACAACGGCACGGCGAAGCCCGTAGCCCGCCGGGCCCCCTTGGCGGTAGCCGATTTTGATCAGGCGCGTTTGCCCCGCGTGAACCTTGACGCTTAGCTCGCGGCTATATTCTCCAGCCATGGAGCGTTTGAGGCTTTTGATGATGCTGCTCACCGGAGAGCCGTCGTTTTCGAATTGCTCCGCGCAATAGAGGATGCGAACGCCCCCTTGCTTGCATCGAATTTCGTAGCTCGCGCTTTCGTCCGGATCTTGGAAGCGTCCCCACCGGCTCACGTCATAGACCAACACGAAATCGTAGTCGGCCCGGCCAGATTCCACGTCTCGCAGGAGAGCTTTCAGACCCTCTCGGCCGTCGAGTCGCAGCCCGCTTTTGCCCTCGTCGGCGTAAACTTGCACGATGTCGAGTTTGCGCAGTTCGGCGAACGCGCCGATGACCTCGCGTTGGTTCTCGGTGGAGTATTTCTGGTGCTCTGTCGACATGCGCACATATGCGGCCGCGCGCGCCCGCCCGGCGGCTTCGTCATTTGTCTTTCGATTGCGCGCGGGCCAAATCACGCTTTGCCTCCTTCGCTCGAAGACCGGCGGCGTCCCGACAGGCGACGCGCCAAGCGATTCCTCGATTCTTCCGTTCGGAAACTATACGTTTGGAGGCGAGAAACATGTTGCCGAGAAACCGCAAAAATTTGCGCGATGATCTGCCCGTCGGCGCTGAATATCCCCTCGCGATCGCAATGGCTTTGAAGTCAGATCTTAGAGACTCCGCAAACGCGGTTAAAGTCGCGGCGCGCTGGACGGGAGCCAGCGAGCGGACCGTGCAAAACTGGCTAAACGCGACGCGGGGGCCGAAGGGCGAGCATCTGCTCGCCCTTGCGCGGCACTCAAACGCCGTGCACGCCGCTTGTTTGGTCATGACGGGCCGAGCCGGTCAAACGCAGCGCGACTTGGACGCCTGCGTTGAACTGCTTCTTAAAGCGATTGACCTTCTCTCGAGAAACGCGGGCGCATAGCCGCTTGCATTTTCGTAGCCGCGCCGCAAAAAGAGACCGCCAGGGGAAAACTCAATAGGTTGCGCGTTGCAGCTTGAGAGCCTAATAGATCGGGGACAGGAAGGGGCGAACTCGCCGAGCCACACTCGTCCACTCAATCCCTTCCTTATCTACGAATGTTCTGACGCATAGCAACGGTAAGCGACGCCTGTCGCGTGGGCGACGTTTTCCTCGTGCCGAGTGAGTAAATTTGTCAGATCAGCTTGCGGTGAACCGCCCACGGAAGCGCGGAGAGCATCTGCTTTGATTTAGCGACGCCGATCTGTGAGTGACCGCTAAAGGATGCGGCCGGAACCAGACTGGCGGAGCGTCGAACAACGCGCATTGGCCGGTCACCGCCCGACGCGGTCGATCGAAACCGACCCACTTCAGTCAGACGCCCCTCCTCAAATAGGTCAACCAGCCGAATCAGCGTTTTGCGGATTGGAGAAACATAAAGCGGACGTTGGCGACCTCACCAAGCGGCCATGAACGGTCGCTCGGCTGAATCTTCAATAAGACATTCAGATGTCGGCTCTGCATCTGCACTTATCTTGGCTATCGCTCTTTCGGGGAGCTCGGTCAGGTGTACAGCAACGGCGTCTTAGACGCGAGCGCGCAGGCGATCAGCAGAGGTCAAACGAATTTGTGTTTCTGCGCCTGTCAGCGGCTAGCGTTCGGCCTAAAACGCTTTGCGCGCGTGGAGAAGTTAGAGCTCGCCGCTGAATTAAGACTTAATGCGCTGTCCGCATCGTGGAAAGCGGGTGACGCGTGGATGCAAGAGAGCTTCCGAATGCTTCACGTAATCTAACGAGCCACCAACGCCACTTATAAACCTGATAAAACATCGGGACTGGCGCGCCGGTCGAGCAGACTGCGATTTCCACGTAACGTCCTCCCACCATTCCGAATCTGGTCTTGGGGATGTCGTCGTTCGTCCATTGACACAACCAGCTCCGCGAGTTCTGGATCGCGCAGAACGGAAGTCTGCGTGCCAGGTTTGGATCGTTCATCGTCCAGTAGAGAACGGAATTCTGATCGACCGACACCTTGTATGTGAAAGGCACGCCGGTTCTTTCGTTTCCGCTGCATACGTCGTTGATCCGTTCTCCATCGCAGGACAACATGTAGACCGTCGTTTCGTTTTCGAATCGCGTCAGAGACGTGGATGCGACAGGGAACAACGAAGCACTCACGCCGATCAGCACGCACGCCATGAGCCGATGCATGGTCTCGATTCAATTCGTCACGCGATACGGCCGCATCATTTCATTGTCTTCATGAGTGAGGACGTGACAGTGCCAGACGTAATAGCCCTGCGTCGGATCGAACGCGTAAAGGTTCTCGCCCGCATAGGATTGGCCGGATAACACGGGAACGCTCGACGGCGTCCATCGCACGAGGATTCTCAGAACCTGTCCGGAGTGGGCGTCGGCGGTGTCTTTCCAGCCGGATTCTGCCGCTGCCGGCGCGATGGCAGCGCCTTGCAGATAGCCGCTAAAGGGAAGATTGCCGCCCAGCGCTCCGTCCTTGTTGGGCGTTGCATAGTCCAGCGGCGGCCCGTAATCGGTGCAATACGCGCCCGCCGTGCATCCCGCCGGCAGAGCCACCGGACTGCCGCCTGCCGCACCGAATGCCTTGCTCCAGTCTGTGAGATATCGATTCACGTCGATGGCCTGACGATTGAGCACCTGAAATTGCGAGAGATGGATGTGCACCGGATGGCTTGCTCCAGGCATTGCTGACAGATAGACGATCTCCCACATTTCGGTCGATCCCACGCGCGGCAATTCGCTGATACCATCGATCGGAAAATCATGAGCGATGCTCGGCGATTCCAGGCCATTCCACGTGGTGTTGTTCACATATTCCTTGATGTCGGCGGGAACCGGGCCGCCAGACCGGTCGACCTGATCATAGAGGACCATCTGTCTGACCCGGTCGATCTTTACGCCGGGCAATACGGTGCCTTTACCGTCGGTTAGATGAACCATCGGATGCGGCCTGGCGCAGACACCAGTGGATGTATCCGGACTCGCGGGATCGCAACTTGTGTCGGGCGTGGCGGTCGATGACGCCACTCTGAATTCCATGATGTCGGGTAACTGAACATCCTGGCCCCCTTGCGAGTTCGTGAGTTCAATCGTCTGCCCCGCGAATTTGGAGAAGTCGACGATGATGTCGGCGCGTTCACCCGGCGAAACCGGTAATCCACCGGACCCGCCGACAGAAGAGACGGGAAGCGGAACGGGTGTGTCGAAATAGTTGTCATCGCTTCCGACAAGATAAACGGGCGCGTTGCCAAAGACGAACGTGTAGCCTCGATTCAGGCTGCCGTTCAGGATGTGCAGCCGATAGCGCCGCGGCTCCACGTTCAGATAGGGGAAAGCCGCGCCATTCACGACCGCCACATCGCCTTCGAAGATCGGGCTCCAGAACGGATGGTTGAGGGATGGCTGCTGTATGGGCAAATAGGACTGGCCGGTGGTGTCGAACATGTGGTCCTGCACCGCCATTTCTATCTCGTGCGGGCCGTCCGGATAGCCTCTTGGCTCCGTATTGGCGTCTTTCAGGAAATAGAATCCGGCGAGCCCAGCGTAGACGTTAAGCCGCGTCGTTCCCAAAGCATGGTCGTGGAACCAGAGCGTGCCGGGTTCTTGCGAATTGGGATATTCATAGATCGCCGTGCCCGGCCCCGGATTTCCCGTCGTGTGATAGTCGGTGCCTTTCACACCGTTTGGTGTGAACCATGACTCCGGATCGCCGTCGTAGGCAGCGGGCAGTTCCGCGCCGTGCAAATGCGCGACGGCCGGAACGGGACCAATGTAGTTCGATCGGCACGCGGAACTTAAGGTCGCGCCTTGCTTCGGCATGCCGCAGCCGCTTTTCAACGGATCGGCCCAGTGTACGGTCTGATCGACTGGCAACTCGCCTTGCACCATTCCCGGCCCCGTCGGATTGTTCGGATTGAAGCTCGGCAGCTTGTTGATGTAACTCACGCGAGTCGGCACGCCGCGCTGAGCCGCGATGGTGACGGCTGGCCAGTGCGCGGGACCGAGCAGCGCGCCCGTGTTGGAATCGGCGATCTGGTATGTCCACACGCGTGTTGGACCCAGCGTCACGCCCGAGCCGCAGCGCGCATAGGAACCGGGCGGCAGCACTTGCTGTTCGGTCTCGGCCATGGTGACCGTCAGGTTGGGATGCGCCCGAGCATCCACGCGCGGCAGGGGGCTGGCCGGCCCGAACACCGGCATCGGGATAGCGAATTTTGCGAAGCAGTTCCCGTCCAGTTTGGTCCTCGTTACGGTCGTGGGCGCGTCGCCACTGTCGTCGCCATGGCAGCCGTGAACGAGCAGCGCCAATGACAATGTGGCGGCGGCCAAGGCGATCAAACGCCGCATGCGACGTGTTGCATGCGTGCGGTGTTCTTTCAGATCGCGGGACATGACGTCTCTCCTTTATGCGCCGCTGGCCGCGTTGAGTGTCGCCGCACGATCGCCCTGATGACGCGCGTCGAAGCTTACGCACAGGCGCATGGCCAAAGGCTTGGGCTACGTGAGGATCGAATGAAGTGTGTAATATGTATCGCAATCAGCCATCCCCAGAACTGGGGATTTTCGCGCCGAATTTTTCTCTCACGCGGATCCATCCTTGCACCGCTTCGAGCTCACAGACGTTGTCGATCTGATCTATGCCGCCGCGCTCGGCGAAGGCGCGAGCTGGCAGGACCTCGGTGACCGATTGATGACGCTCATGGGAGCCCAGCGCGCCACGTTATGGCTGACCGACGAATTTGGCGCGACCGGCAATTTGTTGATGCGCGCCGATGCCTATGACGAGGGATACGCATCCCGATACGTGGCGCTCGACCCCTATCGCGCGGCGGCGGCCAAGGTCGGGCTGGAAGAGACTGCGCGCCAGAAGGGAGACATCCGGCTTGGCCACGAGATCATTCCCGACGCGAGCTATGTGAAGAGCGAGTTCTACACGGACTTCGGCCGTAAGAGCGCGCGGCGCTACATGATCGGCGGTCTGATCGGTGCGTCGAAGGTCATCCCGCTTGGGCTGCATCGGGATGCCGCGTCTCGGCCATTTGCCGATGACGACAAGCGCACGTTGTCCCTGCTTCTTCCGCATCTGCAACGCGCGCTTCAGATGCGCGCACGGCTCACGCCGACGGCATCGAATTTCGGTGCCTGCGCGCTCGACGTGTTGCCGCTTGGAGTCATCATCGTCGATCAGGAACGGCGCCTTCTTTACTGCAACGCGGAAGCGGCGGCCTTGTTCGGCGACCGGCAGTCCGGACTGTTCGTCGCCCGTCATGCGCGTGGAGTCGGCGCGGGCGTCTCCAGGCTCGTGGCGCGACATCCGGAGGACGACGCACGGCTTTGCCGCCTCGTCAGCGCGTCTTCGCAAGGCGGCGCGGGCGGCGGCATGCAGATTCGCGCACGCCCGGGCGCGCTGGCCGGCGCATCCACCACGCTCTCTGCGTTGATATGCCCTGCGTTGCGCCATTTGTCTTCACCAGGGCGGCCGAACATCGGTACGAGCGTCTTTCACGGCGCAGCAACCGTGCTCGTGCGCCGTCTGCTCGCACCTTCGACGCCGCCCGTCGGGCTGCTCATCGACCTGTTTGGTCTGACGCGCTCGGAAGCCGAAGTTGCGGTGGCGCTTGCCGGCGGTGTCACCGCCGAGGAGGCCGCGCGTGGACGACATGTCTCACTCGATACGGTACGCAGTCAGATTCGCGCCATTCTGCAAAAGACGGGCGCGTCGGGGTTGCGCGACTTCGAGCGGATCATCGCGTTGATTTCCACGATGCATACGGACAGGGCCGAGAATCATATCCTGACCGAAGGGAAACTTCGCCAAATCACACCGGACTGAGTCTCCATCCGGTCGCATCGGCTTCTTACTGATGGTTGTCCTGGTTACTCTGCCCGATAATGACAAGCGCATTCGGTCGATAGCAGCTGACCCAGGGCTGCCGCATCCTCGATGTCGTCTGCTATCTGTGCAACGCCGTTGAGGCGACCATCGATCAACAGCGTTGCAAGCCCGTGGACGTACGCCCAACCAGCCGTCAATCTCAATCGCCCGCGATGTATCGATGGCCTGGAATTGGACTGATGCAGACACCGTACTCCGTGTGTAACGCATCAGGCTTTAACTTTCATCCGACAGGAGTCTGCAATGGACATGCTGCTGGCATTTGCGCCTTTTATTGCGTTCGTCGTGATTGAGCGGACGGTCGGTGTAACAGCGGGGCTGGCGGCGGGCGCGCTGGTGTCCGCCGCGATGTTAGCGCGTGACCTTTTGTCGAGCACACGCCACGTGAAGATACTCGAGATCGGTACATTTCTGCTTTTCGGCGCGCTGACGCTCTACGCGCTTATGTATGGGCCGTCCTGGTCGGTCGCGGCGGTGCGGCTACGAGTCGATGCGGGGCTTTTGCTGATCGTGCTTGCGTCAATTGCGCTGCGTCAACCGTTCACGATGCAGTATGCACGTGAGAAAGTTTCGCCTGAGCTCTGGACCTCCCCTGGGTTCGTCCGCGTGAATTACGCGATCACCTCCGCATGGGCGCTCGCGTTTGCTGTGATGGTTGGGGCTGATCTGCTGATGACCTATGTGCCGTCGGTGCCGCACATGATAGGTGTTGCCATCACGGTCGTTGCGCTTTACGCGGCGATTAAGTTCACTGAGTGGTTTCCTCAAAAGCAACGAGAAATGCCTCGAGCTTAATCACGGTCTACGCCGTCGCAGGATGGCCGCAGCGGTCGTACGGCCGCTGCAACACAAGCGTCGCCTGTGGTCGAAGCGCTCTCTCCAAGAAGCCGGTTTGGATGACCGGATTACTCATTTACCTGCCGTTGAAAGTTTGACGGCACCACCGGCGGAATGGGTCGCATGTTGCCCGTGTGTTACACAGGGGTCAGTGTGGTCATGGTCTTCGGAGAGTTTGCTCGGCCAAGCTAGCTCGGTTTGCCTCGACCCGACTTGCATGGAGAGAAGGAACGATGTTGACCGCGGGGAAAAGGCGGCATCACTGAGGTCGCGATCCTTTTACTCGCTCGAAAGTCAAGATGCCGATTCCTTCGCGCTCATCGACGGGACTCTTGTTTGGTTCCGTTTTGATAGACAGAGTGTCGCCATCAATGGTGTAGAAACGCACCTGGTCGGATCCGACGCGCCTACCGTCCCATTCGATATCGATGTGGTGCACGATCTTTCCGGGCGACACGCTATATGTTCCGCCGTATGCAAGCATCGACTTGTGTAGCTTGATTCGCTCTTCGTCGGAAGGGTCATTCCGCGGCCGCGGCTGTTCATTGGAAACGAATAGAGCAAGCATCCTGCCATCCGGTGAATAAGTGAGATAACCGTCCGGATGATCGCCAAGCTGGTTGTATCGCTCGCCTGTCGCGGCGACTTGGCGCACGAACGACCTCAGGCGCCATGTCCCAAGCAACGGATCTGGGTCGGACCACGCGAATGTGGATAGGCACAGCATGCCCAGTGTCAGTGAAAATACAATGATGCGTTTATACATGTAGCGCTCCTTCGAAATAATCGCCTCTAGCAGCCCTTATTCTCGAAACGGTTACATAAGCACGAACATCTATCGCCGCCAATGGTAGAGCAGAGATTCGATCTTGTATTAAGGCAGCAGGCCCTTTACGGAACGGTTTGACGGCAGCGAACTGTTTAGTTTCGTGAGGCGCACGCCTTCACTCAAGTTGCCTTCTGAGGGTATTCCCCGCGACACTCTGTGTCAAAACCGCGTTTACAACCACCGAGTGTTAGATTAGATGGTTTCGTGCGCAAGTGGCTGGCGAGTGAGTTGCTACCCGCGGCGCGACGGCTCTGAATGAAGAAATGCGCCAGTTACGGACATTCGCGAACGTCCATTATCGGTTCGGCTATACATGCGGCAAAACTATTCTGAGCGAACTACGCTTCATCGGCTAGTCTTTTCCATGCGAGTAGGTGCTTCTCTTCCACACTCTGTTCTTCAGGGCAACGCTGAAGTCAATGCGTTGGAGATCGTACAATGAACGGCAAAGCGCTCTTCGCCGGCATCTTTTTACTGGCCGGATTCTTCCACCCCGTGTCACCTGCATTTTCTCAGTCGTCTCCTCCGACGTCCGACACGGCGACACAAACCAAAGCGTTAGTCGAGAAGGCTGCGGCGTTGATAGACAGCAAAGGCAGAGCAGCGTTTTCCGAGTTCAGGATCAAAGGCAGTGAGTGGTTCCATGGCGACACCTATCTGTTTGCTTACGATCTGAACGCAAATGTCTTGTTGAATCCAGCCTTCCCTGCACGGGAAGGGACCAACGTCCACGGCCAAAAAGATACCAACGGCAAGCTCTTTCATGACGCGATGATCCGGACGGCTGAAACAACGGGATCGGGCTGGGTCGACTACATGTTCCTTAGACCGGGACAGACTGAGCTATCGCATAAATGGACGTACGTGAAGGCAGTCAAGAATGACGGAATACAGGCTTAGTGGGGTCGGGCTTCTATTCGCAGTAGGTCCGGGCAGGCGGCGTTCACGTTGTCATCCCGCGCGCCTTTCTCGCAAGCAGCGGATTAACAGCGTTACCGCATAATCATCCTCATGCGAGGTTGTCTCTTCATAACGCGCGTCACACCGGCAGTTGAACGGCTGCTTTCGGTGCTCGAATCTCACAGCTGGAGATTCCGTTCCGGGTCGGGCTCGATCAGTCGGCTGCTCGCATTCGACGCCGGAATGCGGCCAGTGGAATTTCGTAGCCCGGGAGCGGACAGTCCACCGTCCGCACTCCCGGTTAGATTTATTCAACGCCTGCCCGCACGCGTTGTCGTTCGATGACGAGCCCGTGCTTGGGGGCAGGCATCGAATAAACCTAACGACTGCGGAAGTTAGCTGGACTTGTGGCGAGCCGCGGATTAAGCCTTTCGTGCTTATTTGCAAGCACTCGCGCGAAGGATTCCAAGGACGCCCGCGGGGGAGGGGGGGCAAATGTTTGGAGCGGATTGGCTTGGGACCGACCGTTCCGTCGAATTTTTACGTCCACAAAATTCTAGTTTGACTCGTTACTCGTAAATCTTTGATTAGAATAAGAAGTGCTTTTAGTTTTCGACGAATTTGCTCAAAAATTAGGCAGAAAGAATTGAAAAAACTTGCTCGCGCGAGCGTCAGGTCAGTAGGTTAATACAGCGCGACATCGCGCGCATTTGGAGGGAGAGGTAGTCATGGCACGTCCCCGCACGCCAGCCAAAGTCTTGGAGATGCGCGGCTCGTACAAACGAAATCCGAACCGGCGGCGCGAAGAACCCGACGGGTCCGGTCCGCTCGGAGATCCTCCCGCATATTTTTCTGGCGCCGAGCTTGCCGCATGGAACGACATCGTGAGCGGTGCGCCGCGTGACGTTCTTACCGGTTCCGACCGCATTACGGTTGAGCTCGCCGCGCGGCTGCTAGCCGATTCGCGCGTGAACTGGGCAGACTTCACGGCCGCTAAGCTGGCCCGCCTCGAGGCCATGCTCGGAAAGTTCGGCATGTCACCCGCCGATCGATCGAAGGTTGTGGGTGGCGGCAAAAAGAACGATGACAACCCGTTTGCTCAATTGCTTGGATAGACCATGAATCAAGAACAAGAGATTGCACGGCTGCGCGCACTCGTCAATTACGCGATTGTCTCAATGGAGGGCGCGAGCGTGATGCTCGCGGCCGCCGAGGACATCAGACAGGCGCCTTTGCGCGAGATGTCTGATGCGGTAGTCGAGGTTTTGGAGACAAGTGGAAAGAAGCTTCAAGAAGCCCTCGGCGACGCCATGACGCTGAATTAATGCATTCCACACGCTCTCTCAGCGTGTTGACCTTAGCTGCGTTGTGCCCCCAATGCCCGCGATGACTGGGTAGCGCCTAAGGGGAAGGGAATGCGGAAATCTGCGAAGATCCGACTCAGAACGGACCGTTCCGTCAAGTTTTTTACACCCGCAAAATTAAAAATTCAGGAGCTGGCGCGGTTTTTCGTTAGCAACCAGGTGGGACGTCGCCTCAACATCCGTTCGTGGCGGCGTCGCATGCAGCGAGAGGCTGTTCGCCGCGCTGGTGACTGGGCAGCGATGCTGCCTGAAACCAGTTGGAGGTGCCCAAATAGTTGATCGCTCCCTCTATGGCCGGTTTCCAGCGAGCAAATTGTCGGAGTACTGCCTCAACCCGGCCAGGAGCGGTCGCGCTCGTAGTTCAGTCGCAAGTGACCGCGCGACTTAACCAGCCATCCAGGTTCGAATCTCAAGCGATTCGCTACGCAAAAATGTGCGCGGCGGTCGTTATTGCCGCCCTTCAGACCACCTTGGATTTGTCACCCCGAAAGGAGTGTGGGCGCAAATTCGGCCGATAGACATTCCTCAACGAAAGCAGCGAACTGACGCGTTTTTCTGCTCGCCATACGCCCCGTCGGACACAGTGCGGAGAGAGCCTTACCCGGCACCCTTCCAGTCATTCATGACCGCGATGACCGCCCCCGATTTTAGTTCGGGAGAAAACGGCCATCGGACCCGACGGCAAGCCCGAAGTCTGAGAAGACGGCGGCGCGCAGTTCCTCCGTCGCGGATATCTTCACGCTACTCTGCAGTTTGATGGACTGTTCGACGGAGTCCCTGCGAATGTCCAGTCCTCGCCGCTGTTGATGTCGCGCATCTAGACCGACCCGTTACGCTCGAGCAGGTCTGCAGGCATTGATATGCAGGCTTGCAAAGCAGACTGCCGCCGATACGCGAAACCGTTGCGGCATTCCGACGTGATCGGGTCGGCTTTAGTGATTCGATAATAAGTATCGGCTCGTACGGATAGATGGCGACGCCACCGGTAGCTTAAGCTTGCAGACAACGGGGACATACACGTTTTAGCGCGCAAATGTAACCCGGGTATCAATCGCCGTCGCTTGGCATTCGGCTACTACGCGCGGGAAGATTGCCTCTGAAATCAGCATGCCGGCGTTTGAGAGCGCTTTTGTTTTGATCGCGTTGCACCGGAGGAACATGATGAACGACATGACGTGGACTGTGGTGGCGGATGAAGGTCGGGCGCGGGTGTTCCAGGCTCAAGGGCTCACACTTGGCTTGGAAGAAATCGACGATTTCGTCAATATCGCGCATAGCGCCACGACGCTAACCGAAAAGCATGCGGTCGAACTTTCCCGAAACGAGCGGAAGGAAGAAGAAAGGGAGAAATTTGCGGTTCAGATGGCTGAGTACCTCGAACAGGCACGTCTCCATCAACGCTTTGGGCGCCTGAGATTGATCGCGGAATCTAAGTTCCTTGGCATGATCTTGTCCAGTCTGAGCGCACAGTCCCGTGAGCTCGTCTTCGAAAAGGTCAGCAAGGACTATTCGGGGTTGAGTATCAAAGAGATACAGGAGCATCTGCAACAGGGCTGACACCTGCATCGTATTGAAGACGGCTTCGATATGCGCATTGGATGAGCTTTCGATGGCCATTCGAATCGCGTACCCGCAGCGCTCCGATCGTTGACCGGGGCTCCACCTCGGAAGCGGGCGATGGCATCAGACCGGCGCATCTCCGCGTTAGGTTCGCCATTAAGGATCCTACGGCAATGCTTAAGCGACGCGCGACCTAATACTGCGCCGGGTTTCTGCTCCACGCGTTGCGGATAAGACGCGGCTGACTGTCAGGCCGTCAAATCTAGCGGCGTGTCGTACGTACAGGCTGTCCGATACTAATCATCGTTGAACGAAAGTTTGTCGTCGTGTCCTAACGGTTGTGGTACACGCTAACTCTGCATTAGGCGAGGCGCGGTTATTGTGAACGCAATAGGATCTGCCGGAAGCAGGTGGGCGGGGTTGGCGGTATCGGCCGTATCGTTTGTCGCGATGAACACGACGTTGCGACGTTCCGATGTTCTTGGTTCGGTGACGCAAATCAGCAGGCCTTCCGATCATTCGCGATCTGCTCTCGCGTGACTGCCGGCGTGATTTCCCGGTCGAGCGAGCTCTCTGACGTAATTGAATAAATTTCAGATGCCCAACGACAACACACCAGAACCACAGGCCGTCTGCGATCCGATTTCCCGAAGCGCGATCTTTCTCACACTGACGGTGGCGCGCGGCGAAGACCACGCTGCTGCCGTGCGCGAATGGTGCGGTGACATCGCCGCGCTCGTCCGTGCGGTCGGCACGCGCGCGCCTATCGCCAATCTTTCCTGCGTTTGCGGTTTCGGCTCTGAAGCGTGGGACTTTCTCTTCGGTGCGCCCCGTCCCGCGTCGCTGCATCCATTCATCGAGGTTGGATCGGGCCAGCGCCGCGCCATTGCTACGCCGGGAGACGTCCTGCTCCATATCCGCGCGGATCACATGGACCTGTGCTTCGAGCTCGCGTCACAGTTGCTCGACAAATTGGGCGAGGCCGTCACGGTCGTCGACGAGGTACATGGGTTTCGCTATTTCGACCTACGCGACATGGTGGGCTTCGTCGACGGCACGGAGAATCCATCGGGAAGAAGCGCCGCGAATTTCACGATCATCGCTGAGGAGAATGAGGAATTCGCGGGCGGCAGCTATGTGATCGCGCAGAAGTACTTTCATAACCTGGAGGCATGGAATGGTCTGACGGTCGAGCAACAGGAAAAGATCATCGGGCGCAAGAAGCTATCCGATGTCGAACTGGACGCGGACGTGAAACCCTCGTGCTCGCACAGTTCGCTCACGACCATCGACGAGAATGGTCAGGAGGTGAAGATCCTGCGGCACAACATGGCCTTCGGCCGTCCCGGCGCCAAGGAGTTTGGCACCTATTTCATCGGTTATGCGCGCGCGCCCGGACCGATCGAGCAGATGATGGAGAACATGTTCGTCGGCCGGCCGCCGGGCAATTACGACCGTCTGCTCGACTACAGTCGCGCGGTGACGGGCGGGCTCTTCTTCGTGCCGTCCGCCGATCTGCTCGACGCGCTTCCCGACAGAACGCCCGCGGCGGCGGCGACAGCCTCGCCCGCCGGCGCGCCTCGGCTCGAAGCGAGCCGCAGTGGAACACTGAATATCGGCTCACTCAAAGGAACGCTACAACATGAATAACCTGCATCGCGAGCTTGCACCGATTTCCGACGACGCATGGGACCAGATCGAAGCCGAAGTGGCGCGCACCTTCAAGCGCTCCGTTGCGGGGCGGCGGGTGATCGACGTGAAGAGCCCGGGCGGAGTCGCGCTCGCGGCCATCGGCACGGGGCACCAGACGAACGTCGCCGCACCCAGGAAGGGCGTGTCGGCCAGGCTCTACGACGTCCGGCAACTCGTGCGGCTAAGCGTGCCGTTCACGTTGCAGCGCGAGGCGGTGGACAGCGTGGAGCGCGGTTCGAATGACGGCGACTGGCAGCCCGCCAAGATCGCCGCAAGCGATCTGGCGCTCGCCGAGGACAGCGCGATTTTCGATGGCTTCGCGGCCGCGGGCATCGTCGGGATACGTCAGGGCAGCTCGAACGCACCCACGCTTTTGCCGGCCGACGTGGCCGACTATCCCGCGGCGGTCAGCCAGGCGCTGGAAAAACTGCGGCTCGCGGGCGTCGACGGTCCGTACTCGGTGCTGCTGGGCGCGGATGCCTATACGGCGCTTGCCGAGGCGAGCGATCAGGGCTATCCCGTGATCCAGCACATCAAGCGTATCGTGAGTGGAGAGGTGGTGTGGGCGCCCGCGTTGCAGGGCGGTTGTGTGCTGTCCACGCGCGGAGGCGATTACGAATTGCATATCGGACAGGACCTGTCCATTGGCTATACGAGTCATACCGATACGACCGTGCAGTTGTATCTGTGCGAGACGCTGACGTTCCTGATGTTGACGAGCGAGGCTTCGGTATCCATCGCGGCAGGGGAATGACGCCTGGCCGCACCGGAAAACACGACGCCATAAAAGACCTTGGGGAGTGACCTGGTTACCACGCGGTGGTTCGGGTCGAGCCGCACCGACAGTCGCATATCGGTGGGCCCGATGGCGAACCGCCCCGAACATGGAGACGATTGATCATGGCTGCCCTTTGCGAAATTTGTCATGCCCGTCCGGCTGTCGCGCAAGTGACCGTCGTGCAGAACGGCCAGCGCAAGTCGATGTCAATTTGCGAGTACGACTACCGTCAGTTGATGCGGCATCAAAGCATGCTGAATCCCCTCGATTCACTGCTGGGCGGTGGAGGATTGTCGCGTCTGATGGGCGGCATGTCCGGCGCCGACGATGAAGACGAGGAGGACATGGTTGCCTCCGTGCCGCGCGAGTCCGTCGACGTCACCGATGCCTTCAGCGAACAGACGATGGAACTGCTGCAGCGCGCAGCCGAAAAGGCGCACGAGTTGCAGAAGACCGAACTCGACACCGAACAGGTGCTCTACGTGCTCGCCGACACGGACGTCGTGCAGGCGCTATTCAAGGAACTGAAGCTCGCCCCTGACGACATCAGGCGCTACATCGACGAGCACGCGCAAAAGGGCAAGGCCGAGCCCGATGCGCCCGTCGAGAAAATGACCATCTCGCCGCGCCTCAAGAAAGCGTTTCAATACGCGTTCCAGGCATCGCGCGAACTGGGGCATTCGTATGTCGGTCCGGAGCATGTGTTGATCGGGCTGGCGTCGGTGCCCGACTCCATCGCGGGCGCGCTGCTCAAGAAGTATGGCGTGACGCCGGAAGCGTTGCGTCAGAAGGTGGTGAAAGTCGTCGGCAAGGGCGCGGAAGATGGACGCGTCGATACGCCGAGCGGCACGCCCACGCTCGACAAGTTCGGCCGCGATCTCACCGCGATGGCGCGTGAGGGCAAGCTCGATCCGGTGCTCGGACGCGCGCTGGAAATCGAAAATACGATCGAGGTGCTCGCACGGCGCAAGAAGAACAATCCGGTGCTGATCGGCGAGCCGGGCGTCGGAAAGACGGCGATCGTCGAAGGGCTGGCGCAGCGGATCGTCAATGACGACGTGCCGGAAGATTTGCGCAACAAGCGGCTCATCGAGATCAACATCAATTCGATGGTCGCGGGCGCGAAATATCGCGGCGAGTTCGAGGAGCGCGCGAAGCAACTCATCGACGAAGTCACGGCCAAGCAGGACGAGCTGATCGTCTTCATCGACGAACTTCATACGATCGTCGGAGCGGGCCAGGGCGGCGGTGAGGGCGGCCTCGATATCGCCAACGTCCTGAAGCCTGCGCTCGCACGCGGCGAACTGAGTCTCATCGGCGCAACGACGCTCAACGAATATCAGAAGTACATCGAGAAGGACGCGGCGCTCGAGCGGCGCTTCCAGCCCGTGCTCGTGCCTGAGCCGACCGTCGAGCAGACCATCGTGATCCTGCGCGGGCTGCGCGACAAGCTCGAAGCGCACCATCAGGTGACCTTCGCGGACGATGCGTTCGTCGCCGCTGCCGAGTTGTCGGATCGCTATATCACGTCGCGCTATCTGCCGGACAAGGCCATCGATCTCATCGATCAGGCCGCGGCGCGGGTGCGCATCGGCTCGACTTCGCGGCCACCGGAGATTCAGGAACTGGAAGCGGAGATGGCGCAGCTGAAGCGCGAGCAGGACTATGCATCGTCGCGCAAGCGCTTCGACGAAGCAAAGGGCTTCGAGGAACGTATCAAGGAAAAGCAGGCGAAGCTCGACGAGCTGACCGAAGCATGGCAGCGCAAGACCGGATCGGAGACGCTCGAAGTGACGGTGGCGTCGGTCGCGGAAGTGGTGTCGCGCCTCACCGGCATTCCGGTCACCGAACTCACGCAGGAAGAGCGCCAGAAGCTGCTGGAGATGGAAAACAAGCTGCGCGAGCGCGTCGTCGGTCAGGACGAGGCGGTGGTCGCCGTGAGCGATGCGGTGCGCCTGTCGCGCGCGGGTATGGGCCAGGCGAACCGGCCGATCGCGACCTTCCTGTTCCTCGGACCGACGGGCGTCGGCAAGACCGAGCTTGCGAAGGCGCTCGCGGAGACCGTGTTCGGCGACGAGCAGGCGGTGATCCGCATCGATATGTCGGAATACATGGAGCGGCACGCGGTGGCGCGACTGATCGGCGCGCCGCCGGGATATGTCGGCTATGACGAGGGCGGACAGCTGACCGAGCGCGTGCGCCGCCGTCCGTACTGCGTGATCCTGCTCGACGAGATCGAGAAGGCGCATCCCGACGTGAACAACGTGCTGCTGCAAGTGTTCGACGATGGCCGCCTGACCGACGGCAAAGGCCGCGTGGTCGACTTCAGCAATACGATCATCATCTCGACGAGCAATCTCGGCGCGTCCATCATCATGGACAACCTCGAGAAGAGCGAGAAGGATCGCGACACCGAGAAGGAAATGCGCGCGAAGCTCATGGACGTTCTGAAAGGACACTTCCGCCCCGAGTTCCTGAATCGCATCGACGAGATCATCGTGTTCCATGGGCTTTCGCGCGAGAACATCCGCTCGATCGTGCAGATCCAGATCGAGCGCGTGACGCGCACGGCCGGCGCGCAAGACATCACGCTCAAGGTGCAGGACTCGGTCATCGATCATCTAGCCGATTTGGGATACCGGCCGGAGTTCGGCGCGCGCGAATTGAAGCGCCAGATTCGTCAGGAACTGGAAACGCGGCTCGCGAAGGAAATCCTCGGCGACAAGCTCAAGTCCGGCGACACGGTCGACGTGAGCTACGACAAGGACACCGACAAGGTCGCGTTTACCAAGGTCGAAGCGGAAGCGAAGCCAAAGGAGAAGAAGGCCAGGTCGGGAAGCAAGAAGAGCACGGCGAAGCCGGTGGAAGGCGCAAAGGAGTCCGCCAAGAGCGAATCCTGAGCGGGTGAGCGGGCGTTCGCAGGGAACCGGGCGGCGATGTCAGCCGCCCAGTTCCTGAAACGCATGGCCGTTCGCATCCAGTTCCTTGAGAATCTCGGGCGAGAGTTCGCTTTGCCAGACGTGCCCGGAGAATTGCCACTGTTTCGCTTCGGCCGCCGCGAAATCCGGCAGGCCCGCTCCCTTGCGAACGTATAGCCCGAGCGACGGTTTGGTGAGGTTGATGTAGAAGTCGAACTCCGACTGTTGCTGTTGCATGGTGCACCTCCGGATGGCTTGAAAAGGACGGTTCACTCAGCATAGGCCACGCCACGGCAAAGGGGCGATTTTTTAGCGAAGCGTGTATATGCTCGAAAGGACGAAGGGCCTTCCCAGACGATTTGGGATGCTTAGTTTTAAGGTGCGAGGCGGTTGACGCCAATGCAGAAAATTTATACAAATTCCGACCGATCATAATTATCGGAGCACGCGGACGCACGACGACGGCCAAACGGCTACATTAGTGGGTGAGTTTCGAACGGAGGGGACTATGCGTTCTGGACTTGATGCGTTTATGGGCTTCAACATCGCGGTCGAAGTCCGTCAGAATCATAGAGGTGCGTGGGTTGCCGAGATCGAGTTCAGCAAGGACGGCCAGCCTCTCGTCGACGTATGGCCCCGGACGACTCAGCCCGAATGGCTGACTCCCGAGGAGGCCACGCGCGACGGGATCGAATGGGCGCGCCGCGTCTTGATGCAACAGTATGGGCAGGCGCCCCATTCGTGGGTAGCCACCCGCGAGCGCGCGTCGGCTTGGGCGCGCTCGGAAGTCGATCGGCGTCGGGACGGAACCACGTTCTACGGTTGACATGACCGCCTTCGACCGAGGTTACCGCGCTCGCCGTGCAGGCTGTCGGTACGAATCGTGTGATGACGGCGAGAGCGGTCAGCGGCGTGGCGGGAAGGGCAATCTTGCGAGGTCGAGACCATGAAAGCAGACTCCCGAAGCAAACGCAAAACGCTGGTCATGCAAATATGCTGGTTTATCGCACTTTGGGTATTCGGCGTGGCAGCCACCATGATCGCGGTTTATCCGCTCAAGCTGCTTATCAAGCTTGCTTCACAAGGCGGTTGAGGTGTCCGGGGGCTTTTGAAACGGATGGAGAGATATCCGGCATGCCGATGAGGCCGCCTCTTCAGAGCGGATGTCAGATTATCCGCGAGCGCGGGAGGCGGCCGCGGGTCATTCGAACCACCGGGAATCATCTGCCCTGAGCTTAATAGACCCATGAGCCTCTATCCGCAGGTCCTCCGAAATCGCCCGCATATGACCGCGGCGTTCTGCCTTGGATTGGTGATGGCATTGTCATCGCCGGCGTCTTTGGGCGCGGTTACTCGCGCCCTCATTGGCTGGGACACCGGCGTATGGGCATTCCTCGCGGCGATCTGGTATCAGATGCTGAAGGCGAATCCCGAGGACGTTCGCGCGCGCGCCACGATCAACGACGAGAATGCCGTGACGGTCCTGACCGTGATTTCCATCGCCACGGTAGCAAGCATCATGGCGATCGTTCTCGAATTAGGCTCGACGAAAGGGCTCGCCCTTGAATCCAAGCTCATGCGAGCCGCGCTCACCGGCCTTACGCTGTTCGGTGCGTGGTTTCTGATTCCGACGATCTTCGCACAGCATTACGCTCGAATCTTTTACGCGTCCGATCCGCAGGCGCCTGCGCTGGACTTCCCCGATCAGGGATTGGAGCCGGATTATCTCGATCTGCTTTATTTTTCTTTCACGATCGCCCTCGCATCTCAGACCGCCGATATCGGCTTGCGCGGGCGCAGCGCGCGGCGAACCGCGCTGGCGCAATCCATCCTAGCGTTCTATTTCAATGTCACGGTGTTAGGTCTCTGCGTGAATATTGCGGCAAGCATGGTTGGAGGCTGACGGGAAATCGCGAAGGCATCGACGCCGCGATCATCATCCGTTTCGAATCGAGCACGCGCACCCCGTCTCCTCAGAGATTGCGACGGAAAACGCTGCCTCCGGTTGCGGCGATCAACGTATCGACCTGCGCGGGTGAGTCCTCGTCGGCTTCCAGGATCAGGGCCACCTGACCGGCCGGAAGGCGCGTAAGGATCGATTTCACTGATTCATCGTCCAGAACATCGGATATGAGCTGCTCGGCAATGCCCGCGGAAGTACCCACGGTGAAACCCAATAGCGCCCCCGCGGGGCCGCCGAGCAAGCCAAGAAGCGTGCCGGTAATGGCGCCGATGACCGGGCCCCAGATTGCTCTTGACTGCGTGAAGAGGACGTGGGTGTTGCCGTCGGAACCTTTCTGCACGAGTACGCCGCTATGAATCGTCAGTCCTTCATCTTCGGATGCGAAACGATGGATCTCCCGGCTAGCCTGTTCGGCAGTTGCCACGTTCGAAAACGTGGCGATTATCAGATGGCTCGACATGCTGACCTCCTCGCTTGAACGTCACGTGAATTGATAGGGGCGCCTGGGCCGCAATTCATCGGGCAACGCGCGACCATAGATCTCGAGGACCGACCGTTCGATGTTCCGTGATATGGAGTCGAGCGCGAGTGCATTGGGTGCCTCGCTGAACGGGTCCGCCACCTCGCTCGCGATTGCCTCCAATGCGATCAAGGTGTATGAAATGAAGACACAGAGCAATGGAGTGAAGAACTCCGTGGAATCCACAAGCCCAAAAGGAAGCAAGACACAATACGCGTAGACGGTGCGGTGCAGTAGCACGCTATAGGCGAACGGAATGGGCGTTGATGCGATACGCTCGCATCCGCCAACTGATCTTTCGAGGTCTGAAATCTGATTGTCCAGAATAATGAGCCTGGTCATCGCGCTTCCGTTCAGGTCTTCGAGTTGAGCGAGGCGTTCACGCATTGCGCTCAATATGGCGGCCGGCAGATAGGCTTTCATGCGAAACGTTGTCTTCTCACCGCCGTCGAGCAATCGGTCAAGGTCGTGCATGGAGTCGGTTCGACGTAACTGATGCTTGAGCGCGTAGGGAACAGCGACGATCAAATTGCAGAACCGGACATGATCCATTTGCGTCGGAAAGTAAGAGAGCGTTTGCGAGGCAAGATTGCGACTGGCAATCAGGATGTTGCCCCACAGGTGGCGAGCTTCATTGAATCTCGCGTAACTTTCATTGTTCCGAAACGCCAGAAATATCGCCAGCGCAATGCCTAAGAGCGTGAACGGAGTCGTGTTCAGCGGGATTTTCTCGCCAAAGATTTTTCCCTGGGTCAGAACTGCAAGGCTACTGATGATCAGCATGAAAACAAGCTGGGGGATAATCGATTGGAGCACCGAGCCATTCCATACGAAAAGCAACGTGAACCAGTTTTGATTCGGTCGGACGATCATGGATGCTCTCAATAGGCGGATAGGTCGGGAGTCGATCGCTTCGGCCGGACTGATCGCGTTCGTCCGGCCCAATGCCGCGTGAGCTCCTGGAGAATGGGCTAGTGATATCCGGCGTCGCCCTCACGGACTTTTCCGCGAAACACCCGGTATTGCATCGCGTTGTAGACCAGAATTACCGGCAGGACGATGGCGGTTCCGACCAGTGCAAAAATCTGGCTCGATCGGGAAGACGACGCCTCCCAGATGGTGAGAGAGGGCGGAACGATGTACGGCCAGATGCTGATTATCAGACCGCTGAAACCGAGGAAGCATATCGCCAGCGTTAGAAGGAAGGGTGTCGCCTCGTGACGTTGTTTGAGGGCGTGGTAAATGCCCCAGGTGCATGCGACAACCAGGATCGGCACCGGTGCAAAGTACTTCGTGTTGCCGCTCCCGAACCAGCGCGCCTCCACCCTCGGAAGTCCCAGCACGGTCCAGATGCTGACCACCACGATCGTGCCGAACAAGACCGCAACCAACGGTTTCATCACCGCGCGCATCTTGTCTTGCATGTCGCCGTCGGTTTTCATGATGAGCCATCCGCACCCCAGGGTCGCGTAGGTGGTCATCAGGCCGAAACCGCAGAACAGGCTGAATGGCGAGAGCCAGTCGAAAGGCGCGCCCGCGAAGCGGCCGTCGACGATCCTGATGCCTTGCAGGAGCGAACCGAGAACCACGCCCTGACAGAACGATGCAAGAGCCGATCCGCCAATGAAGGCGAGATCCCAGGCATGTTGGGTTCGCCGGGCCTTGGCCCGGAGCTCGAACGCCGCGCCTCTGAAGATCAGACCGATCACCATCAGAATGAGCGGCATGTAGTTCGCGGGCAGCAGCGTCGAATACACGATCGGGAACGCGCCATACAGACCCGCCCCTCCTAATACGAGGAAGGTCTCGTTGCCGTCCCAGACTGGAGCAACGGTATTGAGCATGACTTCCCGCTCCCCCTTGCTTTCGAAGAACGGGAATAGCAGACCGATCCCGAGATCGAATCCGTCGAGGATGACATAGATAAAAACGGCGAGCCCGATGATGAGTGCCCAGACAATCGGAAGATCGAGTTGCATTTATTTTTCTCCTTCCAGCGCGTCGAGCGGACGGTTGCGAAGCACAGGGTGACGCAGATGCGCCCACTGATCGACCACGGCATTCGGTCCACGCTTCATCATCTTGAGCATGTAGTAGATGCCGACACCGAACACCAGGAAGTAGACCATCACGAAGATCAGCAGGGAGACGCCTGCCTGCTGCGCGCCGATCGGAGACACCGAATCGATCGTTCGAAGGACGCCATAGACCGTCCACGGCTGTCTCCCGACCTCGGTGGTAATCCACCCCGCGAGCAAGGCGACGATGCCTGAAGGCCCCATGCAGAATACGAAGCCGTGAAACCAGCGCGCTTCATACAGCCGTCCCTGGAAGCGGAGAAACAAGGCGATTAGCGCGGTCAGCAGCATGAGCATGCCCAGGCCCGCCATCAGCCGGAAGGTCCAGAATATGATCGGCGAATAAGGCCGATCTTCCTTCTTGAACTCCTTCAGTCCGCGGATCTCGCCGGTCCAGCTATGGGTGAGAATAAGACTGCCCAGATGCGGTATCGAGATTGCGTAGCGCGTGACCTCCGCTTCCATATCGGGAAGCCCCACGAGGTTCAGGGCAGTCCCGCCTTTTTCCGTATCCCACAGGCCTTCGATGGCTGCGATCTTCGCCGGTTGATGCTCGCGCGTATTCAGCCCGTGTGCGTCACCGACCATGATTTGAAGCGGCGCGAGGAACAGCAAGATCCAGAGGGCCATCGAGAAGCTGCGCTTGACGGGCTCGTCGGCACGGCCGTTGCGCAGATGCCAGGCGCCACACGCGGCGATGATGAACGCGGCAACGATGAAAGCCGCGATCGTCATGTGCGCAAGCCGATACGGAAACGAAGGATTGAAAATGACCTTGAGCCAGTCGGTGGGCACGATGCGGCCGTTGACCATGGCAAACCCTTGCGGGGTGTGCATGAAGCTATTGGAAGCAAGAATCCAGAAGGTCGAAATCAGCGTACCGACGGCCACCATGAGCGTCGCAAAGAAATGCGCGCGCGGCCCGACACGGTTCCATCCGAAAAGCATGACGCCCAGAAATCCGGCTTCGAGAAAGAAGGCGGTCAGGACCTCGTAGGTGAGTAGCGGTCCGGTGATGTTGCCTGCGACCTCGGAGAAGCCGCTCCAATTGGTCCCGAATTCGTAGGCCATCACGACGCCCGACACCACGCCCATGCCAAAGCCGACCGCGAAAATGCGCGACCAGAAGTGGAACATCTCCCGATAAGCGACGTTGCCGGTTGCAAGCCATCGCCATTCCAGTACCGCGAGGAAACTGGCCATCCCGATGCTGATTGCCGGAAAAACGATATGAAACGATACGGTGAATGCGAATTGCAATCTCGCAAGATGAAAGGCGTCGAAGATATCCATTTGGCGCGGCTCCATTGGCATGATGCGAGGTCACTACTCAGGCAAAGAACTCCAGGGACATCGTGTTCAAAGTGATGATGCCCTGGAGCGTGCCGAGACGCGGCTATTCTGATGTGTTGTTCAGGCGATTGCCTTTAGACGCTGCCGCTCCGGCATGTCAGGGCGCGGTCGCCTCCGAGCGGCGCACGCGCACCGGCACGGACTTGTACGATGGCGTTCCACTTTCCTTATCGATGTAATCCAGCGGAACGAGCACATTCGCCTCCGGGTAATACGCGGCGACCGAGCCCGGAGCGATCTTGTATTCGATTGCCGTTATCCCCTTCAGCGTCAGTGTTCGGTCGGTGCAGATCGTCTCGATGTCCACGACATCGCCATGTTCGAGGCCAAGCGCAGTCAAATCGGCTTCGTTCATGAAGAGGATATCGCGTCTCCCGAACACGCCGCGATAGCGATCATCCATTGCGTAGATCGTCGTGTTGTATTGATCGTGGCTACGGATGGTAATCAGGCGCAGCACGCCTTCGGCGCCCAGAACGTCGGCATCCTCCTTCACGCCCTGGTAGATCGAAAACTCGGCTTTGCCGGAAGGGGTATGCCAGACACGTTCGGTAGGCGGGAGGGGAAGCCTGAATCCACCGGGGACGCGAATGCGCTCATTGAACGCTTCGAATCCGGGAATGGTTCGCTCGATGGCATCGCGGATCTTGTCGTAATCCGCGATGAGTTCGTCCCACTTGACCTTGCTCGCCGGCAGGGTCGCTTTTGCCATGCCGGCAACGATCGCGGGCTCGGAGCGCAGGAATTCGGATGCGGGCGTCAACTTGCCCGAGGACGCATGGACCATCGACATCGAGTCCTCGACGGTGATCGACTGCCGGCCGGTGGCCTGCATATCGAGCTCTGTCCGGCCCAGGCACGGCAGCACGTAGGTCTCTTTCCCGACCAGGAGATGGGTTCGATTGAGCTTGGTGCCGATGTGAACGCTGAGATCGAGCTCTCTCATGGCGGGGAAGGCCAGGTCGGAGTCAGGCAGGGCGACAGCGAAGTTGCCGCCCAGGCAGATGAGCGCTTTGGATTTCCCCTCGATCATGGCCTGCATCGCCTGCACGGCATCGTGACCGTGCGCTTGTGGCGGAGAAAAGCCAAAAACCGATTCTATGCTGCTGAGAAACGCAGTCGAAGGCTTTTCCGTGATCCCGACGGTTCGATTTCCCTGCACGTTGGAATGCCCTCTGAGCGGGCAAATGCCGGCGCCAGGCTTGCCGAAGTTTCCCTTCAGTAACAGCAGGTCAGCTATCAGCCTGACGTTCGCCGTTCCGCGGTTATGCTGGGTGATTCCCATGCCATAGGTAACGATCGTCGCTTTCGACTTTGCATAGGCGAGCGCGACCTGCTCGAGTCCCGGCCGGTTGAGTCCGCTCGCTTTCTCGATGTCGGCCCATTCCGTCGCTTCGATATCCTGCTTGAATGCCTCGAAGTTGTTGGTGTGCTGGGCGATGAACTCGTGATCGAGCACGTTTCCTTCTTCCTCGTCCATCGCCAGCAATGCCTTGATGACGCCCTTGATCGCGGCCGCGTCGCCTCCGGCGTCGAGCTGATAATAGGTCGATGCGATTCTCGTCGAGCTGAAGGTTGCCATTTCGATGGCGTCCTGGGGATCGGCGAAGCGTTCGAGCGCGCGTTCCCGCAACGGATTGAAGACGATGATCGGCACGTTGCGCCGCGAGGCCTCGTGCAGGGTGCCCATCATGCGCGGATGATTCGTGCCGGGATTGTGCCCAATGGATATGATGAGCTCTGCGACGTCGAAATCCTCCAGCGAGACCGTCCCCTTACCAATGCCGATGGATTGCGGGAGGCCGACGCTTGTCGGCTCGTGGCACATGTTCGAGCAGTCGGGGAAGTTGTTCGTGCCATGCTCGCGCGCAAACAATTGAAACAGGTAGGCTGCTTCGTTCGACGCCCGGCCCGACGTGTAGAACTCGGCCTCATCGGGAGGCAGATTGCGAAGCACTTCGCCGATGCGGCGGAACGCATCGTCCCAGGCAACCGGCAGAAATTTATCGCTTGCCCGATCGAACACGAGCGGGTGGGTCAGTCGCCCCATTCCTTCCAGTTCGAAATCGGTCATGCCGCGCAAGGAGGTGACCGTATTCGCGGCAAAGAAATCAGGGCCGACGCGCTTGGTGGTGGCCTCCCAGGTGACGGCCTTCGCTCCGTTCTCGCAGAACTGGAACGTAGACCGATGCTCCTTGTCGGGCCATGCGCAGCCGGGGCAATCGAAGCCATCGGGCTGGTTGGTGCGCATCAGGATGATAGGTGCCTCGACCGTCTCCATCTGCGTTCTCACCGCTTGTGCCGTGGCTTTCAGCGCGCCCCAGCCACCCGCCGGCGAATCATACGGACGAACACCAGGAACCTCTCTTTTTGCCATGCCGGCCTCCGAAGGGATGCGGATAAGAATTGCGGGTCGTTGCTGATAAAGCGATCCGGCGCCGCGCAATCAGGAACGCGTGCAGGTTTCCTATGTGTGCTTATGGCGAAGTTATTCGAATCGAATTCAGTGTGACAAGGGATGAGTCATTGTAGGTGTTGTCACAATGACTGGTGCGATATGCTAAACGATGCTAAGTATCGTCAACGACTAAGTCGTAATGTTTTATCGAATATAACGATGAAGGGAGCGGGGTAGTAAAGGCATGCTAGTGCTTGTTCACGCGTGCTGGAAATCACCGCTGAATGCTCCCTATCCTGAATGCTGCTATAAGGTCCGTGGCAGAAAGTTAGGAACGACATTCCTCAGAATGGAGACGATGGTTCGCACTCGCTGCGGCACGGGACGTTGGGCCTGGATCAATAGATTCATATCCAGCGGGACGATCTTGAAGCCGGGCAGCAATTTCACGATATCGCCTTTTTCAAGTGCTTCCGTGCAGGCATATTCCTCGAACGCGCCGATACCCATGCCCATGCGGACCATTTCAAACGCCGGGCGCCAGTGGCTTGTCTTGATGTCGCTTGGAAAAGGGATGTTCTCCACCACGCCCGAGTCGCTGATCATCGCAAGCTGATCCGCTGGGTTGTTGAAACTGATCAGGGTATGCGAGGCGAGATCACCCGGCGATTCGATAGGACCGTACTTTTCGACGTAGGCGGGCGAAGCCACGAGAAGCCGGTTCACCTTTCCGAGCGGGTAAGCGATGAACGCGCCTTCTCCAAGAGGCCCGGTGCGAAACGATATGTCCACTCCCTCGGTGACCAGATCGACCACCCGGTCATTCAGCGTCAGGCTCAATGGCGTCGGCGGGAAATTGCTTCGAAAGTATTCGATGAGGTGGGGCAGTATCGTCTCTCCGAAGCAATGTGGTGCCGCGATGCGCGTAATGCCATTTGCAAGCTGCTGATCTCCGGAAATCTCGCTTATCGCCTCAGAAGCGGCCTGAAGGATCGTCTTGCTTCGCTCGTAGAACGTCTGACCTTCGGGCGTGCAACTGAAGGCTCTCGCGCTCCGGAGGAGCAAGCGGCAGCCGACAAACTTCTCAAGCCGCTCGATTCGTTCGCTCACGGTCGACTGGCCGATCTCGAGATCGCGCGCTGCATCGGAGATGCTCGCGCGTTCAACCACCCGTACGTAAATACGCATGCTCTCGATGAGGTTCATCGACAAGGCCCTCCCGTACTGCCTTGCGCGGGAACGGGGCGGGCGCACGCCTGATTGCTTTGAAGCGCGGCAAGGTCGTCTTTTTGCAGTCGGACAGCGGAGCGTCTGTTGTGCATGTTCAATACCTATCAGCTATTTGAATTGCTTCCACGATAGGCGCGTTACCGCAATCACATGCATTACAGATCAGGCAGTTTGGATAGAGTACAGTTTAGACTTACCGTAAAAATGCTCCGCTGTTCCTTGCGCGTTCCAATCGGCGAACGGCAGCCTGTAATTTTGTCTGAGGTTTATATGGCGCTGTATGAAAAGCTTGCGAACGACGTCGAGGGGCTGATCCGCAGCGGGGTCTATAAACCGGGTGACCGCCTGCCATCCGTTCGCGAGTTGAGCCAGCAACATGGCCGGTCCATATCCACGGTCATTCGCGCCTATCTTCGCCTGGAGAGCAAGGGCTTGATTTCCTCGCGGCCTCAATCCGGCTTCTACGTGCGTGAGAGTTCAGCGAGCGCCGACGACCGGCCGTTTTTGCCGATCCTTCCTTCCACACCGGTCTCTGTGTCCAGTCCCGTGGACGTAAGCAGACTGGTGCTGTCGACGCTACGCAGGATTCAAGTGGACCATGCTGTGCCGTTGGGATCGCCGTATCCGGATGCCACGGCGTTCCCTTTCGCCAAACTGAACCGCATAGCGGCAAAGATTGGCCGCTCTCAGAAGAGGTGGGGCGTGGGTGACGCTCTGCCGCCGGGAAATTGCGAACTGATCCGGCAAATAGCGAAGCGTCATCTGGAAGGCGGACTGCTCGTGGACCCGAATCAGATCATCATCACGGTCGGCGCAACCGAAGCGATTAATCTTGCCTTGCAGGCTGTCGCGAGTCCTGGGGATACAGTTGCCGTTGAATCGCCCACTTTTTACGCCATGTTGCACGCCATCGAACGGTTGGGAATGCGGGCTATCGAGGTTCCAACCCATCCGACGCTCGGAATCGATACGACTGCGCTCTCCGGTGTGATCAAACGGGAAAATGTGAAGGCGTGCATGCTGATGCCGAATTTCCAGAATCCGCTCGGGTTTGAAATGCCCGACGAGCAAAAAAAAGAATTGATGGCATTGCTCGGCGAGCATGAAATACCCGTCGTGGAAAATGCGGTCTATAACGAGCTGTATTTCGGGAAAACCGCACCCTCTACGTTAAAGAAGTTCGATAAGAAAGGACTGGTCGTAACATGCGCGTCCTTTTCAAAGAGTTTGACGGCGGCGTACCGCATCGGATGGGTACTCCCGGGAGTCTATCGGGACAAGATTGAAAATCTGAAATTTCTGAACACATTGACTTCGCCACCCATTCCGCAAATGGCGATCGCGGAATTTCTGGAATCGGGAGGGTATGAGCGTCATCTTCGCCGTCTAAGGAAGACCTATGCGCACCAAACCAAGTTAGCGAGAGCGTTGATTCATCGATTTTTCCCCTCAGGGACTCGGATCTCCGAACCGCGCGGGGGCTATGTTCTGTGGGTGGAGATGCCTGCCAAAGTGGACGCGATGGAAGTCTATCGAAAGGCGCTCGAGCGCGGCATTACTGTGGGACCGGGCCACATGTTTTCTGTCTTCGAGGAAACCTATCGGAACTTTATCCGCATCAACTGCAGCAGTCCGTGGTCTTCGAAAATGGAAGTGGCGCTGATTACGGTGGGTAAAATCGTCGCTTATCTCGCTCGTTAGACGCGTGAGGCGAGCCGCCCCTGTGGTCAAGCGAACATCAAATTGCTTAAGGCTGTGTCGCCGCGTCGACAGCTATCGCTAGGCCTCGCGCTTCTCCTGTTCCGCAACCGTGAAGATGGCCCGGACATCACTTCGAGGCGGGCCTCTGGAATAGGCGTGCCGATAGCATCCGAAAACCCATGGGGCCTTCGTCGATTGCGTGTATGGCTACCCTTCGGCACCTACTCTGTGCCGGCCGGAATTGGCTTATGCTTTCTGGGCATATCAACTTCGCGCTCCTCCGCGGATGTGCAAAAGCGCCGAACGCATGCCCCGTAATTCTTGCGGCAGCGAAGCCGCCTTTTATATGACCGAACTTCGCCGACAAAATTTAGCGTAGGTTGAACGCCGGGCCGGCAAGAATAGGTTAACGACTATCGAGATCCTGGAGTTCGACTTCATACGGCCCGGTCTATAGGGCACAGGAATACGACGCCATGCGGCACAGGAATACGACGTGCAGCGCTTGAGCTGCCACGAAAAAATTACATCGTTTCCCGAAACTAGAGCCATTTTTTTCCGCACGAGCGGTTGGAGAACATTGAACGGCATAGACTACTTAGCGGAACGTTCCAAGACAAAGGACCGCTATGGCCGTCAACGTAGAGGAAGTGTCCGCCCGCCTGATTTCCAGAGGTATGGAACTGCTCGACCCATACGCCGGCTGGAGCGCGCGTCACGCTATGAAATGCCGCCTTTGCGGCGACGTCTTTCAGGCTTCGCCCGCAGCAATGTTATACGGTACACGCGATATCGTTGGATGCAAAAAGTGTGCACAACCCACGGATCTGCGAAGAAGAACGTTTGCGGCCGGACATGGCGGATCGGCTTTGATGAGCAAGATGGATGGTCAGTCGCTCTCGGTCCTCTCTGCATCAACAAACATGTCGGGTGATCCGCCAACGGCAGACTCATCGTTACAGGAGTCCGCTTCGGAGCCGGCCTCGGATGAGGCCGCGACTCCGGAGCGGGCGCCATCGCACGTGGCTTCGACGGCGGCCGTGACGGGAATTGGCATCGCGGCGATCGCTTTAGAAATTGGGGTGACGAAGGACACGCTTCGTGTTTGGGAGCGCCGTTACGGCTTTCCGCGCCCGGTGCGCACGCCCGGCGGCGAACGCCTGTACTCCCCGGACCAGGTCACGAAACTGCGGCTCGTCAAGCGCCTTCTTGACGCGGGGCATCGGCCTAGCAAGGTGCTCGGGCAACCGATGAATGTGCTTCAGCACCTGGCGCAGAGTTCTGGCGTGGGGCGGGACGCGCCGGACGCCGAACTCGATCGTCTGATCTCGCTGCTGCGCGCGGGCGCCCACGACGACTTCCGCATCGCGCTGCTGAAGCGGGCGACGCGCGACGGACTCCAGCGTTTCGTGCTGGACGTCGCGGCGCCGTTGTCGGCGCGTGTCGGCAATGCGTGGACCGCTGGCACCTTGCAGGTCTACCACGAGCATCTGTTCAGCGAGACACTCCAGTCGACGATGCGCAACCTGATGCGCCCGCTCCAGGACGCGCTGCGCGGACGCCGCGGCCATCCACGCGTGTTGCTGACGACGCTCTCCGGCGAAGGTCACGGTCTCGGCATTCTGATGGCCGAAGCGATGTTCACGCTCTCCGAATGCGAATGCGTTCCAATAGGCTTGCAGACGCCGCTACACGATATCGCCGATGCGGTGGCCGCGCATGAGATCGATATCGTCGCGCTGTCATTCACCGCGTCGCTGCCCGCGCTATCCGTCGCGAGCGGCCTGACCGATCTGCGCGAGCTGTTGCCGCCGCATATACGAATCTGGGTCGGCGGAAGCAGCCCAGCGCTGCGCCGCAAGGTTCACGACGGCGTGCTTCACGTGCCGGGGTTGACCTCGATCGATGAAGCTGTCGAGGAATGGCGTCAAGCGGTAGTGCGTTGATCGATGACGCTAAGCTGCCGCGAACGGGCGACAACCAGGTTGTGGCTACGAAGGGCACACCGATCCAGCCAGCGTTCCGAAAGCGCAACCTCGAAACGACGGGTTTGGTCATTGGGGGTATCGCGCGAACGTCCTCCAAGCGAGCCGCTGTGCCCGAGACCGGCAGCCTGGATGACCAAAACACTCGATTAGCCGCCTTCAAAGCCCGGACAGCGCGACCGTCCGTAGGGATCGACTGCGGAAATCCGAGAGTAGTCGCTCACGCTGGTGGCTCGCATGCGAAATGGTTGAAAGTCGCCGGGATAAGCCGTTCCGGCATGAAGCGCCTCGAATCCGTTGGCTTCTAACCCTGCAGTGAGGTTGCAAGTTTCGGCCATTCTGGGACATTGACCACGCCGATGACTCGGTCGCGTGAACGTCGCATTGGCTACTGCAAGCATCCATAGATGTCGCTGTGAGCCGACAGGCCGTCGTGGGGCATAGAACGAAACCACTCGGGCGGTAGGGGCTGCGGCTCGACTTGGCGAGTAGTTAGAGGTGTATGGCGCGATTCCGTATTTAGAAGCCGGAATTGATGAATGGATGCCTGCCGCGCCAGTGTAGCCCGAGCGTGTGAACTCGAGCAGATACCTCCTGCTAGACGGCTGCGTTGACCTCGGCCGCCAAGACTTCGAGAGCATTGCATTTCCGCAGGAGGCTCGATCGAGCGCTGCGTTTGCGTCGTAGACCGGCACTCAAAGTGTAGGTAGTCAAAGCGTGCTAACGTGCCTTGGGCTCGGAGAGCGATGGGGATGGCTGCGCGTCGCGGTTATCTAAGGTAAAAGCGAGCCAGCCGTCACATGGATGCTTGAACATCAGGCATCGCGTACAGTGGGCATTCACTACGCCTTGGAAGAAGGGCGGTCCGATATCCTGTCGTACCATGCCTGCAATGCATCGAAATCCTCGGGAATGCTCATCTTCATCCCGCCCGCTGCGAAGTCGACGGTCGCCAGCGTCGTGATGTCGGCCGCCGAGAACGCCTCGCCTGCCACGAAAGGGACTACCCTCAGGCGGTCGTTGAAATCGGCGTAGAAGTTGGATACGCGGAGCTTGCTGCGTTCGACGATCTCCGGAATCTGCTCATAAGAATGCGGACCCGACAACGCGCGCCCCTTTAGCCCGGCGACCGCGTTCCGCACGCCTTCCATCACGGCCGCAAAGCCGTCGAGTTCCGCGCGTCGCTCCCACATCGTGACGAGCGCCTTTTCTTGCGGCGTGGTCCCCAGCAATGCACGCTGGCCGGGATACGTTTCCTCGATGTAGCGCCAGATTGCGGGGACTTCTCCGATCGCTGTGCCGTTTTCCAGCACCAGCGTCGGGACCTGCCGGCTAGGGTTGATTGCGACATAGGCGTCGGAGAATTGCTCTTTTGCTCCGAGGTCTACGGCCTTGATCGACACTTCGATGCCTTTCTCGGCCAGGAAGATTCGAACCCGGCGAGAGTTTGGAGAGGCCTTGGATTCGTAAAGCGTGAGGTCGGTTTTCATGTACGCGTCCATTCCGATAAAACGATTTGAACTGCCCGACTGGCCGTGAGCGCGCAGGCGAGCATGTGAAGTTGCCTTAGCCTGCCGTCTTGCCGCCGTCGACGGTCAGAATCTGACCGGTGACGAACGATGCGCCGTCGGCGGCGAGATAGAGCACCGCCGCGGCAATATCGTCAGGCTTGCCGATACGCGCGAGCGGCACCGTGGCTGCGAGCGCTGCCTTGTTCTCAGCGGTGCTGGTAAAGCGGTCCAGCATGCCCGTATCGGTCGGCCCGGGTGCGACGGCGTTGACGCGAACGCCCGTCGACGCAACTTCGAGTGCGGCCGATTTCGTGATGCCTTCGACGGCGTGCTTGCTGCCCGCATAAACCGATGCGAATGCGGCGCCTTCATGACCGTAAGTAGACGAAATGTTGACGATGCTGCCGGCCTTCTGCGCGGTCATTACGCGGAGCTCGTGCTTGAGGCTCAGCAGCGTTCCGAGCACGTTGGTGTCGAACGTGTCGGCATAACTTTCGGCGGTCTGCTTGACGACAGGTCCGGGCCGGCCTTCCGTACCGGCGTTGTTGACGGCTACGTCCAGACGACCGAAACGGGCGAGGGTCTGATCCACCAGGTTGCGGACTTCGTCGTCGCGGCGCACGTCGGCCTGGACGAAGTGTGCTTCGGCGCCTGCTTCGCGAAGTTCGGCTTCGAGAGCGGCGCCTTCCGCCGGGCGTCGACCCGATACGACGAGCCGCGCGCCCGAACGGGCGAACGCCAAAGCGGTTGCGCGGCCAATGCCCGTGAGGGCGCCTGTGATAAGAACGACGGGTTGGGACATTTGAGGCTCCTGTCAATAAGGTTCACGACACGTTGCTCGCGTCGCGCTGCTCGGTGAGCATGACGGAGCTAACTTTAGGCGTCTCTTGCGGCCGTGAAAAAGACTTTTAAGGCTGGAGGGCATGCCTGCGAAGCATGCGATGCGCCGAATCGCGCGCGTATGCGATCAGCGCGCCGCCGACGATCGCGGCAGCCGCAAGGCCTGTTGATTGCGTTTGCAAATACGCGGTCGTCAATGGGGCATGGAATCGAGCACTGCCGCCGAAGTCGCGAGGCCGCGCAGCACGGTCGCGCGTCGCCGATGGCGTCGGACACGTCACTCGCGTGCCAGGCGTGTGCACACCACGCATAGCTCATCGCGCGCACGCCGCCATCTAGAAGACGGCGCGCGAGCGTGAGCGCATCAAAGCTTCGATCCGCCGTCCACGCGCAACGTGTCGCCCGTGACCCAGCGCGCATCGTCGGAGGCGAGGAACACGGCGGCGCCGGCGATATCGTGGGGCTGCGCGACGCGCTTGAGCGCCTGCATGCCTAGCGTGAAATCGCGGCCCGCGTCCGTCTTCGCGAAGTTCGACATGTCTGTTTCGACGACGCCCGGCGCAATCGCGTTGACGCGAATGCCGCGCCCGCCGAGCGCCGACGCGAAGTGGCGCACGAGCGTATCGACCGCGCCCTTGGTCGCGGCGTATGCCGACAGATTGTTCACGGATGCGCGTGCCGCAAGCGACGATAGCAACACGATGCTGCTTCCGTCGCCCAGCACGGGAAGCAATTGCTGCACGAGGAAGAACGGCGCGCGTACATTGACGGCGAAGAGGTCATCGAAATCCTCGACCGTCGTTTCTTCGATCGGCGCGGCCTTCGAGATGCCCGCGTTCGCAACGAGAATATCGAGCCGCTGGCCCGTCAGCGAGCGCACGCGTCTCGCAAGTTCGTGCGGTCCGCGCGCATCGCGCAGATCGGCGGCAATTTTGTCGGCTTGTCCGCCTGCCGCGCGGATGGCGGCAACGACTGAGTCGGCCGCCTGCTCGCCGTTGCTGTAGTGGACCAGCACGCGCGCGCCTGCATTGGCGAGTGCAATGGCCGTGGCGCGGCCGATGCCGCGGGATGCGCCCGTCACCAGGGCGGTTTTGCCTGTCAGGTTGGTCATGGCGAGATTCCGTTGAGAGTCGTGTAAGGGTGCGTTACGCGTGAGACCGGTGCGGTTCCGACAGAAACTGATCGACGTGCGCGACGAAGCGCTCCGGGTACTGGTACAGCGAGCCGTGATTGGCGTCGGGATAGAGGATCAGCTGCGCGTTCGGGATGTGCTGCTGCAAGTGCCACGAATTGATCGAATAGATGATCACGTCGTTGTCGCCGTTGACGACGAGCGTCGGCTGCATGAGCGCGTGCAGATAGTCGTACGGGTTCTCACGCGGCTCGCCCCACTTAGCGAGTGCGGCGAGCTGCGCGGGCGCGACCTTGTCATTGGCTTCGGGATCGCGATTGTCGGTGCGCAGACGGAACCGTCCGGTAAAGCCGCGGCCCGCCGCCTGGCTTGCCGCCGAAGGCGCGAAGTGCACGCGCAGCCACAGATCGTCGGGGTGCGCGTATGACGCTCCAAAGATCTCCTGCGCTTCGGGTGTGAGCGTCGCCATGCCTTCGCCGCTGCGCGGGCCCGTGCCGACGAGAATCACGCGGCGCACGAGTTGCGGCTTCGTGATGGCAAGTTCCTGCGCGATCAGTCCGCCCATCGAAAAGCCGAGCACGTCGATCTGCTTCAGTCCGAGTGCTTCGATAAACGCGCCGGCATTGGCGGCCATCTCCTCGATCGACTCGGGGACCGTGCCGGAACTGCTCGAAATACCGGCGTTGTTGAACAGGATCACTTCGCGGCTTTGCGCGAGCCCATCGGTGATGGCGGGATCCCAGTGATCCATTGTGCCGGTGAAGTGGATGTTCATCACAAGCGGCACGCCGCCCGGATTCCCGAAGCGGCGATACGCGAAGCGGATGCCGTTGGCTTCGGCGAACTGGGTCGGCGCGGTCTGGTGGGTATGGCGGGTCATGGCAGTTGTCCTTTGAAGCGGTTGATCGTTATGCGGTGCGATATCGCTGAAGCGTCCGGGGCGCATCGGACTTTCGCTTCACGTAGCACCGTCCTGACGGTTAATGTAGGCGCGTCGGACTACGGGGAAAAAGACTTAATAAGCTGTGCGTCATGCCTCGAAGGCATGACGGGCGTCTAGTCTCAAGACGCGGTCCTGCCCCCGTTCACGCGCAGCACTTCGCCCGTCATAAAGCTGGCTGACGCCACGTATACAACGGCTTCGGCGATCTCGTCGGGCGTGCCGGCGCGTTTGAGCGGCACGGTGTCGAGAAATGCAGCCTTGCGTTCGGACGTCTGCGTGAGTCTGTCGAGCATTGGCGTTTGCACAGGTCCGGGCGCGACGGCGTTGACGCGCACGCCGAACGTGGCAGCTTCGAGCGCCGCCGATTTTGTCAGTCCTTCGACGGCATGCTTGCTGGCGACGTACAGCGACGCGCCCGCGGCGCCACGCGCGCCCATCGTCGACGACACGTTGACGATGCTGCCGCTGCCTTGCGCCGACATCGCGCGGAGTTCGTGCTTCATTGCGAGCAAGTTGCCGAGCACGTTGGCGTCGAACACGGCCGTATAGCGCGCGGCCGTCTGTTCGACGACGAGCCCGGCTTCGCCTTCCGTGCCAGCCGCGTTCACGGCGATATCGAGTCTTCCGAAGCGCGCGACCGTGCGCTCGACGAGCGCCTGCACGTCGTTTTCGTCACGGATGTCCGCCTCGATGAACTCGGCTTGCGCGCCGAGCGAACGCAGCGCGTCGACGAGCGCAAGACCTTCGTCTGTGCGCCGGCCTGAAATCGCGACGCGGGATTTCGAACGCGCGAAGGCGAGCGCGGTTGCGCGACCGATGCCGCTCAATGCGCCCGTGACGAGCACCACTTTCGGTTCGTTCATGTCGGCTCCTCAGGCGTGTTCGTCGATCGAATCGACGCGGTCGGGGTAGAACGCGAGGTGATCGCGGATCGCTTCGACGAAGGGGTAGGGCGACTCGTAAGTCCAGATTGCGTTGACGGCGCGCTCGCCGCCCGACAGAATCGAGAAGTACGCGGCATCGCCCTTGTACGGGCAGTACGTCGCATGACCGGAGCGTTCGAGCAGAGTCATGTCGACGTCCTTTCTCGGGATGTAGAACACGGCCGGATAGTGCGCTTCACGCAGCGTCAGCGCGTTGCGCGTGTCGGCGACAGTGTGGCCGGCCAGGGTGACCACGACGCGCGACGGATTGCGCTCGATCGTGATCGGATGATCGGGACCGGGAATTTTCACGGCTTTTGTATTCGTCGAGTTGCTGGTAGACACGGCTTGCTCCTCAAATCAGATGGTTGCATGGCTGCCCGTCTCGTCATGGGCGGGAAAGTCGGTGTAGGCGCGTTCGTCTCCGCCCCAAAAGGCGTCGCGCTGATAGGGCGTGAGCGGTAGATTGCGGCGCAGGCGCTCGGGCAAATCCGGGTTCGACGAGAACCAGCGGCCGAATGCAACGAGATCGGCATCGCCGCGCTGAACGATCTGCTCGGCCCCGGCACGATCGAAGCCGCCGGCGGCGATGATCGGTCCGTCGAATAACTTGCGCAGGAACGATGACGCAACGGGTGCCTGACCCGCGTCGAGCGTTTCCGTGCCCATCACGCGCGGTTCGATGACATGCAGATAAGCGAGGCCATAGCCGTTCAGACGCGCGGCGAAATGACCGAAGGTTGCTTCGGGATTGCTGTCGGAGATCGCGCCCCAGCGACCGCTCGGCGACACGCGCACGCCTACACGATCCGCACCCCACACGGACGCGAAGGCGTCGACCAGTTCCAGCGAAAAGCGCGCGCGCTTCTCGATCGTGCCGCCATACGCGTCCGTGCGTTTGTTCGTGCCGTCCTGCAGGAACGTGTCGGCGAGATAGCCGTTCGCGTTGTGCAACTCGACGCCGTCGAAGCCCGCGGCTTTTGCGCGCTCCGCCGCGTGACGGAGCGATTCGACGATGGCCGGAATCTCATTCGTTTCCAGCGCGCGATGCGGCGAATTTGGAACCCAGCCGTTTTGCGTGAATACGGTGGTTTCGTACGGAACGACTGAGGGCGCGACGGGCGGGTTGCCCCAGCTCAGATCGACGTGCGACTGACGGCCGTCGTGCGCGATCTGCATGAAGATGTGCGCGCCTTTCGCGTGAACGGCGTCGGTGATCTTCTTCCACGCTTCAATGTGTTCGTCGGTGTAGATCCCCGGTGCGCCGAGATAGCCGCGGCTGTCATACGAAGGATGCGCACTCTCTGTAATCAGCAGACCGCCTTGCGACGCGCGCTGCCTGTAGTACTCGATCATCATTGCGCTCGGACTGTCGTCGGAGTCGGAACGCAGGCGCGTCATCGGTGCGAGGACCACACGATGTGACAGTTGCAGTCGTCCTACCTTCGTCGATGAAAACAGTTTTAAGTTCTTGGTTGTCATTCTGGATACCTTATTGATTGATGCGATAATCACGTCGCGGTCAGAGCTTCGATCCGCCGTCGACGCGCAGGGTGTCGCCCGTGATCCAGTTCGCGCTGTCGGAAGCAAGGAAAGTCACTGCACCGGCGATATCGTCGGGCTGCGCGACGCGCTTCAGCGCTTGCAGGCTCAGCGCATAGTCGCGGCCGGCGTCGGTGGTCACGAAGCTGGACATGTCGGTCGCGACGACGCCGGGCGCGACGGCATTCACGCGCACGCCACGCTCGCCGAGCGCGGACGCGAAGTGGCGCACGAGCGTATCGATGGCGCCTTTGGTCGCGGCGTACGCGGCCAGCTCGCCCACGGCTGCGCGCGAAGCCAGCGACGAAAGCAGCACGACGCTGCTGCCTTTGCACAGCATCGGCAGAAGCTGCTGGACGAGGAAGTAGGGCGCGCGCACGTTGACGGCGAAGAGGTCATCGAAATCCTCGACGGTCGTCTCTTCGATGCTCGCGGCAGTGGCGATGCCTGCGTTGGCGACCAGCACGTCAAGCCGTCCGCCGACGACCGCACTGACGCGGCGGGCGAGCGTATGGGGACCGTCGGCGGTGCGAAGATCGGCGGCGACTTTCTGCGCCTGGGCGCCGCTCGCCACGATCTCGGCGACGACGGAATCGGCGGCCGCTTCGTTGCTGCTGTAGTGCACCAGCACCTGCGCGCCGGCTCGGCCGAGTGCGAGAGCGATGGCCCGGCCGATGCCGCGCGATGCGCCCGTGACGAGCGCGGTTTTTCCTGCGAGGTCGTTCATGACGAAGCTCCGTTAGGTTGACGAGCGTGTCGTTCAGCAATAGCGCGCAGGTATGGCTGTGAAACCGCGCTGCCGGCTTTCCCACTGTTCGATGTGCTCCTGGTAGGTAATCTAGCCGTCGCTTGCGCAACCGAAAAAGACTTTGTAGGCTTGCTGGCATGCCTTGGAAGCATGGCCACGAACGGCGCGGCACAGCGAGGCGAAAACGGGAGAAAGCATGGAGCTACGCCATCTGCGCTATTTCGTTGCCGTAGCGGAAACGGGCAGCCTCACAGTCGCCGCCGAACAGCGGCTGTTCACCTCGCAACCGTCGCTGAGCCGGCAGATTCGTGATCTCGAAGACGAGGTGCGCGCGGCACTGTTCAGCCGCAGCGCGCGCGGCGTCGAGCTGACGGCGTCGGGCAAGGCCTTTCTCGACCATGCGCGGCTGGCGCTCGCGCAGGTCGATGCCGCGATCGAAGCCGCGCGCCGTGCGGCGCGTCCCGCGAAGCAGGTCTTCGCGCTCGGCTTTCTGACGGGGCAGGAAATGATTTGGCTGCCGCGCGCGATGAAGGTGTTGCGCGACGAGTTGCCGAACATCGACGTCACGGTGTCGAGCGGCTATTCGCCCGATCTCGCGGACGCCGTGGCGCGCGGCAAGCTCGATCTTGCGTTCGTGCGCACGGAGCCGGGGCTGGATCTCGACTATCGCGTCGTCTATCGCGAGAAGCTCATCGTGCTGATGCCGAGCGATCACCGGCTGACGGCAAAGACGGCGATCCACCCGTCGGACCTGCGGGGCGAGACGTTCGTGATGGCGTCGAACAAGGCGCGCGTGCTGCATGATGTGGTTGCGCGATATCTGCAAGAGAATGGGCTCGATCCGAAGCCCGAGCATGGCGTCGACAATCTTGCGATGGCCATGTCGCTCGTCGCTTCGACGCGCGGTCTGTCGCTGATGCCCGAGTACGCGAACAATCTGCTGCCGTGGTCGGTCGTGAGCCGGCCGCTCGAAGGCGAGGCGCCGACGGTCGATCTCGCCATCGGCTACAGTCGTTCGAATGCATCGCCTGTGCTGAAGCTGTTTCTGTCGAGAGCGGATGAGCTGATTGCCGCCAACTGAGTGAGGGAGAATCGCGATGGACCGCCTTGCGGCGATCGAAATATTTATCCGCGTCGTCGATACCGGTTCGTTTTCGGCGGCGGCGCGACACTTCGACATCGGCCAGCCGGCCGTATCGAAAGCCGTGGCGCAACTCGAAGAATGGCTCGGCGTGAAACTCCTGCTGCGCTCGACGCGCGCGCTCACGCCGACGGAAGCGGGCCAGAACTTCTACCAGCGCGCGAGACGTGCCGTCGAAGAGGCCGACGAGGCCGTGCTCGCAGCGCGCGGCACCGCGGCGGGTTTGACCGGCAAGCTGCGAGTGTCGGCGGCGGTGTGCTTTGCACGGCTGCACATCGTGCCTCGATTGCCGGCGTTTCTCGAACTGCATCCCGACCTCGATCTCGAACTCGTGCTCGACGATCGCAACATCGATCTCGTCGAAGAGGGCATCGACCTCGCACTGCGCATGGGCGAACTGGCGGATTCGAACATGACGGCGCGCCGCATCGGCATCGCGCGGCGGCGCGTGCTCGCGACACCCGCCTATTTCGAACGGCACGGCATGCCGCAGACGCCCGACGATCTGTCCGCGCATCGCGCCGTCGTCTACACGTGTGATCTCGGCGGCGGCGAAGACTGGAGGTTCCGCAAGGAAGCGACCGAGCTGCTCGTCCGGCTGCAAGGCCGCGTGAGAATCTCCGCGACGGAAGGCCTTCGCGCGGCCGTCTTCGCGGATATGGGGCTGGTCGTCGCATCGGAATGGGCATTCTGGCCGGAGCTGAAATCGGGCGTGGTCGTGTCGGTGATGGACGACTGGATGCTGCCGCCCATTCCCCTGTCCGCCGTGTATCCGACGGGACGCCTTGCGAGCAGCAAGGCCCGTCAGTTCACGGCGTTCGTCGAAGCGTGCCTTGCGCCCGAGTTCGCGCCCGAACGGATGACGGGGCATGGCAGGCCGCAAGCCGCATGATGCGCGCATCGAGATGAACGAACGCATCCGCGGCAGCGAGCAGGTTCAGGCGTCTTCGGCCGCGTCCGCGGTTGCACGCGCTTGCGCACCTTCCAGCACGCGCGACTCTTCATACGTGAGGAAGTCCGAATAGTCTTCCGCCGAGCCGCCCCAGAAAGCAGCGCGCACATACGGCGTGAGGGGCAGATCGTGCTTCAGGCGATACGGCAGATCCGGATTTGAAGAAAAGTGGCGGCCGAATGCAACGAGATCGGCATCGCCCGATTCGACGATCGCGATGGCGCTCGCGCGATCGAATCCGCCCGCAGCGATGATCGGCCCGGAGAAGTGCTCGCGTAGATACTTCGTGGCGACAGGCGCATGATTGTGATGCAGCGTTTCGTCGCCTTTGACGCGCGGCTCGATCACATGCAGATACGCGATCTCATACGAGTCCAGCATGCGCGCGACGTAGCTGAACGTGGCTTCGGGATCGCTGTCCGAGATGCCGCCCCATTCGCCCGACGGCGAGATTCGCACGCCGACGCGGTCCGCGCTCCACACGGAGATCAGCGCTTCGAGGGTTTCGCGCAGGAAGCGCACGCGGTTCTCGATCGGACCGCCGTAGGCGTCGGTGCGTTTGTTGGTGCCGTCCTGGATGAACTGGTCGACGAGATAGCCGTTTGCCGCGTGCAGCTCGACGCCATCGAAGCCCGCGTCCTTTGCACGTTGCGCAGCGGCGCGAAAGTCTTCGACGATGCCGGGAATCTCGTCGATAGCGAGCGAACGATGCTGCGACGCGGGGACGAAGCCGTCCTTCGTGACCGCGACGCCGTCGAACGGCACGACAGACGGGGCGACAGGATCGACGCCGCCCGTCATTTCTACGTGGCTCTGACGGCCGCCGTGGATCAGTTGCAGGAAGACGCGGCCGCCTTTCGAGTGCACGGCCTTAGTAATGGCTTTCCAGCCTTCCAGCTGACCGTCGTGATAGATGCTCGCGGCGCCGAGGTAGGAACGTGCCTGCACCGAGACGCTGGCCGCTTCGACGATTTCCAGACCGCCTTCCGACGCCCGCTGTCCGTAAAAGTCGGCCATCATCGCGCTGGGGACATCGCCAGGCTGGGTGGTGCGCAAACGGGTCATCGGCGCGAGCGCGACGCGATGTGAAAGAGGGTAAGCACCGATTCGAACGGGGGTGAACAGCTTCGCCATGATCATTCCTTGAATAAGCCAGAGCGCCAGGGAGTTGTGCTCTCGCGATTGCGTTGACGTGCAATGTAGCGATTCGCCATCGCTGCGGGAACTGGCGGAAAGGGATAAGGCTCATTCCAGTTCGGGATGGATGCGGGAAGGCGTGCGCGGGTTTGGCCGTTAAGTGTTGCAGCGGCGACGACGGAATCGGCTGGTCCAAAATGGAAACCGGTCATTTAACTTCAGGATGGGGAATGTCGATAAAGGGTCGTTTCCAGGCCCTCCGAATTCATTAAGGCATCGGTTAGGGCAGGCACGCGAGGGCGCTAGCTGCCATTGGTGCTACTGCTTTTTGGGCACCGGCGTGTTTTGCACCGCAAGGTACGCTCAAGGCCAGCGCTATCGGTGGCCGCGCCGCAACTGCAGTAAGACACTCAGTCCGTAGGCGGGTTGGTAGGCGGGTAGAAAGTTATAATCTACCAGAAGCCTTATAAATAAAGGTTTTATGGCGGACCCTCTCTCCGCCAGAATCCCAAGCCCTTGATCTTCAAGGGCTTTTCTTTTTTCTGCGTCGACAAATCGAGGCGGGTCTCGTGAGCGGCGCGTCGTTGAGTTCCGCACGGCGCTGTCTTGAAGCTCCGCTGGGATCAGTTCAAACCCGCGCCAATTTTCATCGTTTTCCTAGCGCGTTGGAAGCAGGCGCGATACGGCTTGCATGACCTTGCATGACTCGTCGAAAGTTCGGATAACTACTGAATCGAGATGGAGCCGATGGCGACGGGCGCGCGTACGGGAGGGGAGGGAGATCAAGCAGGAGGGATGTCGTAAGAGTAGTGGGCGCCACGGTATGACTGCGCCTCTAATAATGCTCGATGGACTCTCGCACATGGCAGGGCGCAGCGGCCCATGCAACCCACCTCTTACGACATTCAAAAGGATAGTCGATGCAGCCGGAAATGGAATCGGAATAGTCGCGTAAAACGCTGCCAATACCTTTTCGACCGCGGCGGCATAAGGTCAGCGGCGATTCGCTTTGCCTTGCGAACGCGGCCCGCGTGCGAATGCGGCGATGGGGTCATCCTCGGTTGCCGTGGCGACCGCCGGGGTCCGCGCCTTAGTCTGTTCCTTGTTGCTTTCTCGCGATGCAACACCGTGCGACTGGGTGCGCGAAAGTTCCGCACGCGACATCCAGTGTTCGGTGTATCTCGCCATGGCGGGCGCGCCGCTCGAAAGGAACACAGCAGCGAAGGCCATCGATAGAACGCTTGATGTTCGAACGCTCAATGCGTGATCAACAATTCAGCGGGCTGACTCTCGCCGTGATAGTGCAGTGCGGAGTTGGCGGCATGCCCGCTGATTTGAACGGATGGCGAGAGCGTCGCGTGGCCGTGCGGATCGACGGAAATTTGCAGGTCCTTCACGGTTTTAAGCCTCTTGTAAGAAGGGAAGGACCGAATTTAAGCGGCTTTGGCGGTAAAAAACGCTCGGAGAAATCCGATTACTTTCGTGCGTGACGAAGCTTTACACCGGCGTTTCGCCCGGGCCGCGCGCTATTGCTTGATCGTCCCCGTCGATGGCGAAGTCGGCGCCTGATTCGGCGACATGCCTTGTTCGCGCTGCTGCATCAGGGTACCGCTGCCCGATGTGCCGGACTGCACACCGCCTTGCGACGAATCCCCCGCGCGCGGCGCCGGCATGGGTTCGCCCTTGCCGGGCTGCATTTGCTGCTGGCGCTGCATCAGTTGATCGCGCGACATTTCCTGCGAAAGCGCGGCCGTGCTGGCAAGCGCGAGGAGCGCGCCAGCGATTACGGTGGTGGTTCTCATGTCCGTCTCCTTGAGTCCGGCGCCGTTGCGCCGCTTACACCTTTGTCAGCATCGAACGTGCCGCGCGCGACCGGCTTAAGACTGTCCTTATTTATGTCTGAAATGCGGCTAAACGACCGATAAACAGATAGGATATTGAGCAGGCGATCAGGAACGCAGTCCATTACAATTCGCGATCCAAACAATCTCGAACTACCTGAATCCGGCTCGATAGGCAGTACGCCACGGAGTCTCTCATGTCGATCACACTCAACGATTTACTGGAATGGCGCGATCGTTTGCCCGATCAATCGGGCGAAGAAGCGCATATGGTGCGCGCATTGATTGCGCGCCGCGAAACGGAATTGCGCACGCGCGTCGCGGATTTGATCGCGCTCGCGAGCCAGCGCGAAAACTGGAAACTGCAACGTTGCGCCGCGGTTGCTCGGCGTGCAGAACAGACACCGGTCGCGCATCTCGAAGCGGCTTGCGAATATTTTCGGGATCGCAGCGAAGGGCGGCAGTCTGTTGAAACGCCGGCTCATTTTGTGGATTTTTTTCCCGTCGAGCACCCGGAAGCCGACGTGCCGCGCCCGGCGTCGGCGCTCGCCACCATGATCGTCAATGCCGGCCCGCTCGCGCCGATCGCCGATCTGCACGGTGTAATGGGCTCGCTGGAATCACGCGTGGCGAACACGCCGGGCGTCACCTGCGGCATTCAGGGCATCAGGATCATGCGAATGATCGCGTTGATGTCGAAAGCACGCTCGGCCCAGATGGCGAAAATGCGAATCAGCGGCACTCAGGCGTTTTATCACCATTCGTGACATTCATCGTTTCAAGCGGCGGAGTTTGATTCGCGCCGCGTGATTTTTTGTATCAATTTCCCGTGTTATCGGCGCGGCGCACTTCGTTTGAATCGCTGGACGTCTCGCCTATACTTGGATTCAACAGCTTATTCGATTGAGAACGACACGATGTCGTTCGTCATGCAGATTAATCGGGCTCTGCATTCAGGAAGTTCGAATAGCGCGCGTTGCGGTCCCGTTTTTCCGCCAACATACTGCAAGACGGCGGGTCCTGAAAAATAGACCGGCCAGGGAGCCATCGTGAAAAGCCTGCTGAGCAGAAGAGGGAGCTTGCTCGACAATGCGCCATCGTTTCTCGTGCGTCAAAAGTCGAACGGTCCAGTCCGTTTTCCCGCGCCCGATATTCAAGCCGAAGACGTGCCCACGGACGATGATGTCCCGGCAATCCCATCGCCTTCGACGCGCGTAACGCCACTGCGCCCCGCTGCGGTTTCGTCACCGCAATCGGCCAAGCAAGCGCTGAAGGCGGCGCAACTCGCCGAAGTCGAATGGCTCGTTCAGCAGGGTGCGCTCTCGACCTTCCGCACGTTTCAGAGTTTTGCCTACTCGGCGAGTCTGCTGTTCTATCCGCGCGAACTGGTCTATTACGCCGTGCTGTATCACGACGACGCCGTCTGGCGCGTGCTCAAGGCCGGCGATATCGACGCGGCGGAGCCGGCATTTCGCCATTTCGTCGAACAGGCCATGCGTCTTGCCGACGCCGAAATGCGGCGTGCGCATCTCGAAGCGCAAAACGAACAATTTTCACGTCTCATTGCGGAATCCGAAGCACAGATCGACCGCGTGCGCGTCGATCTTCAGCGCGGCGGAACGCAGGATCAGGAAGTTGCATTGAAACAGCAGGAAGTCCGCAAGGAACTGGCGCAACTCGAAGGACGGCGCGTCGCGGCACAGGCGCAACTCAACAAATTGCAGCGCCAGCTTCATCAACTGAACACCACGGTCAACGAAAGCGTTCCGCACCTGCCGTCAGCGCGCTGAGACGGCGTATCCATTCGTCCGAAGAAATCGTCGCGATCTCGCGTAAAATCCCGCTTCGGGCAGCTAGTCGATTTTTTCGGCATACTCCGCTCCGAACTTCGCGATATAGGTACTAAGCCCGCGTCCGGCGCGGGCAAGCTGCTTCATTTCCTCGACGCGCGTGCGACCGGGCACGCGATAGTCATACAAGTATGTCCCGCCATTGACGAAGCGCACCTTGATGCCGTCGCGCAGGATGTCGAATGCTTCGACGCCCGAATTGCCGGCGAGATTTCGATAGGGTTGCATGGGCTAAAAAGCGCGAATGCGCGCAAACGATTGCGCGTTCGAAGCAGGCCTAAAGTTTCGTCGGCCGGGACCGTTAAGGATGTCATGGATAACGATCAATTCCCGTCCCTCGACTCGGACGATCCGCACTTTCAGCACGCACGCGCGCTGAGTCTCTCGGTCGGTGCGATTCGCCGTGCGCAGGGCAAGTGCAATCCCAACGACTTCCCGGTCGGCTCGCTCGAATGGCACTTTGCCATCGAGGACTTCGCGGGCGACGTCCTGCGCGCGCTGATGGGCGAGACCGAAGGCGTCGACGTTCAGGTCGGAGAGCGTCCGCGCGACTGAGCGGACGCGCCGCAAATTTTTGTTATAGCTTTACGCCACCCGCTTCGGGCGCGTCCACACCTCCCGGCGGAATCGCGCCGGTCCGGCCGATATCGCTCGCGCGGTCGTTCGACCAATACGGCTCGCGTCCGTAGTGCTGATGCACCGTGCTGGCCCAGACACGATCCGCCATCGACGGCCACGCGTCCTTGTCGAATCCCGGCGAGTTGCGCACCTGTTCTGCGGTCGCGTCGAGCCGGAAGCAGCGATTGTCGGTATCGAGCGTGAGCGCGCTCCACGGCACCGCGAGCAACTTGTCGCCGATGCCGAGAAAACCGCCGCTCGACAACACCGCATACGCAATGCGTCCGCTCGTCACGTCAAGCATGATTTCCTTGAGCGAGCCGACGTCGTGACCGTCGCTGCTGATCACCGAATTGCCGTCGAGCGTGCTCGCGGCCATCACGTCGGGACCAGGGCCCGCCGCCGTCGCCGCACCCTTGCCGACGATTTTCGCGCCGTCCGAAGACTGCTCCATCGATTGACTCATGATCCGCTCCTTGAAGTCGTTGCCGTGCACGCGTGTTTATCAGCAACGGGCGTACCCATGAAGCGTCATGCGCGTCTGCTAAGCTCGGGCATCGTCCAATCCGTTCGCTGCCCATGATCGCTTTCGAGGAATTGCTTGCCGTTGCGTACAGAAAAGAACGCATGCAAAGCCGCCGGCTTGCCAGAGGCGCTGCGATCTCCGAGCACGCGGCGCTCGTCAGGACACTCGAAAAGGCGGCGGGCGAGCAAAGCTTGCGTGATCTCGTCGATGCGCGCCGCGCCGCGCAAACCCGCAACGCCGAGTCGATGCGCTCGCGCGAGACGCGCCGCGCCGAGCGGGCGAATCAGGCGAAGCAGCGCAAGGTTCAGGTCGAAACAGGCGGATGGCGCGGCTGGTTCGACGGCTCCGCGCTGCCGAATCCCGGACGGCTGGGCATCGGCGGCGTGCTGATCGGGCCGGCCGGCGAGACGTTCGAGATCAGCAACGCATCAGGCGTGGGCGACAGCAGCGCGGCGGAATATCTCGCGCTTATCGCGGTGCTCGAAGCAGCGTCGCGCGAAGGCGCCGTCGACCTCGTGATCCATGGCGACAGCCGCGTCGTCATCGACGACGTGAATTCGCCGGATGGCGCGACCATCGCGTCGCTCACGCATCACGCGGCGCGCGTCCGCGCGCTCATCGCGCAGATCGGCGATGTACGGCTCCAGTGGATTCCGCGTGCGCGCAACCTCCGTGCGGACGCGCTTTCGCGCGATGCGCTCGGCTCGGCGCGCGCGACGGCCGCAGCCGCGTGAGCGGCGGCTCGGGCGAGCCATAAGCAAGTCATAAGCCGCCGAATTCCATAATTACTTCAAATCGCGCACATCCACGGTCGGCGTGTCACCGAACGCGTCGCTCAACAAATGGTCGATCACCTTGCGCGCCGACGCTTCCGGCGTCGAGAGCTGGCCGTCGCGCTTGAGCGCCTCGAAGCGTTCGCGCATCGGGAAGCGTTCGGGGTCCGTGCCGCGGATTTCCGCCTGCATGTCGGTGTCCACGACGCCCGGCGCGACGCTCGCGATGCGCAGCGCGCGATGGCCGTCGAGCGCGACCGCGCGCGCGTGATGATCGAGCGCCGCCTTGGTCGCGCAGTAAACGCTCCATCCGGGGTAGGCGCTGCGTGCCGCGCCGCTGGAAATATGAACGATGCGCGTGTCGGCCGCCTGTTCGCTTGCCTGGACGACCGCGGCCGCGAGCGTCATCGGAGCAGCTACGTTCAGGCTGACTGCGCGCACGACGGTGGCGGCCTCCTGAGTCGCGAGACTGCCGACCGGCGCGAGCATTCCCGCGTTGTTGATCAGGAGCACGCGCTCCGCGCCGGCGACGAAGCGCGGCAGGGCGTCGCCCGACAGCCATTCGGTGAGTTTGTGCAGATCGGCGAGATCCAGTTCGATCTCCTGCAGTTTGCCGGGATGGCGCGCGGCGAGTTCGTCGTTGCGCTGTCGCGAGATCGCGAGCACGTCGACGCCCTGAGCGAGCAGAAGCTCGGCGAGTGCGGCGCCGAGTCCGCGCGTGTGGCCGGTGAGAATGGCGCGAGTCTTATGGGACATGGTGCGTGGTCGGGTTGGCTGAAGTCGAGTCGATTCTATCGGCAACTCCGGCGGCACGCCGGCTACGCTGAATTGCGCCATCCCGGCAAGATGAAAGCGTGTGGCAAACGGTCGTTCGTTGGTTCCAGGACACAGATGCACGCGGGCGCGTTTTTTTGACTGACAAGCTCCTTCACAAAACTGACAATCCTTTAAGTCCTGAATCACTGGAGACTGCCATGCCGATTCGCCCGAAAACGCGCCGCGCTGCGTCGATGAGCTCCGCGAGCGGCCAAGTCGCCGCGCCCGACGCGCGCCGGCTGGCGCTTTCGATGGTATGCGCGGCGCTCGGCGGTATCCCGGCGGCGGCCTGGGCGCAGAGTTCCGTGCAGCTTTACGGCGAACTCGACGCCGGCATCGCGTATGTCAACAACGTGGGCGGCCATTCGCAATATCGGCTGACGTCGGGCACGATCGACGGCAGCTACTGGGGCTTGCAAGGCACCGAAGATCTGGGCGGCGGCGCGCGCGCGATCTTCCGGCTCGAGCGCGGCTTCTCAGTCGCCACAGGCGAAGGCTTCAACGATCATCCGGCATACGTCGGCATCGGCACCGAGACGCTCGGCACGGTCACCTTCGGTCACCAGTACGATTCGATCCACGATTATTTCCAGACCTTCACGCTGACCGGCAACACGGGCGGCACCGCGTTCGCGCACGTGTTCGACAACGACAACGCCAACAATTCGTTCCTCGCCTCGAACTCCATCAAGTACACGAGCGCAACCTATGGCGGCTTCAGCTTTGGCGGCCTATACGCGTTTTCCAACCAGGCGGGCGCGTTCTCGAACAACCGCGCATATAGCGTCGGGGCGAACTACTCGGCGGGCTCCTTCAATGCGGGTGCGGCGTACCTGCACAACAACGGGCGCGGCAACACGACGAGCGGCGCGTACGACTCGCTCACGCTGCCCGGCTCGTCGAACACCGTCTTCAACGCGAACGTGCAGCAGCAGAACACCTTCGGCGTCGGCATGAGCTACGAGATCGGCGACTTCACCTTGAGCGGCGCGTTCTCCCGCGCGATCAACTCCGGCGTCACCGATGCCGACACCGGCGACCTGCAGCCCTCGCTCGGGCTCAACAACTACGAGATCAACGGCATCTACAAGCTGACACCGGCCATCCAGCTCGCGGGCATGTACGTGTACACCAACGGTGGCGGCGCGCACTGGCACGAAGGCGCGCTGCAAGTGGACTATCTGCTCTCCAAGCGCACGGATGTCTATCTGGAGTCGATCTATCAACGCGCGTCGTCGGGCGCGCCGGCGGTAATCAACACCAACGATCCGTCGAGCGGCCGCAATCAGCTGATGCTGAGCACGGGCATCCGTCATCGCTTCTAACGCTTTTGAGGACGCGGCACGCGTGCTAACTTAGCGGTCTCGCTTCCGCTGGTTCGCAGGTGTGCCATGTCGCTTCAGACCTTCGCGCTTTTTCTCCCCGCGTGTTTCGCCATCAACATGGCCTTTGGGCCGAACAACGTGCTGTCGCTGTCGAACGGCGCGCGTGATGGCGTGCGCGCATCGGTGCTGGCGTCGTCCGGACGGATCGTCGCGTTCGCGATCATGATCGCCATCGCGGGCCTCGGGCTCGGTGCGTTGCTGCTCGCGTCGCAGACGCTCTTCACGGCGATCAAGCTCGCTGGCGCCGCCTATCTCGTCTGGATCGGCGTGAAGCTGATCCGCTCGGGGCCGTCGCTCGTCGAGAGAGAAGAGGGCGTGGCGCGCGGCCCGGTGAGTCTCGCGCGGCTCACCAAGCAGGAATTCTGGGTCGCCGCGGGCAATCCGAAGGCGATACTCGTCTTCACGGCGTTTTTCCCGCAATTCGTCGATCGAGGCGCATACGCGACGAGCTTCGCGATTCTCGGCGTGACGTTCCTGCTGCTCGAACTCGTGGCGATCGTCATCTATGCGGCACTGGGCGCGCGTCTGGGCACGCTCTCGCGCGGTGCGCGCGGGTTCACCTGGTTCAATCGCGTGAGTGGTGCGCTCATGATCGGCTTCGGCGTCATGCTGGCTTTCGTACGCCGGCCGGCGACCTAGGGAACATGACTATTGGCATCATTTGCTGCCATAAAACAGACGACTGGCCGTAATTTGCGATAATCCCGCCGGTTTTATCGCAGGTGATCGGCGCTTCGATGGCGCCGGTCCGCTTATCGCTGTTTGAAGGATCTTCTTCGATGCTTACTCACCCGTCCGGCCCCTCGCAGACGCGCTCGTTCACGACCGTCTTTCTGATCGAAATGTGGGAGCGTTTCGGTTATTACGGCATGGCTGCGCTGCTCGTGCTGTTCATGGTCGACAAAATCGGCTTCACCGACGAGCACGCCAATCTGACCTGGGGCGCCTTCACCGCGCTGGTGTTTTCCGCGCCGTCGATCGGCGGCTGGATCGGCGACAAGGTGCTCGGCGCGCGCCGCACCATGACCGCGGGCGCGATCGTGCTCGCGCTGGGTTACCTGATGCTCGCGCTGCCGATCGACACGCTCGGGTTCATGTACGCGTCGCTGGGCGTGATCGTCGTCGGCAACGGGCTTTTCAAGTCCAACGCGGCGAATCTCGTGCGGCGCATCTACGAGGGCGATGATTCGCGCATCGACAGCGCGTTCACCATCTATTACATGGCGGTGAATATCGGCTCGACCTTCTCGATGCTGGCGACGCCGTGGATCAAGGATCACTGGGGCTGGCACGCGGCGTTCGCCGTATGTTGCGGCGGCATGGTGCTCGGCCTGCTCAATTTCGCGATGATGCGCGAGACGCTCGCGCGCGTCGGCTCCGCGCCGGATGACGAGCCGATCCGCTGGAAGCACGCGTTCGTGGTCGCGGCGGGCGGCGTGGCGCTGGCGGCATCGACGGTGTTCATCCTGGAGCACAAAGAGGTGGCCGTCGCGTGTGTCTATACGGCAGGCGTCGCGATCCTGGCGATTTTCGGTTACATGCTCACGAAGTGCGATCGCAACGAGCGCGCGGGTCTCGTCGCCGCGCTGATCCTCACGCTTCAGGTCATTCTGTTCTTCGTGTTCTATCAGCAGATGTCGACATCGCTGACGCTGTTTGCGCTGCGCAACGTCGATCCGATGTTCTCGGTCGCTGGCGCCGGGCTGTTCACTTGGAGCGCGGCGCAGTTTCAGGCGCTCAATCCGATCTGGATCATGCTGCTGAGCCCGATTCTCGCGTTCGTCTACACGCGGCAGGCGCGGCGCGGCCGCGATATTCCGGTGGCGGTGAAATACGCGCTGGGTTTCGTCGTCGTGGCGGTCGGCTTCTTCGTGTTCGGTCTGAGCGGACGCTATGCGGTGGACGGGCGTGTGTCGTCGTGGTTCATGGTGGCGGGCTACGGGCTCTATTCGTTGGGCGAACTGCTCGTATCGGGCCTCGGCCTCGCGATGATCGCGCGTTATGTCCCGGCCCGCATGAGCGGCTTCATGATGGGCGCGTATTTCGTCGCGACGGGCGTGTCGCAGTATCTCGGCAGCGTCGTGGCCAATTTTGCGCGCATGCCGTCCGGCAACCTCGAAGCGATTCAATCGCTGCCGTTGTACACCAAACTGTTCTTCGGGCTCGGCTGGCTGGCGACGGGCGGGGCGGTCGTCGCCATCGTGCTGTTGCCGCTGCTCGGCAAGCTGTCGCGGGCGCATCAGCTTGCGGTGGCGGCGGCGGTCAATGCCGATGCCGCCGGGAAGGCGCACACACAACCGGCGGCGAATCCTTTGGGCGCAAAGAACATTTGACTTCGTAGAATGATCTCGTCTATAATTTAATTCTTCAGACGCGGGGTGGAGCAGTCTGGCAGCTCGTCGGGCTCATAACCCGAAGGTCGTAGGTTCAAATCCTACCCCCGCAACCAAATCGTCAAGCAAAGAGCCCGGTTCTACCGGGCTCTTTGCTTTCGCGCGCGCGTTTTCATTCAAAGCCGAATCCAGATCGGTTGCCTGATCGAACCTCCCCAAAAGCACGAAAAGCCTGCATGAGCATTCACTCATGCAGGCTTCTGTGCGATCTTGCCAACCTTATCGAAACGGGCGCAACAAGAAGTGCGCTACTCCGCGAGCTTTCACGCGACCTGCGCGCGAATCCGCGACCCGATCGATCTCAGGTTGCAGTGCCGATCCTGTTCAGACAGACGAGGGCAGTGCGCCCCGCATCGATCAATAGAACTTCTTCGGCAGTTGCGCGCGACGGATCTGCTTGCGCAGACGAGCAACAGCAGCAGCTTTCTTGCGCTTGCGCTCGGTGGTCGGCTTTTCATAGGCCATGCGCGACTTGAGCTCTTGAATCAGGCCCGTGCGTTCGACGGTACGGCGAAAACGACGCATGGCGACGTCGAAAGGCTCGTTCTCTTTCAACAGTACTTTAGTCATTGAAATCTCGGTTGATCTGGCCCTGCCAGAATTTAGGGCAAAACGCAATTGTACACTTTTTGAGCTATACCCTGCACGCACTTTGTACGAAACGCGCACATGCGGACTCGGGAATCACATCGTAGGTCGTTGAATCGAGACGACAATCCCGAAATACCCGCGCTCAGAAGCCGCGCGAGCGGACCGGCCGGGGATCGGGTGCGGCCTCGCGCGCGTCGGGTTGATCGATCGTCACGTCGGTTTGCGCCAACGCGACGCACGGCAGAATCCAGCCCTCGTCTTTTTCCTCGGCAGTCAGTCCCGGCCATTCGACGCGATACGCGATCTCGCCGCCGACGATCCGGCACAGGCACGCGCGGCAGGTTCCATTGCGACACGAGCGCGGCAGCGATAGCCCCGCGCGCAGCGCTGCTTCGAGCAGCGTTTCGCCGTCTCTCACCGCGACCAGATATCCCGCCGGCTCGATGACCAGCGCCAGGGCGTGCGTCACGCTTCTACCTCGACAACCGCGCGGCCGTTGGTGAGATCGCGCAATTCGACGGCCGCCGGTTCACGCGCGACGGCGGCCATGCGCACGACGAGACGCACGGTCATCCCGTATTCGCTCTGCACGAGTTCGGCGTCGTTCTGCTCGATCCAGCGGCGCACGCGCGCTTCGTCGGCATAGTCGACTTCGATCGTGATCGAAGCGCGCTCGATGCGCTCCACGCGCTCGGCCAGTTGCATCGCGCTGGCGATCGCATCGGTGTAGGCGCGCACGAGGCCGCCCGCGCCCAGCTTGATGCCGCCGTAGTAACGCACGACCGCGGCCAGCACGCCATCGACTTCGTGATGCCGCAGCACTTCGAGAATCGGCCGCCCGGCGGTGCCGGACGGCTCGCCGTCATCCGACATGCCCGACTGCCCGCCCGCGAGCAGCGCCCAGCAGACATGCGTCGCGGCGGGATGCGCCGCGCGCAGGCGTTCGAGTTCGCGCATGGCTTCATTGCGATCCGCGACGGGAATCGCGAGCGCGATGAAACGGCTCTTGCGGATGTCGATTTCGGCGCTGACGGGCGCGGCGAGAGTGTAGGTCGGCAAGGCTAAAACGCGCGGGAGGCAAATGCCGAATCATAGCCGCTCGGCGCGACCGGTCATGCCGTGACGCTCAGAGCAGTATTCAGCGCGCGCTGCATCAGCACGGTATCGACCCATCGTCCGTGCTTGAGGCCGACGTCGCGCAGCACGCCCACGTGCTCGAAGCCGAGCCGCGCATGCAACGCGATCGATCCCGCGTTGCCGCTGTTGCCGATCACCGCGATCATCTGCCGCCACGGCCCGCGTTCGCATCGCTCGATGAGCGCGGTGAGTAGCGCGAGGCCGATGCCGCGCCCGCTGAAACCATCGGCGACATAGACCGAGTCCTCGATCGTATGGCGGTAAGCCGAACGTGGCCGGTATGTCGACGCATACGCGTAGCCGGCAAGCTGGCCATCGAGTTCGGCGACGAGATAGGGCAGCTTCAGCGAGGTGATCGCCGCATGGCGCGCGCGTATTTCGTCGACGGAAGGCGCGATCTCCTCGAACGTCGCGAGCGCGTGCTCCACGTAATGCGCATAGATGCGCGCGATGGCGTCGAAGTCGCCGGGCGCGGCGGCGCGCACGAGCGGACGCGCGATGTCGTGTGAAGGCATGACTGTCATTTCACGCAAGGAAAGCACTGTTTCTGGTCTGGCCATTTTCGCACGGCGCGCGACCGGCAAAAAAAGCTTCCACAGGCCGTGCGGAAGCCCACCAAACAGCCAAGGTTTGGGCAAAGAAAACGTTGAATCGCGCGATGCGCGGCCCCTACACTAAGTCGTTTGTCCGAGACTCGCGCAAGAGCGGCGCAAGACCAGCCGATGTCGTCGAGCAGAAAACAAAAAAACGCGCGCGCGAATCTTTCGCGCCGCGGTCCATAACATGCAATGAACAACATTCAACGTGGGGCGCTGGCGGCGCTTCTGATCGTCATCGTGGTGATTGCGGCGTTGGCGCCGGCGGGGATCGGCTTTTTGTTCGCTCAGCGCAGTCAGCAGCAGGAGCAGTCCGAGCGCCTGAACACGGTCGCCAATGCCGCGCTCTATCGCGCCGAAGACCTGACGCGGCGTCTGTCGGGCGCGCTCGGCGAGATCGGCAAGGTAGCGGCGGCGCCGTGCTCGCCGCCGTATCTGAAGGAACTGCGGCGCATCGCGCTCACGCACGAGCAGGTGCGCGACGCCGGCGCGTACGATCGCGACGGCCGCTGGCAATGCTCGTCGCTCCTGGGCGCGGTGTCGGCCGGCGTGCTCGACGGCCTCACGCTGCCGCCGCCCGACTGGCGCTCGCGCGATGGCGTGATGGCCTGGTACGGGCTGGCGCGTCTGCCGGGCGGCAAGGTCTCGCTCGTCATGGGCCGCGACGGTTTCTATATCGCCGCCGATCCTTCGCTCTACGTCGACAGTCTCGATCCGGACGGCGATCCCGCCGGCGGCGTCGGGATCATCAATACCGATGTGAGCCGCGTGATCGCGACCACGCCCGCCACCGACGCCGCCGCGGTCCTCGCCGTGTATCGCGCCCCACCGCCCGCGCGCGACGACGACTCGCCCTACATCGTGCGGCGCTCTGCGTCGATGCCGCTCGCGGTCGTCGTGAGCGCGCCGCATCAGTCGCTGCGCCAGCGCGTGCGCACGCTGCCGTGGGGCTGGCTGCTCGGCGGCGTCGCGGCGGGGCTCGCGTGCGCGGGATGGGCGGCGTTCTTCATCGTGCGCCGGTTGTCGCCGCGAGGTCAGTTGAGTGACGCCGTGCGTCGGCATCAGTTCATCGTTGCGTATCAGCCGATCGTCGATCTCGCCACGCGACGCTGCGTCGGCGCCGAAGCGCTCGTGCGCTGGAAGTATCACGACCGCATCGTGCGGCCCGATCATTTCATCCCGCTCGCGGAGCATCGCGGGTTGATCCAGGCGATCACCGACCAGGTGCTCGACACGATTCTGCTCGAACTCGGCGATTTTCTTAAGCGCTACCCGGAGTACTACGTCTCGGTGAACCTGTCCGCGCCGGATCTAACCACGCACCGTTTTCTCGAAGTGCTCGGTCCGGCGCTCGCGCGTCAGGGCGTGCGGCCCGCGCAGATCCGCATCGAGGCGACCGAGCGCAGCTTTCTCGACGCCGATGCCGCCAAGGAAGTCATCAGCGCGTTTCGGGAAGCCGGCCACGCCGTCTATCTCGACGATTTCGGCACCGGCTATTCGAGCCTCTCGCATCTGCAGACCTTCCGCATCGACGGCCTGAAGATCGACAAGTCCTTCGTCGATACGATCGGGCAGGACGCAGCGTCGAGCAGTGTCGCGTCGCACATCATCGACATGGCGGCGACACTCGATGTGCAGGTGATCGCCGAGGGCATCGAGCGCGAGGAGCAGGCCGCGTATCTGCATGCGCGCGGCGCGCGTTTCGGGCAGGGGTGGCTGTTTTCGGCGCCGCTTTCCGCTGCGGAGTTCATCCGCTATGCGGGCAGGATGCGCGGTGCTTGATCGTCAAGGAATCGTCCTCACTTAGTGAGTTTCCAGACGAGGCACGACCATGAACGACCAGACAGCCACCGCTTTTCTGCGCGACGTGCGGCATCCGCTGCTCGCGCTTCATCGCAGCGTGCTCGCGCATCTGCGCACGCGGCACGAAGCCGAGTTCGGGCCGGTATCGCCGGGCGAATTCCTGCAGATCGTGATCAACGGCTCGGCGTATCGCTGGCTGACGCCGCTTTCGACACTGATCGCCGCCCTCGACGACGTCCTCGACGACGACGAAGCCACCGCCGACGCGCGCATCGCGCACGCGAGGGCGGTCGTCGACATGTTCAGCGCCGGCACGCGCGATCCCGTCTTTGCGGAGCAGTTTCTGCCCTTGCTGCAGGACAGCCCGGACGTCGCCGTGGCGAACGGGCAGGTCGCGCAACTCGTGCGCGGCGTCGCGCGCGCGTAAAAGGCCTGCGCGCGGTCTATCGAAAATGCGACCTGAAAAATGCAGATTTCGTCGGCCGCGCGTGTGCGGGTTTTCCTGTCTGTCGCACGCGGGCAGCGTTGCGCGGCGGGCGCATGACGGCGCCGCCGCGCGCTTCATCCCTATGCTGCGTCGCAGCAAACCGCCTTCATCCCATTTGAGCGATTGATTTTCGCCTGCGAGTATCGCCCCCAATCGCCGGAGTGCGCCTGACGACGCGCTCCGTCTCTTTCCGGTCAACTCGAAAGACGATGGAGGCACCTCTTGATCCTGTACGGCTACGGCCCGCTCCTCTGGGCGGGCGCCAAAGCGACCATCGCGCTCGCGGTGCTGTCTCTCGCGGTATCGGTGCTGCTCGGTCTGATGGGCGCATCCGCGAAGCTCTCGCGTCACGCCGCCTTGCGCGGCATCGCGACTGCCTACACGACGCTGATCCGCTCGGTGCCTGATCTCGTGCTGATGCTGCTGCTGTTCTACAGCATCCAGATCGCCGTGAACAATCTCACCGATGCCTTTGGCTGGGATCAGTTCGACATCGATCCGTTCACGGCCGGCGTGCTGACGCTCGGCTTCATCTACGGCGCGTATTTCACCGAAACGTTTCGCGGCGCGTTTCTCGCCGTGCCGCGCGGTCAGCTGGAGGCGGGCAGCGCCTACGGCATGAGCGGCATGCGCGTGTTCGCGCGCATTCTCTTTCCGCAGATGATGCGTTTCGCGCTGCCGGGCATCGGCAATAACTGGCAGGTGCTCGTGAAGGCGACGGCGCTCGTGTCGATCATCGGTCTCGCCGATGTCGTGAAGGCCGCGCAGGACGCGGGCAAGAGCACCTTCAACATGTTCTTCTTCATCCTGATCGCGGCGTTGATCTATCTCGTGATCACGAGCGCATCGAACGTCGTGCTGATGGCGCTCGAGCGCCGCTATTCGACCGGCGTGCGGCACGCCGAACTTTGATCCCTGCCAGCGAGACAAGCCATGATCCAGATCTTCGCCGAATACTGGCGCCCGTTTCTGTACTCCGACGGCATGCGCGCGTCGGGTCTCGTCGTCACCTTGTGGCTGCTCGCGGCTTCGATTGTGATCGGCTTCTGCGCGGCGGTGCCGCTCGCCTGCGCGCGGGTGTCGCGAAACCGCTGGCTCTCGACGCCCGTGCGCCTCTACACGTACGTGTTCCGCGGCACGCCGCTCTACGTGCAGTTGCTGCTGCTCTATACCGGCATGTACAGCCTCGAATTCGTGCGCACGCAATCCTTGCTCGAAGCGTTCTTCAAGAGCGGCTTCAACTGCGCGATTCTCGCCTTCGCGCTGAACACCTGCGCCTACACGACGGAAATCTTCGCCGGCGCGATTCGCGGGATTTCGCACGGCGAAGTGGAAGCCGCACGCGCCTACGGCATGAGCACCTTCACGATGTATCGCCGCGTGATCCTGCCTTCGGCGTTGCGCCGCGCCTTGCCTTTGTACAGCAACGAAGTGATCCTGATGCTGCACGCGACGACCGTCGCCTTCACGGCCACGGTGCCGGACATCCTGAAGGTCGCGCGCGACGCGAATTCGGCGACTTATCAGTCGTTCGAATCGTTCGGCATCGCCGCGCTTCTGTATGTCGCCATCTCGTTCGCGCTCGTCGCCGCGTTCCGGCGCGCGGAGCGTCACTGGCTCGCTTATCTGCGCCCGGCAGGCACGGCGCGCGCGGTGCGGCGCGCCTGAGCGGTAGAATTCGAACCCATGCAGCAGTCCCTGTCATCACCCGAGGAGAAAGCGTTGGAGCCAACCGCCAAAGACGTCGCGACCAAGCTCGTCGCCGAGGACATTCACAAGCGCTACGGCGACAACGAAGTGCTGAAGGGCGTGTCGCTCTCGGCCAAAGCGGGCGACGTGATCAGCATCATCGGCGCGAGCGGCTCGGGCAAGAGCACGTTTCTGCGCTGCATCAACTTTCTCGAGCGGCCGAACGCGGGGCAGATCATCGTCGACGGTGAAGCCGTGCGCACGAAGGCCGACCGTGCGGGCAATCTCGAAGTCGCGGATCACAAGCAGTTACAGCGCGTGCGCACCAAGCTCGCGATGGTGTTCCAGCATTTCAATCTCTGGTCGCACATGACGGCCATCGAGAATGTGATGGAAGCGCCGATGCACGTGCTCGGCGTGTCCAAAAAGGAAGCGGAAGATCGCGCGCGCACGTATCTGGAGAAAGTGGGCTTGCCGCCGCGCGTCGAGAAACAGTATCCGTCGCATTTGTCGGGCGGCCAGCAGCAGCGCGTGGCGATCGCGCGCGCGCTCGCGATGCATCCCGATGTCATGCTGTTCGACGAACCCACGTCTGCGCTCGACCCCGAACTCGTCGGCGAAGTGCTGAAGGTGATGCAGAAGCTCGCCGAGGAAGGCCGCACGATGATCGTCGTCACGCACGAGATGGGCTTCGCGCGCAACGTGTCGAATCATGTGATGTTCCTGCATCAGGGACGCACGGAAGAAGAGGGCGCGCCCGCCGACGTGCTCACGGCGCCGAAGAGCGAGCGCCTGCGCCAGTTCCTGTCGGGAAGTCTGAAATAACGTGACGCTGCAAGTTGCGATCGTCGCGCTGCCGCCGGTGTCGATGAGCGGCATCGCGCCGATCATCGACAGCCTCGCGCTCGCGAACGACATCGACGGGCATCGTCTCTACGAATGGCGCATCTGTTCCTGGGACGGCCGGCCCGTGCCCCTTTCGGGCGGCGCGCAACTGCCTGCCGATTGCGCGTTCAACGACGCCGTGCGCTGCGACTGGCTCATCGTGGTTTCCGAGCGCTATCAGCAGTTCGCGGACTACCGGCTCTTTCTCGCGAGCCTCGCGCGCGTGGCGCCGCGCACGCCGCTCGTCAGCGGCATCCATCACGGCGTGTGGTGGCTTGCGATGGCCGGACAACTCTCGCAATATCGCGTCGCGGTGAACTGGGAAACGTATCAGCAGTTCACCGAGCAATTCGAGCGCGCGATCGTCAGCCAGCAGATCTTCGAGATCGACCGCGACCGCGCCACCTGTTCTGGCGGACAGGCCAGCATCGACTTCATGCTCGCGATGATCGCACGCGACAACGGCCAGGATCTCGCGGAACGCATCGCGGATTCGCTCGGCGCGGGCGTGCTGCGCGCAGGCACGGAGCGCCAGCGCATTCCGTTCGTCACCGCGCCGGGCGAGCGTCATCCGCGCCTGAACGATGCGCTGCAACTGATGGAAGCGAATATCGAAGATCCGCTCGCGACCGATGAAATCGCGGGTCTCGTCGGCATTTCGCGCCGGCAGCTGGAGCGGCTGTTTCGCCAGTATCTCGGCGCGATGCCGTCGAAGTACTACCTCAATCTGCGTCTGACGAAGGCGCGCACGCAGTTGCAGCGCACGAGCAAATCGGTGGTGCAGATCAGCCTCGCGTGCGGGTTTTCATCGGCGGCGCATTTTTCCAATGCGTATCGCGACCGCTTCGGCGTGACGCCGCGCGAGGAACGCCGCAACTGGATCGAAAAGCAGCGCGGCGCGATCGACGAGCCGCGCGGCGGGGCGCTGATCGAGCCGCCCGAGCCCGCCTGAAAACTGCGAAAAAGCCCATCGAAGCATGTCGCGAACGCGCAAGACGGAACGCGCGGGATTGCCTAATATCGAACCTGACTGCACGAACCTTACGAGGAGTGGCTCATGACCGACATCAATGTGAATCGCGGTACGTTCGACGAAGTAATGGTTCCGGTATTCGCGCCGGCCAGTTTCGTGCCCGACCGGGGCCGCGGCTCGCGCGTATGGGACACCGAAGGCCGCGATTATGTCGATTTCGCCGGCGGCATCGCAGTGACGGCGCTAGGCCACGGCCATCCCGAACTGCTGAAGGTGCTGCACGAGCAGGGCGAGAAGCTCTGGCACATCGGCAACGGCTACACGAACGCGCCGGTGCTGCGCCTCGCGAAACGCCTGACGGATCTCACTTTCGCCGACCGCGCGTTCTTCGCGAACTCGGGCGCGGAAGCGAACGAAGCGGCGCTGAAGCTCGCGCGCCGCTATGCCATCGACAAACACGGCAACGAGAAGATCGAGATCATCTCGTTCACGCAGTCGTTCCATGGCCGCACGTTCTTCACGGTGAGCGTCGGCGGCCAGCCGAAGTACGCCGAAGGCTTCGGCCCGCAGCCGCAGGGCATCCGTCATCTGCCGTACAACGATCTGCCGAAGGCGCTCGAAGCCATCGGCCCGAAGACGTGCGCGGTGATCGTCGAGCCGGTGCAGGGCGAAGGCGGCGTGCTGCCCGCCGATCCGGCGTTCCTGAAGGGCCTGCGTGAAGCGTGCGACCAGCACGACGCACTGCTCATTTTCGACGAAGTGCAGACCGGCGTCGGCCGCACGGGCACGTTCTACGCGTACATGCAATACGGCGTGACGCCCGACATCCTCACGAGCGCGAAGGCGCTGGGCAACGGCTTCCCGATCGGCGTGATGCTGACGACCAACGAGATCGCCGCGCACTTCACCGTCGGCGTGCACGGCACGACTTACGGCGGCAATCCGCTGGGCGCGTCGATTGCGGAGAAGGTCGTCGAACTGATCAGCGATCCGAAACTGCTCGAAGGCGTGAACGAACGCAGCAAGGCGATCAAGGCGCATCTCGAACGCATCAACGAGCGCTTCGGCATGTTCAAGGAAATTCGCGGACGCGGCCTCCTGATCGGCGCGGAACTGAACGACGCCTACAAGGACCGCGCGAAGGACGTGCTCAATGCGGCGGCGGCGAACGGCGTCATCATGCTGATCGCGGGGCCGAACGTGCTGCGTTTCGCGCCGTCGCTCATCATGCCGATGGCCGATCTCGACGAAGGCTTCGCGCGCATCGGCCGGGCGATCGAGCAGGTCGTCGGCGCCGCGGCCGTCAAGTGACGAACAGGACCCGATGATGCTATTCGTCCGCCCCGCAGCACTCTCCGATCTCGACGAGCTCGAACGGATGGCGCGCGCAGCGCTTCCCGTGCTGCACTCGCTGCCGCGCGACCGTCGCGCACTCGAAACGCGCGTCGCGCTGTCGGAAGACTCGTTTCGCGCCGAAGTGGAATTTCCCGGCGAGGAGTTCTATCTCTTCGTGCTGGAAGATGCGCAGACGGGCCGGCTGCTCGGCACGTCGAGCATCGTCGCGTCGGCGGGCTATTCCGAGCCGTTCTACGCATTTCGCAACGATGCGCTGATCCACGCGTCGCGCGAGCTCAAGGTGAACCGCAAGATTCACGCGCTCACGATGTCGCACGAGCTGACGGGCAAGAGCCGTCTGACGGGTTTCTATATCGACCCGTCGCTGCGCGATGAAGCCAACGAAGCGGCCGCGCATCTGCTGTCGCGTGCGCGCATGATCTACATCGCCGCGAACCGCAAGCGGTTTTCCAGTGAAGTGTTTTCGCTGATGCTCGGTGTCACCGACGATGCCGGCGCCTCGCCGTTCTGGGATGCGGTCGGGCGAAAGTTCTTCGGCCGCGACTTCGAGCAGGTGGAAGCGGAGTCGGGCGGACGCAGCCGCACCTTCATCGCGGAAGTGATGCCGAGTTATCCGCTCTACGTGCCCTTGCTTCCGGGCGACGCGCAACGCGTGCTCGGCGAGCCGAACGAAACCACGCTGCTCGCCTACGACATCCATCTCGAAGAAGGTTTCGAGCCGGACCGCTTCGTCGATATCTTCGATGCGGGCCCCGTGCTCACGATCGCCGTCGACAAGAGCGCGTCGGCGAGTTCGAGCGAATTGCGCGTGGTGCGCGAGGTCGCGTCCGAGAGCGGTGCGCCGTATCTGGTCGCGGCGGGCGGCGCGCATGAATTCCGCTGCGCGGTGGCCGGACTGGCGGGAACGCGCGCCGACGGCGCCGCGCTGAACGCGGCCACGCGCGCTGCGCTCGGCGTATCGGACAAGGACACGGTGCGTTGCGTGCCGTTGCATCAGGCATCGGGAGAATTGCAATGATCGTCGTGCGTTGCACGCAGCCGGGCGACGTCGACGCGCTCGTCGCGCTCGCCCAGGAAACGGGTCCGGGTCTGACCACCTTCAAGCCGGATCACGGCGCGCTGACGGCCCGCGTCGAACGCGCGCGCCGCACGCTCACCGGCGATGCGCAAGCGTTCGAAGCAGGCTATCTCTTCGTGATGGAAGACACCGCGACCGGCGATGTCGCGGGCGTGTGCGGCATCGAAACGCAAGTCGGGCTGGAGCAGCCGTTCTACAACTATCGCGTGTCGACGGTCGTGCATGCGAGCAAGGACATGGGCGTGTGGACGCGCATGTCGCTGCTCAATATCTCGCACGACCTGACCGGCTACGCCGAAGTGTGTTCGCTCTTTCTGAGCCCGCGTTATCGCACGGCGGGCGTGGGCGGCTTGCTGTCGCGCTCGCGCTTCATGTTCATCGCGCAGTTCACGGATCGCTTTCCGCAGCGCCTGTGCGCGGAATTGCGCGGCCATTTCGATGAGAACGGCGAATCGCCGTTCTGGAACGCGGTCGGCTCGCATTTCTATCAGATCGATTTCAACGAAGCCGATTATCTGAGCTCGCATGGCAAGAAGTCGTTCGTCGCCGAGCTGATGCCGCGTTATCCGGTGTATCTCGATCTGCTGCCCGATTCGGCGCAGCACGCGGTCGGCGTCACGCACAAGGACACCGCGCCCGCGCGCAAGATGCTCGAAGCGGAAGGTCTGCGTTACGAAAATCACGTCGATATCTTCGATGCCGGTCCGGTGCTCGAATGCCATGTCGCGGATTTGCGCACGGTGCGCGAAAGCGTGCTGGCGCGCGTGAAGATCGCGGAACAGCGCGCGCCGGGCGAAGCGAAAAGTCTCGTCTCGAACACGCTGCTCGAAGACTTCCGCTGCGGCGCAACGGTCGGCGCGGTCGAGAACGGCATGTTCCTGCTGACGGCGGAAGAAGCCGCTGCATTGCGCGTGAAGGAAGGCGACAACGTGCGCGTACTGACCTCCTGGCCGCGCGCCAAATAATTGAGACACGACATGGATATCTCGAACCAGTTGTATATCGGCGGTGACTGGCAGGCAGGCTCGGGCGCGGCGTTCGCATCGCGCAATCCCGGCACCGATGAAACCGTGTGGCAAGGCAACAGCGCATCGGCGCAAGACGTGGACCGCGCGGTGTCGTCGGCGCGGCGCGCGTTCGCGTCGTGGTCGGCGCTCGCGTTCGATGAGCGGGTCGCCATCGCGAAGCGCTTCGCCGCGCTGCTCAACGAGAACAAGGAAGCGCTCGCGAGCGCGATCGGCCGCGAAACCGGCAAGCCGCTGTGGGAAGCGCGCACCGAAGTGGCGTCGATGGCCGCGAAGGTCGATATCTCCGTGCAGGCGTATCACGAGCGCACCGGCGAGAAACGCGCGCCGATGGCCGATGGCGTCGCGGTGCTGCGGCATCGGCCGCATGGCGTCGTGGCCGTATTCGGGCCGTACAACTTTCCGGGGCATCTGCCGAACGGGCATATCGTGCCGGCGCTGATCGCGGGCAACACGGTCGTGTTCAAGCCATCCGAACTCGCGCCGGGCGTCGCGGCGGCGACGCTCGCGCTGTGGATTCAGGCCGGCTTGCCCGCGGGCGTGCTCAATCTCGTGCAGGGCGAAAAGGACACGGGCGTCGCGCTCGCGAATCATCGGCAGATCGACGGGCTGTTCTTCACCGGCAGTTCGGACACGGGCACGCTGCTGCACAAACAGTTCGGCGGGCGTCCGGAGATCGTGCTCGCGCTGGAGATGGGCGGCAACAATCCGCTCGTCGTCGCACCGGTCGACGATATCGACGCCGCCGTGCATCACACGATCCAGTCGGCATTTCTGTCGGCGGGACAGCGCTGCACGTGCGCGCGCCGTCTGCTCGTTCCCGATGATGCCTTCGGCGAGCGCTTCATGCAGCGCTTCGCCGAAGTGAGCGCGAACATCCGCGTCGGCAAGTTCGACGACGAACCGCAGCCGTACATGGGCGCCGTGATTTCCGCGCGCGCGGCGGCGCGTCTCGTCGATGCGCAGGCGCGTCTCATCGAAGCGGGCGCGGCGCCCGTGCTCGAAATGAAGCAGCGCGCGGCGAACCTCGGCTTCGTCTCGCCGGCGATTCTCGATGTCACGCGCGCCCGCGACATCCCCGACGAAGAGCACTTCGGCCCGATGGTGCAGGTCACGCGCTACAAGACTTTCGATGAAGCCATCGAGCGCGCGAACGACACCGCCTACGGCCTGTCCGCCGGTCTTCTCGCCGACGACGAAACCGTGTGGAAGCACTTCCAGCGCACCATCCGCGCCGGCATCGTCAACTGGAACCGGCCGACCAACGGCGCATCGTCGGCGGCGCCGTTCGGCGGCGTCGGGCGCTCGGGCAATCAGCGGCCGAGTGCGTATTACGCGGCGGACTACTGCTCGTACCCGATGGCGTCGGTGGAGAGCGAGCAATTGCAGATGCCCGCGAGCGTATCGCCGGGGCTCACGTTTTAAGACTCACGTTTTAAGCACCGGAATCGAACATGCAAGCATACGAGGCGAACTTCGACGGGCTGGTCGGCCCCACGCACAACTACGCGGGACTGTCGTTCGGCAATGTCGCGTCGCGCAGCAACGAGAAGTCGGTGGCGAATCCGAAGGCCGCCGCGAAGCAGGGCTTGCGCAAGATGAAGCGGCTCGCCGACCTCGGTTTTCAGCAGGGCGTGCTGCCGCCGCTCGAACGGCCGTCGATCCGGCTGTTGCGCGATGTCGGCTTTTCCGGCGACGACGCCACCGTGATCGCCCGCGCCGCGCGTGAAGCGCCGGAGTTGCTCGCGGCGGCGAGTTCCGCGTCCGCGATGTGGACGGCGAATGCCGCGACCGTGAGTCCATCGGCGGATACGGAAGACGGCCGCGTGCATTTCACGCCGGCGAATCTCGCGGCCAAGCTGCATCGCGCGATCGAGCATGGCGAGACGCGCCGCTCGCTTGGCGCGATTTTCGCCGACGAAGCGCGCTTTCGCATTCATCACGCGCTGCCCGGCACGCCCGCGCTCGGCGATGAAGGCGCGGCGAATCATACGCGCTTCGCGCGCGAGTACGGCGAGAAGGGCGTCGAGTTCTTCGTGTATGGCAAGAGCGAGTACGGCCAGGGTCCGCAGCCGCAGCGTTATCCGGCGCGCCAGACGCTCGAAGCGAGCCGCGCGGTCGCACGCCTGCATGGTCTTTCCGACGATGCCACTGTGTTCGCGCAACAGTCGCCCGACGTGATCGATGCGGGCGTGTTCCACAACGATGTGATCGCGGTCGGCAATCGCACGACGCTGTTCTGCCACGAGCGCGCTTTCGTCGATCAGCACAAGGTCTACGAGGAACTGCGCGCGAAGCTCGACGCGCAAGGCACGCCATTCAGCGCGCTCGAAGTGCCGGCGAACGAAGTGAGCGTGGAGGACGCGGTCTCGTCGTATCTCTTCAACAGCCAGTTGCTGTCGAGCGCGGACGGGCGGCAACTGCTCGTCGTGCCGCAGGAATGTCGCGAGAACGCGCGCGTCGCGGCGTATCTCGATTCGCTTGGCGGCCGCGACACGCCCATCGACGAAGTACTCGTCTTCGATCTGCGCGAGAGCATGAAGAACGGCGGCGGGCCCGCCTGTCTGCGCCTGCGCGTCGTGCTGAACGACGCCGAGCGCGCCGCCGTGAATGCGCGCGTGTGGATGAACGACGCGCTCTTCACGCAACTCGATGCGTGGATCGACACGCACTATCGCGACCGTCTCGCGCCCGCCGATCTCGCGGACCCGAAGCTGCTCGCCGAGTCGCGCGCCGCGCTCGACGAACTGACGACCATTCTCGGACTCGGTGCCGTCTATGACTTCCAGCGCTGATTCGTCCGTGCTCGACGACTTTCTCGCGTTCACGCTCCAAGGGCAGCGCCCCGAGGCAAGCGCCGGAACCGCGCCTTCGGGCGTGCGCTGGACGTGGCAAGGTGAAGGCGTGCTGTTGCTCGAGCCCGCGAAAGCGCCGACACATAGCGTGCTCGTATCGGCGGGTATTCATGGCGATGAAACCGCGCCCATCGAAATGCTGTCGCTGCTCATCGCGGATATCGCCAGTGGAAAGGCGCCGCTGGCGGCGAACATGCTCGTGATAGTCGGCAACATCGGCGCGATGCGCGCGGGCGACCGTTATATCGACGACGACCTCAATCGCCTGTTCAGCGGCCGTCATGCGAGCCTGCCCGAGAGCCGCGAGGCACGGCGCGCGGCCGAGCTGGAGGACGCCGCGCTGAAGTTCTTCGAGCGCGCTCCGCTTCCCAGATGGCATATCGACATGCACACGGCGATCCGCGCGTCCGTGTTCGAGCAGTTCGCGCTGTTGCCGCACACGGGCGCACCGCTCGCCCGCGCGATGTTCGACTGGCTGCGCGACGCGCGGCTGCAGGCCGTGCTGCTGCATCGCGAGAAGGCCAACACGTTCACGCATTTCACGGCGCAGCAAGCGGGCGCGCTCGCGTGCACGCTGGAACTCGGCAAGGTGCAGCCGTTCGGGCAGAACGACCTGACGCGTTTTGCCGCATCGGATGCGGCATTGCGTCGTCTGATCGCGGGCGAAGCGGCGGCGGAGCGCGCGCCGTTGCGCGTGTTCACCGTCGTCGCGCAGATCGACAAGCAGAGCGATCGCTTCGTGCTGAACGTCGCGAGCGATGTGCCGAACTTCACGCCATTCGCTGCGGGAACCGAGCTCGCGCGCGATGGCGAATATTGCTATCGCGTGTCGCACGATGAAGAGCGGATCGTGTTTCCGAACGCGAAGGTGAAGCCGGGCTTGCGCGCCGGCCTGATGGTCATCGACACCACCGACGCCACGCTCGCCTCCCTCGATTGAACCGGTATTGCGCGCTCGCGCGCTACAATCGCGCCCCGGTGTTTCGGCGGCCGCGTCAGGCCGCATCATCACACCGGGTTCGAACTGCAATGGAAGGAGATGGAAGTTGAAGAAATCGCAATTGATCAGCCGCAAGCTTGCCGCGTTCGCGTTGCTGGGTGTAGCCGTCGCCACGAGCGTCGCCACGTTCAACGCGCAGGCGGCCGATGACATGAAGGCATTGCGCTTCGGCGTCGAAGCGTCGTATGCGCCGTTCGAGTCGAAGTCGCCGGGCGGCGAGCTGATGGGCTTCGATATCGACATCGGCAACGCGGTGTGCGCGAAGCTGAAGATGAAGTGCGTGTGGGTCGAGAATTCGTTCGACGGGCTGATTCCCGCGCTGCAGGCGCGCAAGTTCGACGGCATCAACTCGGACATGACGATCACCGACAAGCGCAAGCTCGCGATCGATTTCACCGATCCGATCTACACGATCCCCAATCAACTGGTCGCGAAGAAGGGCAGCAGCATCCAGCCGACCGTCGATGGTCTTAAGGGCAAGCGCGTCGGCGTGTTGCAGGGCTCGATTCAGGAGACGTACGCGAAGGCGAAGTGGGCGCCGGCGGGTATCGATGTGGCGTCGTATCAGGCACAGGATCAGATCTATGCGGATCTGGCGGCGGGCCGTCTGGATGCGGCGTTCCAGGATGCCGAGGCAGCGTCGAAGGGTTTTCTGAAGCAGCCGCAGGGCGCGGGCTTTGCGTTCGCCGGTCCGGCGGTGACGGATGACAAGCTGCTCGGCGCGGGTGTGGGGTTCGGCGTGCGCAAGAACGACAAGGCGCTGAAGGAGGCGCTCAATCGAGCGCTGAAGGAGCTGAAGGACGATGGGACTATCGATCGCTTCGCAGCGAAGTATTTCGATGTGAAGGTGGTGTTGAAGTAACGGTTGTCTGCGCTGAATGTGAAAGCCCGCTCGGGAGTGATCCGGGGCGGGCTTTTTTTGCGGCTATGCCTTTACGAGCACATGCAGATCAGCGACAGATAATCAGCCAGTTCTTCGCGCTCGATCTTGCCCTCGGCGACTTCGACCATCACTTCGACGAGATCGTCTTCGATTTCAAGCGTAGAGGTCAGATCGTAGCCCTGCATGCTCAGATATGTCAGAGTGCAGACCAGAGCCGTGCGTTTGTTTCCGTCATTGAAAACATGACCACGAGCGATGGCAACCGCATACATCGCCGCGATGCCGAACACGTCGTCCAGTCCAGCGTAGTGAGCATGATTCTCCACGCGCGCCAGAACGGCATCGACGCCGCCGGGCCCCGCCTGCGCAAATCCGGGCAGCCCGCCTTCGAGGTCCAGAATGTCATCGTGTACGGCAATGACATATCGCGCGTTGAGTAGCATCAGCGCTTGGCGAGTGCCTTGATTGCGATGTTATGCGTCTGAATGACCTTGCGTACCGCAACCGAGACGCGCTCGCGCGATTCAGGCGTGGACATGTCGATGTCACGATCGGGTTTCGGGGCGATCTTCGCGCGCGGCGGGATATCCGATACCGCCAACCGGCCAATTTTTCTAGGTTCCATTCGAAGCTCCTTCCAATGCGTCTGGATGCATTTTAGCCGCATCGGGACCGACGCTGGACATCACTCAACTCGACGGCGCAATCACCACCGTACACGTCGTCCCCGCACTCAGCAGCACCCCCTCCGGCACCTGATCGATCTGCACCCGCACCGGCACACGCTGCGCGAGCCGCACCCAGTTGAAGGTCGGGTTCACATCGGCGAGCAGTTCACGGCTTTGCGGATTGTCGCGATCGTAAATGCCGCGCGAAATGCTCTCCACATGCCCCTTCAAGTCGCCGCCGCTCATCAGTCGAATCGACGCCTTGTCGCCGATACGCACATGCGGCAGCTTCGTCTCCTCGAAGTATCCATACACCCAGAACGAATGACTGTCGACGATCGCGAGCTTCGCCGCGCCCGTCGTCGCGTAGTCGCCGCGGAACACGTTCAGGTTCGTCACGTAGCCATCCACCGGCGAAAACACCTTGGTGCGCTCGAGATTGAGCCTGGCGGCATCGAGCGCGGCCTGCGCCTGCTGCAACTGCGCCTCGGCGGTCGATGCGGTCTGCATCGCGTTCTCGCGCGCTTCCTTCGAGACGACCTGACTGTCCATGTCGGCGCGACGCACGGCATCGGCGCGGCGCATGCGCAACTCGGCCGCGCGCGCCGCGACGTTCGCCTGCGCCTGCTCGACCGCGATCCGGTAGTGCGACGGATCGATTTCCATCAGCAGATCGCCTTTCTTCACGAACTGGTTGTCGCGAACCGGCAGTTGCACGACCGCGCCCGACACGTCCGGCGCGACGTTGACGACATCCGCGCGCACGCGGCCATCGCGCGTCCACGGCTCGTCCATGTAATGGACCCACAGCACGCGCCCGATGACGAGGGCAGCGGCGAAGATGGCGATCGTCAAAACCAGGCCGATGATTTTCCTGAGAATCATGTTGGAACTCTTTTTCAGCTTGTATGAATGTGATGCGCTCATCGATACGCGATGAGCCCGAGCGTGCCGCAGATGCACACCAGCAGGCTCGCGCGAAAGAGCGCCGGATGCCAGACCACGCGATAGATCCCCGTCAGCGAAAGCACGCGGTCGACGACCCACGTGATCATCGCGCCGGCGATGAAGAGCAGGAGAATCGTCGGCACATAGGCTTCGAGGATCGCGACGTTACGCGGCAGCATGGGGCGCTCCTTCTGGCGGGTGTTGTTGCGCAGACGCCGACGCAGCGAACTGCGCAAACGGCGATTCGGGATCGAGCAGCGCGGTACGGATGAAGTGCAGATGACTCGCGATGCGCTGCAGCCGATGTCTTTCCTCGCGCGACTCATCGAACGTGGCGAGCACGTCTTGCGTATCGGCAATCGCGCGTTCGGTCGCGGCCAGGGCAGCGTCGAAGCGCATTTGTTTCGGCCGGTCGAAGAGCCGCGCGACCGCATCGAGCGTCGCGTCGACCGAGCGGCGCCATGGCATCGACGCGTTCGACGCCGCCGCGATCTCGCGCCGCAAATCGATCACCGCGTTGCCGAATTCGAGCACCGCGAAAAGCCATTGCAGCGCATCGCGTTGCGAACCGGGACGGCTGGCCGGAAGCGCGTTGATCTGCGCGAGCAGATCGCGCGTGCGGCTTTCGAAGTGCGTCGCGAGCGTGGCCAGACGTCCGCGGCGCGCGCTCACCACTTCGCGCCGCAGGTCGCCGAGCAGCAGATTGCGCAGCCACGGCGCATCGGTCGGCAGCAGCACGGCGAAGGCGATCGCCGCGACGATCATCGACAGCACGAGCGCGAGCGCATCGTTCATGAAGCCGGTCGGATCGTAATGGACGAGATTGTCCGGGCCCGCGAGAAAGCAGAAGAAGATGCAATAGCCGATCCCCACGCCCGCGAGCGCGCGCCGCGTGCTGAGATACGCGCCGAGCAAAAGCGCGGGTGCGAGCGCGGCGCACATCATCGTGAAGCCGTCGATGTGCGGAAACACGCCGAACACGACGATCATGCCGACCACGCTCGCGAGCATCGTGCCGAGCGCCATTTGCGCGGACATGAGGGTCGGGCGCGGCGATGACGACGCGAGCGCGCACACGGCCGCCGCGTTGAGCACCATCGTGCCGCCGCTCGGCCACGCGGTCTCGATCCAGAACGCGGAGAGGATGAACATCACGACCGCGCCGCGCAAGCCCGAGATGGCCGCCGCGAACATGTTGGTCTTCGGCACGTAACGCGCGATCCAGTGCTCGCGTTCATGCGACGGCGATGTCAGCGACGCGTACGTTTGCGCATACGCGAGCATGTCGTCGACGAAACGGTAGAGCAGTTCCGCCGCGGTATCGAACTCCAGTTGCGCGAAGTCCGGATTCGCTTCGAGTGCGGCACGCGCCGCGCGCACGCGCTTCGGCAAGGCGGCCTTGTAGTCGTGCAATTGCGCGGCGGCGTGCGCGGCGTCGGCGGCGTTGCGCACCGGCTCGCCCGATACGGAAAAGAGCGGCGGCACTTCGCGAAAGAACGGTTCGAGCGCCGCGATGGTCGTCGCCGATGCGTTTTCGCGCAGGCGGTTCATCAACTGATGCAGCGCGTGAAAGCGCGTCGACGCGCTCATGAATTCGCTGTTCAGACGCGCGAGGCGCCCGCCGCGCATGCGCGACTCCGGATTCTCGAACACGGCGACGCTGCGCGCGGCCTCGAAGCCGACGATATCCGACACGAACGCGAGATTGGTTCGCTCGATCTGCGCGCGCTCCATCTTGCCCGACAGCGCGCGGCATACATAGTCGACGAACTGCGTGAAGCGGCGGCGCACTGTCGTCCTGACCTGCTCGCCCGCATGCTGCGGAAAGACGAGCGCGCTCACCGCGCCGGAACACACGATGCCGAGCGTCACTTCGCCGACCCGCGTGAGCGCCGACAGATACGCGGCCTCCGGATGCTGCGCCGCCGGAATGCCGATCAGCGCGGCCGTGTAACCCGCGAGCACGAAGCCGTACGAGCGGAAGTTGCGGTTGCGCGCCGCGCCCGCCGTGCAGACGCCGACCCATAGCGCCGTCGCCGAAAGAAACAGCACCGGCTGCTGCGAAAACAGGCTGATGAAGACCATCATCACGACGAGGCCGACCATCGTCCCGCAGAAGCGATAGAAGCTCTTCGCGAGCACCATGCCGCTTTGCGGCTGCATCACGACGAATACGGTGGTCATCGCGGTGCGCGGCTGCTGCATATCGAGGCGCATTGCGATCCACAGCGCCAGCAGCGCCGCCAGCACGGCCTTGAAGATGTAGATCCAGGCGAGGCCGTCGGTGCGCGCCCAGTCGAGCAAGGCCAGCTTGAGCGACGGACGTTCGATGAGCGTGGCGGGCGTCGACATGCTCAGTTCCGCGTCTTGCTGAACGGGCCGATGTGCTGCGACGGCGCGAGCGCGTTCTGTTCCGGGCCGTTGGCCGGATCGTCGATGCCGCCGCCGAGCGCCGACGTGAGCGTCGCATACGACGCGAGCCGTTGCGCGCGCACGCGCGCCTGTCCGTCCTGCGCCTTCAGCAACTGCGTCTGCGCGACGAGCACATTCAGATAGTCGGTGAGACCGCGCTTGTAACCTTGGTTCGCGAGATCGTAGTTCTTGCGCGCCGCCGCGACGGAGCGGCCGGACGCTTCGAGCTGCGTATCGAGCGAATGCACGCGCACGACCTGATCGGCGATGTCCTTGAGCGCCGCGACGAGCGTCGCGTTGTAGTGATCGACGGCCTGATCGTATTGCGCCGATGCCGCGCCGAGTTGCGCGCGCAGGCGTCCGCCTTCGAAGATCGGCAGCGAGATCGCCGGGCCGAAGCTGTAGCCGGATGCGTCGCGCGTGAGGAAACTGAGCAGCGCGCCGCCCGCGAACGCCTGCGTGAGCGATGCCGCCAGATTGATGTTCGGATAGAAACCGGCTTTCGCCACATCGATGCCGCGCGCCTGCGCCGCGACCATCCAGCGCGCCGCGACGATATCGGGCCGATGACCGACCAGTTCGGCCGGCAGCGCGGAGGGCAGGGGCAGCGGCGTCGCGAGCGACAGCGCCGGGCGCGTGAGCGCCTCGCCCGCGCCCGGACCGTCGCCCGCGAGCGCGGCGAGCCGATGGCGCGCGAGCTGGATTTCTTCCTTGTAGACATCGACCTGACGCTCGTACTCGGGCAGCGGCGTTTCAGCCTGGCTGACTTCGAGCTGCGTGCCGAGGCCGCCGCGCAGACGCCGCCGCGCGAGGTCCGCGATGCGTTCCTGCTGCGCGAGCGTGTCCTGCGCGATATCGAGCAGCGCGAACGACTGCGAGAAACCGATGTACGCCCGCACGATGTTCGTCTCGAGTTCGAGCTGCGCGGCGCGTGCATCGGCGGCGCGCACGTGGGCGACATCGAGCGCGCGCTCGGCGGTGTTGTCGTCGCGATGCCAGAGGTCGAGGTTGTAGGACAGGGTGAGGCCGGCGGTGTTGTCCCAGGTGGTCGTGTCGGCGTAGGGGCCGGGACCGTAGAAATCGTTGTTGGGCCAGTTCTTGCGCGAGATGCTCATCGCGCCGTCGACGTGCGGCAGGAGTTCGGAACGGGCGACGCCCGCCTGTTGCTGCGCTTCACGCACGCGCGCCGCCGCCATCGCCAGCGTTGGGCTGCCGTGGGTCGCGCGTGCGATCCAGGCGTCGAGCTGCGGGTCGCGATAGTCGCGCCACCATTCCTGCGCGGGCCACTGGGCGTCGGCGTTGGCTGCGCGGATGGCGCTGCCGACATCGAGCGTCGATGCATCGTTGAGCGAATCCTGCGGCGCGATCTTGCCCGTGCTGGCGCACCCGGCAATTGTTAATATCGCTGTAAGAACCGCGGCACACGCAGCGCTTCTGGACACTCGCCCTCGCACGATTCACTCCCGAAATTGAATTAGATGTCAGGAAGTCATTATATTTTTGCAGGGATTGTCGAATAACCCGTAAGGATGCAAAGCATTTTTACGGAGGATGTGATAATCGTTGTTGCCGAATGTGCAACAATTCGGTCCACGAACAGCTCTTGAAGACGGAAAAGCGCCATGGACACGCTCCAGAACATGCGCGTATTTGTGCGGGTCGTCGAAGCGGGCAGTTTCACCGCGGCCGCGCAGCATCTCAATACGACGACGGCTTATGCATCGCGGGCCGTGTCGGATCTCGAAGCGCATCTGCGCGCGCGCTTGCTCAATCGCACGACCCGGCGCATCGCGCTCACCGAAGCGGGCGAGCGGTATCTGCAACGCTGCGAGCAGATCCTCGCCTATGTCGATCAGGCGGAGGCCGAGGCCGGCGACGCGCACGCGCGCCCGTCCGGCAAGCTCAAGGTGCATTCGATGACCAGCTTCGGCCAGCACTACATCGTGCCGATGATCTCGCGCTATCAGCAGCGCCATTCGTCGGTGCAGGTCGATCTGACGCTCGCGCAGCGCGTGCCGGATCTGCTCGACGAAGGCTACGACGTGTCTGTCGTGCTCGCGTCCGAGCTGCCCGATTCCGGGCTCGTGTCGGCGCGTCTCGGCACGGTGTTCAGCATCGCGTGCGCGTCGCCGGCGTATATCGAGAAGCACGGCGCGCCGCACGTGCTGTCCGATCTCGTGCGCCACACCTGCCTGCATCTGATGACGCCGGTGTTTCCGCCCGACCGCTGGGTGTTCGACGGCCCGAACGGTCAGGAGACGGTGAGCCTCGGGCCGTCGACGTTCACGGTGAACGTCGCGGAGGCGATGGTGGTCGCGATCCGCGAGAGCATGGGTATCGGCGTGCTGCCGACTTCGTCCGCGCTGCCGGGCCTGCGCGCGGGCACGCTGGTGCGCGTGCTGCCGCAGTACACCATGCAGGAGCTGCACGTCTACGCGCTCTATCCGTCGCGCCAGTATCTCGATGCGAAAATCCGCACGTGGGTCGAGTTTCTGCGCGAGGCGCTGCCCGACACGCTCGCCGCGGATGCCGAATCGCTGAAGGAATTCGTCGTCGCCTGAAGCGGGCGGGTGCGGGTCCGGTTACGAAATAAAGCGCGGTGCAACACTTGCTTACTCACGGTTCGGCCGCAGCTTGATACCGTCTGGACTGGTTCGAATGCATCTTTTACCGGGATAAGTCACATGAGTACGCCACTTCTGATCGCCCTTGCCGCGCTTCTGGTGCTGATCGCCGTGCCGGCGTCGCGCGATTTTTTCAACGCGATGCGCGGCCAGCCGGAGCGCGACGCGAAGCGGCGTCTCGTGCCGATACGCATCGACGACGAGCGCGACCCGCGCGTGCGCCGTCCGCGCGATCGGTACGATCGCTGATTTTTAGAGCGCCGTCGCCAGCGGTTCGATAAGGCGCGGCTCGTCGTTGGTCGCGCGGTTCACATCGGTCGAGACGCGATGCCAGACGAAGTGAGACGCCGGCACGCCGTCCGCTTTGACGAGCGCCGCGAGGTCTTCGGGCGACGCGTCCGGATCGAGCCAGCGCCGCGCGACGGCGGGTGAGAAGACGAGCGGGCGGCGGTCGTGCACGTCGACCAGGCCTTCGTCGGCGGCGGCCGTCACGATGACGAAGCCCGCGCCGGGCGCGGCGGCGTCTTCATCGCGCAGAATGCTGGTGAGCGCGGCGAGATACATTGGCTCGCCGTCCGCGCGCTGAATGAAGTACGGCTGCTTGAAGGGCTTCGCGGCCGGCGCGCCGGGGCGCGGCTCGATGCGCCATTCGAACCAGCCGTCGGCCGGCACGAGAATGCGCGCCTTCTTCCACAAATGCTTGAAATACGCGCTGGTCGCCGCGGTCTCGACGCGCGCGTTGATCGTCTGCGGCAGCTTCTTCTGGATGGCCCACGGCGGGCAATAGCCCCAATGCACCGCGCGGATGGTCTCGTCCGGATAGACGGCGAGCGGATGCGTGCCCGGCGACAGGTTATAGCCGGGACGCCGGTCGGCGGCATCCACGAGCACGAACGGATTCTTCAGATGCAGGCGTTGCGCGTAATGCATCGGCAGTCGGTACTGGCTGATTCGGCCACACATGGCGTTCCTCCGCAAAGTCCAACACGGTTCGCTTCATATCTCGACGACCTTGTCCCACGCGAAATCGGGATTCTCCCACTGTTGCCTGCGCCGGTCGAAATAACCGCGCGGATTGCACACGACGCGCGTGCCCTCGACGACGTAATCGAACGACGTATGCGTATGTCCGTGTATCCATAGCGACGCAGGCGCGCGCGCGAGTGTCGGCAGATGATTGACGAAGCCTGCCGATACGAGATCTTCCGCGTAGCGCGGCGCGAGGCTCTGCCGCATCGGCGCATGATGTGTGACGACGATCGTCTGGCCCGCGAACGGCTTTGCGAGCTCGGCTTCGAGCCACGCGCGCGCCTGTTCGTGCAAGGCGAGCGAATCGTCGGGGGCGAATTCGCGGTGCTCGCCGTCCGGTTCCGGCCACGACAGTTGAATGAGGCCCTTGTAGTCGAGCATGACTTTCGTGCACGCCTCTTTGGCGTTCTCGATTTCGTCGTCGCCCGCGCCGAACAGCGCGAAATCGGTCCACAGTGTCGTGCCGAGCACGCGCCACGCGCCGCGTCGATCGACCAGTGATGCGTTGTTCAGATAGTGCACGTTGTCGACGCTGCGCGCGGCATCCTGCATCGCCGCTTCCATCGCGCCGAACTCGGCGTCGTAATACTCGTGATTGCCGGGCACGTAGATGACCGGCACCTCGGAGCCGAAGTTTTCCGCCGCCCAGCGCAGGCCCTCGGCGTGATTGTGGATGTCACCCGCCAGCACGACGAGATCGGCCTCGGCGTAGGGAATCGCCAGCGGTTCGTCGCATTCGAGATGCAGGTCCGACAGCACGCGAATCTTCATGCGATGCCCTCCGTGGGCGAAGCCGCGCCCCAGTGCACGACCTTGCCGGGATTCATCAGATTGTCCGGATCGAGCGCGGTCTTGATGGTCTGCATGAGGCGCACTTCGACCGGCGACTTGTAGTGCATGGCTTCATCCACCTTGAGTTGGCCGAGGCCGTGCTCGGCGCTGATGCTGCCGCGATGCGTGTGCACCTGCTCATACACGAGCGCATTGATCGGCGCCTGATGCTCGTCCAGAAACCGTTTCTGATCGACGTCTTCGGGCGCCTGCACGTTGTAGTGCAGATTGCCGTCGCCGAGATGGCCGAACGTCACCATGCGCGCGCCGGGAACGGCCTTCGCGATGATCGCATCGGTTTCGTCGATGAAGCGGCCGATGCTCGAAATGGGCACGGCAATATCATGCTTGATGTTCAGGCCTTCTTCCGCCTGGGCGAGCGGAATATGTTCGCGCAAATCCCAGAATGCCTGCGATTGCGCGAGATTTTCCGCGACGACGGCGTCTTCCACGACGCCTTTTTCGAGCGCTTCTTCCATCAGCCGCTCAAACAGCGTGCGGGCGTGCGCTTCGCTTTCGCTGTCCGAGAGTTCGAGCAGCACGGTCTGCGCGTGCGGCTCGCCGAACGGATAGCGCAGTTGCGGAAAGTGCCGGCCGACGAGGCGCATCGAGAAATCGGACATCAGTTCGAAGCCGGTCAGGAGCGCGCCCGCGTGATGCTGCGCCATCGAGAGGAAATCGAGCGCGGCGTGCGGCGACGCGAGCCCGGCGAGCGCCGTGACCTTCGCGACCGGCGCGGGGTGCAGCTTCATGACGGCCGCCGTGATGATGCCGAGCGTGCCTTCCGCGCCGATGAAAAGATCGCGCAGATCGTAGCCGGTGTTGTCCTTACGCAGACCGCGCAGCCCGTCCCAGATTTCACCTTGCGGCGTCACCACTTCGAGCCCGAGGCAGAGCTCACGCGTGTTGCCGTAGCGCAGCACGCCGGTGCCGCCCGCGTTCGTCGACAGATTGCCGCCGATCGTGCAACTGCCTTCCGCCGCGAGACTGAGCGGAAAGAGGCGCTGCGCGCTCTCGGCGCGCGTCTGAATTTCGGCGAGGATGACGCCGGCTTCGACGGTGATCGTGTTGTTGTGCGGATCGATGCCGCGAATCCGGTTGAGCCGTCTGAGGCTGATGACAGCCTGTGCGCCGCTCGAATCGGGCGTCGCGCCGCCGGCGAGTCCGGTGTTGCCGCCCTGCGGCACGATCGCCACGCGATATTCACGCGCGAGACGCACGACGGCCGCGACCTGCGCCGTATCGGCGGGCAGCAGCACGGCGCACGCGTTGCCGCGATAGCGCTTGCGCCAGTCGACGAGAAAGGGCTCTGTATCGTGGGCGTCGGTCAGGACGTGCGGCGCGCCGAGGGCCTCGGTGCAGGCGGCGATGAAGGCTTGGGATGCGGTCATGGGCTGAAAAGCGGAGATTCCGGTAGGGCGTAGCCGACAGTATCGCGCAGGCGTGGGGCGCGCGACCCTCGTCCGAATGGCATAGGCACGCGCGGCGAGCGCCAATCCGTGCTACAAAGCATCAAGACCTGGCGGCGCAGCCGTCAGAAAAGCGAATGGATTAGCTTTTTTTCGCACGGGCGTTCAACCGGGCCGTACGCTTGAACGGCGCGACGTAAGCGAGCGCGCAGACGAAGAACGCGAGGGCGAGCAGCGCCTCCAGCCAGGCGAGCGACGCGGAAAGCCCCGCGTCGGTCATGCCGCGCACGACGCCTTCGGCCAGATAGAGCAGCACGAGCATCGACGCCCATTGCAGCGTATAGAGGTTCTTGCGTGCGACGCCGGGCAGCGCGCACGCGAGCGGCAGCGCCTTCAACGCGAGCGCCCACGCGCCGGGGCGCAGCGGCGCGAGCCAGAGTTCCCAGGCGAGCGAAAGGACGATGAGCGCGGCGAGGCTTGCCAGCGCGCCGACTGCCAGCACGGCGTTGGGACGCGTAGTCGAGATCGGCGTGGTCATGCGGAGCGCGCGCCGCGCACGAGATTGAGCGCGGTGCGCGCGAGCCGCGCGCCGAGGGCGATGGCGAGCGCTTTTTCGTCCGCGGAAATGCCGTGGCGGCCGTTTTCGTCGCCGCCCGCGCGCGCATGATGCGACGCGCCGTAGGGCGTGCCGCCGCTTTGCGTCGAGGTGAGCCGCGATTCGGTGTACGGGATGCCGACGATCATCATGCCGTGATGCAGCAGCGGCAGCATCATCGAAAGCAGGGTGCTTTCCTGGCCGCCGTGCAGGCTGCCGGTCGAGGTGAAGACGCTGGCGGGTTTGCCCGCCAGCGCGCCGGAGAGCCACTGCGGCGTGGTGCCGTCGAGAAAGTATTTGAGCGGCGCCGCCATGTTGCCGAAGCGCGTGGGCGAGCCGAGCGCGAGACCGGCGCATTCTTCGAGATCGCGCAGCTCGGCGTAGGGCGGGCCGTCGGCGGGAATGTCGGGCTGGGTGGCTTCGCAGACGGTCGAAACCGGCGGCACCGTGCGCACGCGCGCCTGCATGCCGGGCACGCTGTCGACGCCCTGGGCGATCGCGAGCGCAAGCTCGCGGGTCGCGCCATGGCGGCTGTAGTAGAGCACGAGAATGTCGTTCATAAGGCTTTTTTAGTGAACGGCTATTATAGGTATTGAGCGATATTCGTGGCGTGGCACGCCTTCGCGTGCAGCGCATCGCCACGACGGGAGAATGCGTTTGCAGCACCTTTCCATCGATTTTGCGGCGGTCAAGCGTCTCGCCGGCTTCGTCGCGCGGCGCATCGGCGAGGACCGCGTCGCGCAAGTGGCGGGCAGCCTCACGTTCACGAGCGTGCTGTCGCTCGTGCCGCTTGCAACGGTCGCCTTTGCGCTCTTCACCGCGTTCCCGATCTTCGGCTCCTTTCAGGCGTCGCTGCAGGATTTTCTCGCGGTGCACCTGATGCCGCCGCAGATCAACGACCAGATTTTCAAGTATCTGAACCAGTTCGCGTCGAAGGCGAAGGGGCTCACCACCGTCGGCATGATCATCCTCTTCGTGACCTCCGTCATGACGATGATGACCGTCGAGTCCGCGTTCAACGTGATCTGGCGCGTGAGAAAGGCGCGCCCGATCGCGCAGCGCGTGCTCGTCTACTGGTCGATCATCACGCTCGGGCCGATCCTGTTCGGCTGCAGTCTCTCAATCTCCTCGTATGTGTTCGCGCATTCGATCGCGTTCGCGGGCTCGCACAACCTGATGCCGCCGATCGTCGAATGGGCGCTCACGGGCGTGTCGCTGCCGCTCACCGCGCTCGCGTTCACGTTCATTTACGTCTACATGCCGAACTGCAAGGTGGAGTGGCGCGATGCGATCGTCGGCGGGCTGATCGCGGCCGTCGCGTTCGAGCTGGGCAAGCGCGGCTTCGGATCTTACGTGCGGCGCATTCCCACCTACACCGCCGTGTACGGCGCGTTCGCCGCGCTGCCGGTGTTCCTGTTGTGGGTCTATCTGTGCTGGATGATCGCGCTCGTCGGCGCGATGGTCACGTCCGCGCTGCCCGCGATTCGCACCGGCCAGTATCATCGGCGCGATTTTCCCGGCAGCGATCTGCTCGATGCGCTCGAAATCCTGGCCCGGCTCGTCGAGGCGCGCGACGAGGGCAAGCCCGGCTACACGGCGCTGCAACTATCGAGCATGGCGCGCTGCGATCTGGATACCTCGACGCGGCTGATCGCGCGGCTCGATGCGCTCGGCTGGATCGGCCGGCTGGAGGATTCCGCCGCGCCGCGCTACGTGCTGATCGCCAATCCGAATCAGATCACGGTGACGATGCTCTCCGACCAGTTCGTGATCGACCGCGGCGAGCTGGAGTATCAGTTGAAGCTGGACGCGGCGCAGGTGGATTGCGCCGCGCTCATGACTGCGCTGGACAACGAGAAGCTGGACATCACGCTCGGCTCGCTGATCGCCGCGCGGGCATCGGCGCTGACGAGCGCGCGGATGCGCGAAACACCGCGCCCGTCGATGCCGCAACAGCCCGCTTGAATCGCGGGCGCGCTCATCAAAGCGAAATCTTGCCGATGCAGATGTCCTTGAACATCACCCAGTCGCCCATCAGGCTGTAGAGCGGATGACGGAAGGTCGCGGGGCGGTTCTTTTCGAAGAAGAAGTGGCCGATCCATGCGAAGCCGTAGCCGCAGACGACGGCTGCGGGCAGCCAGAGCCAGTCGCCGGTCGCGATCGCCATTGCAAGGCAGCCGATCACGCCCAGTGAGCCGATGAAATGCAGCCTGCGCGAGACCGCGTTGCGGTGTTCATCGAGGTAGTACGGATAGAACTCGGCGAAGTTCGCGAAATGTTCTCCGTGAGCGGTGTGCGACATGACGGCCTCCCTGATGATGCGTGCCTGACGATTACATCGATCGCGTCAGCAAGATTCATTCTGCGGCCGTCATGCGCGCCGTGCAAGCGGGAACGGCGGTGTGCCGCACGGTAAGTTTCAGCCTGCTTTGGCGCAACCGAGCGCGAACGCGAACAGCGCGTCGAGCGTCGCGTCCGGCTGCTCTGACATCAGCGCGTGGCCCGCATCGAGTTCCACCGTCTGCACCGGAGCGCCGGCTTTCTTCAGCGCGTCGACGAGCGGGCGGGCGGCGCGCGGCGGCGTCATCATGTCGCGTTTGCCGCTCACGACGCACACCGGGCAGCGCACGGCGGATGCGCGGTCGAGTGCGTCCGCGTAGGTGTTGCAGGCGCTGAAATCGGTATGGAAAAGCTGCGCTTCGCCGCGCAGGCTCACGCGCTCCATCAGCCGCTGATTCACGCCTTGCAGCCAGAAGCCCGGCGCGGGGCTCGACGGTTTCGCGGCGATCGTCGAATGCGACCACTGGTTCACCATCGCGATGGCTTCCGGCTCGTGCTCGCGGGCGGCGTCGAGCAGCGTGTCGGAGACGGTCATCGGCGCGGCGCTCGCGAGCAGCGCGAGGCCCATCGTGCGCGCGGGATAGCGGCCGGCGGTATCGAGCGCGATCAGCGAGCCCATGCTGTGACCGATGAAGAGCGCCCGCTGTACGCCCGCCGCATCGAGCACGCCGATCACCCAGTCCGCGAGCGCGCCGATGGTGGAGAGCGCGGGCCCGATGCTTCGTCCATGACCCGGAAGATCGAGCGCCAGCACGCCGAAGCCGTGATGCGCGAAGTAACGCGTTTGCAGGGCCCAGACGCTGTGATCGTGTTCCGCGCCGTGAATGAACACGACGGCCGGCCGCGCGGCGTCGAAAGGCTTGCCGCCGGTGTAGGCGTAAGTGTCGCGCCCCTGGAGATCGAGGATCATGCGCGGCTCCCGAGCGGCGCGGCCGCGCTGGCGTCCTGTGCGCTTTCGCCGGCTTTCTGCGCGGCTTTCAGTCCGCGCTTCAGATCGTCGATGAGATCGTCCGGATCTTCCAGTCCGATCGAAAGACGGATGCGCCCGGGCCCGATGCCAGCAGCCGCGAGCGCGGCGGCATCCATGCGGAAATGCGTCGTCGATGCGGGATGGATCACGAGCGAGCGCGCATCGCCGACGTTCGCGAGATGCGAGAACAGCGTGAGCGTTTCGATGAATTTGCGCGCCGCCGGCACGCCGCCCTTCAGATCGAAGCTGAACACCGCGCCCGCGCCGCGCGGCAGCAGACGTTCGGCGAGCGCGCGATCGCGATGCGTCGGCAGTTCGGGATAGGCCACGCCCTCGACCGCGGGCGAGCTCAGCAGGAATTCGATCACCTTGCGCGTATTCGCGACATGGCGATCCATGCGCAGCGGCAAGGTTTCGATGCCTTGTAGCAACTGCCACGCGGCTTGCGGATGCAGACACGCGCCGAAATCGCGCAAGCCTTCGCGCCGGGCGCGCAACAGGAACGGCGCGACGGTGCTTTCCTCGGCGAAGACCATGCCGTGAAAACCGTCGTAAGGCTCGGTGAATTCGGGGAAGCGCCCGCTCGCGGCGAAATCGAACGTGCCGCCGTCGACGAGCACGCCGCCGATCGTCGTCCCATGTCCGCCGAGAAACTTGGTCGCGGAGTGATAGACGAGGTCGGCGCCATGCTCGAACGGGCGCAGCAGATAGGGCGTCGTGAAGGTGGAATCCACGAGCAGCGGCGCGCCATGCTCGTGCGCGATCTCCGCGACGCCGGCGATATCGAGCACGTCGAGCCCGGGATTGCCGAGCGTTTCGCCGAAGAAAAGCCGCGTGTCTGGCCGCGCGGCCGCGCGCCACGCGTCGAGATCATGGGGCGGCACGAAGGTCGTCTCGATGCCGAAGCGCCGCAGCGTGTAATGCAGCAGATTATGCGAGCCGCCGTAGAGCGCGCTCGATGCGACGACATGCGAGCCCGCGCCCATCAGCGTGGCGATCGCGAGATGCAGCGCGGCCTGGCCGCTTGCCGTGCCGATCGCGCCGACGCCGCCTTCGAGCGCCGCGACGCGTTCCTCGAACACCGCGACGGTCGGGTTCGAGATGCGCGAATATACGTGCCCCGAGCGCTCCATGTTGAAAAGCGCGGCGGCGTGATCGCTGTCGCGGAAGGTGAACGAGGTGGTCTGATAAATCGGCGTCGCGCGGGCGCCGGTGGCGGGGTCGGGCGCGGCGCCCGCGTGCAGTGCGAGCGTGTCGAAACGGTTGGCTGGCATCATGGGCGGCCGGCGCGCGAGCGGCGCGGCGTGCGGCGAAAATGAGGGTCAATCATCCTAACATCGGATTCGGGCGTCCAAACCTAGGGCGAACGCGCGGCCGTGAATCGCGCAAAGCCTTGTCCATTCGGCTGATGCGGGCTTCGCTCGCTTTCCTTTTGCGGGCCTTTCCGATAGCATCGATCCATCGTTTCATCACTTTTGATGACCAGAACCAGGCATTTCGCGAGGAGACAGCCATGCGAGTCAGCGACATTCTTAAGGTGAAGGGCAACACGCTGTTCACCGTGACACCCGATACGCCGCTCTCCGACGCAATCGATACCATGGCGGCGCACGACATCGGCTCGCTCGTCATCATGGAATACGGCGATCTGGTCGGCATGCTGACCTTTCGCGAGATCATCCTGACCTTGCACAACAACAGCGGCTCGGTCGGCGCGACCACCATCCGCAAGGTCATGGACGACCATCCGCTCACCTGCACGCCGGAAACGGACGTCAACGAAGTGCGCCGCATGATGCTGGAGCATCACGTGCGCTATCTGCCGGTCATGGAAAAACGCCAGTTGATGGGCGTGATCTCGTTCTACGACGTGGCCAAGGCCGTCGTGGAAGAGCAGGGCTTCGAAAATCGCATGCTGAAGGCGTATATCCGCGACTGGCCCGAGCAGCAGGAAGAAGCACGCTGAGCCCTCGCGTCGTGCCGCGAGGCGTCGACCTTCGCGGCGACCGGCGAGCCGAAGCCTTGCGCCGAATTCATCATCCGCAGCGCGCCTCGATGGCGCGCTTTTTTTCATCCGGCCTAAGGGCGAAAGCAACCTGCGGCCCGGTTTCCGTTTCATTCGGATTCGATCGCGGCTCACGCGCGATCAACGCCGAACTTCAATACTCCGCAAGACATGAGTGACAAACCGCTGCGCGCCTCGTCGCGCACTTCCGGACGTTCGCACGCCGAAGGCGAAAGCCAGTTCAGCCTGTTGCGCGAGCGCCGCTTCGCGCCGTTTTTCTGGACCCAGTTCCTCGGCGCGATGAACGACAACGTCTTCAAGGTCGGCTTCACGTCGCTCGTGACGTTTCAGGCTGCGCGCTTTTCCGGCGTCGATCCGAAGACCGCCGCGTTTCTCATTTCCGCGATTTTCATCGTGCCGTTCGTGCTGTTCTCGGCGACCTCCGGCCAGATCGCCGACAAGTACGACAAGGCGGTGCTCGCGCGCCTCGTGAAGAGCTTCGAGATCGTCGTGATGCTGATCGGCGGCGCGGGTTTCGTGCTGCACAGCGCGCCGCTGCTGTACGCGTGCACGTTCCTGATGGGCGTGCACTCCACCGTATTCGGGCCGGTGAAATACGCCTATCTGCCGCAGCATCTCGATTCGCACGAACTCGTCGGCGGCAACGGGCTCGTCGAGATGGGCACGTTCGTCGCGATCCTGATCGGCACGATCATCGGCGGGGCGGCGGCGGGGGCGACCGAGCATGGCGCGATGATGCTCGCCGTCGCGTGCATCGCGTTCGCGATCATCGGGCGCGTGGCATCGACGTTCGTGCCGAAGTCGGACGCGTCGCAGCCGGATCTGCGCATCAACTGGAATCCGTTTTCGGAGACCTGGCGCAATCTCCGGCTTGCGAAGTCCGACCGCACCGTGTTTCTGAGTCTGCTCGGGATTTCGTGGCTGTGGTTCGTCGGCGCGACCTTTCTCACCTCGTTCTTCAATTTCGCGAAAGACGTGCTGTCCGCCGATCCCGACGTCGTGACGATTCTGCTCGCGACGTTTTCCATCGGCATCGGCACCGGCTCGCTGTTGTGCGAGCGGCTCTCGAAGCGCCGCGTCGAAATCGGGCTCGTGCCGCTGGGCTCGATCGGCATCAGCGTGTTCGCGATCGATCTGTTTTTCGCGAGTCATCGCATCGCGCCCGCCGGGCATCTGCTCAACGTCGGCGAATTCCTGCTCGCGCTGCCGCACTGGCGGATTCTCGCGGATCTGTTCCTGCTCGCGATGTTCGGCGGTTTCTACAGTGTGCCGCTCTACGCGCTGATTCAGGCGCGCAGCCAGCCGACGCACCGCGCGCGCATCATCGCGGCGAACAACATTCTCAACTCGTTCTTCATGATCGTCTCGGCGCTGATGGCGCTTGCGCTCACGTCGTTCGGCGTCGGCATTCCGGGGCTCTTTCTGACGACGGCGCTGCTCAATGTCGTGGTCGCCGTGTATATCTATTCGCTCGTGCCGGAGTTTCTGCTGCGTTTCATCGCGTGGATTCTGGTGCACACGTTCTATCGCATTCGTCTCGTCGATGCGGAGCGCATTCCGTCGCATGGCGCGGCGGTGCTCGTGTGCAATCACGTGAGTTTCGTCGATGCGGTCGTCATCATGGCGGAAAGCCCGCGGCCGATTCGCTTCGTGATGGATCACCGCATCTTCCGCACGCGGTTCGTCGGCTGGATGTTCAGGCATGTGAAGGCGATTCCGATCGCGCCCGCGCACGAGGACCCCGACATGCTCGAACGCGCCTACGCGGCATGCGCGCGGGCGCTGGACGAAGGCGATCTCGTCTGCATCTTTCCCGAGGGCAAGCTCACGCGCACCGGCGAACTCAATCCGTTTCGCGGCGGCATCTCGGAGATTCTGCGACGTCATCCGGCGCCCGTCGTGCCGATGGCGCTGCGCGGTCTGTGGGGTAGCGTGTTCTCGCGCCACGAGGACGCGCAGTGGCCGCGCCCGATCCAGCGCGGTGCGATGACACGCCTCACGCTCGCGGTCGGCGAGCCGATCGCGCCCGCCGATGCGACGCCCCAGCATCTGCAGGAAGTCGTGTCGGCGCTGCGGGGCGCAAGGCGCTGAAAGCGATGGCGCTGGCATAATAGCGGTTTCCCCGACACTTTTTTTCAGGTCGACGCTCATGTCCGGCAATACCCTTGGCACGCTCTTCACCGTCACGAATTTCGGCGAGTCGCACGGTCCGGCGATCGGCTGCGTGATCGACGGTTGCCCGCCGGGCATGGCGCTCACGGAAGCCGATATCCAGATCGAACTCGATCGGCGCCGCCCCGGCACGTCGCGTCACGTCACGCAGCGTCAGGAAGCGGATCAGGTCGAGATCCTTTCCGGCGTGTTCGAAGGCGTCACGACGGGCACGCCCATCGCGCTCTTGATCCGCAACACCGATCAGCGCAGCAAGGACTACGGCAACATCGCGCAGACTTTTCGGCCCGGTCATGCCGACTACACGTACTGGCAGAAGTATGGCGTGCGCGACTATCGCGGCGGCGGGCGGTCGTCGGCGCGGCTGACTGCGCCGACCGTCGCGGCGGGCGCGGTCGCGAAGAAGTGGCTGCGCGAGAAATTCGGTCTCGAAACGCGCGGTTGCATGAGCGCGCTCGGCGAGATCGAGATTCCGTTCGAAGACTGGCAGCACGTGCGCGAGAACCCGTTCTTCTCGCCGAATGCGCAGATCGTGCCGCAGCTCGAGGAGTACATGGACAACCTGCGCCGTGACGGCGATTCGGTCGGCGCGCGTATCGAAATCGTCGCGAGCGGCGTGCCGGTCGGGCTGGGCGAGCCGCTGTACGACCGGCTCGACGCCGACATCGCCCACGCGATGATGGGCCTCAACGCGGTGAAGGCCGTCGAGATCGGCGCGGGCTTTGCGAGCGTCGCGCAACGCGGCTCGCAACACGGCGACGAGATGACGCCCGAAGGCTTCCTGAACAACAACGCGGGCGGGATTCTCGGCGGCATTTCGAGCGGCCAGGACATCACGGTGTCGATCGCGATCAAGCCGACGTCGAGCATCCGCACGCCGCGCCAGTCGATCGACCGGTCCGGCGAGAGCGCGACCGTCGAGACGTTCGGGCGTCATGATCCGTGTGTCGGCATTCGCGCCACGCCGATCGCCGAAGCGCTGCTCGCGCTCGTGCTGATGGATCACGCGCTGCGACATCGTGCGCAATGCGGCGACGTGGTCGTCGACACGCCGAGGATCGCGGCGCAAGCACCGACGAAATAAACGAAAAGGGCGCCAATCTCGGCGCCCTTCGCGTATTCAGACCTTACATGTTCGGATAGTTCGGCCCACCGCCGCCCTCCGGCGTGACCCACACGATGTTCTGCGTCGGGTCCTTGATGTCGCAGGTCTTGCAGTGCACGCAGTTCTGGGCGTTGATCTGCAGGCGTTCGTTGCCGTCGTCGGACTTCACGAACTCGTACACCGCCGCCGGGCAATAGCGGCTTTCCGGCCCGGCATAGGTGCGCAGATTCACGTTGACCGGCACGCTCGGGTCTTTCAGCGTCAGATGCGCGGGCTGATTCTCTTCGTGATTCGTGTTCGAGATGAACACCGACGAGAGTCGATCGAACGTGAGCCTGCCATCCGGCTTCGGATAGACGATCGGCTTGCACTGCGACGCCGGCCTCAGCATCTCGTGATCCCAATGCTGATGATGCAGCGTCCACGGCACGTTGCCGCCCATCACCTTCTGTTCGAGACCGACCATGAAGGTGCCGAGGTAGAGGCCCTTGCTCATCCACTGCTTGAAGTTGCGCGCGCGATGCAGTTCGGTCTTGAGCCACGATGTGTCGAAGGCTTCCGGATAGGCCGTCAACTCGTCGTTCTGACGGCCTGCCTGCACGGCTTCGAAGGCGGCTTCGGCGGCCATCTTGCCGGACTTGATCGCCGCGTGACTGCCCTTGATGCGCGATGCGTTGAGGAAACCCGCGTCGTCGCCGGCGAGCGCGCCGCCCGGGAATGCGAGCTTCGGCAGCGACATCAGGCCGCCCGCCGTGATCGCGCGCGCGCCGTACGAAATGCGCTTGCCGCCTTCGAGGAACGGCCGGATCGACGGATGCGTCTTGTAACGCTGGAATTCCTCGAACGGCGACAGATACGGATTCGAATACCCCAGCCCGACGACGAAGCCCACCACCACCTGATTGTTGTCCATGTGGTAGAGGAACGAGCCGCCGTAGGTATCGGGTTCGAGCGGCCAGCCGGCGGTGTGGATCACGAGGCCGGGCTTGTGCTTGACCGGATCGATTTCCCACAGCTCCTTGATGCCGATGCCGTACACCTGCGGATCGGAATTCTGGTTGAGCTTGAATTTGTCGATGAGCTGGCGGCCCAGATGCCCGCGCGCGCCTTCGCAAAAGAGCGTGTACTTCGCGTGCAGTTCCATGCCGAGCTGGAAATTCTCGGTCGGCTCGCCGTCCTTGCCAACGCCCATGTTGCCCGTGACGACGCCGCGCACGGAACCGTCCTCGGCGTAGAGGACTTCGGCGGCCGGAAAGCCCGGGAAGATTTCGACGCCCGCCGCCTCCGCCTGCTGGCCGAGCCAGCGCGTGACATTCGCAAGCGAAATGACGTAATTGCCGTGATTCTTGAAGTTGTCGGGCAGCAGCCAGTTCGGCACCTGCTTCGCGTCGTTCTGCGAGAGGAACAGGAACCGGTCCTCGGTCACTTCGACGTCGAGCGGCGCGCCTTTTTCCTTCCAGTCGGGAATGAGTTCGGACAGCCCGCGCGGGTCCATCACCGCGCCGGACAGGATGTGCGCGCCGATCTCGGAGCCTTTCTCCAGCACGCATACGCCGATCTCGACGCCTTTTTCCTCCGCCAGTTGCTTCAACCGGATGGCCGCCGACAAACCGGCTGGTCCGCCGCCGACGATGACGACGTCGTATTCCATCGATTCGCGGGGACCGTATTGCTCGATGAGGCTCGCCGGGGTCATCAATGCTCCTATGTACCGTTAGAATGCCCTTTCGGGATCGCGTATTTTCAGCGAAGGTTAAGCAGGCTGCAACCGAAGCTCGCCAATTTAGCACGATCGTACTAATATTCACGGCACCCGCGCCATCGGTGTCGACGCTTACAGCCCCGCATCGCGCCCCGCGCCAGCCAGGGCTGAGTTAACCACAGAACAAGGAAGCACAATGGGCCGTTCGATCAACCTGGAAGGCAAGGTCGCGCTGATCACCGGCGCGTCCAGCGGTTTGGGCAAGCGTTTCGCGCAGGTGCTGTCGCAGGCGGGCGCCAAGGTGGTGCTCGCGAGCCGCCGCACGGAGCGGCTCAAGGAGTTGCGCGCCGAAATCGAGTCGTCGGGCGGCGCCGCGCATGTCGTGTCGCTCGACGTGACCGACTATCAGAGCATCAAGGCGGCGGTCGCGCACGCGGAAACGGAAGCGGGTACCATCGACATCCTCGTGAATAACTCGGGCGTGTCGACCACGCAGAAGCTGACGGACGTCACGCCCGCGGACTTCGAGTTCGTGTTCGGCACGAACGTGCGCGGCGCGTTTTTCGTCGCGCAGGAGGTCGCCAAGCGCATGATCATGCGCGGTAACGGCGCGCCCAAGCCCGCTTACCGCATCATCAACGTGGCGTCCGTGGCGGGCTTGCGCGTGTTTCCGCAAATCGGCCTCTATGCGATGAGCAAGGCCGCCGTCGTGCAGATGACGAAGGCGATGGCGCTCGAATGGGGCCGCCACGGCATCAACGTCAACGCGATCTGCCCGGGTTACATCGACACCGAGATCAATCACCATCACTGGAAAACCGAGCAGGGGCAGAAGCTCGTTTCGATGCTGCCGCGCCGCCGTGTAGGCTCGCCGAACGATCTCGACGGCCTGCTTCTGCTGCTCGCCGCCGACGAATCGCAGTTCATGAATGGCTCGGTGATCTCGGCGGACGATGGTTTTTCGCTTTGAACATCGCTTTTCTTCCAACCGCAAGCAATGACCACGCATAACGACTTTCACACCGTCTTCAACCTGTCCATGCCGATCCGCTGGGGCGACATGGACGCGTTCGGCCACGTCAACAACACCGTGTATTTCCGCTACATGGAGCAGGCGCGCATCTCGTGGTTCGAGGAGATCGGCATTGCGGGCGGCAATGGCGAGGGGCAGGGTCCGGTGATCGTGAACGCGTCGATGGAGTTTCTGAAGCAGCTTCATTATCCCGGCGACGTGATCGGGCGGATGGCGGTGGGCAAGCCCGGACGCAGCAGTTTCGACACGCGCTTCGAGCTCTATCGCGCCGATGCACCCGGCGTGCTCTACGCGCGCGGCGCGGCGAAAGTCGTGTGGATCGACTACGCCGCCGGCAAGTCCGTGCCGATTCCGGATTATCTGCGGCAGGTCATCGAAACGAGATCGCCGGTCGCGCTCTGAGCGTGCATGTCAGCTGCCGAGCAACCGCTGTAGCAGTTCGGTGGCGTTGCCCGTGTCGTACTTCCTCATGAGCCGCGCGCGGTAGATATCCACCGTGCGCGGGCTGATTTCGAGCACGCGGCCGATCTGCTTGCTCGTCTTGCCCATCACGAGCTGCGCGGCGATTTCCCGCTCGCGCGGCGTCAGTTCGATCGCAACCCGCCGCGTCGCGCTCAGATCCTCGAACGTCCACACGCCCGCCGCATGCGGCGCGCCCTGATCGAGCGCGCGTCCGGTCACGTGGCACCAGAACAGTTCACCGTTCTTGCGCTTCATGATGCGGTCGTCGCTGTACGTGCCTTCCTTGCTGATGTGCGCGGCAATGCGCTCGCCGATGCGCGCGAACTCGTCCGGCGACGGATACAGCACCTCGAACGATTTGCCGATGAGCGCCTCGCGCGCGTTCCCGAAGATCGCGCATAGCTGTTCGTTGCAGTCCTCGATGGTGCGCTCGCGCGAAAGCACGAGCCCGACGGGCGCGAGATGGAACGCGGTTTGATAATCCAGTGCTTGCATGAGAGATCGGGCGCGCGCTCGCCTGGCGTTTCGCGGCCAAAAGACGCCGGGAACCAAACATGCGCGGGCAATGACTTATGTATTTTTGCGTATTGTGCCGGATCGAGTGGGCAAAGTACTCTCTTGTCACGCCAAAAGGCCGCGTGAAGCGCGCGTAACAGCGAATCAGCGGCATCAAAAAGCCGATTTTCAGTTGGTTTCAACATGGAAGGGACACTCAGATGAACAAGGTCTATCCCAGCGCGAAAGCCGCGCTCGAGGACATCGTCAAGGACGGGCAGACGTTCGCCGTCGGCGGTTTCGGGCTGTGCGGCATTCCCGAAGCGCTCATCGCCGCGCTGCGCGACACCGGCGTGAAGGACATCACCTGCATCAGCAATAACGCGGGCGTCGATGGCTTCGGCCTCGGTCTGCTGCTCGAAACGCGCCAGATCAAGAAGATGATTTCGTCGTACGTCGGCGAAAACAAGGAGTTCGAGCGGCAATATCTCGCCGGCGAACTCGAACTCGAATTCACGCCGCAAGGCACGCTCGCCGAGAAACTGCGCGCGGGCGGCTCGGGCATTCCGGCGTTCTTCACGAACACCGGCTTCGGCACCGTGATCGCCGACGGCAAGGAAACGCGCCAGTTCGGCGAGAACCACTACGTGCTCGAACATTCGCTGACGGCGGACGTCGGTATCGTGAAGGCATGGAAAGCCGACAAGTCCGGCAATCTGATCTACCGCCGCACGGCGCGCAACTTCAACCCGATGTGCGCGATGGCCGGCAAGATCACCGTCGCCGAAGTGGAAGAGATCGTCGAGACGGGCGAACTCGATCCGGACATGATTCATACGCCCGGCATCTTCGTGCAGCGCCTCGTCCTGAATGCGCATCCGGAAAAGCGCATCGAACAACGTATCGTCCGCGCGAAAGGAGCGTAATCATGGCTTGGACTCGTGACCAGATGGCCGCGCGCGCGGCGAAGGAACTGCAGGACGGCTTCTACGTGAACCTCGGCATCGGCTTGCCGACGCTCGTCGCCAATCACGTGCCGGACGGCATGGAAGTGTGGCTGCAATCGGAAAACGGCCTGCTGGGCATCGGCCCGTCGCCGTATGAAGACGAAGTCGACGCCGACCTCATCAACGCCGGCAAGCAGACCGTGACCACGTTGCCGGGCTCGTCGATCTTTTCGTCGGCGGATTCGTTCGCGATGATCCGCGGCGGCCACATCAACCTGGCGATCCTCGGCGCGATGCAGATCAGCAAGAAGGGCGATCTCGCGAACTGGATGATTCCCGGCAAGATGATCAAGGGCATGGGCGGCGCGATGGACCTCGTCGCTGGCGTCAAGAAGGTCGTCGTGCTGATGGAACACGTCGCGAAGGGCGACCAGCACAAGATTCTCGACGAATGCACGCTGCCGCTGACGGGCGTGGGCGTCGTGGATCGCATCATCACCGACCTCGGCGTGATCGACGTCACCGACAACGGCCTGAAGCTCGTCGAACTGGCCGACGGCGTGAGCGTCGAGGAAATTCAGAAGAAGACGGGCGCGCCGCTCGATGTTACGAGCGTGAAGTGAGCGCGATGTGACCTGAACGCCGCTCGTGCGGCGTGAGCGCGGACCGGGGCGGGCGAAGCTGTTGAAGCTTCGCCCGCTTTGTTTTTGCACGCGTGGCCGCATCTGCGTTGCGCGCGAGTGGGGTCGTCCATTCGGCCAGGCTCCGCTCGATCAGGGCTGATGGGCTTTACAATCGTTTGGACACTTCCCATGAGGATCTCTCCATGACCGCATCCATCGTCGTCGAAGCAGTGCATTCCGATCTGAGCGAGCCGCGCCAGCGCTTCGTGCAATGTGCGAGCCCGGCGGGTCTGCATCGCATGGCCTATACGGAATGGGGCGATCCGGCGAATCCGCGCGTGCTGCTCTGCGTGCATGGTTTGACGCGCTCGGGCCGCGACTTCGACAAGCTCGCGCAGGCGTTCTCGCACGACTATCGCGTGGTGTGTCCGGATGTGGTCGGGCGTGGCCTGTCCGACTGGCTGGCCGATCCGCGCTACTACGGCGTGGCGCAATATGTCGCCGATATGGTCACGCTGGTCGCGCGCCTGAACGTGGAGACGGTGGACTGGTTCGGCACGTCGATGGGCGGGCTCATCGGCATGGCGCTCGGCGGGCTGCCGAACACGCCGATCAGGAGGATGCTGCTCAACGACGTCGGGCCGCATATCGAGCCGATCGCGCTTCAGCGCATCGGCGATTATCTCGGCAAGCCGGCGCGCTTCGCTTCGCTCGATGAGGGCGTGCGTCACGCGGCGGCGCTCGCGTCGTCGTTCGGGCCGCTGACGGACGCGGAGTGGGCCAGCATCAACACGCCGCTGCTGCACGAACGCGATGGCGCGTGGGGCTTTCGCTACGACCCGGGCATCGCGACGCCTTTCACGTCGGCGACCGACGAACAGAACGCCGCCGGCGAAGCGTTCCTGTGGCACTCGCTCGCGTCGATCAGGACGCCGGTGCTCGTCGTGCGCGGCGAGACTTCGGATTTGCTGTCGCGTGAGACGGTCGCGCAGATGGTCGAAAAAGGCCAGGCCGTGACGAGCGCCGAGATTCCGGGCGCGGGGCATGCGCCGGCCTTTCTTGTCGAGGATCAAATCGCCGTCGCCAGGGGGTTCTTTCTCGAACATGGCGGCAGCGGGGCATAATATTGGGCTGGGCGTGCGTCGCTGGTGCCCGTTTTTTCATCATTCATTGATCAGGAACACACAATGGCAGTCATTCGTCATCACGTCGGCCCGCGCCTTTCCGAGATCGCGATCCACAACGGCACGGTGTATCTCGCCGGCCAGATCGCGGAAGACACGGAGCAGGACATCACCGGTCAGACGCGTGAAGTGCTCGGCCACATCGACCGCTTGCTCGAAGAGGCGAACAGCGACAAGTCGCATCTGCTGTCGGTGCAGATCTACATCTCGGACATGATTCACTTCCCCGGCATGAACGCGGTGTGGGATTCGTGGGTCGCTGCTGGCAACACGCCGCCGCGCGCCACGGTCGAGTCGAAGCTGGCCAATCCCGCGTGCCTCGTCGAAATCGTCGTGATCGCAGCTCAACGCAGCTGATCGACTGCTTCGCCTGAAGTCGTCGCATTGCCCGCATGACCGAGACCGCCGTCCGCGCCGAAATGCTGCCCGAGCCGTCCATCGACGACGCGCTCGCGTTCGTGCGCGAGCGCGCCGGGGACGCGCGCGTCTCGACGGGCGAGTCGCTCGCCGATCACGCGGTCGGCACCGCGCGCATCATGCAGACGCTCAACGTCGATTCGCATGCCGTCGCCGCCGCGGCGCTGTTCGTGCTCGCGCCGCATCTCGACGATCCGGACAAGGTCATCGCCGAGCGTTTCGGTCCGGAAGTGCAGCGGCTCGTCGGCGATGTGCGCAAGCTCCTGCGGCTGGGCTCCGTGAGCTCGCGCGCGACGCTCGCGGAACTGCCCGAGAACACGCGCGATGCGCAGGCCGCGCGCCGCGCGCAAGTCGAGGCGCTGCGCAAGATGTTGCTCGCGTTCGCGCAGGACATCCGCGTCGTGCTCATCAGGCTTGCGTCGCGCGTGCAGACGCTGCGTTATCACGCCGCGCACAAGACCGAGCCGTCGCCGGACGTGCCGCGCGAGACGCTAGAAATCTACGCGCCGCTCGCCAACCGGCTCGGCATCTGGCAACTGAAGTGGGAACTCGAGGATCTCTCGTTCCGCTTCCAGGATCCGGTCACCTACAAGCGCATCGCCAAGCTGCTCGATGAAAAGCGCGTCGAGCGCGAAACTTATGTGACCGAGGCGATCGCGCGTCTGCAGAAGGAACTCGACACCGCGCACATCAAGGCCGACGTGAGCGGGCGGCCGAAGCACATCTACAGCATCTGGAAGAAGATGCGCGGCAAGCATCTCGACTTCGCCGAGCTGAACGACGTGCGCGCGTTCCGCGTGATTGTCGGCGATATCAAGGACTGCTATACCGTGCTCGGCATCGTGCACAACCTGTGGCAGCCGGTCCCGCGCGAGTTCGACGACTACATCTCGCGACCCAAGCCGAACGGATATATGTCGTTGCACACGGTCGTGATCGGCGACGACGGGCGCGCGTTCGAAGTGCAGATCCGCACGCAGGAGATGCATCAGTTCGCCGAATACGGCGTGGCTGCGCACTGGCGCTACAAGGAGGCCGGCACGCGCGGCTATGCGGGCCAGGTGACGGCGAACGAGAAATACGACGAGAAGATCGCGTGGCTGCGCCAGTTGCTCGCGTGGAAGGACGATGTCGAAGGCGAGCCGCCGGGCTGGCAACATCTGCGCGACGCCACGCTCGACGACGACCATATCTACGTGCTGACGCCGCAGGCGCGCGTCATCGCGTTGCCGCAGGGCGCGACTGCCGTCGATTTTGCGTATCACCTGCACAGTGAGCTGGGACATCGTTGCCGCGGCGCGCGCGTCGACGGCGCAATGGTGCCACTCAATACACCGCTGCAGAACGGCCAGACGGTCGAGATCGTCGCGGTGAAGGAGGGCGGGCCGTCGCGCGACTGGCTCAATCCGCAACTCGGCTATCTGCAAAGCGGGCGCGCGCGGCAGAAGGTGCGTTCGTGGTTCCTCGCGGCGGACGCGGCGGAGAACATCGCGGCGGGCCGGACGATCGTCGAAAAGACCTTGCAGCGCGAAGGGAAGACCTCGGTCAGCCTCGAACAACTGGCGGCGAAGCTCGGCTTCAAGACGCCCGAGGATCTCTACGCGGTCGTCGCGAAGGAAGAGTTCAGTCTGCGCCACATCGAACAGGCGCTCTCCGATGCGCCGCCGCCCGAGCCCGAGCCCGAAGCGCCCGAGCAGTTCGAAAAGCGCAGCAGCGGGCAGAGCGTCGCGCATGGCGCGTCGACGGGCGTGCTGGTCGTCGGCGTCGATGCGTTGCTTACGCAGCTTGCGCGCTGCTGCCGTCCGGCGCCGCCCGATCCGATCGCGGGCTTCGTCACGCGTGGCAAGGGCATGTCGATTCACCGCACCGATTGCGCGACCTTCGAGCGCATGGCCCAGCGCTCGCCCGAGCGCGTGCTGCACACGACATGGTCCGCCGAAGTGATGAACGGGCGCGGATCATCGGTGTATCCGGTGGATCTGTCGGTCGAGTCAGCGGACCGGCAGGGCTTGCTGCGCGATATCTCCGAAGTGTTCGCGCGCGAGAAAATCAACGTGATCGGCGTGAAAAGCCAGAGCCGCAGGAATATCGCGTATATGCAGTTCACCGTGGAAGTATCGAACGCAGCGCAGATTCAGCGTGCGTGCACGCTGCTCGGTGAGATACAAGGTGTGATTCGCGCGTCGCGGCGTGCGTGATCGGCGGGATGTTGAACGGATCGGCGAATATTTTCGATTTTTCTGAAGATAAGCACTTGCCAAGATCCGAAACGCTCCATATAATCTCACTTCTTTCAGGCTCGTAGCTCAGCTGGTTAGAGCACCACCTTGACATGGTGGGGGTCGTTGGTTCGAGTCCAATCGAGCCTACCAACGAAACAGAAACTGCGGTTCACCGGAGTTTCGAACCGCAAGAAGCGCTCAGCGCAAAAGGCGAAAAGAAATGGCACGTCGAACGTTGACCGAAACACATTCGGAGCGACGCTAGTCGAGGACCTATTTCGCCTTCTGCCAAATTGTTTCGCGGTATGTGTGAAAAGTGAATGCGGCCCCTCGATAGCGGGGCCGCATTTTTTTTGCCTTGCGATTTCTGAAATGAAGTCGCGCGGCAATGCTTAATCGAATCGCTCGGCATGCGCGGAGCGTCTTGGAGAACGATATGGTTTCGGTACGTTTGCCTGATGGGTCGGTCCGACAATACGACCACCCGGTGACCGTCGCGGAAGTCGCGGCATCGATCGGCGCGGGCCTCGCCAAGGCGGCGCTCGCCGGCAAGCTCAATGGCGAACTCGTCGACACCTCGTTTCTGATCGACAAGGATTCGTCGCTTGCCATCGTCACGGACAAAGACCCGGAAGGCGTCGATGTCGTGCGTCACTCGACCGCGCACTTGCTGGCGTATGCGGTGAAGGATCTGTTTCCCGAAGCGCAGGTGACCATCGGGCCGGTCATCGACAACGGGTTCTATTACGACTTCTCGTACAGCCGCCCCTTTACGCCCGAAGATCTCGAGAAGATCGAAAAGCGCATGCAGGAACTCGCGAAGAAAGACGAGCCGGTGTCGCGCCGCGTCGTGTCGCGCAACGAGGCGGTCGAGTACTTCAAGAGCATCGGCGAGCAGTACAAGGCGCAGATCATCGAATCGATCCCGGAAAGCGATGAGATCAGGCTTTATGGCCACGGCAATTTCATCGATCTGTGCCGCGGCCCGCATGTGCCGTCCACCGGCAAGCTGAAGGTCTTCAAGCTGATGAAGGTCGCGGGCGCGTACTGGCGCGGCGATTCGAAGAACGAGCAATTGCAGCGCATTTACGGCACCGCCTGGACCAAGAAGGAAGACCAGGACGCGTACCTGCACATGCTCGAAGAAGCCGAAAAGCGCGATCATCGCAAGCTCGGCAAGCAGCTCGACCTGTTCCATCTGCAGGACGAAGCGCCGGGCATGGTGTTCTGGCATCCGAAGGGCTGGTCGCTGTGGCAGCAGGTCGAGCAGTACATGCGCCGTCGCGTGAACGACGCCGGCTATCTCGAGATCAAGACTCCGATGGTGATGGACCGCTCGCTCTGGGAAGCGTCGGGCCACTGGCAGAACTATCGTGAAAACATGTTCACGACCGAGTCCGAAAAGCGCGACTACGCCATCAAGCCGATGAACTGCCCCGGTCACGTTCAGGTGTTCAACCACGGCCTGCGTTCGTACCGCGATCTGCCGCTGCGTTACGCGGAATTCGGTTCGTGCCATCGCAACGAGCCGTCGGGCGCGCTGCACGGCCTGATGCGCGTGCGCGGCTTCGTTCAGGACGATGCGCACATCTTCTGTACCGAGGACCAGTTCATCGCGGAATCGATCGCCTTCAACACCCTCGCGATGAGCGTGTACAAGGATTTCGGCTTCGATCACATCGACATCAAGCTGTCGCTGCGCCCGGAACAGCGCGCCGGCACCGATGAAACCTGGGATCGCGCGGAAGAGGGCTTGCGCGAGGCGCTGACCGCGTGCGGTCTGCAGTGGGAGGAGCTCGCCGGCGAAGGCGCGTTCTACGGTCCGAAGATTGAGTACCACATCAAGGATGCGCTCGGCCGTTCGTGGCAATGCGGCACGCTGCAGCTCGATATGGTGCTGCCGGAGCGGCTCGGCGCGGAGTATGTCGGGGAAGACAACAGCCGCCGCCGTCCGGTGATGCTTCACCGCGCAATCGTCGGGTCGATGGAGCGTTTTCTCGGCATTCTGATCGAGCACCATGCCGGTGCAATGCCGCCGTGGCTCGCGCCGACCCAGGCTGTTGTGCTGAATATTGCTGAAAGTCAGGCTGAATATGCCGGAAATCTGACCCAATCGTTGCAAAAACAAGGGCTTAGAGTGGAGTCCGATTTGCGCAACGAGAAGATTAGCTATAAAATACGCGAGCACACGCTGCAAAAGGTTCCGTATTTGCTGGTCGTCGGGGACAAGGAGCGTGATGCGCAAACCGTGGCCGTGCGTGCTCGTGGCGGTGTCGATCTGGGCGTGATGCCGGTCGACGCATTCCTCGAACGTCTGCAGCAGGAAGTGCGGGCGTTCAAGTAAGTCACTCGCAGCGCGGCTTGTTTTTTCATTTTTAGAGGAAACGTAACATCGCTACTGATAAGTCGTCACATCGCATCAACGGTGAAATTACCGCGCCGGAAGTGCGCTTGGTCGGAGTGGACAACGAGCCGCTCGGAATCGTGAAGCTGGCCGAAGCGTTCCGTCAATCGGAACAGCTCGACGTGGATCTCGTCGAAATCGCGCCGCAGGCGTCGCCGCCTGTCTGCCGTTTGATGGATTACGGCAAGTTCAAGTATTCGGAAGCGAAGAAGCAGCACGAAGCGAAGTTGAAGCAGAAGATCGTGCAGGTGAAGGAAGTCAAATTCCGCCCCGGCACGGATGACGGTGACTACAACGTCAAGCTGCGCAACCTCACGCGCTTCCTCGAAGACGGCGACAAGACGAAAATCACGTTGCGTTTCCGCGGCCGTGAAATGGCGCACCAGGAAATTGGCATGCGTATGCTCGAACGTCTGAAGACGGATCTGGATGAATTCGGCCAGGTCGAGCAGATGCCGAAGATGGAAGGGCGTCAGATGATCATGGTGCTTGCCCCGAAGAAAAAGGGTAAGTAAGCACAGGTAGCAAGACAGTGGATCGCGCGCCGTCGCAAGGCGGCTGGCGCGGCATTGTCGGAAGTTTCAGGGCGTGGCCGCTTCGGCGGCGGCGCTCATGAAAGGCGGCGGTTCTTCACCGAACCGTTCGCGCATAAGTGGAGCGTGGGTTTCGAAGGGCGGGAAGGGGTTCGTTGGCAGCATCGGCGGATCAGCCGCACACCCATGACCATCTAATAAACTGGAGTTGTTTCATGCCGAAGATGAAGACCAAGAAGAGTGCTGCAAAGCGCTTCGTGGTGCGTCCGGGCGGTACCGTCAAGCGCGGTCAAGCGTTCAAGCGCCACATTCTTACCAAGAAAACCACCAAGAACAAACGCCATCTGCGTGGCATCACCGGAGTTCATGAGTCTGATATGAACTCCGTGCGCGCAATGCTGCCGTTCGCGTAACCTCAACTTACACTCATAGGAGAGCAACATGCCTCGAGTAAAACGTGGGGTTACCGCACGGGCCCGTCACAAGAAGATCATCCGTCTGGCCAAGGGTTACCGCGGCCGTCGCAATAACGTCTATCGCATCGCCAAGCAGGCGGTCATGCGCGCAGGGCAGTACGCCTACCGCGATCGCCGCAACAAGAAGCGTGTGTTCCGCGCACTGTGGATCACGCGTATCAACGCGGCGGTGCGTCAGCACGACATGACCTACAGCGTGTTCATCAACGGCCTGAAGAAGGCTTCGATCGAACTCGACCGCAAGGTTTTGGCTGACATGGCTGTGTTCGACAAGGCTGCTTTTGCTGCGATCGTGAAGCAGGTGAAAGCCGCCGTTGCAGCCTAATTGCGAAATTAGTACTGCGTGGTTCGCCTCTTCGTCGCCGGGTTGTTGACGGCGGCGCAAAGGCAGAAAACGGGGCTCTCACCGAGCCCCGTTTTTGTTGGTCGGACGGTTTTGCACATCACATGCGTATCGTCTAGCGTGGATGAGCAAAACCGAACCTAAGTTTGAATTTCGACGTTAAAAGATGGGATCAATGGATCTGGACCAGATTGTCGCCGACGCGAAAAGCGCCTTTGAACACGCCACCGATACCACCACGCTCGAAAACGAGAAGGCCCGGTTTCTCGGCAAGTCCGGCGCGCTGACCGAATTGCTGAAGGGGCTGGGCAAGCTCGATCCGGAAGCGAAGAAGACCGCAGGCGCGCGCATCAATCAGGCGAAGCAGCAGGTCGAAGCCGCGCTGAACACGCGCCGCCAGGCGCTCGCCGACGCGCTGCTGAACCAGCGTCTCGCGGCCGAAGCCATCGACGTCACGCTGCCGGGACGCGGCGCGGACGCGGGCACGCTGCATCCGGTGATGCGCACATGGGAGCGCGTCGAACAGGTGTTTCGCACCATCGGCTTCGACGTGGCCGACGGCCCCGAGATCGAAACCGACTGGTACAACTTCACCGCGCTGAACAGCCCGGAGAACCACCCGGCGCGCTCGATGCAGGACACGTTCTACGTCGACGGCAAGGATGCCGATGGCCGGCCGCTCCTGCTTCGCACGCACACGAGCCCGATGCAGGTGCGCTACGCGCGCATGAACAAGCCGCCGATCAAGGTGATCGTGCCGGGCCGCACGTACCGCGTCGACAGCGACGCCACGCACTCGCCGATGTTCAACCAGGTCGAAGGCCTGTGGATCGAAGAGAACATCAGCTTCGCGGACCTGAAGGGCGTGTACACCGATTTCCTCAAGAAATTTTTCGAGCGCGACGACATTCTCGTGCGCTTCCGTCCGTCGTATTTCCCGTTCACGGAGCCGTCCGCCGAGATCGACATGATGTTCGAGCATGGCAAGAACGCGGGTAAATGGCTGGAAATCTCCGGCTCGGGTCAGGTGCATCCGACCGTCATCCGCAACATGGGCCTCGACCCGGAGCGCTACATCGGCTTCGCGTTCGGCAGCGGCCTCGAGCGCCTGACGATGCTGCGCTACGGCGTGCAGGACCTGCGTCTGTTCTTCGAGAACGATCTGCGTTTCCTGCGCCAGTTCGCTTGACGCCCGCGGCGATCGCTGCTCAAGAAGCGGCGATCGAGAGACTCCAAACATTTCGAACGTAGACACACATGCAATTCCCAGAATCCTGGCTCCGCAGTTTCGTCGATCCCAAGCTCTCCACGGACGAACTCGCGCACGCGCTGACGATGGCCGGTCTCGAAGTCGAAGACCTGCGTCCGGTCGCGCCGCCGACCACGAAGATCGTCGTCGGGCAGGTGCTCGAAGTGGCGAAGCATCCGAACGCCGACAAGCTCAATGTCTGTCAGGTCGATGCCGGCACGGGCACGCAACTGAACATCGTGTGCGGCGCGCCGAATGTGTCGCCGGGCATCAAGGTGCCGGTCGCGCTGATCGGCGCGGTCTTGCCGCCGGCCGAAGCAGGCGGCGAGCCGTTCGCGATCAAGCCCACGAAGCTGCGCGGCGTCGATAGCGAGGGCATGCTGTGCTCGGCGCGCGAACTGAAGCTGTCGGAAGATCACAGCGGTCTGCTGATTCTGTCCGCCGATGCGAAGGTCGGTCAGGACATCCGCGAGACGCTCAATCTCGACGACACCGTATTCGAGATCAAGCTCACGCCGAACAAGGCGGATTGCCTGTCGGTGTTCGGCGTCGCGCGCGAGACCGCTGCGATCACCGGCGCGCCGCTCAAGGCGCTCGATATCCCCGCGGTCGAAACGAAGCTCGACGAAAAGCTGCCCGTGAAGATCATGGCGCCCGACTTGTGCGGCCGCTTTTCCGGCCGCGTGATCCGCGGCGTGAACGCGCACGCGAAGTCGCCGCAATGGATGATCGAGCGTCTCGAACGCGCGGGCCAGCGCAGCATTTCCGCGCTCGTCGACATCTCGAATTACGTGATGCTCGAACTCGGCCGCCCGTCGCACGTGTTCGATCTCGACAAGATCCACGGCGCGATGGAAGTGCGCTGGGGCAAGAAGGGCGAGTCGCTCAAGCTGCTGAACGGCAACACCATCGAGGTCGATGAAACCGTCGGCGTGATCGCGGACGATCACCATCTCGAAAGCCTTGCCGGCATCATGGGCGGCGACAGCACCGCCGTGACGCTCGACACGACCAACATCTATCTCGAGGCCGCGTTCTGGTGGCCCGACTCGATTCGCGGCCGCGCGCGCAAGTACAACTTCTCGACCGATGCGGCGCATCGCTTCGAGCGTGGCGTCGATTACTCGACGACCGTCGAGCATATCGAGCGCATCTCGCGCCTGATCCTCGATATCTGCGGCGGCGAGGCCGGTCCCGTCGACGATCAGATCGTCAACGTGCCGGAGCGCAATCCGGTGTCGATGCGCGTGTCGCGCGCGCATCGCATCATCGGCATCGAGATCGGCGCGGAAGAGATCGCGCAGATTTTCACGCGCCTGAACCTCGCGTTCGAGCGCGACGGCGACACCTTCAAGGTCACGCCGCCGCCGTATCGCTTCGATATCGAGATCGAGGAAGACCTGATCGAGGAAGTCGCGCGCATCTACGGTTTCGAGAAGATTCCGGCGCATCCGCCGGTCGCGCGCAGCGAGATGCGCATCACGGACGAAACGAAGCGCTCGATCCACACGCTGCGCCATGAAGTGGCCGCGCGCGATTACTCGGAGACGGTGAACTTCAGTTTCGTCGACGCCGAGTGGGAGAGCGACTTCGCCGGCAACGATAACCCGATCAGGCTTCTGAACCCTATCGCGAGCCAGCTCTCGGTGATGCGCACGACGACCTTCGGCAGCCTGATCGAAGTGCTGCGCTACAACCTGAACCGTCGCGCGGACCGCATTCGCGTGTTCGAGGCGGGTCGCGTGTTCCATCGCGATGCAGCCGTGAAGGCGGGCGAGCTGGCGGTCGAAGGCTTCGCGCAACCGAAGATGATCGGCGGCCTCGCCTATGGTCCGGTGATCGAGGAGCAGTGGGGCGCGGCCTCGCGCAACGTCGACTTCTTCGACGTGAAGGGCGATGTCGAAGCGCTCTTCGCGCCCGTCGCGCCGCGCTTCGTGAAGGCCGAACATCCGGCGCTGCATCCGGGACGCAGCGCGCGCATCGAAGTCGCGGGGCGCGCGGTCGGCTGGATCGGCGAACTGCATCCGCGCTGGCTGCAAAAGTACGATCTGCCGAACGCGCCGATCCTGTTCGAAATCGAGGCCGACGCGCTGATGGATCGCGCGCTGCCGGTGCCGTCCGAAGTGTCGAAATTTCCGCCCGTGCGGCGCGATATCGCGATTGTCGTGGATCAACACGTGCCGGTTCAGGCGCTTCTCGACGAGCTCGAAAATGCCCGCTCGGAGACCGCTTGCAGGCACGTCACGAGGGTTGCGCTTTTCGATGAATTTCGTCCAAAATCAAATACTTCCGGCGGCTTGGGAGCACATGAGAAAAGTCTTGCCTTCCGTGTAACGTTGCAAGATACTGGCGGCACGCTTCAGGACGAAACGGTCGATACGGCCATCAAAACACTGGTGGATCGCCTGGCTCGAGTACACGGCGCGCGGTTGCGCGGATAGCCTGATGGCCCGTCCGTTTCAGCCGCCAGGTCTCAACATGGCAAGCGCCGTTTTACCGATATGAACCAAATGAACTCGAGTGATTTCGAAGCCCTTCTTTCGGCGCAGCGTAGCGCCATGACCCGAGATACCCAGACCTCGAGCGCAAACGGCGATACGCCGACGCTCACCAAAGCCGAACTCGCGGAGATGCTGTTCGACCACGTCGGTCTGAACAAGCGCGAAGCCAAGGACATGGTCGAAGCTTTCTTCGAAGTCATCCGCGATGCGCTGGAGAGCGGGGAGAGCGTCAAGCTGTCCGGCTTCGGCAATTTCCAGTTGCGCGACAAGCCGCAACGTCCGGGCCGCAATCCGAAGACGGGCGAGGCCATTCCTATCGCCGCGCGGCGGGTCGTCACGTTTCATGCAAGTCAGAAGCTGAAGGCGCTGGTCGAAACGGGAGCGGAGTCCGATCTCGCTCGCTGAAGTCCCGGCGGCACGCTAAAGACCGGTGTGCCGCATCGCTTGCCACCGCGCTTCAATCGACATCACTTATAAGATGGTTGATCGACGATGGAAAAAGTCGTCTTGCCTCCGATCCCCGCCAAGCGTTACTTCACGATTGGGGAAGTCAGTGAGTTGTGCGGCGTCAAGCCGCACGTGCTGCGCTATTGGGAACAGGAGTTCACGCAACTGAGGCCGGTCAAGCGGCGCGGCAATCGCCGCTATTATCAGCATCACGAAGTCCTGCTGATCCGGCGGATCCGCGAGTTGCTGTACGAGCAGGGCTTCACCATCAACGGCGCGCGCAACCGGCTCGATTCACAGGGGCGCGCCATCAGCGATGAAGCCGAGATCGATGCCGAAGCGCAAGCGTCAGGACACGCGCAGCCGGGCGTCGATGTCGATCAGCTACGCAAGGATATTCTTCAGGTGATCGACCTCCTCGGTGGATGAGCGTCTCGTCGACCCATACAAGTCATGCCGCGATTCGTCGCGGCATTTTTTTCGTCCAGGCGACGCGCTGCACGCGTTCCGAGACGGCAGTAGCATATTTCCTCGTTGCCGCGCCGGGCGCGTTCGCCGCGGCCTTTTCACGTCGATTCAGGAGGGCTTATGCGAGTGCTGCTCATTGGCGCAACCGGCATGTTGGGCACGGAGATCAAACGGATCCTCGATCCCGAGCATGATGTCATCACCGCGAGCCGCAAAGGCTCGGACGTCGCCGTCGATCTGTCGGACAAGGCGAGCATCGTCGCGATGTACGACAAGGTCGGGAAGGTCGGCGCGGTCGTGAGTGTCGGCGGCGCGGCGAAGTTCGCGCCGCTCGACGCGCTCGGCGACGACGACTACGCGTTCAGCATCACGAACAAGCTAATGGGACAGGTGAATCTCGTGCGCTGCGCGATCGGTCACGTGAACGAAGGCGGGTCTGTCACGCTGACGAGCGGCACGCTCGCGCAGCAACCGATGGTCGGCAGCGCGGCCGTGAGTATCGTCAATGCGGGCGTGGAAGGTTTCGTGCGCGCGGCCGCGCTCGAGTTGCAGGGCAAGCTGCGCGTGAACGTGGTGAGTCCGGGCTGGGTCGCGGAGACGCTGGCTTCGATGGGCAAGGATGCATCGCAAGGCATCGCGGCCGCCGATGTGGCGACGGTGTACAAGCGTGCCGTCGATGAATCGATGACCGGTCAGACGCTGCTCGCGGCTAAGACTTGATCCCGACGCGGAAGCGCTTCTTCGGACCCGCTGCCTGCGATGCCGGCAGCTTCGCCTTGACCGACCAGTAGACGATGCTCGGCCCGACGCCCCAAGGTGGATAGATGCGCCAGTCGCCGGCGCCGTGATGGAAAAAGTACAGCGCGAAGAAGCCGCCGGATTTGGGCGCGCTCACGCATACATAGCGGCTTCCGCCCGGGTAGATGCGACCGAAGCGGGTGACGCGCGCGCGGCTCGCCGGAACGAACCATCTCGAGACTTCCTTGCGCAAAGCGGAGGAAGTTCGGTCGGTTCGGATGCGCCGCGCTTGCGTGGGCGCTGAGACAGACGAAGGCATTGGACGCCGTTCCTTATATGTCACGTTAAGATTAGAGCTTAACTGACTGACGCACAAGTGTTTTTTCGTGTTCTAACGTCTGAATAAAGGGCTTCAACAAAGAATCGCGCTGGATGCTCCGGCCGAGCGACAAAAGAAAAAGGCTCTCCGGCCAAAAGCCGGAGAGCCTTTCAATTCTGGTCGGGGCGAGAGGATTTGAACCTCCGACCACCTGCACCCCATGCAGGTACGCTACCAGGCTGCGCTACGCCCCGAAAGAGCAAAAGTATACCAGACCGAAACGAATAGTAGAACTGCTTCGAACAATTTTGCCGTTGCCCACGGCAAATTCACTCGCGATGCGTCAAAGCGTCAGCTCCGAGTGCGAGTAAGGCGACGTCTGAATCTGCACTGAACCTTCGCGATCCGTCTTGTTCCCACGACCCGCGAGCGCGCGCGCGAAGCGCTGACGTCTGCGGAACCGCAGCGCCAGCAGCAGCGATATCGCGCATGGAATCAGATACGTCAGGATGCGCTCGCTCCACGCAGTCCGCGATCCAAAGCTGTCGTACGGCGTGCGCGCATTGAAGCCCGCGGACGCGAAGATCATCGTCAAGGTGAAGTCGAGCAGCATCGCCGAGAGACACAGGGCCAGAAACAGCAGCGCGCCGTTCCACGTCAAGGCGCCTTGACTCGCGTTCAACGCGCGGCAAATGAACAGCGCCAGCCCCAGCAAAGTCAGATTGAATGCCAGGGGAAGCCAGGGAAAATCCATATCGCGCGAGCCTCGCGTGCGGGTATCGGGGAAGATCCCGGCGGGGCGCAAGATGAAATTTTTTGTCGCGTATCGAGCGCCCGATCCGGAAACGGACGCGATCATCACACGCAGAACACGACTCTAGAATAAGAGTAATCCTAATCACATCGGCCGGTCTGCCAGCGACTCGGACAGGAAGTCGATGAAGGTCCGCACCTTCGTCGTCATGTATTTTCGGCTCGTGTACACGGCGTACACGGACGGCGCGAATGCCGTGTAGTTCGGCAGCACACGCACGAGCGCGCCCGACGCCAGTTCGGGCTCGACGATCCACGCGGGAAAGTACGCGAGCCCGAGTCCGGCGCGCACGAGCTGCAGCGCCATCGACGTATCGTTGGTCTTGAGCACGGCCTGATTTTTCACGATGAACGCGCCGTCCGGGCCAGTCAGCGTCACCGAGTCGATGTTCGTGTAGGTCGGCAACACGAAGCGATGCCGCGCGACATCGTCGGGATGGCGCAGCTTGCCGTGCTGCTCCAGATACGCTCGCGAGCCCGCGAGCACGAACGGCATCTTGCACAGGGGCCGCACGATCAGCGAGGGCGAGGGCTCGGAGGTCGCGCGGATCGCCATGTCGTAGCCTTCCTCGACGAGATCGACGAAGCGGTTCTCCAGCCGCAGATCGACGAGCACGCCGGGATAGCGTGCCTGATACGCGACGAGCAGATCCGCGAACGTGCGATTGGCGAACCAGCCCGGCGCGGTCACCTTGAGCACGCCTTGCGGCTGCGCGGTCTGCACGCCGACGGCGGCTTCCGCGGCCTGCAGGATGTCGAGTGCCTCGCTGCATTGCTCGTAATAGACGCTGCCGGCTTCCGTGAGGCTGAGGTGCCGCGTCGTGCGATTGAGCAGGCGCACACCCAGCTGGCGTTCCAGATTGGCGACATGCTTGCTTGTCATCGCGGTGGAGATGTCGAGCCGCTCGGCGGCTTTCACGAAGCTGCCTGCCTCGACGACTTCGCGAAATACGCGCAAGCTGGTCAGTGCGTCCATCGATCATTTCCTGGCTGGAAACAAAACGCCAATGTTATCCGGATTTATCGACGGGCGATGTCTGCATAGACTGGCCGCAATTCATCTATACGGGAGTCTTGCCATGTCCGATCAAGACCGCTTCGCTTCGCTCGCCGGCTACGCCCACGCGCTGTTGCGCATCGTCGCGTCATATCTGCTGCTCACGCACGCGAGCGCGAAGCTCTTTCACGTTCCCCACATCGCGATGTTCGACGGCCTGCCGCTGTTCTCGCTGCTCGGCGCGGCGGGAATCATCGAACTGGTCGGCGGCGTGCTCGTGCTGATCGGTTTCTTCACGCGCGCGGCCGCGTTCGTGCTGTCGGGCGAACTGGCGTTTGCGTATTTCATCGGACACGCGCCGAACGGGCATGTCTTCCTGCCACTCCTGAATCAGGGCGAGCCGGCCGTGCTGCTCTCGTTCATCTATCTGTTCATCGCGGCGGCGGGGCCGGGCGCGTGGAGCATCGACAATCGACGTTGACCTTCACTTGGGCCACTCGTCGAGCTCGTCGTTGAAGAGCGACGCGACGATGCCGCGCAGCCACACCGTACGCGCGTCGTTGTGAAACTTGCGATGCCAATGCTGCTTCAGATCGAAGCGCGGCAACGCGAGCGGCGGTTCGGCCAGCGTGATCGACGCGTGCTCGGCGACATACGCGAAGCCGATCGCATGCGGCACGGTCGCGATCAGGTCGGTGCGCGAGAGGATGAACGGCAGGCTCATGAAGTGCGGCGTCTCCAGCACTGCGCGACGCCGCACGCGCTCCTTGTCGAGAAAGTTCTCCAGGATTTCCTGGCTGCGCCCCTCGGCGCGCACAACCGCGTGGCCGCATTCCATGAAGCGTTCCAGCGTCAGCGGCTCGTTCGCAAACGGATGATTGCGCCGCATCAGGCAGATGAAGCGATGCGAGAAAAGCCGCTGCTGAAAAAAATTGTTGCCGCGCAAGTCCGGAAAATAGCCGACGGCGAGATCGATTTCGCCGGCTTCGAGCCCACGCTCGACATCTCCATGCGACGCCGACACCGAGCGCAGGTTCACATTCGGCGCCTCTCTCGCGAACGCTTGCAGAAGCCTCGGCAGGAACACGATTTCGCCGACATCGGATAGCGCGATCGAGAACGTCTCCGTGCTCACCGACGGATCGAAATGCTGCCGGTCGAGCAGGCCGCGCTCGATGCGCGCCAACGCCTCGCGCGCCGCGGGCACGAGCGCGATGGTGCGCGGCGTCGGCTCCATGCCGCGCGAGGTGCGCACGAACAGCGGATCGTTGAAGTACTCGCGCAGGCGCGCAAGCGCGGTCGACACGCGCGGCTGGCTCACGCCGAGCCGTTCGGCGGCGCGGCTGACATTACGTGTCTCCTCGATCGCGACGAGGTACGGAATCAGATTCAGATCGAGGTCGTTCATGGCGTGATGCGCCGTCATCCGCGCCGCGCGACCATGTCGGACACGCGCTGCGCCGCGTCCTGAAGCGGCTCCAGAAACGCCTTCACCATCTGCTTCGCGTTCTTGCGCTGCGCGTTGCCGCTGATGTTCAGCGCCGCGATCACGCGGCCTTGCCGGTCGCGGATCGGCGCGGACATCGAAATCAGTCCTTCCTCCAGTTCCTGATCGACGATCGCCCAGCCCTGACGTCGCACGGCGGCGATCGCGTCCTTGAGCGCGTCTTTGTCGACGATGGTGCGCGGCGTGCGCGCGACGAGCGAACTCGAATCGAGCGCTTCGTCGAGGCGCGCTTCGTCGAGCGCGGCGAGCAGCACGCGGCCCATCGACGTGCAGAACGCGGGCAGGCGGCTGCCAATCGACAGATTCTGCGTGATGATCTTGTGGGTCGGCACACGCAGCACGTAGACGATTTCCGCGCCGTTCAGCACGGCCGCCGAGCAACTTTCGTGGACCTGCTCGACGAGGTCTTCCATCACCGGCTCGGCGAGATTCCAGAAGGGCATCGACGTCAGATACGCGAAACCCAGATCGAGGATCTTCGGCGTCAGTTGAAAGAGGCGGCCGTCTGCTTCGACATAACCGAGCGCCTGCAGCGTCAGAAGAATACGGCGCGCGCCCGCGCGCGTGAGACCCGTCGCGCCGGCGACATCCGTCAGCGTCTGCGCGGGGCGGTTCGCATCGAACGAGCGGATCACTGCGAGTCCGCGCGCGAACGACTGGACATAGGCATCGCCGGGACGCGACGGCGCGTCCTGAGACTCGGCTTCCTGATTGAGCGTGGCTGGATTCTTCATAAGGCGGATGATGAAGGCATGAACCGGTGGCGGCTCCGTGAAAACCCGAGGTTTGCAGATGCTTCGTTGACACGACAACGAATGCAGGAATACCATGCCGATGTTCGCTAAACGAATCCATGTTCGCATATCGAACATTTCGATGCAAGTCTGATTACGAGCAGGTAAACCCCGAGTTCGGGACGGGCGCGCGAAGCCAAAGCGGCGCTCAGACTGGAGAAGAACGGCAATGATCAACAAGATTTTCGAATCGCTCGCCTCGGCCGTCGCCGACGTCAACGACGGAGCGACCATCATGATCGGCGGATTCGGCACGGCGGGCATGCCGTCCGAGCTGATCGACGCGCTCATCGAGCAGGGCGCGCGCGAACTCACCATCGTCAACAACAACGCCGGCAACGGCGATACGGGTCTCGCCGCCTTGCTCAAGGCGAAGCGCGTGCGCAAGATCATCTGCTCGTTTCCGCGTCAGACGGATTCATATGTATTCGACGCGCTCTATCGCGCGGGCGAAGTTGAACTGGAACTCGTGCCGCAGGGCAATCTGGCCGAGCGCATCCGTGCGGCGGGCGCGGGCATCGGCGGCTTTTTCACGCCGACTGGCTACGGCACGCGGCTCGCGGAAGGCAAGGAAACGCGCGTGATCGACGGCAAGCATTACGTGCTGGAAGCGCCGCTGCACGCGGATTTCGCGCTCGTGAAGGCATACAAGGGCGACCGCTGGGGCAATCTGGTCTATCGTAAGACTGCGCGCAACTTCGGCCCGATCATGGCGAGCGCCGCGAAAACGGCGATCGTGCAGGTGTCGAAGGTCGTGGCGCTCGGCGAGCTGGACCCCGAAAACATCGTGACGCCGGGCATCTTCGTGCAGCGCGTCGTCGAAGTGCCGCAAGCCGTGCATCAAGCCGAACTCGCTGCTTAAAGGAAGGACGAAAAGCCATGAAGAAACTCACTCGTGACGAAATGGCCCGGCGCGTGGCCGCGGACATTCCCGAAGGCGCCTATGTGAACCTCGGCATCGGCGTGCCGACGCTCGTCGCCAATCACCTCGCGGCGGATCGCGAAATCTTCCTGCACAGCGAAAACGGCCTACTCGGCATGGGCCCGGCGCCCGCCAAGGGCGAGGAAGACGACGAACTCATCAATGCAGGCAAGCAGCATGTGACGCTGTTGACCGGCGGCGCGTATTTCCACCACGCGGATTCGTTCGCGATGATGCGCGGCGGCCATCTCGACTTCTGCGTGCTCGGCGCGTTCCAGGTCTCGGCGACGGGCGATCTCGCGAACTGGCACACCGGCGCGCCCGACGCGATTCCTGCCGTCGGCGGCGCGATGGACCTCGCGATCGGCGCGAAGCAGGTCTACGTGATGATGGAACTGCTCACGAAGCAGGGCGAAAGCAAGCTGGTCGCGGAGTGCTCGTATCCGGTGACGGGCGTGCAGTGCGTGAACCGCGTGTACACCGACCTCGCCGTGTTCGACGTGACGCCGGAAGGCCTGGTCGTGCGCGAGATGGTGGAAGGTCTGTCGTTCGACGAATTGCAGAAGCTGGCCCAGGTGCCGCTGCAATACGCACCGCTGACCGAAGCCGCCTGAACCTGAGAGATAAAAGAGAACTGGAGCAACTGATGAAAGAAGCTTTCGTATGTGATGCGATCCGCACGCCGATCGGCCGTTACGGCGGTTCGCTCTCCTCCGTGCGCGCCGACGACCTCGGCGCCGTGCCGCTGCGCGCGCTCATCGAGCGCAACAAGGAAGTGGACTGGGAAGCCGTCGAGGAAGTGATCTACGGCAACGCGAATCAGGCGGGCGAAGACAATCGCAACGTCGCGCGCATGTCGGCGCTGCTGGCGGGGCTGCCGGTCGGCACGCCGGGCACCACCGTGAACCGTCTGTGCGGCTCGGGCATGGACGCGATCGGCGTCGCGGCCCGCGCGATCAAGGCGGGCGAGACGAGCCTGATGATCGCGGGCGGCGTCGAAAGCATGAGCCGCGCGCCGTTCGTGATGGGCAAGGCGACGAGCGCGTTCTCGCGTCAGGCCGAAATCCACGATACGACCATCGGCTGGCGTTTCATCAATCCGCTGATGAAGAAGCAGTACGGCGTCGACTCGATGCCCGAGACCGCCGAAAACGTCGCGGACGACTACAAGATCAGCCGCGCCGATCAGGACGCGTTCGCATTGCGCTCGCAACAGAAAGCGGCGCGCGCGCAGAAGGACGGCACGCTGGCGCAGGAAATCGTCGCGGTGACGATTCCGCAAAAGAAGGGCGACGCGCTCGTCGTCGACAAAGACGAGCACCCGCGCGAAACGAGCCTCGAAGCGCTCGCGAAGCTGAAGGGCGTCGTGCGTCCGGACGGTTCGGTGACGGCGGGCAACGCGTCGGGCGTGAACGACGGCGCGGTCGCCATGCTGATCGCCGATGAAGAGAGCGCGAAGCGCCACGGCCTCACGCCGCGCGCGCGCATTCTCGGCATCGCGACCGCAGGCGTACCGCCGCGCGTGATGGGCATCGGGCCGGGTCCGGCGTCGCAGAAGCTGCTCGCGCGCCTTGGCATGACCATCGATCAGATGGACGTGATCGAACTGAACGAAGCGTTCGCGTCGCAAGGTCTCGCCACGCTGCGCATGCTCGGCGTCGCCGACGACGATCCCCGCGTCAACCCGAACGGCGGCGCGATCGCGCTCGGCCATCCGCTCGGCGCGTCGGGCGCGCGGCTCGTGACGACCGCGAGCTATCAGCTTCATCGCACCGGCGGCCGCTTCGCGCTCTGCACGATGTGCATCGGCGTGGGCCAGGGCATCGCGATGATCATCGAGCGCGTCTGAGCCCATGTTCGCATCCACGGGACGTCTCACCGATCTGGTTTGCGGCAACGTCGCCGCGAACGAGATCTGGTCGCCGCGCGCGACCGTGCAGGCGATGCTCGACGTCGAAGCCGCGCTCGCGCGTGCGTCGGCGCTGCATGGCGTGATTCCGTCGAGCGCGGTCGAGGCGATCGTCGCCGCGTGCCAGGCCGACAACATCGACGCCGACGCGTTGATGAGCGGCGCGCAGGCGGGCGGCAATCTCGCGATTCCGCTCGTCAAGCAACTGACGGCGGTCGTGAAGGCGCGCGACGCCGAAGCGGCGAAGTACGTGCACTGGGGCGCGACGAGTCAGGACATCATCGATACGGGCGTCGTGCTGCAATTGCGCGCGGCGCTCGATCTGCTCGATGCGGATTTACTCGCACTTTCCGACGCGCTCGTCACACAGGCTCAAGCGCACAAGAAGACGCCGATGATCGGCCGAACCTGGCTTCAGCAGGCGCTGCCGATCACGCTCGGCCTGAAGTTCGCGCAATGGCTCGATGCGGTGACGCGTCATCGTGAGCGCCTCGACGCGTTGCGCTCACGCGCGCTGGTGCTGCAATTCGGCGGTGCGGCGGGCACGCTCGCGAGTCTGCGCGACCAGGCGTTGCCGGTTGCGCACGCGCTTGCGGAAGATTTGAAGCTGACGCTGCCCGCGCTGCCGTGGCATACACAGCGCGACCGCATCGCGGAAGCCGCGTCGTTTCTCGGCATGTTGACGGGCACGCTCGGCAAGATTGCGCGTGATATTTCGCTGATGATGCAGACCGAAGTCGGCGAAGTCGCCGAACCGGCGGCGGCGGGCAAGGGCGGTTCGTCGACCATGCCGCACAAGCGCAATCCCGTCGGCTGCGCGGCGGTGCTGACGGCCGCGACGCGCGCGCCCAATCTCGTCGCGACGATCTTCGCAGGCATGGTGCAGGAACACGAACGCGCGCTCGGCGGCTGGCAGGCCGAATGGGAAGCGCTGCCCGACCTCGCGCGTCTGACAGCGGGCGCGCTCGCGAACATCAAGAGCATCGTCCCGACGATGGAAGTCAACGTCGAACGCCTCGCGCGGAATCTGAACGTGACCAATGGCCTCGTGCTCGGCGAAGCGGTGATGCTCGCGCTCGGCGATGCGATCGGCCGGCTCGACGCACACAAGCTGGTCGAGGGCGCATCGAAGGCGTCGGTCGCGAACGGCTCCTCGCTGTTCGACGAACTCGCCGCGAACGAAACCGTCGCGCGTCATCTGTCGCACGATCAACTGAAGCAATTGCTCGATCCGGCGAACTACGTCGGTCAGGCGCAGGCGTTCGTCGCCGCCGCCATCGCAAACGCCAACTCGAACAAACAGGAGCAGTAAAAACATGCCTCTTGCCGAAGTGAACGGAACGCGGATTCACTATCGCATCGATGTCACGGCGGGCGACGACGCCCCGTGGCTCGTGCTGTCGAATTCGCTCGGCGCCGATGTCTCGATGTGGACGCCGAACATCGAAGCGTTCGCGCAGCACTACCGCGTCGTGCGCTACGACACGCGCGGCCACGGCCATTCGGACGTGCCGCCGGGACCGTACACGATCGATCAGCTGATCGGCGACGTGATCGGCCTCATGGACCATCTCAAGATCGAGCGCGCGAGCTACTGCGGCCTGTCGATGGGCGGGCTGACCGGCATTGGCCTGGCCGCGCGCCATCCGGAGCGCTTCGCGCGCGTGGTGCTGTCGAACACCGCCGCGCTGATCGGCTCGGACGCGGTGTGGACGCCGCGCGCGGCGAAGGCACGCGAGCCGGGCGGCATGCCCGCGCTGACCGACGCCGTGATCGCGCGCTGGTTCACCGCGCCGTTCATCGAGCGCGAGCAGCTCGAACTCACGAATATCCGCGATGTGTTCCGCCACACTTCGGGCGACGGCTACGCATCGAACTGCGAAGCGATCCGCGATGCCGATCTGCGCGGCGAAGCGAAAACCATCAGGTTGCCGGTGCTCGTGATCGCCGGCACGCACGACCTGTCGACGACCGCCGAACAGGGCCGTGAGCTTGCGGGTTACATCGAGGGCTCGCGTTACGTCGAACTCGACGCGGCGCATCTGTCGAACATCGAAAAGCGCGACGACTACACGCGCGCGGTCCTCGAATTCCTCGGAGAACAACAATGACCGACGACGAACGCTACGAAGCCGGAATGAAGGTTCGCCGCGCGGTGCTGTCCGACGCACACGTCGACCGCTCGCTCACGAACCGCACGGAACTGACGATCGAATTCCAGAACTTCATCACGCGCTATGCGTGGGGCGAAATCTGGACGCGCGACGGCCTGCCGCGCCACACGCGCAGCCTTCTCACGATCGCGATGATGGTCGCGCTGAACCGCAGCGAAGAACTCGCGCTGCATTTGCGCGCCGCGAAGAACAACGGCGTCACGCAGGACGAGATCAAGGAAGTGCTGTTGCAGACCGCGGTGTATTGCGGCGTGCCGGCGGCGAACTCGGCCTTTCACCTCGCGCAGAAGATCTTCGACGAGGAAAGCAAGGCGTAGTCGCGCAACGGGTTCGATCGAAAGAAAACCGTCTCCGGGAAACTGGAGACGGTTTTTTCGCTTCTGGACTCAGAACGCGTAATACGGTCCCGGGCCCGCGGGCGTCGGGCGTCCGGCGAGCGCCGTGAATATGCGGCGGCCGTAGAAGAATGGCAGACCCCAGTCGAAGAAGCCGCTCGCGGTGCCGGCGAGGTTGTCGAAGGCGAAGTTGCCCGTGCCGAACAAGGCCGTCGACTGCGCGATCGTGAAGTTCACCGCGCTTTGCGCGCCGCTCGACGAGCGGATCGTCGCGGCGATCGTCTGCGGCGTCGACGGGCAATACCACACGCCGCAACGGGCCAGTGTCGTCGAGGGGAAGAAGACGCCGTTCGATCCGCTGTCGATGAAGCTCGACCCGTACTGGTTGCCGCCGAAGTCCGTGGTGACGTAGCCGGTGAGCGAGCTCGATTTGAGCACAGTCGCGGACCCGAGCAGGTTGTTCGACTGCGAGCCGATGCCGAAGGTCATCGTCCCGGTCACCGTGGCCGCGCCGCTGTCCGGTATGTCGGGCAGCTCGATCAGCACACCGTTGTTGTCGGAGGCGAAGTTCGCGACCGGATTCGTTACCTGCTGGGCGACGGGCAACGTGCTCGCGACGCAGTTGCTCGAGATGCAGCTGTAGTACCAGCGCGGCATGGCCGACACTGCGCAGCCCGCGCCGCAATCGGCGGTGAAGGGGCCGACACCGAGAATCCCGTTGCCGCGCAGCGACGAAGCGGAGAGCATCGGCAGGCCGGACTGGCTGCAATCGTCCGCGGTGTTGGGCACGGCGGAATCGGCGATCAGTTGCACGGAGGTCGAGCCCGCGACCTGGCCAGCGAGGCGGACATCGGCCTGGCGCACCGCGCCCCACGTGTAGCCCGAGCCGAACACCGCGCATTCCGCGACGATCGCGTTGCCGCTCGCGACGAGCGGCAGCGCGATCGACGGATCGAGCGCGGACGCCAGCACGCGCAGTCCGTGCGAACCGGTATCGACCTGAATGTTGTCGATGGTCTGACAGGTGCTCGTGCCGGGCACGCAGATCGTCACACTGGTTTGCAGCATGTTGCGCGTGTTGGTGGGCGTGCTGGCGACGATGATCGTCTGGACGTTGGGCGTCGTCGATTGCGGCACCGTCGCGGTCGTGGCCGGCGCTGCTGTCGAGCTCGCGGGCGTGGCGGCGCTGGCCGTTTCCGGGGCGCTCGCCTGCGGGGCGGGCGCGGCGGAACTTCCGCTGGGAGCGCTGCTGGAGCCGCCGCCTCCGCCGCATGCGTGAAGGAGCGCGCAGAGCGCGAGCGCGGGAATCGCGAGAAGGGCGCGGGGTTTCATCGTCGTCCTCCTATTGGATGTCCGTTGCGTTCACGCCCGGCGGCAGGCCGCTTGCGAGCCACGCACGGCCGCTGAACTCGCGCAGCCGCACGCGATTCTCGACGACCAGGTCGCCCTGCGCGACGCGCGCCGTGTGCAGACCCGCTTCGCCAACCGACGCATTCGCGCCTCGCCGGAAGGTCTCGAAGTACGTGCCGAGGAGCGCTTGCACGTCCGGCATCGCGGGGCCGTGCCAGGACACGGCGTACACATCGCCGCTCGAATCGACGTATTCGCGCACGACGATGCCGTGCGCGTCGGTCGTCTCGTAGTATCGCAAGAGGCCGCCCTGAGCCTGATGTACGACATCGCCCTGCGACATGCTCGCGGCGCGCCCGGATGCGCCGAGTTGAGCATGAACGGACGTCGTCGCGCCGATCGCGAGGATCGCGAGGCCCGCCGCCGCACAGTGAGGAATTCTGAATTTTGTCATCGCTGCCTCTCAGGTAATTAGGATTCTTCTTATTATTTAGAGGGGATTTTAGGATGAAGACGAGACGAAGTGATACGGAGCGGCGAGGGGGGAGGTGCGGCGAGACTCGGGTGGGGTGAGAAAAAATTCATCTTACAATCAACATGTTACGAATCATGAAAAATCGGATTGCCGCTTTTCGTGATTGTCATAAATTGTCAATTCGAGGCGAAACGTCTCAAATACAAAGTTCAGATGCGTTGTTTAATGACCTCGGTCTGTCTTTTGCGGCGACAGGCAGGAAACATGTCGCAAGGGCGGCTCCCGGTCGCCCGACGCTCTTTTTTTCACGGCCGCGCGCCGGACCGGTAAAATAGCGGGTTGATCCACGGAAGAACGGCCGTGGCGTAGCGGAAGGATTTTCCAAATGACAGATTTTCGTGTAACCAGGCGCATGGCTGCGCTTTTCGCGGTGGCCGGAATCGTGGCGGGATGCGGCACATCCAATCCCAACGCGTTCAACTACAAGAGCGATCAGCGTTCGAAACAGGTGTCTCTCGCCGTTCCGCCGAATCTGCTCGACGAAGCGGCCGACCAGCGTTCGCTGCCGCCGCAGGGCGGACAGGCAACGCTCTCCGATCTGCAGCAGATTCAGAAAGTCGCACCGAACGCTCCCACGGTGGCGCCGCCCGTCTCGGGCATGCACGTCCAGCGCGAAGGTACCGAGCGCTGGCTCGTCATCGACGGCAAGACGCCCGAACAGGTGTGGCCGCAGGTTCGTCGCTTCTGGCAGGAGCAGGGCTTTCTGCTCGTGGTCGATCAGCGCGACAAGGGCGTGATGGAAACGGACTGGAACGAAACCCATCCGCAGATTTCCGACGGCCTGATCCGCGACACGCTCGCCAAGGCAACCGGCAACTCGTATGTCACCGCCGAGCGCAACAAGTACCGCACGCGCCTCGAAACGGCGCCCAGCGGCGGCACCTACGTGTTCATCAGCCAGAAGGGCATGCGCGAGGCGCTGACGGGCGTGAACAACGATTCGAGCCAGTGGCAGGCGCGCCCGAACGATCCGGCGCTCGAAAACGAATACCTGAAGCGGCTGATGTCGTCGCTGGCGATGGCGGACCAGCGCACCGCTTCGGGCGGCGCGACACCGCTGGATGCACCGGCTGCAGGTGCAGCGGGTGCGAAGGGCGGCGATTCGAAGGCGGCATCGGTTGCGGCGCAGAACGCCGCGAACGCGGGCAACTCGCCGATCAGAAACGAGGCGGTGCCCGAGGCCACGACCTCTGAACTGACCTTGCCGGAAGCGTATGACCGCGCGTGGTTGCGTGTGGGCACGGCGCTCGATCGCGCCAACTTCACGGTGGACGACCGCGACCGTGCGAAGGGCGTCTACTACGTGCGCTACGTCGATCCGACCGACAAGACATCGGCCGAGCAGGGCTTCTGGAGCCAGGTGTTCCACGGCCGCAAGGAAATGAAGGCGAAGCAGTATCAGGTCAACGTGCGCGCGGTCACCGAGCAGCAGACGCGCGTGGCGATCGTCGACGACAAGGGCAACCTGGATTCGACGCCGCAAGCGCGGCAGATCATGGCGCTCCTCGCAGACCAGATCAGCTAATCGTTTCCGCAACTGAACCACGAAAAACCGCCTCCTTCGCGAGGCGGTTTTTTTGCGCCTTCACCGTCGCGACGGGCGCGCAAACGATTCTCTTCAGTGTGCACAGAAATGCGAGGCTGACCGGCGAATTGCGCAGACAATTCTTTCTATCGCGAAATGTGCGCAAAAGCTTATAGAAATGGCCGTGCGAACAGTACATTGCATCAATGGCGCAAAACGCGGTTTCTGCGACCTCTAGACGCGGCCCTACACGCCTCGCACGACATAAACAGACGATTGGTTCGCTACGCGCGAACCCCGATGGCCCCGTCGCCTATCCTCGTAGGGCGACGGTTTTTGCCCGCGTTTCGCTTGGAACGCGGGCTTTTTCTTTGGCCACCCGAGTCGATCGTTTCGGCGGCGTGCGACGCGCGCGGTTATGCTCCTGGTTTCATCGATTCATGAAAACAGGAGAACGTTTATGTCGGAAGTTGCCGTCGTCGCGATTTTTGTCGCCAGGCCGGGCAAGGAAGAGGAATTGAGGCTCGTGCTCGAAGCCAATGTCGAGCCGACGCGGAAGGAACCGGGCGCGCTGCAGTACGATTTGCACCGCGACATCAAGGAGCCGCGGCGCTTTATCTTCGTCGAGCGCTGGGAAAGCGAGGCCGCGCTCGCGAAGCACGGCGAATCGGCGCATATTCAGACGTTTCGCGCCAAAGCGCCGGATCTATACGAGCACGGCGAAGTCCGCGTCGCGAGCAAGATTCTCTGACGGAACCGCGGACCGTCTTCAGTGCGTTTCGTGCGGCACGTCGAGGATCAGGATGATGGTCCAGTCGGCGTCGCCGTCGTGATGATACTGGCGCTCCGCGACGATGAACGGCTGCTGCTTGCCGGACGGCCCGAGAAAAAGCACGTCGCCTTCCATCGGCAGACATTCGACGGGCGGCAGCGCCAGATACGAGTCCTTGTTCACGTTGCGCGGCATCAGTTTTTCGATCTTGCGCGATGCCGCTTCGGTCCATTCGATATCGAGCTGGATATTGCTCATGCTGTCGTTCGCACGGTCAGTGCGCTCCACGGTTGAATCGTTGAAAAGACGATGCGCAATGTAGCACACGCCGTGCTCGATCCATGAGGCGCGCCAGACGAAAAAACGGCCCGGAGGCCGCTTTTTCGCCGTGCGTCAAAACCCCTCGAAACGCTCAGATTTCCTCGTACAGCGGCAGCGTCAGAAACTCGGTGAAATGCGCCGACGTCGACATCTCCTCGAAGATTTTCGCCGCGCGTTCGTAGGGCTTCGTGTCGGCGCCCGACGCGCTGACAGCCTGCTTCACCTTCTCCAGTTCGTCGATCGTGATCTCGCGGACCATCGCGGCGGTGACCTTGCGGCCATCGTCGAGTTTGCCCTTCGGCGAGCGGATCCATTGCCACACCTGCGAGCGCGAGATTTCGGCGGTCGCGGCGTCTTCCATCAGATTGTGGATCGGCACGCAGCCATTGCCCGCGAGCCACGAACCGAGATAGTGGACACCGACGTTCACGTTGTTGCGCAGACCCGCTTCGGTGATCGGTTCTTCCGGGCGGAAGTCGAGCAGGTCGTGCGCGGTGACCTGCACATCGGTGCGCTGCTTGCCGATCTGGTTCGGCTGGTCGCCGAGCACCTTCACGAACTCTTCCATCGCGATCGGCACGAGGCCCGGATGCGCGACCCAGCCGCCGTCGTAGCCGTCGCTCGCATCGCGCGCCTTGTCGGAGCGCACGCCGCCCATCGCCTTCTCGTTGGCGGCGGGATCGTTCTTGATCGGAATCAGCGCGGACATGCCGCCGATCGCCGGCGCGTTGCGCTTGTGACAGGTCTTCAGCAGTTCGAGCGCGTAGGCGCGCATGAAGGGTGAAGTCATCGTGATCTTCGCGCGGTCGGCGAGGCAGAAGCTGGTGTCGTTCTTGAACTTCTTGATCGCCGAGAAAATGTAGTCCCAGCGGCCCGCGTTCAGCCCGGAGCTATGCTCGCGCAATTCGTACAGGATCTCGTCCATCTCGAAGGCGGCGAGAATCGTTTCGACCAGCACCGTCGCGCGGATCGTGCCGCGCGCAATGCCCACGCCTTCCTGCGCCGCGACGAAGATGTCGTTCCACAGACGCGCTTCGAGATGGCTTTCCATCTTCGGCAGATAGAAGTAGGGGCCGCTGCCGCGCGCGATCAGTTCCTTCGCGTTGTGGAAGAGGAAGAGCGCGAAATCGAAGATGCCGCCCGACACGCGCTGACCATCGACGCTCACGTGCTTTTCATCCAGATGCCAGCCGCGCGGACGCACGATCAGGGTCGCGATCTTGTCGTTGAGCTGGTACGACTTGCCGTTCTGTTCGAGCGCGATCGTGCGGCGCACTGCTTCCTTCAGGTTGATCTGGCCGACGATCTGGTTGTCCCAGTTCGGCGCGTTCGAATCCTCGAAGTCGGTCATGTACGAATCCGCGCCGGAGTTGAGCGCGTTGATGATCATCTTGCGCTCGACCGGGCCGGTGATTTCGACGCGCCGGCATTGCAGATCCTTCGGCAGCGGTGCAACTTTCCAGTCGCCTTGGCGGATCGCTTTCGTCTCTTCGAGGAAGTTCGGACGTTCGCCCGCATCGAGACGTCTGGTGCGCTCGACGCGCGCGGCGAGCAGTTGCTGGCGGCGCGGCTCGAACTGGCGATGCAGCGACGCGACGAACGCGAGCGCTTCGGGCGTCAGGATGGTCTCGTAGCCGGGCTTGATATCGGCCGAGATGTCCATGCCTTTCGGAAGCGAAAGCGGATTCGATGGATGCGTCATGGTTTTCTCCTTGGTCGGTCAGACGGTTTTGCTGGTGGTTCGCTTGCTGCGATAAAAAGGTGATGAGATCAGCTGCCGGGCGGACGACGCCCGCCGCCCGCGCGACGGCTCGCGAGCGCAATGTCCTGCCGCGCGCAGCCGTTGTCGAGGAACGCGATGAGGTCGGCCATGCCGCGTCCGCAGGCGTGCGGCGCAACGCCGAGTTCTTCGATCGGCAGCGCCGCGCGATTGATCCAGAAAGTCGTGTAGCCGAACCACGTCGCGCCGGCGACATCCCAGCCGTTCGACGACACGAACACGATGTCGCGCGCGGCCGCGCCGAACGCGCGCGTGCCGAGCGCATACGCGGCGGCGGCAGGCTTGTAGGCGCGCACGGCATCGACGGACAGCACGTGATCGAAGAGCCCGGTCATGCCGGCGCTCTTCACGGCGATGTCGAGCATGGGCGGATTGCCGTTCGACAGAATCGCGAGCGGCATATCGAAGCCCTCGCGCAACTGACGCAGCGCGGGCACGGTGTCGGGGAACGCGGACAGGCACGCGTATTCGTCCATCAGCCGCTTTTCGGCGGCTTGAGTCAGCGCATCGGCGAGATCGAGTCGCGCGGCCGCATGGCGCAACGCATCGATCGTGATGTTCCAGAAGGCCTCGTAATGCGCGCCCGCCGGATCGGCGAGCGTGCGCAACTGCGTGTATTCGATCTGCTTTTGACGCCAGAGCTGCGACAGCGCGTCGCCGTGGCCGGGAAAGAGCTGCTCGGCGGCCGCGACGACCGAATGTACGTCGAAGAGCGTGCCGTAGGCGTCGAAGATGACTGCGCGGGGAGGGTTCACAGATCGGGACGATGCGTGTGTCGTTATGGCCGACATAGCCGTGCGCTCCATGTAGAGGTCGGAATCGATTGTATTCGTGATCGAAGTGATGGAAAAAGAGGCGTCGAATCACTTGATCTTTTACTTTTACTTACCTAATCTGTGCGCAAGCTGAATCATTGAAGACGAACACGCATGGATCGATTCAAGCAGATCGAAACCTTCGCCTCGGTCGCGGCGAAGGGCAGCCTGTCGGCGGCGGCGCAGGCGGAAGGCATCGCGCCGGCGGTCATCGGACGCCGGCTGGACGCGCTCGAAGAGCGGCTCGGCGTGAAACTGCTCGTGCGCACGACGCGCAAGATCACGCTCACCTTCGAAGGCTCCGCGTTTCTGGAGGACTGTCAGCGCATCATCAACGACATGCAGAACGCGGAGGCGAGCGTGTCGGCGGGCGGCGTGAAGGCGAGCGGGCATCTGCGCGTATCGGCGCCGGCGGGCTTCGGGCGCCGCCACGTCGCGCCGCTCGTGCCGAAATTCACGACGCTGCATCCGGACGTGTCGGTGAGTCTCGATCTGACCGACCGCATGGTCGATCTCGTCAACGAAGGTTTCGATTGCGCGATACGGCTGGGCGAGTTGCCGGATTCGTCGCTCGTGTCGTTGAGGCTCGGGGAAAACCGGCGCGTGTGCGTCGCGTCGCCGGACTATCTCGCGAGGCGCGGCAAACCCGCCGATCTCGCGGCGCTCGCGCATCACAATTGTCTGGCGCTCGGGGCGTCGGCCAATCAGCAGCGCGGCTGGGTGTTCGGGCAGGACGGCAAGGTCGTGACGATCAAGGTTTCCGGCACGATGGAATGCTCCGATGGCGCCGTGCTGCACGAATGGTGTCTCGAAGGCCGCGGCCTCGCGTGGCGCTCGTGGTGGGAAGTCGGCGAGGATATCGGCGCGGGCCGGCTCGTGAGCGTGCTCGATGCGTTCGCCGCGCCGCCCATCGGCATTCATGCGGTGTTTCCGCAACGAAGACACTTGCCGTTGCGCGTGCGATTGTTTCTCGATCTGCTCAAGCATACGTATAACGCGACAGGGTATTGGGGATAGACGTTTCGGATTCCTAGCGACATATCGTCACGCGCAAGCATCGAAACTTTCTTCGCCTGCGTCCCCGTTACTACAATGGAACCACGCACCCACACGTATTGCGGAGGACGCCATGTTCAAACACATCCTCGTGCCGACCGACGGCTCCGAGCTTTCGCAAAAAGCCATCGACGGCGCGATCGATCTCGCGCAATCCGTCGGCGCGCGCATCACGGCCTATGCGTGCCTGCCTCAGTACCCGTACTCGCCATTCGCCGATGTCGCCGTCGAGCCGCCCGACGACTTCCACGCGCGCGCCGAGAACGAAGCGCGCGAACATCTGCGTGCGGTCGAGCGCGCCGCCGAAAGCGCCGGCGTGCCGTGCGCGAGCGTGACGAGCATCGATGCCGCGCCTTACATCGGCATCATCGAAGCGGCGGAGCAAAATGGCTGCGACGTGATTCTGATGGCATCGCACGGACGCCGCGGCCTCGGAAGTTTGCTTATCGGCAGCGAAACGCAGCGCGTACTGACGCACACCAAGATTCCGGTCATCGTTTACCGCTGATGCCGCAAACGAAAAGCGCACGCAATGCGCTTTCGTTTGAGCGGCGGCCTGGGCAGCATTGCTGCATGCGCCCGGCCGCCGCTTCTTTTCACCGCTCTCCCTGATTCAGCCTGCCTGCTGCGGTATTACGCCACCTTCTTGTCGAAGAACTGCTCGTCTTCGGTCGAACCGTGCAGCGCGGTCGTCGACGACTCCTTCTCGACCGTCTGCGTTACTGCGTCGAAGTAGCCCGTGCCCACTTCGCGCTGATGCTTGACCGCCGTGAAGCCCTTGTCGGCGGCGGCGAACTCGGCCTGCTGCAACTCCACGAACGCGCTCATCTGCGAACGGGCGTAGCCGTGCGCGAGGTTGAACATCGAATAATTCAGCGCGTGGAAGCCGGCCAGCGTGATGAACTGGAACTTGTAGCCCATCGCGCCCAGCTCGCGCTGGAATTTGGCGATGGTCGCGTCGTCCAGATTCTTCTTCCAGTTGAACGACGGCGAGCAGTTGTAGGACAGCATCTTGTCCGGGAACTGCTTGTGGATCGCCTCGGCGAACTTCTTCGCGTATTCCAGATCCGGCTTGCCGGTTTCGCACCACACGAGATCGGCGTAGGGCGCGTAGGCGAGGCCGCGCGACACCGCCTGCGTGAGCCCCGGCTTCGTGCGGAAGAAGCCTTCCACGGTGCGCTCGCCGGTCAGGAACGGCTTGTCGTTGTCGTCGACGTCGGAGGTGACGAGATCGGCGGCTTCGGCGTCCGTGCGGGCGATGAGCAGTGTCGGCACGCCGCACACGTCCGCAGCGAGGCGCGCGGCCGACAGCTTCGCGACGTTCTCGCGCGTCGGCACGAGCACCTTGCCGCCCATGTGGCCGCACTTCTTGACCGACGCAAGTTGATCCTCGAAATGCACGCCCGCGGCGCCGGCTTCGATCATCGCCTTCATCAGTTCGAACGCGTTGAGCACGCCGCCGAAGCCCGCTTCGGCATCGGCCACGATCGGCGCGAAGTAGTCGATATAGCCTTCATCGCCCGGATTCCTGCCTTCCGACCATTGAATCTGATCGGCGCGCGTGAGCGTGTTGTTGATGCGCTTCACGACGAGCGGCACCGAATTCGCCGGATACAGCGACTGGTCCGGATACATTTCACCCGCGACGTTGGCGTCGCCGGCCACCTGCCAGCCCGACAGATAGATCGCCTTGAGGCCGGCCTTGACCTGCTGCATCGCCTGATTGCCCGTCAGCGCGCCGAGCGCGTTGACGAACGGCTCCTCGTGAATCGACGCCCACAGGCGCTCCGCGCCACGGCGCGCGAGCGTGTGTTCCGGCTGCAACGAGCCACGCAGACGCACCACGTCATCCGCCGAATAGCCGCGCTTGATGCCTTTCCAGCGCGGATCGGTTTCCCACTGCTGCTGGAGTTGCTGGGCTTGTTGTTGACGCGAGGTCATGGCGTTTCTCCTTGAGACTGGACTGAACGACAAATAGTGAGGCGATAACTCTTATATAAGAGTCTAGGCAAACCGACCTCGCCGAAACACCCCTCGGAGCGAGATTTCCGGATGAATTTAATCGCTATGATTCAATGAGATACGTGCGTCATATCGTATTGCGGAATACCTTTTTCTATCTTGCAACGTATCGATTTGTGCCGCGCAGCACATCTTTTGCGACGCAAAAGACTATTGCACATCGTGAAATATGGCGACTGGACGAAAAAAAAACCGATGCACGAGGCATCGGTTTTTTCATCGCGTGGAACAACGGCGCGGGCGCCGCTTCCTGATCGCGCTTAGCTGCTGCGGCGCGGGGCGCGCGGACCGTCGTTGCGGCGCGCGCTGTAGCCGTCGCGCTGGCCGAAGCCGCCTTCACGATTGCCGCCGCGGTAGCCGCCTTCGCTGTTGCCGCCGCGATAACCGCCTTCGCTGTTGCCGCTGCGATAGCCGCCTTCGCGCGCACCGGCGTTCGACTTATTGCCGTAGCCGCTGGCGTTGCCCGCACCGTAACCGCGACCGCTGCCGCTATTACCGCCACCACCGCTGCCGAAGCGGCGTCCGCCACCGTTACCGCCACCCGGACGGCCACGGCCGCCGCCGCCGAAACCGCCCTTGGGCGGCGCCCTGCGCGGCTCGAAGCCCGCAATGACGTTCACCGGCAGCGGATTGCGCACGAAACGCTCGATGCGCTTCAGCGCGCCCATTTCGGCGTGATGCACGAGGCTGACCGCCGTACCGCTGCGGCCCGCACGGCCCGTACGGCCGATACGGTGCACGTAGTCTTCCGCGAACTTCGGCAGATCGTAATTGAAGACGTGCGTGATGCCCGGAATGTCGATGCCGCGCGCGGCGACGTCGGTTGCCACCAGCACGCGCACACGGCGCTCGCGCAGCGCGCGGATCGTGCGGTTGCGCGCGCCTTGCGGCAGGTCGCCGTGCAGCGCGGCCGATTCGAAGCCCGCGTCCGCGAGACGATTGGCGATGAGGTCCGCGTCGCTCTTGGTCGCCGTGAAGACGATCGCCTGATCGAGGCCTTCGCCGCGCAGCAGATGATCGAGCAGACGATCCTTGTGATCGCGGTCGTCGACGTAATGCACGGTCTGCGCGATGTTGCCGCTCGCTTCGAGCTTCTGCACGATCTCGATGCGCTCCGGGTCCTTCAGGAGACGCCCCGTCAGCGACGTGATCTTGCTGTCGATGGTCGCGGAGAAGAGCAGCGTCTGGCGCGTGGCCGGCGTCGCGTCGACGATGCGCTCGATGTCTTCGATGAAGCCCATGTCGAGCATGCGGTCGGCTTCGTCGAGCACAAGCATGTCCAGGTTCGACAGATCGATACGGCCGCGCTCGAGGTGATCGATCAGACGGCCCGGCGTCGCGACGAGAATCTCGGGGTTTTTCGCGAGCAGCATCAACTGCTGGCCGTAGGCGACGCCGCCGAGAATGCTGACGGTGCGCAGGCGGCGCAGGTGCTTGCCGTACGTGGTCGCGGCGGTGGAAACCTGCATCGCGAGTTCGCGCGTCGGCGTCAGCACGAGCAGGCGCGGGCGGGCGACCGGCTGCGGACGGCGGCCACGGGCTGCGTTCGGATCACGCGGCTCGCGCGGCTGCTGCGCTTCCTGCTTTTGCAGTTGCGAGAATTTTTCGATGGCCGGCAGCATGAAAGCCGCCGTCTTGCCCGAACCGGTCGGGCTGGAAACGAGCAGATCGCGTCCGGCGAGCGCAGCGGGAATCGCGCGCTGCTGCACGGGCGTCGGGTTCTGGTAGCCCGCGGCGGTCAGCGCGGACACGATGTCGGCGCACAGGCCGAGGGATTCGAAAGAGGGGCCGGTGGGCTTGTCGGCGGGTGCTTCGGTCGCCGGGGTATCGGCCGAGGAGGGAATGCCAATGGTTGCTGCGAGATTGTCCAACGGGCTAGCGGTGAAGCTCGAAGTCATGTCGATCCTTGAAACGGGAAATAAGGCGTCGGCGCCAATCGGCATACCCAAGTCGTTGGATTCAGCGAGCGAAGAAACAGCGGGCAAATCGAAAAACGGGGGCTACTCGCGCGAACGTGCGGCGAGCATCTTTGTTAGAAGCTGTATCGGATTCGACAGGCTCGATCGTTCCGAAGAGAACGACGGGCGCTGACGTCAGCCTGATGCATGACGGGCCGGGAAAACTGCGCGCAAGACAACCGCGCAACGGCCTAGCAGGGAGGGGACAGTTTCTAAACTGGATTGGAGCAAAACGCTACGAAGCGCCTTGCTGCGTGAGGCTTTGCCAGAAAGCAGCCGACTCACAGTGAAGCGCTGACCGACAGTATATCTGATTTTGCTGCACTGCGCCACATTTTGACGCGTTTGTGCGCCGTCCCTGGGCACGGAACGGCGCGGCGGGAAACGCGCTGGCCTCAGGCCGCTTCGCCGCGTTTGAGCGATTCGACGAGTTCGACGTAGCGCGCCTTGGCATCATCGACGGGCGTGCCCTGAAGCGCGGACCATGCTTCGTACTTGTATTTGCCGGCGATATCGGCGAAGCCCGGCTTGTCGCCCTGCACGTCGCCGACGCTCGCCTGCTTGAAAAGCGCGTAGAGGCGCAGCAGCGTGAGATTGCCCGGACGTTCGGGTAGTTCAGTGACGTCGGTCTGGGCCTGCGCGAATTGCTGATCGATGTCGGTCATGCGTTCTCCGTTCTTCTCGAAATTGGACCGCACGATCTTAGCAAGCCGGACTCGCGCGGCCTGTCGAGGCTTTCCTCGAACCGAGCGGGTCTTCCAGATGCGCTTTGGATCGATTCGCGTGCGTGCTTCGCGCGAATGCGGCGCATGTCCCGCATTACAATACTGGCTATGACACGCACCGTTTTGCTCGCCCTCGACACCTCGACGGAGTTTTGCTCCGTTGCGCTCCTGCTCGCCGACACCGCCTCCGACTCCGCTCATTCCGCCGCCGCGCCGCAGTACGTAAACGGCGACACGCGCGTGTGGTTCCGTCACGAAGCGACCGGCGCGGTTTCGAGCACGCGCCTCTTGCCCGCCGTGCGCGAACTCTTCGACGAAGCGGGCCTCGCGCTCGCCGATTGCGCGGCCATCGCGTTCGGCGCCGGACCGGGCTCGTTCACCGGCCTGCGCACGGCGACGGGCGTCGCGCAAGGACTGGCGTTCGGGCTGGGCGTGCCGGTGGTGCCGGTCAGCACGCTGCTCGCCTGCGCGGAAGGCGCGCGGCTGAACGATCCGTCGATTCCGCCGCGCGTGCTCACCGCGCTCGACGCCCGCATGGACGAGGTGTACTGGGCCGACTTCGAATTCGATTCCGCCGCCGCCGAATGGCGCACGCTGCATTCGGCCGCGCTCGATGCGCCCGGCGCGCTGCCGCTGCCGGACGTGCCGTTCGCGCTTGCCGGCAACGCCGCCGCGGCGTTCGGCGATCGCCTGCCGGCGCTGGCCGTAGCCGCGCGCGTCGATCGTGAAGCGCTGCCGCATGCGCTGCCGGTCGCGCTCATCGGCCTGCGCGCTCTGCGGGCGGGGCGCACCGTCGCGCCCGAGCTCGCCGCGCCGGAATATGTGCGCGACAAGGTCGCCCAGACCACGGCCGAACGCATGCAAGCCCGCGAGGAGGCGCTTCGGTGAGCGGGGTATTGCTGGCGGACCGCTATCTCACGCCGATGACCGAAGCCGACCTCGACGAAGTCGCCGCGGTCGAAAAGCTCGCCTACGAGTTTCCGTGGAGTCGCGGCAATTTCCAGGATTCGCTGCGCAACGGCTACTACGGCGTGTGTCTGCGCCACGTGACCGGCACGCTGATCGGCTATTGCGTGCTGATGCCAGTCGTCGACGAGATGCATCTGCTCAATCTGTGCGTGGCGCCGGCGGCGCAGCGCGCGGGCGCGGGGCTCACGCTGCTGCGCGAAGCGGTGCGCATCACGCGCGCCGAGAAACTCGAAGGCGTGCTGCTCGAAGTGCGGCCGTCCAATCCGCGCGCGATCCAGCTATACGAGCGCTTCGGCTTCACGGCCATCGGACGTCGCAAGAACTATTACCCCGCGCGGCATCGCTCGCGCGAGGACGCCATCGTCATGCGTCTGGCGTTTTTGAAGGAGAGTGCGCATGGCGCTGGATGAATCGCTGATCGAGGAACTGGGAATCGGGCCGGTCTGGGTCCGGCGCGGTGTCGTGGCCGTGGCGCCGCGCGTGGAAGAACCTGCGCCCGCCGAACCGGTCGCGCCCATCGCACAAGCGGCGCAAGCGGTCGAAGCGCCGAAATCCGCTGAACCGTCGCCGCCCGTCGTGCAGAGCGACCCCGACACACCGCCGCTCGATGCCTACGACGATCTCCCCTGGACCGACGACGCCCCCGTCCATCTGGAACCCGCCGTCGTCGCCGAAGCGCCAGACGACGTCCACACGCTCGACTGGGACGCGCTCGCCGAGCGTGTCGCGAACTGCGAGCGCTGCCGGCTGTGCGAGCGCCGCACCAACACGGTGTTCGGCGTCGGCGACCGCGAAGCCGACTGGATGCTGATCGGCGAAGCGCCGGGCGAGAACGAGGACAAGCAGGGCGAACCGTTCGTCGGCCAGGCGGGCAAGCTGCTCGACAACATGCTGCGCGCGCTCGATTTCTCGCGGCAATCGAACGTCTATATCGCGAATGTGATCAAGTGCCGGCCGCCCGGCAACCGTAATCCCGAACTCGATGAAGTCGCGCGCTGCGAGCCGTATCTGCAACGGCAGGTCGAACTCGTCAAGCCGAAGGTGATCGTCGCGATGGGCCGTTTCGCCGCCCAAAGTCTCCTGAAGAACGAAGCCAGCATCGCGTCGATGCGCGGGCGCGTGCACGCGTATCGCGGCGTGCCGGTCATCGTCACGTATCACCCGGCTTATCTGTTGCGCAGCCTGCAGGACAAGTCGAAGGCGTGGGCCGATCTCTGTCTCGCGCGCAACACGTATCGCGAGGCGCTCGCCGCGCTCGGCGTCGAGCAGGGAGCGCAGAAGGACGGCATCTGATGGCCGCCGGGGCGAGCGAACTCACGCGTCTCGTCGATCGTTTCGACGACATCACCGTGCGCGATCTCGCCTGGCTGCTGTTCGCCCCCGATCTGCTGCGCGAGGGCGATGCGACACTGGCGCATCCGTTCGCCTCGCAAGCGGAGCGCGATGCGACGCTCGCATGGCTGAAGGCGCTCGACGCGTCACCGCAATCGCTGCACGAACACACACGCAATCCCAGATTCACGCGCCTCGGCATCTATGCTGAAAGCCTGCTTCGATACTTTCTGGCAGGCGGACCGGCGGCGCGCCTCATCGCGGCGAACGTGCCGCTGCGGCTTCAGCGGCGCACGATCGGCGAATGCGATTTCCTGCTGGAGACGGCGAACGACGTGCGTCTGCATTGGGAACTCGCGGTGAAGTTCTACCTGCATATCGGCAATGGCGATGCGTCGCGCGCGGCGCGTCTGTCGGACTACGTGGGTCCGAATCTGCAGGATCGCTTCGATCTGAAACACGCGCGGCTCGTCACGCATCAGCTCGCGCTGACCTCGCGCGCGGAATTCGCCGCGCTCGGCTTCGAAGGGCCGTGGCGCGCGCAGTTGTTCATCAAGGGGCGGCTCTTCTATCACGGCCTCGCCGGCGAGCGCATCGATGCCGCGCCCGAACTCGGCGCGAATCATTTACGCGGATGGTGGCTGACGGCATCCGAATGGCGCGAGGCGCGGGCACGCGCTTCGGGCGATGAACGCGCCTGGGTCGTTCAGCCGCGCATGGCGTGGCTCGCGTCGCGGCGGCTCGATGCGAGCGACGCCGAATCGCTCATCGCTGAATCGGACGATATTCGTACACGTCTGGAAACGACCGCCTCACCGACGATGATCGCTGCCTACTTGCGCGACGACGCCGGAAACTGGACCGAGGAATCGCGCGGTTTCATCGTGCCGGACGACTGGCCGGAACGTGCGCGCGCGTTCGCCGCTTCGGCGCCCTGATCACCACCAGCGATAGAAATGATGCACCGGCCCGACGCCGTGACCGACGTCGAGCCGCACGCTCGCTTCGATCGCGCCGGTCAGATAGCGCTTGGCTTCGGCGGTGGCGCTCGCCAGATCGTCGGTTTGCGGGATCAGCGCCGCGATCGCGGACGACAACGTGCAGCCCGTGCCGTGCGTGTTCTTGAGCGGCACGCGCGCGCCGCCGAGCCGCAGCGAGCCGTTCGCCTCGATGAGCCAGTCGGGACTATCGGACGAGGCGAGATGGCCGCCTTTCATCAGCACGGCGCGCGCGCCGAGTGCACGCAGCGCTTCGCCTTGCCGCACCATCGCGTCTTCGTCGACGGCGCTTTCGACGCCGAGCAGCGCCGCCGCCTCGGGCAGATTCGGCGTGACGAGCGTCGCGAGCGGCAGCAGTTCGTCGCGCAGCGCGGCGACCGCTTCCGGCGCGAGCAGCGCGTGATTGCTCTTGGAGATCATCACGGTATCGAGCACGACATGCATCGGCCGATGCCGCTTCAGCGCAGCGGCGACCGCGCGCACGATGTCCGCGTTCGCCAGCATGCCGATCTTCACCGCGTCGATGCGAATGTCGTCGAACACGGCGTCGAGCTGCGCGGTGATGAACGCGGGCTCCGGCGCGTGGACCGCCGTCACGCCGCGCGTGTTCTGCGCGGTGAGCGCCGTGATGACGCTCGCGCCGTACGCGCCGAGCGCGGAGAAGGCTTTCAGGTCGGCCTGAATGCCCGCGCCGCCGCCCGAGTCGGAGCCGGCGATGGTGAGGACGTTGGGAATGGGTTTCGTTGCGGACATGGAAAGATCAGGTTCGGGCGCGCGCGATGGTCGCGCGCAATGCCGCGGCCGCTTCGCGCGGATCGGCGGCCTTGCAGAGCGCGGAAACGACCGCGAGACCGGCGGGCTTCGCGCGCATGACATCCGCCGCGTTGTGCGCCTGGATGCCGCCGATCGCGACGGTCGGCAAGCGTGCGGCGGCGCAAATTTCAGCGAGGCCGTCGATGCCGCATGGCGTGGAGGCGTCGGTCTTGGTCGGCGTTGCGTAGACGGGGCCCGCGCCGAGATAGTCGACGACACCGGCGAGCTTGTCCGCGTCGGCGGTTTCAGCGAGATTCGACACCGACAGACCAATTAACGCGCTCGGCCCGAGCAGTTGCCGCGCGATATCGGCGGGCAGATCGCGCTGGCCGATATGCACGCCATCCGCGCCCACGGCGAGCGCGACATCGACATGATCGTTGATGACGAACGGCACGCCGTGCGCGCGCGTGAGCAGCAACAGCGCGCGCGCGAGGTCGAACCACGCGCGCTTGTGCCAGTCGGGCGCGCGCAGTTGCACGAACGTCGCGCCGCCTTCCAGCGCGGCCCGCGCGACGTCAAGCGCCGCGTCGTGCCCGCCGCACTGCACCGGATCGAGCACGAGATAGAGCGAGAGATCGAACGAGGCGCGCATGATCAGCCGGACACGATATCGCGCTGCACGAGCGTTTTCTCGAACTCGGCTTCATCGAGCGATGCGAGCCGGTCGAGATACGCGACGGCGAAGCTGCCGGGCAGGGCGGCATCGCGCGCGGCGAGTTCGCCCGCGATGGTCGAATACGCGATGGCGGCGACCGTCGCGCTCCAGAACGCGTCGCGATCCGGCGCGGCGCCGACGAACGCCGCGACCGTCGCCGACAGCGCGCAGCCGACGCCCGTCACGCGCGTCATCAACGGCGAGCCGTTGGACAGCGCGATCACGCGCCGGCCATCGGTCACGTAGTCGGTCTGGCCCGTCACCGCGACGACGGCCTGGGACTGCAGCGCGAGAATCTGCGCGGCGTCGAGCGCGGCGTCGGTGGCGGCGGTGCTGTCGACGCCGCGTGCGCTCGACGCACCGCCCGACAGACTGATGATTTCCGACGCGTTGCCGCGAATCACGGCGGGTTTTGCATCGAGCAGTTCGAACGCGAATTCCGTGCGAAACGCGAGCGGGCCGACCGCGACCGGATCGAGCACCCACGGCTTGCCCGCGCCGTTGGCGGCGTCGACGGCGGCGCGGATCGCGCGGCTCTGCGGCACGTCGAGCGTGCCGAGATTGACCGACAGCGCATTGGCGAGCGGCGCGAATTCGCCGACTTCCTCACGCGCGATGACCATCGCGGGCGCGGCGCCGATCGCGAGCAGCACGTTCGCGGTGAAGTTGGTGACGACGAGATTCGTCAGGCAATGGACGAGCGGCGCGCGCTCCCGCACGCGGGTGACGAACGAGAAAAGGTCGGCGGCGAGCATGATGAAAGTCGATTGGAACGTGCGCGACGCGTCAGTGCCGCGCTTCGCCGATCAGCGCGACCGAATCGAACGCGCGCTGATTGGCCTGATGCCGCCGCATCACGAAGTACATCATCAGGCAGACGAACGAGCCGAACAGCACGATGACGAACTGGATCGGCACGTCGAGCCACACGAGCACCGCGTAGAGGCACAGCATGATGAGCACCGAAAGGTTCTCGTTGAAGTTCTGCACGGCGATGGAATGTCCGGCGGAGAGCAGCACGTGCCCGCGATGCTGGAGCAGCGCGTTCATCGGCACGACGAAGAAGCCCGACAGGCCGCCGACGATCATCAGGAACAGATACGCGATCAGCAGATAGCCGGGGAAGTGCATCTTGCCGAAATAGATGCCCCAGTGAGCGGGAAAGAGATGGCGCGTGTAGAAGGCCATCAGCATGACGGCGAGGCCCATGATGATGCCGACCGGCAGCACGCTGAGCGAGCGCTTAAGCGGCACGCGCGCCGCCGCGAGCACCGCGCCCACGGCGACGCCGACCGCGATCACCGCCTGCAGGATCGCGGCCTGCGAAAGCGTCATGCCGAGCGACACTTCGGCCCACTTCAGCACGATGAACTGCAGCGTCGCGCCCGCGCCCCAGAAGAGCGTCGTGACGGCGAGCGAGATCTGGCCGAGCTTGTCGCGCCACAGCACGAGAAAGCAGTCGGCGAAATCGGTGATGAGCTTGAGCGGCCGCGTTTCCTGCTTCGGATAGCGCGCGCCGGTGTCGGGGATGCGCAGGTTGAACATCGCGGCGATCACGTATATCAGCATGATGACGAGCATCGCGGCTTCGGCGGGCGTGTGAATGCGTGGAATGTTCAGCGACAGCAGATGACTCGCGATATGCGGGCTGATGAGCGCGCCGCCCATCACGGTGCCGAGAATGATCGAACCGACGGTCGTGCCTTCGATCCAGCCGTTCGCGGCGACGAGCCGGTCGGCTGGCAGGAGTTCGGTGAGAATGCCGTATTTCGCCGGCGAGTAAGCAGCGGCCCCGAAGCCGACGATGCCGTACGCGAGCAGTGGATGCGCGCCGAAGAGCATCGTCACGCAGCCGACGACCTTGATCGAATTGGTCACGAACATCACCTTGCCCTTGGGCCGGGAATCCGCGAAGGCGCCGACGAAGGCCGCGAGTATCACGTACGACAGGACGAAGAACAGCTTGAGCAGCGGCGTCATCCAGTTCGGCGCGTGAAGGTCTTTCAGCAGAGCGATGGCAGCGATCAGTAACGCGTTATCGGCCAACGATGAGAAAAACTGCGCGGCCATGATGGTGTAAAAACCTTTTTTCATCTGATCCGAAGCTTTCCTCACTGCGGGTGATCCGCCCCGGGCGCCTGTTATGCGTCCGGGCTTATGCCTTTCGAAATGGGTTGTGCGCACGGCTTTATAACACGAAAATAGGCGCATTCTGACTAGCACTCATCCCGATCGCGTGCGAAATGACACGTCCGTGCGCGAGTTTCTTCATAAGATACTGATTCACAACGTGTCCCGATCGGGGCAGCAGGACGTGTCCCGCTGTCGTATGCTGGTCGTTTCGATCGCACTCACCGCACTTCCTCCAAACGCTCATGCCGCGCCCCCTTTCAGCAACAATCCACACCGCCGCGCTCGCCAACAACCTCGCCATTGCACGCAAGTACGCGCCGAAATCCAGGATCTGGGCTGTCGTCAAGGCCAATGCGTATGGCCACGGACTCGCCCGGGCGTTCCCCGGACTGCGCGCGACGGACGGCTTTGGCCTTCTCGACCTCGAAGAAGCCGCGAAGTTGCGTGAATTGGGCTGGGCGGGCCCGATTCTTTTGCTCGAAGGCTTTTTCCGGCCCACCGATATCGACGTGATCGACCGCTACAGCCTGACCACGGCCGTGCATTGCGACGAGCAGTTGCGCATGCTGGAAATGGCGCGCCTCTCGAAGCCGGTCAACATCCAGTTGAAGATGAACAGCGGCATGAACCGCCTCGGCTACACGCCCGAGAAGTACCGCGCCGCGTGGGAGCGCGCGCGCGCCGTGCAGGGCGTCGGCCAGATCACGCTCATGACCCATTTTTCCGATGCCGACGGCCCGCGCGGCATCGCGCATCAGCTCGACGCGTTCGAACGCGGCGCGGAAGGTATCGCGGGCGCGCGCAGCCTCGCGAATTCGGCGGCGGTGCTGTGGCATCCGGACGCGCACGTCGACTGGGTGCGGCCCGGCATCATGCTGTATGGCGCGTCGCCGTCGGGCGTGACCGCCGACATCGCCGGCACTGGCCTCAAGCCCGCGATGACGCTCCAGTCCGAGCTGATCGCCGTGCAGACCGTCAGCGCGGGAAGCAGCATCGGCTATGGCTCGACCTTCACCGCGGGCACCTCGATGCGCATCGGCGTGGTCGCGTGCGGCTACGCGGACGGCTATCCGCGCGTGGCGCCGGAAGGCACGCCCGTGATCGTCGACGGTGTGCGGACCAAGCTCGTCGGCCGCGTGTCGATGGACATGCTGACCGTCGATCTGACGCCGTGCCCGAGCGCGGGCATCGGCTCGCGTGTCGAATTGTGGGGCGCGAATCTGCCGATCGACGATGTCGCGAGCGCGGCCGGCACGGTCGGCTACGAACTCATGTGCGCGATCGCGCAGCGCGTGCCGGTGCGCGCGGAATAACTCTCAACGAAAACTCACAGCAAGGCAGTGTGTGGCAAAAGCAGCGAAGGCAAAGACGCTCTATACGTGTAGCGAATGCGGCGGACAATCGCCGAAATGGACCGGCCAGTGCGCCGCGTGCGGAGCGTGGAACACGTTGGTGGAAGGCGTGGAGCAGGCGCCCTCCACGCATCGCTTCCAGGCGCTCGCGAAAAGTTCGGCGGTGCGCAAGCTCGCCGATATCGAGGCGTCGGACGTGCCGCGCTTCACGACCGGCGTCGGCGAGTTCGACCGCGTGCTGGGCGGCGGCCTCGTGCCCGGCGGCGTGGTGCTGATCGGCGGTGATCCGGGCATCGGCAAATCGACTTTGCTGTTGCAATCGCTCGCGGAGATCGCGCGCGAGCGGCCCGCGCTCTATGTGAGCGGCGAGGAATCCGGCGCGCAGATCGCGTTGCGCGCGCAACGGCTCGGCTTGATCGGGGAAAGCGCGGCGGGCGATCTCGCGCTGCTCGCGGAAATCCAGCTCGAAAAGATTCAGGCGACCATCGACGAGCAACGGCCTGAAGTCGCCGTGATCGACTCCATCCAGACCATTTATTCCGAAGCGCTGACTTCCGCGCCCGGTTCGGTCGCGCAGGTGCGCGAGTGCGCGGCGCAACTGACGCGCATCGCGAAGCAGACGGGCACGTCGATCATCATGGTCGGCCACGTGACGAAAGAGGGCAGTCTCGCGGGGCCGCGCGTGCTCGAACATATCGTCGATACCGTGCTGTATTTCGAGGGCGATACGCATTCGTCGTTCCGGCTCGTGCGCGCGTTCAAGAACCGCTTCGGCGCGGTCAACGAACTCGGCGTCTTCGCGATGACGGAAAAGGGCTTGCGCGGCGTCGCGAATCCATCGGCGCTGTTTCTGTCGCAGCACGAGCAAAGCGTGCCGGGTTCGTGCGTGCTCGTGACGCAGGAAGGCTCGCGGCCGTTGCTCGTCGAGGTGCAGGCGCTGGTCGACACCGCCCATGTGCCCAATCCGCGCCGGCTCGCGGTGGGGCTGGAGCAAAACCGGCTCGCGCTGTTGCTGGCCGTTCTGCATCGGCATGCCGGCATCGCGTGTTTCGATCAGGATGTGTTTCTCAACGCGGTCGGCGGCGTGAAGATCACCGAGCCCGCAGCGGATCTGGCCGTGCTGCTCGCGATTCATTCGTCGATGCGCAACAAGCCATTGCCCAAGGGCCTCATCACGTTCGGCGAAGTAGGGCTGGCGGGCGAAATCCGGCCGTCGCCGCGCGGACAGGACCGCCTGAAGGAAGCGGCCAAGCTCGGCTTTTCGGTCGCGCTGATTCCGAAGGCGAACGCGCCGAAGCAGGCGATCGACGGCCTGAAGGTGATCGCGGTGGATCGAATCGAGGAAGCGATCGACCGGGTTCGGGATCTCGAATGAACCCGTGGTCGGACCCTTGGTAATGCGGCGTAAAAATCCCGTTGCGCAATGTAACCTACGCGGCGCGCGGTTTTCTTATCCTTTCAATGCTACGGAACCGGCCAACTTCGCTATGGACATGTCAAGAAGCGAGGTGACCGGAAGGATCGAGAGGACCACGCATTGAAACACTCAAACGCAAGCCGGCCGAAGCCCGCGTTCCATCTGCGCGGATGCCGTGTCTCCGCGCCGCTGCAACAGCCCTGGGGAAGCGGCTGCCGGATCGTCGAATGGATCGACGAGCAAGGCCAGATCTCGCGTCGCGTCGTCGCGGCCGATGTCACCGAGGATGAAGTCGTCGCGACCATCCGCGAACACGTAACGGGGCGCAAACACGTGCTCGTCGACGACGAACGCCCGCCGCGCCAGGTCTTGCCGCGGCGCTAGGCGGCGCGGAACAGCGGATGCAGCGCCGCTTCGGCGGGCGTGAGCACCGGCGCGACGCAGCAATCGAGCGGCTCCAGCAGCGCCATCCATTCGTCGCGCGTGTGCTCGCGAAACCGCGCGGCCAGTTCCGCCGACAATTCCGCCGCATCCGTTCCGCCGATCGCTTGGCCGAGGCTCCAGTGCCGCGTCGCCCAGTCGGGACGGCCGAGCGCCTCGCACAAGGTTTGCCAGAACTTCAGTTCCAGCGCGCCGACTGCGACGAAGCGGTCATCGCGGGTGCGATACACGTCGTAGCACGGCGCACCGCCGTTCAGCAGGCCCGCGCCGGCGCGCGTTCCGGCTTCGTTGGCATTGGTCAGCGCGACATGCGCCATCACGTTGTGCGCGTGCGTCGCGTGCGTCATCGACACATTCAGGCAGCGTCCTTCGCCGCCACGCGCGACGTGCCACGCCGCCGCGAGTATTTCCATCACGGCCGACAGCGCGCCGCCGAGCAGGTCCGCGAGCTGAAAATTCGGTGCGACGGGCGTGCCGTCGCGCGCGGCAAGCTGATCGAGCACGCCTGCGTAGGCGATGTAGTTCAGATCGTGACCGGCTTTGTGCGCGAACGGCCCGTCGCTGCCGAATCCCGTGATCGCGCAATAGACGAGCTTCGGATTTGCCTCGCGCAGCACGTCATAGCCGACGCCCAGCCGCGCCATCACCGAAGGGCGAAAGCTTTCGACGAGCACGTCGGCGTCGCGCGCGAGTTCGATCAGTTTCGCGCGGCCTTCGTCGGTCTTGAGGTCGAGCGTGAGTTGCCGCTTGCCGCGATTGACGATGCGATAGAACGCGCTCGGCGTGCCGTTTTGCCGGTCCGCTTCGCTTTGCATCATCGTGCGCGTGTAGTCGCCTTCGCCCGGCGGCTCGATCTTGAGCACGTCGGCGCCGAGTTCGGCGAGCCGCAACGTAGCGACCGGTCCGGGAAGAAGCCGCGTCAGGTCCAGCACGCGCAGGCCTGTGAGGGATGGCGTCAAGTCGTCGATCTCCGGTTATGAGCCGATTTGCTCGAGTTCTTCGTGTGCTTCGAGCCACTCCAGTTCGAGCGTTTCGAGACGTGCGTTGACTTCGCCCTGACGGCGGATCGTCTCGGTGAGCTTCGCCTTCATCGCGGCTTCGTAGCTCGCCGGATCCGCGACGAACGTTTCGAGCGTCGACTTCTCGGCGTTGAGCTTCTCCATCTCTTTCTCGATCTTCGCGATGCGCGACTGCAGCGGCTTCCTCAGATGCGCGAACTTCTGCCGCTCCTGCGCTTCCTGCCGGCGCTGTTCCTTGCGATTCGGCCCGCTGTCCTGCGCGTCGCCCGACGCCGCGCCGTTCGCTTCCTTCGCCGCCGCGCGTACTTCGGCGGCGTGTTGCAGCAGCCAGTCGCGATAGTCGTCGAGATCGCCGTCGAACGGAGTCAGGCGATGCTTCGCGACGAGCATGAAGGTATCGGTCGTCGCGCGCAGCAGGTGCCGGTCATGCGACACGAGAATCAGCGTGCCCTCGAACTGCGCGAGCGCCATCGTCAGGGCATGGCGGGTTTCGAGGTCGAGGTGGTTGGTCGGTTCGTCGAGCAGCAGCAGATTCGGTTTCTGCCAGATGACGAGCGCCAGCGCGAGCCGCGCCTTCTCGCCGCCGGAGAAGGGCGCGATCTTCGCGGTCGCCATCTCGCCGGAGAAGTTGAAACTGCCTAGAAAGTCGCGCAACTCCTGCTCGCGCGTATCGGGCGCGAGGCGCGCGAGATGCTGGAGCGCGGAGTCGTCCGGGCGCAGCGTTTCGAGCTGATGCTGCGCGAAATAGCCGATCTGCAAGCCCTTGCCCTGGCGGACGTCGCCGGAAAGCGGTTCGAGCGTCTGCGCGAGCGTCTTGATGAGCGTCGACTTGCCTTGCCCGTTCGCGCCGAGCAGGCCGATGCGCTGGCCGTTCTGGATCGACAGCGTCACCCCGTCGACGATCGGAATCTCGCCGCCTGCTTCGTCGTGATAGCCGCAGCGCACGCTTTCCATGACGATCATCGGATTGGGCGCGGCGTCGGGCTCGCGGAATTCGAAGGTGAAGGGCGAACTCGCATGCGCGGGCGCGATCAGCTCCATTTTCTCCAGCGCCTTCACGCGGCTTTGCGCCTGCTTCGCCTTGGTCGCCTTGGCCTTGAAACGGTCGATGAAGCTCTGCAGATGCGCGACCGTCCTCTGCTGCTTCTCGTAGGCGCTCTGCTGCAGCGCGAGCTGCTGCGCGCGCAGCACTTCGAACTGGCTGTAATTGCCGCCGTAGCGCTTCACCTGACGATTTTCCAGATGCAGCGTGACGTTGCATACCGAATCGAGAAACTCGCGGTCGTGCGAAATGACGACGAGCGTGCCCGCATAGCGCCCGAGCCAGTCTTCGAGCCAGACGATGGCGTCGAGGTCGAGGTGGTTGGTCGGTTCGTCGAGCAGCAGCAGATCGGACGGACACATCAGCGCCTGCGCGAGATTCAGGCGCATGCGCCAGCCGCCCGAAAAGCTCGACACCGGCTCGCGCGTCTGTTCGAGCGTGAAGCCGAGGCCGAGCAGCAGCGTTTCGGCGCGCGCGGGCGCGGTGTAGCCGTCGGCGTCGGCGAAGGCGGCATGCGCTTCGGCTTCGGCGGCGCCGTCGTGCGCGGCGGAGGCCGACGCGATGCGCGCCTCGATCGCGCGCAGATGCGTGTCGCCGTCGAGCGTGTAGTCGAGCGCGCTGCGGTCCACCGCGGGCGTTTCCTGCGCGACGTGCGCGATGCGCCACGACGGCGGCATCGAGAAATCGCCGCCGTCCGCGTGCAGCTCGCCGCGCAGCACGGAAAACAGCGTGGACTTGCCCGCGCCGTTCGCGCCGACGAGACCGGCTTTCTCGCCCGGGTTGAGCGTGAAGGTCGTCTCTTCGAAAAGCGGCTTGGTGCCGCGGGACAGGCTGAACTGATTGAAACGGATCACGTCGAATTGGCGGCGAAAGGGCGCGGCTTGGAAGGAAAGCGCTATTTTAGACCGGACCGGTTGCCGCGCAGGGGTAGGCCGTTCGGCCAATGGCACAGGAACGCGCGCCGGGTTAGCATCGCCTGTCGTACATCGAATTCATTTGCGGAGCGTGCCATGAGCGCAGCCAGTGACGGCATCTACGGCTTTTCGGCCGAAACACTCGACGGCGCGACCGTCGGTCTCGACACTTATCGCGGCAAGGTGTTGCTGATCGTGAATACGGCCAGCGAGTGCGGTTTCACGCCGCAATACAACGGTTTGCAGCACATTTACCAGGAGCTTGCTGCGCGCGGCTTCGAGGTGCTCGGTTTCCCGTGCAACCAGTTCGGCAAGCAGGAACCGGGCGATGCCGGGCAGATCGGCAGCTTCTGCGAGAAGAACTACGGCGTCACGTTTCCGATGTTCGGCAAGATCGAGGTGAACGGCGCGAACGCGCATCCGCTCTACAAATATCTGAAGGACAAGGAGCCGGGTTTGCTCGGCATCGAGGCGATCAAGTGGAACTTCACGAAGTTTCTCGTCGACCGCCAGGGCAACGTGGTGAAGCGCTATGCGCCGCAGACCAAGCCCGAATCGATCGTCGAGGACATCGAGAAGCTGCTCTGAAATTTCGGCGCGCTCAGAGAATCGGTGAGAAAAGTCGTGCGACGTGCATCGCCATGCGTCGCCAGAACGCCTTGCCGCGATAGTCGTTGCCGTCGATCTCGAAGGCGAGCGCGAAGTCCGCGCGCAGCATCGCTTCCACTTCGTTGGCGAACGCGCGATCGACCGTCAGCACCGTGATCTCGAAGTTCAGGCGAAACGAGCGGTTGTCGAGGTTCGCGCTGCCGATCGCCGCGGCGATGTCGTCGACGAGCACGACTTTCTGATGCAGAAAGCCCGGTTCGTAGCGAAAGATGCGCACGCCCGCCTGCCACAGATCGTACGCATAGAGCCGCGACGCTGCGAACACCACGCGATGATCGCGCCGGCTCGGAATCAGGATGCGCACGTCCACGCCGCGCATCACGGCGAGCCTGAGCGCCGAGAACACGGCTTCGTCGGGAATCAGATAAGGCGACGTGATCCAGATGCGCTCGCGCGCCGCGTTGATCGCCTCGACGAAAAAGAGCGAGCAGGTTTCCTGTTTGTCGGCAGGGCCGCTCGACAGCACCATGCAATGCATGTTGCCGTCCGAAGGCGGCGCGGGACCGAGTTCGGGCAGGCGCTGGGTCGCCCAGTACCAGTCTTCCGTGAAGACGAACTGGATGCTCGCGACCGCCGGGCCGCGCACTTCCACATGGGTGTCGCGCCACGGCGAGAGACGCGGATTGCCGCCGAGATACTCGACGCCCACGTTATGCCCGCCGACGAACGCGCATTTGCCGTCCACCACGACGATCTTCCGATGATTGCGGAAGTTGATTTGGAAGCGGTGCACGAATTTGCGCGTGGCCGCGAACGGATGCGCCTCGACGCCGCCCGCGCGCAGCGCGTTCACGTAGCGATGCGGCAGATCGAAGCTGCCGATGCTGTCGTAGAGGAAGTAGACGCGCACGCCGGACTGGGCTTTTCGGATCAGCGCGTCCTTGAGCATGTCGCCGAGCGCGTCGGCGCGCACGATGAAGAACTGCACGGCCACATAGCGTTCGGCCGCGGCGATGGCATCGAGGATCGCGGCGAAGGTGGCGTCGCCGTTGATGAGCACGCGCGCCGAGTTGCCGCGCAGGAACGGCATGCCGGAGAGGCGCTGCAGCGTGCGGATGGTCGGATTGCCGAGATAGGCGGCCGGTCCCGGCGCGATCTCGCCGCGCGCGCCCGTGGAATCGATGAGCGGGGCGCTCTCGGGCGCATCGCTGCGCGCGCCCGAATCCCACTCGGCGGGCTTCGAACGGTTGCGCAGGATCTCGATTTCCAGCCGCCGCTCGTCGATATAGCCCGCGAACTTGCTGCGGCCGAGGAAGAGATAGGGAATCAGCGTGAAATAGGGCATCGCGACGAGCGACACTGCCCACGCCACCGCGCCTTGCGACGTGCGTGTGTTGATGACGGCATGGATCGCGGCGATCACGCCGAGCGCATGCGCGGCCATCACGAGCGTGCCGAGGTGTAGCCAGTCGGATGCTTGCATAAGCGCCAGGGTGCTGTAGGGAGCGAAGGGCTTCGCTGATGGCGATTCGCCATCTTACCCAACCCTCGCGCGCGAAGTGTCAGCGATCGTTGCAGCGTGTGTCGCCGCAACGATCGCCCGGGCGGAGGCTTCAGGAGGGAAGATCGGCGGCCTGGATCAGGAACACGTTGTCGTCGCCGGCGCTCGTCGAGAGCCACACGAGATCGAGACCGCCCAGCGCGGCCTCCACGTTCGGCCGCTCGTTGCCGATTTCGACGACGAGCACGCCGTCCTCGGTGAGCCAGTTGCGCGCGTCGCGCACGATGCGCCGCACCACGTCCATGCCGTCCGCGCCGCCCGCGAGCGCGAGTTCGGGCTCGTGCCGGTACTCTTCCGGCAGCGCCTGCATTGCGTTGGCGTTGACGTAGGGCGGATTCGTGATGATCACCTCGTAACGCTCGGCCGACAGCGGCGCGTACAGATCGCCTTCATGAAGGCGCACGCGTTCGCCGAGATCATATTCGTCGACGTTGCGGCGCGCGACCGCGAGCGCATCGGCGGAGATATCGACGGCATCGACATCCGCGTTCTCGAAGGCCTGCGCCGCGAGAATCGCGAGACAGCCCGAGCCGGTGCACAGTTCGAGCACGCGCGTGACCTGATCGGGATCGGCCACATACGGTTGCAGACCGTCCTGCAACAGTTCGCCGATGAACGAGCGCGGCACGATCACGCGCTCGTCGACGTAAAAGCGGCGGCCGTGCATCCATGCTTCCTGCGTGATGTACGCGGCGGGAATGCGTTCCTTCGCGCGGCGCTCGATCACTTTCATGACGGCGTCGATTTCGTTGTCGAGCAGGCGCGCGTCGAGGAACGGTTCGAGCGTGTCGAGCGGCAGATGCAGCGTGTGCAGGATCAGGTACGCGGCTTCGTCGTAGGCATTGGTCGAGCCGTGGCCGAACGAGAGGCCCGCTTCGGTGAAGCGCGAGACGCCGAAGCGCAGCAGGTCGCGCACGGTGGTGAAGGGCAGCGCCATCAAAGGCTCCTTTTTATTGTGTGAGATCAATTTACGCAGATGAGTCAGGCGATCAGCTGTTCGAGCACGCGGCGGTACACGTTCTTCAACGGCTCGATGAAGCGCACTTCGACATGCTCGTCGATCTTGTGGATCGTGCCGTTGGGCGGACCGAACTCGACCACCTGATCGCAGATCTGCGCGATGAAGCGTCCATCGGAGGTGCCGCCGGTAGTAGACAGTTCGGCGCGCACGCCGGTTTCATCGGCGATGGCCTTTTCGAGCGCATCCGAAAGCTCGCCGCGCGGCGTGAGAAACGGCAGGCCGCTCACGATCCACTTCAGATCGTAGTCGAGGCCGTGCTTGTCGAGAATCGCGTGCACGCGGCTTTGCAAGCCTTCCACCGTGCTCGCGGTGGAGAAGCGGAAGTTGAACATCAGATCGGCGTGGCCGGGAATGATGTTGGTCGCGCCCGTGCCGGAATGCAGGTTGGAAACCTGCCAGGTCGTCGGCGGAAAATACTCGTTGCCGTCGTCCCAGCACTCGGCGACCAGCTCGGCCAGCGCGGGCGCGAGCAGATGCACGGGATTTTTCGCGAGATGCGGATACGCGATATGCCCCTGCACGCCCTTGACGACGAGCTTGCCCGTCATCGAGCCGCGCCGGCCGTTCTTGACCATGTCGCCGAGCGTGGCGTTCGAGGTCGGCTCGCCGACGATGCAGTAATCGAGCCGCGTGCCGCGCGCTTTCAGCGCTTCGACGACCTTGATCGTGCCGTCGGTGGCGGGGCCTTCTTCATCGCTCGTGATGAGAAACGCGAGCGTGCCGCGATGCTCCGGATGCTTCGCGACGAATTCCTCGCTCGACACGACGAACGCCGCGAGCGACGCCTTCATGTCCGCCGCGCCGCGCCCGTAGAGCTTGCCGTCGCGATGCGTGGGCGTGAAGGGCGGCGAGGTCCATTGTTCGAGCGGACCGGTCGGCACGACATCCGTGTGGCCGGCGAACGCGAGCAGTCTGGCCGAAGCGTCCGTGCCGCGCTTCACGGCCCACAGGTTGGTGACGCCGCCCGATCGAAAAGTTTCGCATTCGAAGCCGATGGCCGCGAGCCGCTCGATCATGAGCGCCTGACAAGCCTGATCGTCGGGCGTGACGGATGCGCGTTCGATCAGCGCTTCGGTGAGGGAGAGGGTGCCGGACATGGTCGATTCACGTGAGTGCGATAAAAAATGCCGGCGCGCGGGCCGGCACTCGTAGCGATTTGGCGATGACCGTCGAGTTCACAGTCATCGCTCTGGCTCAGACGAAGAGCGTTTCGTACTGCTCGGCTGAAAACCCGAGCGTTTTCACGCGCCCGTTCACCACGACGACGGGCCGCTTGATGATCGACGGCTTGTGGATCATCAGCGCGATCGCGCCGGAGGTGGTGTCGGCTTCGGCCTTATGCACGTCGGACAGGCCGCGCCAGGTGGTGCCGCGCTTGTTGAAGAGCTGCTCGAGCGGCACGTCCTTGAGCCAGTCCTGAATCAGCGCGTTCGACACGCCGGCCTTCTTGAAGTCGTGAAACTCGAACGGCACGCCGTGCTCTTCCAGCCACACGCGCGCTTTCTTCACGGTGTCGCAATTCGGAATGCCGTAGACGACCGTGGTCGGAGTGGAACCGCGCGCCACGATCAGTCGCCTCGCAGCAGTTCGTTCAGGCCGACTTTCGCGCGCGTCTTGGCGTCGACCTTCTTGACGATCACCGCGCAGTACAGGCTGTGCGAACCGTCCTTCGACGGCAGATTGCCCGCGACGACCACCGAGCCCGCCGGAATGCGGCCATACGTGACTTCGCCGGTTTCGCGGTCGTAGATCTTGGTCGACTGGCCGAGATACACGCCCATCGAGATGACCGAGTTCTCTTCGACGATCACGCCTTCCACCACTTCCGAACGCGCGCCGATGAAGCAGTTGTCCTCGATGATGACCGGGTTCGCCTGCAGCGGCTCCAGCACGCCGCCGATGCCCACGCCGCCCGACAGATGCACGTTCTTGCCGATCTGCGCGCACGAACCGACGGTGGCCCAGGTGTCGACCATCGAGCCTTCGTCGACATATGCGCCGATGTTGGTGTACGACGGCATCAGCACGACGTTCTTCGCGATGAACGAGCCGCGGCGCGCGATGGCCGGCGGCACCACGCGAAAGCCGCCCGCCGCGAAGTCTTCCGCCGTGTAATTGGCGAATTTCGAAGGCACCTTGTCGTAGAACTGCGAGTAGCCGCCGGCGGGCATCGGCGCGTTGTCTTCCAGGCGGAACGACAGCAGCACGGCCTTCTTGAGCCACTGATTCACGATCCATTCGCCGTCGCGCTTTTCGGCGACGCGCATCTGACCTTTGTCGAGCTGCTCGATCGCGTGTGCGACGGCTTCGCGGACTTCGGCGGGCGCGGCCTTGGGCGACAGCTCGGCGCGGTTTTCCCAGGCGGTATCGATGATGCTCTGAAGTTGTTGCGACATAGTGGTATCAAGGATGGAGGATTGGACCGGCAAGTCTCATGACCTGAGCGAGCGGCAGAATTCGACGATGCGGCGGGCTCCTTCGACACATTCTTCGTTCCCGGCCACGAGCGCGATGCGTACGAAGCCCTCGCCGGGATTCGTGCCGTGCGCGCTGCGAGCGAGAAAAGAGCCCGGCAGAACCGTCACATTATAGTCGGCGTACAGGCGCGCCGCGAACTCGGTATCCGTGAGCCCGGTGCCCGCGACGTTCGCCCAAAGGTAGAACGCGGCGTCGGGCAGACGCACGTCGAGCACGTCGGCGAGCATCGGCGTGACCGTCTGGAATTTTTCCAGATACTTCGCGCGGTTGTCGCGCACGTGCGTTTCATCCTGCCACGCGGCGATGCTCGCGCGCTGAAATACCGTCGACAGCGCCGCGCCGTGATACGTGCGGTAGAGCAGAAAATCCTTCAGCACCGACGCGTCGCCCGCGACGAAACCCGAGCGCATGCCCGGCACGTTCGAGCGCTTCGACAGGCTCGACAGCATCACGAGGCGCTCGAAGCCGCGCTTGAGCAGGCGCGCCGCCTCGAGGCCGCCGAGCGGCGGATTGGTTTCGTCGAAATAGATTTCCGAGTAGCACTCGTCCGACGCGATCACGAAACCGTGCTTGTCCGACAGCGCGAAGAGCTCGCGCCAGTTCTCGAGCGTGAGCACCGCGCCCGTTGGGTTGCCCGGCGAGCAGACGTAGAGCAGTTGCGTGCGCGCCCAGATGTGATCGGGCACGGCGGAATAATCGCACGCGAAGTTGCGCGCCGGGTCGCTGTTGACGAAGTACGGCTCGGCGCCCGCGAGCAAGGCCGCGCCTTCGTAGATTTGATAGAACGGGTTCGGACAGAGTACGATGGGCGGTTCGGCGGCATCAGCGGCGTCCTTCTTGGTGCGGCTGTCGATCACGGTCTGCGCGAGCGCGAACAGCGCTTCCCGCGAGCCGGACACGGGCAGCACTTCAGTGGCCGGATCGACCGATTCGAGGCCGTAGCGCTGCATGACCCAGGCCGCGATCGCCGCGCGCAGCGGCTCGCTGCCGAGCGTCGCCGGATAAGAGGCGAGGCCGTCGAGCGCATTGATCACTGCATCGCGGATCAGCGTGGGCGTCGGATGCTTCGGCTCGCCGATGCCGAAGCTGATCGGCGTGAATCCGGCGCGCGGCTCGATGCCCTTGAAGAGCACACGGAGCTTTTCGAACGGATAGGGCTGAAGTTTCTTGAGAAGTGGATTCACGGCGTGACCGGTAAGCAGTGAGCGATGCGCGCGAGGCAAAGCGCCTGCGAGGGCGGCATCGGAAGACGTGAACGGACGCGAAGCAAGCTCACGATTATAGCGCGCGGCCCCGGCCCGCAAGCGGGCAGCGGCGCGCGGCACGAAGGATGACAGTACGAATGACCGTAACAAAAATGATTGAGGCGCAGCCATGAGCCGTGGCCTGCACAACGCATGGCCGACGCTCGCGATCATGATCGGCGCGTCGGTGTGGGGGCTCGTGTGGTATCCGATGCGCATGCTCGCCGCGATGGGCCTGACCGGTACCGCCGCCAGCGCGACCACGAGCGCCGCCGCGTGCGTCTTCGTGCTGCTGGTCAAACGCCGCTCGCTCAGCACGCTGTCCTGGCACTGGCTGCTCGTCGCGCTCGGCGTGGCGGCGGGCGTGACCAACATCGGCTTCGTATGGGGCGCGATCCACGGGCAGGTGATGCGCGTGCTGCTGCTCTTCTATCTGACGCCCGCATGGACCGCGATCTTCGCGCACTTCATTCTGAAGGAACGTTTGACGCGCGCCGACGCCGCGCTGTCGTTGCTCTCGCTGGCGGGCGCCGTGACGATGCTCTGGTCGCCCGAACTCGGCATGCCCCTGCCCGCCGATCTCGCGGAATGGGCCGGTCTCATGGGCGGCATGGGTTTCGCGATGAGCAACGTGCTCGTCGTCAAGGTCACGCGCACGCTGCCCGCGATGAAACCCGAGATGCGTACCGCGGTGATCTTCGGCGGCGCGGCGCTCGTCGCCTGCGTCATCACGCTGTTCGAGCCGATGCCCACGCCGCCCGCCGCCGCGCTGCTGCCCACGGTGGCGTTCATCGTAATCGGCCTGGGCGTCGTGCTCGCAGTGAACAACATCATCGTGCAGGTGGGGCTCGCTCGCGTGCCGGCCAATCGCGCGTCCATCATCATGCTGTTCGAGCTCGTCGTCACGGCGCTGTCCGCGTGGCTCTTCGCGGGCGAAGTGCCCGGCCCGCGCGAATGGGCGGGCGGTGCGTGCATCGTCGTCGCGTGCGTGCTGTCGGCGTGGGTGCACCGGCCGCGTGCGCAGCGTTCGCCTCCCGCGCCCGAGGCACTCGACATCGCCGGACACGCGCCGGAAAGCAAAAAGAAATCGACTCGCGCGATGGTATGATGGTGTCCGCTTCGCCGGGACATGCATGCGTCGTCGCGTGGCGTGACCGAATGCGATCGACGGGCCGCGATGCGGCCTGTCTGCCATCTATCCTCCGTCATCAATTCAAAACAGCGATATCGCCGTGCGTCTGACCTCGATAAAACTCGCTGGCTTCAAGTCCTTCGTCGATCCCACGCATTTCCAGGTTCCCGGCCAGCTCGTCGGCGTGGTCGGACCGAATGGCTGTGGCAAGTCCAACATCATCGATGCCGTGCGCTGGGTGCTCGGCGAATCGCGCGCCTCCGAGCTGCGCGGCGAATCGATGCAGGACGTGATCTTCAATGGCTCGACGGCGCGCAAGCCCGGCAGCCGGGCGAGCGTCGAACTCATTTTCGATAACGCCGACGGCCGCGCCGCCGGTCAGTGGAGCAGCTACGGCGAAATCGCCGTGAAGCGCGTGCTGACGCGCGACGGCACCTCCAGCTACTACATCAACAATCTGCCCGCGCGCCGCCGCGACATTCAGGACATCTTCCTCGGCACGGGTCTCGGCCCGCGCGCCTACGCGATCATCGGGCAGGGCATGATCTCGCGGATCATCGAGGCGAAGCCGGAAGAGCTGCGCGTGTTTCTCGAAGAAGCGGCGGGCGTGTCGAAGTACAAGGAGCGCCGTCGCGAGACCGAGAACCGTCTGCATGACACGCGCGAAAATCTGACGCGTGTCGAAGACATCGTCCGCGAGCTGTCGACCAATCTCGAGAAGCTCGAAGGGCAGGCGGTCGTCGCGACGAAGTACAAGGAATTGCAGGCCGAAGGCGAAGAGAAGCAGCGCCTTCTGTGGCTCTTGCGCAAGAAGGAAGCGGGCAACGAGGCCGAGCGCCAGCAGCGCGCGATCCGCGAGGCGCAGGTCGAGCTCGAAGCGCAGACCGCGCGTCTGCGCGAAGTCGAGGCGCAACTGGAAACGCTGCGCGTCGCGCATTACAGCGCGAGCGACGCGATGCAGGGCGCGCAAGGCTCGCTGTACGAAGCCAACGCCGAAGTGAGCCGGCTGGAAGCGGAGATCCGCTTCATCGTCGAATCGCGCAATCGCGTGCAGGCGCAGATCGCCGCGCTCACCGCGCAGCGCGAGCAGTGGCAGGTGCAGGCGCAGAAGGCGCGCGATGAAATCGATACCGCCACCGATGCGCTCGCCGAAGGCGAAGAGAAGGCCGCGATCGCTGCGGATACCGCCGCCGCGAAGCACGACGCGCTGCCCGCGCTCGAAGCCCGCTGGCGCGACGCGCAAGCACAGCTCAACGATGAGCGCGCGGGTATCGCGCGCGCGGAGCAGGCGCTGAAGCTCGAAGCGGCGCATCAGCGCAACGCGGATCAACAGCTTCAGCAATTGCAGCAGCGCCAGGAGCGGCTCAAGAGCGAAGCGAAAGGGCTGGACGCACCCGACGAAGCGCATCTCGAAGAATTGCGCATGCAGCTCGCCGAGAACGAAGAGATTCTCGCCGAAGCGCAAGCGCGTCTCGCAGATGCGCAGGAAACGGTGCCGCGTCTGGACGCCGCGCGCCGTGAAGCGCAGGAGCGCGTGCAAAAGGAAAGCGCGCAAATCCATCAGCTCGAAGCGCGCCTCGCCGCGTTGAAGCAGCTTCAGGAAAGCGTGCAGACCGAAGGCAAGATTCAGCCGTGGCTCGACAAGCACGAGCTCGGCGCGTTGCCGCGGCTCTGGAAGAAGCTGCACGTCGAGACCGGCTGGGAAGGGGCGCTCGAATCGGTGCTGCGCGAGCGTCTCGCCGCGCTGGAAGTATCGAATCTGGACTGGGTCAAGGCCTTCGCCACCGATGCGCCGCCCGCCAAACTCGCGTTCTATTCGCCGCCCGTCGCCGGTAAGCCGGTCGAGGCGCCGCAAGGACTGCGCTCGCTGCTGTCGCTCGTGCGCATCGACGATCCGGGTCTGCGCGCCGTCCTCAACGAATGGCTTGCCACGACTTTCGTTGCCGACGATATCGGCGCCGCGCTGGCATCGCGCAATCAGTTGCCGGAGGGCGCTGCGTTCGTCGTGAAGGCGGGGCATATCGTGACGCGCGTGGGCGTGCAGCTCTACGCGGCCGATTCCGAGCAGGCTGGCATGCTTGCGCGGGCGCAGGAAATCGAGAACCTCACGAAGCAGGTTCGCGCGCAGGCGCTGCTGTCCGACGAAGCCAAAGCCAGCGCCGTGCGCGCCGATGCCGCGCACACGCAAGCCTCGCAGACGCTCGCGGAGGCACGCGCCGCCGCTGAACGCGCGACGCAACGCGTCCACGCACTGCAACTGGACGTGCTCAAGCTCGCCCAGGCGCACGAGCGCTACACGCAGCGCAACACGCAGATCGGCGACGAACTCGAAGAGATCGCCGCGCAGATCGAGGAACAGCGCGCGTTGCGGGCCGAATCGGAAGCCGCGTTCGAGCGTCACGATGGCGAGATCGCGCAGTTGCAGGCGCGTTTCGAGGACAACCAGCTCGCCTTCGAATCGCTCGATGAAACGTTGACCAGCGCGCGCCATGAATTGCGCGAACTGGAACGCGCGGCGAGCGACGCGAGTTTCGCGGTGCGCGGCCTGTCCGCGAAGATCGACGAATACAAGCGCAACATCGAGACGGCGCACGACCAGAGTGAACGCATCGCGGGCGCGCTGGAAGATGCGCGCGCCGAACTCGAAACCATCAACGAGCAGACGGCGCAGACCGGCCTGCACGACGCGCTAGAAGTGCGCGCGGCGCGTGAGGAATCCCTGCACGTGGCGCGTGTCGAACTGGACGATCTCACCGCGCGGCTGCGCCAGTCCGACGAGCAGCGTCTGATGGCCGAACGCTCGCTGCAGCCGCTGCGCGACAGGATCAACGAATTGCAGCTGAAGGAGCAGGCGGCGCGCATCAGCGGCGAGCAGTTCGTCGAACAGTTGGAGGCAGCGGGCGTCGACGAAGCCGAACTCGCCGCGAAGCTCACGCCGGACATGAAGCCGTCGTATCTGCAAGGCGAGGTCACGCGCCTGAACAACGCGATCCTCGCGCTCGGGCCGGTCAACATGGCCGCGCTCGAAGAGCTCTCGGCGGCGACCGAGCGCAAGCATTTCCTCGACGCGCAATCGGCCGATCTGAACAACGCCATCGGCACGCTGGAAGACGCGATCCAGAAGATCGACCAGGAAACGCGCGCCCTGCTGCAAGGCACGTTCGACGAGGTCAACCGTCACTTCGGCGAGTTGTTCCCGCGTCTGTTCGGCGGCGGCCAGGCGAAGCTCATCATGACCGGCGACGAAATTCTCGACGCCGGCGTGCAGGTGATGGCGCAGCCGCCCGGCAAGAAGAATTCGACCATTCACCTGCTTTCGGGCGGTGAGAAGGCGCTGACCGCCACCGCGCTCGTGTTCGCGATGTTCCAGTTGAATCCTGCGCCGTTCTGTCTGCTCGACGAAGTGGACGCGCCGCTCGACGACGCCAACACGGAACGTTTTGCGAACCTCGTGCGCGCGATGTCGGCCAAGACGCAGTTCCTGTTCATCTCGCACAACAAGATCGCGATGGAAATGGCGCAGCAACTGATCGGTGTGACGATGCAGGAGCAGGGCGTGTCGCGCATCGTCGCGGTGGATATGGAAGCCGCGTCGGGCTTCGCGCAGAACGGCTGAAGCCTCGCGCGTCGCAACAGTTTTGATTGAGTGAAGGGCGTGCGCCAGACGCGGAGTGGCGCGCATCGGCCAGGCGGCGGCGAGAAGCCGGAACGCGGCGCGATGCGTGCGACAGATCGCGCGGCGCTTCGTAACTTGAAAGAATAGTGGAGCGTGCATGGACGAGTTGACACTCGGTTTGATTGGAGCCGGAGCCGTGGTGGTGGGCGGCGTGGTCGTGTACAACGCGTGGCAGAGCGCGAAGGTGCGGCGCAAGATGCCGCGTCCGATGCCCGACGAAGCGGCGGATGCGCTCGCCCGCCAGGAAGCGGACGACGAGCAGCAGCCGTTCATCGAGCCCGTGCGCCAGTCGCGCCGCGAGCCGGTCGCGGGCGACGATGCCACCGACGATCAGCCGCGCGACACGCGCATGGAGCCGAGCTTCGGCAGCGCGAACCCGGCGCCATCGGTCGCGCCGGCCGATACAGCCGTCGATCTCCAGGCCGAGGCGACTTCCGCCAATGGCGCGGCGCAGGAACCCGAACGCGATACGGAAGACGAACGCACCGAACCCGTGATGCCCGCCGCGACGACGATTTCGTCGGCGCCGCCGGCGGTCGTGGATCGCCGCATCGATTGCGTCGTGCCGATTCGTCTCGCCGCGCCGGTCCCGGGCGATCGCGTGATTCCGCTCGCGCAACGCCTGCGTCGCGCCGGCACGAAGCCCGTGACGATCGAAGGCAAGAGCGAGGGCGAGAGCGCATGGGAGTTGCCGCGCAACGGCGTGCGCTACGACGAGTTGCGCGCGGCCGCGCAACTGGCGAACCGCAGCGGACCGTTGAACGAGCTCGAATTCTCCGAGTTCGTGACCGGCGTGCAGCGCCTCGCCGACGCGATCGACGGCGCGCCCGAATTTCCCGACATGATGGAAACCGTCGGCATGGCGCGCGAGCTCGACGCGTTCGCCGCGCAATGCGACGCGCAACTCTCGATCAACATTCTCTCCGACGGCGCGCCGTGGTCCGCGAACTACGTGCAGGCGGTGGCGTCGCAGGATGGTCTCCTGCTCTCGCGCGACGGCACGCGTTTCGTGAAGCTCGACGCGAAGCAGAATCCGGTCTTCATGCTCCAGTTCGGCGACACCAACTTCCTGCGCGACGACCTGACCTACAAGGGCGGCCAGATGATCACGCTGGTGCTCGACGTGCCGGTCGCCGATGAAGACATCCTGCCGTTCAGGCTGATGTGCGATTACGCGAAATCGCTGTCGGAGCGCATCGGCGCGCGCGTCGTCGACGATCAGCGCCGGCCGCTGCCCGAATCCGCGCTGCTCGCCATCGAAAAGCAGTTGATGACGCTGTATGCGAAGCTGGAGCAGGCGGGCATTCCGGCCGGCTCGCCCGCGACGCGGCGTCTTTTCAGCCAATAGCGCCGTGCTGCGCGCGTTCGACGAACCGCGCTCGCGTCAGAGAATCGCGCCCCAGCCGGGGCGTTTTTCTTTGCGTGCGCGCCGCCGCACCGACGCCCGCACATAGGCCGTTCGGCCGATGCCACCATGGACCGATCTTCTGAGACAATCGAACGGTCGGTTGACTGACTTACCACTTTCTCCAAGCCGCATGTCCGCAAAAACAAAAGCCGAATCCGCCGCTGCCGCCAGGTCGGAAGCCACCGTGCCGAGCGCCGATCGTCCGGCCGAGCGCGCGGCGTGGCTGCGCTCCGAGCTGGAGCGCGCGAACTACGCGTATTACGTGCTGGATCAGCCGGATCTGCCCGACGCCGAATACGACACGCTGTTCAAGGAGCTTCAGGGCATCGAAGCCGATCATCCGGACCTCATCACGCCGGATTCGCCGACGCAGCGTGTGGGTGGTGAAGTGGCCGCGGGTTTCACGCCGGTCGTCCATGACGTGCCGATGCTCTCGCTCAACAACGGCTTCGCGGACGAGGACATCGCCGCCTTCGACAAGCGCGTGTCCGACGCGCTGGGTCACGTGCCCGTGGAGTACGCGTGCGAGCTGAAGTTCGATGGACTCGCCATTTCCCTGCGTTACGAGGACGGCCGTTTCGTGCAGGCCGCGACGCGCGGCGACGGCGCGACCGGCGAAGACGTCACGGCGAACGTGCGCACCATTCGCTCGATTCCGCTCACGCTGAAGGGCAAGAACGTGCCGAAGCGGCTCGATGTGCGCGGCGAGGTGCTGATGTTCAAGCGCGATTTCGAGCGCCTGAACGCGCGTCAGCGCGACGCCGGGCAGCGCGAATTCGCGAATCCGCGCAACGCGGCGGCGGGCGGTTTGCGCCAGCTCGACCCGAAGATGACCGCGCAACGCTCGCTGTCGTTCTTCGCTTACGGTATCGGCACGCTGGACGGCGCCGGGATGCCCGCCACGCACGCGGCGCTGCTCGACTGGTACAAGGAAATGGGCCTGCCGGTGAATGCGGAGCGCGCGGTCGTGCAAGGCGCGGACGGCTTGCTCGGCTTTTTCGGCAAGATCGGCGAGAAGCGCGACACGCTGCCGTATGACATCGACGGCGTCGTCTACAAGGTCGATCGGCGCGATGAGCAGGACAAGCTCGGTTTCGTATCGCGCGCGCCGCGCTTTGCGCTCGCGCACAAGTTTCCCGCGCAGGAAGCGTTGACGGAACTGCTCGCGATCGACGTGCAAGTGGGCCGCACCGGCGCGATCACGCCGGTCGCGCGGCTCGCGCCGGTGTTCGTCGGCGGCGCGACCGTCACCAACGCGACGTTGCACAACGAGGACGAGGTGCGCCGCAAGGACATCCGCATCGGCGACACGGTCATTGTGCGGCGCGCGGGCGACGTGATTCCCGAAGTCGTCGGCGCGATCCTCGATCGCCGTCCCGCCGGCGCGGGCGAGTTCGTCATGCCGACGCAATGCCCGGTCTGCGGCTCGAAGATCGAGCGTCTGCCGGACGAGGCGATTGCGCGCTGCACGGGCGGGCTGTTCTGTCCGGCGCAGCGCAAGCAGGCGCTGTGGCATTTCGCGCAGCGCCGCGCGCTCGATATCGACGGGCTCGGCGAGAAAATCATCGATCAACTGGTCGAGCAGAATCTGGTGCGCACACCCGCCGATCTCTTCCATCTCGGTTTCTCGACGCTCGCCGCGCTCGACCGTTTCGCGGACAAATCCGCGCAGAACCTGATCGATTCGCTGGAGAAGGCGAGCAAGACGACGCTCCCGCGCTTCATCTATGCGCTGGGCATCCGGCACGTGGGCGAATCGACGGCGAAGGATCTGGCCAAGCACTTCGGCTCGCTTGATCCGATCATGGCGGCGTCGGTCGAAGAATTGCTTGAAGTCAACGATGTCGGCCCGATCGTCGCCGAGGCCATACACAATTTCTTCGGCGAGGAACACAACCAGCATGTGATCGAGCAGTTGCGCGCGAAGGTGTCATGGCCGGAAGGACCGCCCGCGCCGAAGGCGCCGCAGGGCGTGCTGGCCGGCAAGACCGTCGTGCTGACGGGGACGCTGCCCACGCTGTCGCGCGAGGAAGCGAAGGAGATGCTGGAGGCGGCCGGGGCGAAGGTGGCCGGCTCGGTATCGAAGAAGACCGACTACGTCGTGGCGGGCGCGGATGCGGGCAGCAAGCTCGCGAAGGCCGAGGAACTCGGAGTTCCGGTTCTCGACGAAGACGGCATGCACAAGCTTTTGGAAGGAGTCACACCATGATTCGCGAAATCCTGAAGATGGGCGATCCGCGCCTCTTGCGCATCGCGCAGCCGGTCGAGCATTTCGACACGCCCGAACTGCACGCGCTCGTGCAGGACATGTTCGACACGATGCGCGACGCCAACGGCGCGGGCCTCGCTGCGCCGCAGATCGGCGTCGATCTGCAGGTCGTGATCTTCGGCTTCGGGCACAACGAGCGGTATCCCGACGCGCCGTCGGTGCCGGAGACGGTGCTCATCAACCCGATCATCACGCCGAACGGGCATGACATGGAGGAGGGCTGGGAAGGTTGCCTCTCCGTGCCTGGCCTGCGTGGCGCGGTGCAGCGTTTCTCGATGATCCGCTATCAGGGCTTCGACCAGTACGGCAGCGCGATCGAGCGGCTTGCCGAGGGCTTTCACGCGCGCGTCGTACAGCACGAGTGCGACCATCTGATCGGCAAGCTCTATCCGATGCGCATTACCGACTTCTCGAAGTTCGGCTTCACGGAAGTGCTCTTTCCGGGGCTCGATCCGGTGCGCGACGAGTAACGCCGCGCGTTTCGGGCCGTAACGAATTCGAGTGGAAGGCCGCTTCGCGAGGAGCGGCCTTTTCCTTACGCCAACGTCTTGGTGCTGCCGGTAACATCGGGCTGACGAAACAGCGCGACATGCTCCGGATTCGCCGAGGCTTGCAGGCGTCCGTCGGGCAGGCGCGCGACGACCATTTCACCAACGCCGGGGCTCATCACGACGACTTCGTCGCGCAGGGCGAGCAGGGCTTCGAGCCGTCGTCGGCCGCTTACGATCTCCAGACCGGTTCCTGTCTCACGAACGATGATCTCAACTGACATGGCGATTCTCCCTCAATGCCGTTCAACGATGCTGATCCTGCTTCCGTCCACCTGACCCGGCGCGCAGCCGCCTGACAGGTGTATCGGATCGATGATTCATTTTCTTTAATCAGAAAGCGGCAGGAAACAAAAAGGCACGATCGGGACTGCATCGTGCCCATTTTTGTCGCATTTTTGCGACGCACCATGAGTTCGCACGTACGTTCGGTCGACGTACGCGCGGACGTTTCAGCTGGCTTAGAAACCTTCGTTCGGTGCGAGATAGCGCCACTGACCCGGCGGCAAGGCGCCGAGCGCGACGTGGCCCATGCGAACGCGTTTCAGGCCGACGACCTCCAGCCCGACCCGCTCGCACATGCGGCGAATCTGACGTTTCTTGCCTTCACGCAGCACGAAGCGAAGCTGTTCGCCGTTTTGCCAGCTCACTTGCGCCGTTTTCAGCGGCACGCCGTCGAGTTCGAGGCCGTGGCGCAGCAGCGCGAGCTGTTCGGCGGGCAGATGCTGATCGACATCGACCGTATGCTCGCCGAAGCGCACGCGCACGAGATATTCCTTGTCGACTTCCGAATGACCGCCGATCAGTTGCTTCGCGACGCGGCCGTCCTGCGTGAGCACGAGGAGGCCCGTCGAATCGATATCGAGACGGCCCGCGGGCGCGAGCGTGCGCAGATGACCCGGCGTGAAGCGGATTCCCGAACGGTCCTCGTTCCAGTGATTGTCCGGGTTGATGAGCGTGACGGCGGGCTCGTAGCCGTCTTCCGCCTGACCCGACACGTAACCGACCGGCTTGTGCAGCAGGATCGTGACGAGTTGCGACTGCGCGGAGCGCGCGGCGGGCAGCACCTCGATGTTCTGGGTCGGACGAATGCGCGAGCCGAGCGTGTCGATGACTTCACCATCGACGAGCACCCAGCCTTTTTCGATCCATTCATCGGCTTCGCGGCGTGAGCAGAGGCCGAGTTCCGACATTACCTTGGACAGACGCACGAGGCCGTCGTGATGGTCGCGGTGCTTCGGTGCGGATTCCGCGACGGGCGTTGCCGGTTTCGCTGCGGGCTTCGGCGAAGGCTTGCGCGTGTCGCCGCGATCGTCGCGTTTGGCAAACGGGCGATCGCTGTCGTCGCGGCGCGGCGGGCGGGTTCCCGGCGCGCGGTCCTCGGACGATCTCCGCGCGCCGCGCTCGCCGAACGCGGGGCGCGAATCGTCGCCACGCGGTTTGAATGAGCGACGTTCATCGCCAGTTGATGTACGCTCGCCGCGCGCCGGCGCACGACCTTCCGCGCTTCTGCGCGGACCCGCGCCAAGACGCGAATCATCGCCACGCGGTTTGAACGGACGACGTTCATCGCCTGCCGGTGAACGCTCGCCGCGCGCTTGCGGACGATCTTCGAACGACTTGCGCGGTCCGCGCTCGCCGAACGCCGGACGCGAATCATCGCCACGCGGTTTGAACGGGCGACGTTCGTCGCCTGCCTGCGGACGGCCTTCAAACGACTTGCGCGGTCCGCGCTCGCCGAACGCCGGACGCGAATCATCGCCACGCGGTTTGAACGAGCGACGTTCGTCGCCTGCCTGCGGACGGCCTTCGAACGACTTGCGCGGTCCGCGCTCGCCGGACGCCGGACGCGAATCGTCGCCACGCGGTTTGAACGGGCGACGTTCATCGCCTGCCTGCGGACGGCCTTCGAACGACTTGCGCGGCCCGCGCTCGCCGGACGCCGGACGCGAATCATCGCCACGCGGTTTGAACGAGCGACGTTCGTCGCCTGCCTGCGGGCGGCCTTCGAACGACTTGCGCGGTCCGCGCTCGCCGGAGGCCGGACGCGAATCGTCGCCACGCGGTTTGAACGAGCGACGTTCGTCGCCTGCCTGCGGACGCCCTTCGAACGACTTGCGCGGTCCACGCTCGCCAAACGCCGGACGCGAATCATCACCACGCGGCTTGAACGCGCGCGGTTCGCGCTTATCCGCCGCCGGCTGGCCCGCGCGCTTCGGACGCGCCTCCTCCGGCGCGCTCGCGCGAGCAGGCTTGCGCCCGGTGGTCGTGCCGGCACGAACCGGGGAGCGCGTCGCCGAGGTGGCACGCGGATGTTTGGCTGTCAGTTTGACGCGCATAAATTCTCAGGCTGCGATCGCGCGCAGCAGTTCGGTTTCCACCTGGATCTGGGTGCGGTTGTTCGACAGGCTCTTGCCGTCGATCAGGAACACGTCCTCGACACGCTCGCCGAGCGTGTTGATCCGTGCCGCCTGCACGCCGATCCGGTGTTGCGCCAGCACGCGCGCGATCGAATAAAGAAGGCCCTGCCGGTCGTTGGCCGACACGGACAGGATGTAGTACTGGCCGCGGTCGTCGGGACGCAGGTCCACGCGCGGCGTAATCGGAAACGTGCGCACGAGCCGCGACAAGCGACCTTTCGACGGTTCCGGCAGAATGCGCTCGTCCGCGAGCAGCGCGGCCAGCTGCTGTTCGACGAGATTGGCGATGTCCCGATAACTCCCGTCGTGATCCGGATGCGCGACGAGGAAGTTGTCGAGCGCGTAACCGTGGCGCGTCGTCGTCACGCGCGCATCGAGCACGGACAGGCCGTTCTTGTCGAAATAGCCGCAGATGCCGGCGAACAGATCCGGCCGGTCCTTCAGGTAGACGAGCACCTGCAACGCCGCGCCGATGGGCGAGGGCCGCGCACGCACGATCGGCTCGTCGCTCTCGACGTGACGGTAGAGCACGCGCGTCTGCCACGCGATATCGGCGGGATCGTGACGCAGAAAATAGCCGACGTCGAGCTGATCCCAGAGGCGCTTTTGCGCGTGTTCCGGCACGGTTTCGAGCCGCAGCAGCGCGAGCGCGGCTTCCTGACGCGACTTGAGCTCCGAGTGCGTGTCCGGCTGCGCGCCGCCCAGCACCGCGTGCGTCGCGCGGAACAGATCTTCCAGAAGCTTGCCCTTCCAGTTGTTCCAGACCTTCGGACTCGTGCCGCGGATATCGGCGACGGTCAGCAGATACAGCGCCGCGAGCCGCCGCTCCGTCTTCACGACCGAGGCGAATTGCTTGATGACTTCCGGATCGCTCGTGTCCTGCTTCTGCGCGACCTGGCTCATCGTCAGATGTTGCTGCACGAGCCACACGACGAGCTCGGTATCTTCAGCGCCGATGTCATGCTCGCGGCAGAAACGCCGCGCGTCGGCCATGCCGAGCGTCGAATGGTCGCCGCCGCGGCCCTTGGCGATATCGTGGAACAGCGCGGCCACGTACAGCACCCACGGGCGCTCGAAGTTGCCCATCAACTGGCTGCAGAACGGATACTCGTGCGCGTGTTCGGCGATCGCGAAGCGCCGCAGGTTGCGCAGCACCATCAGGATGTGCTGATCGACCGTATAGACGTGATAGAGATCGTGCTGCATCTGTCCGACGATGCGGCGGAAATTCAGCAGATAGCGCCCGAGCACGCTTGTCTGGTTCATCAGGCGGAACGCGTGCGTGATGCCTTCGGGCTGCTTCAGGATTTCCATGAAGAGCCGTCGGTTTTCAGGGTCGCGCCGCCAGTCGCGGTCCATCAGATCGCGGGCGTTGTAGATCGCCCGCAACGTGCGCGCGGAAAAGCCCTTGATGCCGCGCGTCTGCTCGTAAAGCAGGAACGCTTCGAGAATCGCGTGCGGCTCGCGCTCGAAGACATCGTCGCGGGCGATTTCCAGCATGCCCTGCTTCTCGACGAAGCGCCCGGAAATGACGCGCGTGATGCCGCTCGTCGACGGGAATAGCTGCGCTTCGACGTTCTGGATCAGGATCGTCGCGAGCTGCGTCACGGCCTTGGCGGCCCAGTAGTAGCGGCGCATCAACTGCTCGCTCGCGCGCTTGGCGGCGGTCGCCTCGAAGCCGAAGCTCTCGGCGAGCGGCGTTTGCAGGTCGAAGACGAGAATGTCCTGGCGGCGTTTCGCGATCACGTGCAGCCGCGCGCGCAGCGCCTTCAGAAAGCCTTCGTTGCGGCGCAGTTCGCGCGCTTCGCGCTCGGTGATGAGCCCGCGCAAATCGAGTTCGCGCCAGCTGCTGCCAAAGCCCGCCGCGCGCGCGATCCATAGAATCAGTTGCAGATCGCGCAGCCCGCCGGGACTTTCCTTGATGTTCGGTTCGAGGCTGTACGGCGTGTCCTGGAACTTCGCGTGACGCTGACGCATCTCCAGCACTTTCGCCTGAAAGAACGCGCGCGGGTCGAGTGTCTCGCGGTAGCGCGCCGAGAAGCGCTGGAACAGTTGCGTGTCGCCACAGATGCGCCGCGCTTCCAGCAGCGACGTCTGCACCGTGATGTCGTTGCCCGCCTCGGCGATGCATTGCTCGACCGAGCGCACGCTGCTGCCGATATCCAGTCCCAGATCCCACGCCATGCCGATGAAACGCTCGACGCGGCCGTTCAGGTCCGCATCGTTCGTATGCGGCGAAGCCTCGGGAAGAAGCACGAGGATGTCGACGTCGGAATAGGGCGCGAGCTCGCCGCGCCCGTAGCCGCCGACCGCGACGAGCGCGGCGCCGTCGGGCATGTCGCAGGCGGCCCACGCGCCCTTGAGGGCGTCGTCAGTGGCGCGGGCGAGGGCATGCATCAGCGGCTCGACGTTCGAGGTCGCCTCGAAGCGTACGATCAGCGCCGCCTTCGCCGCCTTGTAGGCAGCGCGCAACGTTTCACAGGGCGTGGCGACGGCGGCAGTGACGCTCATGGATGGACCGGACGGTGGCGAGGAACGGCGAAGGAATGCGCCCGCGTGCAGCGATGGCGGGCGCCGGAAGACGCGGAATCAGGCCGTGGCCGCGATCAGTTGCGACGGCGCCTGCGTGCCCGCCGAAACGGTCAGCACTTCATAGCCCGTCTGCGTGACGAGCACGGTATGTTCCCACTGCGCCGAAAGGCTGCGGTCGCGCGTCTTGACGGTCCATTGGTCGGGCATCGTGCGAATTTCGCGGCGGCCGGCGTTGATCATCGGCTCGACGGTGAAGATCATGCCCGCCTGCAATTCGATGCCCGTGCCCGGACGGCCGTAGTGCAGCACTTGCGGATCCTCGTGGAACACCTGCCCGATGCCGTGGCCGCAGTATTCGCGCACGACGCTGTAGCCCTGCGCTTCGGCGTGCTTCTGGATCGCCGCGCCGATATCGCCGAGATGCGCGCCGGGGCGCACCTGATCGATGCCGAGCCACATGCAGTCGAAGGTCGTCTGCACGAGGCGCTTCGCCAAAATCGAGCCCTCGCCGACGATGAACATGCGGCTCGTATCGCCGAAATAGCCGTTCTTGATAACGGTGATGTCGATATTGAGCGCATCGCCGTTCTTCAGCACTTTCTCGCCGGGGATGCCGTGACAGATGACGTCGTTCACCGAGATGCAGGTGGCCTTCGGATACGGCGGATAGCCGGGCGGCTGATAGTTGAGCGGTGCGGGAACGGTGCCTTGTTCCTTCACCATGTATTCGTGGCAGAGGCGATCGAGTTCCTCGGTCGTCACGCCGGGCGTGATATGCGGCGTGATGAAATCGAGCACTTCGCTGGCGAGCCGGCAGGCGACGCGCATCTGCGCGATATCGTGATCGTTTTTCAGCGTAATGGACATGACTTGGCTCAGAAATGCGTGTATGCGGCAGTGAGCCGCGAAAGCGGCATTATCGCACCTTAAGAAATGCGCCGCACCCGGATAGTTTGGGGCCGCAAGCGCGGCGGCAAGGTGCCGGCGGGGTGCGCGCACGAAATCCGGTCCGGTCGTGCGGCTTGAGCCGACCAATCCTCACATGCTATACTCGCAGGCTAAGTCGTAATCCATCTTGCCGTCACGATCTTCCGGGACAATCGGATCATCTGAACGCAGTCACGGATCACGGCTTGGAATGTAGTTTCAAGTCGATTAGCAAGCCGGCGCACCCAGGGTGTCCGGCGTCCGGAAAGCGAAAAAACCGGGCGCGGGATGCGGCAGCCGGCTTAAGACCCAACCCTCGCGGAGAATTTCCATGGCAGTCACGATGCGTCAAATGCTGGAAGCCGGTGTCCACTTCGGTCACCAAACGCGCTTCTGGAACCCCAAGATGGCCCCGTACATCTTCGGTCATCGCAACAAGATTCACATCATCAACCTCGAAAAGACCCTGCCGCTCTACAACGACGCGCTGAAGTACGTGCGCCAGTTGGCAGCGAACCGCGGCACGATTCTTTTCGTCGGCACGAAGCGCCAGTCGCGCGACACCATCGCGCAGGAAGCAGCGCGCGCCGGTATGCCGTTCGTCAACGCCCGCTGGCTCGGCGGCATGATGACCAACTTCAAGACGCTGAAGGTTTCGATCAAGCGCCTGAAGGACATGGAAGCGGCGCTGGAATCGGGTGAAACCGAGCGCATGAGCAAGAAGGAAGCGCTTCTGTTCGAACGCGAAATGGCCAAGCTGCAAAAGTCCATCGGCGGCGTGAAGGACATGGGCGGCATTCCTGATGCAATGTTCGTCATCGACGTCGGCTACCACAAGATTGCTGTTACCGAAGCGAAGAAGCTCGGCATTCCGGTCATCGCCGTGGTCGACACGAACCACTCGCCGGAAGGCATCGACTACGTGATCCCGGGTAACGACGACGCGTCGAAGGCCGTGGCACTGTACGCCGAAGGCGTTGCTGACGCGATCCTCGAAGGCCGCGCGAACGCGGTGAACGACGTGGTCCAGGCTGTGCGCAACGGCGAAGGCGACGAGTTCGTCGAGGTCAACGCAGAGGCGTAAGCGCGCCCTGCGGCCGACAAAAAAGGGGGCTTTGCGAAAGGCCCCTTTTTTTTAGTCGAAGCGATAGAAATGCCAATTTTCCTGCCGTGGGCTAGTCGTAAAGTCGGCGGCACGTATCAAACAGACTCAAGGAGCGAATGATGGCGGCAATTACCGCAAGCATGGTGGCAGAACTGCGCGCGAAGACCGATGCGCCGATGATGGAATGCAAGAAGGCGCTGACGGAAGCCGACGGCGACATGGCGCGCGCGGAAGAGCTGCTGCGCGTGAAGCTCGGCAACAAGGCGAGCAAGGCGGCATCGCGCGTGACGGCTGAAGGCATCGTGACGGCGCACGTCGAAGGCGGCGTGGGCGCGCTCGTCGAGCTGAACTGCGAAACCGACTTCGTCGCGAAGAACGACGATTTCCTGGCCTTCGGCAAGACGATCGCCGAACTGGTCGCGAAGAGCAACCCGGCCGATGTGGCCGCGCTGTCGGCGCTGCCGCTGGAAAGTTCGACGGTCGACGCCGTGCGTCTGGCGCTGGTCGGCAAGATCGGCGAGAACCTGTCGATCCGCCGTTTCGTGCGTTTCGAGTCGGCCAACAAGGTCGCGTCGTACCTGCACGGCACGCGTATCGGCGTGCTGGTCGAGTTCACGGGCGCCGACGACCAGATCGGCAAGGATGTCGCGATGCACGTCGCCGCGATGAAGCCGGTTTCGCTGTCGTCGGACGAAGTGCCGGCCGATCTGATCGCCAAGGAACGCAGCATCGCCGAGCAGAAGGCAGCTGAATCGGGCAAGCCGGCCGAGATCGTCGCGAAGATGGTCGACGGCTCGGTCCAGAAGTACCTGAAGGAAGTGTCGCTGCTGAACCAGCCGTTCGTGAAGAACGACAAGCAGACGATCGAACAGATGCTCAAGGCTGGCAACGCGTCGGTGCAGAAGTTCGCGCTGTTCGTGGTCGGCGAGGGCATCGAGAAGCGTCAGGACGACTTCGCCGCCGAAGTTGCGGCGCAAGTCGCGGCGGCCAAGCAGTCCTAAGGCTCGCTTAAGGCGCGTGTGCTGTCATAGCGCGGCCGCGCGCCGGCCCGGCATGACCTGCGGCGGAACGTCCCGCCGCCAGTATTCAGCGATCCGGTTCGCACCCGAGCGGGCGCGGTGAACTAGGGGTAAACCCTGATTCACCGCGCCCGCCGCCCGATCCGGCCCGCTTGCAGTAAGCATTGTTTCACCCCTACAGTTCTACGTTGTTGCAACCCTCCTCGGCGCGATCGGAAACTCATATGCCCACAGCCTACAAACGCGTACTCCTCAAACTCTCCGGCGAAGCCCTGATGGGCGACGATGCTTTCGGCATCAATCGCGCAACGATCGAAAGGATGGTGGCGGATGTCGCGGAGGTGGTGCGGATCGGCACGCAACTGGCCGTCGTGATCGGCGGCGGCAACATCTTTCGCGGCGTGGCGGGCGGCGCGGCCGGCATGGACCGCGCAACCGCCGACTACATGGGGATGCTCGCCACGATGATGAACGCCCTCGCGCTGCAGGACGCGATGCGTCACGCGGGCATCGAAGCGCGCGTGCAGTCGGCGCTGCGCATGGATCAGGTGGTGGAGCCGTATATCCGCCCGCGCGCGATCCGTCAGCTGGAAGAGGGCAAGGTCGTGATCTTCGCGGCCGGCACCGGCAACCCGTTCTTCACGACGGACACGGCAGCCGCGCTGCGCGGCTCGGAAATCGGCGCCGAAGTGGTGTTGAAGGCGACCAAGGTCGATGGCGTATACTCCGCCGACCCGAAGAAAGATCCGCACGCGACGCGCTACAGCACGATCAGCTTCGACGAAGCGATCGGCCGCAATCTGCAGGTGATGGACGCCACGGCGTTCGCGCTGTGCCGCGACCAGAAGCTGCCGATCCGCGTGTTCTCGATCACGAAGCCGGGCGCGTTGAAGCGCATCGTGCAGGGCGACGACGAAGGGACGCTCGTCCACGTGTAAACTCACGCGATATCAGGCGCCGTGCGGCATGGCAAACGCCGCGCGCGAAATGCGCCGCTTTTCGCCAGTAAAACCCAGGTTTGGAGGTTCAAATGAGTGTGGCTGACATTAAAAAGGGCGTCGACCAGAAGATGCAGCGGTCGATCGAAGCGTTCAAGGCCGATCTCGCCAAGATTCGCACGGGCCGTGCGCACACGGGCCTGCTCGACCACATCCAGGTCGACTACTACGGCTCGAATGTGCCCATCTCGCAAGTCGCGAACATGACGCTCGTCGATGCGCGCACGATCGGCGTGCAGCCGTGGGAAAAGAAGATGGTCCCGGTGGTCGAGAAGGCGATCCGCGAATCGGATCTCGGTCTGAACCCGGCAACCCAGGGCGATCTCATCCGCGTGCCGATGCCCGCGCTGACCGAAGAGCGTCGCCGCGAACTCACGAAAGTCGTGAAGAGCGAAGGCGAAACCGCGAAGATCGCCGTGCGCAATCTGCGCCGCGACGCGAACGAGCAACTGAAAAAGCTCGTGAAGGACAAGGAGATTTCGGAAGACGACGAGCGCCGTGCAAGCGACGACGTGCAGAAGTTCACCGACAAGTTCGTCACCGAGATCGACAAGCTCGTTCAGACCAAAGAAGCCGAAATCATGACGGTGTGAGGCCGTAGAAACGGTTCTGCCAGCCTCGGGCGCGAATGCTGCGGGGTTGGCTCTCACTCCTTCCGATTCCCAGATTCAGCGGCCATGACCTATACCAGCTCCACCGTTACCGTGCCCGATGTCGCGGCTGTCCCGCGTCACGTCGCGATCATCATGGACGGCAATGGCCGTTGGGCGACCGAGCGGCGCCTGCCGCGTGTCGCCGGTCATACGCGCGGCGTCGACGCGGTTCGCGCAACCGTCGAGAGCTGCGCGCGGCGCGGCGTCGAATTCGTCACGCTGTTCGCGTTCAGCTCCGAAAACTGGCGTCGCCCGACCGACGAAGTGTCCTTCCTGATGCGCCTGTTCGTCACCGCGCTCGAGCGCGAAATCGGCAAGCTGCACGCGAATGGCATCCGCCTGCGCGTGGTCGGCGACATCGCCATGTTCGACGACCGCATCCGCGCGCTGATCCAGCGCGCCGAGACCAAGACGGCCCGCAATACCCGCCTGACGCTCACCATCGCCGCCAACTACGGCGGGCGCTGGGACATCATGCAGGCTACCAAGAAGCTGATCGCGCAATCGCTCGAAACCGGCGTGCCGGCCCGCGTGGACGACGAATCGTTCGCCGAGCATCTCGCGATGGCTTACGCGCCCGAGCCGGATCTCTTCATCCGCACGGGCGGCGAGCAGCGCATCAGCAACTTCCTGCTGTGGCAGCTCGCGTACACCGAGCTTTATTTCACCGATACCTACTGGCCCGACTTCGACGCCGACGCGCTCGATCGCGCGATCGCATCGTACGGCGACCGTGAGCGCCGCTTCGGGCGCACGAGCGCGCAGCTCGCTTCCCAATCGCAGAAGGCCGACACCCTTTCATGCTAAGAACCCGTGTCATCACGGCAATCGTCCTGCTCGCGGTACTCGTGCCGGTCACGCTGTTCGCGCCGGTCGGTGCGTTCGGGGCGCTGATCGGTTTCGTCGTCGTGTTCGCGGCATGGGAATGGGGGCGTCTGCTGAAGCTGAACGGGGCCGGGCCGGTGGCCTACGCGCTGGTCGCGGGCGTCGCGCTGATTTTCAGCGCCTTTCTGGGCGTCGCGCCCAAGCCGCTGTTTCAGATGGCGGCGATTTTCTGGGTGCTCGCGGGTCCGTTTGCGCTCATACGAAAGCCGCAACTCGCAAGCGGCCCGTGGCGCGCGTTCCTGCTTTTCGCCGGAATCGTCGTGTTCGTCGCGTGCTGGCATGCGGTCGTCGCGGCCCGCACGGTGGGCGTGGCGTTCGTGCTATCGCTTCTGCTAGTAGTCTGGCTGGCTGACATAGGCGCATACTTCGCCGGAAAAGCGCTCGGCCGCCACAAACTCGCCCCGTCCATCAGCCCGGGCAAGACCTGGGAGGGCGCCCTCGGCGGGTGGCTCGCCGTTCTCATCATCGGCGCGCTCGCCGCGGCCACCGGCTTTTATGCACCCACCGTGTTCACGGCTTTCGTCGAGCATCTCGGCTGGGATCGCTCGTTCGTCGCGCTGTCCGTGCTGGTCGCGTTCAGCGTGGTCGGCGACCTGTTCGAGTCGCTGCTCAAGCGCCAGGCGGGCGTCAAGGATTCGAGCGGGCTCCTGCCGGGTCATGGCGGCGTCCTCGACCGCATCGACGCCTTGTTGCCCGTATTGCCGATCGCAATGCTGATGCTTGGCTAATCGGCTAGAGAAGAATTTATGCAAAAACGTCTCACATTGCTCGGCTCCACGGGCTCGATCGGCGACAGCACGCTCGACGTCGTGGCGCGTCACCCGGACCGTTTCTCGGTCTACGCGCTGAGCGCTCACCGCAACGGCGACAAACTCGTCGCCCAGTGCCTGAAATTCCAGCCCGAAGTGGCGGTCGTCGGCGATGCCGAAACCGCCGCGCGCGTCGCCGCGGCGTTGCGCGCGCAGGGCTGCAAGACGGAAGTGACGCACGGACCGGAAGCGCTCGTCGAGGTCGCCCGCGCGGCGGCGTGCGATACGGTCGTCGCGGCGATCGTCGGCGCGGCGGGCCTCGCGCCGACGCTTGCCGCCGCGCGCGCCGGCAAGCGCATCCTGCTTGCAAACAAGGAAGCGCTCGTGATGTCCGGCCAGATCTTCATGGACGCGGTGCGCGACAACGGCGCGATCCTGCTGCCGGTCGACAGCGAGCACAACGCCGTGTTCCAGTGCCTGCCGCCTTGCGCGGACAAGGAAGCGAAGCTGCACGGCGGCGTGTCGAAGATCATTCTGACGGCATCCGGCGGCCCGTTCCGCACCCGCGAACCCGCGACGCTCGTGAATGTCACGCCCGAAGAGGCCGTCAAGCATCCGAACTGGGCGATGGGCCGCAAGATCTCAGTCGATTCCGCGACGATGATGAACAAAGGCCTCGAAGTGATCGAGGCACACTGGCTCTTCAATCTGCCCGGCTCGCGCATCGAAGTGCTGATCCATCCGCAAAGCGTGATCCATTCGATGGTGTCCTACGCCGACGGCTCGGTGCTCGCGCAGCTCGGCAATCCCGACATGCGCACGCCGATCGCGCACGCGCTGGCGTATCCTGATCGGGTGGACTCGGGCGTGGCGCCGCTCGATCTCGCCCAGATCGCCTCGCTCACGTTCGAAAAACCCGATTTCGCGCGCTTTCCGTGCCTTGCGCTGGCCATCCAGGCGCTGGAAGCGGGCGGCATCGCGAGCGCTGCGCTGAACGCGGCCAACGAAATCGCCGTGGAAGCGTTCCTCGAGCGACGTATCGGCTTCATGGCGATCGGCGGCGTGGTGGAGCGCGTGCTGAACACGCTGCCGAACACGAGCGCCGCCACACTCTCCGACGTCCTCGCTGCCGATGCGAACGCGCGCCGTCTCGCATCCCGCTTCGTCGCTGAGCTCACCGCGAGCGCGCCGGGCGCCGAACCCATCGCCCATTGAGGCCGTCATGAACTTTCTGACCGAAATCGTCGCCTTCGTCGTTGCGATAGGCGTACTCGTCGTCGTCCACGAATTCGGTCACTACAGCGTCGCGCGACTGTGCGGCGTGAAAGTGCTGCGGTTCTCGGTCGGCTTCGGCAAGCCGCTCGTGCAGTGGGTCAGCAAGAAGACGGGCGTCGAATGGACTATCGCCGCGCTGCCGCTCGGCGGCTACGTGAAGATGCTCGACGAGCGCGAGATCGACCCCGACAGCGGCACGAAGATTCCCGCCGAGGACTTGCCGCGCGCCTTCAACCGGCAGAGCGTGGGCAAGCGCATCGCGATCGTCGCGGCGGGGCCTATCGCCAACTTCCTGCTCGCGATCGCGCTGTTCTCGGCCGTGTTCGCGGGCGGCGTGACCGAACCCGCGGCGATCGTCTCGCAGCCCGCGCCGGACACGGCGGCGGCGCACGCGGGCTTCGAAGGCGGCGAAACGGTCCTGTCGATGCGCGACGCGCAAGGCGGCGAGACGCATCCGATCCGCTCGTGGTCCGACCTGCGCTGGAAACTGCTCGATGCGTCGTTCGATCATCGCCGCATCGTGCTGACCGCGAAGACGCACGAAGGCACCTTCGATTTCCCGATGAGCGTCGCCGCCATCACCGATGCCGACGCAGATCAGGACTTCATGGACAAGCTCGGCTTCACGCCGGGCGGCGGCACGCTGACGGTCGCAGGCGTGGAAGCGGGCAGCGCCGCGCAGAAGAGCGGGCTGAAAGCCGGCGACACGCTGCGCGCGATCGACGGCCGCAGCGTCGACAACGCGACGAGTTTCATCGACTACGTGAAGGCGCATGGCGCGAAGCCCGTGACGCTCGTGATCGAGCGCAACGGCCAGCGCGAATCCGTGCAGATCGTGCCGGACCTGAAGCGCGATGGGTCGACGGGCAAGGATATCGGCCGCATCGGCGCCGCGCTCGCGAATCAGTTGCCCACGGTGGACGTGCGCTACGGCCCGGTCGAAAGCCTGCGCCTCGGCGTGAACCGCACGTGGGACATCAGCGTGTACTCGCTGCGCATGTTCGGGCGGATGATCACCGGCGAGGCGTCGCTCAAGAATCTTTCGGGGCCGGTCACGATTGCCGACTATGCGGGAAAGAGCGCGAGACTCGGCGTAACCGCCTTTGTTTCATTTCTTGCGCTCGTCAGCATCAGCCTCGGAGTGTTGAACTTGTTACCGATTCCGGTATTGGACGGTGGGCATCTGTTATATTATTTGGTTGAGGCTGTTACCGGCAAAGCCGTATCCGACCGCTGGCAGCTGGTTCTGCAAAGGGCGGGCCTGGTCTGCATCGTCGCGCTTTCGATGATCGCACTGTTCAATGACCTCGCTCGTCTGATTCGTTTTTGATCCACTTTGACAATTTCTGGCGGCGTCTCTCGAGCGACCGCCGGAACGAATGCAGCTTTAAATACTGGGGAAGCACGTTGTTCAAACCTCATCGCTTTGTTCCTAAGACGGCTGTGGCCGCGGCACTCGCCGCAACGGGCATGGCGGCGCACGCCACCACGCCGTTCGTCGTGCAGGATATTCGGATCGACGGTCTCCAACGGATCGAACCGGGCTCCGTCTTCGCTTATCTGCCGATCAAGCAAGGCGACACCTTCACCGACGACAAGGCCTCCGAAGCGATTCGCGCGCTCTACGCGACGGGCTTCTTCAACGACGTTCAGATCGCCACCGAAGGCAACGTGGTGATCGTGCAGGTGCAGGAGCGCCCGGCCATCTCGGCCATCGATTTCGCGGGCCTGCACGAGTTCGACAAGGACAATCTCACGAAGGCGTTGCGCTCGGTCGGTCTGTCGCAAGGCCGCTCGTACGATAAGGCGCTCGTCGACAAGGCGGAGCAGGAGCTCAAGCGTCAGTACCTGACGCGCGGCTACTACGCGGCGGAAGTCACCACCACGGTGACGCCGGTGGACCGCAACCGCGTCGCGATCCTGTTCTCGGTGGCCGAAGGCCCGAGCGCGAAGATCCGCCAGATCAACTTCGTCGGCAACAAGGCGGTGAGTTCGGGCACGCTGCTGAGCGAAATGCAGCTCTCCACGCCGAACTGGTTCTCCTGGTACACGAAGAGCGATCTCTACGCGAAGGAAAAGCTGACGGGCGACCTCGAAAACGTGCGCTCGTACTACCTGAACCGCGGCTACCTCGAGTTCAGCATCGATTCCACGCAGGTGTCGATCTCGCCGGACAAGAAGGACATGTATCTGACGATCGCCGTGCATGAAGGCGAGCCGTACAAGATCAGCAGCATCAAGCTTTCGGGCAACCTGCTCGACCGCGAGGCGGAGCTCAACAAGCTCGTCAAGATCAAACCGGGCGAGCGCTTCTCGGCCGAGAAGCTGCAGGCGACGACCAAGGCGATCGTCGACAAGCTCGGCGAATACGGCTACGCGTTCGCGCAGGTCAACGCGCAGCCGGCCATCGATCAGGCAGACCACACGGTGGCGCTGACGCTGCAGGTGGACCCGAGCCGCCGCGTGTATGTGCGGCGCGTGAACATCGTCGGCAATACGCGCACGCGCGACGAAGTGGTGCGCCGCGAAATGCGCCAGCTCGAAAGCTCGTGGTTCGATTCGAGCCGCCTCGGGCTGTCGAAGGACCGGATCAACCGTCTGGGCTACTTCACCGATGTCGACGTCACCACGACGCCGGTGGAAGGCACGAACGACCAGGTCGACGTCGACGTGAAGGTCGCCGAAAAGCCGACCGGCGCGATCACGCTGGGCGCGGGCTTCTCGTCGACGGACAAGGTGGTGCTGTCCGCGGGCGTGTCGCAGGACAACGTGTTCGGTTCGGGCACGAGTCTCGCGGTCAACGTGAACACCGCGAAGACGTACCGCACGCTGACGGTGACGCAGGTCGATCCGTACTTCACGATCGACGGCATCAAGCGCATCACCGACGCGTACTACCGCACGTATCAGCCGCTGTACTACTCGACCGATTCGAGCTTCAAGATCATCACGATGGGTGCCGACACCAAGTTCGGCATCCCGTTCTCCGAGCAAGACACGGTGTTCTTCGGCGTCGGCGCCGAGCAGAACACGATGGATCTGGACTCGGCCACGCCGCAGTCCTACCAGAACTACGTGAACGAGTTCGGCCGCGTGGTGAACAACTATCCGCTGACGGTCGGCTGGTCGCGCGACAATCGCGACAGCGCGCTGGTTCCGAGCCGCGGTTATTACGTCCAGTCGAACGCGGAATACGGCACGCCGCTCGGCAACACGACCTACGCGAAGTTCGACGCGCAGTTCCAGTATTACTACTCGTTCGCGCGCGGTTTCGTGCTCGGCTTCAACCTGCAGGGCGGCTACGGGAAGGGCCTGCAAGGCCAGACGTACCCGATCTTCAAGAACTACTACGCGGGTGGTATCGGTTCGGTGCGCGGCTACTCGCCGAGCTCGCTGGGTCCGCGCGACTCGAAGACGAACGATCCGATCGGCGGCTCGCGCATGGCGGTCGGCAATATCGAACTGACGTTCCCGCTGCCGGGCACGGGTTATGACCGCACGCTGCGCGTCTTCACCTTCCTCGATGCCGGTAACGTCTGGGGCGACCCGAACCAGGGCGGCACGAGCTCCGGCGCGAACGGCCTGCGCTACGGCTACGGTGTGGGTCTCGCGTGGATCTCGCCGATCGGCCCGCTCAAGCTGAGCCTGGGCTTCCCGCTGCAGAAGCACGAAGGCGATCAGTATCAGAAGTTCCAGTTCCAGATCGGTACGGCTTTCTAAACGGCATGCCGACGAACGCGAACTTCATTCAATCAGACGTAACGTGAGGAACACTTTGGGAACCGGTAAGCATTCGAAACATATGGCGCTGGCGCTTGCGTTGTCGATGGTTCTCGGCCTGGGCACGGCGATGTCCGCCAGCGCTCAGGAAGCGCGCATCGCTGCGGTCAATTCGGACCGCATCCTGCGCGAATCGGCTGCGGCAAAGGCTGCGCAGTCGAAGCTCGAGCAGGAATTCTCCAAGCGTGACAAGGCGCTGCAGGACATGGCGCAGCGCCTGAAGTCGATGTCCGACAACATCGACAAGAGCGGCACCTCGCTGGCGCCGAGCGATCGCGCCGCGCGTCAGCGCGACCTCGCGCAGCTCGACGCCGATTTCCAGCGCAAGCAGCGTGAATTTCGCGAAGACCTGAATCAGCGCCGCAACGAGGAACTCGCGGCGGTGCTGGACCGGGCGAACAAGGTGATCAAGCAGATCGCGGAGCAGCAGCACTACGACCTGATCGTGCAGGAAGCGGTGTACGTGAGCCCGCGCATCGACATTACGGATCAGGTGCTGAAGGCGCTGGCCGCGAGTTCGGCCGGTACGGGCTCGAGCTCGAACTGACGAGGACTGAGACGAGATGGCATCAGGCATGACGATCACGCTCGACGAGCTGGTGAAGCGCTTCGGTGGCGAGGTGGTCGGCGAGGGCGCGCACGCAGTCGGGAGTCTCGCGCCGCTCGACAAGGCCGGCCCCGGGCAGCTCGCGTTCCTCGCGAATCAGAAATATCTGCCGCAGGTGGAAACGACGCGCGCCGGCGCGGTATTGATCTCTCCCGCCGATCTCGAGAAGGTGGCGAATCGCGCGGGCAGCAACTTCATCGTCACGCCGAATCCTTACGCGTATTTCGCGCGCGTGGCGCAGGCGTTCATCGACCTTGCAACGCCCAAAGCCAGGCCGGGCGTGCATCCGAGCGCGACCATCGATCCCGACGCCAAAGTTGCGGCGAGCGCCGTGATCGGACCGCATGTAACGGTCGAGGCGGGCGCGGTGATCGGCGAGCGCGTGAAGCTCGATGCGGGCGTGGTCATCGGGCGCGGCGTGAAGCTCGGCGACGACGTGCATCTGTATCCCAATGTCACCGTCTATCACGGCTGCAAGCTCGGCGCGCGCGTGATCGTGCATGCGGGCGCGGTGATCGGCGCGGATGGCTTCGGCTTCGCGCCGGATTTCGTCGGCGAGGGCGATGCGCGCACCGGAAGCTGGGTGAAGATTCCGCAGGTCGGCGCAGTCGATATCGCCGCCGACGTCGAAATCGGCGCGAACACGACGATCGATCGCGGCGCGATGGCGGATACCGTCATCGAAGAATGCGTGAAGATCGACAATCTGGTGCAGATCGGCCATAACTGCCGCATCGGCGCGTACACGGTGATCGCCGGTTGCGCGGGCATCGCGGGCAGCACGAGCATCGGCAAGCATTGCATGATCGGCGGCGCGGTCGGTATCGCGGGCCATGTGACGCTCGCGGACTACGTGATCGTCACGGCGCAGTCGGGCGTCTCGAAGTCGCTGCTGAAGCCCGGCATGTACACGAGCGCGTTTCCGGCCGTGCCGCATGGCGACTGGAACAAGAGCGCGGCGATCATGCGCAATCTGGACAAGATGCGCGAACGCATCAAGGCGCTGGAATCGGCGCTGACGGACGCAGGCAAAGGCGACGCTCGGAACGGCGGCGCGTAAGCACGCGGGTCGCTAGCCGCCCACGAGACACAGCAATCCCGGGCGGGCGTCACGGACGGCCCGCCATCCAATTTCCGCGCCCGACACGCGCGTGAGCAGAACGACCATGAGCACAGAAAAAATCAATCTCGATATCCACAAGATCCTCACGCTGCTGCCGCATCGCTATCCGATCCTGCTCGTGGATCGCGTGCTCGAACTCGAGCCGCACAAGAGCATCAAAGCGTTGAAGAACGTGACGATCAACGAGCCGTATTTTCAGGGCCACTTCCCGACACGGCCGGTCATGCCGGGCGTGCTGATCCTGGAAGCGCTCGCGCAGACTGCCGCGTTGCTGACCTTCGCGGAAGAGCCGCACGATCCGGGCAATACGCTCTACTACTTCGTCGGCATCGACGGCGCGCGCTTCAAGCGCGTGGTGGAGCCGGGCGATCAGCTGATCCTCAACGTTCACTTCGAGCGGTACATGCGGGGCATCTGGAAGTTCAAGGCGCGCGCCGAAGTCGACGGCGCGACGGCCGCCGAAGCCGAGCTCATGTGTACCGTCAAGACCACGGACGCCTGAGCGCGCATTTGCGTCCGCTCCGCGTCCATCCGCGTTCATCGAAACAAGCAGCACGAACAGCATAGGCGAAAAGCGCATGAGCAAGATTCACCCAACCGCGATCGTCGAGCCGGGCGCTCAGCTCGACGAGTCCGTCGAAATCGGACCGTACGCGATCGTCGGTTCGCACGTCGTGATCGGCGCGGGCACGACCGTCGGTTCGCACAGCGTGATCGAAGGCCATACGACCATCGGTAGCGACAATCGCATCGGCCATTACGCGTCGATCGGCGGCCGTCCGCAGGACATGAAGTACAAGGGCGAGCCGACGCGTCTCGAAATCGGCGACCGCAACACCATCCGCGAATTCACGACGCTGCACACGGGCACGGCGCAGGATCAGGGGCTGACCTCCATCGGCAGCGATTGCTGGATCATGGCCTACGTGCACGTCGGTCATGACTGCCGCCTCGGCGACAACGTCATCATGTCGAGCAACGCGCAACTGGCCGGGCACGTGATCGTCGGCGATCACGCGATCGTCGGCGGGATGTCGGGCGTGCATCAGTTCGTACGCATCGGCGCGCATTCGATGCTCGGCGGCGCCTCGGCGCTCGTGCAGGACGTGCCGCCGTTCGTCATCGCGGCCGGCAACAAGGCGGAGCCGCACGGCATCAATGTCGAAGGTCTGCGCCGCCGCGGCTTCACGCCCGACGCCATTTCGGCGTTGCGCTCGGCGTATCGGATCGTCTACAAGAGCGGGCTTTCGCTCGAAGAAGCGAAAGTGCAACTGAAAGAACTGAGCACGGCGGGCGGCGAGGGCGATGCGCCCGTCAAGGCTTTCTCCGACTTCATCGCGGCGTCGCAGCGCGGCATCATTCGCTAGACCCGCCGCCCGATGACCCTGATCACCAACCCGCCACGCATCGCGATGGTCGCGGGCGAGCCTTCTGGCGACCTGCTCGCTGCCTCGCTGCTCAAGGGCCTGAAAAATACGCTGCCGGAAGGCACGCGCTATAGCGGCATCGGCGGCCCGCGCATGACTGCGGAAGGCTTCGAAGCGCACTGGCCGATGGACAAGCTGACCGTGCGCGGCTATGTCGAAGCGCTGAAGCATATCCCCGAGATTCTCGGCATTCGCAACGAGATCAAGCGGCAGTTGCTTGCGGAGCCGCCGTCGGTGTTCATCGGCGTGGATGCGCCCGATTTCAATTTCGGTCTCGAACAGCCGTTGCGCGAAGCGGGTATTCCGACCGTGCATTTCGTGTGCCCGTCGATCTGGGCGTGGCGCGGCGGACGCATCAAGAAGATCGTGAAAGCGGTCGATCACATGCTGTGCGTGTTTCCGTTCGAGATCGCGCTGATGGAGAAATCGGGCGTGGCGGCGAGCTACGTCGGACATCCGCTCGCCGACGAAATCCCGCTCGAACCCGACGTGATGGGCGCGCGCCGAGAACTCGGTATCGCGGAAGGCGGGCCGGTGATCGCCGTGCTGCCGGGCAGCCGCCGCTCGGAAATTTCGCTGATCGGCCCGACCTTCTTCGACGCGATGGAGCTGATGCAGCTTCGCGAGCCCGGCGTTCGCTTCCTGATGCCTGCGGCAAACCCGGCATTGCGCGAACTGCTGCAGCCGCTCGTGGACGCGCATCCGCAGCTGTCGCTCACGATTACCGACGGCCGCGCGCAGACCGCGATGACCGCCGCCGACGCGATCCTCGTAAAAAGCGGCACGGTGACACTGGAAGCCGCGCTGCTCAAGAAGCCGATGGTCATCTCGTACAAGGTGCCCTGGCTGACGGGACAGATCATGAAGCGGCAGGGTTATCTGCCGTATGTCGGCTTGCCGAACATTCTGGCGGGCCGTTTCGTCGTGCCGGAAATCCTTCAGCACTTCGCGACGCCCGAAGCGCTTGCCGACGCGACGCTGAAACAGTTGAACGACGAAGCCAACCGCCGTACCCTGACGGAAATCTTCACCGACATGCACATCGCGTTGCGCCAGAACACGTCGCACAAGGCGGCGGAGGCGGTCGCGCGGGTGCTCGACACGCGGAGGCCGCGATAATGGCGGCAAGACGATCGGCTCAGGCGGGACTCGATTTCAGTTCACCGTTCGACATCATTTGCGGCGTGGATGAAGTCGGGCGCGGTCCGCTGGCCGGTCCGGTGGTCGCCGCAGCCGTGATCTTCGATCCGGCCAAACCGCGCATCAACGGCCTCGACGATTCGAAGGCGCTGAGCGCGAAGAGGCGGGAAGAACTCTACGAGAAAATCGTCGATCGCGCGCTCGCGTATTGCGTCGCGTCGGCGAGCGTCGAGGAAATCGACACCATCAACATCCTGCACGCGTCCATGCTCGCGATGAAGCGCGCGGTGGAAGGGCTTTCGGTCGCGCCGACGCTCGTCAAGGTCGATGGCAACCGCTGTCCGGTGCTGTCGATTCGCGCGGAAGCCATTATCGGCGGCGACGCGCTCGTCAAACAGATTTCGGCGGCGTCGATACTCGCGAAAGTCACGCGCGATCGCATGCTGGTCGAGCTTCACGAAACCTATCCGGTGTACGGCTTCGACGCGCATTCTGGCTACGGCACGCCGCAGCATCTCAAGGCGTTGCGCGAGCACGGGCCGTGCGAGCATCATCGGCGTTCGTTTGCGCCGGTGCGCGAGGCGCATATCCTGTTCGGCTCGGTGTTGCCCGAGATCGCGCCCGAAGTCCTTCAGGCCGCATCGACGCTCGTGGACGACCCGGACGCGCGCGCTTTCTAGAGCGGCACTCAATTCAACGTGAAATCCATCACTTCGCGGGATAACCCGCTCTACAAGCGCATCAAGGCGCTGGCCGGGTCGACCGCGCAGCAGCGCCGCAGCGGCCACGCGCTGCTCGAAGGCCTGCACCTGGCGTCGGCTTATCTCGACGCAGCCGGACAGCCCGAAACGTGTGTGGTGACCGAGGGCGCGCTGACGCACGCGGAAGCGCGCGATATCGTCGCGCGTATCGAGGAGAAACGCGTCGTCGTCTTGCCTGATGCGCTCTTCGGACAGCTATCGAGCGTCGTCCATGGCGTGGGGATGTTGCTGCTCGTCGAAAAGATCGATGCGGAACTGCCCGCGCGCATCGCCGAAACCTGCGTGATTCTCGACGGCGTTCAGGACGCGGGCAATGTCGGCTCGATCCTGCGCAGCGCGGCGGCGGCAGGCATCACGCGCGTATTCTGCGCGCCGGGAACGGCGTACGCGTGGTCATCGAAAGTCCTGCGCTCGGGCATGGGCGCGCACTTCCTGCTGAATATTTTCGAAGACGTGGATTGCGCGGATCTGATCGCGCGGCTGGATGCACCCGTGACGATCACCGATTCGCACGGCGCGGTCGCGCTCTACGATTGCGATCTGTCGGGCGCGCTCGCGTGGGTGTTCGGCAACGAAGGCGCGGGCGTGTCGCAGGTCTGGCGCGATGCCGTGACGCATCGCGTGACCATTCCGCAACCGGGCGGGATGGAGTCGCTCAACGTCGCGGCTGCGGCGGCGATCTGTCTTTTCGAGCAGTGCCGCCAGCAGCGCTGACGCGAATCAATAGTAGGAAGGCCGTTCCGGCTTGATTTCCTGCAGGATGGTCGTGGCGATTTCCTCGATCGACTTGTGCGTCGACGAGAGCCACTTGACGCCCTCGCGCTTCATCATCATTTCCGCTTCGTTGATCTCGTAGCGGCAATTTTCCAGCGCCGCATATTTGCTGCCCGGACGACGCTCGTTGCGGATCTCGGAAAGTCGCTGCGGATCGATCGACAGACCGAACATCTTCGCCCGATGTTCGAGCAGCGGCGTGGGCAGCTTGCCGCGTTCGAAATCCTCGGGAATCAACGGATAGTTCGCGGCCTTCACGCCGTATTGCATCGCGAGATAGAGGCTCGTCGGCGTTTTACCGCTGCGCGACACGCCGACCAGAATGACGTCGGCGTCGGCGAGATTGCGGTTGGACTGGCCGTCGTCGTGGGCGAGCGAGAAGTTGATCGCCTCGATGCGATTCTTGTATTCCTCGGTGTCCGCGTTCTGGTGGACGCGGCCCATCGCGTGCGTCGACTTCATCTCCAGTTCGTGTTCGAGCGGCTCGATGAAGGTCTGGAACATGTCGAGCACGAGCGCATTGCAGCCCTTGACGACTTCATTCGACGCGCTGTCGACGAGCGTCGTGAACACGATCGGGCGCCGCCCGTCGAGCGTGACGACCTCGTTGATCTTCTCGACGGTCGCGAGCGCCTTGTCGATCGAATCGACGAACGGCACGCGCACGAGCCGGAATTTTTGATCGAACTGGGCGAGGATCGAATGCGCGAAGGTTTCGGCAGTGATCCCGGTCCCGTCGGAAACGATGAATACGGAAGGCGGCATCGGCGAAAAGACCAAATGGGGAACGAGTTGGGGCGGGTGCGCTCAAACGGTATCACGCGCGGACAGCGCCACGGAAAAGCGAGGCAAGGCGGACCCGAGCGCCTGTGTTACATTGGTTGCCCTGCGGTGTGCGCCGGCGAACCGAGCGGCGCGAAAGACCTCGATTTTGCCGTGGAATTACTGTCTCTGCCGAACCAAAATTGAGAATCGGCACGGTAGAATAGCGGCAACCTGTTCGATAAGCAATTGCGGACAAATTGATTCGGATTTTCGTCAAATCGCGGTCGGTTCGTCGGTTTTGGCAGCAAAAACCAACGGTTTCGAGCAGATTTCAGACGTCCCGCCTCTTTTTGCAACGCGCGCCGGCTCCGGCGATGCACTCCCCGATGGTTTATCAAACAGGTTGTACGAGATGCGCCGGCGCTTCCAATGAGCGCCGCCGCATATGAGCCCACTCGTGCGATCGTGAATTCCATCCACCTTAGGGGCTTGTATGACTAACGCAGTCAATGTTGCGAAAGACGTCGCAAAGGATCAGGCGTATGTAGTTCCATTCGAGCAGTTGCGAATGACCGACGTGGAAATCGTCGGTGGCAAGAATGCGTCGCTCGGCGAGATGATCAGCCAGCTTTCCGAAGCCGGCGTTCGCGTGCCGACGGGCTTCGCCACCACCGCGCTCGCCTTTCGCGACTTCCTCCAGCACAACGAACTGACCGAGCGCATCGCCAAGCGTCTCGAAACGCTCGACGTCGACGACGTGAAATCGCTCGCCGAAGCCGGCAAGGAAATCCGTCAGTGGATCATCGACGCGCCGATGCAGCCGCGCCTCGAAGACGAAATCCGCCGCGGCTTCGAAGTGCTCCAGAACAGCTCGCCCGAAGAGCTATCGTTCGCCGTGCGTTCGTCCGCGACCGCAGAGGATTTGCCGGACGCGTCGTTCGCGGGTCAGCAGGAAAGCTATCTGAACGTCGTAGGCATCGAGGACGTCCTCGATCGCATGAAGCACGTGTTCGCGTCGCTCTACAACGACCGCGCCATCTCGTATCGCGTGCACAAGGGTTTCACGCATGCGGAAGTCGCGTTGTCGGCGGGCGTGCAGCGCATGGTGCGCTCGGACGTGGGCGCGGCGGGCGTGATGTTCACCATCGACACCGAATCGGGCTTCAAGGAAACCGTGTTCATCACGTCGAGCTACGGCCTCGGTGAGACCGTCGTGCAGGGCGCGGTGAATCCGGACGAATTCCACGTCTTCAAGACCACGCTCGAACAGGGCAAATACCCGATCATCCGCCGCTCGATCGGCTCGAAACTGGTCAAGATGGAGTTCACGAAACCGGGCGAGCCGGGCCGCGTGAAGACCGTCGACGTGCCGCATGAGCAGCGCAACCGCTTCTCGATCACCGACGAAGACGTGATCGAGCTGGCGAAGTACGCGGTGATCATCGAGAAGCACTATCAGCGTCCGATGGACATCGAGTGGGGCAGGGACGGCCGCGACGGCAAGATCTTCATTCTCCAGGCGCGCCCGGAGACGGTGAAGAGCCAGGCGTCCGGCAAGGCCGAGATGCGCTTCAAGCTCAAGGGTCAGTCGAACGTGCTGGCGACCGGCCGCGCGATCGGCCAGAAGATCGGCGCAGGCCCCGTGCGCGTGATTCACGATCCGTCGGAAATGGAACGCGTGCAGCCGGGCGACGTGCTCGTCGCCGACATGACCGACCCCAACTGGGAACCGGTGATGAAGCGCGCATCGGCCATCGTGACGAATCGCGGCGGGCGCACCTGCCACGCGGCGATCATCGCGCGTGAGCTGGGCGTGCCGGCGGTGGTCGGCTGCGGCGACGCCACCGACATCCTGAAGGAAGGCGCGCTGGTCACGGTGTCGTGCGCGGAAGGCGACGAAGGCAAGATCTACGACGGCCTGCTCGAAACCGAAGTGACCGAAGTGCAGCGCGGCGAGCTGCCGGAGATTCCGGTCAAGATCATGATGAACGTCGGCAATCCGCAACTCGCGTTCGACTTCTCGCAGTTGCCGAACGCGGGCGTGGGTCTGGCGCGGCTGGAATTCATCATCAACAACAACATCGGCGTGCATCCGAAGGCGATTCTGGAGTACCCGAACATCGACGCCGACCTGAAGAAGGCGGTCGAGAGCGTCGCGCGCGGCCATGCGTCGCCGCGTGCGTTCTATGTCGACAAGCTGACCGAAGGCATCGCGACGATCGCGGCGGCGTTTTATCCGAAGCCCGTGATCGTGCGTCTGTCGGACTTCAAGTCGAACGAGTACAAGAAGCTGATCGGCGGTTCGCGCTACGAGCCGGACGAAGAGAATCCGATGCTCGGTTTCCGCGGCGCGTCGCGCTATATCGCGGAAGACTTCGCCGAGGCGTTCCACATGGAATGCATCGCGCTGAAGAAGGTGCGCGAGGAAATGGGTCTGGACAATGTGCAGATCATGGTGCCGTTCGTGCGCACGCTGAAGCAGGCGGATCGCGTCGTCGAACTGCTGAAGAAGTTCGGCCTCGAGCGCGGCAAGAACGATCTCAAGCTCGTGATGATGTGTGAAGTGCCGTCCAACGCGATTCTCGCCGAGCAGTTCCTGGAGCGCTTCGACGGTTTCTCGATCGGCTCGAACGATCTGACACAGCTCACGCTCGGCCTCGACCGCGACTCCGGCATGGAACTGCTCGCGGCAGACTTCGACGAGCGCGACGAAGCGGTGAAGTTCATGCTCGAGCGCTCGATCGAAACGTGTCTCAGGTTGAACAAGTACGTGGGTATTTGCGGTCAAGGCCCGTCGGATCATCCTGATCTGGCCGAGTGGCTCGCGAAGAAGGGCATCGAATCGATGTCGCTGAATCCGGACACGATCATCGACACCTGGCAGCAACTGGCGAAGACGTTGTCAAAATAAGTCGACGGCGCCTTTCCGGATGCTTTCGGAAAGGCGCGAGCGTGCTATAAAAACACCCCGGACTTCTCCGGGGTGTTTTCGTTTGGAGACCGGCGATGTTGACGAGTGGATTGATTTGGTGGGTCGCGGCGGGTGCGCTGATCGTCGCGGAGCTGTTCACCGGCACGTTCTATCTGCTCATGATCGCGCTGGGCATGATCGCGGGCGGCCTCGCCGATGTGTTCGGTGCGTTGCCGCATGTGCAGATGGGCGCGGCGGCGATCTTCGCGCTGATCGCCGTGGCCGCGCTGCGCCGTTCGCGCTTCGGCAGCTGGAAACGGCGCGACGCCTCGCGGGATGCAGCCGTGAATCTCGATATCGGCGCGACGCTGGAAGTGGATCAATGGCGCGATGGCCACGCGCGCGCCATGTATCGCGGCGCGCAGTGGGACGTGGAACTCGCGCCGGGTGAAACCGAAGGCGCGCGGTATTACCGCATCACGGCGCTGGACGGCAACCGGCTGATCGTCGCGGCCAAACGCTAGCAAGCTCGCCCAATAAAAAGGAGTCACACAATGTATTTCGCGCTCATCGTGCTCATCATCGCCATCGTGATCGTGGTGAACACGGTCAAGATCGTTCCTCAACAGCACGCCTGGGTGCTGGAACGCTTCGGCCGCTATCACGCGACGCTCACGCCGGGTCTCAACATCGTGCTGCCGTTCATCGATCGCATCGCGTACAAGCACATGCTGAAGGAAATTCCGCTCGAAGTGCCGAGCCAGGTGTGTATCACGCGCGACAACACGCAGTTGCAGGTCGACGGCGTGCTTTACTTCCAGGTCACCGACGCGATGAAGGCGTCATACGGTTCGAGCAACTTCGTGTTCGCGATCACGCAGTTGTCGCAGACCACGCTGCGTTCGGTCATCGGCAAGCTGGAGCTCGACAAGACCTTCGAGGAGCGCGACTACATCAACCAGAGCATCGTCAATGCGCTCGACGAAGCCGCGTCGAACTGGGGCGTGAAGGTGTTGCGCTACGAGATCAAGGACCTGACGCCGCCGAAGGAAATCCTGCACGCGATGCAGGCGCAGATCACCGCCGAGCGCGAAAAGCGCGCGTTGATCGCCGCGTCGGAAGGGCGCAAGCAGGAGCAGATCAATCTCGCCGTCGGCGCGCGCGAGGCCGCGATCCAGAAGTCCGAAGGCGAACGGCAGGCGGCGATCAATCAGGCGCAGGGCGAGGCATCGGCGATTCTCGCGGTGGCCGAGGCGAATGCGCAGGCGATCCAGAAAATCGGCACGGCGATTCAGACGGCGGGTGGCATGGAAGCGGTGAACCTGAAGATCGCGGAGCAGTATGTCGGCGCATTCGGCAACATCGCGAAGACGGGCAACACGCTGATCGTGCCGGGCAACCTGTCGGATATGAGTTCGATGATCGCGTCGGCGTTGACCATCGTGAGAGGCGAGGGCGGCGGCGTCATCAAGAAGAGCTGACGCAAGCAGGAAAGCAGACGGGGCGCTCAATGGCGCCCCGTTTCATTTAACGCGTGCTCGTGCGCATCAGACGCGCGCGTTCACGTTCCCAGTCGCGCTGCTTCTCGGTCTCGCGCTTGTCGTGCAGCTTCTTGCCCTTCGCCAGACCGATCTCGCACTTCACGCGGCCTTCCTTGTAGTGGAAGTTGAGGGGTACGAGCGTATGCCCGCGCTGCTCGACCTTGCCGATGAGCTTGTCGATCTGTTCGCGATGCAGCAGCAGCTTGCGCGTGCGCACCGGATCGAGATTGGCGAATTTCGACGCCTCGGGCAGCGGGCTGATATGCGTGCCGATCAGAAACAGTTCGCCTTGCTTGATGACGACGTAACCTTCCTTGATCTGTCCACGGCCCGCGCGCAGCGCCTTGACTTCCCAGCCCTCGAGCACGAGACCCGCTTCGTAGCGCTCTTCGATGAAGTAATCGAAGAAGGCTTTTCTGTTGTCGATGATGCTCATGAATGGAAAGTGCCCAACTCGTTTAAAATCACGATTTTAGCAGCGCGCCGCGCGGCAAACGAACTCCTGCCGCGTTCTCTTGCGCATTGCCGCCCAATCCAGCCACCGCTGCGCCCTATATGGCAGACGTCCAGAAAACCGTGTTGATCCGCCATTCAGCGGAAGAAATGTTCGACCTCGTCACCGATGTCGCCGACTACCCCAATTTTTTGCCCTGGTGCGGCGGCGTCGAAATCGGCCGCCAGGACGAAAACGGCATGGAAGCGAAGATCGACATCAGCTTCAAGGGCATCAAGCAGCATTTCGCGACGCGCAACACGCAGAAGCGTCCGACCACCATCGATATGGAGTTCCTGAGCGGTCCGTTCAAGAAGTTCACCGGCTACTGGCGCTTCACGCCGCTGCGCGCGGACGCGTGCAAGATCGAGTTTGCGCTGCACTACGAGTTCTCCAACGTGATTCTGGAAAAGCTCATCGGGCCGGTGTTCAGCCATATCGCCAACACGTTCGTCGATTCCTTCGTGAAGCGCGCGGACCAGCGCTACGGCAAGCCATGATGCATATCGATGTCTGCTACGGCCTGCCCGATGGCGCGTTTCTTGAGCGCGTCGAGTTGCGCGAAGGCGCGACCGTGCGCGATGCGATCGAGGCGAGCGGCGTGCTGCGCGCGCATCAGGATATCGATCTGGCGACGCAGAAGGTCGGCGTGTTCGGCAAGGTCAAGCCGCTCGATGCGACGCTCGCGGATTTCGATCGCGTGGAGATCTATCGTCCGCTGAAAGTGGACCCGAAGGCCGCGCGCCAGCGCCGCGTCGACAAGGCGCGCAAGGCCGGCTCGATCGAAGGGCGCAAGTGGCAGTCGAAGGATTCGCGCTGAGCCGGTTCAGTGCGCGGGGGCTTCCTTCGCGGCGGCGGGCGCGGGTTCGAGCGAATGTTGCCGGACCGACCAGATCACGCCGACCAGCAACAGCACGACTGCGAGCACTTCGGGCGTGCGCGGCCAGCGGCCGTCGTAGACGAATGCGTAGAGCAGCGCGAACAGCGTTTCGAATACGATCATCTGCCCTGAGAGCGTGAGCGGCAGGCGTTTCGACGCCGCGTTCCACAGCATGTTGCCGAGCCACGAACCGCCCGTCGCCAGCGCGAACGACACGATCCAGAAGAGTTGCCAGCGCGCGGCCGGCACGCTCGCGTGCACGGTTCCAGCGGGCAGCATCCACACGATCGCGCCGAGCAGGACGCCGAGCAGGCCGGTCACGATGCCCCACAGCACCGACCACTCGTTGCCGTCGAAATGGCGGTTCGCCTGCAGATAGCGCGCGTTGACGACCGCGTACCAGGTCCACGACGCGAGCGCGCCGAGCGCGCAGGCGAGACCCGTCAGGCGCGTGAACACGCTAGTCGCATGCTCGCCGCCGCCCGACGATGACAATACGTCGCTGAACACATCGAGATTGATGCACGCGATGCCCGCCAGCACCAGCAGCAGAGGCCCGACGAGCCGCCTGAGGTCGACCGCGCCGTGATCGCGCCGTCCGGCGAGCGTGACCGTCACGGGCAGAATCCCGACGATCAGCGACGCAGGCGCGACGCCCACCAGTTGCACCGCGCTCGCGAGCAGCATGTAGTAGAGCAGGTTGCCGACGAGCGCGAGCTTCACCAGCGCGATGAAATCGGCGCGCGTGAGCTTGGACAGGAGGCGTCGGGCGAACGGCAGCGCAACCGCGAGCGACACCGCGCCGTACATCAGATAGCGGCCGATCGAGAGCGTCAGCGGCGAAAAATCCGGCAGGAGCCGGGGCGCGAGAAAGATGAAACCCCAGATCGCGCCCGCCGTCATTCCATACATCACACCGCGCTGCATTGCCCGACTCCCGCCGTTATTTCGATTCACGGCGCGAAGCGTAGCACGCGGCCCCGGGAGGCCGTCTTGTCGAAAACTGCAACCACCCCGGCGTGCCTCGCACGGCGCGGATTTTGCGGTGGAATGGCCTAAGCTGCTGTTCGGGAAGTGAAAATCCGGGGAACTATCGGTATAATCTGCTTTTGCGCCCATAGGATTTGCCATGCGTCTGATCCAGAAAGCACTCACGTTCGATGATGTGCTCCTCGTTCCCGCGTTCTCCAGCGTTCTTCCGCGCGACACCAGCCTGAAATCGCAGCTGACTCGCAACATTTCCCTGAACATGCCCCTCGTGTCCGCCGCCATGGACACGGTCACCGAAGGCCGGCTCGCCATCGCGATGGCGCAGATGGGCGGCATCGGCATCGTCCACAAGAATCTCACCGCCAAGGAACAGGCCCGCGAAGTCGCCAAAGTCAAGCGCTTCGAGTCGGGCGTCGTGCGCGATCCGATCACTGTGCCGCCGCAGATGCGCGTGCGCGACGTCATCGCGCTGACGCAACAGCACGGCATTTCGGGCTTTCCGGTGGTCGAGGGCGCGCAACTGATCGGCATCGTCACCAACCGCGACCTGCGTTTCGAGGAACGTCTCGATGAGCCGGTGCGCAACATCATGACGCCGCGCGAGCGACTCGTGACGGTCAAGGAAGGCACGTCGCTGGCCGAGGCGAAGGCGCTGATGCACGGCCATCGCCTGGAGCGCGTGCTGGTGGTCAACGACGCGTTCGAACTGCGCGGTCTGATGACGGTGAAGGACATCACCAAGCAGACCGAGAATCCGGACGCCTGCAAGGACCAGGACGGCAAGCTGCGCGTGGGCGCGGCGGTGGGCGTCGGTGCGGACAATGAAGAGCGCGTCGATCTGCTGGCACAGGCGGGCGTCGACGTGATCGTCGTCGATACCGCGCACGGACACAGCCAGGGCGTGCTCGAACGCGTGCGCTGGGTCAAGCAGAACTATCCGCACGTGCAGGTCATCGGCGGCAATATCGCGACGGCGGCGGCGGCGAAGTCGCTCGTCGAGTACGGCGCGGACGCGGTGAAGGTCGGCATCGGCCCGGGCTCGATCTGCACGACGCGTATCGTCGCGGGCGTCGGCGTGCCGCAGATCACGGCGATCGCCAACGTCTCGGAAGCGCTGCGCGGCACCGGCGTGCCGGTCGTCGCGGACGGCGGCGTGCGTTTCTCGGGCGACGTCTCGAAGGCGCTCGCGGCGGGCGCGAACGTGGTCATGATGGGCAGCATGCTCGCGGGCACGGAAGAGTCGCCGGGCGACGTGTTCCTGTATCAGGGCCGCCAGTACAAGTCGTACCGCGGCATGGGCTCGGTCGGCGCGATGAAGGACGGCGCGGCGGACCGCTACTTCCAGGACAACTCGGCGAACATCGACAAGCTCGTGCCGGAAGGCATCGAGGGCCGCGTCGCCTACAAGGGCTCGGTTAACGCGATCCTGTTCCAGATCGTCGGCGGCGTGCGCGCGAGCATGGGTTATTGCGGCTGCCGGACCATCGCCGAAATGCACGAGAAGGCGGAATTCGTGCAGATCACGGCGGCGGGCATGCGCGAGTCGCATGTGCACGACGTGCAGATCACGAAGGAAGCGCCCAACTATCACGTCGACTGATCAAGCGGAGCGATCATGAAACCGTTGCTGCGGGTCGTGCTCGTTATCAATGCCCTGATTTTTCTGGCGTTCGGATTGCTGTTTCTGCTGACGCCGTGGGCGGGCCTCTACGGCGCTCTGCAACTCGATGCGATCCGCGTGCAACCGGCGCTCGCCGGGCAGTTGCTGGGCATCGCGCTGATCGGCCTCGCGTGGCTCGCGTTTCATGCGTCTGTCGATGGCGCGTTGACCGCCCGCGCCGCCCGGGTATCGGGCCACGTGCAGTGGCTTTCCGGCGTCGTGGTGCTGGTCTGGCTGCTCGGGCTGCATACGCCGCAGGTCGATGGCTTCGGGCAGATCAGCGCGGCGGTGGTCGGCGCCGTGCTGCTGGTGCTGGGTCTGGGCAGCGTGAGGCTGTCGTCGGCGGTGCGTCGGCGCGAGCGCGCGGCGCTGGCCGGCGCGGCATCGGCGCAGCGCGCGGAGAAGAAGGCGGCACAAAAGCGCGAGGACATTCGCGCGACCACCGCCGATTCCTCGAATCGCCCGCTCGATCCCGCTTCGCCGATCGCACCGGCTGCCATCCGCGCGCATCCGGACGGCGCGGTCGATCCCGTCACGGGCGGCACGCTCGACCCGGTGACGGGCCGCGCAATCGATCCGGTCACCGGGAAGCGTATCGAGCCCGTGATCAGCGGCGAGATCGATCCGGCGACGGGTCGGCGAGTCGATCCGCTCGCGCCCGACGCGAGCCGCGTACCACGTTGAGGACGCGAAACGCATGCCGCACGCCACGCGAGCGCAGCAGCGGAAACACGCAAGACACGTACGGTCGGCCTTCGCGCCGGCCGTCGATTTATTGGCCGTCGGATCGCGCAGGATCACGCCCCGGCCGTACCGACATCATTCGTTCACTTAGCCTTTGGCCGCAGCCATGCACGACAAAATTCTGATTCTCGATTTCGGCTCCCAAGTCACTCAACTGATCGCCCGCCGCATCCGCGAGTCGCACGTCTACTCGGAAATCCATCCGTACGATGTCGACGAAACCTTCATCCGCGAATTCGCGCCGAAGGGCATCATCCTGTCGGGCGGTCCGAACTCGGTCACCGAGGCGAAGTCGCCGCGCGCACCGCAGATCGTCTTCGATCTCGGCGTGCCGGTGCTCGGCATCTGCTACGGCATGCAGACGATGGCCGACCAGCTCGGCGGCAAGGTCGAGCTGGGCAACCTGCGCGAATTCGGCTATGCGGAAGTGCAGGCGCTGAATCACACGGGCTTTCTGGAAGGCATCGAGGACTTCACGAACGAGAAGTCGGAATCGATGCTCAAGGTGTGGATGAGCCACGGCGACAAGGTCGTCGATCTGCCCACGGGTTTCAAGCTGATGGCTTCGACGCCGTCGTGCCCGATCGCCGCGATGGCCGACGACGACCGCCGTTTCTACGGCCTGCAATGGCATCCGGAAGTCACGCACACCGTGCAGGGCCGCGCGATGCTCGATCGTTTCGTGCTGGAACTGTGCGGCGCGCGGGCTGATTGGGAGATGGGCCATTACATCGACGAGGCGGTGGAGAAGATCCGCGCGCAGGTCGGCAGTGAGCACGTGATTCTCGGTCTGTCCGGCGGCGTGGATTCGTCGGTGGCGGCGGCGCTGCTGCATCGCGCGATCGGCGATCAGCTTACGTGCGTGTTCGTCGATCATGGTCTGCTGCGTCAGAACGAGGCGGAACAGGTGATGTCGACGTTCGCGGATCACCTGGGCGTGAAGGTGATTCACGTCGATGCGAGCGAGGAGTTTCTGCAGAAGCTCGCGGGCGTGACCGATCCGGAAGCGAAGCGCAAGATCATCGGCGCGGAGTTCGTCGAGGTGTTCCACAAGGAATCCGACAAGCTCACCGACGCCAAATGGCTCGCCCAGGGCACGATCTATCCGGACGTGATCGAATCGGCGGGCAAGGGCAAGAAGGGCGCGCATACGATCAAGAGCCACCATAACGTCGGCGGCTTGCCGGAAACGCTCAATCTCAAGCTGCTCGAACCGCTGCGCGAACTGTTCAAGGACGAAGTGCGCGAACTCGGCGTGAAGCTCGGTTTGCCGCCTGCGATGGTGTATCGCCATCCGTTCCCGGGGCCGGGTCTGGGCGTGCGGATTCTCGGCGAAGTGAAGCGCGAGTTCGCGGATCTGCTGCGCCGCGCGGATGCGATTTTCATCGAGACGCTGCGTAACACCATCGACAAGGAAACGGGTAAGTCGTGGTACGACCTGACGAGTCAGGCGTTCGCGGTGTTCCTGCCGGTGAAGAGCGTCGGCGTGATGGGGGATGGGCGTACGTATGAATATGTCGTCGCGTTGCGCGCCGTGCAGACGCTCGACTTCATGACCGCGCATTGGGCGCATCTGCCGCATGAGTTGCTTGGGCATGTTTCCAATCGCATCATCAATGAGGTGCGCGGGATCAATCGGGTGGTGTATGACATCTCGGGTAAGCCGCCTGCGACGATCGAGTGGGAGTGAGGGTCGTCGCTTCACATTGAGCGCGAGCCGGGCGCATGGCTGACGTTGCGTCCGGACGCGAGCGGAGCGAGCGCCTCACCGACTCGCTCTTCTTCGCGCTGTACCCCGACGAACCCGCCGCCGCGCGCATCGCCGAACTGGCCGCGTGGCTGCGCATCGAACACAAACTGAAGGCGAGGCCGATTCCCGCCGACCGCCTTCACGTCACCCTCCATTACCTCGGCGCCTTCGCGGGCCTCCCCGCCGATGTCCTCACGCAAGCACGTGCGACCGCCTCCCGAATCGCGCTGCCACCCGTCGAAGTGACGCTCGACCGCATCGAAAGCTTCTCAGGCCGCCGCGCAAAGCGCCCGCTGGTTCTTTCGGGCGATGTCACCGAGCCACTCGCCACGCTCCAGCAAATCCTCGGCGCCGCACAACGCCATTCGCGCTTCACGCCCCACGTGACCATGCTTTACGACGAGCAGCGCGTCGCGCGCGAAGCCGTCGCGCCCATCACATGGACCGCGCGCGAGTTCGCGCTCGTGCGCAGCGTGCTCGGCAAATCGCATTACGACGTCCTCGCGCGCTGGCCCCTCGCCACCTGATTGCCGAAACCACCCGACATAAAGGGTTTCGCGGATTTTTCTAACGCGTTAAGGTTCGTCTATCGAAATCGAAGCCGCATGCAACCCATGACGCGATCCCGCCTGCTGCACATCACGCCCGAAACCCACGATGTCCAGATCGACCTCGTCTACGCGACCGATCGAAACTTCACCGGCAAACCGATCTACAAAGCCCAGCACTGTCTCTTGCTGGAACCCGCCGAAGCCGCATTACGCAAAGCCGTCGATATCGCGCGCAGCATCGGCACGACGCTGAGGATCTTCGACGCCTATCGCCCGCCGCAAGCGCAAAAGGTGCTGTGGGACTTCCTGCCCGATCCGACCTTCATCGCCGAACTCGGCCGCGGTTCGAACCATAGCCGCGGCACGGCGGTCGATCTCACGCTCGTCGATCGCGACGGCAACGAACTCGACATGGGCACCGGATTCGACGCGATGGTCGTCGAATCCGAGCATTTTCACTTCGGCCTGCCCGAGCATGTGCAGCGCAACCGCACGCTGTTGCTCGGCGTGATGCACGGCGCCGGCTTCACGCACATCAAAAGCGAGTGGTGGCATTACGAATTGCCCGGCTCGCGCGAACTTGCTCTGATCGACAACGAAGAAAGCGGCCCGTTGCGGCTGATGTGAACCCGACACCAACAGGACGACATCACATGAAAAAGGCATTGGCAGCGGTCATGCTCGCATCGGCGCTGACGGCTTTCACGGGCTTGCAGAGCGCGCAGGCCGCCACGCCGAAGGACATGTTCGTCATGGCGACGCTGCTCGACGAGTTCACCTCGCTCGACCCCGGCGAAATTTACGAACTCGTGCCGGAAGAATATGTCGCGAACACGTACGACCGGCTGGTGCGTGTCGATCTGAAAGACCCGTCGAAATTCAATGGCGATGTCGCCGAATCCTGGAGCGTCAGTCAGGACGGTCTCACGTTCACGTTCAAGATCCGCCCGGGCCTCAAGTTCCACTCGGGCAATCCGCTCACGGCCGACGACGTCGCGTGGTCGATCCAGCGTACCGCATTGCTCGACAAGGGCGCGGCGGCGGTGCTCGCGGGCATCGGTCTCACGAAGGCGAACGCGCTGCAGAACGTGAAGAAGATCGACGACACGACCGTCGCGGTCACGACCGATCGGCGTTACGCGCCGACCTTCGTGCTGAACGTGCTCGGTTCGTGGCCGGCGTCGGTGGTGGATCGCAAGCTCGCCGAATCGCACGCGAAGGGCAACGACTACGGCAACGAGTGGCTCAAGACCAACGAGGCCGGCTCGGGCGCGTACAAGCTCGTGAAGTGGACCGCCAACGACAGCATCGTGCTGCAGCGCTTCGAGGGCTACCGCATCCCGCTCGCGATGAAGCGCATCGTGCTGCGTCACGTGACCGAGGCAGCGAGCCAGCGCCTGATGATCCAGAACGGCGACATCGACGTCGCGCGCGATCTGAGCCCCGACGATCTCGACACGCTCTCGAAGAACGGCGTCATCAAGGCGACGGCCGTCCCGCAAGCCACGTTGATGTATCTCGGCCTCAACAACAAGAACCCGAATCTCGCGAAGCCGGAAGTCTGGGAAGCGATGAAGTGGCTGATCGACTATCAGGGCATCCAGAAGAACGTGATCCGCACGACCTACAAGGTCCACGAAACGTTTCTGCCCGAAGGCTTTCTCGGCGCGCTGAACGAAAACCCGTATCACCAGGATGTCGCGAAGGCGAAGGCGCTGCTCGCGAAGGCGGGACTCGCCAACGGTTTCACGGTGAAGATGGACGTGCGCAACGACTATCCGTACAGCGAGATCGCGCAGGCGGTGCAGGCGAATCTCGCGCTCGCGAACATCAAGGTACAACTCGTGCCGAGCGACAACAAGCAGACGCTCGGACGCTATCGCGCGCGGGCGCATGACATCTATATCGGCGAATGGTCGGCGGATTACATCGATCCGCACAGCAACGCGCAAGGCTTCGTATGGAACCCGGACAACTCGGATGCGTCGAGCTACAAGATGCTCGCGTGGCGCAACGACTGGGACATTCCGCAACTGACCAAGGAAACCGACGCCGCGCTCGCCGAAAGCGACACGAAGAAGCGCGCCCAGCTCTACGAGAAGATGCAGCGCGAAGTGCTCGCGAAGTCGCCATTCGTGATCATGTTCCAGAAGGTGTCGCAGGTGGCGGCGCGCCCCGGCGTGACCGGTCTGGAAGTCGGGCCGATCAACGATCTCGTGTCCTATCGCAACATCAAGAAGCAGTGAGCACGGTCACGCTGATCGAGCGCATGCGCGCCGCGAATTCGCGGCGCGGCGGCGTGCGCATCGCGCTTGCGCTCGCGCGCTGGATCGCGATGCTCGCCATCACCTTCACGGGCCTGCTCGCGATCACGTTCTTCATCGGCCGCAAGATACCGATCGATCCCGTGCTCGCGATTCTCGGCGACCGCGCATCCGCGAGCGCGTATGCGGCCGCGCGCCTGCGGCTCGGGCTCGACAAGCCGCTCATCGATCAATTCCTGATCTACGCGCGCGACGTGCTGCACGGCAACCTCGGCATCTCGCTGCTGACGGCCAACCCGGTCATCGACGACATCAAACGCGTCTTTCCCGCGACGCTCGAACTCGCGACGCTGTCGACGTTCGTCGGCGTCGCGATCGGCGTGCCGCTCGGCGTGGCGGCGGCGGTGAAGCACAACCGCATCGTCGATCACGTGGCGCGCGTGATCGGACTCGCGGGCAGTTCGGTGCCGGTGTTCTGGCTCGCGCTGATGGGCCTCTTGCTCTTCTATGCGCGGCTGCACTGGGTGTCGGGACCGGGACGCATCGATCCGGTCTACGACGGCATGGTCGATACGCACACGGGCAGCCTGCTCATCGATTCGATCATGGCCGGCGAATGGGATGTGTTCAAAAACGCGTTTTCGCATATCGCGTTGCCGGCGGGTGTGCTCGCGTTCTATTCGATCGCGTATCTGTCGCGCATGACGCGCTCGTTCATGCTCGAACAACTGAGCCAGGAATACGTGACGACCGCGCGCGCGAAAGGCCTGCCCGAGCGCCGCGTGATCTGGCGGCATGCGTTCGGCAACATCGCGGTGCCGCTCCTGACGGTGATCGCGCTCGCGTACAGCTATCTGCTCGAAGGCTCGGTGCTCACCGAGATCGTGTTCGCATGGCCGGGCATCGGCTCGTATCTGACGGGCGCGCTGCTCAACGCCGACATGAACGCCGTGCTCGGCAGCACGCTCGTGATCGGCGCGACGTTCATCGCGCTCAATCTCCTGACCGATGCGCTTTATCGCGTGTTCGATCCACGCTCGCGCTGACATGGAGGACCTTGTGCACATGAAAGCGGCGCGAACGGGCTTGCGCGCGTGGCTTCTCACCGAGACGCCCGCGTCGCCGCGTCAGGCCGCGCTCGGCCGCGCATACCGGCGCTGGCGGCGGTTCTCGGCGAATCCGCTGAGCATGGTCGGGCTCGCGATCCTGCTGCTGCTCATCGTGGTCGCGGCCGTCGGGCCGCTGCTCGTCACGCAGGATCCATTGCAGCAAGTGCTCGCCGAACGTCTCACGCCGCCCGGCGCGGCGCACTGGTTCGGCACAGATCAACTCGGCCGCGACATCCTCTCGCGGCTCGTCCACGGCTCGCGTCTCACGCTGGCCATCGCGATGCTCGTCGTCGTGCTCGTCGTGCCGGTCGGCTTGTTGATCGGCACGGTGGCGGGCTATTGCGGCGGCATCGTCGATACGGTGCTGATGCGGCTCACCGATGTCGCGCTGGCGTTCCCGAAGATCGTGCTCGCGCTCGCGTTCGCCGCGGCGCTCGGGCCGGGCGTGCTCAATGCGGTGATCGCGCTGTCGATCACCGCGTGGCCGCCGTATGCCCGTCTCGCACGCGCGGAATCGCTGCGGCTCGCGCAGTCGGACTACATTCACGCGGCGCGTCTGCAAGGCGCGTCGCATCCGCGCATTCTGCTGCGCTATATCGTGCCGCTGTGCTCGTCGTCGGTGATCGTGCGCGCGACGCTCGACATGGCGGGCATCATTCTCGCCGTCGCCGGTCTCGGTTTTCTTGGGCTGGGCGCGCAGCCGCCGAGCCCGGAATGGGGCTACATGGTCGCGGCGGGCCGCAACGTGCTGCTCGATGCCTGGTGGGTCGCGACGATTCCCGGCCTCGCGATCCTCGCGGTGAGCCTCGCGTTCAATCTGCTCGGCGACGGTCTGCGCGACGTCTTCGATCCGCGTCATGGAGCCTGACATGTCGACGCCGCTCGCGCAGATCGAAGGTCTGGAAGTGTCGTTCGCCGGCCACGACGGCACGCTCATGCCAGCCGTGCGCGGCGTGTCGCTGACGGTGCGGCGCGGCGAACGGCTCGGCATCGTCGGCGAATCGGGATCGGGCAAATCGCTGACGGGGCGCGCGCTGCTCGGACTGCTGCCGCCCGAGGCGAACTGGTCGGCGCAGGCGTTGCGCTTCGAAGGACAGGACCTGCTCGCGATGCGCTCGAAGGAGCGCCGGCGCCTGTGCGGCACGCGCATGAGCATGATCCTGCAGGACCCGAAGTTTTCGCTCAACCCGGTGATGACGGTCGCGCAGCAGATGCGCGAAACCTTCGTGCGGCAGGGCGTGAAAGAGAGCAGGCGGGCGCTGCGCGAGCGCATCGTGGCGGCGCTGGAAGCGGTGCATATCCGCGATCCGCAGCGCGTCGCGGATGCGTATCCGCACGAGCTGTCCGGCGGCATGGGCCAGCGCGTGATGATCGCGATGATGGTTTCGGCGGGCCCGCGCCTCCTGATCGCCGACGAACCCACGAGCGCGCTCGACGTCCTCGTGTCGATGCAGGTGCTCGCCGTGCTCGACGAGATGATCGAGCGGCACGACACCGGACTCGTCTTCATCAGCCACGATCTGCCGCTCGTGATGTCGTTCTGCGACCGCGTCGCGGTGATGTACGGCGGGCGCGTCGTGGAGACGTGCGCCGCACGCGATCTCGTTCACGCGACGCATCCGTACACGCGCGGCCTGCTCGAAGCGAATCCGCCGCTCGTCAATCCGCCCGACGAATTGCCGACGCTGCGCCGCGATCCGGCATGGCTCGACGAAAGGACCACGCGATGATCGACATCGAGCGCGCGCTCATCCGCTTCAAGACGAAGACCGGCCACGTCGACGCCGTGCGCGACGTTTCCCTGCGCGTGGAAGAGGGCGAAGTGTTCGGGCTCGTCGGCGAATCGGGCAGCGGCAAGTCGACGCTTCTGCGCGCGCTCGCCGGGCTGACGCCGCTTGCGGGCGGCAGCATACGCATCGGCTCGCGGCCCGCAAGGCGCGACGTGCAGATGGTGTTTCAAGACCCGTATGGCGCGCTGCATCCGCGCTTCACCGTCGACAAGACCTTGCGCGAACCGCTCGCGATCAACGGCATCGGCGACGAGGACGCGCGCATCCTCGATGCGCTCGCGGAAGTCGGGCTCGGGCCGGCGTTCCGCTTTCGCTATCCGCATCAGTTGTCGGGCGGGCAGCGGCAGCGCGTGTCGATCGCGCGGGCGCTGATCGTCGGGCCGCGTGTGCTGCTGCTCGATGAACCGACTTCCGCGCTCGATGTCTCCGTGCAGGCCGAGATTCTGAACCTGCTGCGCAGGCTGCATCGCGAGCGCAAGCTGACGATGATTCTCGTGAGTCATAACCTCGCGGTGATCGGCTTTCTGTGTCAGCGCGTCGCGGTGATGCGCAATGGCGAGATCGTCGAGGAACTTGGTGTGGACGCGGTGCGCTCGCGCGACGTTTCCCATGAGTACACGCGGCGCCTATTGCTTGCAACCGAAGGCTATACGCGCGGCGGCGGGGCGCTTCTGAAGCGCGCGCCGGGCGGTTAGACATCGTACAAGCACAGTTGGCGCGGCCCAGTCAACGAATGTTGCGCAAACGACGCATAAGAGCAGCAATAAGCCCGGTATACGGCCTCACGCCGTGAACACGCGTGCCCCGGACGAAAACCTCACGACGGCCACTGTTAGAATAGGTCTTGGATTGTCGAGACGTGCCGAACAACGCGCAAGCGTGGTTTTCCGGTTGCCTTCCGACTTCGAGCTAACCAACGGAAATCGTGACAGACCGTGCCCGTTCGCGGGTGAAAGCCGGTCGTAATCCCCGATGAAATTGCTAGATGCTTTGGTCGAACAGCGGATCAACGAAGCCGCTACGCGTGGCGAGTTCAATAACCTGCCGGGCGCGGGCGCACCGCTCAACTTCGACGACGACTTCCTCGTGCCCGAGGAAGTGCGTGTCGCCAATCGAATCCTCAAGAATGCGGGCTTCGTCCCGCCCGCCGTCGAACAGCTTCGCGCGCTGCGCGGGCTTCAGGAAGAGTTCGACAAGGTGACGGACCCCGCCGCCCGCTGCCAGTTGCAAGCGAAAATGCTCGCGCTCGACATGGCGATCGAGTCGCTGCGTGGCGGCGGCTGCGTGCCGCATGAATATCGGCGGCGCATCGCCGAACGGCTCTCCGAGCGCGCGCAGTCGCGCGTGGCGCTGGAAACCAAGTGACCGGGATGCCGGCCGCGCCCGATCCCGCGCCCATCGCTTCAATCGACGATCTTTCGATCGAACGCGATCGCCGCTTCATGGCGCTCGCGCAGCGCGCCGCCGACGATGCTCGTCGCGCGGGCGAAGTGCCTGTGGGCGCGGTGATCGTGCTCGGCGATGATGTCATCGCCACCGGTTTCAATCATCCGATTCGCGGTCACGATCCGTCCGCGCATGCCGAAATGGCCGCGCTGCGCGCCGCCGCCCAGAAGCTCGAAAACTATCGTCTGCCGGGCTGCGAACTCTATGTGACGCTGGAGCCGTGCCTGATGTGCGCGGGCGCGATCATGCACGCGCGGATCTCGCGCGTCGTCTACGGCGCGACGGACCCGAAGACGGGCGCGTGCGGCAGTGTCGTCGATATGTTCGCGAATGCGCAGCTCAATCATCACACCACTGTGACAGGCGGCGTGCTCGCCGACGAATGCGGGCACGCGCTGAAGAACTTCTTCGCGGAACGCCGCCGCCTGGCGCGTGAAGAACGCGATGCGCGCCGCGCGCGCGAAGCCCGGTAACGAATCCAACGACAACAACATCGTGAAATCACGCACCATCGACCTCGTCGCGCCTTCGGGCTATCCGCACGATCCGGCGGCAGTGGAACGCGGCATCGGGCGATTGCGCAGGGAAGGGCATCGGCTCGACAACGTCGAAGCGACGCGCCGGCGCTATCAGCGCTTCGGCGGCACCGATGCGGAGCGCGCGGCCGACCTCAATCGCCTCGCCGATCCATCGCGCCGGTTGCCTGACATCGTACTGGCGGTGCGCGGCGGTTACGGCGCGTCGCGCATTCTGCACGGGCTCGACTATCTCGGTTTGCGCAGACTGGCTGATCAGCCGGTGGCGATCGTCGGGCACAGTGATTTCACGGCAATCCAGTGCGCGCTGTTCGCGCATGCCGGCGTGAAAAGCTTCGGCGGACCGATGTTCGCGGGAGATTTCGGCGCGGAACAGGTGAGCGCGTTCACGATGCAGCATTTCTGGAATGCGATCTCCCATTCGAGCTTTACGGTGACGAACAATACGCCGCAGCGCCAGAGCGTGAACGCGACCGGCATGCTGTGGGGCGGCAACCTCGCGATTCTGGCGTCGCTCGTCGGCACGCCGTATCTGCCGCCGGTCGAAGGCGGGATTCTTTACCTCGAAGATGTGAACGAGCATCCGTTTCGCATCGAACGGATGATCTATCAGTTGCATCAGTCCGGCGTGCTCGGGCGGCAGCAGGCGATCGTGATGGGTGAGTTTTCCGGCGGCCGGCTGTCTGAGTACGACAACGGCTACTCGCTCGACGCGATGATCGAGCAGGTCAGAGCCGTGACCGGCATTCCGGTGGTGACCGGGTTGCAGTTCGGGCACATCGAGAATCTTCTGACGCTGCCTTTCGGTGCAACGGCGCACCTTGTCGCGACCGAGCGGGGTTTTACGCTGAAACTTTCCGACTACCCGCATCTGGGTTGATTCGACGATCAGGAGGCGCTCATCGAGCGCCTCCTTTTTTGGCTACGTGTGCAACTAACGGTCTTAATTTACACCATCCGGGCTTCAACTGCGCACCAGCTTCATCCTTTGGATTGTCGACAAAAAAGTGGCGGCAATGCTGACAAAAACTTGATAAATTGGCTGAGAGGCCCGTCCGTATTGAGATACAGGCTAGCTCAGCCACCGAAACACGGCCGAAAGTCAACGATTTCTCAAATGAATTGTTGACAATCTTTATGTCGATTCTAAGATGCTTAACATGCAAGCGAGCACATCATGTCCGACACCACGCGTAGTGCTGCCCTGAACGCCGCAGTTGTCGCTCCGAACGGAGCGAATGCCGAGTCGATCGCCGAAAACATCCGCGCTGCGATCCTCGAGCATCGTCTCGCGCCGGGCGCGAAGCTGACCGAAGCGCAATTGTGCGAAGTGTTCGCCGTCAAGCGCGGCACCGTCCGCCAGGCGCTCGCGCAACTGTCGAACGAACGGCTCGTCGATCTGGAGCCGAATCGCGGCGCGTTTGTCGCGAGTCCGTCGCTGCAGGAAGTGCACGAGGTGTTCGAGATGCGCCGCATCATCGAACTGGCGGTGGTGGAGCGGATCGCGCAGGGTCACGGCATGCGCCGGCTGAAGTCGATCAGCGCGACCATCGGCAAAGAACGCCGCGCGTTCGAGAGTCACGATTTTTCGTCGTGGATCCGGCTCTCCGGCGAGTTCCACACCGAACTCGCGGCGCTCACCGGCAACACGGTGCTGTGCGAATGTCTGTCGGGGCTCGTCGCGCGTTCGACGTTGATCTCGGCGCTGTATGAATCGCTCGGCAAGAGTTCATGCTCGTTCGAGGATCACGAAGAGATTCTCGCCGCCCTCGACACGGGCGATGCAACGAAAGCCGCCGGTCTGATGGCGCAGCATCTGCGCGATGTCGAACTGAAGATGCTGGAGCGGCCCGCGCGCGGCGCGGTCGATCTGAAGGAAGTATTCGCAAGACCCTCCGAGCGCGAACAGACGCTCGACACGTAGCAGCAGAGCACGGCAGATCGGAGCATCTGCCATCGGCTGAATGAAGCAGGACTAAATAATTGGAGACCGTGCCCCGCGCATCCGCGCCGGGCGCGCGGACAGTCGCACGCGCAAGAATCCGCAACGTGCGATGCATCGGACAGGACGCTCACGTGAGCGTGAAATGAAAGCCGCCGCCGGGCGGGCGTGTGGGGCAGGTGCCTCGCGCGCTCTTGGTTTCAGGCCCGGAAGCGATAACGCAAATCCAAAGAATGCCGCGCCGATGCGAGACCTCGGCGAAGGCATCTGATCGAAGCTTGTCACTCGAGCATTTGCTTTTTTTTATTACGCAAGCAGCCAATGAAGGAGACGTCATGGCCCAGTTCAGTGCATCCGGCAATTCAGCCTTGCCGCAATACGAAGAGCAGACAGCGGACCACGATCCGAATCTGCCCGCCGGTTACAGCGACCGCCTTTACAACGAGGATCTCGCCCCCCTCAAGAACCAGACATGGGGCGCGTACAACATCTTCGCCTTCTGGATGTCAGACGTGCACAGCGTCGGCGGATATGTATTCGCGGGCAGTCTGTTCGCACTCGGTCTGACGAGCTGGCAAGTGCTCGTGTCGTTGTTGATCGGCATCGGTCTGGTGAACGTGCTGTGCAACATGATCGCGAAGCCGAGCCAGGTTGCCGGCGTGCCGTATCCCGTCGCGTGCCGCGCCACCTTCGGCGTGCTCGGCGCAAACATTCCCGCTGTGATTCGCGGGCTCATCGCGGTTGCGTGGTACGGCATTCAGACGTATCTGGCGTCGAGCGCGCTCGTCATCGTCGTGCTGAAGTTCGTGCCGTCGCTGATGCCGTATGCCGACGTGCACAAGTACGGCTTCGTCGGACTCTCGGCGCTCGGCTGGGCGGGCTTCATGCTGCTCTGGGTGCTGCAGGCCGTCGTGTTCTGGCGCGGCATGGAAATGATCAAGAAGTTCATCGACTTCGCCGGTCCCGCCGTGTATGTCGTGATGTTCATTCTCGCCGGCTACATGGTGTGGCGCGCGGGCATCGGCAACATCGGCCTGAATCTGGGCGGCGTGAAGTATCACGGCATGGAAGTGATTCCCGTGATGATTACCGCGATCTCGCTCGTCGTGTCGTACTTCTCCGGCCCGATGCTGAACTTCGGCGACTTCTCGCGCTATGGCAAGAGCTTCCGCAGCGTCAAGCGCGGCAACTTCTGGGGCCTGCCGGTCAACTTCCTGGCGTTCTCGCTGGTGACCGTCATCACGACCGCCGCGACGCTGCCGGTGTTCGGTCAGCTGATCACCGATCCGGTCGAAACCGTGGGCCGCATCGATCATCCGTCCGCTGTGATTCTCGGCGCGCTGACCTTCACGATCGCGACCATCGGCATCAATATCGTGGCGAACTTCGTGTCGCCGGCCTTCGACTTCTCGAACGTCGCACCGAAGCTCATCAGCTGGCGCATGGGCGGCATGATGGCGGCGGTCGCGTCGATCTTCATCACGCCGTGGAACCTGTTCAACAACCCTGCCGTGATCCACTACACGCTGGATATTCTCGGCAGCTTCATCGGACCGTTGTATGGCGTGCTGATCCTCGACTTCTATCTCGTGAAGCGCGGCAAGCTGGTGGTCGACGATCTCTACACGGTGTCCGAGGAAGGCAAGTACTGGTACACGAAGGGCGTGAATCGCCGCGCGGTGATGGCGCTCCTGCCGGCCGCCGTGATCGCAACGCTCTGCGTGGTGGTGCCGTCGCTGGAAGGCGCCGCGAACTTCTCGTGGTTCGTCGGTGCGGGCCTGGGCGCGGTGTTCTATTACTTCCTCGCCGGCCGCAATCGCGAAGTCTGAATCACCGCCTATAACAAACGATAGAACCTGAGAGAACTTTCCAAAGCAGTCTGGAGAACAGCAATGCGTATCAAACTGATCAACCCGAACACGACGCAGCGCATGACCGATTCGATGGGCCGCTGCGCCCGCGAGGTCGCCGCGCCCGGCACGGAGATCGTCGCCGTGAGCCCGACGATGGGCCCGCCGTCCATCGAAGGCTATTACGACGAAGCGATCGCGTCGCTCGGGCTGCTGGCCGAAATCGAAGCCGGCGAAAAGCAGGGTTTCGACGGCTACGTGATCGCCTGCTTCGGCGATCCGGCCCTTTACGCGGCACGCGAACTGGCGCGCGGCCCGGTGATCGGCATCGCGGAGGCGGCGATGCATGCGGCGAGTGTCATCGCGCCGGGGTTTTCGGTCGTCACCACGCTGCAGCGCACGGTCGGCATGGCCTGGCATCTGGCGGAGCGCTACGGCATGAGCCGCTTCTGCAAGAACGTCCGTGCGACCGACGTTCCCGTGCTGGAGCTCGACGTGCCGGGCTCGCCCGCGCGTCAGACGATCATCGACGAATGCCGGCGCGCGCTCGATGAGGACGGCTCGGACGCCATCGTGCTCGGCTGCGCGGGCATGGCGGAGTTCTGCCGCGAAGTGGAGGACGCGATCGGCGCGCCGGTGGTGGAGGGCGTGACGGCGGCGGTGAAATGGACGGAGGCGCTCGTCGCGCTGAAGCTTCACACGGCGAAACGTGGCGACTATGCGCGACCGCTGGCGAAACGGTACGACGGCGTGCTGTCGGATTTCAGCCCGCGCTGATGGCGGAAAAGCCGGGTCACATACAGATGACGTGACCCGGATTATCTGCCCTGATGTATGGGCGCGTGCGGGTCTTTTAGCTACACTGAATCGTCAACAATCCCGTTTTTCCAACGCTTGAGCTCAACGCCAGCCATGTCACTCGATCCGAACTATCCACGCGACCTGATCGGCTACGGCCGCCATCCGGTGCAGGCGAACTGGCCGGGACGCGCCCGCGTCGCCGTGCAATTCGTGCTCAATTACGAAGAAGGCGGCGAGAACTGCGTGCTGCACGGCGATCCGGGCTCGGAGCAGTTCCTGTCGGAAATCGTGGGCGCGGCAGCGTATCCGTCGCGTCACATGAGCATGGAGTCGATCTACGAATACGGTTCGCGCGCGGGCGTGTGGCGCATTCTGCGCGAGTTCGAGAAGCGCGGCATGCCGCTCACGATCTTCGGCGTCGGCATGGCGATCGAGCGGCATCCGGAACTGGCGAAGGCGTTTGTCGAACTGGGGCATGAGATCGCGTGTCACGGGTATCGCTGGATTCACTATCAGGACATGTCGCCGGAGCGCGAGGCGGAGCACATGCGGCTCGGCATGGAAGCGATCGAGCGCGTGACGGGCGTGCGCCCGCTCGGCTGGTACACCGGGCGCGACAGTCCGAATACGCATCGGCTGGTCGCGGAGCACGGCGGTTTCCTCTACGACTCGGACAACTATGGCGACGATCTGCCGTTCTGGACCGAAGTCGAAGTGACGGGCGGCGAGAAGAAGCCGCATCTGATCGTGCCGTACACGCTCGACACCAACGACATGCGCTTCGCGACGCCGCAGGGCTTCAACACCGGCGAGCACTTCTTCACGTATCTGAAAGACGCATTCGACGTGCTCTACGAAGAGGGCGACGAAGCGCCGAAAATGCTTTCCATCGGCATGCATTGCCGCCTGCTCGGACGTCCCGGGCGTTTCCGCGGCCTGCAGAAATTCCTCGATCACATCGAGAAGCACGATCGCGTGTGGGTTACGCGGCGTGTGGACATCGCGCGTCACTGGCGCGAGCAACATCCTTTCGAAAAAGCTAACAACGGGACGGCGGCATGAAGGCGATGCAATACACACTCGACCAACTCAACACCATGCCCGCCGACACGTTCGTGACGGTGCTCGCGGGCATTTTCGAGCACTCGCCGTGGGTGCCGGAAGCGGCGGCGACACAACGCCCCTTCAAGGACATCGACGCGCTGCATGTGTCGATGTCGCATATCGTCGAAACCGCAGGCGATGACAAACAGCTCGCGCTCATCAACGCCCACCCGGAACTCGCGGGCAAGGCGGCGGTGCGCGGCGAACTGACGGCCGAATCGACGCGCGAGCAGAGCGGCGCGGGCCTCGATCTGTGCACGCAGGACGAGTTCGACAGGCTGCAATCGCTCAACCAGCAATATCGCGACAAGTTCGGCTTTCCCTTCATTCTCGCCGTGCGTGGCTACGACCGGCACGGCATCATCGCGAACTTCGAAAAGCGCGTGAATCACGACCGCGCCGAGGAGCTTCGCACGAGTCTCGATCAGATTTACCGGATCGCGCGCTTCAGGTTGAACGACCTGATCCAGGCCTGATCCGCTTTCACCGCAACCGAAACCCCAAGGACGAAGACAATGGCAATTCCGACACTCGATCCCAACGCGCCTGAATTCACGCGCCGCTATGTGAACCTCGCGGACCCGCGTCTGGGCGCGCAGGCACTCGAGGCGAGCGACGATTTCTTCGCGCCGAAGGAACGCATGCTGAACCCCGAGCCGGCCGTGTTCATCCCCGGCAAGTTCGACGATCACGGCAAGTGGATGGACGGCTGGGAGACCCGCCGCAAGCGCACGACGGGCTATGACTGGTGCGTCGTCAAGCTGGCGCGTCCGGGCGTGATCAAGGGCATCGATGTCGACACGAGCCACTTCACCGGCAACTTCCCGCCGGCGGCGTCGATCGAAGGCGCGCATGTCGTCGAAGGCGCGCCGAACCAGTCGACGCAATGGACGGAAATCGTCCCGTCGACGACGCTGCAAGGCAACAGCCACCACTATCTCGAAGTCGGCGTCGCGCAGCCGTTCACGCACCTGCGCGTGAATGTCTATCCGGATGGCGGCATCGCGCGTCTGCGCGTGTATGGCCAGCCGCAACTCGACTGGACCAACGCGGACCGCAACCAGCTCGTCGATCTCGGCGCGATGGAAAACGGCGCGTATCTGGTCGGCACGAACAACCAGCACTTCGGGCTCGCTTCGACGCTTCTGATGCCGGGCCGCGGCGTGAACATGGGCGATGGCTGGGAAACGCGCCGCCGTCGCGAGCCGGGCAACGACTGGTGTATCGTCGCGCTGGCGCAGCCGGGCATTATCAAGAAGGTCGAAGTGGATACCGCGCACTTCAAGGGCAACTATCCGGACCGTTGCTCGCTGCAGGCGGCGTACGTGAAGGGCGGCACCGACAGTTCGCTCGTCACGCAGGCGATGTTCTGGCCCGTGCTGCTCGGCGAACAGAAGCTGCAGATGGACAAGCAGCATTTCTTCGAATCGGAACTGGCGGCGCTCGGTCCCGTGACGCACGTGCGCTTCAACATCTATCCTGACGGCGGCGTGTCGCGTCTTCGTCTCTTCGGAACCCTCGCATAATGAAAAAGCTCGCTATCGAACCGTTGACGCGCGCTGCGTTCAAGCCTTATGGCGATGTCATCGAACTCGATGGCGCAAAGCAGATCCCGATCAACCTCGGCACCACGATCCGCTTCCACGATCTGTGCAACGTCGATGTTGAAGAGCAGGGCGGTCACGCGATCGTCAATCTCTTTCGCGGACAGCCGCGTACGCTGCCGTTCGAATGCAAGATGATGGAGCGGCATCCGCTCGGCAGTCAGGCGTTCATTCCGCTCGACGACCGGCCGTATCTCGTGGTCGTCGCGCCCGCGGGCGATCTCGACGAGTCGAAGATTCGCGCGTTCGTCACGAGCAGCTGGCAGGGCGTGAACTATGCGAAAGGCGTCTGGCATCATCCGCTGCTCGCGCTGGGCAAGGTGAGCGATTACATCGTCGTCGATCGCGGCGGTGGCGAAGGGCATAACCTCAACGAACAGGATCTGAAGGAATCGTTGTGGCTGACTGACGAAGCCATGCGCTGAGTCGGCTGGACCAGAGTTACGTTTTGATCGAGGACCGGAAGCGATTCCGGTCCTCTTGTTTTTGCGCGTCCGCTTCGTTTTCGCATCTACCCCCCGATATTCCGCGCGTCCCACCCGAATCGTGCGTTGAGCCTTCCTGTGCCTCGCCTTACCCTCGACGGACCGCTCGCAATGGTGTCTCGTCACCGACGATCCGCCGCGGGCCAGGGCAGGCGAAACAAGGGAGACGAAATCGACATGACGGCGAATCATGGGATCGGAAGCAACGCGGGCGAAGAATACGACTTCATCGTAATCGGAGCGGGTTCAGCGGGATGCGCGGTGGCGGGCCGGCTCGCCGAGGCGCGCGGCGTCACGGTCGCGCTGCTGGAACCGGGACCGGACGATCATCACTTCACGGTCTGGACGCCGATCGGCGTGGGCAAGCTCGCCGTCAGACCCGGACCACGCAACTACGGCTACATGACCACGCCGCAGGCGGCGTTGAACCACCGCCGTTCGTTTCAGCCGCGCGGGCGCGGGCTGGGCGGCAGTTCCTCTATCAACGGCATGGTCTATATCCGCGGCCATCGCCATGACTACGATCGCTGGGCTCGACTCGGCTGCCACGGATGGAGCAGCGAGGATCTTCTGCCGTATTTCCGGCGTGCCGAAGCGAATGGCCGGCTCTCGGGCGGCCATGACGACGCCTGGCACGGCGCGACGGGTCCGCTTCACGTGAGCGACCTGCGCACACCGAATCCGTTCAGCCGGCGTTTCATCGAAGCCGCCGTGCAGGCGGGCATTCCACGCAACGACGATTTCAACGGCGACGAGCAAGACGGCGTCGGCCTGTATCAGGTCACGCAGCACAACGGCGAGCGCTGGAACAGCGCGCGCGCGTATCTGCATCGCGGCAACGCAGCTGATCTTTCGCTGAACAACGGGCGCGACAACCTTGTCGTGATGACCGGCACGCTCGCCTTGCGCATCGTGTTCGAAGGCACGCGGGCGGTCGGCGTGCGCGTCGTGCGCGACGGTGTCGAGCGCACGCTGCGGGCGCGGCGCGAGGTGATTCTGAGTGCGGGCGCATTCAATTCGCCGCAACTGCTGATGGCGTCGGGCATCGGTCCGGGCGCGCATCTGCAGGCTGCCGGCGTGCCGGTCGTCTGCGATCTGCCGGGCGTCGGCGAGAACCTTCAGGATCACATCGATGTGACGATCAAGAAGGAAGTGCCGTCGACCGAACTGTTCGGTTATACCTGGCGCAACATCCTGCACATGATTCCCGAGCTCTTGCGCTACCGGCGCGAGCGTACCGGCATGTTCTCCTCGAACATCGCCGAGGCGGGTGGGTTCACGCGCAGCCGGCCGGGACTCGCCGAACCGGATATTCAGTTCGCCTTCATCGTCGCGCTGCTGACGGCGCGTGGCGAGAACATCGGCAAGAAGGGACCGCCGGGATACAGTTGCCACGCCACCAATCTGCGCCCCGCGAGCCGTGGCGTGGTGCGCCTCAAATCCGCTGACGTGCGCGAGGCCCCGATCATCGATCCGCGCTACCTGAGCGTCGAGTCCGACATGGACACGCTCGTCGCCGGCCTGCGCATCATCCGCAAGATATTCGCGCAGCCCGCGCTCGCCGAAGCGGGCGGGCGCGAACTCAACACCGAGCGCTTCGGGTCGGGCGAAGGTGACGAACGCATGCTGCGCGAATATATCCGCGAGCATGCCGACACGCTGTTCCACCCGGTCGGCACCTGCAAGATGGGTGTCGATCACCTGGCCGTCGTCGATCCATCGCTGCGTGTGCGAGGCGTGGAAGGCCTGCGCGTCGCCGACGCCTCGATCATGCCGACGCTCACCGGCGGCAACACGAATGCGCCCACCATCATGATCGGCGAAAAGGCTGCGGATCTCATTCGCGGACGTCACATCGAAGGGTATGCGCTGGACGACGAAGCGCGCTATTCGCTCGATACATCGAACAAGTGACAGCAATAACGCGACGCGGCGCGATGCGCGCAAAGGACACCGAAATGCCGAATCAGGAACACATCGAACACGCTCAGTCATATTCATCGCTGCCGCCGACCGAGGCAACGATGGCGGCGCAGCGACTCGCCTTGCACGACCTTCCACCGGACGATCCCGAGGAAGAAGACGACGCGCGGCGCGGCTTCATCGGCACGATTCCCGATGCGGAAGTGCGCGGCGCCTACGATCAGGTGATCTGGAGTCTTGCCGATTACGGATTTCTCGACGAAGCGTCCGCACCCGCGTCCGCGCATCCGGCGCTGTGGCGTCATGCGCGCATCAATACGCTGCACGGCCTGTTCCGGGTGACCGAGCGCATCTTTCAGGTCCGAGGCTTCGATGTCTCGAACGTCACGTTCATCGAGGGTGATCGCGGGCTCATCGTCATCGATCCGCTGACTTGTAAGGAGACCGCGGCGGCCGCGCTCGAACTCTACTTCACGCACCGTCCAAAGCGGCCGGTGGTCGCCGTGATCTACAGCCACAGCCACGCGGATCACTTCGGCGGCGTACGCGGCGTCACCTGCGAGGCGGACGTGCACGCAGGGCGCACAAAGATCATCGCGCCCGCCGGCTTCATGGAAGAGGCGGTGTCGGAGAATGTCATGGCAGGCCCGGCGATGGCTCGCCGCGCGCAGTTCCAGTTCGGTCATACGCTAGCGCGCAACGCGTGCTGCCAGATCGACGCCGGCATGGGCAAGACCATCCCGCGCGGCACGATCACGCTGATTCCGCCGACGCAACTCATCAGCGAAACGCTGGAGACGCATGTCATCGATGGCGTCGAGATCGTGTTTCAGCTCACGCCCGAAAGCGAAGCGCCCGCGGAAATGCATTTCTATTTCCCGCAGGAGCGCGCGCTCAATCTCGCCGAAAACGGCACGCGGTCGCTGCACAATCTCTGTCCGTTGCGAGGCGCGAACGTGCGCAATGCGCAGCGCTGGGCGCGTTATCTCGGAGAATCACTGGAGCGCTTCGGGCGAGACGCCGACGTCGTCTTCGCTCAGCACAACTGGCCGACGTGGGGCAGCGAGCGCATCGTCGGCTATCTCGAAGCGCAACGTGATCTCTACAAGTTCCTGCACGATCAGACCGTGCGCATGATGAACCGCGGCATGAACGCCGCCGAGATCGCGGAAGTCATGCAACTGCCGGATTCGCTGCGCGCGCTGTGGCATACGCGCGGTTATTACGGCACGGTCTCGCACAATGTGAAGGCGATCTACCAGCAGTACCTGAGCTGGTACGACGGCAATCCTGCGAATCTGCATGCGTTGCCCCCCGAGATGGCGGCGACGCGCTATGTCGAATACATGGGCGGCGCGGATGAGATCCTCGATCGCGCGCGCCGGGACTACGAGAAAGGCGAATACCGCTGGGTCGCGCAAGTGATGAATCACCTCGTGTTCGCTCAGCCGCAACTGCGCGAAGCGCGCGAACTGGGCGCGGCGGCGCTCGAACAAATGGGTTATCAGGCGGAATCGGCGACGTGGCGCAACGCGTTCATGCTCGGCGCGCGCGAGCTGCGCGAAGGACGCCGCTCGGTGACGGGATTCGCCGGACGCAGCCGCGACATGGTGTGTGCGATCACCGAGGAAATGTTCTTCGACTATCTCGCAGTTCGCGTCGATGGCTTGCGGGCGCAGCACATGCACGCGCGCATCGACTGGCAGTTCACCGATATCGGCAAACGCTTCAGGCTGAATCTGCAGAATGGCACGCTGACGTGGTCGTCGATGCCGTCATCGCAGCCGGCGCACGTGGTGGTCGGGATGACGCGCGACTTGCTGAATCGCATCCTGTGCGGCGAGACCGGTTTCGTCGATGCACTGCGCGACGGGCACATCCTGCTCGAAGGCGACGGCGGCGTGTTCAAGGCTCTGCTCGGCACGCTCGACACCTTCGACGGCGAGTTCAACGTCGTGGAGCCGTGACGGTTCGGGCGCGGGGCGGCTGGATCGATCGGCGGGATGTACCATAGCGCTTCTCGAAGCGCACGCACAAGGGCACAACGCATGATCGATCTACGCAGCGATACCGTCACCCGTCCCAGCAAGCCGATGCTCGCCGCGATGTCCGCAGCCGCAGTCGGCGACGACGTCTGGGGCGACGATCCCACTGTCATCGAGCTTCAGGCCGCGCTCGCCGAACGCACCGGCAAGGAAGCGGGCCTGTTCTTCCCGAGCGGCACGCAGAGCAACCTCGCGGCGTTGATGGCGCATTGCGCGCGCGGCGACGAGTACATCGTCGGGCAGGTTGCGCACACGTACAAGTACGAAGGCGGCGGCGCGGCCGTGCTCGGCAGCATTCAGCCGCAGCCAATTGAAAACGCGCCGGACGGCTCGTTGCCGCTCGAGAAGATCGCGGCGGCGATCAAGCCGATCGACAACCACTTCGCGCGCACGCGGCTGCTCGCGCTCGAAAATACGATCGGCGGCAAGGTGCTGCCCGCCGGTTACGTCGCGCAGGCGACGCAGCTCGCGCGCGATCGCGGGCTGTCGACGCATCTCGACGGTGCGCGCGTTTTCAATGCGGCGGTGGCGTCGGACAAGCCGGTCAGCGATCTGTGCGCGCCGTTCGACTCCGTGTCGGTCTGCTTTTCGAAAGGGCTGGGCGCGCCAGTGGGTTCAGTGCTGGTCGGCTCGAAAGCATTGATCGAGGCCGCAAGCCGCTGGCGCAAGGTGTTGGGCGGCGGCATGCGTCAGTCGGGCTTGCTCGCGGCGGCGTGTCTCTACGCGCTGGAGCATCACGTCGATGACCTCGCGCGGGATCACGACAACGCCGCGCACCTCGCCGCCGGTCTCGCCCGGATCGACGCGATCACCGTGCAGTCGCACGCGACCAACATGGTCTTCGCGCAGATTCCCGAAGCGCATTGCGCGCCGCTCGAAACGTTCCTGAAAGAGCGCGGCATCCTGATGCAGATGCTCTACGCGTCGCGCTTCGTCACGCATCGCGATGTGTCGCGCGCGGACATCGATACGGTCATTCATGCGGTCAAGGACTACTTCGCGCGCTGAATGAAAAATGCCCCGCTCGAAACGAGGCGGGGCATTTCGTGACTCGGACCGGCAAACTTAGTCGACTGCGCCGCCTGCAAACCAGGCCGCCACCTTCTGACGCTCGGCGTCCGTCATCTGCGTGACGTTGCCGAGCGGCATCGCCTTCAGCGTGACTGCCTGCTGATGCACGCGCTGCGCGTTCTGCTTGATCTCGGCGGGCGTATCGAGCAAGACGCCGGCGGGCGCGCTGCCCATCATCGTCGGATGCGCGGAGTGGCACGTCGCGCAGCGTTGCTGGATGATCGGCTGGATGTCGGAGACCTTGATCGTCGGGGCGCCCGCGGCTTGCGCGACCGGCACCGACGGCGCAGGCATCGTCCACGCGAACGCGCCGAGCACCAGCACCAGGCCCGCGACCGGCATGTACCACAATACCTGGCCGCGATGGCGCATCACGAAGAACTGGCGAATCAGCGCGCCCGCCAACATGATCAGCACGAGAATCAGCCAGTTGTACTTGTGCGTGTAGGTCATCGCGTAGTGGTTCGACAGCATCGCGAACACGACCGGCAGCGTGAAGTACGTGTTGTGCACGGAGCGCTGCTTGCCGCGCTTGCCGTAGATCGCGTTCGGCGTCTCGCCCTTGAGCATCGCGGCAACCATCTTGCGCTGGCCCGGAATGATGACGAAGAACACATTCGCCGACATGATCGTCGCGATCATCGCGCCGGTGATCAGATACGCGGCGCGGCCCGCGAACACGTGACACGCGATGAACGCCGCGATCAGCACGTAGATGCCGACACAGATGCCCAGCAGCTTGTCGTTGGTGCCGAGCACGCGGCACAGCGTGTCATACACGATCCAGCCGGCCATCAGGAAGCCGAGCGCAGCCGACACGGCGACGACCGGGCCCATGTCGAGCACGCTCTTGTCGATGAGATAGGTGCTCGGCGCCATCAGATACAGCACGAAGAAGAGGCCGAAGCCCGACATCCACGTGGTGTACGACGGCCAGAACGACCAGTGCAGGCTCTCCGGCATGTCCTGCGGCGCGACGGAGTATTTCTGCATGTGATAGAAACCGCCGCCGTGAACGTGCCAGAAATCGCCGAACACGCCGCGACGGCGCGCGTTCGGGTCGGTGGGCGGTTTCAAACTGTTGTCCAGCGCGACGAAATAGAACGATTCGCCGATCCATGCGATCGCGACGATGACGTGCAGACAGCGCAATACGAGATTGAGCCAGTCGGTGACAAAGCCTTCCATGTACTCCTCCACTACCGATTTGTTATGCGCGGGGACGGCGCGATATAGGTATGTTTTAGCTGCCGCGATACGTGCTGTAAGCCCACGGCGAAACGAGCAGCGGCACGTGATAGTGCGCGCTGGAATCCGCGATGCCGAAGCGCAGCACGACCCGATCGACGAAGCGCGGCTCGGGCACCTTGACGCCGATCGCGGCGAAATAATCGCCGGCATGGAACAGCAGTTCGTATTCGCCCGGCACGAGTTCGGCGCCTTCGAGAAGCGGCGCATCGGCGCGGCCGTCGTCGTTGGTGTGGATGGTCTTGATCGCGCGGCGGGCGTCGCCGTCGAGCGCGAACAGTTCGACCTTGATGCTGGCGCCCGGGCGGCCATGCGCGGTGTCGAGGACGTGGGTAGTGAGCTTGCCCATTTCGCAGTTTCCTTGAGTTGTGCGAGATCCGGCTTTGCGCATCGATCCGAAATTCGGCACCCCGGCGTTGAGGTGCTTCTGCGGCGGATCGAGGCTCCACGTCAGTGGCTACATACCCGTCGGCGTTTCAGATGCGCGCCGTGTACAGCATTGTAGGAATTTGAGACGCGCTGTGCGCCCGCGATAGGAAAGATAATGCCCAACGCATGACAGCGGCGCGTAAGCCTTGCCGCAAAGGGTTCGCGGACGTTTCCAGCGGCTTTCAGGACGGCTCTTCCGGCGATGCTACCCGCGCCAAAATTCGCGAATATATTGCCGGCCTGAGGACGACTATGACGGCAGTCTGATTGCGTCCGATTTTTTGGCTACGGACAGTGGCGATGCGCGCAATGTCGATGAAACCTTGCGGCGTCCCGAAGACGGCGGCAGACGCTGGGTAACCGGGGCTTTTACTGGTTCCCATAACGTCTCTGGAGAAAAAGCCGATGCCACGCAGTCTATTGGTCAAGAATGCCCACATGCTCGTCACGATGGACGAGCGACGCCGAGAAATCGCCGACGGCGGCCTATATATCGAAGACAACCGCATCGTTCAGGTCGGACCGACGAACGAACTCCCGCCATCCGCCGACGACGTGCTCGACATGCGCGGCCATCTCGTGGTTCCGGGCCTCGTCAACACGCACCATCACATGTATCAGAGCCTGACGCGCGCGATTCCCGCCGCGCAGAACGCCGAGCTGTTCGGCTGGCTCACGAACCTCTACAAGATCTGGGCGCATCTGACGCCCGAGATGATCAACGTGTCGACCAAGACCGCGATGGCCGAATTGCTGCTATCCGGCTGCACGACGTCGAGCGACCATCTGTATATCTACCCGAACGGCAGCCGGCTGGACGACAGCATCGCGGCGGCGCGCGAGATCGGCATGCGTTTTCACGCGGCGCGCGGCAGCATGAGCGTCGGGCAGCGCGATGGCGGTCTGCCGCCGGATTCGGTCGTCGAGAAGGAAGACGCGATCCTGAAGGACTCGCAGCGGCTCATCGAGACCTATCACGACGAAGGCCGTTACGCGATGCTGCGCGTGGTCGTCGCGCCGTGCTCGCCGTTTTCCGTGAGCCGCGAATTGATGCGGGATGCGGCGCTGCTCGCGCGCGAATACGGCGTGTCACTGCACACGCATCTGGCCGAAAACGTCAACGATGTCGCGTACAGCCGCGAGAAATTCGGCATGACGCCCGCCGAATATGCCGAGGACCTCGGCTGGGTAGGCCACGACGTGTGGCATGCGCACTGTGTGCAACTCGACAAGCCGGGCATCGAACTGTTCGCGCGCACGGGCACCGGCGTCGCGCATTGTCCGTGTTCGAACATGCGGCTCGCGTCCGGCATCGCGCCGATCCGCGCGATGCGCGACGCGGGCGTGCCGGTGGGGATCGGCGTGGACGGTTCGGCGTCGAACGACGGCGCGCAGATGGTCGCGGAAGTGCGTCAGGCGTTGCTGTTGCAGCGCGTCGGCTTCGGCCCGGACGCGATGACCGCGCGGGAAGCGCTCGAAATCGCGACGCTCGGCGGCGCGAAGGTGCTCAATCGCGATGACATCGGCGCGCTCGCGCCTGGCATGGCGGCGGATTTCGTGTCGTTCGACCTGTCGCAGACGGCGTTCGCGGGCGCGCTGCACGATCCAGTGGCGGCGCTGGTGTTCTGCGCGCCGTCGCAGGTTTCGACGAGCGTGATCGATGGAAAGATCGTCGTGAAGGAAGGGCGTCTGACGACGCTGGATCTCGGGGCCGTGGTGGAACGGCATAACCGGCTGGCGGGTGAACTGGCGAACCGGGCGTAGATGAAACGGGGCGCCCGAAGGCGCCCCGTTCGAAGCATTACGGCTGATCGATCAACGACCGCGTCGCTTCGCCGACGAGTCCGCGCAGCCAGCGGACTTCGTCCGAGTAGTGACAGCGCTCGTGCCAGAGCTGGTAGTACTGCATCGGCGGGAAATCGAGCGGCGCGGGCACGACCGCGAGCGGCAGGAACCGCGCGTAGTGATCGGCGAAGAGCCGCGTCGTCGTGAAGACCAGATCCGACTTGATCAGCACGTAAGGCGCGAGATTGAAGTACGGCAACGTGACGACGACATGACGCTTCAGACGCTCGCGCGCCAGATGCACGTCGATCGCGCCGCGCTGGCCTACGGAATAGGGCGTCGGCGCGAGATGTGGCGCGTTCAGGTACTGATCGAGCGTGAGCCCGCCGCGCTTGGCGAACGGATGCTGATTGCTGACGAGACACACGATCTTGTCGACGAACAGGTTGGAGAGATGCAGCTGCTCCGGCGGCTCCGGCCAGTTGCCGACGACGATATCGAGCTTGCCGTCTTCGAGCGCGAGTTCGTAGTCGAACGCGGGGCCGAGCGAATGAAACTCGAGCGTCGCATTCGGCGCGGCCTGGCGAAAGCGTTCGACGACCGTCGGCACGAACAGCACGTTCAGATAGTCGGGACAGCCGATGCGATAGCACCGAACGGAGGTCGAAGGATCGAAGTTGTGCTGCTGGACCTTGATGCGTTCGATTTCGCGCAGCGCGTTCTGCGTGGGCTCGAGCAGGCGCAGGCCGTATTCGGTGGGCACCATGCCGGACTTGCCGCGCACGAGAAGCGGGTCGCCGGTGATGTCGCGCAGCCGCCGTAACGCTGCGCTGATGGCGGGTTGGGACTGATTGAGTTTGACGGCCGCGCGGGTCACGCTGCGTTCCATCAGGAGGGTATGCAAGACGCGCAATAAATACGTATCGATCGCCTCGCGTTGCTGACTCATGTTATCTCCACTATATGTTCTGGCTGATCGATGCGGGGGTGCTACATATCATTTTTAATATGACGTGAAAATTTCGTCAAGGTGTGGCTTACCCGCAAACATTGGCTTTGGTGGGGCGCAACACCTAATTTTGAGTTATCGACTTAGTGTTCCGAATTCTGTAAATTCTGCCCGCGATATGAGTTCGTGCGACATGAAGGTGCCTCGCGCTCATATGCGGTAACTTTTCCAGTCCGGCCTGCTCGGTGGCCGGGCGCATTTCTGGATCTCAATGGGCGACGCCATTTCCAAGTCGACCACGCCACCGCGCCTGGCGTTGTCGGGTATCAGCAAACAGTATCCGTCCGTCAAGGCCAATGACGGTGTGAATCTCGTCGTCATGCCGGGCGAGATCCACGCCGTGCTCGGCGAGAACGGCGCGGGCAAGTCCACGCTGATGAAGATCATCTATGGCGCGGTGCGCCCGGATGAAGGCGAGATCCGCTGGCAGGGCGAGGCGGTCGAGATCGGCAGCCCGGCCGCCGCGCGCAAGCTCGGCATCGGCATGGTGTTCCAGCACTTTTCGCTGTTCGAGACGCTGACGGTCGCCGAAAACATCGCGCTCGCGCTCGACGAAAAGTTCGACATGAAAGCCCTGGGCAAGCGCATCCGCGAAGTGTCGAAGGACTATGGCCTCGATGTCGATCCGCAGCGTCATGTGCACAGTCTGACCGTGGGCGAGCGGCAGCGCGTGGAAATCGTGCGCTGTCTGCTGCAGAACCCGCGTCTGCTCATCATGGACGAGCCGACTTCGGTGCTCACGCCGCAAGCGGTCCAGAAACTCTTCAAGGTGTTGCGCCGGCTCGCGTCCGAAGGCTGCAGCATTCTTTACATCAGCCACAAGCTCGACGAAATCCAGTCGCTCTGCGAAAACGCCACCGTGATGCGCGGCGGCCGCGTGACCGGCAACGTCGATCCGCGCAAGGAAACGCAGGCGTCGCTCGCGCAACTGATGGTCGGCCATTCGCTGCCCGACTACACGCGGCGCGAACACAATCCGGGCGACGTGCGGCTCGCGGTGAAGAACCTGTCGGTGGCGAGTCCCGATCCGTTCGGCACTTCGCTGGAGAACGTGTCGTTCGCGGTGCACGCGGGCGAGATCTTCGGCATCGCGGGTGTGTCGGGGAACGGGCAGGCCGAACTGCTCGCGGCGCTGTCGGGCGAGATTCGCGACCGGCACGTCGCGGCCGATGCCGTGTCGATCTGCGGCAAGCCCGCCGCGCGTCTGACGGCGGGCGGACGGCGCCGGCTCGGTTTCGCGTTCGTGCCCGAGGAACGCCTCGGGCGCGGCGCGGTTCCCGCGATGTCGCTCGCCGACAACGGCCTGCTCACCGCGCATCGCGAGAACATGGTGCGCGGCGGCTGGATCAAGACAGGCACGGTGAAGGCGTTCGCGCAGCGCTGCATCGAATCGTTCGACGTGCGCTGCGGCGGCAGCGACGCGCTCGCGCAAAGCCTCTCGGGCGGCAATCTGCAGAAGTTCATCGTCGGGCGCGAGATTCTTCAGGAGCCGAAGGTGCTCGTGGTCGCTCAGCCCACCTGGGGCGTCGATGTCGGCGCGGCGGGCTTCATCCGTCAGCAACTGCTCGATCTGTCGGCGCGCGGCGTCGCGATCCTCGTGATTTCCGAAGAGCTGGAAGAACTGTTTGATATCTGCGACCGGCTCGCCGTGATCGCGCGCGGCAAGCTCTCGCCGGTGCGCAAGACGAGTGAAACCAACGCGGAGGAAGTCGGCCTCTTCATGGCCGGCCTTTTCGAAGGCAAGCCCGCGACCGCTGCCGAATCCGACTCTCTCTTGAAGCACTAAGCACGATGATCTTTCCCTATCGACTCGAAGCGCGCCCGACGCCCTCGCGCGTCATGCAGCTCGCGGTGCCGGTGGTCGCCGCCGTCGCGACGCTCGTCATCGGCTTTCTGATTTTCAGCCTCGTCGGGCAGGACCCGCTGCGCGCGATGCACGCGTTCTTCATCGAGCCGCTTGCGAGCGTCAACGGCTGGTCCGAGCTGGTGCTGAAAGCGTCGCCGCTGTGCCTGATCGGGCTTGGGCTCGCGGTCGGCTATCGCGCGAACGTGTGGAACATCGGCGCGGAAGGGCAGATGCTGCTCGGCGGCATCGTCGCGGGCGGCATCGCGATTCATGCCGGCGATGCGTCCGGCTGGTGGACGCTGCCGTTGATGATGCTCGGCGGCGTCGTGGGCGGCATGCTGTGGGCGGCGATTCCCGCGCTGCTCAAGAGCCGCTTCAACACCAACGAAATTCTCACGAGCCTGATGCTCACCTACGTCGCGACGCAGTTGCTCATCTACCTCGTGAGCGGCCCGTGGCGCGACCCGGAAGGCATGAACTTCCCGATCTCGGCGATGTTCGGCGACGACGCGCTGTTCCCGCGCCTCTACGGCGACTGGCACTGGACCTGGCTCAAGGGCACGCGCATCAACGCGTCGGTGTTTCTGACGGCGATCGCGATTCCCTGCGTGTGGCTTTTCATGCGCAAGAGCTTCGCGGGCTTCCGGATGAACGTCGGCGGTCTTGCGCCGCTCGCCGCGCGCTACGCCGGTTTCTCCGACAAGAAGACGATCTGGACCTCGCTGCTGCTCTCAGGCGGCCTCGCGGGTCTGGCCGGCATGGGCGAAGTGGCCGGTCCCATCGGACAGTTGCAGGCGGGCTGGTCGCCGGGCTACGGCTTCACGGCGATCATCGTCGTGTTCGTGGGGCGGCTGCATCCGGTGGGCATCGTGCTCGCCAGTCTGCTGATGGCGCTGCTGTATCTCGGCGGCGAAGCTGTGCAGACCTCGCTGCAACTGCCGCAGGCGCTCGCGGGCGTGTTCCAGGGCTTGCTGCTCTTCTGCCTGCTCGGCTGCGATCTCTTCGTGAATTACCGCATCAGGCGCAGGACGCCCGCGCATCACGCCGCATAAGAGGCACAGAAAAATGGACATCAATCAAGCCGGCAACCTCGCTTCGAGCGCCGTGATCGCCGCGATTCCGCTGATGTACGCCGGCGCAGGCGAACTCGTCGCCGAAAAATCGGGCGTACTGAATCTCGGCGTCGAAGGGATGATGCTGATGGGCGCGGTCGCGGGCTACGCCGTCACCGCGATCACGGGCAATCCGTGGCTGGGCATCGTCGCCTCCGTGTTCGCGGGGCTCGCGATGGCGCTGCTGTTCGGCTTTCTCACCATCACGATGCTCGCCAATCAGGTCGCGACCGGCCTCTCGCTGACGATCTTCGGCATCGGCTTTTCGGCGTATATCGGCAAGCCGTACACCTCGGCGGCGGTGCGTGCGAGCATCGACGTCATGCCGATTCCCGGCCTCGCGAACATTCCCGTGCTCGGCCCCGCGATCTTCTCGCTCACGCCGCTCGGCTATCTCGCGTTCATCATGTTCGCGGTGATCGGCTGGTTCCTCTACAAGACGCGCGCGGGGCTCGTGCTGCGCTCGGTGGGCGAATCGCCGTCGGTGGCGCATTCGGTGGGCTTTCCCGTCGTCGGCGTGCGCTATGGCGCGACGCTCTTCGGCGGCGCGATGGCGGGCATCGCGGGCGGCTATTACTCAATCGTCTATCTGCATGTCTGGCAGGAACAACTGACGTCGGGGCGCGGCTGGATCGCGCTCGCGCTCGTCGTGTTCGCGACGTGGCGGCCGGGGCGCCTCCTGATCGGCGCGTTGCTGTTCGGCGCGGTGATGGCGCTGCAGTTCTACGCGCAGGCGATCGGCGTGCCCGTGCCGACGCAGTTCCTCGCGATGCTGCCGTATATCGCGACCATCGTCGTGCTGGTGCTCATCTCGCGTAACGCGAACACGATCAAGCTCAACGCGCCCGCATCGCTCGGCAAGCCGTTTTTCGCGGCGAGCTGATGCTGTTGTTCTCGCGCAGCGTCGTGGTTTCGCTCTCATTTTTGACCGACCAAACTGATGCGGGCCTGCAATGCCGTTTCACACACAACATCGACCAGGAGAATCACAATGAATAAACCATGGCTGAAGGCGATCACCGCGACGGTCGCACTGTCCGCCACCGTCGCCGCGTTGAGCGCGCGCGCGGCGGACGCGCCGGGCGTCGCGTTCGTCTATCTCGGCAATCCGGGCGATGCAGGCTGGACCTTCGCGCACGACGCCGGCAGCAAGGAAGCCGAAGCGAAGTTCGGCAGCAAGATCAAGATCACGCGCGTGGAGAACGTGCCTGAGTCCGCGGACTCGGAGCGCGTGTTCCGCGATCTCGCGAACAAGGGCAACAAGGTCATCTTCGCGACGAGCTTCGGCTATCAGGACTTCGCGCTGAAGGTCGCGAAGGATTTTCCCGACACCATCTTCCTGACGGCGACCGGCTTCAAGAAAGCCAAGAACTTCGGCACCTATGACGTGCGCATGTATCAGGGCGCGTATCTGGCCGGCGTCGCCGCGGGCTACGTGACGAAGACGAACACGCTCGGTTTCGTGGCGTCGGTGCCGATTCCGGAAGTCGTGCGCAACATCAACGCGTACACGATGGGCGCGCGCTCGGTGAATCCGAAGGTCCATACGAAGGTCATCTGGATCAATAGCTGGTTCGATCCGGGCAAGGAAAAGCAGGCGGCCGAGACGCTGATCGGGCAGGGTGCGGACGTGCTGTTGCAGAACACCGATTCCAACGCGACGCTCAACACCGCCGCCGAGAAGAAGGTCTATGCCTTCGGCTGGGACTCGAACATGAAGAAGTTCGGTCCGAGCGCGCATCTGGGCTCGGTGGTCGCGCACTGGGGCGTGTACTACAACGAAGTCATTCCCAAGGTGCTCGACGGCACGTGGAAGAACGATCCGGTATGGCTCGGCATTCCGCAAAAGGCCGTGGATCTCGAAGACCTGAACAATGGCGTGATTCCCGCGAAGGCGCTGCAGGCGGTCGCCGCGAAGCGCGACGAACTGCACACCGGCAAGTGGGATGTGTTTAGTGGTCCGATCAAGGATCAGTCTGGCGCGGAGAAGGTGCCGGCTGGCAAGACGCTGACGGATCCGGAATTGCAGCGGATCAACTGGTATGTCGAAGGCGTCGAAGGTTCGTTGCCGAAGTAAGCGCGCGTCTTCCGTCCGCGCAAAGACAAACCGCGCTTCGTTGCGAAACGAAGCGCGGTTTTTTCATTCGACGCAGCCACGCATCAATCGATACGCAGTCCCACCTTGATCGTTACCTGCCAGTGCAGGATCTTGCCATCCTCGATGTGCCCGCGCGTCTCCACCACTTCGAACCAGTGCATGTTGCGCAGCGTCTTCGATGCCTTCTCGAGCGCGACGTGCACGGCATCGTCGCTCGACTTCGGCGAGGAGCCGGTGAGTTCGATCTGCTTGTAGACGTGTTCCGACATGATGTTCTCCTTGTAGTGATCCGTTGTGTCGCGAGAAGCTCGCAATACCAGTGCAGCAACGCACGCGCCACGCGTTCGCGCGTGGCTTCCATTAAAGGACAGGAAAGCGCACCCGAGTAGTGGGGGTTTGCGCGAAGCGAAGCAAGAAGAACCGACACGCGCACGACGACACGCCGGGCCTCATGAACGAGGCCCGCACGCATCGGTGCAGAGCAGGGAAGGTCAGGAAAAGATCAGCGCAGCGGCCGCGAGGCGGCGTCGCCCGCGTCCTGGCGACGCGTGCCGCGACGCCTGCGCGCGGAAACCGTCGCGCCGAATTCGCTCAGAATCTGCGCGCGGGCGCGGCTCGCGAATACAAGGAAACCGAAACCGTTCGCCTCGTACCAGTAACCGCCGTTCTCCAGACCATCGAGCGGCTGCTCGAGCGCATTGGTGATCGATTCGACACAGCGCCTGTGCAGCTCGTCGATGGCCGGATACGGCGGCTGTGCGCCACGCACGCTGCACAGCAGGACGTCGAGCCCTGGTAGAACGTGCGCGTACAGAACCGGCTCATCCTGCGCGCGAGCACGGGCAATCTTCGTGTCTAATTGACCGAATGGCTTGAAATGCCGCAGCACGGCGAGAAAAGACTCGTCGCCATCGGCCTTCACGCGTTTACGCTTTTTCGGGAAGGACATAAAAACTCGCCTGAAAAAGAATTGCAAGAAACGCAGCGTCCTCATGCGGCCACTCCCGTCTTGCGCGCCGCACGTCGATCTTTTATAGCGCATCGATGTGATTAGGTCACGGTGAATCGGACGATTCGATGATTGACCGGCAAGGTGCCAGCGCACATCCATGGCGCACGATTCATGCCGATGACCGTTTGGCGGCCCGCTTGGCATCTCTCAGAGCATCTGTCTCAATAATAGTCCTGCTCTTCCCCGCGCGAGCAGCTTTCGTAAAGAAAAATGCGGGTGGGGGCACCAACGGAGTGGGGTGCTACAGGGCAGACCTACCCGACGCCGCGCGGGTTCCACGGCCCGCGCGGGGGTTTGCCCGGCTAGACGCGCGGCGATCTCTTGAGTTCGTCGCGAATCTCGCGCAGCAGCAGCACGTCTTCCGGGGTCGCGGGGGGCGGCGCGGACTCGGCCGGCTTGCGCAGATTGTTGATGAACTTGACCATCAGAAAGATGATGAACGCGAGGATGATGAAGTTGATCAGCACGGTGATGAACGAGCCGTAGCCGAACACCGCGACGCCCGCGGTCTGCAAATCCTTGTAGGAATCGGGATTGCCTTTAAAGGTTGGCGGTATCTGCCCGAGTTTTATGAAGAGGTTCGAAAAGTCGAGACCGCCCGTCGCGAGCCCGACCACCGGCATGATCAAATCCTTGACGATGGAGTTCACGATCGTCGAAAAAGCGCCGCCGATGATGACACCGACCGCGAGGTCCATGACGTTGCCCTTCAGGGCGAAGTTCTTGAATTCCTCAATCATGCTCATGCGCGGCTTCCTCCAGTTTGAGTTAGACGGTTGTGCGGGCCAAAGCGGCAGCAAGGGCTATGCCATTGAAACACCCGCGAAACGTGCAGCAGGGCGCGTTTCATCGGCGGGCGCCTCGACAATGATAGTCAATTCGACCGCGTGCCGCCCGCGCGCCGAAAAAACGGCATCACGCAGCGGGCACGCGTCCCACGCTGATCGCGGCGCAGAAGGCGGCGTGGTCCGCGACGGTCTGCGCGCCGTAGCGCTCGGCCCACATCGCGAAGGCCGCGTCGAGCCGGTCCGAATTGCCGCAATAGCCCGCGATGAGCGCGGCGTCGCCGGTGCGCGCGTGGGCGCGGGCGAGCAGCAGGCCGAGACACCACGCGTAGAAATCGAAGGTGGCGCCGTGCAGCCAGTCCATGGGAATCGAGCCGCGAATCTGTTTCATCTGGCGTACGTAGAAATCGCGGCCGGAGATGGTGGTCCAGCCGAGCAGCGCGTCCGACGAACTCTGCATGAGCCGCTGCCCGTGCACGACCCGCCGTCCCTGATGCCGATACGGCTCCGGCAGCGCCGGCACGAAGGGCGCGGCGGCGGGCACGATGCCTTCCTTCACCTGCATGAAAAGCGGGTCGCCGAGCGCGCGGCCGAGCATCAGCACGAGATACGCGCGCGTGCCGACGCTCCCCACGCCGACCACGCGATGCGCCACATCCACGACATCGTACCGTTCGAGCATCATGCGCCATTCGCCCGCGATGGTCAGCAGATACGCCTTGAGGCCATCGATCACATGATTTTTCTCGGCGGCGTCGAGCTTCGTGAGAATCGGCGGATCGACCTTGAAACGGTAGCTCTTGCCCGCCGGCTCCGCGATTTTCGCGAGCATGGTCGCGTGCGAGCGTTTCATCGCACGCTCGACCGTTTTCTCGATGGTCGCTTTTTCGTCGGCGTCGAGTTTCGTCGGCGCGTCCATGTGCAGCGCGCTCGCGTAGGAGCGCATCTGCCACAGATCGTAGGGGCTCACTTGCCACAGGTTGGCCATCGTCGTGCGATACGCGGCGCACGCCGAGCGCACCGCGCGCTCGCGTCCGGCCGTATCGACGCTGTTTTCGCGCGCCGCGACGTTGATGCTCGCGGTCAGGCGCTTCAAGTCCCATTCCCACGGGCCGACGAGGGTTTCATCGAAATCGTTCAGGTCGAACACGACGTCCTGACGCGGCGTGCGGAACAGGCCGAAATTATTGACGTGCGCATCGCCGTCGATGATCACGTTGTGTCCGATCGACGGCGACTTCGCCAGATCCCACGCCATCACGGTCGCGGAGCCGCGCAGAAACGCGAACGGCGATTCGGCCATGCGCTGCATGCGCAACGGGATCAGCCGCTCCTGCCGGCCCGCGTTGCCGGCGAGCACGCGCTCGACGGGATCGGGGCGATCGGGTTCGGGCGCCCACGCGCCGTGTGCGTCGAACGGAACGGCGTCGCGCAGCGCGCGGCCAGCGGCGCGGCTCTCTTCGGCCGCGCCGTTGATCTGGGTATTCGTCGAGGCGGAATCGGGGCGTGTGGACAAGGCGTGCTCTCCTTCGGCGATGGGGCGTCGGTCGCTCCCAAGCATTCGGCGCACCCGACAGGAACGTTTTACACGCGGCGCGCGGCGGCGAGAAGCCACAGCGCGTCGGGAAGCAGGCCGCGCGCGATACGGCAAACGGGCACACGAAATGCTTCTTACGATCCGCCTGAAGCCCCGCAATGCCACCGCACGATCCCGACGCCGCGCGCGTCAACCATTCGAATACATCATCTCATGGCGAACGAACTCCGCATTGCCGAAGGCTCCCCGTTTCCGCTCGGCGCGAACTGGGACGGAAACGGCGTCAATTTCGCGCTTTTCTCCGCGAATGCCACCAAGGTCGAACTGTGTCTCTTCGACGAGAAGGGCGAAAAGGAAACGCAGCGCATCGAGCTGCCCGAATTCACCGATGAAGTCTGGCACGTCTACGTGCACGGGCTCGCACCCGGCACGGTCTACGGCTATCGCGTGCACGGTCCGTACGAGCCCGAAGCCGGGCATCGCTTCAATCCGAACAAGCTGCTGCTCGACCCCTACGCGAAAGCGCACGTCGGCACGCCGAACTGGGACCCGGCCCTGTTCGGCTACACGCTCGACGCCGAGGGCGAAGATCTCACCTTCGACGAACGCGACAGCGCGCCCTTCATGCAGAAGTGCCAGGTCGTCGATCAGACCTTCACCTGGACCCACGCGACGCGCGTGCGCGTGCCGTGGGAGCACACGATCTTCTACGAGACGCACGTGCGCGGTTATACGAAGCGGCATCCGGCGGTTCCCGAGCACATGCGCGGCACGTTCGAAGGGCTCGGGCAGAAGGAAGTTGTCGACTACATCAAGAGTCTCGGCGTGACGTCGGTCGAACTGTTGCCGATCCACACCTTCGTCAACGACAGCTATCTGCTCGACAAGGGGCTCACGAACTACTGGGGCTACAACACGATCGGCTTTTTCGCCGCCGATCCGCGCTACTTCGCGCGCGGCGCGGGCGCCATTGCCGAATTCAAGGAGATGGTCGACCGGCTGCACGAAGCCGGCCTCGAAGTGATTCTCGACGTCGTCTACAACCACACCGCCGAAGGCAACGAGCGCGGGCCGACGCTGTCGTTTCGCGGCATCGACAATGCGTCCTACTATCGGCTGATGCCGGAAGAGGCGCGCTACTACATCAACGATACCGGCACCGGCAACACGCTCAACCTCTCGCATCCGCGCGTGCTGCAGATGGTCACCGACAGCCTGCGCTACTGGGTGACGGAGATGAACGTCGACGGCTTCCGCTTCGACCTCGCGACGATTCTCGGCCGCGAGCCCTACGGCTTCGACGAAGGCGGCGGTTTTCTCGACAGTTGCCGGCAGGATCCGATTCTGTCGAGCGTGAAGCTGATCGCCGAGCCGTGGGATTGCGGGCCGGGCGGCTATCAGGTCGGCGGATTTCCGCCGGGCTGGGCGGAATGGAACGATCGCTATCGCGATACCGTGCGAGAGTTCTGGAAGGGCGACGAAGGTGTCGCGCCGGAACTCGGCACGCGCATCACCGCATCGGGCGACAAGTTCAACAAGCGCGGACGCAGACCGTGGGCGAGCGTGAACTTCATCACCGCGCACGACGGCTTCACGCTGAACGATCTCGTCTCGTACAACGAAAAGCACAACGAGGCGAACGGCGAGGATAACAACGACGGCCACTCGGACAACAAGTCGTGGAACTGCGGCGCCGAAGGCCCGACCGACGACCCCGAGATCCGCGCGCTGCGCGAGCGCCAGAAGCGCAACCTGCTCGCCACCCTGCTGTTCTCGCAAGGCACGCCGATGCTGCTCGCGGGCGACGAGTTCGGCCGCACGCAGCAGGGCAACAACAACGCCTACTGCCAGGACGACGACATCAGCTGGGTCAACTGGGACATCGACGACGACGGCCGCGCGCTCACCGAGTTCGTGCGCAAGCTGACGACGCTGCGCCACACGCTGCCGGTGCTGCGGCGTCAGCGCTTCCTCACGGGCGCCTACAACGAGGACTTGCAGGTCGCCGACGTCAGATGGCTCGGCACGACCGGCGACGAACTCACGCAGGAGCAATGGGACGATCCGAACATGCGCTGCTTCGGCCTCGTCTTCGACGGCCGCGCGCAGGCGACGGGCATCCGCAAGCCGGCCTCGGACGCGACGCTGTTGCTGATCGTGAACGCGTATCACGACGTGGTCGATTTCACGCTGCCGGACATTCCGGGCCCGGACGAATGGATCTGCCTGATCGACACGAATGCGCCGATTCGCGAGGAGTTGCCCGAGTTCGGCTCCGACGATGTGTATCAGGTGACGGGCCGCTCGCTGCTGCTGTTCGCGCTGCAACCGCGCGGCGCGACGAAGCGCATTTTCAAGCGGCTGGAAGAGGCGCTCACGGACGAAGTGCCGCCCGAAAGCGAAGAGAAGAAGCCGGCGGAGTGACGTTCTCATTGACGGGCCGCATCGCGCGACCGGGTATCATGCGACTTTTGCGATAGCGACAGGAGGCGGCGCGAGCCGCCTTCTTTTTTTCGATGATGGTTTTGTCACTCACGCATGAACGCGCGCCTGTGGAAGGCCGCGCGGGCCCGACGGCATGATCCTGCATGCCATCCTGCACGCCGCGAGCTGGGATCAGCTCGAACGGATCTGGGAATTCATCGTCGGCTTCTTCAAGTTTCTGTGGGGTCTGCTGCGTTTTCTCGGCGGCGGCTGACGCGCTGATTGCTCACGCCGATACAAAAAGGCCCCGCGCAAGCAGGGCCTTCGATCGGGCGTGCGGCGAGATCAGGTGTCGCGCCAGCCATCGTCGTTGCTGCCGAGGTCGAGGCCGCCGCCGCCTCCGCCGCCATCGTTCCAGTCATTCGAGCCATTGCCGAGGTCCAGACCGCCGCCGTTGTTGCCGAAGTCGAGTCCGCCGTTGTCGTTCTGCGACGGGCGATCGACGGGCACATCGCGCTCGATCACGCGATCGCGCCCATGTGACAGCACCTGACCGAGCAGCACGCCGGTCAGCAGGCCGCCCATGCCGCCGCCGAACCCGCCGCCGCCTTGCTGGATGATGACGGGCGGCTGCTGGCCCTGCTGCGGCGGATAGGGCGGATAAGGCCCTTGCTGCGGTGGATATTGCTGCGGGCCGCGCCCGAAGCGCTCGGCTTCCTGCGCATACGGCGACCCGTTCGGCGCACCCACTTGAGCGTTGCTGGCCGCGTTCGGATCGGGGCGGCCTTCGGCGCGCGCTTTCAGGCTCGCGACCTGATTCTCCAGATCCTCGATCGCATAGGGCGGCACCGGATTCTTCGAATTCGACAGCGATTCGACCATTTCGCGCAACTGCGTTTCCGCGCCTTCCACGTCTTTCAGCAGTGCCTCGTGGTCCGGCGCGGTGGAGAGGCGGACGTCGAGCTTGAGCGTGCGCACGTCGTTGAGCAGCTCGGTCGCGCGTTTGATCTGCGTGCGGCGGTCGTTTTCGGCCTGGCCGTCGTCGCGTGCGCGAGCACGTCGCAAGCCCCAGCGCAGCACGAGCGCGATCGCCCCGATCAGCACCGCAAGGCCGATCCACGCGCCCATGCCCAGGCCATGGCTCTGCGGCGCGGCAGCGGCTTGATCCTGACTGAAGGGATTCTGTGCGCTCGATGTGTTCGCGCCGTTGTTCGAGCGCGGCGCGAGACTGGCGCGTGTTGCGTCGCCCTGAATGCGGGCTTGCGTGGCAGCGAAACGGGAAGGGTCGGTGAAGCTCAGCGAAGGATCGAGCGATTTCGCCTGCTGCAGATGCGAAAGGGCGTCGCTGTAGCGGCCCTCGCGGTCGAGCACCTGCGCGTAGAGATAATGCGCGTGCGCGTTTTTCGGATGCGCGTCGAGCACTTCGCTCAACTGCGAGTCGGCCTGTTTCCAGTTGCCCTGCGTCATCGACTGCTCGACCTGCTGCGCGGTGGGCACCGCGAACGCGAGCGGGGAAGCGAGCGACAGCGACAACGCCACAGCCGTCAAAAACTTTTTCATGATGCGGGCCGGACGCGATGAACGTCCGTCTCCTGTCGAAGCTGCAATCGGGTCATGCAAGGGTGATGCTCAAGGTAACGCATATTCGTGCGGCGCGCCGCGCGCCCGGGAGTTCGCCGCGTGCGCACGCATGCGGATGCCGATGCTTACTGCGCCGGCGGATTCAACTGCTTCTTCAGCGCGGCGAGCCGATCCTCGACCGACGGTCCGCGATTGAGATCCGCGAGTTTGTCGTCGAGCGCCTTGCCGGACTTCTGGTCCGCCGAATTCAGACGCGCGTCGGAGCGGGCGTTGGCGAGCTGAACCTTGTCTTCGAGCTTCTGAAAGTCTTCCGACAGATTCTTTCCGCCGATGCCGCCGAGCGCCGTCGCCGCGGTGTCCTTCGCCTGCGCGATCTGCTGCTTCGCCTGCAGGATGTTCGAGCGCGCGTTGAGATCGTTGCGGCGCTGGCGCATGTCGGTGATCTGTTTCTTCAGATGCTCGACCGAGGGCTCCAGCGTCTGCAGTTCCGCCGCGAGCGCGTCGCGTTCGGTTTCGGCGTTCGCCTGCGCCGCGAGCGCCTCGCGCGCGAGGGATTCATCGCCGGCCGTCAGTGCGCGCTTTGCGCCATCTTCGTACTTCCGCGCCTTGTCGGCGGCGGCGTCACGCTTGCTTTGCTGCGTGGCGACCTGCGCTTCGATCTCGATGAGCGAGTTCTCCGCCTTCGCGATGCTGTCGTCGAGCTCGCGCACGATCTGGCGCGCGTCGCGCGAAGGGTCCTGCATGGTGTCAGCCGCGTCGTTCAAGAGGCCTCTGACCGTGCGCGTGATGGAATCGAAAAGCGACATGTATTTCTCCTGGATGAAGACGGCGGCGTGTGCGCTCACCTGCTGGCCACGCGGCTCGAATGTGAGGCGCAATGCGCGGGATTGCAAGCGCAATGAGCGCGACATCCACGCCGGGTTTACCCGCTCATTAGATCATGCCGTGACTTAACCGGGACTTAACGGAACGTTAAGGAGTGTAACGACGCGCGTGGCCGGAGAACTGATGCAGGGCGCGTCGGGATCGTCAGCGTTCGGAGCGCGTGTCGTCGGTGAGCGAGGCGTCGTCGCCCTGATCCGTGTCGTGCTCGATCTCGTCTTCGGGTTCGGCGGACGCGGCATGCGTGTGCGGCACGCTGCGCGCCTGCGCGGCGCGTTTGGTCGCGCTCGCCGCCGCCTCGCGGGCCTCGCGCGCCGCCGCCTCGCGGGCCTCGCGCGCCGCTGCTTTCGCGGCGACGCTTTTCAGCGCGGCGTTGAGCGCATCGGGCGCCTTGGGCGCACGCAAGCGGTCGACGATGCCCGCGACCTTGATCTGCTCGCTGGTTGCGTTGAAGTTCAGCACCGCGCGCCGCATGAGCTCGCTGACGCTGATGCCGAGCGTGTCCGCTGTCTTGCTGATGGCCAGCTTCTGCGCGGGAGTCACGAAAACAACGATGCGTTCGCTGGGTTTGGTCGTCATGAGCGGCTCGCAAACAGTAAGGCGATCGTAAAGAGACGATCGCAACTTCGGTTCATCAAACGGCACGACAGCGCCATGGAAGGCACCCGCGCCATGTCCGGGGAACCTGCCATGCGTTTATCCATCATATCGGTTTGCGCGCGGCCGTGCGTGTGGCTCACCCCGCATCGCACTTGATGAAGCATTGCGCAAAACAGGCGCGCGATCAACGACTTGGCTATTTTCTCATACGGTTGTCCACAAGGCTCTCAACACTTTCTGTGGGTAACCCCACAATTCACGCGCATCCGCCCGGCGCGGGGCATTTACTTACAAAAAAATCCCGCTCGTTTTGTGGTGGCGCGCGCGAATTCTTTAAAATGCGCTGTTACCCTCGGTCGACGCCGGGCCCGCATATCGCCTTCCCGCCTTTGCAGTAGCGCCGATGCCGGCGCATCGCAGCGCAGCAGCGCGCGCGCTTCACGGCGCGCCGAACGAACCCAGTCATGCCTATCATCAAACGACCCGACTCATCGAATGCCTCGCGATACGATCGCGAACCCCGCTGGAACGACTCACGCAACGACTCACGCAAGGATTCGGGCGGCCGCGACGGCGGTGGACGCAACGGCGGCGGCGGGCGCAACGGCCGAGATGGCCGCAACGATCGCAATGACCGCGGCGGCTCCGGCCGTTCTCCTTTCGCGCGCATCGCCATCTGGTTCGCCGGCCTCGCGGCCATCGGCGTGGTGGTCGGCGCGCTCATCGTCGGTTATGCGCTCGTCGTCATGGGGCCGAATCTGCCGTCGCTCAATGCGCTGATCGACTATCGGCCGAAGGTGCCGCTGCGCGTCTACACGGCCGATCACGTGCTGATCGGCGAGTTCGGCGAGGAACGCCGCAGCCTCGTGCGCTTCCAGGACATCCCCGATCAGATGAAGAAGGCCGTTCTCGCGATCGAGGATTACCGTTTCTACGATCACGGCGGCGTCGATTTCATCGGCATTCTGCGCGCGGGTGTCACCGACCTGATGCATGGCGGCGCGTCGCAGGGCGCGAGCACGATCACGATGCAGGTCGCGCGCAACTTCTTTCTGTCGAGCGAGAAGACCTACACGCGCAAGATCTACGAGATGCTGCTCGCGTACAAGATCGAGCGCGCGCTGACGAAGGACCAGATTCTCGAGCTGTACATGAACCAGATCTATCTCGGCGAGCGCGCGTATGGTTTTTCCGCCGCAGCGCGCGTCTACTTCGGCAAGGATCTGAAGGACATCTCGCTTGCCGAAGCGGCGATGCTCGCGGGCCTGCCGAAGGCGCCGTCCGCGTATAACCCGGTCGTCAATCCGAAGCGCGCGAAGGTGCGTCAGCAGTACATCCTGAAGCGCATGCTGGACGTGAATTTCATCACCCGCGAACAGTACGACCAGGCCGCGGCCGAGGAGATTCACACGAAATCCACCGGCACGGAGTACGGCGTGCATGCCGAGTACGTCGCGGAAATGGTGCGGCAGATGATGTACGCGCAGTACAAGGAAGAGACCTACACGCGCGGCCTCACGGTCACGACGACGATCGATTCCGCCGATCAGGACGCCGCGTACAAGGCCGTGCGCAAGGGCGTGATGGATTACGAACGCCGCCATGGCTATCGCGGGCCGGAGGGCAACATCAATCTGCCGTCGAACGCGGATGATCGCGCCGAGGCGATCGAAGACGCGCTCGTCGATCATCCGGACAACGGCGAGCTCGTCTCCGCGGTCGTGACGGCCGCGAGCCCGAAGCAGGTGACGGCGCAGTTCGTCGGCGGCGATACCGCGACGATCGCCGGCGATGGTCTGCGCTTCGTGGCTGCCGGTCTGCGCAGCAATGCGACCAAGGCGCTCGCCATCAAGCCGGGCGCGATCGTGCGCCTGACGAAGGACGACAAGGGCAACTGGCAGATCACGCAGTTGCCGCAGGTCGAAGGCGCGCTCGTCTCGATGACGCCGCAGGACGGCGCGATCCGCGCGCTCGTTGGCGGTTTCGACTTCAACAAGAACAAGTTCAATCACGTCACGCAGGCATGGCGTCAGCCGGGTTCGAGCTTCAAGCCGTTCATCTATTCGGCGGCGCTCGACAAGGGGCTCGGGCCGGCGACCATCATCAACGACGCGCCGCTGTATTTCCCGGCGGCGGGCGGCGGCGACGCCTGGGAGCCGAAGGACGACGACCAGCCCGACGGCCCGATGTCGATGCGCACCGGCCTGCAGAAGTCGAAGAACCTGGTGTCGATCCGCATCCTGTCGTATATCGGCACGGGCTACGCGCAGGACTTCGTCACGCAGAAGTTCGGCTTCGACAAGGACAAGACGCCGCCGTATCTGCCGCTCGCGCTCGGCGCGGGGCTCGTCACGCCCTTGCAGTTGAGCGGCGCGTATTCCGTGTTCGCGAACGGCGGCTATCGCATCAATCCGTATCTGATCGCCGATGTCGCCGATGCGCGCGGCACCGTGATCTCGCGCGCCAATCCGCTTATGGCGGGCAGCAACGCGCCACAGACGCTCGAACCGCGCAACGCGTACATCATGAACAGCCTGCTGCACACGGTCGCGACGCAGGGCACGGGTTCGGGCACCAACGTGCTGAAGCGCAACGACCTGCAAGGCAAGACCGGCACGACCAACGATGCCAAGGACGGCTGGTTCGCGGGCTATCAGAAGCAACTGGTCGCGGTCGCGTGGATGGGCTATGACCAGCCGAAGACGCTCGGCAGCCGCGAGTTCGGCGCGCAACTCGCGATGCCGATCTGGATCGAGTACATGGGACGCGCGCTGCGCGGCATTCCGCAGGAGCAGATGGCGAAGCCGGACGGCATCACCACGGTCGACGGCGAATTGTTCTATGCGGACCGCACGCCGGGCGCGGGCTTCGTCGCGAGCATCGGGCTGGACAACACCAATCCGATGGCGGGCGACGCCACCACGATGGGCGGTGTCGGTCCGGCGGGCATGCAGGCGCCGCCGACGCCGCAAGTCACGACCGACGAGCGCAAGCAGATCATGGACATGTTCAGCAAGCCCTGATGTGATTTTGCGTGGTCGATAAAAAAGCGCGCCGGACTCTAAACCCGGCGCGCTTTGCTTTTGTGGCTGATGCGATCAGTGACCGACCGTCGCCGCCGATTTCACTTCGCAGGTCACGTTGAGCTTGGACTTGTCGGCGAACGAAAGTGTGAGGGGAATCGTCGAGCCGATCTTGAGCGGCTTGGCCGGCTCTTCGAGCATCAGATGATACCCCTTCGGCGCGAAGCTCAACGTGCCGTGCGCGGGTACATCGACGGACTCCACGTGCGACATCGTCGCCGTGCCGTTCTTGCTTTCCGACTTGTGCATCATCGCCATGCCGAACGCGGGCGTGTCGGCGGCCGTGATCGTTGCGGGCTTGTCGCCGTTGTTCGCGACGGTGAAGTAGCCCGACGACGGCAGGTTCGGCGGCATCGCGCGGACCCAGCAGTCGCGCGCTTCGAGCGTAGCGGCCTGGGCGATGGAAGCGCACGCGAGCGCGCCCACGAGTACAGCGATCTTTTTCATTGTGTTCTCACTTGACGGTGAAGTTGTAATGGCCTTGCGTGCGATGCCCGTCCGCCGCGACAGCGGTCCATTGCACCTTGTAGACGCCCGGAGCGAGATCGGGGAGCGCGACGCTCATGTGCTTCTTGTCGTTGGCGTCGACGGCGGACTTTGCCGTGTTGACCTGCGTGCCCTTGGCATCGGTGACGATGAGCTTGCTGAAGGTAGGCTCCAGCGCTTCGCCGAAGTCGATCGCGACTTCATGCGGCGCGCTGACGGTTGCGCCGGGACCGGGTTGTTGCAGCTTCGGCAAGGCGTGCGCGAATGCGAGCTGCGCGGAGCCGACGAATGCGAGCGCGAGCACGCCGCGCATGAGCGATGATGAAAGCATGATATGTCCTTGCGTGCCCGCAGCGGGATGCTGGCCGGGCGATGGGTGCAATGGGGATGTGAAGGCCTGTGCGTAAGAACGCGATTCAGGCGAAGGCGGGCGGGGCGCGCGGCTGTGCGGCGCCGGGCAGGGCGCGGCGAGGCGTATCGATGAACGGGGCGGCGGCAAACACGTCGCGCGGCGCAAACGCGAAGGAGGCTCGATGAAGCGAGGTCGGCGGCGTGGGCGCGTGCGCGATGAGATCGCAATAGGCACACGCCTGCAAATGATCGACGATGCCGTGATGCGGGTTCTGTGGGGCTTGTCCATCGGATGCGCACACGGCGGTGAGCAGCGACTCGATGCGCGCATGTTCGAGCGTTTGCGATGCGACGGGCGCGAGCGAGAGCAGCAGCATCGCGCATAACGCCGCGAAGCCGCCGATCTTCCCGATGATGCTCCGACGCAAGTCACGCATACCGCGCTCGATCCAATACGTTGTCGATATGAAGACGATGATGAGCGGACGATTATGCCATGTGTGTTTCCATGCTCTTCGCTTTGGGACGAGGCGCTTCGACGCAGCATCGATCGTTCGAATCTTCTCTTTTCATCGATTGAAGCAAACGAGGCATTGCGCCAAAGTAAGCGATGACTTATAATCTTTTCTTCGACGGACGCGGGGTGGAGCAGTCTGGCAGCTCGTCGGGCTCATAACCCGAAGGTCGTAGGTTCAAATCCTACCCCCGCAACCAACCCGTCCAGCATCACGCACAAAAGCCCGGTCAAGCCGGGCTTTTTGCATTTCCGCGCGCGCATCGTCGATACGTCCGAGGCGCAGGCTCACGAAGTCGCAATTGCACCGGTTCATGACCAACTCGTACATCGCGGCATCGCGTGCGCATGTCAAAATCGCAAGTCCGCACACGCCATAGAGGAGCCGCTCGCTCATGGACATTCCACACGTTCTTCAAGCCATCGCGCATCAGGAACACACGCTCGTGTTCCCGCAGTTTCATGCCGAACACGCGTGGCAGATCGGCACGCAATTGCGCGAAATGGCGCTCGCGCGCGACGCGGCCGTCGTCATCGATGTACGCACCTTCGGGCGCAAGCTCTTCTACGCCGCGCTCGAAGGCACCACGCCCGATAACGCGCGCTGGGTCGAGCGCAAGTCGCGCACGGTCGAGCATTTCCATCGCAGCTCGTACGCGCTCGGTCTTGCGCTACAGCAGGCGGGAACGACGCTCGCCGAGAAGTACGGCCTGAATTCCGCAGAGTTCGCCACACACGGCGGCGCATTTCCGCTGCGTGTGTCCGGCGCGGGCGTGATCGGTTCGGTCGCGGTGTCGGGGCTTCCACAACGCGACGATCATCAGATGGTCGTCGAAGCGCTATGCGCCGTGCTTGGCCAGGACTTCGGCAAGCTCTCGCTCGGACGCGACTGACACGATGCGCTCAACCGCTTATGTGCTGCTCGCCATCGCGATCGTCGCGGAAGTGATCGCGACTTCCGCACTGCGCGCCTCCGATGGCTTCACGCGCGCGCTGCCCGCGGCCATCGTCGTGGCCGGATACGGGCTGTCGTTCTATCTGCTGTCGCTGACGCTGCGCACGTTGCCCGTCGGTATCGTGTATGCGGTGTGGTCGGGTGCGGGCATCGTGCTCATCACGCTCGTCGCCGCGCTGCTTTTCAAGCAGACGCCCGATCTGCCCGCCATGTTCGGCATGGGCCTCATCGTCGCGGGCGTCGTGGTGCTCAATGCGTTCTCGAAGATGAGCGCGCACTGACGCACGCGCAGTCGAGTTTATTTGCAGCGCACGATCATCGAGCGGTTCTTGACGTTCGCGGAAACCACATTGCTGATTCCGCCGCCGGTCGGTCCGCCTTCCTCGTTGTCCTTCGAGACGATGTCGTAGCCCGTCGCGCCGCACTTCTTGCCGGCGAGCACGTAGCAGCTCGCCCAGCTCGATCCGGCATCCGCGCCGCTGCAATTGACGGCGTAGCCCGTCTGTCCGTCGGGCAGGTTGATGAGCGACGCTTCGTTCGACGACGCGCAAGCGCCGAGGCTCGCGAGGGCGGCGACTGCCGCGCCGAGCGTGGCCGCGCGCAGCCATGTGAAGCGCGAAACGGCGCCGTCATGCGCGGCGCGAGCGGAAATACGGCGCAAGCGCCGACCGGGTTCCTTCATCTTTACCTCGTGTGAGCGAATTGCGATACGCGCCCTGGCGCCGTATGCGAAGGCGAGTGCGCGTTTTTTGAGATGTGCATTGTCCCATACGCGGCTTACGCCACACGTAAGCGGTTGTTAGCGGCCTGACACGACGGCGAAGGCCCGCTCGGGCGCGATGCTTGCGAACGAAGCGGTGAGCGGCTCCGTCCGCGCCCGATGAACTATTTTCCGGATCACACGCCTTACTCATTCGGAATGTCGGTTCAAATTGCCTGTCGGGCGCTTTAAGACAAAGGCATGCGGCACGAACAGAAGGGAGGAAATGACATGGCGGAAAGAGTCTCGGGGCCATATCGAGGGTATTACATCAGCGCGTCGGCGCGGCTCGTGCAGACACACGGCGAAACCGATGGCAACGCGCCGATCTACGTCGGCTCGGTGAGTCTCGCGCGCGGCGGCCCGGACGACGCGCATCGCTTCGAAGCGCTCGTCGATCTCGGGCCCGAGCGTCGCTTTGCAACCGAAGGCGAAGCGCTCGCGCATGTGGAGCAAGCCGCGCGTGAGTACATCGACCGCTTGCTGCACTCGATCTGATGCGTCCCGTTCACCTTCGACACACCGTGCTGTACGACGTCGCGAATTGCCTGATCGACCTTTTTCCGAGCGGCGCGGATGTCGCGGAAGTCGGACTCGAGGCGACGCCCGCGCTCTTCGTGAGCTGGCGCACGGGCGGCGTGGCGAATCATCCCGGCAATATCGCGTGGGGCGTGCACTATCGCTTCGATGCGCTGGTGCTGCGCGATTATCCGCATCTGTCCGAGCAGGGGCGGCAGCGTGTATGCGAACGCGTGCGCGAAATGAGCCGGCTGCTCGACTTCAACTATGCCGATCCACGCGCGAGTTCGCTGCTCGTCGTGGATGTCGATGAAACCGTGCTCGCTGCCTGAACGCGGCGCTGGACCACGCGGCGCGAGCGCGAGTACCATAATCGCCGAATCGATTCGTGCGATCGTTTGCGTGGCTGCGAACGGCTCGCATCGAATGGAGCGCTTGAACGTCTTCGCGTCGGTCCCGGCTGGATGCTTCGTGCATCGGCCGCCACGCCCCAGCAACGAGACAATCATGAATATTCGATTCCTCCCGGACGCGCCCGATTACCGCGATACCAACCTGACCGTCGAGTTCGCCGCGATCGTCGATGGCCGGCGCGTGCCGTGCGCCATATCGGTCGAAGCGCTGGAAGATCACTTCGGCGCGCAAAGCTACGACAGCGCCGGCTGGATCGACGCATTCGATGCGGGCCGCCCGCGCATCGAGGAAGTCGCGCGCGAGCATCTGCGCGTGACCAACGGCATGCCGGTGCTTTTGAAAAGCGGACACTTTCCGCCGGGACGCGTCACGGCCTGACACAGCCCTCGCTCTTACACGGCGCGATGTAAGACCTGCATCGCGCAGCGAACTTTTATCGACGCGAGATTCGTCGCGCTCCTTTCGCGCATCCCTGCAACGGAGTACCATCACTTTATGCCGCACGCGATGCGATTCGCTCGGCACACTACTTGCTCAACGGCTTTGAGCTGTGTTTGAGCAACCAAATATAAAAATCGCGCGGGGTCGTCATGCTTCATTCCTTTCTTCACTCACTTGTCGAGTCCAATGCGCTATGGCTCATCTGGGCAGCCGTTGGTGTGCTGATTCTTGCGTTGTGCATCGTGTTCGCTTCGGTCGTGTTGCGCGACTCGGAAGAGCCGTTGTATCGCGCGGCATCGCGTCGGGACGACGACGGCAAGATGATCGTCTGAGCGGGCGCGCCCGCGCCGCGAATTGACTTCGAAAGAGGCGGTGCCGACAATGCCTCGGACGGGACTGCAAGCGCAGCGCACCGAGCAAAGACGCGAGCAGCGTCAGGCGCTGCGCGAGCGCATACTTCAGGTATCGCGTGAAATCGTGAAGCGCGAAGGGTTCGCATCGCTCTCGATGAGAAAGCTCGCCGAGGCGATCGACTATTCTCCCGCCGCGCTCTATCTTCATTTCAGGAGCCGTGACGAGATCGCCCGGGCGTTGCGCACGGAAGGGCACGCGCGTTTGCGCGAAGCGTTTCTCGCGCACTCGACGATCGTCGACCCGGCCGCGCGGCTGAACGCAATGGCACGCGCGTATGTCGAATTCGGGCTGGCCGAGCCCGAGACGTATCGGCTGATGTTCATGATGTTCATGGAGCCCGCAGCTTTCGCCGACGCAGGTGCCGAAGCCACTGCGAGCGGCCACGCGGCGGAATCCGGCGCGGCGGCGCTTTCGCTGATCGCGGACGCGTTCGTCGAGTTGCGCGCGGCCGACCGCCTGCCGCCTCGCGCCGCGCCGCTCGCCTGTGCGGAAGGGCTGTGGGCGAATCTGCATGGCATCGTCGCGCTGAAACTGAACGGCGCGTCGTTGCCCGAGACGCCGGTCGCGACGCTCGTCGAGTTGTCGCTCGATGCGTGGTTCGCGCCGGTCAACGGAACCGAATCCCGATTCACTTGTGCGAATCGACCCGACACTTCAACACGATGACCACCGAAGACATCCGTATCGACACCGCCAATGGCATCGGCTTCATTGCGCTCGATCGTCCGAAGGCACTCAACGCGTTGACCGCGCCGATGCTGCGCGCGATCAGCGAGGCATTGCGCGCGTGGCGCCACGATCAGGCGATCCGCGCAGTCGTCGTCTATAGCCCGCACGTGCGCGCGTTCTGCGCGGGCGGGGACATCCGCTTCCTGTACGAGTCGGCGATAGCGGGCGAACGCGAAGCGATCGACGCATTTTTCACCGACGAATACAAGCTCAACCACGCGATCTTCACGTTTCCGAAGCCCTACGTCGCGGTCGTGAACGGCGTCGTGATGGGCGGCGGCATGGGCATTTCGCAGGGCGCGCATCATACGGGCGGGCTGCGCATCGTCACGCAGTCGACCCGGATGGCGATGCCCGAGACGCGCATCGGGCTCTTTCCCGATGTCGGCGTGAGCTGGTTTCTCGCGCGCACGCCGGGCGCGATCGGCCGCTATCTCGCGGCGACGGGCGCGAGTCTCGCAGCCGCCGACGCGCTCTACGCCCGCATGGCCGACGCCTATCTCGACGATGGCGCGCTGCCAGGGCTCGTCGAGTCCCTGAGGCATCAGCGTTTTCTGGATGGCGTGGAGATCATACGTTTCGTGCAGAACGAAACCACGAAGTACAAGGTCGCGCCAATTCCCGAGCGGAGCGAACTCGCCGATGCGCGCACGATGATCGACAAGCACTTCGCGGCGGGCAACGGTGCGTCGATCCTGGCGTCGCTGGAGCGCGAGGCGGACGTCGGCAACGACTGGGCAAAGCGCACGGCCGCCGAGTTGCGCGAGCGCTCGCCGCTTTCCGTCGATGTAGCGCTGCAGCAGGTCGATCGCGCGAAGTTCTCGACGATGGCCGAGACGCTGCGCCGCGATCTCGATCTCACGCGCACGATGTTCGCGCGCGGGGACGTTCTGGAGGGTATCCGCGCTCGGATCGTCGACAAGGACAACGAGCCGCAATGGAAGATCGCGCGCGTCGAAGACGTGAACACCGCCGATGTGGACCGGATGTTCGAGAGCGCGTGGACGCCCGCGTCGCATCCGCTACGGCTGTTGAAGGACTGACGCTGTGAGAGAAACGGCCCGCGTGGGCCGTTTTTCATTGCGACGCCGGTTCAGCGCGATTCGCTGCCCGCCATGAACGCGCGCATGAACACGAGCGCGCCCCAGCCCCAGATCGCGTTCGCGATGAAGTTCGGCGCGAGGCGCGGCAGCATGTTGCCGGTCGGCCAGATGCCGCGCGCCGGATCGATCACGAACACGCCCACGGCCGTCAGCACGATGCCGCCGAATACGAGAGCGCCGATCCACGGCGCGCTGCGATCGGGCGCGACGCGCAGCAGCCACGCCATCAGCACGCCGAAGATCGAGCTCCATAGCGCATTGGCGATGAATTCGGGAATGCCGAGCGGCAGGAACGGCGCGGTGGAATAGCCGGCTGGATCGACGAGACCCGCGGCATGCAGCAGCGCCAGCGTCGATTCGCGAAAGAAGAGTGCGGCAAGAAAACCAGAAACGAACGGCAGAATGACTTTTTGCATTGGCTAGACCGCCTGGAGCCTCAAGGCGCGTTTCTCTCCGATTATCGTGACGAGCGCCATTATAGTGGCGTCGCGCGCGCTTCCGAGCCGGTTCCGTCGCGATTGCGGGCTATTTTGCGATTGCGTCGCTGGCGGGGCTGTGATGCAGCATGCGATCGCTGTTCGGCGGCGGGTTCGGACGCTTGACGGGCATGTTGTCAGGATTGTCGGGGCGCGTCGCGCTTGCCGACGGCGCGCCGGGTGCGCCCGGTGGCTTGACCATCGATGCGCTGTCGTCGGGGCGCGCGGTCTGGGCTTGAGTTGCGAAAGACGCGACGAGAAGGAGGGTGGCTATCGCGAGGGGAGCTCGGGTCATGATCGGTCTTTCGCGAAGGGGAGACCTTCGATGTGCATGACGCGTGCCCGAGCCAGCTCCGTGAAAGCAAAAAGCCCAGTCGGATCACTGGGCTTTTTGCATGAATTTCCGGTGCGGTGGCCGATGGAACTCGAACGCACGACTTATGAAACGCGCCGCATGAAGAATATCAACGCTCACAGTCCCTGACTTGCCAGCGCAGAACGTCGTTCGTTTCGTCTTCGATGCAGGAAGGGGCGCTCAACGAATGCGTAGGAGAGAGCTGCGGCGCCGATCGAACAGACTGTCGCAATGATGGCCCAGTGCCAGAAATGCGCGATGCTCCATTGCGAGATCGGTTCAAACCTATCCGCGATTCGGATAGAGATCTGCAGCACCGTTAGATGAAGCAGGTACAAACTGTAACTGATCGTTCCGAGCATCATTAATGGTCGAAGGCGCAGTATATAGGGTTTGGTTTTGATAGCGACAAAAAACGCTGCGCTCACGATTACCCATTGAACCAAAGCAACGGTAACGTCCGCGAACGAGCTAAATCCTGCAACCGCGGAAATCGCGGTTGCTATCGCTTCCTTGGGAAACATGACGTCGGCCAGCGCAAGGGCGCAGAATGCCAACGAGCCCAAGAGTGGCCGGGACTGGACGTTGAGGCGAAGTTCCGCAGCGATCGCTCCGGTCAGGAAAAAGAGTAGCAAGTACAATCGCGCGTCGTAAATGAAGATAGTAATTACGAGAACTGCAAGCGCAACCGCCGTTGTCCATCGCCTGGCCCTCAAACCGGCGAGCAGCGGCAGAAGCACATAAAATCCCCATTCGTATGCGAGCGTCCAGGTAACGGTGTTGAACATCGTCGTATCGATTCCATTGAAGCGACGCTGCTGCACGATACCTAAAGCTAGCTGCGCGAATACATCGTGTGCAAGTTCGAACGCTGATACGTGTCTCTCGAAACCATCGATCACACTCAGTGTAAGCATCATCAATATTGCGAAGAGAATATACGCGGGAGCGAGCCGCAGAAATCGATTCCGATAGAACTGTGCCCAATCAGTCGATTTTCCGGAAACTACGACTCTCTTCCAGAACAGATAACCTGTAATACAGAAAAACAGTTGCACGCCGAGCGACCCGCAATGCCCGGGGATATAAAAGCGCTGGCTTCCTGCTACGAAGCCAAAAAGTGCGGGGTATTTCGAATTCAAGGCCGCCGATGCGAACGGGATGTGATTGTATAAGACGAAGAGCGCGGCAACGCCACGCATCCCTTCAATTTCAGCATTTTTAGTATCGTCTTTCATGTGCGGCGCATTTCCACAGAACCAAAGCAAACGAATGATATGGCGAAATTAAGCTTCCATAGGCTCCAGACGGAACCCCCGCTCAACAATTGGACAAACGCTTATTCATATCGAAGGTACGCTATGAGCGTGCTCAATCTTACCTGAGATTCAGGCCATCTTTCCGCTGGCTCCGACCAGTGCCGTGCCGACAGTCGGACCGCCTGCGGCCGCAACGAACGCGCGCGAGTGACTGTATGAATGTACAGCGAAGTATTGTGATGGGACTAAAGCGAAATTCTGAAATCGCGGTTTTTGTAGAAAATCGCGTTACAGAATAAAAAGAACAACTGGGGATTAATGCTGAGAAGAGTGGGGTGGCTGATGGGACTCGAACCCACGACGACAGGAATCACAATCCTAATCATCTAACCATACCGGACAAGGATCTCAGCCCTACGAATGGGAACGCAAGTCGTAAACGGGCCATTGATTCTATTGGCTTTTTCGGACTTCGTTCCCGCGGTTCAGAGTGCTTTTCGCTTCACAACCTTACTGCGGTCATACACTCGCGCGGTCGTTGCCGGGTTCGCGTGGAGGTCGGGAAGGGCGCCGCGTTCAGCTTTATGCTGGGTCACGTAATAGGCGCGGAGATCGTGAAAAGTGAACCTGTGCTGAATCACTTTCTTTTTAATCGCCTCGAGCATCAACTTTCCCCACGTCGCCTTAAATCCCTCTTGCGTATATGACGTCCCGAAGCGATTCGGAAATACGTAAAGGCAATCCGGATTCTTTTGACGAGCGCGCACGACTTTCAATCGGGCGATTAACTCGGATATATGCGGAGTGATTTCAATTTGCTCGATCACTTCGCCGCGCTTTTTGCCGCGCTGCTTAGCGCGCTTAATCCGAATATGCCCGGCAACCTCGTCGACCTGCGGCCACGACAGGTCGAGAAACTCGACCTTCCGATTGCCCGCGCCGGCAGCGTATTCCGCGGCCATCCCGACAAGCGCGCGCTGGCCGCCCTGTTCCGCCAGCCAAGTGGCGAACGCGGCAAACTCTTCCGGTTCCGGCGCTTCGGTGCGCGGTTGCTCTTCGTTGCGCTTCACCTCGCGGCAGGGATTGTGTTTCGCCTCGCCGCGCTCGATCGCGAGCCCGATCAGGTTCGAAAGCAGCGCCATTTCTCGATTGGCGCGCACCGGCGCGTCGGCACGCTCCTTCCGGAGGTATTTCGCGACATCCGTCGCATCGATCAGGTCGGCGCGCGCATCGCCGAAGATCTCCAGCAGCTTCAGCGAGCACTGCTCGTAGTCCGTCCGGGTGTACTGCGAATACCGCTTCCAGCCCGGCGTCTCCTTAAACTGCTCCCACAGGCGAGCGATCGTCCCGATGTCGTCGCCACCGCCGGTGATCTCCAGCACTTTCCGAATCGCTTCGATCCGGTCGGGGCCGAGGTTGACCGGCTTTGCGCCGACCGGGTGATACCTGTACGTGAACCCCTTCTTCGTGGGCCGCGCTTCCATGCGAGGCAGGAGGCCATCGCGCACTGGTTTTCTCATGCTGCGTTCTTCCACTTGATTACGGATTTCTTTTGCGTCTCGCTCGGGCCGCGATTCACCTGCTCCCACGTCAGGAGCGGGTGCCCGTCCGCTTTACGCGGCGCGTCGATGCCGAGCGCCTTCTTGATCCAGCGCTTCTGTGCCGCGCCTTGGCGCAGGCCGCCCGTCAGTTCGACGAGCTGGTCATTCGTCACGATCGCCATGCTGGCTCTCCAGATACGCGCGCGTCACGCGCATGAATTCTTCGATTTGCTGCTGCATTTCACTGCCTAAAGTTCTGTCTGTTGCTGCCGATAACGCGGGCATGAACAAGATCAAAGCCCAAACCCTTCTCGAGTCCGCCGACGCCCTTGCGGTGGCGGACGTTGTCATTCAATACGGCCACTACGACGCGGACAGCAAAGCGCACGGCGATGTGTACTGGCGCACTTTCATTCACAAGCTCGCTCAGGAAGCGCCGAATTGGAAGCTGCCCGACCTGATGCAACTGGCGCATTCCTGATTCAAGCTTCCGCAGCGGGCGCACATCAGATCCACTCCGCGATCAGGTATGCGATTCCCGCGATGACCGGAACGGCAAGGCAGGCCCACTCGAACGCGGTCAGCTTGCGCATCGCTGCTCCAGCGCCATGGCCGCGTCGATAGCCTCGCGCGCCGATTCGTAGAACTCGCCCGCGCCAGAAATGACGCCTGCGCTGCCGTGAAGCTGGCACGTCTCGCCGTACCACTGCACGACGGCGCCAGTGCGGAGCATGAAGTCGAGGCGGGCGGTGTCGGATGCGAGCGCGATGGTTTGCTCGGTCATTTCGGATCCTTCGGCGCGTGGATGGTGATGTCGCGTTGGTCCCCACCATCGACTTTGATTTCCTTTTCTACGTCATGCCCCTGACGGCGCACCAACTCGATGGTGAGGCCGACGAACGCGCCAGTCAGGATGGACAGCACATCGCCGACCGGCGCCTCTTCCAACGCCGCCTCAATTGCTGTGCCTAGTTTTTCGATTGCGGTATTCATCCCTGCTTCTCCTTGGCAATGGCGGCGTCGATCAACTTCTGAACGGAGGTGAACGCTTCGTCGAGCGTGCTGGCGGTATAAACCGCGTGCCTGGCGCTTTGCAAAGCTGCGACTGATCCGCGTCCCGCATCCTTCTCCATCCCCGCGATCCGCTCGCGCAGCGCGGCGATCTCGGCGGATGGGTGGGTGTAGAGCGGGCGAATCGCGGTTCCATCGGCGTAATTCGGCTTGTGCTCTTGCGTATGCCATCGCTGCGTAACTTCGTCTTGCCACTGCCACGCCACCGGCTCCGCCTGCCCCTCACTCGCGCCCATCCGGCGTCGTTTCCGTCCATGCGGCCGATGGCTTCGCCTTCCTTCTTGAAGGCCCAATCGCAGTACGCTTGATACTCTGCTTTCTTATCCATGCTTCGCCTCCTTTGCGATGGCGTCGATAGCGTCCTCAAGCGCCGTGTTGTATCCGAGCCGATACTGAGATTCCGGCTCGTCGCTCGGACCCATCTCATCGGCCGGGTTCTCGATGAACAGCGCTTTGATTCGCTCACTCGCCCCCGCCGCATCGGCTACCGAACTCGCGGGAGTGGCGGCGAGATAGAGCAGCGTCCCGTTCTCAAGAGCGTTCGTGAGCCATTCAGCGCGGGCATATGCGTCGCCGTCCACATCGACGCCGTACACAACGCGCGCCACAGGCTCTTGCTTCGCCCCCGCCGTGTCGGCGATGCTCGCGGAGAGAAGGGCGTTCAACCGTGCAACAAGCGCGACCTCAGCGTCGTAATCGGCCTTCGCTTCGTGATCGTCGCCCCAGTCGTCGCGGCTGTCGAAGGACGTATGGCACGCGCGCAGCGACTCGGCGCTCTGCGTGATGTTGCTGATTGCGTCGCGGATAACCGCGCGTCGTTCTTCTGTCATCTTTCAGCCCTTGATTCGGTGAACGAGGCCGGTCGGCGTGCGCTCGATGTCGCTTTTGCTGGCAACAGGCGTCGGCAACTCCGGTGCCGGTGCCGCGCGGTGCTCAGGCTGCTGCAAGAAGCCCGAGCCTGTCGCGTCAGTCGCTCGAATGAAGTCGACTTCGACCTTGGCGCTGTCGACCAGGACACGCGCCACGTCGGCGACAGCGCGGGCGCGCTCGACTTCCATCGGATTCTCGCGGTTGCGCAGATCCGCGAGGGTGTCGAGCAGATGCTGACGAACGGTGCTGATGTTGTTGCTCACGACTGTTTCTCCTTCGCCTCGCGGGCGATGCGATTGACTTGGCGGGTGATGGCGCCCTTGAGCTGCACAAGCTTCGCGAGCTCGGGATCTCTGTTGCGCGGGTGGTTGCGGTGCGCGAGTTCGGCGCGGCTTACGAGTTCGAGGGCGTCGAGCGTGATGCGCTCAGGGTCGGCGGTTCGCCGGCCTGGCAGAAAGCAGACGACGTGACCTGGCGGAATCGGGCCGTGCTCAGCTTCCCAAACGAGCCGATGCACTCCGACCCAGCGGCGCGCCGGCACCGGATGATCGTCGTTCACTTTCCGCTCAAGATAGCCATCCTTGCTGATGCGCTCCGAGCCGATCGGCACATAGTTGTGCTGCGCCGCTCCGCTCATCGAACCCTTCTTGAACTGCGTGCGGCGGCAGTTCTCATGCGTGCCGCAGATGCCCTTGACGCCCTTGTTCCACGACGTCTGCCCCTTCTGGAAGCGCGTCGCGATCATTCGCGCGTCCTGCTTGCCGCGCTGCACGCGCCCGCTGCGGTCAGACTCCATGAACGACTCGGACTTGTGCAGGCCAAGCTCTCCGGCCTTCGCATAGACTCGTGCAATCGAGCATCCAAACTCGCGGGCAAGCTCGCCGGTTTGCCGGTGGGCATATTCGCGCTTCAGCCGCGCGATCTCTTCATCTGTCCAAAAGCGTCGCTGCATGGCGACCTCCCAATACTGCGTTTCCAATTCGGATCTCAACACGCTGCTGCTCGACGTCCGCGACCATCTCCAAGAAGCTCTCGCACGCGCGGTGAACTTGCTGTGCCGTGGGTTTCTTCGCCAAGCCGAGCGCTTCGAGTGCTTCGAGCAGGGCGCGGAAGGTGGGGAGGAGGCGGGTCACGCGGGAAAGCCGTCGTGCGTCGCGCCGTCCAGCTCGCGGCCGGCGGCTTTCTTGCCCATGAGGAACAGGGGCTTCCCGTAACCGCCATTGCTGCGGAAGTCGCCATAACCGAGAGTGCCGTCAGGCCAGGCGCTCGTATTACCCCGCGCTACGGCACTGGGATTCGCACGCTGTTCGTCGACGGTCATGTGGCGCCACTCGCCCCATTGCTTGAACAGGAAGGGCAACCCGGCGGCGGCGCACTGGTCGCGCAGCGAGCGGGCCCAAACAGGATGCATGGGGCGCGCATCGCGTCCGCTTTCACCGCCGACGATGACCCAATCGATTCCGTAAAGCAGCGGCGGCAGCGCCGGCTCGCGGCTCGGATGGAACTGGTCAAGCTGTACCGGGCCAAGCAACGGTTCCATCGACAGGAAGCGCACGCGCGCGTCGATCGACACCAGCTTCGGGATGTCGCGGTCCGCCTCTTCCTGATTAACGATCGTCGCACCGAGCCACACATTGCGCGGCAGATGGTCGACACCGATATGGCGGAGCATCGTCGGCACATTGCCGATGCGCTTCGTCAGCAGCAGCCAGTCGAGATTCGGCGTTTCGGCGATCAGACGGAACAGGTCGCGGCGCCACAGAAGATCGACGGCGTTATCGAATACATCGGCGAGCGACGCGCAGAACACACGCTGGCGGCGGCCGTGCTTGTACAGGAAGTCAGCGTGTACCGCGTTCCAATGCAGAGGCTTGCGCCAGTTCGCGCCCGACGTGCGGCGCCGCGGCGCGCCTGGGCCCCAGTTGATCGCCGTGCCGCCAGCGAAGCGCGCGTTGCGCGTCTCGGCGTAGCAGTGATCGCAGCCCGGTCCGACCTTCTGGCAGCCTTCCCACGGATTGAATGTGTGGTCCGTCCACTCGATTTTGCTGTTTTCGCTCATACTAGGATTCCCGTCTGTAACTGGAGAGAACTGTGTCCATCGATCCGCGAAAGCTCAAATCTCTAGAGTTGCTTGCAGAGGGCGTTCGCCCGCTGTTCCCCGCAGGTGTTGAGTTTCATCGCGCGCCAGATGCGCCTCGCAACTTTTTTCTCGATTGGCCGCTGGCAAACCAGCCTGACGACCTCACCCAAACGTCAAGAACTGTCTCGATTTACTTCTCAGATCAGTTCTTGGAGCAGCTTTCTTCGCTCTCCGCCGAAGATCTGGAGCGACACATTTCGAAATTGCACGCCCTCGTCAAAGAGCGGATGCGTGACTTCGATGACGGAAGCAAGACGATTCGCTACCGCGTCAAAGAAGCTTTCGTCATTGACCTCACGGAATACCTCACGATCTGAATTGATGACGCTGCTAGCCTGTCGCCCTTTCGGGTTGCCCATCACGGCCAGGCGGCGCGACGCCATCAAGTCAGACGGCCGGATTACGCGCCGGCGCGCGGTTGGTTGGAATTCAGTGCGCCGCCGGCCAGCGGATGCGCTTCTTGCGTTGCTCGATCTCTTCGAAGTGACGCTTGGCGCGCAGATCTGCGCCGCGCACGAGCGCGATTGCGGCAACCATCGTCACGAAGAACAGAAGGACTACTATCTGAGTCGCGTTCATGGTGAGGTTTTCCGGGACCAGTTATCAGATGCAGCGCGTATGTGCGCAGCGTTCCATTTCGGCCTTGCGGTGCGACGATTCGGAATCGAGGGCGAGGAAGGCTGCCGCGACGATCAGAACGACCGCCCAGATCTTCAGCAGAGTCATTTCCAAAGCGCTCCGGCGGGAGCCGCTACACAGAGGAACCACACGCATGCGATGCCGATGGAGTAGAGGCTTCCAACTCCGACGGCTTTAATCAGAGTATTGGCATCCTCCAGCCGCTCGACATCGCGGAGCAGGGCGTTGTCATTCAGTACGCGTTGCATCTTCGTTTCCCGTTCAGATGGTCATTAGCCAAATACCACCCGCCGTCGCAAGGAGTGCCCATGCGAGCGCGGCGGAAATCAGTCCAATCTTTCCTACCATTCCATCCTCTCAGTGCGTCGGTGAGTGCATAGGACAAATAATACAAAGGTATTTGGAGAAAGTAAATACGAATGTATTTGCCGTAGGGATTTTTGTGATCGGACGGGGCGCGCCGCGGGAATTGGTAGCGCGCAGACAACAAAAAACCCGCCGAAGCGGGTTGCTCGAAGAGGACCGAAATTAGCTTGCCTTGGCCAGTGGCGCGCTTTCGACGCCAGCGTCGATCTGGTCCAGAAGGGCATGGGCGATCGTCAGCTGCGCGGGCATGAGGTGCTTGGAAGCAAGCAGCTGACTCACGCGCCATCGCCAGTAGGCGAGTGGGAGCACGCGCCTCGGATTCTTCACTTCGCAGGGCACGACGGCGCGGAGGTGCGCAAGATCGATGTCTGTCAGACGCAGCTCGTAAGCACCGACGGGGAATAGGTCTCTGGGTTCCATAACCCTACTATCGGCAAGGAGACGCCCGTTCTTAAACGTTTACCCAACAAAAAACCCGCCGAAGCGGGTTCATTGGTGGGGCCCCCCGGCAGGGCGCGGTAGTCAGTCTGCCGGTTTCTGGTGAGATTTTGGAACGCGGAACGAAGGGACATTGGGCGGAGGGATGCGCGCACGAACCGCTAGACTCTGAATCAGTTCGCGGTAAAAGGGCCAGAGATGGTATGGGACGTTTCGCAACGAGTATTCCGAGACAGCGTCTTCATCGAGATCCGTCGGGAGGCAGCCGTGTACGAGGTATTCGACCATGAAGTCGATGTTCGCATCAAATACCACGTCCTCGGGCGCCGGTTCTTTATCGTCACCCAGCAGCCCTTCGGGCCCCATCCGGACGAGCCTAGTCCTTGTCGAAATCTTAAATCGGAAAATGTGGATCTTCTGCGGCCCTTCAGCGGCCTCGACTTCGATCTCTCCAATCATGGCGTCCGCGTTTCTCCACGTCAGTCGTGTGAAAGTGTCGAACGCCTGGCGATGATCGTACCAATCGGCTACCTCGAAAAGAATCTTGGACGGGAAGGCCGATTGAACCATCAAGTGGTCAAGGACGAACGCGAGCTTGTCGTTCATGCAACCTTCTTCAAGAAGTTCTGCTCCTGCGCAGTCTGATTCATCGCGTGAAGCTTTACCAATTTGAGGCTTCGGAAACCAACACCGTGACTCGGAATCATCGCAGCATCGTCGACAGTGGCCGTGAATTCGGTAACTGGGAGCGAGATCGCTTTGTTCGGTACGATGCGTACGTCCAAATGCGCGTCCAACGCATGTACGGCTTCCGCGATCGTCTGAATCGTGACGTTATGCTCTCCGCTCAGAACGCGACTGATGAACGGAGCATGTTTTCCCATGATCTCCGCCAATTTCGCTTGACTTACGCCTTTGTCTCGCATCACAGCAACAATCTGACGCGCGATGTCCAGCATCGCGCCTTCGGCCCAGTACGCCGGCGTTTCCTTTGCCTGTTCAAAAGCCTTTTGGTAACGGTTACTGATCTTCATCTTCTGCTCCATCCTCGATCTGTAAATTGCCGTTTGCCTTGTCGGCGAAATACTGCCTAAAGACGCTTTGCGCGGCTTCGACAAGCTCTCGCGGTGTTGTATTTTTCTTCCCGCCCTGCTTGTAGAAGCAATGTGATACGACGACTAATTTGCCTGCGTCGTAGAACCAGAGTAGGCGCAACTTCGCCGTGACATCGAACTGCCAGATCTTCGGTTCGTCAGTAGAAACATGGTGACTCCTGTTATCCGGTAAAGATGCCGGGCCATGAACGGAGACTTTCGCGAGGAACGCGAGGCAGGCCGACATCTCGTCCTCCCGGACTCCAGAGAGCACCGCGTCTCCCCGGTCGTTGAGCAGCTCGTAGATGCTCCAGACATCACTGATAACGGCAGCTATGCGCAAGATCTTAACTTAAAAGTTATTGTGATTCACTTTACTTGACTTCGCTGTGTGGCATTTCGCACGGCGCCGGGGCAGACCGAAACATCACAGACAGCTCCGCGCTGCCTCAACGAACTTGCCATTGCCGTACGGCAGGCGGGTGAACATGGTTACCGAGCCGGACTGGTTGTCGAGCAGCAGTTCATACCCCGCAATCCCGCGGACTGTCAGAGTAACCCCCTTTGCCGTCGGCGCGTACGTGACAGCATCGGATCCCGCGTCCTGCCAGCCCATCTGCACGCATCCTGCATATTCGGGCGCCGGTCGCGAAGTCTCGCCGGTGAATGCTGGTTGCTTGGTGCGAAGATCATCTGCGGTTGCGCAGGCTCCAAGTGTCGCACCGAGTGCGACTACAACGAGAAGCTTCATCTTGTTGTCTCAATCTGGGCGCCACGCGGACGGCTTTGCGATCCAACCAACGTAGTGCATTTTTTCGATCTCATCGTCCGCGAACGCAAGGCTTCCATGCGTCTCGTTGACCGATGCCAAGTGACAGCGGCCGGCGCGTTTGTAAAGGAACTCCTTCACCATCACGCGCCCGTCTTTCGACTTGACCAACACCTCATCACCGGGCTCGATCTCGTGATTCGGCTCGATAACGACGAACTCGCCATCCTTGATTCGAGGACGCATCGAGTCGCCCTTGCACCGAAGGGCGTATGCGTCTTTGTCCTTAGTCGGCACGTCTACGAACCCGTCACCATGTCCGACGGGGTATTCGACGTCAGCCCAAAAGCCACCGTCTCCCAATTGCGCCATGCCCACTACCGGTATTCCCCGCCATCCAGTTACTGGAATAGGGTTCCATTCATCGTTATAACGAACAGCCGTCGTCCGTTGCCCCTTGCCGAGCATCAACCATACTGAGTTGATGCTGTACTTTTCCTGAAGGGCAACGGCCTCGTCGACGCCTATCGTCGCGGTTTTTCCAGCCAACCAACCTGCTACGACTTCCTCAGTCGTGCCTGCCGCTGCCGCGACGGCTGAAATGTTCCCGCCGGCGGTTTCCAGCACTGACTTAATTCTATCTGCCAGACCGGGCGCGCCGAATGACTGATTAGCGGCCGATTTCCCGCTCTCTTTGGCGGACCCCGTAAGCCATTCGACGGTTACGCCTAGCGCGGCCGCGATCTGTGGAAGCTTGGTCGAACTCTTGTTCCTGCCGCTTTCAAGATGGCCGATCGTGCCTTGGCTGACGCCCGCCTTATCCGCGAGCTCGTCCTGGGACCACCCGCGCTTTTCGCGGGCCTCAATCAGGCGCTTCCCAATACCAATATTACTCATGTATTGGAGCGTACCCGAATCATCGACTACATTGGTATTGACATCCAAATACATATGTATTAATCTGTCGTTGTTATTACTTGAAATGGGGCAGACAAATGGACGCGCGACAGCTCGTCGTTTCGATCCGAAAGCGAGGGCTTTCTCAGGAGGAAATTGCGGAGCGTTGCGGTTTGTCGCAGGGCGCGATCAGCCACATCGAGACGGGCCGTCGCAAGGACGTTCGAGCGACCACTAAAGACAGCCTTGTAAAGCTCCACGCTGAATTGGCGACCGAGCACAACGCGGAGGCTGCATGACCGAGGTTCCGCTTACGGCTGCCGAGCAAAAGGAAGTGCGAGCGATGCTCCTTGAGTTGATCGCAAAGAACTTCCCCGAGGCGTATATCGATGAGGTTCGAAAGAAAGCGGTCCTGCAGATCCGCGAACTGAAAGCGGAGTCAGCAGGACCAGCCAAAGCAGCGAAGTAATCGGCGAGTGTCCTTCTTCTGTCGGTTTGAGTATGCGGCTCACTCGATCTGATTGAGGACTACTAAGCTCACCGTGGTCTCCCAGGCTGCACTCGTTTTTCATTTTAGTTTTACCCCGTTTTTTGTTTTGGTCCGTCTTTTGTTGAAAGCATGGTACGGACCCAAAAAGGAAAAATCATGCGAAGCGAATCGCACAAGACCCGAATCGCAGTCATCCGAGACCACGTGGCCGCGTGGCGCAAGGAGCAGGGCTGGAGCCGCGAGGCAGCGGCGATGGCGATCGTCGATGCACACGAACGAATCGGCGGTGCAGCGGTCACCGGCATCACGTTCGAAAGCAGTGGCGACGCATTCACGACGGCGAAGAAGAACGCAGATCGCATATGGCGTTGGCTCGACGACGAGTCGAAGGACAACAACCTGATGCCGGCGAACTTCGAGAACTCGATCCTTGCGGCGTTTCCGATGGAGAGGCGCGTGGACGTGCTCAACGAGATCCTGAGCCAGATCGACTGCGTGGCGCGAGCGCGTCACCAGAAGTCCAGCGCGGATCTGAACGTTCAACACGTCATGCAAGTCATCGTTCGCACGAATCATCGGACCGAATCCGATGCGGCCGATTTGCTCGACGGCATCGACCCGGGCGAACTGCCGCGCCTGCACAGCAGCCTCGCGCACGACATTCGCGAAAAGCAGCAGGTCATGCGCGCTGTCGAGGCGGAAATCTCGAAGAGCGGCGTTCAAGTCGCTGAACTGCGGAAGGTGTCGTGATGGTGTCCGCCGGTCACGTTTTCGCCGCCTTCCCCGACATGATCACCACGGGTCGTTTCTTTGACGGCCCGCTCACTGCCGAGCACCAAGAGAAGGTTGAAGCCGAAGAGGCGAAGACCTGCATCGGTTGCGGCGCCAAGCAACGCGCGGACGGTTCGCTGCCGTGCGGTCACGACAACGACCTTTGAGGTCACCAATGAACGATCTGACGATGCCCGGCGCGCCGACGATGTCGAGCCGCGAAATTGCTGAATTGGTCGAATCGCGTCACGACGATGTGAAGCGTTCGATCGAACGTCTCGCCGCGCGCGGCGTTATCGTCCAACCGCCATTGGCGGATGTACAAATTCCCGATTCGATAGGTCGGCCGCGCGTCGTCAGCGAATACCGCATCTGCAAGCGCGACAGCTACGTGATCGTCGCGCAGCTCTCGCCGGAATTCACCGCGCGCCTCGTCGATCGTTGGCAACAACTTGAGCAGCAAGCCACGGCGCCCGCGTTCGCCATTCCGCAGAGCATGTCGGAAGCGCTCCGCCTCGCCGCGGATCTGGCCGAGGACCGCGATCGTCTGAAGCAAGAAGTTGCCGCAGCCGCGCCGAAGGTCGAAGCGCTCAATCGCCTGGCCGTTGCCGGCGGTGCAATGTGCATCACGGATGCCGCGAAGAACCTGCAGGAGCAGCCGAAGCGCGTGTTCGAGTGGATGCAGTCGAACGGCTGGATCTATCGCCGTCCCGGCGGCGCGACGTGGACCGCCTATCAGGACAAGCTGCAGCGCGGTGTGCTCGAGCACAAGATCACGACCGTGCACCGCAACGACGGCTCCGAGAAGGTCACCACGCAGGTTCTCGTGACCGCCAAGGGCCTCACCGAAATCGCGCAGAAGATGCGCGGCGCGGATCTTCACTGAGACCGCCATGGCACTCGCCGACGTCATCCACATGCCGGAGTACCGCTCGCCGCAACTCGAGCAAGGCTACACGCGCATCGCCAACGAACTGCTCGAGGCGATCACGCTCGCGCCGTTCAGCCAGAACCAGTACAAGGTCATCCTGACCGTCTGGCGCATGACGTACGGCTTCAACAAGCAATCCGACCAGCTCGCGCTCAGCCAGATCATGGCGCGCACGGGCATGAAGAAGCCGCAAGCATCGCTCGCCGTCTCGCAGCTGATCGAGATGCGCGTGCTGCTGGCGGACGAAGGGCGACACGCTCGCGTGTTGTCCCTGAACAAGGTGTATTCGAAGTGGTCGTCTGAGGTGCGCGTCGTTTTGTCGTCTTGGGGTTCTGAAATCCAGAACCATACGGTTATGGAATCCGTAACGGAAGGTTCTGAAAGTCAGAACTCTAAGGTTCTGGAATCCGGAACCACAAAAGACAAACCCAAAACACATACCCAAAAGACATCTCCAAAAGAACACCTTTCGCGCTCGCTTCGCGAACGCTTTGAAATTTTCTGGACGGCATACCCGCGTAAGAAATCGAAGGCCAAGGCTGAGAAAGCCTTCGCCAAGCTCAATCCGGACGAGCAGCTGATGACGGCCCTGATGGCCGGTCTGACGCAGGCCATGACTTCGGAGCAGTGGGCAAACCCGCAGTTCATCCCGTACGCCGCTTCATGGCTGAACGCTGGCGGATGGATGGACGAGATCCAGAGCGCGTACAGCGACGACGAACTTGCCGTGATCCGAGCCTTCAACGAGGCGCTCGGGGAGCGAGTTGGCACCGTAGACGAGGCGGGATTCGTTGAGGCGCGTGCCGGCGCAATCCGCGCGTTCCTCTGCAAGCTCGCGGCCGATCCGCAGGCGTGGAAGCGCTATTTCCCGGCCGTGCGCGACAAGGTCGAACTGCCGCCGCATGCAGGTTTCGACTATCTCATCAGCCCGAAAGGCTACGGCGACGTGCGCGGCCGCATGGCGATCAAGCGCAATCCGGACGGTACGCGCGTGCACGCCGAAGACTGGGACAAGTCCGCCAGCGGCATCAAGGCCAAGGCGAAGGAAATGGGCATCGCATTCGACGACGAAGAGCCGGTACCGGCGATCGCTGCGCGCGTGCGGGCCGCAATCGAAAAGCAGGAGCACGCGTGAAGACATTCACCGATCTCGTATGGGCGAAGAAGGTCAAGCCATCCCAGAAGCTTTTGCTGCTGGCCCTGGCTCGCCGGTCCGAGAGCACCAACGGCGTATGCGCCATCACCGCGCCGGAGCTAGCAGCCGAGATGTGCGTTTCGCTGATGACCGTTTGGAAAGCAGTGCGCGAGCTTGAGGCGGCCGGGCTTCTGATGGTCGAGCGAAACGACCACGCCGCGCCGAACGTGTATGGCCTGCGCATGGGGGACTTCTGATGACGAAGCGCTCCGCACCCTGGCCGATGCACGTCGCGGAAGGAACGAAGAACGTCGGCACTGCGCGCGTACGCGACGAAAACATCCGCCCGACGATGACCGCCGCGCAGCGTGCCATCTACAAGCTGAACGGAAACCCGCCGCAGTCGAGCGCGTTGGACGACCCCCTCGACCCGTTTGCAGCCGCGCCCATGCAGGCGTCCAAGAAGCCGCCGAAGTACCGCAACACGAAGTGCGAGCACGGCGGCATCAAATTCGACAGCGAAAAGGAGCGCTCGCGCTGGTTCCACCTGATCCAGTTACAAGCCTCCGGCCGCATCCGCGATCTGCGCCTTCAGGTTCCCTTCGTCCTGACCGAGCGCAAGAAGCGCGACGACGGCAAGTGGGAAAGGGCATCGAAGTACGTCGCCGACTTCGTCTATTTCGACGTCGACGCAGGCAAGGAAGTCGTCGAGGACGTGAAGTCCGTTGCGACACGGAAGAACCGCACCTACGTGCAAAAGCGTAAGCAAATGCTGGCGGTGCACAACATCACGATCAGGGAGATCTGATGGCAGGCAACAAGAAACCGCGCAAGGCGTACCGCCCGCGCGCAATCAACCGCACGATCGGTATCGACGTTCTCGAGCGTCGCACGCCGATGGACAAGGCGCAGACGACGGATCTCGGCATCGCCTATCACGTCGCTCTGGACGAGATGCTGAAAGGGCGCGGGACCGAAGAGCATTGGTCGACGGTGGTCTGTGCGTTGAACATCTCGCTGGTTCTGGCGGAGCGCGGATACGGCTCCGAGCTCGTCGAGACGGTAAAGAAGGCTCTCGCGGGCGCTGTTCGAGTTCGCGATCGAGCGCGCAAATGCGGGCGCTGGGGCTTCGACGGCGACGCCATGAACGACGTTCGCGCGGTGATTGCGCTCCACGACGAACAAATGCGAGTTGTAACCAAGGCTGTCGTGCTGTCGGCACTCTCGGAGGTTCACCGTCGGATCGATGCAGGTAATGCGTTCAGGGAGGCAGCGTGACTATCGGGGAGAAAGAGATGCGAGGAAACGAGAACTATGAGCGGCAGGATCTGAGCAAGCGCGCGCCGAAGAAGCGAATCACGAAGCCGATGCCGCTGAATCAGCGCCTGGTGCTTGAAGCGTTGAAACGCCGCCGGCACGCGACGCTGCGCGTCGTCGTCGAAGACCTTCAGATCTCTCGCGACATCCTGAAGAACGTCTTTGTGGCGCTCGAGGCGCATGGATACATCGAGCGAGTCGGAAAGAGCCGCTCGTCCATCGGCGGACAGCCGCCGGTTGTGTACCGCTGGTCTGGCAAATCGTTTCCTTCGTCTGCCGAGATGAATAAGCGCAGCCCCGAGGTCGCGATGCCTGTTCCGCCAGCCCTTGCAGCGTTGGTTGCCGGAATGCATGCGATGTGCTGCATCGGGAGGGCAGCAGCATGAAGCTCCGCGAATGGATCATCTCGCGCATGACGCGCCGCGCGCCCGATGTCGTCATCGGCGGCCACGACGACCCGTATTTGCTCCGCTGGTGGGTCATCCCGCGCAATCGCTTCTTCAACGTCTACCTGCATCGCTTCATGCGCAGCGACGACGACCGCGCGCTGCACGATCACCCTTGGTCGAATCTGTCGATCCTGCTGCGCGGCACGTACACCGAGCACACGATCGCGCCGGGCGGCATCAACGTGCGCACCGAGCGCACCGCCGGCCAGTGGAAGCTGCGCCTGTTCGGCACCTTCGCGCACCGCATTGAGCTGACGCACGGCGAGTGCTGGACGATCTTCGTCACCGGTCCACGCTATAGGCATTGGGGATTCCATTGCCCCGAGCAGGGCTGGATCCACTGGCAGAAGTTCACGGCGCCGGGTGACTCGCACGTCGTCGGCAAGGGCTGCGACCAATGAAGGACTCTCGTTATTTCGTGGTTCTCGGAACGATCTATACCGCGCATGCGAGCAGTCCTCGAGTTGCCATGTGGAGCGCGGCCGCCATGATGGCGCTGGCGGTTTTCTCTTTGATGAGGGGCCAATGAAGCGCTCGCCGATCCAACGCAAGGCTCCAATGAAGCGCACCGCTTGGCCGCTCGCCGATCGCGCGGCGTCGCTGCGTCGCTCGGCGATGAAGCGCCGCGTGAAGAAGCCGACGGTCGCAGAGGGCTCGAAGTATCTGGCGGCGTGCGCGGGTGAAGCCTGCTATCTGCGCATCTTCGGCGTGTGTATCGGCAGCGCGACGGTCGTGCCGTGCCATTCGAACCAGTCGCGAGACGGCAAAGGCATGGGCATCAAAGCGAAGCACGAGAAGACCGTTCCCGGATGCGGGGCATGTCACACATGGATCGACCAAGGCTCGGCGGCGCGAGAAGAGAAATTCGCTGCATGGGACCGCGCCTATGACCGCTGGATGCCAGTGCGCGCGCGAAAGATGGGTTTGAAGGAGGAAGAAGGTGTTGTGTTCGATTCGAATTCCGACGGAAACGGTGTGGCGCACGCCGCGCGGTCGCAACGGGAAGCGGTACGCGATGGAGCCATTCCGGCTGACGCGGCCGCTCGTCACGACGGTGTATCGGCTGGCGCTTCCGAAGCTTCAGAGCAAAGACCGACCGTTTGTCTGGGTTGATGCATGGATTCCCGAGGATCGGCGCGCAGGGATACCGATTCTCGACGATGCGTGGATTGAGCCTGGCGTGTATCGCATTCGGGCGTATGTAGACGACAACCCCAAGACATTGGCGCCGTTCCTCGCGAGCGGCATGAACGAGATGGATGTGAGAGAGGTGGCGTAGATGAACTGCAAACCGGGTGATTTGGCAATGATCGTAAAAGCGCCGACGGCACCGGGGCACATCGGAAAGATCGTCGAAGTGCTCGGTGACCTTGAGGCGGATCCGACGTACGGCCCGTGCTGGGTGTGCCGAACGCGCGAGCCTGTCAGCACGATTCGAAGCGGCTTTATCACCGATCCGCATATTCCGGATGACTGGTTACGCCCGGTTAGCGGCCTTCCTCTTGACAATGATCTGCCTGCCGAGGTCAACCTGCCTGAAGCGTTCAAGCTGGCTCTCGGCATTGAAATGAGGGCATGGGCATGAGCGCCGTCATCTCGCAGGACGCCGCCGGCGTTGTCTTCGCACTCGTGTGGCCTGTACTGCTGGGCTGCCTGTTCTCTGTCTATCTCCAATGGGAGGCTGGTCGATGAACGTCGCTCAACTCTCCGGCGCGCAGCTCGACTATTGGGTGGCGAAGGCCGAAGGTCTGCTTCCCGAAGTGCGGCATGCGTGCGGGGCCGACTGGTGCCAAATCGATGTAGCGAGCCTAGGCCCGGTTGAATACCAGCCATCCGGAAATCTGAACATCGTCGCACCGATCGCCGTGCGGCAGCGCTATGTGACGTACCCACGACTCCGCGACGACGGAAAGATCGAATGGCTCGCAGAAGCCCAACTCAACGCAGATTTCCACGGAGTCTTCGTGGATGAATCGCTGATGGTCGCGGTATGTCGGCTGCGCGTTGCAGAGGTCTTCGGTTATGAGGTGTCCGATTGACACCGCGCGCGCCGCGCACATTCCGCGATCCGTTGCTGCAACTGATCGCAAAGGAGGGCGGCACCTGCAAGGGATGCCCACACGAACGAACCTACGAATTTATCGGCTCCATGCAAACCATCTGCGCCAACGGCAAGAACCACGGACATCGCTGCGAACAATACGGAAAGAGGACGAACATGACGACGAGCGCAATCGCCGCTGATGAGATCGATGCGGTGCTGACCGAGTGGTACGAGTGGAGTCAGGCATATGAGCCGGCGCTCGGATACGGCCGCGCGGACGCGACGTGCCGTGACTTCAAGATCAGCAATCAATGGATGGATTACGACCAGCTCAACGACGTGGTCGATCACCAACTGCGCGCGGCGACTGGGCAGATCGTCGATCCGATCATTCAGAAGCTGTCTCTCGCGCATCGCATCGCCGTGATGACCGCCGTTCGCAACTTCGTCGCGGGCGCTGTCGTGTTTCAAAACCCGCGCAGCCCGGCGACTCAGGATCAAGACTACGCTGAGGCGAAGGCATTGATGCGTCCTGCACTGGTGGCGAAGGGGCTTCTGAGCACACGCTCGCCTCGCTTGAAATAAACAAAAACGTTTAAAAACTCCTTGCGTATTTAAGCAAAAATGTTTAACATGGGTTCATGTTCAACAACACGGAGAGGCGGTGAAGCAGAGTGAGTTCAAGAGGTGGCTCGCTGAACAGGGCGCGATCTTCAAGGAAGGCTCGAATCACACGAAGGTCTACCTGAACGGCAAACAAACCACCCTGCCAAGGCATCCCGGCCACGAAATCGGGGAAGGTCTAAGGCAGAAGATTTTGAAGCAACTCAACCTGAAATGAGAGGGAGCCCCGGAAGGGGCTTTCTCCGCACCGTTTCTCATGCAATGGAGTGCACTATGTTTCGTTACCCCGCACTGTTCGAGCCGGAAGGATCTGGCTTCGTCGTCTCGTTTCGGGATATTCCGGAGGCGCTGACGCAGGGCGATACCCTCGATGAGGCGCGCGAAATGGCCGCCGACGCGCTGCTTACCGCGATGGACTTCTACTTCGAAGACAAACGCCCGGTGCCGTCTCCGTCGAAAGCAAAGAAAGGTGAGGAACTGGTCGCGCTGCCAGCCAGCGTCTCGGCCAAGATCCTATTGCTTAACGAGATGATCGCTCAGGGTGTCACGCCGTCGGAGCTCGCACGCCGACTTAGTACGCGTCCACAGGATGTAAACCGCATCATGACGCTGAATCACGCCACCAAGATCGATACGATCGCAGAGGCCTTGTCCGTTTTGGGCAAGCAGCTTGAGATCAGCATCGCGTAAAGAAAGGGTTGTAAACCCGTCCGTCTTATCGTACTATTTCGCGCGTGGGGCGTTCGCTCGCCCAAAGAAAAGCCCGCTCGGTTTGCGCCGTGCGGGCTTTTTGCTTTTACTTGCCGCGCGCAGCAATCATCGCGTCAGCATATGCATAGGCGGTCTCCGCAAACCGCTGCTGAGGATTCTGCATCACGGTAGTCCCTACCGGCCTGCTCAGCAAGCCGATCAGCGCCTGCGCAGCGAGGTAGTCTCGAAGCGTCATGCCAGCTTCTGACGATGGCTGGATCTGCCCATTTGAGTTGAGTACGTCGGGAACTGGAAAGGCTGGTCCGCCGATTGACATGCGATTCTCCTTTGAATGTGCCGGGCCGATCCGGCGCAACGATTCTACAGCGCAATGAATCGACCGAAACTGCAAACGCTCAAGCCGCGCCTGCAACAGGCAGCCGCACGAGTGGCAACGATGCAGCCTGGTTCATGGCGCACGGATAAGACGAGCAGCACGCAGCGCGGCTACGGGTACAAGTGGCAGAAGGCACGCGCGACGTTCCTTGCCGCGCATCCCTTTTGTGCTTTCTGCTTGCGTGACGCTGGAATCACGGCGACGAGCATCGAGGCGACCATCCTCGCGTGCTCCGAGCGGCGCATTGCGCTGCCGTACGCATCGGTCGTTGACCACATCGATCCGCACCGCGGTGACATGCAGGTCTTCTGGGACAGCAGCAGGTGGCAGAGCCTGTGCGCGCGGCACCACAGCGCCGAAAAGCAACGGATCGAGCAGCAAATCTCGTGAAACGTTGCGTGAAACAAACGAAATCGGCAGATATTTTGCCGGTCTGCTCAAAATTTCAGCAGATTGTAAAATATACCGATAGATAGGGAGGGGTGGGCCAATAGTCTGAGCCTAAAACGGCTCTAGACCGCCCGTTCCCGCACGGACAGAAAAAATCGCCCTTTTAAGGATTTGTTAATGGCTTTAACAGCGAAAAAACGGCTGTTTGCCGACGCTGTTTTGACCGGCAAGTCCAATAAGGACGCGGCTGTCGAGGCAGGCTACAGCGTTAAAACTGCATCGGCTGCCGGATCGCGTCTTGTTAAAGACCCGGCCGTCACCGCGTACCTGTCGGACCATCGCAAAAAAGGAGGCGCGAAGGCCGCGCGGTCACCGAAAGCGCCTTTGCCGACCGATGGAGATTCCGACGAAGGCGTGGATGGCGACGCGGTGAGCGCGGCAGACGCCATGGCGAGCGCGGCGCGCGCGGCGGGCTTCGACCTGAACGCGATGACGCGCTTTTCGGATCCGAAGGCGTTTCTGCTGGCCGCGATGAACGACGGCCGCACGGAGCCGCGTCTGCGCGTGACGGCCGCGCAGGTCCTCATGCCTTTCATGCACCAGAAGCTCGGCGAGGGCGGCAAGAAGGATGCGAAGACGCAGGCTGCCGAGAAGGCCGCGAGTAAGTTCGCATCTCTCGCTGCGCCGAAGCTGATCGTCAACAACCGGAAATGACCATGGACGAAATCGCCGAGGCAATCGATACGCTCGATAACCTGATTACGGCATTGAGCATGCCTATGCCTGATTCGTTGCATGTGAGGGCGCTCCGCGAGAGCCTGCCGAACGTGCGCGACACGATCAAGAGCGGCTATCTGGCAGCCGGCGGCGAAAACGTCTGGGCCAATTGATTGATGGAATGGTCGACGGCATGTCCCGATTGGGCCGAGCGGCTCAAGACGGGGCGGTCGATCATTCCGCCGCCGATATTTCCCGAGCAGGCCGAGCAGGCGCTCGCGGTGTTCAAGGAACTGAAGATCGTCGACGCGCCGGGCAGCCCGACGTTCGGCGAGTCGTGCGCGCCTTGGGTCTTCGATCTAGTCGCATCGATCTTCGGTGCATACGACGCGGAGAGCGGCCGACGGTTGATCACCGAGTGGTTTGTGTGCATCCCGAAGAAGAACAGCAAGTCGACGCTGGCAGCCGGGATCATGATGACGGCGATGATCCTGAACTGGCGCATGTCGGCCGAATACGCGATCTTGGCGCCGACAATCGAGGTGGCGAACAACTCGTTCGCGCCGAGCCGCGACATGGTCAAGCACGAGCCGGAGCTCGACGACCTGTTCCAGGTGCAGACGCACATCAAGACGATCACGCACCGCACGAGCGGCGCGACGCTGAAGGTGGTGGCGGCCGATTCGAACACGGTCGGCGGCAAGAAGAGCGTCGGCACGTTGGTCGATGAGGTGTGGTTGTTCGGCAAGCAGCCGAACGCCGAGAACATGCTGCGCGAAGCGATCGGCGGCCTGGCGTCGCGCCCGGAAGGGTTCGTCATTTACTTGACGACGCAGTCCGACGATCCGCCGGCGGGCGTGTTCAAGCAGAAGTTGCAGTACGCGCGCGACGTGCGCGACGGCAAGGTGCTCGACAAGTGCTTCGTGCCCGTCATCTTCGAGCATCCGCCGGAGATGGTGGCGCGCAAAGAGCACCTGCTGGCGGAAAACCTCGCGATGGTGAACCCGAATCTTGGGTTTTCCGTCGACGAAGCGTTCCTGAAACGCGAGTTTGCGAAGGCAAAAACCGAGAGCGAAGAGTCGTTTCGCGGCTTCCTCGCGAAGCATGCGAACGTCGAAATCGGCCTCGCGCTGCGCAGCGATCGCTGGGCGGGTGCGGATTTCTGGGAAAGCGCCGCGCGCGCGCCGCGCATCTCGCTTGAGCAGCTCATCGAACGTAGCGAAGTAATCGACGTCGGCATCGACGGCGGCGGCCTGGACGATTTGCTGGGCCTCGCCGTCATCGGTCGCGAGCGCGAGACGCGCCGTTGGCTGCTGTGGACGCATGCATGGGCGCATCCGTCAGTCTTCGAGCGGCGCAAAGAGATCGCGTCGCGTTTGCACGACTTCGAGAAGGAAGGCGACCTGACGGTAGTGGCGCAGATTGGCGACGACGTAACCGACGTCGCCGACATTGTCGCGAGCATCGAGCGCGCGGGGCTTCTTGATCGTGTTGGCGCGGATCCGGCCGGCATAGGCGGGGTGCTCGACGCGCTTGTCGAGGCCGAAGTGCCGCAAGACAAGGTAATCGGCATCTCGCAAGGCTGGAAACTGTCTGGCGCGATCAAAACCGCAGAGCGGAAGCTCGCTGAAGGCGTGCTGATTCACGGCGGACAGACTTTGATGGCGTGGTGCGTCGGAAATGCGCGCATCGTGCCGGTCGGCAACGCCGTGAACATCACAAAACAGGCCTCGGGGACGGGAAAAATCGACCCTTTGATGGCGACATTCGATGCGATTTCGCTGATGGCACTCAATCCTGAGAGCCTCGCGGGCATCAACGATTTCTTCGAGAACCCCATCATCGTATGAAACAGGACAAGCAAAAGTCGCCAGGACGCTTCAAGGCGAGCGTTCTGAAGTGGCTTGGCGTGCCCATTTCGTTGACGGACGGCTCGTTCTGGGCCGCATGGGGCGGCATGAATTCGTCGAGCGGCGAGACTGTCACGGTCGATTCGGCGCTTCAGTTGTCGGCGGCATGGGCGTGCGTGCGATTGATCGCGGAGACGATCGCGACGCTGCCGATGAATCTCTACAAGAAGGCATCGGACGGCACTCGCACGCTCGCGACGACGCACCAGCTCTACGACATCCTTCACAGCCAGCCGAACGCGGAAAACACCGCCGTCGAGTTCTGGGAAGTGATCGTCGCAAGCATGTTGCTATGGGGCAATGGCTACGCGCGCAAGTTGCGCTCTGCCAACGTGATCATCGGCCTTGAACCGATGCTGCCGCAGCGCACGGAAGTGAAGCGGCTGAGCAACGGCGCGCTGCAGTACAAGTATCAGGATCTCGACGGCACGACCGTGACGCTATCGGAAGACGATGTTTTGCACTTTCGCGGCTTCAGTCTCGACGGGTTCATGGGACTGTCGGTGATTTCGTATGCGCGCGAGGTGCTCGGCAACGCCACGGCGGCCAACAAGACGAGCAGCAGCGTGTTCCGGAATGGTCTGCGCCCGTCTGGCGTGCTGTCGACCGACCAGGTGCTTCCGAAAGAGAAGCGCAACGAGATTCGCACGAGTCTGACCGAGCAGTTCGGCGGCGCAATGCAGGCCGGAAAGACGATGGTGCTTGAGGCCGGCATGAAGTATCAGGCCATCACCATGAATCCGGGTGACGTGCAGCTGCTCGAAACGAAGTCTTTCAACGTCGAAGAGATCTGCCGCTGGTTCCGCGTGCCGCCGTTCATGGTGGGCCACAGCGAGAAATCGACCAGCTGGGGAACCGGGCTTGAGCAGCAGGTGCTCGGTTTCCTGTCGTTCGCACTGCGTCCGTGGCTCACACGGATCGAGCAGACCGTGAAAAAGGGCTGTTTGACGACCACGGAACGCAAGCAGTACTACGCCGAGTTTTCAGTCGAGGGTCTTTTGCGCGCTGACAGTACCGGGCGCGCATCTTTTTACTCGACGATGACGCAAAACGGCCTCATGACGCGCGACGAGTGCCGCGTGAAGGAAAACTTGCCGCCGATGGGCGGTAATGCAGCCGTTCTGACGGTCCAATCGGCGCTTCTGCCGATCGACAAGCTCGGCGAGCAGTCTGCCGCCGCCAGCGCACAAGACGCGCTGAAAAACTGGCTCATCGAGGAACAAAAATGAATCGCAAGAACGGAAAGGGCGGCTATAAGGTCCGCGCGTTCGATCTCGACGTGAAAGCAGTGAACGACGAAGGCCAATTCTCCGGATACGGCTCGGTTTTCGGCAACGTCGACAGCTATGGTGAGATCGTCGCGCCGGGCGCGTTCGATAAGAGCCTCGCCGAACTGAAATCGAGCGGTCGCGCGCTTCCGATTCTCTGGCAACACGACAGCTATACACCGATCGGCTCGTGGTCCGGTCTGAAAGAGGACGATCACGGTCTGTTCGGCGACGGCGATCTATGGCTAGACGATGCGCCGAACGCGAAGATCGCGTATCGCGGCATGAAGGCCAAGGCGATCACCGGCCTCTCCATCGGCTACTACGTGATCAACGCCAGCTACAACGAAAAAACCGGTGTGCGCACGCTGAACGAACTCGACTTGGTCGAAATCAGCATCGTGACGAACCCGGCGAATTCAGACGCTCGAATCGAGGCGGTGAAGTCAGTCATCGCGCACGGTGGCATGCCATCCCTTTCAGAGTTCGAGCGGTTCCTGCGTGAGGCAGGCTTCTCGAAGTCGCAGTCTGCGGTGATCGCCAACCGCGGGCTGAAGCACCTGCTCCAGAGTGAGTCTGGCAGCGAGGCGAACGATGTAGGCAATCGGCTGCTGGACAGCCTCAAATCTCTCTCTTTCTGAGGAAACTCAACATGCAACGCACTATTCTGGGCAAGGTTTTCATGGCGGCGAGCGTTCTGCTCGCGATGGTCTTCGCGGTCGATGCTCACGCCGCATCGATCGTCGTGCAGCACGCGCTGCAGCACGGCGACATTCTGGGCGCAATCGGCGACCATGTGTGGACGCTCGCGGGCGTCGGTTCCATCGCGGCGGCGGAGGGCTTCCGTCGCAAGAACGGTGGATCGGGTGGCGGCGACAATCCCGAGCAGGTCATGGAGCAGGTGACTGCCGAACTCAAGCGCATTGGCGACGAAGTCAAGAAGTCGGGCGAGCTCGCGTTGAAGGAAGCAAAAAACGCCGGCGATGTCAGCGCCGAGACGAAAAAGGCCGTCGACGAACTGCTGATCAAGCAGGGCGAACTGCAGGCGCGTCTGAACGAAGCGGAGCAGAAGCTCGCGCGTCGTGGTAGCGAAGGCGGCGAGCAGGCGAAGTCGCTTGGCCAACTGGTCGTGGAGAATGACGCCATCAAGGCGGTCATGGCCGCTCGTGAAGGCAAAGCGCGCATGGCTTTGAAAGCCATCACCAGCCTCACCACGAACGCGGACGGTTCGGCCGGCGCGCTGGTCGAAACGCAGCGCGTGCAGGGCATCATCGCTCCGCCGGAACGCCGCATGACCGTGCGCGACCTGTTGACGCCGGGCCGTACGACGTCGAATGCCATCGAATACGTTCGTGAAACCGGCTTCACGAACAACGCTGCAATCCAGGCGACGGAAGGTGCCGCCAAGGCCGAATCCACGATGAAGTTCGACCTGCAACAGACGTCGGTTGCGACGATCGCGCACTTCGTCAAGGCGTCGAAGCAAATTCTCGACGATGCGGCGATGCTCGCTTCGTACATCGACGGCCGCCTGCGTTACGGCCTCGCTTATGTCGAAGAGCTGCAACTGCTCAAGGGCTCCGGCACTGGCGGCAATTTGAACGGCATCTACACGCAGGCCACGCCTTACGCTGCTCCGTTCGCGCTTGCTGACGCGACCAGTATCGACATGCTGCGCCTCGCGCTTCTGCAGTCGGAACTCGCAGAACTTCCGGCCACCGGCATCGTTCTGAACCCGACGGACTGGACCCGCATCGAGCTGACGAAGACGACCGATGGCGCGTATTTGTTCGCAAATCCGCAATCGATCGCCGGCCCGACGCTTTGGGGCCGTCCGGTCGTAAACACGCAAGCGATGGACGTCGATGCGTTCCTCGTCGGCGCGTTCAAGCTCGGCGCGCAGGTGTTCGATCGTGAAGACGCCAACGTGATGGTGTCGACGGAAGATGCCGACAACTTTACGAAAAACATGGTCACCATCCGGGCTGAAGAGCGTCTCGGCTTGGCGGTCTATCGTCCGCAAGCATTCACCAAGGGCGACTTCGGTCTGGTGTCGTAATCGGCCGCGCGTCGGCTGCGTAAAAACTGAGAACCGCCTCTCCGGAGGCGGTTTTCTTTTTGGAGACGGACATGAGCAAGGTGAAAGCGAAGGCGACGACCGGTTTCATGCATGGCAAGAACTATCGCAAGGGCGATGACGTGCACGAGACGCCGGAAGTGATCGCGGACCTCGAAAAAGCTGGCCTGGTGAAAACCGAGGGCGCGGCGGAAGAGAAGGCGGCGTTGGTGCCGAGCAACAAGAAGGCGCCGGAACCTGAAAACAAGAGCAAGGCGGCCAAGTAAATGGCTGATCCGACGCCCATCATCACGACGGAGCAGGCGCTCGCGCATCTGCGCGAGGATGCCGGCGTCGCGGACGATCTCATCGCGTTGTACATCGGCGCAGCGATTCAGTCGGCATCCGACTATCTCGACCGCAAGATTTACGCGACGACTGAGGATATGGCAGCGGCAGTCCTCGCCGACACCGCTGGCGACGATCCGATCGTGGTGAACGACGCCGTGCGCGCGGCGATCTTGCTCATTCTGGGCAAGCTTTACGCGTTCCGCGAGGATGTCGTCGTCGGCACGTCGTCGAGCGTCATGGAACTACCGACGGGTTCGAAGCAACTGCTGTTTCCCTATCGCGCGGGGCTCGGCGTTTGATGCGCGCGGGCGATCTCAACCGGCGCGTGCGCATCGAGCGCAACGGCGGCGGATTCGACGATCTCGGGCAGCCGATCGAGGGCTGGGCGGAAGTCGCGACGGTATGGGGCAACGTCCGAATGCTCACCGGCAAGGAAACGCTCACGTCAGATGCTGATGTCGGCACAGCGTTGGCGAGCATTCGCATCCGTTATCGCACGGACGTCACCAACGGCATGCGCGCGGTCGTCGACGGCGTCGTGTTCAACATCGGTGCGCCGCTGCCGGATCTGGCAGGGCGCGAGTACGTCGATCTGCCGTGCACCACAGGAAACAACAATGGCTAGCATCGTCGCGCGCGCGCCGTTCGCTGGGAAGAAAGAGAGTGTTCGCCTGCGCCTTGTCGAAGATGGCGACGGGAAGCGACTCGTTCTTCCTGATGGTCGACATATCGCTGGCGTATCCGACGTGAAGATTTCCGTTGATCCGCGCCAGTTCACGACGATGAGCATCGTGATCGTGGAGTTCGACGTCGACATGCAGTGTCCGCAGCAAGGTCAGGCACAAGATGGCTAGCGCAAAGGCGATCGTCTATGCGGCTTTGAAGTCGCTCGCGAGCGGCCGTGTTTATCCGAGCGTCGCGCCTGCGGGCACGGCGCGCCCGTACATCGTTTATCAGGGCGCTGGTGGTGTCGACGAAACCACTTTTGACGGCGCAGATGCGTTGCAGAACCGCCGTGTGCAGGTCGTCGTGTGGGCGACGACTGCCGGCGAGGCGGAATCGATCAATCAACAGGTTCGTGCTGCGCTGACTGCTGAGCCTGTTCGCGGTGTGCCAATCGGCGCTCCAGTGGACGTCTACGAGGACGACACGAAGCTTTACGGCAGTCAGCAAGACTTTTCCATTTGGTACAAGGAGTAATCCATGCCCAGCACCGCAATGAGCGCCCAAGGCAGCAAGTTCTATGTGAACACCGCTGCGGACGGCGCTGCTCAACCGACCTGGACGAAGGTCAAGAACGTCAAGTCGTACAGTGGCTTCGACGGCAGCGCGAGCGAAATCGACGTCACCGACCTCGACTCGACGGCGAAAGAAAAGCGCCTCGGTCTGATCGACAACGGCTCGTTTTCGATCGATGTGAACGTCGACATGACCGACCCCGGCCAGCTCGCACTGAAAAGCGCGCAGAAGGCATCGAGCAAAGAGTCGTTCAAGCTCGAATATCCCGACGGCACGGCTTCGACGTTCGATGGATTCGTCAAGTCGTTCCCGATCGCGGGCGGCACGGATGCAGTCATCACTTCGACCGTCGCGCTCACGATCTCGGGCCCGGTCACCGACGTGCCGGCGGGGACCTAAGCCATGCTGAATCGCAGCCAGATCTTTGCGACCAACGACCTCAAGAGCGAGGTCGTCGAAGTGCCTGAATGGGGCGGCCAGGTGAAGGTGACCGTGATGACCGGCCTCGCGCGTGACGCGTTCCAGAAGACGAACAGCGACGCGCCGCGCGCGGTGAGCTTCTTCGAGGGCACCCTCATCGTTGCGACGGTCGTTGGCGATGACGATCAGCCGCTTTTTACGGAAGATGATATTCCTCTGCTGCAGCAACGCAGCGCGGACGTGGTCTCGCGCCTCGCCAGAGTCGCAATGCGTCTCAATGGACTTGGCGTGAAAGCGACGGAGGATGCAGAAAAAAACTCCGAAGCCGCCCCGAGCGGCTCTTCTGGTTCCGACTCGCCCGCGAGTTAGGCATGTCGGTCGCGCGCTGTCAGGCGGAAGTCGATAGCGCGGAATTTACTGAATGGCTCGCCTATCACCAGATCGAGCCGTTCGGTACGCAGATGGAAGATCTTCGCGCTGGCGTGATCGCTGCCGCGACATACAACGTCAATCGTGACACCAGGAAGCGTCCGGAGCCATTGGGCCCATCCGATGTTATTCCGTGGATTGGCGGCCTGATGAAGCGCGAAGAGCCCGAGCCCGTCCTGCTCGACGACCCTGTTGCGCAATCGAACCTAATGCGCGCGTCTATCTTCGGACGTTCCCGAAATGCCAAAGCTGCTTGAAATATCGAATCCGGACGGTTTCCCGGACTTGCTTCGGCGCATGGACGATGCGCTGGGCGAGTCGGCGATCCGAACGGCGGGCGCCGCGGCAGCGAGCGTTCTTCTCGAGGAAGCGAAGCGGCGCGTGCCTGTCGGCTGGATCGAGCGGCATCAGGGCACGAAGAAGTTTCCTATCGGCTTCGGCCGTGACTCGCTGCTCGCTGCGTATCTGCCAGAGAAATCGGTGCCGGGGAGCCAGGCGACATACGTGGTCACGTGGGCGTCGGAAGCCTATTACCTGCGCTTCGTGGAATACGGAACGTCGAAGATGGCCGCACGACCATTCTTCCGTCCGGCCGTCGACGCGACGAAGATGGCACGGGACTATGCAGTGATCGAAGCAATCGACAAAAAGCTCGCAGAGGCGAAACTTGGCTAACGAAACTCGATACGAACTCAGCGTCAACTCAGAAGGCGTTACCTCTGGGCTGCAGAAGGCGCGTTCGAGCTGGCAGGCCTATACCGCGTCCGTAGAGCAGGCGTCCGCGCGTCAGACGGCGGCGCAGAAGGCTGTCGATGAAGCGCGCGACAACGGTGTCGCCGTTAACTCGCGCATGATCAATGCCACGAAGCGTTTCATCGATTCGTTGGCGCAGGAGGCGGCGGCGGCCGGCAAGACGCGCGCGCAGTTGCTGGAAATGCGGGCCGCGCAGCTTGGCGTCTCGGATGCCGCTTCCGGATATATCCAGCAGATCCAAGCTGCGTCCGCAGCCTCGTCCAGCGCTGGCAAAGCAGTTCACGAGTTCAGTCTGAATTCCGTGTCGGCGCGGCGCGAGCTCGCTGTGCTTGCGCACGAGGCCGCGACCGGCGCGTGGAACAACTTCGGCGGCTCGCTGTTGGTGCTTGCGGAGCGAACCGATGCGCTCTCGATGGTGATGAGTCCGCTCGGCATCGGCATCGGCGCGGTCGCCGCGGCCATTGGCGGCTTCGTGTACGAGGTGGCGAAGGGCGCGACGTCGATGAGCGCGCTCGCGCACGCATCGCAAATCACGAACGGCTATCTCGGTCTGACGACGGACGAGTTGGGCGAGATGTCGCGCGGCATCGCCGGTACGGGCACGCAAATCACGACCGTCCAAGCCGCGATGACGGCGCTGGTTTCGAGCGGGCAGATCGCGGCCGATCAACTCTCGCTCGCGACGAAAGTCACGGCGGAATTCGCCGAAGACACCGGCATGGCTGCAGACAAGGCGGCTGAGGAACTGATCAAGTTTGCGAAGGAGCCGCAGAAGGCGCTTGAGGATCTGCAGAGCCAATACCACACGTTCTCGGCGGCACAGGTCGACGTCATCGAGAACTACATCAAGACGGGTGACACCGCGTCCGCCTATAAGGCCGTTCTGCAGGGGATGGACCAGGCGCACGAGCAGTTCAAGCAGCACGCGCAGGAGAACATCGGCGTTATTCAGAAGGCGTGGCAGCTGCTGAAGGCCGACGTGATCGACACGATCAATCACATAAGTCAAATCGGCGTTGCCACGTCGAATGCGGACCAGCTGACGGCTGCCATCGAGCGGCAGGCGAAGGCGCAGCGCAGTCTCGCGCAGGCGCAGGCGATGCCATTTGGCAATACGATGTCCGCGCAGCAGGAACTCGATGCGGCGAATGCGCAAGTCGCTGCATTGCAGAAGGTGCAGGCGGCGCAGAAAGCCGCTGCCGATGCTGCGGCGAAGCGCGCGGCCTCTGGCGACGCGGCGGTCGCCGTCAACAAATACCTGAACGACACGAAGTTCGCGACGCCGCTCGAGCAGCGCAATCTGGCGATCAAGAAGGAAAACGCGGATTTCGCGGCGGCGACGAAGGATCTCGATAAGACTGCCGCAGATTATGTGGCTGCAGAGAAGCGGCACGCGGGCAATCTCGCCGAAATCGAGAAGCAATATCAGAGCCGCAATGGATCGAAGGCTGCTGCGAGCGCTGCTTCCGCGGCGGCCCAAAATGCGATCAATGCGCAGCTCGCATCGCTGGATCAGCAGCAAAAGGACATCGAGACGAAGCTAAAGGCCTCGCTCGAACACATCAAGAGCCTTCAGGATCAGGGCGTGATCACGCAGGAAGATGCGCTCGCGCAAATGCACAAGGTGCGAGCGGACGCGCTGCAGGACGAGCTGAAGATTGAACAGCAGCAGGTCGAGATTGCGCAGGGCAAGAAGCAGAAGTCGGCGATCGAGAAATATGCGGGCGAGGTCAAATCGACGCAGGACAAGATCAAAGCGAACGACCAGCAATTCACCGACGATTCGGCGAAGCTCGCGGCAAAGCGGACGGCAGACCTGAAGGTCTATACGGATGCGCTGCAGCAGCAACTTGCCACGCAGCAAGCGGCGGCTGCTTCGCAACTCGCGGGGCTTAGCATGGGCAGCAACGACCGCGCGGACTTCGAGCGCCTGCTTGCCATCCGTCAGGACTATGACCGGAAGGTTGCCGATCTGGCGAAGCAGCGCACCGAGAATCGGATCGGTCAGCAGCAGTACGACGACGAACTCGCAGCCACGCAGGACTATTACGCCAAGTCCGTCGCAATCGCGCAGAAATCCTCCGCTGACATCCGCGAAGCGAACGCCGATTGGACGACCGGCGCGCGGCGCGCGCTTGCGGACTATTCCGATGACGCTGCAAATGTCGCCGCGTCGACGGCCTCGACGTTCCAGGACGCATTCCGAGGCATGGAAGACGCGTTCGCCAGCTTCGTCACGACCGGCAAACTCGACTTCAAGAGTCTCGCGACGAGCGTCATTGCTGACATCGCGCGGATGCAGGCGCGCGCGGCGATCTCGGGCCTGTTCAATTTTGCTGCGAGTGCCATCGGTTCGTACTTTGCGGCTGGATCGACGTCGGCGGGTCTGGGACTGTCCGGCACAAGCACGCTCGCGGATGCGACTGCGTCTAGCTATTCGGGATCGGTCACGGCCACGCCCTTCCACCTCGCGGCCGGCGGCCATGTGACCGGAGCGGGAACGGCGACCTCTGATTCGATTCCAGCGTGGCTGTCGAACGGGGAATACGTCATGAGTGCGGACGCGGTGCGGCGCATCGGCGTGGGCGCACTCGACGCAGCGAATGAAGGGCGTCACGTGAATGGCGCGGCGCGATTCGCAAGCGGCGGATTTGTCGGCGCGGCTGCCAGCGCATCGAGCGCGCGCCGCGGCGACATCAATATCGACGCGCCCGTCACCGTGCAGGGTGGCGCGGACGCTAGTGCAAATCAATCCGGCGCGGCCGATCTGCAGAAGAAGATCACGGCCGCCGTGCGCGCGGTCGTGGTAAATGAGCGTCGTCAAGGTGGCGCGCTCTGGAAGATGGCTAACGGGGTGGCGTAATGGCTGACACCTTCATCTGGAAGCCGACGGTCGCGAGCTCGTCAGGCAGCACGACCGCGAAAGTTCGCGAGGCGCAATTCGGCGATGGGTATGGACAACGTGTCGCTGACGGTCTGAACAACGTCTCGTCCAGCTTCAGCTTTCAGTTTGTGAACGACGCCGCAACGATCAGCGCGATTCTCGCGTTCTTGCGATCGCATGGTGGCGCCACGTCGTTTAGTTTCACTCCGCTTCTGTGGTCGGCGCCTGCGCTGTTCGTTTGCAAAACGTGGAGCGAGCCGACGCGTGACGGAAACGTCTACACGATCACGGCGACGTTCGATCAAACCTTCGCACCATAAATCTCGATGGCTACTCTTCAGAAAGTCAACCTCGGCACTCCGCCGACGGCAGTTGACGGCGATACCGCGCGCGTCGCAAACACGAAGGTGAATTCGAACGTCGATGTGCTGAATACACAGGCGGCGCTCACTTCGCTGGCTGCTTTGACTTCGACAA
>NZ_FCOE02000029.1 GCF_001544915.2 Caballeronia pedi | reverse complement strand
GATGTACATGAGCCCACGCCCGATGGAGAGCGTGCCCAGCGTCGCGATGAAAGGCGGCAACTGGATCCACGTAATCATGACGCCATTGAACGCGCCGACGACGAGCCCGACCGAGAGCCCGCACAACACCGCGGCGAACGCGCCGAAGCCGTGCTGAAACGCGAGCGCGGTAGTCAGCGACGACAGGCCCATCACCGACCCGACCGACAGATCGATTCCGCCCGTGATGATGACGAGCATCATGCCGATCGACATCAGCGCGACGAGCGAGAACGAGCGGAACACGCCCATCAGGTTATTGGTGGTGAGGAAGTACGGCGAGAACAGGCTGATGAGCAAGCCGACGAGCAACAACACCGACAGCACGTTCAGTTCGCGGATGCGCAGACACGCGCGTAAGACGTCCGCGACGCGGGCGTGCTGCGCGGGTTCCTTCTTCGACGAAATTGCGCTCACCGATGTCCTCCTGTTCAGGATGGCATCGATCTTATGAGCGCACGCGCGGCGAAATCTGTGACGCGCGTCATAGTCGGGCATCGGGGTGAACCCGAATCGATACACACGCGTGGCTATGACGCGCGTCACAGATTTCGCGCGGCGAACGGCCCTAGGATGGTTTACGTCTGAAGCGGACTACATCAAAAGGAGCCACAGCATGACGAAGCGAGTGATTGTGACCGGCGGCAGCGGACTGGCCGGGAAATGGGTCGTCGAGGATCTGGTCGCGCACGGCTATGAGGTGCTCAATGTCGACCGCGTGCCGATGGCCAAAGCCACCGCCCGCACGCTCATCACCGACATCACCGATGCGGGTCAGGTGTTCGACGCGCTCGCGTCGAGCACCACGGCCAGGGAATTCGACGACGACATCGAGCCGAAGCCGATCGACGCCATCGTGCATTTCGCGGCGATTCCGCGCATTCTCGTCACGACGGATAACGAGGTTTTCCGCATCAACGTGATGGGCACGTACAACATCCTCGATGCGGCGTCGAAGCTCGGCATCAGAAAGGTGATCCTGGCGTCGAGCGAAACGACGTACGGCGTCGTGTTCGCGCACCGGCATCGCGACCCGCAGTATTTTCCGCTCGACGAGGATTATCCCGTCGATCCGATGGACAGTTACGCAACATCGAAAGTCATCAACGAGGTGACGGCCAAGGCGTTTCACGCGCGTACGGGTGCGGATATTTACTGCTTTCGCATCGGCAACGTGCTCGATCCGGTCGATTATCAGAAGTTTCCGGTCTGGCTTAAGGATCCAGCGCTGAGGAAGCGCATCGCGTGGAGCTACATCGACGGTCGCGATCTGGCGACGGCGTGCCGGCTTGCGATCGAGAAGGATGGTTTGGGCTTTCAGGTGATGAACGTCGCTGCCGACGATGTATCGTCCGATCAACCGACGGCGACGCTGGTCGAGCGGTTCTATCCTGGCGTGCCGGTGAAGAAGCAACTGGGCGAGTTCGAAACGCTGCTGAGCAACGAGAAGCTCAAACGTCTGCTCGGATGGCGGCAGGCTTACCGGTGGCGCGAACAGGTCGCGAAGTAAAGCGTGCGCGTTTTTTGCAGGTTGGTCTCTCTCGTCGGCACGGTGGAAAATGGTGTCTTCGGAGCGCAGCGCCCGCTGCGCTCGTTGCCGGGCTGGCGAACGAGAGACATATATGAAGAACTCACGGAAAATCTGGCCGATCTGGTCCGCGTTAATGATCTCGCTCGCCGGTTGCGCGACAGGCGGCATGTCGGCGAACGGTAGGCATTTGAGCGAGACGCAATGCCGCGACCTCACCGCGCTGAGGAGCAACGCTCCGCCCACACCCGAGCGCAATCGGAGTGAATTGGCAGCGCTGAGGGCAGCCGGGTATGACCCGTCGAGGTTCTATGACCCGTACTATCCGGATGATCTCCAGGCGGCGCAGCGTCAGGTCGATCGGTGGTATCAGTCGGAATGTCGCGTGGCGGGGTCTGATTGACGCGTGCGAGGGTACGTCGATTAATACGGAATCCTTATTTATTGTGTGCTGCGACCAGGCGATGTTCGCTCGGTCGGTGCTGCTGGTGGAGTGCGAATTGCGATTGCAATTGCGCCATTCGCCGCGCCCTTTTATGTTCCGCGATCGTTATGCGCGACGCGCGTTCATTCATACGTTCGCACGAAATTCGCTTAGCGGGCGATACGTCTTCGACGTAACTTGAAGCTTCGCGCGTGGCCGCGCACGCGTAAGTCAGGGAATCGTATCGAATGCTACAGAAGGCGTTCGGCTTGTTACGGAGGTTCGATCCGACGTCCTTGCGGGCATTTTAAGCGGTAGATCGGACCTTGTTCAGTGCGACGTGCCGATTTGCCGTGAAACATTCGTTCGAGATTCGGGCGTCAAGCGTCTGGGAGCCTTGGTGCTGGCGGGTTTGAGCCTGCCACGACTTTTGCACTGATTGTTTCACGGCAGGATATCGGACCGCTGTTACTTGAGGCGTAGCGCGCATGGTCTTGCGTGGCTCCCTCGATGGCGCGAGGTGCCAGCACCGGCCGCCGCGCAATTTAGAGCCACCCCGTTATCCATTGATTCTGCGAGTCTTCCAGGTTCCGGGCGTGCGATAAGGGTGGGCTGGACAACGCTAAGACCGACGCTTCGTACTGATCCTGTCGACGCTTGTCATCTGCGCGATTCCAGCGGGAAGCCATCTTCCTTTGCGCAGCTCGTAATCACGCTACTTTCGAGCGCGCCTTGCCACGGGAAAAGCAACCCTGCCGTAGCGCGCCATCCGACGAGTTTCGGGCTCTTGCGTTATCACGTCTTAAAGATCAAACCATAGTGCTAGGAGGAACGTCCCAGTTGAGGACAAAGGAGCGAAGCCGTCGCGAAATGACTAGTTCCCAGATCGGCGCGGATCGAGATGCAAGCGGGCTCGTTTCCAGGCGCGGGCTTCGCAGAGGGGACAACATTTGCATCGTGACCGTGTGCGTTTGGTCAGCTCGTGTTATCTCACGCAGCCCGGCGCCATATATCAGAACAAGCAGATGTTTAGGTATTTCGGCTTTGGCGTGGGGAACCGACGCGCCATTTCCACAGAGGAGGTCCCGCGGATCGGGCTGACTATGAAATTCCTGCCCGGAAATGGTGTCCCAAGTCGGGACACTTTCACTTATTCGGTGAGGACGGGTCGCGTGCCGACCCTTGCCGGTTATCGTAAAGGCGCTCGCGTAGAACGATCATTTTTTAATGGCAGGCGCCGAGCATCTTCCTACACCTGCATTGAATCCGCCTCACCTTTGTTGCACACCAAGTGTCCCAAGTCGGGACACTCTACAATCCATTTGTCGAACCGGCCTTTGCTCTCTTTCCGACGGCGTCGTGTCCCAAGTCGGGACACTTCACCGGGACTCAGTCACGCATCTAACTTGCCCGATGCGCAAGTCGAGCGTCAACCATTGTCCGCAAACAACTGCGCAACCAACTCTCGAATCCGTCTTTCGTTTTCCGCCGTCAACACGCCCGCCTTGATTTTCACGGTGAGCCCCGCCGAATCCTTCGTGATCGACCCGGCTTGAGATCCATCCGCGAAAATCTTGTCGATGCTTCGATCGCTCACGCTCGCGACGGGCTTGCCGGCAACATCCAAAGCCTGCTTGATCGCCTTCCCCAATTTCGACTGATCCAGATCGCCGGCTACGACTTTCGCCCAGACGCCCTTGGCGATCTCGCGCGCCGCGCCATCCCTTCCACGCAAAACCGACACCACGCCCTCCGCGGCCGTCGCACCTAGCAAACGCGGTTGTACATCCAGATCCTGAACGACAAACTCGGGCAACTCTCCGAACGACAAATATCGATAAAGCTCCGACCGCGAGATCCCCAAAGCCTCGGCCATGCGCTTCCGATTCGGGAATTCCTTTTCAGTCCGCCGAATCGAGCGCGAAATCTCGTAGTCGCACAAATCTTCCCGCGCTACGTTTTCCACTAGCGCCAGCATCGCCATCTCTTCGTCAGAGAGTTCGACCACTAAAACCTTGATCGAATCTTTCCCGATCATCTTGTGCGCGCGCCAACGCCGCTCGCCCGCCACGATCTGGTATCCCGTCCCCACGCGGCGCACAACGATAGGCTGAACCAGTCCCGCCTCGCGAATCGATTCTGCGAGTTGCGCAAGCTTCGCGTCGTTGAAAACCTGCCGAGGCTGCCAGGGATTCGGAACGATCTCCGAAACCGACGCTTCCGACGAGGAACCTGCCTTCTCGAGATGCACGATGCGCTGCTGTGCAGCCGCCAATGCGGCCGCCATCCCTGGCGCGGTGCGCGGACTGGCGGACTTTTCCTGTTGCGGATCGATCTGGATGTCCTTTGCCGCACGAACTTCGGCGGTCTTGCTCATCATGCGGTCACGAAGGCTGCTCATTGTCCGGCCCTCCATTGGGCGACATACTGGTCATCGATCCATTTGCAGTAATCCACCATCGGCTGCTTTACTCGCGCCAAAGTTTTCGCCACCGTTTCCGCGCGTGACAAGTCGAATACTGTCGAGAAAGCCAACGCGCCGTTGCTCATTACGGAGCTGGCCGGGATTTCGGTCGTGTGCAACCAGTCACCGTAAGCGCGTTGCGACCAGGAGCGCACGACCGGCGCTGACGACGTCGTCCCGTAATCCACTCTGGAGAGCAGGACCGAAATGAAGTCGTACGTCTTGTCGACCTCGTGCTCGACGAAACCATTCGCCACTTCCGCGAACAGCGACCAGAACGACACCGAAGAAATGAAGTCGAGGCTCTCGGGCACGAGCGGCATCACCATTGAGTCGGCAGCCATCAGCCCGTTGAGCGTCATATAAGAGAGCGACGGCGCGGTATCGAGAATGATGTAGTCATACTGCGCGCGCAGCGGCTCGATACCCTTGCGCAGTACGGACCAGAACTCGAAATTGGCGTGGGTCTTTTGTGCGGTAGGAAGATGAAATTCGGCATCGTGCAGATAGTTGTGTGCCGGGATAACGTCGAGTCCGTCCCAGTACGTAGTCTGCACCTTGGAAGAAAGGCCTCCTTCAATTTCCGGATCGTAAATGAACGGCAGGACAGTGTCCTCCCAGGTCACATCCTTCTCCGCGTACAAACCACATAGTTCCGACAGTGATGCTTGTGGATCGAGATCGATCATGAGAACCTTTCGGCCACGCAGACTCAACCCCTGACCGATACACATCGATGTCGTCGTCTTGCACGAGCCGCCCTTGAAGTTTGCCGTGATCAAGACGCGTCCCCGGTGCTCACGCGTACCGGTGACGAGCGGTGTCTGATAGATATCGGATACCTGTTGCACCCAGGCACGGGCATCCTTCAAGGAAAATATGCGCGCGCGACCGGTGCCGTGCGTTTCGCCCGGCGGCAACTCGCTGCCTTCCTTGGTCGCCAGATAGTTGATTTTCTGACGGTCGATCCCGCACATCTCCGATAGTTCGCCTATCGTAAAGAGGGGCGCGGTCTTCCGCGGTCTGGGTGCGAGGATTTGATCGCGAAGTTCATTTGTCATCACCGACAAACGTTCGGCGAACTCTCCCAGATTGGAGAGTTTCACCCTTCGATTAATCCCTGGCAGTTCGCTCAAATTCATTCTGATGCTTCCTGTAATGTCGACGGTGAGGCGTTTTCTCCACGCTCGCCGCTCTTTCTACGGTTTTGGTTAAACTCAGTGCCGAACCGTAGAATACGCGCGGGCGCGACGGAAAGCCATGGCTATCCAACCAAAATTTGCGTATTGAGGGTGAACGGCGGAAAACCGCTTATTTATCTGAGGCTTGCGCGGTGCGCTTTGAGTTGTTTCGACGCAAGCATGGGCGAATCCGGTGCTCGAGGTGTGCAGTGCAGCATGCGCCCCAATTCTGGCGCAACACAAAAAACCTCACCGTCAGGATGCTTCAAGGCGCGAATATGTAGCGTTAGTCCGACGCGATCACAATTCACCTCACCAAACGACGCTGGTCGTGAGTTCGGAACAGCGCGATTCAAGCTCGCCTTAAGTCTCCCCGCCTTCAATCTTCTCCCGATTTGATTCTGTACGCCGGTTTGTTCGTTTACTTAAAGAATAAAACCGACAACCACTAACAGCGCAACCGTAACCATCGAAAAATCAACAGCTTAGCGACGCAGAGTGAAGCATATTGTGTTCGTGGTGCTGTTGATTGAGCGTCAAGGTGATCCGTTTACCACGTAGAAGTGAGGTGTATTACCGTCGCGGGTGAGATGTTTACGCGCCAGTGGTGAGGGAATTTGTGATGGCCGCCAATCAGAGTGAGGTTTCTTGTGTCACGTCGCCGACAAGGTGAGGTGATGTGTGTTGACAGCTCACCTTGTGCCCGGTACCGTACCGCTCGTTAACACGAACCACGGCGCCGATTCAGGAGAAGGAATGACGACAGAAGGGCAGGTAGCCACGTCCAGACAACTGGCGCTGGCGCTATTCGACGACGCAAACGCGGAAGGCTTGCCCGTCGATTCTGCTCGCACGGATATCGGATTTTCGCGCAAGAACGTTCTGATCCGCATCGTCGATCTTGGTGTGGCGGCTCGACGCCTGATCGACGCGGCGTACTTCATCGTCGCGCAGGAGGAGAAGGTACACGACCTCTATGACGTCGAGCTCGACTACTTCAAGTGGCTCATGCGCTACTCGAGCCGGAACAACGCGCACCTCGAACAGGTGATCACCGAGGCGCAGAGGGCGCTGATTCAGGCCACGGCCGAAGCGGATGTCGACGGCTCCAAGCCGTTCGGCTCGGTACAACTGATCGGCCGGATCTCGTACGTGGGCGGCCGGTTTCAGTTCCGCGTCCCTCCCGATTTGATCGGCATCATTCGTGGCCCCGGTAAGTCTCACTGGCTGAGCCTTCGTATTACCTCTCTGTTCACGCTCAGCTATGCGCGCGTGATGTACGACCATCTTCTTCCCTACGCCGGCGACGGCATGACGGACTGGTTCACCCTCGACGAACTCCGCGCCTGGCAAGGCACGATGGGCGCGAAGGCGCAGGAGTTCAAGTATTTCAAACGGGACTGGCTCGCGCCTGCCGTCGACCAGATCAACGACGTCTCCGATCTATCGCTGTCGTACGAAACACGCAACGAACCGGGCTCCCGCAAAATCGGCCGGATGCGCTTTCGCGTCGAGCGCAAGGAGATGGCCGAGCGCCTGCTCCATACGCACGAGCACGCTCAGGCGCTCTATCAAACCTTGAAGCAGGAAATCGGCCTCTCCAGCGCGCAATTCAATCAGATCGCCTCCGACCGCGAAACCTACACCGATCAACGTCTGGAGCAGGCGGTCGAACGCACGCGGTTCAGCCTGAAGCTGGGCAAGGTGTCGAAGAGTCCCGCGGGCTTCTTCATGAAGGCCCTGAAGGAAGGATGGATAGTCTCCGATGCCGAGCGTCAGATGGTGCAGATTCAGGAAGACCTGGCGTTGACCGATCGACGGGAAACCGAGGCGAAACAGCAGTCGGAGACGCGTTTCGCCTTGCAGGTGGCGGTGCAGGACGTCAACGCCCAGAACCGGATCGTCGATGAAGTCCGTCGTGGCTGGGAAGAATACGAAGCGGCAGCGCCACGGCAGCGCGACGATTGGCGACGCACCTACAGGACGAGCCCCGGCGGAAAGCTGACGCTGCGCCGGTTGGGCATCGATCCATCGGGCGAACTCGTCGAAGCCATGATTCAGAAGTATCCGGACCTGAGGGACGGATTTTCCGGCTACGTGTTCCAGAAGACGCGATCCGCGAAGGGAAGGGGTCAATAACCCAACGTAGGATGCACTACGCGGACGTACGCTTGCAACTAACCGTCTAGCTCAAACACACCTGCACATCGGCACGGGCCCGCCTGCTACTGTCACGAGGCCCGTGCGCTGCTTGCCGGTAACACGCGCGCCGATATCGCAGGCGCATCGCGTTCGTCTTCGACCTAAACCTCTGTTCAGTCCCACACCGGCGCGAGACCGTCCGGGCTCACTTCACGGCCATCGCGTTCGAGTTCCGCGATCTGCGCCATGTCTTCGGCGGTCAGCCTCAGTTGCTGCGAGAGCAGATTGCTCGCGAGATTTTCGCGCTTCGTCGACGACGGAATCACTGCATACCCGAGCTGCAGCGCCCAGGCGAGCGCCACTTGTGCGGGCGTCGCGTGATGCCGCTTCGCGATTTCGCCGATGACCGGGTCCTTCAACACCTTGCCGTACGCGAGCGTCATATACGACGTGACGTGAATGCCCTGGCCGCGCAGAAACTCGACGAGCTTGCGATTCTGCAAATACGGGCTCAGTTCGATCTGATTGGTCGCGATGTGCTCGCGGCCGACGACTTCGATCGCCTGCTTCGTCAATTCGATGTTGAAGTTGGAGATGCCGATCTGCTTCGTGAGACCTTGCGTCTTCGCTTCGGCGAGCGCGCTCATGAATTCGTCGAGCGGCACGCCGTTGTTCGGCGCGGGCCAGTGGATCAACGTGAGATCGACCTCATCGACACGCAGCTTCGTGAGACTGTCTTTCAGGCTCGGCACGAGCTTGTTGCGCGCGTAGTTGTCGGTCCAGATTTTCGTCGTCAGAAAGATGTCGGAGCGGGGCACGCCCGACGCGGCGATCGCTGCGCCCACTTCGGCTTCATTGCCATAGATCTGTGCGGTATCGATCGCGCCATAACCGAGTTCGAGGCCGTTGCGCACGGAATCCATGACGATCTGGTCTTTCAGGCGAAAGGTGCCGAGACCGAAAGCGGGAATCTGGTTCATGGGATGCGTTCTCCGGTTGATGAATGAACGCAGTATGCCGACTTTACTTTTGCGCAAAAACCGGTCTATAAAAGAAAGACTCTTGAATTTAAATCAACGATGAAAGTCACACTCGACGAGCTTCAGACCTTCGCGACGGTAGTCGACACAGGTTCCATCACGGCGGCGGCCGAGCAACTGGATCAGACGGTCTCGGGCGCGAGCCGCACGCTCGGACGACTCGAAGAGAAACTGCAGACCACGTTATTGCGCAGGACCACGCGGCGTCTGGAACTGACGGAGGAGGGCAAGAGTTTTCTGCAGAACGCGCGCGAGATCATCGACGCGGTCGAAAGCGCGGAGGAACAGATCGCCGCGCGCCGCCAGCGGCCTTCGGGATTATTGCGTGTCGATGCCGCGACGCCTTTCATGCTGCACGTGATCGTGCCGCTGGTCGCGGGTTATCGGGAGCGCTATCCGCACGTCGAACTGGAGCTGAACAGCAACGAAGGCGTGATCGATCTGCTGGAGCGTCGCACCGATGTCGCGATCCGCATCGGCAGGCTGAAGGATTCGACGCTGCACAGCCGTTCGATCGGCAGCAGCCGCATTCGCGTGCTCGCCACGCCCGACTATCTTCAGGCGCATGGCCATCCGAAGCGCGTGGACGAACTCGCGAATCACTCGCTGCTCGGCTTCACGCAACCGGAGTCGCTCAATGTCTGGCCGCTGTCAGGCCCGGACAACGAGCCTTATCGGATCACGCCGAACATCGCTTCATCGAGCGGCGAGACGCTGCGGCATCTCGCGCTCGAAAGCGCGGGCATCGTGTGCCTGTCGGATTTCATGACCTTGCGCGATCGGCGCGAGGGCAGGCTCGTGCAGATTCTCGCGCGTCACACGCAGGAAGTGCGTCAGCCGATCAACGCGGTCTACTATCGCAACACGGCGATCTCCGCGCGCATCGCGTCGTTCGTCGACTTCCTGGCAGACGCCGTGAAGACCACCGAGTTCGCGCTGACGGGTCATCGGTGAAACGTCAGCCGATGCCCAGCACATTGGCGCCGATGCACGGATCGACCGCGCGCTCGAGCCGCTTCTGATGAACGACGAGCGTGAGTTCCATCGAGCCGGTGCCCACTTCGAGATTCAGCAGATGGCCGCCGTACGCATTGAAGTTACTGTCGCCCGCGATGCCGTGAATATGAATGGATGGCTTGCCTTCCTTCCACGCGACCGAACCGGCGAGACTGCCCATCTCGACATTGCGAAAGGTCTTTGCATCGAAGTCCTTTTTCGCCGCGTTCCAGAAGCCGAACGTCGGATGCCCGAAGCCGATGCCCGTGACCGATACGGCGGGAATGTTCTCGGCCAGCGCGAACGTCGTCAGATGTTCGAAGACGTTGTCGCCCATGCGTAGCACCATGAAATAACCGGTAGGCGTCCTGATGTATCTGCGTTGCACGTCGGGGCCGCCAGCGGCGATCACGCCCGCTTCGCACTCCGCCGGCGATTGCGTTTGCGCCGACACGCCACCCGGAATGATGGATGCCGCGAGTGCGCCGGCCGACAGCGCCGCGATGTTCCTGAAGAAGTGCCTGCGCAGATAAGTCTCGTCCATGAAGCTGTCTCCGTTGATGTCGTTGCCGAGTCGATTCGGCTGCGGCGGAGTGTAGACAAGACGTTCGCGACGGAATACTGAGAGTTGCGACTAGGGTTATAACCCGCGCTCATGACTCACGATACGCCTTCCGCCTGATCGTGCTCTGCGAGCAGTTCCTCCATGAGCAGACGTGCGCCCGCGGATATCGGCGCGCCTCGTCGCGTGACCAGTTCATAGGGTTCGCTCTTCGATGAAAGCCTGAGCGGCAGCATTCCGGTCATGCCGTGCCGCGTGAAAAACTCCGCGACATCGATGGAAACGAGCGCGACGAAAGTCGGATTGCTTTGCAATAGGGAAAGCGTGGCAAAGGCCGACGTCGTCTCGACGAGATGTCGAGGAAAGCGGATTTCGGCCTCGCGGAATTCGCGTTCGAGCAGCATGCGCATCGGCATGTTGGCGCGATAGACGACCCAGCGCACATCCGCGAGATCCTTTAAATGCAGCCTGCGCGCGTTCTGAAACGGATGGCTCAGGTTCGCGATGACGGCAAGCGTCTCGTCCTGCAAATTGACGCTGTCATAAAGAAACGGCGTCTGGCTGATGGTCGTGCGGCACACGGCGAGATCGAGCCGTCCCGCGTCGATGAGACTCAGCAACGCGGCGCTCGTATCTTCGACGATCTCCACCGACATCTCCGGATGCTTCGTGACGAGCGACGAAATCGCTTCGATCACGCGCGGCACCGCGCCCATGATGACGCCCACCGACACACGTCCGCCATGTCCTCGCATGATGCCGACGATTTCCTCCCGCAAATGCGCGACATCGGTATGAATGAGCCGCGCATAGCGAATCACGCAATGCCCGATGTCGTTCGGTTCGAGCCCGCGGCTCGTCCGGTTGAAAAGCGCCGTCCCGAAGGTCGTTTCGATTTCGTGCAACGCCTTGCTCGCGCCCGGCTGGGTGAGTGAAACCTGCTTGGCCGCACTGAGCAGCGAGCCATGATCGGCCAGCGCGATGAGCAGGCGCAACTGCTTTAGATGCAGCCTGGAAATGATCGAGTTGAGGGAGGGAGTCATGACGCGAGTTGAGAAATAGTTATACCCGTATTCATTATTGTCAATTCCGGCCGTTTCGGCCGCTGCCTATACTGCCCCATCAAACCCGCATCGTACAAAGCTTCAGGCCTAACGTTAACCCGCGTCGATAAGGGTTCCTTCTATTCGGGTTTTCATGTACCTATAACTGTCGATCAACATGGCCCTCATCAATTACATCACGCAGATACAGTTCGAGTTCGGCGCCTTGCGGCTTCTGAAGAGCGAGTGCGAACGCGTCGGCATCCGCCGTCCGCTGATCGTGACGGATCGCGGCATCAAGGCGGCCGGCATCGTCGACAAGGTGCTGTCCGCGCTGGGCGCGGATCACGACGCGCCGGTCTATGACGGCACGCCGCCCAATCCGAACGAAGCGGCGGTACGCGAGGCGGTCGCTGTGTTCGTCGATCGGCGATGCGACGGAATCATCGCGGTGGGCGGCGGCTCGTCGATCGATCTCGCGAAAGGCGTCGCCGTATGCGCGACGCACGATGGCCCGTTGCAGAGCTTCGCCGTGATCGAAGGCGGCGCGACGCTCATCACGTCGGCGACCGCGCCCGTCATCGCGATTCCGACGACCGCCGGCACCGGCAGCGAAGTCGGACGCGGCGCGATCCTGATTCTCGACGATGGCAGAAAGGTCGGCGTGATATCGCCCTTCGTGGTGCCGAAGTCCGCGATCTGCGATCCCGAACTCACGCTGAAATTGCCTGCGACGATGACGGCCGCGACCGGCATGGACGCGATCGCGCATTGCATCGAGACGTTCATGGCGCCCGCGTTCAACCCCGCGGCGGACGGCATCGCACTCGACGGCCTGTGGCGCGCGTGGCGTCACATCGAGCGCGCGACGGCGCATCCCGACGACAAGGTTGCGCGCATGAACATGATGAGCGCATCGATGCAGGGCGCGCTCGCGTTCCAGAAGGGGCTGGGATGCGTGCACAGCCTGAGTCATTCGCTGGGCGGCATCAATCCGCGTCTGCATCACGGCACGCTCAACGCGATCTTTCTGCCCGCCGTGATCGCGTTCAATCAGGATGCGCCGACGGTTCAGGAAGAGGGCAAGCTCGCGCGCCTCGCGCAGGCGATGGGACTGGAGAATCCCGCGCACGTCGGGCCATCGATCAGGGAGATGACGAGCCGCCTCGGTCTGCCCACGACGCTTTCAGATGTGGGCGTCACGCGCGAGATGTTCCCCGACATCGTGAAGGGCGCGTTGAAGGATCACAGCCACAAGACCAATCCGCGCGATGCATCGGACGGCGACTATCACGCGATGCTCGAAGCATCGTTCTGACCTGAGGAAGACATGGGAGACATGCTGACCATCGAGCGGGACGGCGATATCGCCGTCGTTTCGCTCGACAACCCCGCGAAGATGAACGCGCTCACGCTCTCGATGTGGCGCGATCTCGGCGCGGCGATGAACGAACTGTCGGACGATGACGGCGTTCGATGCGTCGTGCTGCGCGGCGCCGGATCGAAAGCGTTCGCGGCGGGGGCGGATATCGGCGAGTTCGCCACGCTTCGTTCGAATCGCGAGCAGGCGCGTGCGTATGCCGAAATCACGACAGCCGCAATGGAGGCGATCGAGCGTTGCCGCCATCCCGTCGTCGCGATGATTCACGGCGTATGCGTCGGCGGCGGGCTCGAGATCGCGTCGCTCTGCGATATCCGCATCTGCGGCGAATCGAGCCGCTTCGGTGCGCCCGTCGGACAACTCGGCCTCACGATGTCCTGCGCCGAACTCGGTGCGCTGATTCGTCTCGCGGGCCGTCCGGTCGCGATGGAGATCGTGCTCGAAGGACGCATCTTCAATGCACAAGAAGCGCTCGCGAAAGGGCTGACATCGCGCGTGGTCGCCGACGACGCCGTCGAGGAAGAAGCCATCGCCACCGCGCGGCGCATTGCGCGCGGCGCGCCGCTCGTCGCGCGCTGGCACAAGCAAGCTGCGAACACGCTGACGCGTTCGCCCGCACTATCCGCCGCCGATATCGAATCGGCCTTCGATTGCTTCGACACCGAGGACTTTCGCATCGGCGCGCAAGCATTCAACGCAAAACAGAAGCCAGTCTTCAAGGGAAAGTGAAATGGGTCCGCTGAGTGGAATGAAAGTGGTTGAACTCGCGCACATCATGTCCGGCCCGGTGTGCGGCATGATGCTCGCCGATATGGGCGCGGATGTGGTCAAGGTCGAGAAAGTGCCCGACGGCGACGATTCGCGCCGCTTCTCGCCGATTCTGCCGAGCGGCGAATCCGCGTCGTTCATGATCGTCAATCGCAACAAGCGCGGCATCGGGCTCAATCTGAAGAGCGAAGGCGGCCGCGAAGTATTGAAGCGCCTGTTGGCGGACGCGGATGTCGTCACCGAAAACTATCGCGCCGGAACGATGGAAAAGTTCGGCCTGGGCTACGACACGCTCAAGGAACTCAATCCGGGGCTGATCTACTGCGCGATTTCGGGTTTCGGCCGTACGGGTCCGTTCGGCGAGAAGGGCGGTTTCGACCTCATTGCGCAAGGCATGAGCGGCATGATGAGCATGACGGGCGAAGAGGGACGCGAGCCCGTCAAGGCTGGTTCGCCCGTGGCCGACATCAACTCGGGCATTCTCGCGGCGCTCGGCATCGCGGCAGCGTACGCGCAGAAGCTGCGCACCGGGCGCGGGCAGATGGTCGACACATCGCTCTTCGAAGCGGGCCTGCAGCAGATGTTCTGGCCAGCGGCGAGCTATCTCGCGGACGGCACCATTCTGCCCAAGATGGGGTCCGCCAATTCGACGAGCGCGCCGTATCAGGTCTTCAAGACGAGCGATGGCTGGATCAACATCGGCGCGGCCAATCAGAGCAACTACGAACGGCTGCTCGACGTGCTCGATGCGCCGGAACTCGCGAGCGACCCACGCTTCACGACGAACGCGCTGCGGCTCCAGCATCGCGAGGCGCTCGTTGCGATCCTCAATGAACTGCTGGTGCGCCGAAGCACGGACGAATGGATGGCGCAGTTCGACCGCATCGGTCTGCCCGCGGGCCCGGTGCTCGATATCGCCGCGGCGCTCGCGCATCCGCAGACGATCGCGCGCGAGATGGTCGTCGAGACCGATCATCCGCTGGCCGGCAAGGTCCGAGGCCTCGGCCTGCCGATTCACTTCTCCGATGCGAAGCGTTCCGGAAGCCGTCCCGCGCCGCTGCTCGGCCAGCACACGAGAGAAGTGTTGAGGGAATCGGGCTATTCGGCGGCGCAAGTCGATCGGCTGATCGAAGAGAAGGCAATCGTGGCCTTGGCGCAATAACAGACGCGAGCCATCGCGCATGACAGAGTTCAGGAGACAAACATGAGTCGAATCATCACGCGTCGGGATTTCCTGACGACGGCGGGACTGGCCGTAGCCGCCACGGCGACGGGCGTGAGCCTGCCGACGCGCGCATTCGCGCAGGCCGCGCCCATCGTCCTCAAATACGCGAGCAGCCTGCCGGACAGTCATCCGCTCAACGCGCACATGCGCGAGGCCTCCGCCGCGATCAAAAAGGAGACGAACGGCCGCGTCGATCTTCAGGTCTTCGCGAACGCGCAGATGGGCGGCGACACCGACATGCTTTCGCAGGTCCGCGCGGGCGGCGTCGATTTCATTCCGCTGCCCGGCGCGATTCTTTCGACGCTCGTACCGGTTGCGTCGATCGAGAGCGTGCCCTTCGCCTTCAAGGACTACGACGCCGTGTGGGCCGCGATGGACGGCGATCTCGGCCGGCACGTGCGCGCCGAAGCGGCGAAGACCGGCCTCATCGCGATGGACAAGGTGTGGAACAACGGCTTCCGGCAGATCACGAGTTCGACGCGGCCCATCAGGACGCCCGCCGACCTCAAGGGCTTCAAGATCCGCGTGCTGGTCAGCCCGCTATGGACTTCGATGTTCAAGACCTTCGGCGCGGCGCCCACCGGCATCAGCATCAACGAGACGTACTCCGCGCTGCAGACGAAAGTCGTCGAAGGCCAGGAGAATCCGCTCGTCGTGGTGCAGTCGGCGCGCTTCTACGAGGTACAGAAGTATTGCTCGCTGACGGGGCATATCTGGAACGGCTTCTGGCTGCTCGCGAGCGGCAAGACCTGGCCGAAACTGCCGAAAGACGTGCAGGACGTCGTCGCGCGCAACATCAACGAAGCGGCGATGAAGCAACGCGAGGAAGTCATCCGCCTCAACCAGAGTCTCGAACCGATGCTCACGTCCAAGGGCGTCACGTTCAACAAGGTCGACCAGCAGGCGTTCCGCACCGACCTGCAGCAAAAGGGCTTCTACGCCGAGTGGAAGAAGAAATACGGCGATGCGGCGTGGACGCTGCTAGAGAAGTATTCCGGGCAGCTTTCGTGAGCAAGGAGCGGATCATGAGCACTGACGTTTCTTTGGGAGCCATGCCTGTGGCGAGCGCGAGCAAGCCGCTAGGGCCGGTTGCAAGAGCGGGCCACATTCTCGATGCCTGCATCCGCTGGTCGACCGAACTCTGCGCCGCGGCACTGGTCGTGGCCGAAGTTGTGCTGCTGTTCGCCAACGTGTTCTGTCGATACGTGCTGCACGATCCGCTGATCTGGGGCGACGAGCTCGCGACACTGCTCTTCATCTGGCTCGCGATGCTGGGCACGGTGATCGCGTTGCGCCGCAACGAACACATGAGGCTCACGACGTTCATCGCGCATCTGCAACCCGCGAGGCGCGCGTTCGTCGATACCTTCGGCGCGGTGATCGTCATCGCGTTCATCATGATGCTGCTATCGCCGGCATGGGAGTACGTGTCGGAAGAATGGGCGATCACGAGCGCGGCGCTGGAAATCTCCAACGGCTATCGCGTCGCGGCGCTCGCGGTCGGTCTCACGCTGATGCTCGCGATTTCCGTCGCGCGTCTCATGGAGCAGGCGCGTGCGTTGCACTTCGTGATCTCGGCGCTCGCGGTCGGCGGCGTCGCGGCCGCGCTGATGACCTTCAAGGTCGCGATGACCGCGCTGGGCAACTGGAACCTCGTGATCTTCTTCGTCGTGGCCGTCGTGTTCATGGTGGTCATCGGTGTGCCGATCATGGTGGCGTTCGGCCTGTCGACCGTCGCGTATCTGAGCACCGTAACGCTCACGCCCATGCTCGTCGTGATGGGCCGCATCGACGAAGGCATGTCGAGTCTGATCCTGCTCGCGATTCCGCTGTTCGTGTTTCTCGGCGCGCTCATCGAGGCGATGGGCATGGCGCAGGCGATGATCCGCTTTCTCGCGTCGCTGATCGGGCATTTCAAGGGCGGGCTCTCGTACGTGCTGATCGGCGCGATCTATCTCGTCAGCGGCATTTCGGGGTCCAAGGCCGCAGATATGGCCGCCGTCGCGCCGGCGCTCTTTCCCGAGATGAAGAAGCGCGGCGAGGATGAAAACGAACTCGTCGCGATGCTGAGCGCATCGGGCGCGATGTCGGAGACCATTCCGCCGAGTCTCGTGCTGATCACCATCGGCTCGGTGACGGGCGTATCGATCTCCGCGTTGTTCACGGGCGGCTTCATGCCGGCGGTCGTGGGCGCGCTCGCGATGATCGCCGTCATCTGGATGAAGAACCGCAAACGCGAGCTGAAGGAAGTCGCGCGCGCGAAGCCGCGTGAAGTCGGCCGCGCGTTTCTGTTCGCGCTGCCCGCGCTGGCGCTGCCGTTCGTGATTCGCGCGGCGGTCGTCGAAGGGATCGCCACCGCAACCGAAGTCGCTTCGGTCGGCGTCGCGTATACGTTCGTCGTCGGTCTGATCTTCTATCGCTCGTTCAAGTGGAACCGGCTCTATCCGATCATCGTCGGCACGGCTTCGCTGTCGGGGGCGATTCTGATCATCATCGGCTGCGCGACCGCGATGGCCTGGGCCTTGACGCAGTCGGGCTTCTCACGCGAGCTTGCGCTGTTGATGTCGACGGCGCCCGGCGGTTCGATGGGCTTCCTGTTGATATCGGCGCTGGCGTTCGTGTTGCTCGGCAGCTTCCTCGAAGGCATTCCCGCGATCGTGCTGTTCGGCCCGCTGCTGTTTCCGGTGGCGCGCTCGCTCGGCATCAACGACGTCCACTACGCGATGGTCGCCATCTTCGCGATGGGCCTCGGGCTGTTCGCGCCGCCCTTCGGCGTGGGCTTCTATGCGGCCTGCGCGATTGCGAAGGTCGATCCGGACGGCGCGATGAAACGCGTGTGGCCGTATCTCGGAGCGCTCGCGGTTGCGCTGCTCGTGCTCGTCGCAGTGCCGTGGGTGTCGACCGGCTTTCTCCCGGACCATTGATCGACCGATCTTATGCACATGAAAGACATTGGGCCGGACCAGATTCCGATCATCGATGCGCATCATCATCTCTGGGATCTTTCGACGGGCCGTTATCCGTGGTTGCAGGACGACTATCACGACGCATTCTTCCTCGGCGATTACCGCGGCATCTGCCGCGACTTTCTTGCCAAGGATTATCTCGCGGCGGTGAGCGCGCAACCAGTGATCGGCACGGTGCATATCGAAGCGGAACGTGCGCGCGATGAACAGGTCGCCGAGACGCGCTGGCTCCACGAAGTGCATGACAGGGCCGGCTTTCCGAACGCCGTGATCGCGCATGCGTGGTTCGATCAGCCCGACACCGAGGAGATTCTCGCGCAACACGCCGCGTATCCGCTCGTGCGCGGCATTCGTTCCAAGCCGGTGACGTCGCCTCGTCCTGATGCGCCGCTCGACGATCGGCGCGGCACGATGCGGGACCCGGCGTGGCTGCGAGGCTTTGCGTTGCTCGACAAGTTCGGTTTCTCGTGGGACTTGCGCGTGCCGCCCTGGCATCTCGCCGATGCCGCCGACGTGGCGAGCGCTTTCCCGAACACGCCGATCGCGTTGAATCACACGGGCTTTCCGTGGGACCGGAGCGATGAAGGTCTCGCGCGCTGGCGACGCGGCATGGAACGGCTCGCGAGACAGCCGAACGTGTTCGTGAAGCTCTCGGAATTCGGCCTGAAAGATGCGCCCTGGAACTACGACGACAATCGCCGGATCGTCCTCGATGCGGTCTCGATCTTCGGCGTCGATCGTTGCATGTTCGCGAGCAACTTTCCCGTCGCGGGATTGAGGGTGAGTTACGACGCGCTCGTCGACAGCATGAGAACGATGCTCGGACCGCTCGGACGTGACGCATCGGAAAAGATTTTCTACCGCAACGCGCTGCGGTTTTATCGCATGAAGGTTTAGGGATATCGCCCATGTCAGATGTTATGGAACTTCGCCGCCGCTTCCTCGAAACCGGCGCGGACGATGATTTGCCCATCGCGGACGCGCATCAGCATTTCTTCGATGTCGAGCGCAATTATTTTCCGTGGCTCGCGGACAAGCCGGTGAAGAACTTCCGCTACGGCAATTACGACAGCATTCGTCGCAGCTTTTTGCCCGACGATTACTTGCGCGCGGCGGGGCATCACAGGATCGTGAAGACGGTGCTCATCGAAGGCGAATGGAATCCGGCCGATCCGCTGGGTGAGCTACGCTGGGTGGAATCGCTGCGACGCGAACACGGCTTTCCGCACGCGATGAGCGGCCAGGCGTGGCTCGATCGTGAAGACGTGGATGAGGTCGTCGGCGTCTATGGCCGTCATCCGCTGGTCAAAGGCATTCGGCACAAGCCGGCCGCCGTGGCGCGCACCGAGCACACGGATAGCTTCGTGGCGCCGGGATCGATGCGCGATCCGAAATGGCGTGACGGTTACGCGAAGCTGCACGCGCACGGCCTGCTTTTCGAGTTGCAGGTTTTCTGGTGGCATTTCAACGAGGCCGCGGAACTGGCGCGTGATTTTCCTTCTACGCAGATCGTCATCAATCATGGCGGGCTGCCTGCGGATCGATCGGAAGAAGGCTTGAGCGCGTGGCGCAGGGCGCTCGAACAGGTCGCGCGGGAACCCAATGTGCACCTGAAGATTTCAGGAATCTGCATTCCCGGCGCGCGCTGGAGCGTGGAGGCAAACGGGCCGGTCGTGCGCGGCGCGATCGATGTGTTCGGCACGCAGCGTTGCTCGTTCGCGAGCAACTATCCGGTGGATGGCGTGGTGGATCGCATGACCGATATCTTCGATGGTTTCAAGCAGATCGTGCGGGGGTATCCGGTCGAGGACCGCTTGCGGTTGTTTCATGACAATACAGCACGGGTGTATGGGATCTGAACGACGCTCCAGCTACCCAACCGGCGTACACTATTCTCGCGGTGTCCCTGCCGCAGAAGGAGGTTGCGATGAGATTCGCCGAGATATTCAAGCGCTCGAAGCGGGGCGCCACGGTCACGCAAGCCGGAGACGCGGAGCCTCACCACGAGGAGCACGCCAGGTCGGTCCAGAAGCAGGCGAAGAAACTGTGGGACGTCATCGGCCGCAATCGTCACAAGAGCGCGAAGTGGCACTAGCCTGACACGAGGCGGGCCCGGGACGCGAACGTTCCGGGCCCTGAAACAACTCCCCCAGCAGTTCCAATCCCCCCGCCCTGCGAAGCGCCCTTCGCGCCGCAACCCCATCCTGCCCGCGCGAAACGAAGCGCCATTCGCCCGCGCTCCTTGCGCTCATCGCTGAAACCCTTGCGGGGCAAGGCTTTCGCGGCTCCCTTCAAACTGGCACGGCCCCTGCAAATAGGGCTGCGTGCGAGCTTCGAGTCTCGCCAACCAGCGCAAAGGAGCGACAAAATGCACGATATCGGAAGTTCCCGGCCCACCGGATGGGGCCCCGGCTATAACGAGTTTGAGCAGGAACTGTCGGCCGAAGCGGCAGGGGAAATGGCTCAGGAATTCGAGAACGAAAACGAGTTCGAAAGCGAATTCGAAGTCGGCGAAAGCGAGTTCGAGAACGAATTCGAAACCGAAGTCTCGGGCGAAATGCAGGAGATGGAACTCGCCGCCGAACTGCTCGCCGTCAGCAACGAACAGGAGATGGAGCAATTCCTCGGCGGGCTGATCAAATCCGTCGGGCGCGCGGCAACCAGCTTCGCGAAATCATCGGCTGGGAAAGCGCTCGGCGGCATCCTGCGCTCCGCCGCGAAGTCTGCCCTGCCTATCGTCGGCAGCGCGCTCGGCAACTTCGTCGTGCCCGGCGCGGGCGGTCTGATCGGCGGCAAGCTCGCGAGCATGGCGGGCAGCGCGCTCGGCCTCGAACTCGAAGGCCTCAGCAACGAGGACCGCGAATTCGAAGTCGCGCGCCGCCTCGTACGCATCGGTCAGCATGCGACTCATCATCTCACGGCGATGCCGCAGCAGATGCCGCCCGCCCGCGCCGCGCGCATCGCGTTCCTGCGTGCCGCACGCCAGGTCGCGCCGGGGCTGCTGCCCGCAATGCGCGCGATCTCGCGCAATGGCATCGCGGCCGCGCGTCAGGCGCCGCTGCCGATCTTCGGCGCGCCGGCCCGCCGCTATCCCGTCGCGCGCATGGCGTCCGGCGCGTATTACGACGGTGGCACGGGCGCACCCGCCTACGACGGCGCTGCGCCCGTCGCGAGCGCGCCGTGTCCGAGCTGCGGCACGCATACGCAGGCCGTCGGGATTCCCCAGGGCGGCCAATGGCGGCGTTCGCGCAACGGGCGCGCCATCATCCTCTATCTGAGCCCGCGCCGCGTGGCGTACTGAACCGCGAGGCTCGAACGCGATGAACCCGTGCCACGACGCGCTGCGTCTGCTCGAACAGGAAGCGCTCGGCATCCGGGCGCGGCTCGACGCGCAACTCCCGTACGCCCTGCAGATGCCGATGGTCCCCGCCGCCAACGTCAGCGACGAGGCGATGTCCGCCATCGAACGGCACATGCAGGCGGCCCGCCAGCAACTGCGCCGCCGCATCGCGCAATTTCTGCGGCAGTTGCGCGCGCTCGCCGCCACGCCCGCGAACGTCGCCCGCGCGCAGCGCCGCTATGCGCTCCTGAAGCTGTATTTCCACGCCGCGCTCACGCATTTCGAGATCTTCGCGGAAGTGCTCACGCAGCGCAGTCAGCACGGCACCGGAATCTGGCTCGCGGGCCTCGATGTCGCCGCGCAGGACGGGCTGCGGCAGCCGGGCGTGCCGGTCGCGCCGCCGCCCGTCATCTGCTATGTGGAGCGCGGGCACGGCGGGGCGATCCGGCGCGCGCGCACGCGCTTGCCGGGCGGCGGCGACAACCCCGTCGCGGTGATCCGCATGCCGCGCGAGCGGATGGTCGGCACGGGCATCGCGGCGTCGCTGTATCACGAGGTGGGCCATCAGGCCTCGGCGCTGCTCGATCTCGCCAACACGTACAAGCGCGCCTCGCCGTCGCGCTTCGCACAGGGGCCGACGATCTGGCGCGCCTGGGATCGCTGGATCGGGGAGATCGTCGCGGACCTGTGGGCGGTGTCGCGCGTGGGCATCGCGGCGAGCGTCGGACTGATGAGCGTGGTGAGCCTGCCGCGCGCGTTCGTCATGCGCATCAATCTCGACGATCCGCATCCCGCGCCGTGGATACGCGTGAAGCTCTCCGTCGCGATGGGCCGTGCGCTGTATCCGCATCCGCAGTGGAGCGCGCTCGAAGCGGTGTGGGAGCGGCTCTATCCGCGCACGCAGATGAGCGCCGCGCAGCGCGCTGCCTTCGATGCCCTGTCGCGGGAGATTCCGCGCTTCGTCGCCGTGCTGCTGTCGCTGCGGCCGCCGGCGTTGCGGGGCCGCACGATCGGCGCGGCGCTCAGCCTGCCGGACCGTCATCCCGACGCGCTGCTCGCGCTCTGGCAACGCGTGAAGGCGCGGCCGCAACAACTGCTCGCGGATACGCCGACGCTCTCGTTCGCCGTCCTCGGGCAGGCGCGCTACAGCGGTCTGCTGCCCGCCCAGACGGAGTTGAAAGTGATCGCCGAGCTTTTGCAGCGCTGGGCGCTGGCGGGCTATCTGCCGTGGCGCGCGGGCAGCACGCAACTGAGCGTCGCGCTCAACCAGCGCAGGCCGCCGTCGATCCCGCCACCCGCGAATCCGTTGCACGCAAACCCATTCGCCCTTTATGCATGAACCCATGATTCTCTGAAGGAGAACAACGATGAGTACCATCCCATTCCCGGGCGTGCTGCAACTGAAGGTGGACCAGGACGATCCCGACAACCCCGGCAAGTTCACCGTGCAGATACCCGTCGAGACGCTCGCCGCGACGGAGCGCAGCGCGAAGGGGCCGCTGCGCCGCGCGAGCCATGCCGCGGCGGGGCCCGCGAGCGTGGTCGCGGGCGGCCCGGCGCTCGTGCGCACCATCACGCTGTTCGCGAATCCGGAGACGACCGGCGAAACCAGCGCGGGCGATCTGCTCGTGCAACTGGCCGATGCGATCAAGGGCATCGTGACGTCGCAAACGTCGCCGACCGACGTCATGCGCATCGCCGGGCATCTGCTGAGCGGCGACAGCGTGAAGCTGACCGGGACGCACACGCCGCCGGGGGCATCGGCAGCGGCATCGGCGGCAGCGGTGCAGGCCGCGAGCGCGCAGACCGTCGCGATGGCCACGCGCAATCCGATGAATCCAGCGCTGGCCGAATCGACGAGTCTCGCGGTCGCGGCCGACCGCGCCATGACCGTGCATGACGAGTCGGGCACGCAGATCGCCCTGCCGGTCGACGACGACACCGGCGATGAAATCGCCGAGCGCTCCGGTGTCGTCGACGACAAATCGCTGTTCGGCGTGGTGACGCCGGTCACGATGCGCCGCTCGACACTCCCGCTCACCGCCGATGTCGCGCTGTGGATTCTCATCAAGCGCAACGCGGACACGCTGTCGTGGGACAACTACACGCGCAATCTCGATCTGCTGTTCTTCCCCGATCCGAAAGCGAAGGGGAAACAGCCGCAGCTCTATCCGGAGGCGTCGCGGCTGAGCCACCGGCGCTTCCTGCCCTTCACCGATACCGACGCGTACCGGGCGCTGAAGGTCGCGACCGAGGCGTTCGTCGTGACGTGGGGCGCGGTGGTGCCCGGCGGGCCGGAGTCCGCCAAGGTCATCACGCTGCTGCAGGGCGACGACAGCGCGCGATTGCTCGCCAACGAGCGCCTCGGGCTGAAGCTTTCCCCGATGGACGTGAAAGACCTCGCGAAGATGTATCTCACGGAAAATCGCGACCTGAACGAATCGCCGTCGGTGCCTTATCTCGAACGCATCGTGAACCAGTTGCAGGGCACCGGCGCGGGCGAGGTCGCGCAGGCGGCGCAAACGGCGATCTACGAGCAGGGCGGCATGGGCTGCAACGAGAAGTGCCTGTGGCTCACGCAGTGGAACAACGACTTCTCCGCCAAGCTGATGCATCCGCCGCTCATCGAGCTGATCTGGAGCTACTGGATGGAAGAGCTTCAGCTCGTGCAGACGATGAACGCGGTTTCGCGACGCTTTCAGAACGTTTCGAGCGGCCCGCGCGATCCGCTCGCGCAACTGGAGCTCGATTCGCTGCGGCCGCTGAACAACCTCATCTGGGGCTGGGTGCAGGACGAGCAGCATCGTCTGCCGATCGAGCGGCGCGCGGCGGAGTACGCGCATCAGTACGGCCTGCAACTGTTCGGCCGCGCGGTGCCGAAGGTACGCACCGCCGACAACCGCAGCCGCTTCCTCGGCGCGTTCCACACGCTTCTGAACCTGTGCGTGCCGTTCTTCCGGCAGGCCGACGACACCACCGTCGTGCCCGACGGCTTCCCGCTCCTGAACGCGCTGCGCGAAGTGCATCTGATCCTGTCGGAGGGCGCGCACAACCAGTTCCTCGATCTGCCGACCACCTCGCGCATCGAGATGATGATGCAGCAGTGGCTGCTCGCGCGGCCCGAGTTCCGCGAGTATCTGCCGCGTCGCGCGATGGTCGCGTATCCGGAACCGTGGATGCATTCCGTGGAGAGCATGCGCAAGCTGCAAGGCTGGGGCGACACCAACACGTTCCAGTTCTGGCAGCTCGCGACGATGGGCGAGCAGATCGTCTCGTCGATCCGCTGGGGCGACTGGAACTCGATCAACGATCCGGCCAACGCCGCGAACTGGGCCACGTTCTTCCGGCCGGAGATCCAGGCGTACATCCACTCGTATCGCGCGGTGACGGGCGTGGACGTGAGTGCGGAACCGGTCGATGTGCAGGTGCCCGGCATCCATCTGATGAGGCGTCTGCGCGAGCGCCGCGGCAGCCTCGCGGCGTAGAGCGAAGCGAGGCGCGCGATGATCGACTTCGCCTCCGCGCTGTATCTCGGCATGCGGCATCCGGCGGGCGCGCTCGGCGGCTGGGAGACGCTCACCACCGGCCTGCCCGCCGCGCTGGCGGCCGCGCCGCTCGCGCGCCGGGTCGCGGCCGATGCAGCCGCGCTGCAGGGCACGGAAGCGGGCATGGTCGGCGCATCGACGCTGCATCTGGCGATCGACGCGTTCGACCGGCTCGGCCGCACCCACGCGCTGATCGCCGACGACGCGCTGTACCCCGTCATGCGCTGGGCGCTCGAACGCATGATGGGCCGCGGCGTGCCGGTCGGGTGGTTCAGGCACGGCGACGCCGCCGATCTCGCACGCAGGCTCGCGCGGCGCGCGTCGGCGCGGCCGCCCGCCGTCGTCACCGATGCGACCGTCGGCGACGGTGCACCCGCGCCCATCGCGCGATACGTCGACGCGGTTCGGCGCGAAGGCGGCCTCGTGCTCGTCGATCACAGTCAGGTGCTCGGGCTGACCGGCGAGCGCGCTGCGCCGCGCAGCCCGTGGGGGCAGGGCGGCGGCGGCGCGTTGCGGCACGCCGCGTTGCCCTCGCCGGCGCGGCAGCCGGTGCTGCTGCTCGCGTCGTGGGCGAAGGCCTTCGGCGCACCGCTCGCGACGCTGTGCGGCCCGGCCGCGCTGATCAGCGACATCGCTCGCGACGGACCCGCGCAATCGCATTGCAGTCCAGCGAGCGCGGTGGCGCTGCTGGCCGCGCTCGATGCGCTCGCGATCAACCGGCGCGCCGGCGCGCGTCTGCGTCTGCGGCTGTTACACCGGCTGCATCGTCTGCATGACGGGCTCCGCGCGCTCGCGCGTGGCGTCCTGCCCGACCTGCATCTGTCGGGGCGATGGCATCCGCTGCAACGGCTTTGTTTCGCGAGCGACGAGCGAGCGCTTGCGCTGCATGCGGGGCTGAACGCGCACGGCCTGCGCACCGCGCTCCTGCGACAGCGCGGCGGCGGTTATGCGCTGATCGTCATCGCGCGCACGGATCATCGCATCGCCGACATCGACGCGCTGCTCGATGCGATCGCGTCGCTCGCGCCCAGCCTTCCCGATGCGCGACGTATCGCGCCACGCATCAACGCATTCAAGGAGATCGAGCATGTTCAAGACCGCTGACGGACACACCCTGGAGCTCGCGCCGTGGCGCATGCGGCGGTTCATGCGGCTCGTCGCAGAGGCGCGGCGCGCGCCGCCGGGCACGACCTCGCGCACGATCACGCAGGACATGCAGATTCTGCTGCGGCGCGCGCGGCGCGTGGACGCGGACCCGTATCGCCGTGTCGCGCGCTTCGAAAGTTCGGGGGCGTGCTGCCGCGCGTGTTTTCTTGCACGACAGAAGCGCGACGCGATGGAGATCGTCGCGCTCGCGGTCGCGCCGGGCGCGCATCTCTACGAGAATGAACTCGAAGCGCTCGAGCAGGAACTCGAGAACTTCGAACTCGAACTCGAAGTCGAGCGCGCGGCGAATCTCGATCTGAACTGGAAGCACTACAAGACCCTGCGCGGCGCGGCGGCCAACGCGCGTGGAATCGGCGTGTATATCCTGATGCGCGGCAGCCGGCCGATCTATGTCGGCAAATCGGCGGAGCTTGGCAAGCGGCTCGGCAAGCATCGCCTCTATGCGCGCCAGCATGAATCCGACCTGAACGTATGGATCGCCAATACGCCGCTCGCCTCGGACGCGGCGGCCGTCGAGCATGTGCTGGTGCGGGCGCTGCGAACGCGCGTGACGAACAGCAAGCTCAAGGTGGCGCTGATGGTCGGCAAGGGCGGCCTCAGGATCGGCAACCTGCTGCCGCCGGGGATTGCATCGGCGAAAGCGCCGGGCAAGACCGTCGACCTGGCGCAGGGCAGCACATTCGAGCTTGCGCCATGATCATCGACTTCCATGTGCACGCCGGTCAGGGCGACGGCATGACCGGACCGTGGGACACCACCGCGCCGCTCGCCGCCTACGCGCGCCGCGCGACGCGCGCGGGTATCGCGCGTTCGGTGTTGCTGCCGGTGTTCCAGTCCGACTATGCCCGCGGCAACCGCGATGTCGCGGCCATCGTGCGCGCGGACCCGCAGCGCTGGATCGGCTTCGCGATGGTGCATGCCGAGCGCGACCGCGAGCGAATTCATCGCATGATCGAGGAAGCCGTGCTGATGCTGGGCCTGCGCGGCATCAAGGTGCATCGGCACGATGCGCGGATTCATCGGCAGGTCTGCGATGCCGCGCAACGCTGGAATCTGCCCGTGCTTTACGATCCCGGCGGCGAGACGGGCGGGCTCGAACTGCTCGCGCAGACGCATCCGAATGTCGCGTTCGTGTTCGCGCATCTCGGCAGTTTTGCCGATGACTGGGCGGCGCAACGGCGTGTGATCGATCTGATCGTTCGGTATCCGAACCTGTTTGCCGATACGTCGGGGGTGCGCCGTTTCGATCTGCTCGAGGAAGCGTTTCATCGTGCGGGGCCGCGTAAGCTGCTGTTCGGCACGGATGGGCCGTGGTTGCATCCGGGGCTCGAACTCGCGAAGATTCGTGCGCTCGATCCGTCGCGAGAGGCGTTCGATGCCATGGCTGGCGGTAATGCAATGCGGCTGCTCGCGCGCGCGAGGATCATGGCCGCGCCGCGTGCCGCCGCTTATTGACGCGCTTATCAACCGGCATCCGAAGGCCGCACCTGCCGCCGCAGTTGCAGCGCCCGCGGCGTGACGCGCAGCAATTCCGCCGCACGGCTCGTGGATCCGGCGCGACGCTCCGCCAGCTCGACGGCGAGCGTCTCCGCGATCTGCCCGATGTTCTTCAACCCGAGTCCGGCATCGAGCGCGCCTTCCACCGCGAGCGCGAACGTCTGCTCCCATCCAGACGATGCGCCAGGCGCGAAGGCATCCCCAAGACAGCCCGTGCTCAACACGCGAAAGCCACGCTGCCGGTCCGCGAGCCGCAGCACCACATTGCGCAGCTCGCGCACGTTGCCCTGATAATCGGCCGCGACGAGCCGCTGCATCACTTCGGGCATGACCTGCGGCGCGGCATCGCCGTGTTCGGCCAGAAAATGCGCGACCAGGAGCGGGATGTCATCGCGCCGCTCGGCGAGACTCGGCGCGCGCACGGTCCATCGCGCGATGCGGAAGTACAGGTCGTTGCGAAACCGCCCCGCGAGCACTTCGCCTTCGAGATCGCGATTGGTCGCGCAGGTGAGCCGGAAGTCCGACTTGCGCCACACATCCTCGCCGATGCGCTTGTACGTGCGCTCCTGAATCACGCGCAAGAGACGCGCTTGCAGACGCGGCTCCAGCTCGCCGATCTCATCGAGAAAGAGCGTGCCGCCGTCGGCCATCGCAACGGCGCCGTCGCGTGCCGACACCGCGTGCGTGAACGCGCCCTTCGCGTGGCCGAACAGCTCGCTGCCCGACAGTTCGGGACTCAACGTCGTGCAATCGACGACCACGAATGGGCCGCGCCTACGCACCGGATCGAGATCGTGCACGAGGCGCGCGAGCAGTTCCTTGCCGCAGCCGCTTTCGCCGAGCAGCAGGCACGCGCCGTCGCCGAAGCGGCCGATTTCCGCGACCGCGCGCAACGTATTGCGCCAGATCGCCGATGCACCGACCGCGCGCTCGCGCAGCCATTCCGCGTCGAGGATCGACTCCATTTCAGCAAGACGATCGACACGTCGCGCGATTTCATCGAGCAGTATGTCTTCGTCGTCGGCGAGGACCATGTCGCATAGCGACGCGGGCCACCAGGCTTCGGGCTGGCAATCGGCGCGCGTAGCCGGCGTGCATCCGACGATGAAGCCCGCCGGCAACGGATGACGCCGCAGCCAGCGCGCGGCGGCATCGGCGACGCGCTCGCCCTGCGCGATCACGACGACCACGAACGGGCCGTCGCCGCTCGCGCTCGCTTCGACCTCGTCGGAAACGCCGCGCTCGCGCAACGCCGCATGCAGCGCGCGAGGATCGTCGTGATGCAGAACGATGCGCATCTCGGCCGGACCGGCAAGCCGCGCCGCGTCAGCCGAGCCTGAGCCGCGTCATCGCATGAGCCAAAACCGTGTCGTCGTGCCGCGCGATGCGCGTATCGGTGGATGCCGGCGTGTTTCGCATGAGAACCTCGCATTCGGTCGTCATGCACGCATGCATGCGCCGGGATTCGGGCAGCAAGACAGGGAGCGCCGGCGTGCGAACGCGGCGCGCAAGTCTTCACTCGAATTGATCGATGCCCGAAGGAGGGTTCCCGCTTTGAATGTGCCGTCGCGTTGCGAAGCCGACGAGTCGTTTATCGGAGCCGGTCGAGCGTGTTTCGTGTATGCGTATCCTAGGAAACGTTGCGAAGACTTGTGGTACGAAAGCGCTTCGCGTGAGGGTTAGCGCACAATCGCTCGCTGGCTTGTCGATGGATGCGTATCGAAATGCTTTCGTTATCCGTATCAATGACGGAGGGATGCGGATGCTTGGCGGATATCCGCTTGACGCGGGTGTGATGCGCGCTTTTCTGTACTTGCTTCGTGCAGTCGCTTATTCCTCTCAAGTTTTTCTTCGCGGATGCCGTTATCCCAGCGGCAGCCGAATTCGAACGTACCGGAATGCGTTGCTACAATGGCCCGCCATTTGGCCGGCCCGTGAAGCAGTCGCGACCCGGACTGCCTTTTTATCTTGCCGCGAGCGCAAGCTTTCAAAACACCAGAACAAGCATGAAATACGTCATTGCCCTTTCCGCACTCACTCTTTCCCTGGCCGCATGTGGTGGTGGCGGTGGCGGAGGCGGATCGGATAACGCGGCGCCAGCCGCACCCGAGCCGAACGCCGCTCAGGGACTTTACGCAGGGAACGACGCGAACAACAACGCGGTAGGCGGGGTCGTGCTCGATTCGGGTGCGTTCTATTTCGTGTATGCGAATACGGAAACCAACGCGCTGGGCCTGGTGCAAGGCACGGGTTCGGCGGCGCACGGGACTTTCCAGGCCGACAACGCGCGCACCTTCGACATCAGCGGAAAGGGTGCGAGCGATACGCCCGTTATCGCAGGCTACAACGCTAAAAACAGCATGCAGGGCGCGATCTATATGAGCGCGGCGAAGCAGAGCAGCATCAAGTTCAATGTGCTCTACGACGCCGCCTATGAGCGCGCGATCTCGCTGTCGGCGATTGCCGGCACCTACTCGGGCTCGGCGGGATCGACGAAGGGTGGCGAGACCACGAGCTTCACGATCGGTCAGGATGGCGCGATCAAGGGCGCAGGTTTGAGCGGCTGCACGTTCAGCGGCACGGCCAGCCCGCACGGCACCACCGATGTACTCGACGCCACGATCACCTTCGGCGCGAGTCCGTGCGCATATCCGGGCGCGACGCTGACGGGCGTCGTGTTCTTCAGCAACAATGAGATCGTCGCGGCGATGACCTTGCCGGACCGGTCGGACGCTTTCGTCGTCGGCGCTGTCAAATGAAGTCGTGACGGCGATGGGCGGCTACGTGGCGTTCATGCGTGGCTGCCCATGTGCCGGTGCAGAAAATCGGCCGCGAGATCGAGCGCATGCCGCGCCGCTTCCAGTTGTTCGACGTTCTGCTGAAACACGTGATGCATGCGCGCGAATCGCGACGGCGGCGTTCACCGACAAACATCCGCCGAGCGCCTTCGCTCGCAACTCCGGGATCGCCTGTCTCTGGTGTGGGAAGTGCCGTCGGCCGTTTTTATCGACGGATGATCGCGATGCTCACACCGGATCGAACACCACCGCGCCGCGATCTTCGAAGTAAGTGGCGCGACGCAGGAAGCGAAATACCTGTCCGGCGATCTCGATCCGGTTCCGGCCGAGCCGCGTGCAGCGCAGAATTTCCTTCGCCACCGGCGCGGCGATGGTGCCGCGAAACGTGAGCGCGCTCTGTTTGCCGGATACCTTGCCGATGTAGATCGCGCACGACGCATTGCACTCCTGCATCATGACGATGCTCTCCCCGACCTGTAACGGCAGTTGCAGGTATTCAGCGAAGTCCACCAGTGAGTCGTGCGCTTTCATGGAACGCTTCCGAAAGGGCTTTGGATCAGACCTGCCGTCAGTTATCCAAACTGTTTGTTCTGAACGCCGTTCGTCGCTGCGCTGAGCAGCCGGCGTTGCGACCGGGAATCGAAACAATCGGGGCCGATCCGCGCGCTTCGCTCAGGGCATCGATCAAGACATCGGTTCGACGAGGCGGCGTCAGGGCATGGTACGCGCTTTGGCGTGTTCATGCAGCGAATCTTGCGCGCGTCCCGTCCCCGCGCGGGAATACCCGCGAGCCACATTAACCGTTTCCTCAACCCGAACGCCGATTTTTTCAATTTACCTGCGGTATGGCGCTGGCAGAATTTCATTGCGTTACAAATACACAGAAAGACGTACACGACAGATGCGCGATAGACGCACGTCGTGATCTCATGGCAAGGAGACAGACACGATCATGAAATACAAGGCTGTAGCGTGTGCCTGCATTGCATCGATGTGCGTTTCGACATCGTGGGCGCAGGATGACGAGGAGGGCACGCCGCCCCCGAAACCCCTCGGTGCGAGTTCGGTGACGCTGTACGGTCTTATCGATCAGGGCCTGGAGTTCGTCAACAACGTGGCGACGGGCAAGAACACGACCGCGAACGGGTGGCGCACCGGCGACGGCACGGCGACGTCGTACTTCGGCTTTCGCGGCAGCGAAGACCTGGGCGGCGGCGTCAAGGCCATCTTCGACCTGCAGGGCGGATTCAGCCCGACCACCGGCGCATCGAGACAGGGCGGACGCCTGTTCGGACGGCAATCCTATGTGGGTATCGATGGAAAGTACGGGCGGCTGACCTTCGGCCGGCAATACACGATGCGCTTCTTCGGCATCTCGTTCATCAATCCGTTCGGCACGGGCGCGCAGGGTCTCACGACACTGGACAACGGCATTGCGAACGCGCGTGCCGATAACTCCGTGAGCTATCGCTACTTTCTCGGCGATTTCGAAGCCGGCGTGAACTATAGCTTCGGTCGCGATGCCGTCGATGGCAACAGCTCCGTCGCCACGAATTGCCCGGGGCAGACCTCGCCGTCCAACCAATGCCGTGAGTATTCGGCGCTGCTCAAGTACGAAGGGCATAGCTGGGGCCTCGCCACATCCTACGAACGCAATTACGGCGGCACCTCGAAGACGTGGGGCGGTCTCACATCGCCTGATCTGACGGACAGTCGTTTCACGCTGGGCGGCTACTTCATGATCTATCAGGCCAAGTTCGGCGTAGGCTGGATCAGGCGCGTGAACGAAGGCATCGCCACGCCGCGCAGCAATCTGTTCTGGGTGACGGGCACCATTCCCGTGACGCCGTTCTTCCACGTCGATGGCATGCTCGCGCAGATCAAATACGAGGATTCGCCGAACAAGGCGCTGATCGAGGTATTGCGCGGCGAGTATCTGTTATCGAAGCGCACGTTGCTGTATCTGACCGGCGAGCACATTCAGAACTCGGGCAATCTGGCCTTCGCGGCGACCACGCTTTCGCCCGTGCCCACGCCGCCCGCCGGCGGGGCGCAGATCTCCATCATCGCGGGCATCAGACATACGTTCTGAGTCTTGCGCGGTCGCGGCGGGAAGTTCAGGCAATCAGCTTCGCCGCGGCCTGTGCCGCCGACATATCGGCGACTTCGGAGAACGGCTGCTTGCGCTTGAGAATCCCCAATCCGATGTACATGTCCTGCTGATAGTCGATGTCCGCGCGGCTCAGAGACAGATCGCGCGAATAAGGCCGCTGCATCTGGTTGAAGTCCCAGATCGCACTGGCCGATGCCGCGTCGAACTTCTTTTGCGCGTGCTTGCGCGCTTCGAAGAACGCCTCGCGCGATGCCGGTGACATCAGAAAATCGTAGAGCGCGCCATAAGCGGCCATCACGGCGACCAGTCCTTCGTGCTTTGCGCCGATCGCTGAATCGGACGCGTAGGCGGTCTGGAAAATGCAACGCGGCAGCGCCTGCCACATGTTTCCCTCGCCGATGACCACGAGGCCGTCTTTGTCATTCAGATGCGAGATGCTGGAACAGCAGGCGTCGGCCTCGCCCTTGACGACGGCTTCATGGCACTGGTCATTGCTGCCTTTGTCGACGAAATCGACTTGAGATGCATCGATACCTTTCTCTTTCAGCAGTTGCAGCATCAGCGTATGCAGCAGGCCGCCGTCCGGACCCACCGCGACGGTCTTGCCCTTCAGATCGGCGAGCGTCGTCGCGCCGTCTGGTTTTGCAAAGACCGTCAGCGCACACTTTTTCATCCCGGCGCCAACGATCTTCACGCCAGCGCCCTGCGCGATGCGCGGCAACACCATGTTGTAGCCCGAAACCATGCAGACATCCGCGCTATCGGCCGACACTGCATCGAAGGGACCCGTCACACCCGGCACTTCGACGATGCGCGCATCGATACCGAACTTCCTGAAGTACCCGAGTTCGTCCATGAGCACGTTCAGCGTCGCGTTCTCCAGCCCCGGATTGCTGACGATCCGAAGCTGGCTCGCGGCCGCGCGCGCGAGGAAGGGCGCGGCGAGTCCACCCGTCGCGATGCTCAACCCGAGAAGGCCCGCGCCGCGCAAAAAAAGCCGGCGGTCGATTGTTCGTGTCATCGTCTGTCTCCGTGTGCCGGTCCCGCCGGCTATCTGTCCCGGATTGTGGCGACACGACGCGCACCGGTCGATTGAGTAAAATGGCCGTAAGCTTAACGAGTTGGTAAAACCCTGAAGAGGCGCGCGACGTGTCGGAACTCGACTGGTACTTGCAGATCAACCTGAAGGCGCGGCATCTGCGCCTGCTCGTGACGATCGACACGTATCGCAATCTGAGTCAGGTCGCCGAAGTCACGCACGTCACGGTGCCGGCCGTGTCGAAGTCGCTGGCCGAACTCGAACGCGGGCTCGGACTCACCTTGTTCTCGCGCACCGCGCAGGGTCTGATTCCCACGCCCTATGGCGACTGTCTGATCCGCCATGCGCGCTCGATGCTGACGATCCTCCATCAGGCCCGCGACGAGCTGAAGGCGCTGAGTTCCGGAGCGGAGGGGAAGGTTCATATCGGCATGTTGCCGGCTTCTGCTTCGGTGCTGCTGACGCAGGCGCTGAGCCTGCTCAAGCAGCGCTCGCCCGGCACCAACGTGACGGTCATAGAAGGCACCACCGGGTCGCTTCTGCCCGAACTCTGGCAAGGACATCTCGATCTCGTCGTAGGCCGCCTGCCGCCACCGGATACGCTCGGCAGCTTCGAGGAGAAAGAGCTTCTCGAGGAGCCCGTGACGCTCGTGACGGGCCGTCAGCATCCGCTGGCCCGAAGGAAAACCCTGACATGGGCGGACCTTCATCCGTATCCATGGATTCTTCCGCCGGTCGGTTCGATCCTGCGCGATCCGCTGGAACGCGCGCTCGAAGCGCACGAAGTGCCGCTGACGAACAACTACATCGAAACGCTCTCGGTTCACGTCGTGCGCGCGCATCTGCAGGTATCGGACTGCATCGCCGTGATGGCCGATACCGCCGCCAACGACGCCACGCAGCCGCAACCGCTCCACACCCTTCCGCTGAGCCTGCCGCGCCTGCTGCGGCCGGCAGGCGTGCTCTGGAATCGCGTGCGCGGCCTGACGCCCAGTGCCCGGCTGATGGTTTCCTGTCTGGAAGAGACCGCCGGGCGTCTCGCCGAGAAAGGCCAAGGCAAGCGCTGATCGCGCGCCGCTGAAGCTGCCGCCTTGCGGACTCCCTTCTGCAAGGCTTAACCATTTGCTCAAGTCGCGGGCGCTTTTTCTCAATTGACCCATTCTGTCGTGCTGGCCAGAATTTGATTGCGTTCACTCGAATATGAACGGCAGCGCGATCCACCATAGGGACGGTTCTGTTTCCATGGGCCCAGAGCACGGATCGCGAATCAAAACACGGAGACAGGGACGACCATGAACTACCGGACCGCAATCTGCGCTTGTGCGGCGCTGTTCAGTTTTGCCGCGACGGCGCTTGCCGGGCCCGCGTCCAATCAATCAGTCGAACAGTTTTATAAGGGCAAGGCGTTGACGCTCGTCGTCAGCGCGGACGCAGGCACGCCCACCGACATCATCGCGCGGCAGTTCTCGCGCTTCTTCGTCAAATACGTTCCGGGTCATCCGAAAGCCATCGTGATGAACGTGGTCGGCGCGGGCGGCATGGTCGCGGCGGCCTCGCTCCAGTCCAGACAGCCGAGCGATGGCACCGTCATCGGCTTTCTTCAACGCAACAACCTCTATATCCCGTTGCTCGATCAGCGCCAGAACCGCTTCGATCCGCGCAACGTCAGATGGCTCGGCAGTCTCAACAAGGTCGAATACTGCATCGTGTCTATGACGCGTTCCGGCGTGACCACGGCCGACGATCTCACCCGCAAGAAAATGTATATCGGCGCGACGGGTTTCGCGAACGAAGACAGAACGCTGCCCGCGCTGCTCGACGAATACCTCGGCGCGAAGATGAGCATCGTGCCCGGCTACACGGGACGCGGCGAAGTCTATCTGGCGATGCAGCGCGGCGAAGTCGACGGCTGGGCCTCCACCATCGACGGGCTTCAGCAAGGCGAGCCGGTACGCATGCTCGCCGACGGCAAGATGAAAGTGCTGCTGCATCTCGGCTGGAAAAGCCCGGCCGCCTACGCCGACGTGCCGAACCTGAGCGCCTACATCACCAAACCCGAAGTCAAGGCGCTGTTCAATCTGTTCCTGCTGCCGTTTCAGGCGGGCCGCCCGATCGCGGTGCCGAAGGACGTGCCGCAGGACCGTCTCGATGCGCTACGCGACGCGTTTGCAAAGACCATCGCGGACCCGGATTTCATCGATGCGATGAAGCAGTCGGGCTATCCGGTCGATCCCATCGACGGCAACGCAGTGGAGCAGATCGTCACCCGGCTGTATGCGACGCCCGAGCCACAGCTCGAAGACGCGCGAAAGCTCATCTTCAGTTCGCACTGAAGGACGGAACACCATCAAGAGGTCACATCACATGACGCCCGAAATCATCGACATCCATCCCCACATCATCTCGACGGACACGGATCGCTATCCGATCGCGCCGCAGCACGGACATCGCTCGAAGTGGTCCGCCACGCGTCCCGTGACGTTCGAGCAGATGATCGCGGAGATGGACGCAGCCGGCGTGGCGAAGGCCGCCATCGTGCATTCGTCGACAACGTATGGCGCCAACAACGCGTACGTGGCCGACAGCGTCGCGCAGGACCCGAAGCGCTTCACCGGCGTCTATTCCTTCGACCTGCTGGCGCCCGACGCGCTGAAGACGTTCGACTACTGGCTGGCGCACGGCATGGGCGGCATCCGTCTTTTCACCGGCGGCGCGACGCATCAGAGCGATGGAAGCTGGCTCGTCAATCCGGCGACCTTCCCGATCTGGGAACGCTGCGCGGAGATCGGCATGACGATGGCGGTGCAGACGACGCCCGATGGTCTGTCGATGGTCGCGGAACTGGCCGAACGCTTTCCCACGGTCAGGATCGCGCTCGATCATTGCGGCCGTCCCGACATCGAGGATGGCCCGCCGTATGCACGCTGCGCGGCGCTGTTCGCATTGTCGAAGTACGACAACGTGTACATGAAGATCACGCCGCGCACCTTCGATCTCGCGCAGGCGGCTCCCGGCGGCGCGCAGCCGTTCTTTGCGCATCTGGCGAAGGTGTTCGGCGCCGATCATCTGGCGTTCGGTTCGAACTATCCGGCATCCGCAGGCCCGCTGAAAAAGCTGATCGAGCAGGGACAGGCCTGCTTCGCGAGTCTGAGCGATGACGAGCGCGCGTGGGTCTGGGGCCGCACGGCAAAGGTCCTGTATCCGATGCTCGCCGACTGACTCCGGCTCCTACTACAGTGCAAGCCGACCGAGCTTGCCATTCAATCAGGATGACGCATGGAATTCTTCAACGATGCAACGCTGCTGGCGGCAGGCCATGCGTTGTCGACGCTCCTTCAGTTCCACCGCCTGATCTTCCTCGTATTCGGCGTCGTGGTCGGACTGGCGATCGGCTTGCTGCCCGGCATTGGCGGGCTCACGGGCTTCGCGCTCCTGGTGCCGTTCACATACACGATGGACCCGTACGCCGCCTTCGCGATGCTGCTCGGCATGGCGTCGGTCATCACGACCTCGGACGTGATTCCCGCCGTGCTCTTCGGCGTGCCCGGCCACGCCGCATCGCAGGCGACGGTGCTCGACGGCCTGCCGATGACCAAACGCGGCGAGGCGTCGCGCGCGTTGAGCGCTTGCTACATGTCATCGTTGATGGGCGGCCTGATCGGCGCGGTGATCCTCGCCGTGTCGCTGCCGCTCGTGCGGCCTTTCGTGCTTTCCATCGGCACGCCGGAAATGCTGGGGCTGACGATCTTCGGCGTCTCGATGGTCTCGGCGCTCTCGGGCAACGCGCCGCTGCGCGGTGTCGTCGCGGCGTGCTTCGGCATTCTGGTCGGCATGGTCGGAACCAATGTCGCCACGGGGCAAATGCGCTGGACCGGAGACATCCTCTATCTGCAGGACGGGATTCCGCTCGTGCCGATCATCCTCGGCATCTTTGCGCTGCCGGAGTTGTGTGAGCTGGCGATTCGCCGGACCGCCATCGCCCAGAACATGCAGTTCACATCGCGCCAGGGAATGCGGCAGGGCGTCGCCGACAGCCTGAAAAACTGGTTTCTCGTGCTGCGTTGCGGCGGTCTGGGCGCGGTGCTCGGTGCGGTGCCGGGCATCACGGGTGCGGTGACGGACTGGATCGCCTACGGTCACGCGCTGCAGACCGCGAAGGGCGCGAAGCAGACCTTCACCACCGGCGACGTGCGCGGCGTGATCGCGCCCGAAGCGGCGAACAACGCGCGGGAGGGCGGCAGCCTGGTGCCGATGCTGTCCTTCGGCGTGCCGGGCGGCGCGGCGCAGGCCATCCTGCTCGGCGCGATGATGGTGCACGGGTTCATTCCCGGTCCCGACATGCTGACCAAGCATCTCGACTTCACCTATTCGATGGTGTGGTCCATCGCGCTCGCCAACATCTTCGGTGCCGGCCTTTGCTTTCTGCTCAGCGGGCAGTTCGCCAAGGTTTCCACGCTGCGCTACACGCTGATTCTTCCGGTCATCATGCCGGTCATCTATGTCGGCGCCTTTCAGGGTTCGCGCAGCTGGGGCGATCTCTTCGTGCTGCTGATCGCCGGGGTCATCGGCTGGACGATGAAGCGTCTGCGGTGGGCGCGTCCGCCGCTGATTCTCGGTCTCGTGCTCGGCGTGCTGATGGAGCGCTATATGTCGATCTCCTTCGTGCGCTACGGCACCGACTGGCTGACGCGGCCCGTCGTGATGGTCCTGCTGATCCTCGCCGCGCTCGTGTTCTTCAAGCCGCTGTTCAGTGCGTTGCGCACGGGTGGCTTCGCGCATCTGCGCCCGAGCGGGAAGATCGTGCTCAAGCGCGAGGATCTCGTCTATGTGTTTTTCATCTGCATCGGACTCTACATGCTGGTGACGGCGCAAGGCTGGCTGCTCATGGCCCGGATCGGACCGACGGCGGTGGCGAGCATTCTGGTCATGGCGGCGAGCGTCAGCCTCGCATACAAGATCTTCGTGATTCCGGCGCAGGCAAGCGCGGCGCACGCGGGTGGCGGCATTCACATGGACGTCGCGGCGGACCACGGCGAAAAGCTGTCGAATACGGTCGTTCTGCGGCGGGCAGCAAGGTTCTTCGGCTGGTTTCTCGCGTTTCTCGCGTGCATGTCGGTGATCGGGATGATCCCGACCGTGCCGCTGATGATCGTCGCCTATATGCGGATCGAGGGACGCGAGCCGTGGCGTCTGAGCGTGATTCTCGCAGTGTGCGTGACCGCGTTCCTCTATCTCGTCTTCGACCAGATCATTCACATTCCCTGGCCGGACAGTTTTCTGGGGCAATGGATTCCTGCCCTTGGCGGCGCCTGAGAACCCTTTTGACTGGAAGGAAACAGCATGACCAACGACCGACTCGAACGAATCGACGCAGAGCGCGCGAGCGATGCACAGAAGCAGGTCATCGCGCGACTGGGCGAAGGGCGCGGGCGCATCCCCACGCCGTTCAACATCTGGCTGCATAACCCGCGTCTGGCCGAAGGCATGGAGATCATCGGCACGCACGTCGATCGTTCGCCGGTGCTGAGCGAGGCGGAAAGCGAAGTCGCGATTCTCGCGACGGCCGTGTTCTGGAACGCGCCGTATGTCATCGCGAACCATCGGCGGCACGCGCTGAAGTCCGGCGTGCCGGAGCCGGTGGTGACGGCCATTCTGGAAAAGCGGCGGCCCGACACGGACGACGATCGCTTCGGCCTGATCTGCGCGGCCGTCTGCGACCTGCTCGCCGGCGGCGCGATCGACGATGCCCGTTTCGCACGATACGAGACCGCGCTCGGCCGCGACGTGATCGCCGAACTGCTCGTCACGGTGGGCTATTTCACTTCGATTTCGCTCGGCATGACCTTGCACGCGCTTCGGCCCAAGGACTGAGGCGAACGAACGCGGACAGATCGATAAGGCGTGGGAGGGACATCACGTGTCAGGGCTGGACTGGTATCTGCAAATCAACCTGAAGGCGCGGCATCTGCGCCTGCTCGTGACGATCGATACATATCGCAATCTGACTCAGGTGGCCGATGTCACTCACGTCACCTTGCCGGCGGTATCGAAGTCACTTGCCGAACTCGAACGCGGCATCGGACTCACGCTCTTTTCGCGCACGGCGCAGGGCCTCGTGCCCACGCCCTACGGCGATTGCCTGATCCGCCACGCGCGCGAGATGCTGACGATCCTGCATCAGGCGCGCGACGAACTGAAAGCGCTCAGTTCGGGAACGGAAGGCAAGGTTCACATCGGCATGTTGCCGGCGTCGGCCTCCGCGTTGCTGCCGCAGGCGCTGAGTCTGCTCAAGCATCGCTCACCCGGCACCAACGTGATGGTGATCGAAGGGACGAAGGCGTCGTTGCTTCCGGAACTATGGCAAGGCCGTCTCGATCTGGTCGTGGGCCGTCTGCCGCCGCCGGATACGCTCGGCAGCTTCGAGGAAAAGGAACTGCTCGAAGAACCGGTGACGCTGATGACGGGCCGTCATCATCCGCTCGCGCGCAGAAAGAGCCTGACGTGGGCGGACCTGCATCCGTATCCGTGGATTCTGCCGCCGCCGGGTTCGATCCTGCGCGATCCGCTCGAACGCGCGCTCGAAGCGCATAACGTGCCGCTCACCACCAATTACATCGAGACGCTCTCGGTTCACGTCGCGCGCGCGCATTTGCAGATCTCTGATTTCATCGCGGTCATGGCCGGCACGCCCGCCAACGACACCACTCAGCCGCTTTGCACGCTTCCGTTGAGCCTGCCCAGGCTGTTGCGTCCCGCCGGCGTGCTGTGGAATCGCAATCGCAGTCTGACGCCCAGCGCGCAGCTCATGATCGAGTGTCTCGAAGAGGCTGCCCGGCAGCTACGGCCGGACCACGACGCGACGGCGCAAGGGACGTCGAAGTCGTCGAAGGCGCATCGCATTAACCGATCCGTAATGCCTTTACCGAATGGTTAACAGAGGCGCGGCTTAATTCAATAGACGGGTGACGGGCGCGGGAAGATCATGACGTCAACGAGATGACCCGTGCAGACAGGCTACTTTCCCAAGGAGACTAAGTTGGCAAACAAGATTCACCTCAAGCTCGCGATTGCCGAGCATCCGCATACCTCGGCCATTCGCGATGGCTCGATTCCCATCGAAGGCGTCGATGCCGAGTTCGTCACGGTCCAGCCGCAGATCGGCGCGTTTCGCCGCATGGTGCGCGATGTCGAGTTCGACGTCTGCGAACTCGCGCCGACGACTTACATCATCGCCCGCGCATACGGCGCGCCGTTCGTCGCGCTGCCCATCTTCGTGGTGCGCCGCTTTCACCACTCCGGGTTGCTGGTGCGTCCGGACGCGGGCATCAAGACGCCCAAGGACCTCGAAGGCAAGAAGGTCGGCGTGCGCGCTTACTCGGTGACCACCGGCGCATGGACGCGCCAGGTGCTGATCGACGAGTTCGGTCTCGATCCGTCGAAGGTGACGTGGGTCGTCGACGACGAGGAGCACGTCACGCAGCTCAAGCTGCCGCCGAACGTGATTCACGCACCCGAGGGCAGCTCGCTCGCGGACATGATGGCCAAGGGCGAACTCGTGGCGGGTTTCCACGGCAACGCCGGCATTGGCCGCACGGGCGCGCCCACCGGCGGCTGGCAGGAAGTGGAAGCCGATTACCCCGACCTGTTCCCGAACGCGGAGGAACTGGAAGCCGAGTACTACGCCCGCACCGGCGTGTATCCGATGCACGGCACGATCGTCGTGAAGGACTCGGTGCTGGCCGAGCATCCGTGGGTCGCCAGGTCGATCTACGACGCCTTCGACAAAGCGAAGCAAGACTGGCTCGCCAAACTCGACGCGGGCGAACTAAACGACAAGAAGAACCAGAAGTATCTGGAACTGCGCAAGATCGTCGGTCACGATCCGCTGCCCTATGGCATCGAGGAAAACCGAAAGACGATCGAAGCGCTCGAAGCCACCGCGTTCAAACAGGGCCTGACGCCGCGCCGCATGTCGATGAGCGAGCTGTTCGTCGATCCCCGCGTCTAAATTCATACGGAAAGACAGCAACATGATCATCGATTGCCACGGTCACTTCACGACCGTCCCTGCATCGTTTCGCGACTGGCGCGCGAAACAGATCGACTCGGCCAACGATCCGGCCAACGCGCCGCCGCTCTCGGGCGCGCATGTCAGCGATGACGACATCCGCGAAGGCGTGGGCAACGGCCAGTTGCGCCTGCAGCAGGAACGCGGCGGCGACCTCACGCTGTTCTCGCCGATCGCCGGTCTCATGAGCCATCACCTCGGCAACGAGCGCACGAGCCTCGAATGGGCCGAGGTGTCGAACAACCTCGTGCGCCGCGTCTGCGATCTGTACCAGGACAACTTCGTGCCGGTGTGCCAGTTGCCGCAGTCGCCGCTGGCGCCGCCGAAGAACTCGGTGGCCGAGCTGCGCCGCTGTGTCGAAGAGATGGGGTTTGTCGGCTGCAACCTGAATCCAGATCCGAGCGGCGGCTACTGGACCGGCAAGCCGATCACCGACCGCGAGTGGTATCCGCTCTACGAGGCGCTGTGCGATCTCGACGTGCCGGCCATGATCCACGTCGCGGCATCGTGCAACCCGTGTCATCACGGCACCGGCGCGCATTACCTGAACGCCGATACCTCGGTGTTCATGCAGTTGCTGCAGGGCGATCTGTTCAAGGACTTCCCGACGCTGCGTCTGGTCATTCCGCACGGCGGCGGCGCGGTGCCGTATCACTGGGGTCGTTATCGCGGCATGTCGCTGGAGATGGCCAAACGTCCTCTCGAAGGACTGTTGAACAACGTCTTCTTCGATACCTGCGTCTATCACCATCCGGGCGTGGAACTGCTGACCAAGGTCGTGCCGACGAGCAACGTGCTGTTCGGCTCGGAGATGATCGGCGCAGTGCGCGGACGCGATCCGGACACGGGCCAGTACTTCGACGACACCAAGCGCTACCTCGACGCATGCACGGCGCTGAGCGATGCGGATCGCCACGCGATCTTCGAAGGCAATGCGCGGCGCGTGTATCCGCGGCTGGACCAGCATCTCAAGGCCAAAGGACTGTGATTCGACGAGAGTTGAACGGACATCATGAACATCATCGACATTCATCCTCATATCATCTCGGATGACGAGAAGCGCTATCCGCCCGCGCCGCTCTTCGGCAAGCGTTCGGACTGGTCGCAGGAAAGGCCCAATACGGTCGAGGCATTGATCGCGGCGATGGACGAAGCGGGCGTCGCGAAGGCGGCGGTCGTGCATTCGTCGACGACGTATGGCTTCGACAACAGCTATGTCGTCGACGGCTGCAATCAGTACAAGGACCGGCTCATCGCGGTGGGTTCCGTCGACATGCTGGCCGACGACGTGCCCGCGGTCATCAAGGGCTGGGCCGACAAGGGCCTGGCGGGTCTGCGTATCTTCACCGGCGGATCGACCAAGGATTTCGATCCCAGCGAACTCGATAACCCGAAGTCGTTCAAGGCGTGGGAGATGCTCGCCGAGCTTAAGCTGCCCATGTGCATCCAGACCGGACCGGTCGGACTGCCGCAAGTACGCATGCTTGCCACGAAGTTCCCGACGGTGAACATCATTCTCGATCACCTCGCGCGTCCCGATGTGCTCGATGGCCCGCCGTACGCCAACGCCGCCAGCCTGTTCGAGCTCGCCGATCTGCCGAACGTTTATATGAAGCTCACGCCGCGCATCTTCGGCGACGTGAAGAAGGAGAAGGCGAGCGCTGAAACGTTTTTCCCACGCGTGGCCGAGGCCTTCGGTGCACAGCGTCTGGCGTGGGGCTCGAACTTCCCGACCTCGCCCGGCAGGCTGAGCGAGATTCTCGCGACGGCCGAGCAAGGTCTCGCGTGCCTCGGCGAGGAAGACCGCGCATGGATTTTCGGCAAGACCGCGCAGACGCTTTATCCGGCTTTGAGCTGAGAAAAAAAGAGAGATCACCATGTCCAACATCCGCCTGAACAGCATCATTCGCGCCTTCGAATCGGGCAAGGCCGCGCACGCCGCTTTCGCCAAGCTCGACAAGCAGACCGCCATCGAGATGAGCGATTCGCCATATGACGGCATCGTGTTCGAGATGGAGCACAACCCGTACGACGTGAGCGCGCTCGGCGACGCGTTGCAGTACATGCTCAGCCGCAAGCAGATTGCCGAGTCTGGATCCGTTGCGCCCAAGGTGACGCCGCTCGCGCGCATTCCCGCGAACGGCGCCGAGATGAACCAGAGCTTCGCCAAGCAGGTGCTCGATCGCGGCGCCTATGGCGTGATCTGGCCGCACGTGGCGACGGTCGAGCAGGCGTATAACGCCGTCGCGTCGTGCCGTTATGCGCGGCCGAAGAACGCGCCGCTTTACGAACCCAAGGGTGTTCGCGGCGATGGTCCCGCGAACGCGGCGCGCTATTGGGGCCTGTCGATGCAGGATTACTACGAGAAGGCCGATGTCTGGCCGCTCGCGCCGCAGGGCGAAATCCTCGTCGGGCTGATGTGTGAGAGCACCCAGGCGATCGACAACCTCGATGACATCCTCGCCAACGTGCCGGGCATCGGCTTCATTCTGATCGGCGAGGGCGACCTCAGCCAGGAACTCGGGCTGCCGCGTCAGTACGATCATCCGGAAGTCGTCGCCGCGATGCGCCAGATCGTGGATACGTGCCACAAGCACAAGGTCGTGGTCGGCAATCCGCATGTCACGGCGAAGAATCATCGCCGCTTGCAGGAGGAGGGCTATCGCTTCCTGATGTCGGCGCCCGCGCGCACCTACGGCGTGGTCGGTCTCGCACGCGAACTGGCAGGTTACTGATGAACGGCGCCGAAAGTCTCGTCGCGACGCTGGTCGGGCAGGGCGTGGACATCTGCTTCGCCAATCCGGGCACCTCGGAGATGCATTTTCTCGCCGCGCTCGGCAACAATCCGAAGATGCGCAGCGTGCTGTGTCTCTTCGAAGGCGTGGCCACCGGCGCCGCCGATGGCTGGTACCGGATGAAGGACACGCCCGCGTCGACGCTGCTGCATCTGGGGCCGGGCCTGGCGAACGGCCTTGCGAACATCCACAACGCGAAGCGTGCGTCGTCTGGCATGGTCAACGTCGTCGGCGAGCATTCGGTGTCGCATCTCAAGTACGATCCGCCGCTGACCTCCGACATCGAAGGTCTCGCGCGGCCGCTGAGCCATTGGGTGCGCCGCGCGGAATCGCCGGACACCATCGCGTGGGATGCGGCGCAGGCGGTGTCGAAGGCGAGCGAGCATCCGGGACAGATCGCCACGCTGATACTGCCCGGCGATACCTCCTGGCAGACCGTGACCGCAACGCCCGCTACGTCGCCCGTTCGCGCCGATGCGCACAAAGCGCCGTCCACCGCGCGCATCGAGCACATCGCGCGCGTGTTGCGCTCGGGCGAGCCGACGCTGATCGTCCTCGCCAACAAGGCAACGCGCGGCGCGGCGCTCGACAAGGCGGGCCGCGTGGCCGCGGCGACCGGCGCGACTCTGGGCTCGCAGTTCTTCACCGCGCGCATCGAGCGCGGCGCGGGTCGGGTGCCGCTCGCGCGCATTCCGTATGCAGTCGCGCAGGCCACGGCGTTCCTCAAGGACTTCAGGCACATCATCACCGTCGAGACGCGCGAGCCGGTGGCCTTCTTCGCGTATCCGGACAAGCCGAGCCTGCTGAAAGCAGAAGGCACGCTCCTGCATACGCTCGTCGACGACGATGAGGATAGCGAAATTGCTTTCGACATGCTCCTGCAGGCGCTCGGCGGGACCAACACGGCGCCCGTGCTCCAGCCACGCATCGAGACGCCGAAGCCGACCGGCGCGCTCAACCCGACGAGCATCGCTCACGCACTGGCCGCGGCGTTGCCCGAGCATTGCATCGTCGTGGACGAGTCGCTGACGACGGGGCGCGAGTCGATGAGCCTGACGATGGGCGCGCTGCCGCACGATCTCATCAACAACATGGGCGGCTCGATCGGTTATGCGACACCCGTGGCGACCGGCGCGGCGCTCGCGTGTCCTGACCGGCGCGTGTTCTGCATGGTCGGCGACGGCAGCGCGATGTACACCATTCAGTCGCTCTGGACGCAGGCGCGCGAGGGGCTCAACGTGACGACCATCATCTTCGCGAACAACAGCTACGCGATCCTGAAGGCCGAATACGCCAACATGGGCGCTGGCGCGCCGGGTGAACGCGCGCTCTCGATGATCGATATCGACAAGCCGAGCATCGACTGGCTCGCGATGGCGAAGAGCATGGGCGTGCCGGCCGTGGCCGTCGAGACGGCGGAGAGTTTCCACAAGGCGTTGGTCGATTCGGCACGAGAGCCGGGTCCGAGTTTGATCGAGGTCAGACTTTAATTAGAAAAGCCAAGCAAAAGGAGTGAGAACCATGACAACGACGCAGACGACCTTGCGCGTCAACCTGGCCGAGTACGCGGTGACCAAAGCGATGCGCGAAGGACGCGTGCGCTCGGACCTCGTGACGCTCGACTACTGCGGACCGACGCCCGCGCACAACGGTTTCAAGGCAATGGTGCGCGAAAGCAAGTTCGACGCCGGTGAACTCGCGATCGTCACGTTCCTGCAGGCGAAGGCGTACGGAAAGCCGTACGTGCTGCTGCCGACGCCGATTTCCGGACGTTTTCAGCATCACTGCGCCGGCTACAACATCGATTTCGGTCATATCGATCCGAAGGACATCGAGGGCAAGAAGGTCGGCGTGCGGACCTACACGCAAACGACCGCGCTGTGGATTCGCGGCATCCTGCGCCACGAATACGGCGTCGATCTCGACAAGGTCACATGGATGACACTCGGCGATGGCCATCTCGCGGAATACAGCGATCCGCAGAACTGCCAGCGCCTGCCGGCAGGCTCGTCGATTCCGCAGATGATGCTCGACGGGCAGCTCGCCGCCGCGCTGCTCGGCGAGGACATGCCGAAGGACGAGCGCGTGCGCACGCTCGTCCCCGACGCGCACGCCGCCGCGAAGGACTGGTTCTCGCGTTCCGGCGTGGTGCCGATCAATCATATGTTCGTGGTGCACGAGAAGCTGTCGAAGGAGCGGCCCGATATCGTTCGCGAGCTGTATCGGATGATCGTCGAGAGCCGTGCGAGCGCTGAGAGCGTGCCTGCCGTGTTTCCGCCGATCGGGCTGGAAGCGAACCGCAAGGGGCTGCAACTGGCGGTCGACTGGGCGTTGGACCAGAAGATCATTCCGCGTCGCCTGTCCGTCGATGAGCTGTTCGACGATGTCACTGGTTCGCTCGGATAAGCGCCCGGAATGACGCCTTCACGCGATTCGTCGTCGTCGTCCGTGGAGGCGCGTACCGATGAAACCTCGCTGCTTCGCCACGCGCCGCTGAGGCGATTTCTCATCGCTCGCTTCGGGTCGATTTCGGCCCAGCAGATGCTGATGCTGGCGATCAGCTGGCACATGTACGACCTGACGTCGAGCGCGTGGGACCTCGGTCTGGTCGGGCTCTTTCAGTTCGTTCCGGGGCTCGCCACGACGCTCGTCGCCGGTCATTGCGCCGACCGGATGCATCGCGGACGCATGGTCGCGGCCTGTCTCGCGGTGCAGGCCGTCATCGCGGCGTTGCTCGTCATCGCCACGGTCGGCCACAGCATGACGCGCGACGTGCTGCTCGGACTGTCGCTCGCGCTCGGTGCGATCCGGCCGTTTCAGATGGCGGGCCAGCAGGCGCTCCTGCCGATGCTCGTTCCGCAGAAACTGCTCGCGCGATCGATGGCGCTCGGCACCGTGGTCCAGCAGATTTCCGTCATCGCCGGTCCCGCGATCGGCGGGATGCTGTTTGCGGTCAGCGTCATCGCGGTCTATCTGACGAGCGCAGTGCTCTTCTGCGTCAGCGCCGTGATGTACGCATGGGTCCGTTACGACTACGTTCCGCCGCCGCGTGAACCTGTCACGGCGAATACGATTCTCGCGGGACTGCGCTTCATCTGGGGCAATCCGCTGTTGCTCGGCGGCATCTCGCTCGATCTGTTCGCGGTGCTGTTCGGTGGCGCTACCGCGTTGCTGCCGGTCTACGCGAAACAGATTCTGCATGTCGGGCCGCAAGGCCTCGGGTTGCTGCGCTCCGCGCCGGCGGTGGGCGCGCTATGCGTCGGTCTCTTTCTCTCCCGACGTTCGATCATCAGCGGAGTCGGCAAGAAGCTGCTGGTCGCCGTCGCCATTTACGGTTGCGCCATCGTCGGCTTCGGGCTGTCGCGGTCGTTTTCGGTCTCGCTGTTGTTGCTGGCGATTTCGGGCGGGGCCGACACGATCAGCGTGATCGTGAGGCAAACGCTGGTTCAACTGGAAACGCCGGATCGCATGCGTGGACGCGTCGCCGCGGTGAACACGCTGTTCATCGGCGCGAGCAATCAACTCGGCGAATTCGAATCCGGCCTGACGGCTGCGTCTTTCGGCGTCGTGGGTTCGGTGGTCGTCGGAGGCTGCGCGACGATACTTGTCAGCCTCGCATGGAGTCGCCTCTTCAAGCCGCTCGCGAGACGCGATGCGTTGCATTGAATGACTTGAGGGTTTCGTTAAGGCATCGGCAATTGATCTCAATGGACCGAACCACCGATGACCCCGATGATGACGATAAGCCTTCCCGGAGTTGATCATGCGAGTCTGGACCTTGAACCTGCTGCGGCGATGCAAGTCATCGCTTGAAGTGTTGAACGACATCCACGGCTTCGTCGATTTGAGCGGCGACCAGCGTAGCGCGAGACGGTCATGAGACAGCAGACCACGTCGCTTCGTTATCTCGTGCACGACTGGCTCGGCGCCGTCGAGAGCATGCGCGTCAGCAGACCGGCTCGCTCGCAACGCATGCCCTGGCGCGTCGTGCGTATCGAAGTCGCGCGCTCGTCCGCTGCGTTCGCGATCGTCTTCTTCCGCCATGGCGATGGGTCATGGTGCATCTATCCACCCGCGACCTTCCCGCCCGCGACGAGATTGTTCAGAACATAGCATCCCTGAATTGTTGCGACGCACACTCGACATGGCTTGATAACTAGGCGTTTTCCCCTAGTATCCTTTTTGGAGGAATACTGGGAGGCGCTGCCATGAAAGCGTTCGTCGAAGCAGTCGTTGCGTTGGTCCTTGCCGCACCGGTCATTTCCTTCGCTCAGGGAGACGGCCAGTCACTCACACGCGCGCAAGTCCGCGCGGATCTCGTTCAGGCCGAAAAGTCCGGCTACAGTCCGACCGCATGGGCCGACTTCCCGGATGGCGAAGTACAGGCGGCGAAATTCCGGCTGGCATCGCAGAAGGCGGCCGCGGCGAAAGCATCCGGCCGTACGTCACAGCCCGGTGATATCGCCCGATAGCGGCCGCTCAGGGCACGCGTATGAACGGGTTATTCAGCAAGGGTGAGTCCTGGAAGCGACTCGGCGCGTTTTCACGCAGGAACTGCTGAATCTGGCTCGACGTGCGCGACACCTTGATCTCGCTGATCATCGACAAGGTCGCGCCGGGCGGTATCGTCACGCTCTGGTTGATCAGCGGATTGAAGCCCACAAAATTGACGATGGGAAAAATCGTAACCTCGCCGAACGAGTTCTGCGGCGCTGGCAGAATTTCCGTGATCGAACGATTCGTGATGACGGCCACCGTCGTGCCGACGATATCGAGTCCGCTGTAATCCGGCACTTCGAGATTCGACTGACTCGGCTTATAGCCGAGACCGCTCATCCACAACTGCACGGGCGCATCGCTCTTGTTCTGGATGTCGACCTTTTCGGTCAGGCGGGATTTGAGCGTTCCCGCGGTGTCGCCGTCGACGGTATAGACGATGCCGCCCAGCACCGTGCCTGACAGCGCGCCTGTGCCGTAACCCAGAATCGGGCCTTGCGCGTGTATCTGATTGGTCGTGACATGCGCGTCTGCGTGCATGTGTCCGAGGTCGATAAAAGTCGAAGGGCCGGATGGATAGATCAGGATTCGCCGGCCGTCGACGTTCCATTCGAGCGTTCTGACGAGCTGCACGGGATCGCTCGGCAGGTTGAGGTTGTAGATGGGGTCGTCGCGCGTGACGGTGAGCGTCGAGTTGTTGTTCGAGGTGCTCACGGCGTCGGCCAGTGCGAGGGCGGGAATGACCAACAGGGCCAGAAGAATCGTTATCGCTCGCATGGCAACCTCCATCGACGTGTTCCAAACAAAACGTTAGTACACCGATGGCAAACTGCAAGGTGAGCGCGTATCAGTCCGATCGTGCGTGAGATTTCTGGATCGCAAAACGAGCGGTTTGGCACGAACGTCCGTCGCGCGTTCTGAATGCGGCTGACAGAGTCTGGACTAGTCCAATCGAACGGCCTAAGTTCGAAGTGCGCACGCATTCACTTGACGTCGTGCCGGGGCGGGGCGTGCGCGAGTGTGGCATTTGCTCTGGGGAGGTCATCATGCCGCAATGCATGCATACTCACGGGCCGTCTCGTCGCATGTTCCTGTGCTGTAGTGCGTCAGCGACTTTCAGCGCACTCATCGGCACACTCCTGACGTCTTCATCCGTCGCCAAAGCCCAGCCTCTCGCGGGCGACGTACCCACGGTCGACCGCGTTGCGCTGCGGGTGGTCACGGATAGCTATCAGCTGGCGATCGCGCCGAGCGGGAGGACAGGCAACGTCGAAGTGACGCGCTTCGGCATGCCGCCCGCAGGCAAATCGTTGCTGGGCGAGTTTGGCTTGTCCATGCACGTCGAATCGAACGGCAATGGCGAGACGCGCAACATGCTGATCGATTTCGGATTCACGTCGGAGACGCTGGAGAACAACCTGTCCATGCTGGGCATTGCCCCGGAACAACTCGATGCACTCGTTCTGAGCCACGGTCATTACGACCATTTCGGTGGACTCGCGGGATTTCTACAGCACAACCAGCGCAGGCTTCGACCCGACCTGCCGTTGTATCTGGGCGGCGAAGAGGCGTTCTGCACGCGCGAGTGGACGGCCGGCAAGATCGAAGATTTCGGCGCGATCGATCGTCGCGCATTGACAGGCGCCAGGATCAGGGTCTTCAGCACTGAAGCGCCGTCGATCATCGCCGATCACGGCTTCACGACGGGAAGGATACCGACCGCATCGTTCGAACAGGTGATGTCGCCGAGCCGCATGCATGTGGGCATCAAGGATGGCATCGGCTGCTTTCCGGACAAGCTCGCGACCGAAAAGCAAAGCGTGCAGGTCATCCCCGATGATTTCCAGCATGAGTTAGCGACATGCTTCAACGTGAAGGGGCGCGGTCTGGTGGTGATCACCTCGTGTAGCCATCGCGGCGTGATCAACACGGTCCGGCGCGCGATGGAGGTTTCCGGCGTCGAGAAAGTGCATGCGGTGGCGGGAGGATTTCATCTGGCGCCGCAAAAGGAAGAGTACGTCAGGCAAACCGTCGCTGCGTTGAAGGACGTCGACCCTGACTACATCATTCCGATGCACTGCTCCGGAGAAACGTTCATCCAGATCGTGCAGAAAGAAATGCCCGAGAAGTTCATTCGTTCATACACGGGAAGCCGCTACGTTTTTGGCGCATAGTAGAACGCCGGCAATGCGTAGTATTTGCCGAGTCCATTAGCGTATTTCTTTCGGTCGCCCGGCTGACGCTCAAGGAGTTGACGATGAAACTGATCTCAGGAATCGCTATGGCGCTATGGGTCGCGGCGGCTGGGTCGTCCCTGCAGCCGGCGAATGCGCAGTCGACTGGAATCCATCGCACGGACCTCGTCAAGCAGGACTTGAGCGCGCCGGGTCGTGAAGGCATACAGGTCAAGGTCGACTTCGATCCCGGTGCGTTTGCCGCCAGACATTCGCATCCCGGTGAAGAGATCGCCTATGTACTGCAAGGCACCCTGGAGTATCGGCTCGATGGGCGGCCGCCCGTGACCCTGAAGGCCGGCGACGCGCTCTTCATTCCAGCGGGGACCGTTCACTCGGCAAGAAATGTCGGCGACGGCAATGCATCCGAACTGGCGACGTACATCGTAAAAAAGGGCGAACCGCTGGTCGTGCCGGCGCACTAGCCTGAAATCGGCCGTCGACATGCGGAGACAACACGATGCTATTGAAAGACACACTCGCGGTAGTAACCGGCGGCAGCAGTGGCATAGGCCTTGCCGCCGCCGAACGATTCGTGTCCGAAGGCGCGCGCGTGGTGATCAGCGGGCGTGATGCGGAGAAACTGCGACGCGCCGCAGAGAAGCTCGGCGAAAACGCGCTGCCTGTCGTTGCGAACGCCGCCAGCACGAACGATATGAAACGGCTCTATGAGCACGCCGCCGACCACTTCCAGTGCAAGGTGAACGTGTTGGTCGCCAATGCCGGTATTTCCCGGCAAACGCCGGTGCGCGATACATCGCTGGAGCAATTTTCCGATGTGTTCGACACCAACGTCGGCGGCGTCTATGTCACCGTGCGCGAGGCGCTGCCCTATCTCGCGCGTCCGGCATCGATCATTCTCGTTGCGTCGCTTGCGGCCGGTCAGGGCACGAAAAACTTCTCGGCATACTGCGCGTCGAAGGCGGCCGTCGTGTCGCTTGCAAAGAGTTTCGCGGCAGAGTTCGTCGAATCCGGCATACGCGTCAACAGCATTTCACCAGGCGTGGCCAATACGCCGATTTTCGACAGCCTGGGCATGTCGGAAGCGCAACTGCTGGACTGGTCGAACGTGATTCCGATGAAACGGCCGGCCGAACCCGCCGAAATCGCCGCCGCCATGCTTTTCCTGGCGTCCGATGCATCGCGCTACATGACCGGCGCGGACCTTGCTGTCGACGGGGGTATGTCGGGCATCAGTCCGTTCTGATGCCGTCGTCGAAGCGATTTTCACGCAGCGTAACGTCGTTCCGCGCTCTGCTGCGGCTGGCGCCTTTCGAGCACGGCGGGCGCGGTTTCCTTCATCGCCAGCGCGCAGCATGACGAGACGATCCCGAGCGAAGAAAACATCAGCGCCGGTCCGATCCAGCCGAACGCGCCATACATCCCGGTCGCGATGATCGGCAACAGACCCGCGATCACCGATGCGCCGTTATAGCCGAGCGAAATCCCCGACGAGCGCACGTTGGCGGGAAACTGCTCGGAGAACCAGCTTGCTTCGACCGCGAAGATCGGATCGTGACTGAAGAGCAGGGACAGCGCGACCGCGACGATCACCATGATGAGCGCGCCGGTGTTGATCAGCATGAACATCGGCACGCCGAACGCGATGGTGAAGAGCGCGCCCATCATGAACACCGGACGGCGTCCGATCCTGTCGCTCAGCGCGCCGTAGATCAGATGGCTCGCGAGACCGAGCGCGGAGCCAATCAACGTGCCCCACAGGACATGACGCGTGGTGGAAATATGCGCGAGCGTGACATACGACAGCATGAAGCTCGTCGTGATGTAGTAGCCGCCCGTTTCCGCCATGCGCAGGCCGATGATCTTCAGGATGCTGCGCCAGTCGCTCTTGATGACTGCGAGCGCGGGCTGCTTCATCACCTTGTTCTCGGCTTTCACGGCTTCGAATTCCGGCGATTCCGACACGCTCATCCGGATGAAGATGCCGATCGCGACCATCACGAAGGACATCAGAAACGGCATGCGCCAGATCCAGTCGCCTTCGAAGAGCGCGCCCGACAACAGGAACGCGCCGTTCGCGAGCAGCAGGCCGAGCGGAATGCCGAGCTGCGGCACCGCGCCGAAGAAGCCGCGCCGCTTTTCCGGCGCGTGCTCGCAAGCCATCAGCACCGCGCCGCCCCATTCCGCGCCGAAGCCGATGCCCTGCACCATGCGCAGGAGAATCAGCAGGATCGGCGCGAGCACGCCGGCCTGCGCGTAAGTCGGCAGGAAACCGATCAGCACGGTGGCGCCGCCCATCGCGATGAGCGACCAGAACAGCACCGCCTTGCGGCCGACGCGATCGCCGTAATGCCCGGCGAGATAGCCGCCGAACGGGCGCATCAGAAAGCCGATCGCGAGCGTCGCGAACGACGCCAGAATGCCGACGATCGGCTCGGTCGTGTGAAAGAAGATCTTGCCGAACCAGGCCGCCGCGGCGGTGCCGTAGATGAAGAAGTCGTAGCTCTCGACCGCCGAGCCGATCATCGACGCGACGGCGACTTTCACTGCGCGGTCTTCGTTGTTGCTGCTCATGTTGTGTCGTCTCCGGATACGTCTTGCGTTGCGCTTTCGGACGAGCGCTATCAACGCGGCAAAGGGTGTGCAGCGCTCAGGCTTGCTTCCAGGTTTCGATGACGCGGCTGTCGTCGCGCAGGCCGAGTCCCGCATCGGCGGCTTCGCGATAGCGCGCGTTCGCGGTCGACAGCAGCGGCACGTCCGCGCCGCACGACTTCGCGGCATCGGCCACGAGATCGCTGTCTTTCACGAAGATGTTGATCGAACTCGTCACGTCGACGTCCGTGCCTTGCAGCATGCGCGGACCGCGATCGGACAGCATCCACGAACCCGCCGCGCCTTTCTCGATGAATTCGAGCACTGCCGCCGGATCGAGGCCGAGCGAGCGCGCCAGATTCAGCGCTTCCGCCGCCGCGACGATATGCACCGAGCACAGATGCTGATTGACGACCTTGATCGCCTGGCCGTCGCCGAGCCTGGAGCCGGTGACGCGCACGCTGCCCATTGCGTCGAGCACGGGGCGCGCGGCGTCGATGTCCCGCGCGTCGCCCGACGCGAAGATCACCAGTTGCCCGGTTTTTGCACGCGCGGTGCCGCCGGTCACGGGCGCATCGACGACGCGCGCGCCCGCTGCCGCGAGGCGTTCGCCTTGCGCGCGCACCGCGTCCGGACCGACCGTCGACATGACGACCCAGGTTTGTCCGTCGAGCTTCGTGCCGACGCTTTCCACGAGCGATGCAAGTTGCTGCGGCGTCGCCACCATCGCGATGACGACGCGCGGCGCGGGCGCGGCCGCGAAGCTGTCGACGGCGGGAAGGCCGCTTTGCTTCGCCAGTTCGAGCGCGCGCGGCGACAGATCGACGCCCGTCACGCTGTGTCCCGCGCCCTGGATTCGCAGCGCCATCGGCAGACCGATTGCGCCGATGCCGACAAATGTCACGTTCATGCTCTTCTCTCCGCTCACTTCAGCCACGTCTTGATGTTCTCGACGATGGACATCGTCGAGATGCCGTAGCGGTCGTGCAGCGTCGGCAGCGCGCCCGCATCGAGAAACTGGTCGGGCAGCGCGACGTGCCGATACTCCGGCATCACGCGATGACGCACGAGCGCGCTCGTCACGGCATCGCCGAGACCGCCGATCACACTGTGGTTCTCCGCGACGATCACGAGACGCCCCGGCTTCCTGCATTGCTCGACGATGGTGGCTTCGTCGAGCGGTTTGATGGTCGGCACGTGCAGCACGCCGACGCTCGCGGAGCCGTCGTCGAGCGCTTGCGCGGCTTCCAGCGCGCGCATGGTCATGATGCCCGACGAGATGATCAGCACGTCCGCGCCGTCGCGCAGCATCTTCGCTTTGCCGAGTTCGAAGCTGTAGTCGTAATCGTCAAGCACGGCGGGCACTTTGCCTCGCAGGAGGCGCATGTAGACCGGGCCGTCGTGCGCCGCGATGGCGGCGACCGCCTGCTCGGTGTCGAGCGCGTCGCACGGGTCGATCACGGTCATGCCGGGAATCGCGCGCATCAGCGCGAGATCTTCCGTCGCCTGATGGCTCGGGCCGTAACCGGTCGTGAGTCCCGGCAGCGCGGCGCAGATCTTCACGTTGAGGTTCTCTTCCGCGATCACCTGATGGATGAAGTCATACGCGCGGCGCGTCGCGAACACCGCGTAGGTCGTCGCGAACGGAATGAAGCCTTCCTTCGCCATGCCGCCCGCCGCGCCCATCAGCAGCTGCTCGGCCATGCCCATCTGAAAGTGGCGCTCGGGAAACGCCTGGCCGAAGATATGCAGGTCCGTATATTTCGACAGATCGGCCGTCATGCCGACGATGTTGCCGCGCTTCTCGGCTTCGGCGACGAGCGCATGGCCGAACGGCGCGGGGCGCGTCTTCTGGCCTTCGGACGCGATCGACGCGATCATCGCGGAGGTCGTCAGGCGGGGCTTCTTTTCAGCGACGGCGCTCATGCCTGGTCTCCCTTTGCGGCTGCGTGGTTTTGGTCGAGCACGGCGATCGCCTGCTGCCATTCTTCCGGATCGACCCGGATGAAGTGATTCTTCTCGCGCGTCTCCAGAAACGGCACGCCCTTGCCCATCAGCGTATCGAGCAGGATCACGCGCGGCTTCGCTTCGGTCAGCGCGCGGCAGCGGTCGAACGCCGCGACGAGCGCGGGCATGTCGTTGCCGTTCACGCGCTCGACGTGCCAGCCGAACGACACGAACTTGTCCGCGAGCGGCTCGAAGCCGAGCACGTCGTGCGACGCGCCATCGGCCTGCTGGCGGTTGATGTCGACCATCGTGATCAGATTGCCGAGACCGTGATGCGCGGCGGAAAGCGCAGCTTCCCAGGTCGCGCCTTCGTCGAGCTCGCCATCGGACATCGAGTTGTAGACGAAGGCAGGATTGCCCTTCAGACGCAGGCCGAGCGCCATGCCGACGGCGATCGTCAGACCCTGGCCGAGCGAGCCGCCCGAGATTTCCATGCCGGGCGTGTAGGTCGCCATGCCGGACATCGGCAGACGGCTGTCGTCGGAACCGTAGGTTTCCAGCTCTTCCTCGGGGATCACGCCCGCTTCGATCAGCGCCGCGTAGAGCGCGATCGCGTAGTGGCCGTGCGAGAGCAGGAAGCGGTCGTGGCCTTCCCATTCGGGCTCGCCGGGGCGGATGTTCATCGCGTGGCACCAGGCGACGGCGAGGGCATCGGCGAGTCCGAGCGCCTGGCCGATGTAGCCCTGGCCCTGAACTTCGCCCATGCGCAGCGCGAAGCGGCGAATGCGATACGCGTGATGGTCGAGCTTCGCGACCGTGGCGGACTGCGCCGACGCCGAGCCTGCTTGCGGCTCGGCCTCTGTGATCATTGTCATGGCTGTTCCTGCGAAAGACGGGAGTGAGTGCCTCGACAACCCCCGATGGCTGCAGTTGTCTCCTGTTCAGCAATCGGACGGGTGTAGGAACGAGGTTGGCCTAATTTAGCCTTGACAACCGGGGCTGACAAAAGAAAAGATTGCACCAACTATTGAATGCCATTCACGAATCACGCGCATGAACGTCTTCCGCAAGGTTCCGCTTTCGTATATCCGGGTTTTCGAGGCTGCCGGGCGCACGCTGTCTTTCGCCGACGCCGCGCGCGAGCTGAGCCTGTCGCCGAGCGCGGTCAGTCATTCGGTGCGCAAGCTGGAGGATCTGCTCGGACATCGCCTGTTTCTGCGCAGCACGCGCGAAGTGCGTCTGACGCGCGAAGGCGCGATTCTGATGGAGCACATTCAGCGCGGCATGGACGAGATGCAGCGCGGTTTCGCGCTGCTGACGCGCGAGGAGCGCACGCCGCTGCGGCTGCACACCGCGCCGAGCTTCGCGACGCAATGGCTGCTGCCGCGGCTCGCGGGTTTCGTGCGCGACCATCCGAACATCGATTTGCGGTTTTCGGCGAGCACGGACTACGCGCGTTTCGACGACGACTTCGATCTCGACATCGTCTATGGCGAGCCGAAGCCATCGCCGCACGAAAAGATTCCGCTCGCGCTGGAAGGGCTTGCGCCGCTGTGCACGCCCGCGCTCGCGGAGCGCATCCGCAAGCCGGAAGACCTGTATCACATGCCGTTGATTCAGTGCGAAGTGCAGATGTATCAGTGGAAAGGCTGGTTCGAAGCCAATCAGCTGCCGCCGCCGACGCATTACGGCCTGCGCTTCGACCGCAGTTCGATGGCGATCGCCGCCGCCGTCGATGGCCTGGGCGTCGTGCTCGAATCGACGTTGCTATCCGAACGCGAGCTGCAACGTGGCGAACTCGTGCGCCCGCTTGCCGGTTCGACGCGCGAAGTGGAATACGTCGGGCATTACCTCGTGCATCCGCGCAGGGCGCATCGGCACGAGGCATTCGAGACCTTCAAGGCGTGGTTGCTGAACGCGCTCGGCATCGCCGACGCATCATGACACCACGTTGACCGGATGGCCCGCGACGAAGGCCGCGACGTTGTCCATCAACTGGTCGGCGAGCGTTTGCTGCGCTTCATCCGAGGCCCACGCGACGTGCGGCGTCACGATCACGTTCGGCCGGTTCGCAATACGCATCAGCGCGTTGTCGGGCGCGGGCGGCTCGGTCGTCAGCACGTCGAAGCCGATGCCGCTGATCAATCCTTCGTCGAGTGCGGCGACCAGCGCGGCTTCATCGACGAGACCGCCGCGCGCCGTGTTGATGATGAGCGGCTTCTTCTTCATCGCGCGGAATTCGGCGCTCGACAGCATGCCGCGCGTCGCTTGCGTAAGCGGGCTGTGGATCGTGATGACATCGCTGGTCGCGAGCACGTCGTCCCACGGCGCGTAGAGCGGCCCCATGTCGCCGCGCCCTTTGTGCGCCGCGAATTTCGGCTTCATGCCGAACGCCTTCGCGATCTCCGCGACGCGCTGCCCGAGCACGCCCTCGCCGATGATGCCGAGCGTCGCGCCGCCGAGATCGCGGATCGCGTGATTGAAGAAGCAGAACTGGCCGGACTTCTGCCATTCGCCGGCGAGCACGTCATCGCGATACGCGATCAGGTTGCGGCGCAGCGCCAGCATCAGCGCGAAAGTATGCTCGGGCACGGTATTCACCGCATAGCCGCGAATATTCGACACGACGATGCCGCGCTGCGCGCACGCCGCCTTGTCGACGACATCCGTGCCGGTGGCCGCGACCGCGACGAGCCTGAGCGTCGGCACTTGCGCGACGACATCCGCGCTGATCGCCACCTTGTTCGTGATGACGATGCTCGCGCCCTGCAAACGCGACGCGACTTCGTCGGGCGCGCTGCGGCCGTATTCGACGAGTTCGTGTGCGAACGCGGGACGCTTGAGCGTGATCTGCGGCGCGAGCGTTTCGCGGTCGAGAAAGACGATCTTCTGCATGGTGTTCCTGAGTTGAAGGTTCAAAGATGCCGCTTCACTTCGGCGACGACGTGCGCCGGCGTGATGCCGAAGTGCTCGTAAAGCGTCTCGGCCGGTCCCGATGCGCCGAAGCCCTTCATGCCGACGAAGCCGTCGCGTTCGCCGAGATAGCGGTCCCAGCCGAAGCGCACGGCAGCTTCCACGACGACGCGCACGCTGTCGACGCCGAGCACGCTCATGCGATACGGCGCGTCCTGCTCGTCGAAGAGTTCACAGCACGGCATCGATACGACCGCGGTCGCGATGCCCAGCGCCTGCAACTGCTCGCGCGCGGCGAGCGCAATCGCGACCTCCGATCCCGTCGCGATGAGCGTGACGCGCCGTGGACGGCCATCCGCATCCGCGATCACGTAGCCGCCGCGCGCGCTCAGGTTCGCGTCGTCGTGCGTGCGGCGCACGAGCGGCAGCGCCTGACGCGCGAACACCATGGTGCTCGGGCCGGTCTTGCGCTCGTACGCGAGCATCCAGCATTCGGCGGCTTCGACGGCGTCGGCGGGACGGAACACGCGCATGTTCGGCATCGCGCGCAAGGACGCCAGGATTTCGACGGGCTGATGCGTGGGGCCGTTCTTGCCGACGCCGATCGAATCGTGGCTGAAGACGAATTTCACCGGCAAGCCCATCAGCGCGGCCATCCGCATGGCCGGGCGCTCGTAGTCGGCGAACGCGAGATACGTGACCGAGAGCGGCACGACGCCGCCGTGCGCCGCCATGCCGTTCGCCATCGACCCCATCACGTGCTCGCGCACGCCGCAATGCACGTACGCGCCGCCGCGATCCTCGGCGGTGAACGCGCGCAGGCTGCGCTTGTGGCTCGTCGGCGCTTCGAGGTCCGCGCAGCCGATCATGCGTTCGGGCAGCACGTTCACGAGCAGATCGTTGATCTCGGCGGAAATCATGATGCCGCCGGGCGCTTCGTCCTGCTTCGTCGCTTCGCGCTTGTAGTCTTCGAGCGTCCGGCGCCAGCCAGCGGGCAACTCACCCGCCTGGATGCGATCGAATTCGGCGCGATCTTGCGCGGACAGCGACGCGAGCCGCTCGCGCCATGCGCGATACTCGCCTTCGCTGCGACGGCCCGCGTCGCGCCAGGTTTTCAGCACATCGGCGGGAATCTCGAAGGCCGGGTGCGGCCAGTTCAGTTCGTTGCGTGCGGCATCGGCGTCCTTCTCGAAGAGACGTCCGCTATGGCCGCCGCGTTGACCCTGCAAGCGTGCGATGCCGCGTGCGATCACCGTGCGGCACGCGATCATCGACGGACGCGGGTCCTGCTTCGCTGCTTCGAGCGCGCGGGACACCGCTTCGAGATCGTGCCCGTCGACTTCGACGACATGCCAGCCCGCCACGCGAAAACGCGCGCTCACGTCCTCGCTGATGGACAGCGCCGTGCTGCCGTCATCGGTGATGCGGTTGTCGTCCCAGCACAGAATCAGCTTGCCGAGCTTCAGATGCCCGGCGAGCGAGATCATTTCCTGCCCGACGCCTTCCTGCAGACAGCCGTCGCCGACGAACGCATAGGTATGGTGATCGACGATGCGATCGCCGAACTTCGCGCTCAGATACGCTTCCGCGACCGCCATGCCGAACGCGTTCGCGATGCCTTGCCCGAGCGGTCCCGTCGTCACTTCGATGCCCGACGCGGTATCGAATTCCGGATGGCCTTCGCAATGCGAGCCCATGTCGCGAAACGTCCTGATCTGATCGATGCCGAAGTTCGCGTAACCCGTCAGATGCAGCACGGCGTAGAGCAGCATCGAACCGTGCCCGTTGGACAGCACGAAGCGGTCGCGGTCGGGCCATTGCGGATCGGCGGGATTGAACTTCAGATGGCGCGTGAACAGTGCGGTCGCGATTTCGGCCATGCCGAGCGGCACGCCCTGATGACCTTCGCCCGCGCGCACGATGGCGTCGATGGCGAGAAAGCGAATGGCGTTCGACAGCGGCTGCGTGTCGATGGAAGACATGACTTCTCCTTGCCGCTCCGGCGAGGAGCGGCATCAAAGGGACCGGAAGAGAGTTATTTCAGGAAGCCCGTGGAGATCCACGGAATGGCGGCGACGAGAATCAGGCCGGCGATCAGCGCCAGGATGTAGCCGATGATCGGCTTCATGCCTTCGTCGGGATGGATGCGGCTCACCGCGCACGCCGAGTAATAGCCGACGCCGAACGGCGGCGCGAACAGGCCGACGCCCATCGACAGGATGACGACCATGGCGTAGTGCACCTCGTTGATGCCCATTTGCCGCGCGATCGGGAACATCAGCGGGCCGAACAGCACGATCGCGGGAATGCCTTCGAGCACGCTGCCGAGCACGATGAACACCAAAATCGACGCCGCCATGAACATCCACGCGCCGCCGGGCAGCGCGGCCATGGTGCGCGCGAGCTGGCCCGAGAAGCCGGATTGCGTGAGCGCCCACGCCATGCTCGTCGCCGCGCCGATGATGAGCAGGATCGCGCCGGAGAGGGCGGCGGTATCGATCAGCATCGGCTTGAGGCGCGTCCATTCGAAGCGGCGATAGATCAGCAGGCCCGCGAGAATCGCATACGCGATGCCGATGGTGGACACCTCCGTGGCCGTCGCGACGCCTTCGACGACCGCCGCGCGAATCACGAACGGCAACGCGAGCGCGGGCAGCGCGATGGCGAGCCGGCGCACGATTTCGCCGCGCGTCGCGCGCTTCACGTTCGACAGATCGTCCACGCGATACCGCCACCACACGACCGCGCACAGCGTGATCGCAAGCACGACGCCCGGCAGCATGCCGCCCGTGAACAGCGCGGAAATCGACACGCCCGTGACCGAACCCAGCGTGATGAGCACGAGGCTCGGCGGAATGGTTTCGGTCTGCGCGCCCGTCGCCGCGAGCAACGCGACGAGATCGCCGGGTTTCGCGCCGCGCGCCTTCATCTCGGGAAACAGCACCGGCGCGACGGCGGCCATGTCGGCGGCCTTGGAGCCGGAGATGCCGGAGACGAGATACATCGCGCCGACGAGCACGTACGACAGGCCGCCGCGCACGTGGCCGAGCAGGCTCGCGAGGAACGCGATCATCGCGGCCGCCATGCCCGTCATCTCGATCAGCTGGCCGAGGAACACGAACAGCGGCACCGACAGCAGAATCAGATGCGACATGCCTTCGTCCATGCGCCCGACCACGACGACGAGCGGCGTGCTGGTCGTCAGCGCGAGATAGCCGAAGGTCGCGAGGCCGAACGAGAAGGCGATCGGCACGCCCGACAGCACGCACACCGCAACCAGCCCGACGAAGAAGATCAGCAGGTTCAGATTGCCGAGATCCTTCAGCACGGGACTCGCCGCGTAGAACGCGCCCGCGATGGCCGCGACCAGCGCGAGCGCGCCGAGCACGAGCTTCCAGTCGCCGACGCGCGCGAGCCGCAGGCACGCGACCAGCAGCATCAGGCCCGAGCCGATCGGCAGCGCCGCCGCGCGCCACGAGTTGGGAATGTCGAGCGCGGGCGTCGTGATGAAGGCTTCGTCCTGCGCGAAATCGAAGGCCGGACCGACGACCATCGCGAGGAATGCGAGCGGCGCGGCGATCGCGACGACATCGAGAAACGCGCGCACGCCCGGCGACGCCATGCCGACCAGCGCAGTCATCCGCATGTGCTCGCCACGGCGCAGCGCGACGACCGCGCCGAGCATCGCGAGCCAGAGGAACAGCATCGACGCGAGTTCATCGGACCAGACGAGCGGCGTATGCAGCACGTAGCGGCTCGTCACGCCCGCGAGCAGCACGAGGATTTCGGCCACGACCAGCAACGCAGCCGGAATCTCCACGAGATGGCCGAGCACGGTATCGAGTTTCGCGGCGACACTGCGATGCGGCGCCGGATGCGGAAGCATGATCGTCTGCATGGTCTTCATACCAGTTTGCCGGTGTACTTCTCGAGTGCGCCCCAGCCTTGTTCGCCGTACTTCGCTTTCCAGTCGGTATAGAAGCTGGTTTTCTTCAGCGCGCTGCGGAAGGCTTCGCGATCCACGTCGACCATGTTGATGCCCTTGGCTTTCAGGTCATCGCGCAAGGACAGGTTCAGCTTCGCGATGTCCGCGCGCTGATTCATGCCGGCGGCCTCGAATTCGCGCGTGACGATCGCGCGCATGTCGGCGGGCAGCTTCTCCCACGCGCGGCGGTTGCCGAGAATCCAGTACGCGTCCCAGACGTGCGAGGTCAGGCTGATCGACTTCTGCACTTCGTAGAGCTTCGCCGTCGCGATGATCGGCAGCGGATTTTCCTGACCTTCGACCACGCCCGTCTGCAACGCGGAATACAGTTCGTTGAAGTTGATCGGCGCGGGACCGGCATCGAGCGACTTGAAGAGCGACGTGAGCATCGGCGCCTGCGGCACGCGGATCTTGAAGCCCTTCAGGTCGGCGGGCGTCTTCACCACGCGCGTCGACGAACTCACCTGACGGAAGCCGTTGTCCCAGGGCTTCGATACCGCGATGATCCCCGACTTCTCGATCTGCTGACGGATATAGCCGCCGAGATCGCCGTCCATCGCTTTCCAGACCGTGTCGTAATCCGGAAACGCGAAGCCCGTATTGACGATGCCCGCGGCGGGCGTCAGCGTCGCGAGAATCGACGAAGCCAGGTTGAAGAACTCGACGCCGCCGCTGCGCACCTGCGAGAGCAGGTCGGTGTCGGAGCCGAGCTGGTTGGCGGGAAAGAGCTTGATATCGACGCGGCCGGCGGTGGCTTCGCGAATCTTGTCGCACGCCTGCTGGCCGCGAATGTTCACCGGATGCGTCGGGTCCTGTCCGGTCGCGAGCTTGTACGAAAACTCCGCCGCCGATGCGCGGCGCGTCGTGATGGCAAACAGCGGCGCGGCGGCGGCGATGGTCGCGCCCGCCTTCAGAAACGTGCGCCGGTCGATGCCGCTGTCCTTCGTGCGAATGGTCATGGTGTGCTCCTCCAACCTGATGATGTCGATATAAGTGTTGTTATCCGATGCCGCGCCCTTTGCGCGTGAGCGTTTATCCGTGGATCAGCATGCCTCCGTTCACGTCGATGACGGCGCCGGTGATGTACGAGGAAATCGGCGCGGACAGAAACAGGAACGCGCCCGCGACGTCATCGGGTACGCCGAGACGATTGAGCGGAATGCCCGCGAGAATCTCGACGCGCTTTTCGTCGCTGATCTTGCCCGCGTTGATATCGGTCTGAATCAGGCCCGGCGTCACGCAGTTCACGCGGATGCCGTCGACGCCGAACTCGCGCGCCATCGCTTTCGCGAGACCGAGCACGCCGGCCTTTGCAGCGGAATAGTGCGGGCCGCCGAGAATGCCGCCGCCGCGCTGCGCCGACACCGACGACATGCAGCCGATCGAACCGCCGCCGTTGCGCTTCATCACCGGCACGACCGCCTGCGAGAGATACAGCACGCCGCGCAGGTTCACATCGAGAATGCGGTCCCAGCTCTTGCTGTCGATATCGAGCAGCTTCACCGCCTGCGTGATGCCCGCGTTGTTGATGAGAATATCGATGGTGCCGAGGTCCGCGACGATGCTGTCGACGGCGGCGTCGCAGGCGGCGCGGTCCGTCACGTCGCATACATAGCCGCGATGTTCCGGGCCGATGCTGCTGGCGGCTTCGCGCGCGGCGGCGGCATCGAGATCGAGAATGACGACCTTCGCGCCGTGCTTCGCGAACATGCGCGCCGTCGCCATGCCGATCCCGCGCGGCGATGCCGCTCCTGAGATGACGGCGACCTTGCCTTCGAGAAGACGCGACTCTGACATGATGGGATGCTCCTGATAGGGGTGAGGTGAATGAAGGCTCAGTTCAGCCAGCCTTTGATGGTGTTGCACATCGCTTCGGTGGAAATACCGTAACGATCGTGCAGCGTCGGTAGCGCGCCCGCGTCGAGGAACGCGTCGGGCAGGGCGATCTGGCGGAAGGCAGGCGTGACGCCCGCGCCCAGCAGCGTGCGCGCGACGGCTTCGCCCAGTCCGCCGATCGCCGTATGGTTCTCCGCGACGACGACCATGCGGCCCGTGCGCTTCGCTTCGCGCAGGATGGTCGCGGTGTCGAGCGGCTTGATGGTCGGCACGTGAAGGACGGCGACATCGACGCTGTCTTCGCGCAGGGCCTTCGCGGCTTCGAGCGAACGCATCGTCATGATGCCGGTCGAGATCAGCAGCACGTCGTTGCCGCCGCGCAGAAGCTTGGCCTTGCCGAGTTCGAACTGATAGCCATATTCGTCGAGCACGGCGGGCACGTTGCCGCGCAACAGGCGCGCATAGACCGGTCCCTTGTGCGCGGCGATGGCCGGCACCATCTGTTCGATGTCGAGCGCGTCGCACGGATCGATCACGGTCATGTTCGGCATCGCGCGCATCAGCGCGATGTCTTCGGCGGCCTGATGACTCGGGCCGTAGCCCGTCGTGAGCCCCGGCAGCGCGGCGACGATCTTCACATCGAGATTGTCTTCCGCGATCGTCTGATGGATGAAGTCATACGCGCGGCGCGTCGCGAACACCGCATAGGTCGTGACGAACGGCTGCGCGCCTTCGTGCGCCATGCCAGCCGCCGCGCCCATCAACAGTTGCTCGGCCATGCCCATCTGGTAATAGCGCTCGGGAAAGGCCTGCGCGAAGACATGCAGGTCCGTGTATTTGCCGAGGTCGGCCGTCATGCCCACGATGTTGGTATTCGTGCGCGCCAGCTCGGCAAGCGCGTGACCGAAGGGCGCGGAACGCGTGAGCTGTCCTTCACTCGCGATCGACGCGATCATCGCGGAGGTTTTCAATCGCGTGTTCATGCGCGTCTCCCTTGTTCGAGCGCGTCGAGCGCGAGCTTCCATTCGTGCGGATCGACGCGGATGAAGTGGTTCTTCTCGCGCTCCTCCAGAAACGGCACGCCGCAGCCCATCTTGGTATCGCACACGATGATGCGCGGCTTCGCGTCCTTCAGCGTGCGCGCGGTGTCGAAGGCCTGCTTCACCGCGCCGATGTCATTGCCGTCGATGCGCTGCGTGTGCCAGCCGAACGCTTCGAGCTTGTCGACGAGCGGCTCGAACGCCATGATCTGCGTCGACGGGCCATCGGCCTGCTGATTGTTCACATCGACGATCGCGATGAGGTTGTCGAGCTTCCAGTGCGCCGCGGACATCAAGCCTTCCCAGATCGCGCCTTCGTCGAGTTCGCCGTCGGAAAAGAGCGTGTAGACGAAGGACGTCGAACCTTTGCGCTTCAGGCCGAGGCATCGTCCGACGGCGATCGTCAGGCCTTGCCCGAGCGAGCCGCCCGACATCTCCATGCCGGGCGTGTAGCTGGCCATGCCGGACATCGGCAGGCGGCTGTCGTCGCTGCCGTAGGTTTCGAGTTCGTCCGCGGGCAGCACGCCCGCTTCAAAGAGCGCCGCATACAGCGCGATCGCGTAGTGACCGTTGGAGAGCAGGAAGCGGTCGCGCGCTTCCCACTCGGGGTCTTCCGGGCGATGGTTCATCGCGCCGAAATAAGCGACCGCCAGCACGTCGGCGATATCGAGCGCCTGGCCGATATAGCCCTGACCCTGCACTTCGCCCATCAAGAGCGCGTTGCGGCGAATGCGATACGCATGCTCCGCGAGTTGCGCGATGTCGTTGTTCACGCGTTCGTCTCCATCGTTTTTATGTTGGCGCGCTGCTCAGGGTTATCCCTTGAATCGAGCACGTTGCCGGTAGATAGAAGCGTATTCGCGTGCGTCCACGCGCTCAAACGAATTAAAGTGGCGTATCGTTGAATTCAATTCACTCGAATACTGCAATGCACAATCGCGCTACGCTCAAGTCCATACAGGCCTTCGAGGCAGCCGCCCGGCTGTCGTCCTTCGCGCTTGCAGCAGACGAACTGTTCGTGACGCCCTCGGCGGTCAGCCATCAGATCAAGCTGCTGGAAGAGCAGTTGAGCGTGCGGCTGTTTCATCGCGTGCATCGCGCCGTGATCCTCACGGACAGCGGCCGGCACTATGCGGAAGAGATCGGCGCGGCGTTCGCGCGCATTGAGAAGGCGACGCGCGATATCGGCCGCGTCGCGAAGAGCGACATCCTCACCGTGCATTCGACGCCGAGCTTCGCGACGCAATGGCTGATGCCGCGCCTCGCGCGCTTCTCCGCGCAGAATCCGGACATCGATCTGCGCCTGAACGCATCGAACGATCCGGTGGACCTGACGCGCGCATCGGTCGATATCGATCTGCGCTACGGCGCGCGCAAGCTGCAGCCGGCGGGCACGCTGGTGCTCGATCTGCCGTCCGAGACCATCGTGCCGCTGTGTTCGCCGAAGCTGATGGAAGGCCCGCATCCGATCCGCGCGGTCGCGGACCTGAAGCATCACACGCTGATCCACAGTGAGAACTGCCTGGTCGGATGGCGCGACTGGATGCGCCTGCATCGAAAGACGCCGCTGGATATTTCACGCGGACCGCGCTTCGATCGCTCGTTCATGGCGATCAGCGCGGCGGCCGATGGCGTCGGCGTGTGTCTGGAAAGCCTGCTGCTCGTGCAGCGCGAACTCGATACCGGCAGGCTCATCGCGCCGTTCGGTCTGGACGGGCTGCGTGTGAATGGCTACACGCTGAATCTGCTCAAGTCGTCGGTGGACTTGCCCAAGGTGAAGAGTTTTCAGGACTGGCTGTTCGAAGAACTCGGCTGACGATGCCTTGAGGGATAAACGCTATTCGTCCGACCGAGCGGCGAGGCGATAATCAGGCATCTGAACGCATTCTTGAGCCGACATGCGCGACCGAATCGACGATGAGATCACCTTCCGCAAGCTCGAAGTCCTGCTCGCTTTCATGGAGACCGGCAATCTGGCGAAAGCGGCCGAGGCGCTGAACGTGAGCACGGTCAGCGTGCATCGCGCGCTGCACTCGCTCGAACAAGGCGTGCGATGCGCGCTGTTTCGCCATGAGGGCCGCAATCTCCGCTCGACCGAAGCAGCGCAGATGCTCGCCGATGTCGCGCAAGAGGTGATGACGCTGATGTCCGACGGCATTCGGGCGACGCGCGAAGCCGCAGGCTACTCGTCGGACCGGCTGAAGATCGGCTCGCTGTATTCGCTGACGATCAAGACGGTGCCGGGCATCGTCGTCGATATCAAGGTGCGCAGGCCGACGCTTCAGGTCGAACTGGTGCTCGGACCGAACGTCGAACTGGTCGATAAGCTCAAGCGAAGCGAAATCGACGCGGCGCTGATGGCCGTGCCCGATGCCGATCCGGAAATCGAATCCATCCCGCTGTTCGAAGACGATATTTTCTTCGCCGCGCCGGCCGGCTCGGTCTACGCGAATCAGGAAGCCGTCGATCTGCGGGACTGCCGCGACGAAACGTTCGTGTCGCTCGGCGAAGGCTTCGCGACGTATCACGGTTTCGTGGAAGCGTTTCGCGTCGCGGACTTCACGCCCAACGTGACGATGCGAACCGGCGATATCTTCTCGCTGATGAATCTGGTGAGCGGCGGCGTCGGCTATACGCTGCTGCCGGGGCGCGTGCGCGGCGTGTTCGGCGACAAGGTGCAGTTCATCCCGCTCAAGCCGCAATATCTGATGCGCCAGACGATCGGCGTCAGTTTCCTGCGCGCGCGCGAGCGCGACCCGAACCTGCTCGCGCTGATGGCGGTCTGCCGTCTGCGCACGAGAAGCGCTGGCTGACGCTTCAGCGTTCGTCGCGGGTTCGTTCGCGGTCGACGAGCGCGCCGAGATCGGGCAGCGAGGTTTCGCTGCAACTCACCGCGACGCCTTCCGCGAAGATCGAACTGGCCATCCGCGTCAGGACGTTCGCCGGCGGCATCTCGATCGCGAGGCGCGCTCCACGTTCCCACGCGAGTCGCATCGTGTCGTGCCAGCGCACCTGTCGCGCCATGTTGCTAGCCAGATCGGCGGCGATGCGCGCGCCGTCGAAAAGCGGCCGCGCGGCGCTGGCGCTCAGATAGACGATGCGCGGCGTCCGCACGTCGCCCGCGCCGAAGGCATCGGCGAGCGCGGCGGCGGGCGCATCGAGCAGGGCGCAATGCGACGGCACGGCGACATCGAGACGCTCGCAACGTTGCGCGCCGTGATCGCTTGCGAGCGCCGCGAGACGATGCATCGCGGCGTCGCTGCCCGCGACGACCATCTGTGTTTCGGTGTTGACGTTGGCGAGGAAGACATCGCCACTCACTTGCGCGATCAGCCGTTCGAGCGCTCGCTGCGTCAGGCCGACGATCGCCGTCATGCCGTAGCCGGCGGGATAGGCGCGCTCCATCGACTGGCCGCGCAAGGCGACGAGCCTGACGGCGTCGGCGTACGCGAGCGCGCCCGCGACGACGGCGGCGGGATACGCGCCGACCGAGAGTCCCGACACCATGTCGGGCTCATGGCCGTGCGCCTGCATGACGCGCGCCTGAGCGACGCCCGCGATCAACAGGCAAAGCTGCACCGCGACTGTTGAACGAAGCGAATCCGCGTCGTCGATGGACTTCACGTCGTAGCCGAGCACGTCGCTGGCTTCGTCGAGCGTGCGCGCGGCTTCTTCGTGCGGCGGCAGCGCGTGCAGCATGCCGGCGCGCTGCGAGCCCTGGCCGGGAAAGGTGAACAGCACGCTCATGATGCCGCGTCTCCCCGGCGCTTCACGCGCCCATCAGCGCCTTGGTCGCGAAGAACAGCAGCGACGGTCCGAGCAGGCAGCCGACGCCCGTATGAAACGTCGCGATCAGCGCGCCGTAGGGAACCAGCCGCCGGTCGGTGGCGGCCAGCCCCGCGCTGACGCCGCTCACCGTGCCGGCGAGGCCGCCGAAGATCATCGCGGAGCGCGGCGTCTTCAGCCCCATGAAGCCCGCCGCGATCGGCGTGCCGATCATCACGATGATCGCCTTGATGAGGCCCGTCGCGATGCTGAGCGCGATCACATCCGAGCTTGCGCCGATCGCCGCGCCCGTCACCGGACCGACGATATAGGTGACCGCGCCCGCGCCGATGGTCGTCATGCTGACCGCGTCGGTATAGCCGAACGCATGCGCGATGCTCGCGCCGACGATGAACGGCAGCACCGTCCCGAGCAGCAGCGACACCACGCCGATCAGCCCCGCCTTGCGCGCTTCGGTCGCCTGCACTTCGAACGCGGTCGCGACGATGGCGAAGTCGCGCAGCATCGCACCGCCCATCAGGCCGACGCCGGTAAAGAGCGGCAGGTCCGCGAGGCCCTTTTGTCCGCCGGTGAACGCGCCGCCGAAGTAGGCGAGCACGAGGCCGATCACGATGGCGATCGCCGAGCCGTGCACGCGCCCGAAGGTCAGCTTGCGCGAGATCAGCGACGATACCCACATGATGAGGCCCACGAGGAAGAACGCGGTGACGAGGCCGTTCTGGATCAAAATCTTGTCGAGCATATGCAGCATGACTGTCTCCTGATTCAGATTTCTTCGAGGTGGGGGGCATTCACGAACGACGTGCTGTCGCGGCCGGTGCGTGACAGCACGGCGATGCAACCCGCGCAGAGCGCAGCCGCTCCCAGCGCCGAGAGCAGCGCCACGGGGCCGCCCTTCAACGCGGCGACGACGTTCTGGTTCGCCGCCATCGCGACGACCACGGGGATGTACATCGCGCCCCAGAAGCCCACGCCTGCTTCGGTTTCCTTCGGCAGCCAGCCCTTGCCGTGCAGATAGAGGCGCAGGAAAATCAGCAGCAGCATCGCGATGCCGACGCCGCCGACATTCGTCTTCACGCCGATCGCGACGCCGAGCAAATCGCCGAGAAATAGCCCCGCGAGATGGCAGAACGCGAGCAAAGCGGTTCCGTAGATGATCATTTCGTGTCTCCTTGATTGAATTTATTGGGCTTCTGACGAGCCGGCATGAAACAGGATCAGCGCCATTGCTCCCGCAACTTGCGCCGCACCGTGACGGAAGCCGCGCGGTGCGCGCTGCCGAGCCGGCTTTCCAGACCGCGCGACGGGTCGTTGCGGATGTCGTCGAAGGCGGCTTGCAGCGCGTTTTCCACGGTGGTCTGATCGGCGCGGCTGGGGGCGTCGGCATTGCTCACGCTCAGGAGTTTCCACAGCAGCCCGAGCGACGCGTAGTTGTCGATGTCGTAGGCCATCGGCGGCACGCGCGCGGTGAACGCTTCGAGATCGGCGACCGAGCGCAGCGTGACCCGCGCCGCCGATTCCTTGCCCATCGCGTGGACCATGACCTGCGAATCGGCGAGCGCGATCAGGCGGTTGGCCTGATAGCCGTGGGCGAGAAACGCCCCCGACATCGCCCGCCCGACGATCAGCCCGATCACCGGATGGCCGGCGAGACGCGCGCTCGCATACGCATCGGCGGCGCCGGCGAGCGCCTGATGGATGCCGTACGCTTCCTCGCGCCGTCCATACGCCTGACTCGCCACGTCGATCACGGCGACGATCGCGCGTTTTTCGTCACGGTTCTTGTCGGCGGCGATGACCTCGCGCACGGCACGCGCCACTTCCCACGCCTCGACCAGCCCGACCTCGCCGCTGCGCGCGCGCGGGAACGGGTTGTCCGGATCGGGCACCACGGCGATGAAACGCGCGGGATGGTCGCCAAGACGCGCATCGGCGACCCGCACCGAGGGCGGATAGCCCGGCTGCAACGGCGCGCTGCAGGTGAGCGCGTCGAGCCAGACGGCGCCGCGCTTCGAAAGCGCTGGTGTGCTCATGACTGAAACCCCTTGCCGTAGATGGCGGTTGCGTGTTCCGGCGTGGCCTGCACGCCCGGATCGACTTCGGAAAGCCGCGTCAGGAAGCCCGCGACGCGTTCGCTGCGGCATGCTTGCGGCCGCCCAGTGCGAAAACGTTCGATGACGGCGGCGCGGATCGCATCGGCGTCGTCGGCGACGTAGTCATCGACGAGGCCCGTGCGATGCCGCTGCTCGCAGCCGGTGAAGCTCCAGATCATCGGACGGTCGCGCGAATCGAATTCCGCGATGCCCGCTTCCTGTTCGATGACCGCCGGGCCGTTGAGCCCGAGGCGCGCTTCGCGGGTGCCGATCAGATAGCTGCACAGGCCCGCCGCGATCGACATGCCGCCGTAGCAGCCGATCGGCCCCGCCGTGATGCCGATCACCGGCTGATAGCGCCGCAAGTCGACGATGCCCGCGTGAATCTCCGCGATCGCCGCGAGCCCGAGATTGGCTTCCTGAAGGCGCACGCCGCCCGTTTCGAAGAGGATCACGGCGCGTGTCGGGATGCCGTTGCGGTTGTCTTCGGCGGCGAGTTCGAGGCTGCCCGCGATCTTCGCCGCCGACACCTCGCCCATGCTGCCGCCCTGAAATCCGCCATCGATGCCGAGCACGATGGCCGGCTGTCCGTCGATCTCGCCTTTCGCGACCACCATGCCGTCGTCGGCCTGCGTGACGATGCCTTGCCGCATGAGCCACGGCGACGTGACGCGCTCGAACGGGTCGAGCAGTTCGCGAAAGGTGCTGGCGTCGAGCAGTTTCTTCGCGCGGCTGCGCGCATCCAGTTCGATGAAGCTCTGGCGTTCGAGCAGTTGCTGGGTATCCATGTTCGTCACGCTCCGCCGTTGGATTGCAGTTGTTCGAGGACTTGCCCGATACGCATCTGCACGACGCCCGGCGTCGCGCCCGAATCGTTGATTTCGAGCTTCGCGGCGGGCAGCGAGCCGTCGCCGAAGATGCGTTCGAGCACGGCGTGCCAGAGGCGGCCCTTGCCGTCGACGGACGTCGTGATGTTCACCACGGTGCGGTGCGCGGCGTTCGCTTCGAGCAGCACTTCGAGGTCGCCCGAGGCGACCACGCCGGCGAGCGCGCGGCCTTGCGCGGGCTGCCCCGCCGGAAATTCGAGGACGATGGTTTCCATATGCGTTCCTATGCCTTCGTCGTGGGAAGGGCTTCGCGTTGAAGCCGGTCGAGAAAGAGGGCGGCGGCGAGCAGGTCGGCGGCGCCGCCGGGCGAGACATGCAGTTCGACGAGACGCCGGTCGAGCGCCTTCAGTTCGCGCCGGCCCGCGAGCGCCGCCGCGCCGCCTTGTTCCAGCACGCGGCGCGCGCCGTGCTGCAGGTCGGCGAGCGCATCCGGTCCGCCGCGCGCGAGCACGCAGGTATCGTCGAGGCTCGCCATCACGGCGAGCAGCGCGTTCAGGCGCGCGGCCGTTTCGCTGTCGCCACGCGAGCGCGAGCGCGCGAGTTCCGGCAACGCGACATCCACGACATGCGGAAAGCCTGCCTGCGCCTGTCCGCGCGCGCCGCCGACGTTGTAGTCGAGACAGGCCTGTTCGCCCTTGTTGCCGGTGATCGCGGGCGCGTGGCGATCCTGCACGCGGGCGATCGAACCCGCGCGCGCGGCGACAGCCCGTGGCGCGAGATCGTCAGGATTGCGTGCGGCGGCGGTCACGAGCAGGCCGAGCGCCCAGATCGCGCCGCGATGCGTGTTCACGCCGCCGGTCGCATCGAACATGCGCGCTTCGCCGTCGCGTCCGATTGCGCCGATGCGCTCACGCAGCGCGGGCAGCGCTTGCGTTTCGATGCCCGCGCGCGCCAGTTCGACGAAGGTCGGCTGCAACGCGAGCGCCGATGCGCACATCAGTTGCCAGTCGAGATCGTGATGCGCGCCGCGACCGCGGATATCGACGAGGCCGGGTTTCGGCGCGAGCGTCACTTCGTCGATCAGCGCTTCCACCACATGCGCGCCGAAATGCGCGGCCAGATTTGGCGCGTGCGCTGCGTTGATTGCGAGGTTCGCGCGCATCACCAGCTCCGAAAGCGTGCGGGCGGTTCGTACAAGCCATCCGACCAGTCGACGATATCCGCCATGCTCTTCGCGGCGAGCAGCGACCGGCTGGCTTCGCTGCGATGGATGCCGAGGTCTTCCGGCAGCGCGACGAAGCCGTCGCGGCGCAGCGCGGCCAGTTTGCTTGCATCGCTCCTGAGGCCGATCGGCGTGACGCCCGCCACGGCCGCGATCATCTCCTTGCGATGTTCGAGCGAACGCGCCTTGTACAGATACGCGATGCCTTCCTCGGTCAGCACGTGCGTGACGTCGTCGCCGTAGATCATGACCGGCGCGAGCGGCATGCCGGATTCGCGGCCGACTTCGACCGCGTCGATCGATTCGACGATGGTCGGCTGGCCGCCCGCCTGGAACGTTTCGACCATCTGCACGACGAGCTTGCGGCCGCGCTCCAGCGGGCTGTCCGTTTGCAGCAGATCGAGCCACGCGGGGCTCGCGTGGCGGCGGCCGTGCGGATCGTGGCCCATGTTGGGCGCGCCGCCGAAGCCGGTGAGCCGGCCGTGCGTGACGGTCGACGAATTGCCTTCACCGTCCATCTGCAGCGTCGAGCCGATGAACATGTCCACCGCGTATTGCCCCGCGAGCTGGCACATGGTGCGATTGGAGCGCATCGAACCGTCGCGGCCCGTGAAGAAGATATCGGGCCGCGCCGCGACATAGGCTTCCATGCCGAGTTCGCCGCCGAAGCAGTGCACGCTCTCGACCCAGCCGGTTTCGATCGCGGGGATCAGCGTCGGATGCGGGTTCAGCGTCCAGTGGCGGCAGATCTTGCCCTTGAGGCCGAGCTTCTCGCCGTAGGTCGGCAGGATCAGTTCGATCGCCGCCGTATTGAAGCCGATGCCGTGATTGAGCGACTGCACCTGATGCCGCTCGTAGACGCCGCGAATCGCCATCATCGCCATCAGGACCTGTATCGGCGTGATGAGGCGCGGATCGCGCGTGAACAGCGGCTCGATGAAAAACGGCTTGTCCGACTGCACCACGAAGTCGATCCACGAGCCGGGGATATCGACGCGCGGCAGATCCTTCGGATCGTCGACGATCTCGTTGACCTGCGCGATCACGATGCCGTCGCGAAACGCGGCGGCTTCGACGAGCGAGGGCGTGTCCTCGGTGCTCGGACCCGTATAGAGATTGCCTTCGCGATCCGCCTTGTAGCCCGCGCACAGCACGACGTTCGGCGTCAGGTCCACATAGAGCCGCGCATACAGTTCGATGTAGGTATGGATCGCGCCGATCTCCAGGATGCCGTCCTGCAGGAACTGCGAGATGCGCAGGCTTTGCGCGCCGGCGTACGCGAAGTCGAGCTTTCTCGCGATGCCGCGCTCGAACAGATCGAGATGCTCGGCGCGGCTCACGCTCGGAATGATGAGATGCAGGTCGTGGACGATGTCCGGATCGACCTGCGCGAGCGAACGCGACAGAAAATCCGCCTGCTTCTGGTTGTTGCCCTCGACGACCACGCGGTCGCCCGGCGCGACGAGCGCCTGCAGGACTTCGACGATGCGCTCGCCGGGCAGCACCATGCCATCCGCGATCGATGCAACCCGCGCGAGCCGGCGATGCTTCTCCGCGCGGCGCGTGGCCCAGCGGGACGGGGACTGACTTTGACTGGACATGTGGACTCTCGCTCAGGACTTGAGGCGAGTCTAGGGAGCGGCAAAGGTGTGTTCAATCACCCTGAGGATGCGTTCGTTATCCGCAGGTTAATGATCGGTGGTGCAATGCGGCGTGCGCCGCGCGGGGCGGGGCAGAGCGGCCGGCTGCGCGGGGTGAGGGTTTTCCCGCGCGCGCGGTTTTCGGCGTCTCAGGTCGGCGCGAACACCACGGCGCCGAGGTCGGAGAACTGCGTGAAGCTGCGGAAGAACCGGTACGTCTGATCGCCGACCGTCATCCGGTTCAACCCTGCCTGGGTCAGTACGAGCAGTTCCTCGGCGACCGCCGTCGGGATGGTTCCGTGGCCGGTCAGTTTCGCGTCCTCATCGCCCGGATTGCCGATGTAGACCGAACATTCCCCGGTGCCGCGACGCACCATGACCACGCACGTGCCCTTTTCCAGCGAAACTTCCAGCAGCGCGGCCAGCGTCTGCAATGACGATTCAGAAGCGATGCTCATCGCACGGTCTCCGTCCAGGAATTGAGGTCCAGCACCGAAAGCTTACTCCTGCGGCATGTAGTTTCACTATCCAGTCGACAAGAAGTGATCTGCAATGCTGAACGATGTCCACCGACGGCGCAACGTCGACACGAACGCTCTATACTTCCTGAAACGTACGTTTTCCCAGCCGACCGGAGAATCGATGTGAGAACGAAACTGGCAAGCCTTGCTGTGTCATTCTTCCTGGGCGCCGTGGCGACTTCCGTTGCCCCGCTTTCCTACGCTCAGGATACCGGCTCGACCGCAACCGACGCTACGCAAGCCGCGCCGGCGACGAAGGCGGAGAAAAAAGCCGCGCGAAAACAGGCGCGCGCAAAGAAGAACGCCGAACTGAAGAAACTCGAGGATGCCGGCTACAACCCGGGCCGGGCGAACGATCCCAACTATCCGCAGAATTTGCAGGACGCGCAGAAGAAGGCGGGAATCGGGGCGGGCGCCAGCCAGTAGCGTTCGCATCCCGCATGATCGTTCGGGAGCGACATGGAGCGCTTGCGCGTTCAACCGCGGCACCTGCGCCGTCGGGCGAAGCCGCTCGCTCCGCCGATTTATCTGACGGTTAGCCTGTGGATGTCGGAGGTTTCCACGTCTGCCGTCGCGGGAGGCGCGGGGGACCGTTCGCGTCCTCATCGGTCGGAATCTTGCGGAGCATGCGATCGAGTCTCGCCGGCGATTCCGCGCGCATCGAAGCGGCCAGCGCGCGCGCTGACTTCGCCGGGGACGATTTCACCAGCCTGTTAAAATTCCCCGCGCTGCCCACTTCACGAAGTCCTCCAGCACGGCAAACGCGCCGCTCCATCCTCGGGGCCGCGCTGCGTGCGTTCACCATCGGCATCGAACATGAACAAGCCCGTCACCGGGAATGACGCGCCGCGCATCGCGGCCCCCGAGTCGCGTATCGAATGGACGCGCGAGATGCTCGCGGGCATCGTCACCAGTCTCGCCCTGATTCCCGAAGTCATCTCCTTCGCATTCGTCTCCGGCGTGGAGCCGCGCTCGGCGCTGTTCGCATCGGTGGTGCTGCTGGTCGTGACGTCGCTGTTCGGCGGGCGGCCGGCGATGGTCACCGCGGCGGCCGGTTCGGTCGCGCTCGTCGTCGGACCCATGGCGCATGCGCACGGCGCGGGCTATATCCTGCCCGCCGTGCTGCTCGCCGCGCTCGTCCAGGTTGCGTTCGGTCTGCTGGGCCTCGCGCGCATCGTGCGTTTCATTCCGCGCTCGGTGATGCTCGGCTTCGTCAACGCGCTCGGCATACTGATTTTCTGGGCGCAGATACCGCATCTCGTCGGCCAGCCGCCCACCGTGTACGTGCTCTTCGCGCTCACGCTGGCGATCGTGCTGATCGGGCCGCGCGTGACGCGCGCGGTGCCTGCGCCGCTGGTCGCCATCATCGTGACGACGCTGATCGCGGTGGGCCTGCACTGGGCCGTGCCGACCGTCGGCGGCGACCGTCCGATGCCGTCGGATCTGCCCGGTCTCACCGCGTGGACCGTGCCGTTCGATTTATCGACGCTGCAGATCGTCTGGAAGACGGCCGTTTCCATCGCATTCGTCGGCTTGCTCGAAAGCCTGCTCACGGCCAAGCTGGTCGACGAGATGACCGAAACCCGCTCGCGCAAGTCGCGCGAGTCGTGGGCCCTGGGGCTGGCCAATCTCGGCGCGGGTGCGTTCGGCGGCATCGCCGGCTGCGCGATGATCGGGCAGACCGTGGTGAACGTGAGCATCGGCGGCGCGCGCACGCGTTTATCCACGCTCGCGGCGGCGGCGACCCTGCTGCTGCTCATCACCGGACTCAGCCAGGTGATGGCGCATATCCCGATGATCGCGCTCGCGGGCGTGATGATGGTCGTCGCCGTGAAAACGGTGGACTGGCACAGCCTGCATCCGGCAACGCTGCGCCGCATGCCCTGGATGGAAACGTCGGTGATGCTGCTCTCGGTCGCGCTGACGGTGTACACGGGCAATCTGGCGGTCGGCGTGGTGGGCGGCGTGCTGCTGGCGACGGTGTTGTTCGCGCGGCGCGTGGCGCACGTGATCCGCACGGTGCGCACGGTCTCCGACGATGGCCAGAGCGTGCGCTACGACGTGCACGGGCCGCTTTTCTTCGGCAGCAGCAACGATCTGGTCGAGCGGTTCGAATACGCGATCGACCCGGCCACGGTGAGCATCGACTTCACGCAGTCGCAGATATGGGACGCGTCGACGGTCGCCGCGCTCGACTCGATCCAGCTCAAGTATCGAAAGCACGGCGTCGACGTGACGATGGTCGGTCTCGACGAGCGCAGCCGTGCGTTTCACGCCCGGTTGAGCGGCAGGCTGAACGTGGGGTGACGTTCTGATTGTTCTCATTTCGCGAAATACGAAATGCGCCAGGAAGGGATTCCACTCAACCCAATGCGTCCATAAACTGGTTTCCCGCGACCCGGTCCGATTCAACGGGCGAGTCGTCATCATGGAGATCGGCATCGAACATGGACAAACTGCAGGCTATGGCGACGTACGTGACGGTCGTCGAAACGGAAGGTTTCTCCTCGGCGGCACGCAAACTCCAGGTCTCGACGTCCGTGATCAGCCGCCTCGTCAACGAGCTCGAGGAGCATCTCGGCGTGCGCCTTCTGAACCGCACGACACGCATCGTTCGAACCACGGACGCAGGCGCCGCTTTTTTCGATGAATGCCGCCGCGTGCTTGCGACCGTAGAGGCCGCGGAACTGGCCGCCTCCGGCGCGCGTACGTCGCCGCGCGGCCAGTTGACGGTGACTGCCCCCATCGTTCTGGGAAACGCACATGTGACGCCAATCGTGCAGGAGTATCTCGCGAGGTATCCGGATGTCAGCGCAAGCTGCTGGTTTCTGGACCGCACCGTGAATCTGGTGGATGAAGGCGTCGATGTTGCGATTCGCATCGGCAACTTGCCGAATTCCTCACTTCAGGCAATTGCTGTAGGCAAGGTGCGAAGCCTGCTTTGCGCATCGCCCGACTATCTGGAGGCACGCGGCGAGCCGCAGAATCCGGACGATCTCGCGTCACACGTGACGATTCAATCGTTGCCTTCGACGCCATCGCCCGAGTGGCGTTTTCGCGGCGACGCGAAGTCGAGTACCGTGCCGATTCAACCCCGCCTCATCACGACGACCAACGACTCGGCGATGTCGGCCGCGCTCTCGGGGCTGGGCATCGTGTGCTTGCTGTCCTGCCAGATCGCATCCGCGCTGGCGGAAGGAAAGCTTCGGGTCGTGCTTCCGGAACACGAGCTGGCCACGCTTCCCATTCACGTGGTGCATCGCGAGGGCAAGCACGTCAATCAGAAGGTGCGCGTGTTCGTCGACCTCGCGGTCGAAACCTTGAGGGCGAACAAGGCGCTGTGGTACGCATAGCCGTCGCCTACGCGTTTCGGTTGCGTTCAGAACTCAAAAATTCAGCTGCGGAGACAACCTTCGCGTAACCGAAACTCAACGCCGCCATGAAAGCGGCATGCACCTGAACGGCCGGGACACTCACGCCCCTGAACTCGAGCGCATGGGTGGCGCAGGCATCGTGAATCACGGTGGTCTCGAAGCCGAAGTCGTCTGACGCGCGCGTGACGGCGTCGATGCACATATGGCTCATAGCTCCGATGGCCACGACTTCCCTGATTCCCTGAGCATCGAGAATTTCGCGAAGATCCGTCTCGCGAAAAGGGTTCATGTGGTGTTTCACGATTACCCGCTCGCCGGGCAGAGCCGTTGCCTTCTTGTGCAGCTGGGCGCCGTCAGTATCGGGCAGGAAGAAAGCCGCGTCCTTGGCGAGACTCTCATGTCGGATATGGACGATGAGATCGCCGTGCGCTCTGAAAGACTCGATGACGGCATGCGCATTATCGGCCGCGGCTTCAACGCCATCGAGTATCCACTTCCCTCCGGGAAAGTAATCGTTCTGAATATCTACTACGACCAGTGCTCGCTTCGTCATGTTCGTTTCACCTCGGAATTGAATAGGGACTAGGCCCGAAGGCGGGCCTGGCTCGCGTAGCAGCGCTCGTTGCGTTCTGCAAGATGGCGGCTACGTCGCCACAGGCAAAATGCTGCCCGATCAGTGCGACCGATGGAATCCGCGAATGGCAGAAAGCACTGTTCGCGCAACGAGATCAGTGCCCGCCTTTCTCGTTTCGCGAAAGATCCTTTCGTGCTGGCCTTGTTTCTCACATTCCCTTGACGACCCATACTTGGCTCCATCCATCCGATAACGCAAAGGAACACACCATGTCATTCGCAACCAAAGCCAAACGACTCGCAGCAGCGGCTGCATTGCTCGCGGCAATCCCCGTCCTCGCCGCGACAGCCGGCGAAAAGCCCGATCTCTATGCCGACAACTCGAAGATCGTGCCGGTGACCGAATTGAAGTTCTATCAGAACAAGGAAGGTCTGACCATCGCAAACGGCTGGGGCGATCCGGCGGCGAGTGCTCATAGCAACTACATCAAGATGGCTGGCGGCACTGCCAGCGGCGTTCACACGCACACCTACTCCTACTACGGTGTCGTCATTGCCGGCGTGGTCGCCAACGAAGCGCCTGGCTCGAAGCAGGATCATCCGCTTGCCGCCGGCTCGTACTGGTATCAGAAGGGTGGTGAACAACACGTCACGAAATGCATCTCGCAGACCGAGTGCATCTTCTTCGTCACGTCCAAAGGCCCTTTCGATTATCTGCCGGCGAAGTGAGCCTTGGCTCTCACGGCATGATTTGACGGTTCCAATAAGATTCGGATTCCTATCGTGATAAGAGATTCCATGACTACCAATGCTATCGATTCCGGCGGCGTGGAAGCGCCTCGATACAAGCTCGTTCGTTGCGAAGGGACGTTCGCTGCGGTTCCGAAGTCGTCGCTGGGACAGACGCCTGGTCCAGACGGCTACCGGCTCGAAAACATCAAGCCCGGCATATTCTGGATCAGTGCCGGCGGATACGATGCGATGTTCATCGTCACGGGACAAGGGGTTATCGTGGCCGACGCGCCGCCCGCGTTGCGTGACGCCCTGCTGCCCGCCATCGCGTCGGTCACGACCGAACCGGTCACGCATGTGATCTACAGCCACACGCACTTCGACCATATCGGCGCTGCGGATATTTTTCCGCGGAACGCGATCCGGATCGCGCATCGAAGCACGGCAGACAAGTTGCGCGAATATGGCGACGCGCGGCGCCCCGTGCCGACCGTCACCTTCGACGACGAATATGTGCTGGAACTCGGAACCACCCGGCTCGAGCTTCGTTACCACGGAAACATCCATCAGCCCGGCAACATCTTCATCTACGAGCCGAATCGAAAGGTTCTCATGCTCGTCGATGTGGTGTTTCCAGGGTGGGTGCCGTTCAGACATCTGGCGGTCGCCAACGATGTTCACGAATACCTGCACGCGCACGACACGCTGCTCTCCTACGACTTCGATGTGATCGTCTGCGGCCACCTCACACGCTACGGCACGCGGGCGGACGTCGAAGCGCAGCGGGAATATGTGTACCAGTTGCGCGCGGTTTCTCGCAAGGCATTGGCATCGGTTCGCATCGAAGACATCGCGGCGCGAACGGGGACGGAGAACGTATGGGCGCTGATGGACGGATATCTCGAAGAGGCGATCAAGGAGGCGACCAACGAAATGCTCTCGACTCCAACGTCCGACGGACGACTCTGGACCGAGCGGCTCGGAGGCGCGGACGTATGGACGCCGCATCATGCGTTTTCGATGATTCAGGCGCTGCGAATCGAAAACCCGGACTGAAGATCCTCTAACGCCGTAGTCAATATCGGAAAGCAAATCGTGGAATCAGCAGAACCTGAAACGTCCAAGAGCGGCTCGCGCCGCTTCGCGTTGAGCAGAAACACTCTCGCATTGGCCGCAATATGTCTCACGTCGTTGATGTTCGGTCTCGAGATATCGAGCGTGCCGGTGACGCTGCCGGTCCTTCAGCGCATCTTCGACAGCAGCTTCGAGGACATGCAATGGATCGTGAACGCGTACACGCTGGCCGTCACGTCCATCCTGATGGCTACCGGTGCGCTCGTGGACCGGTTTGGAAGAAGAATCGTATTCCTTATCAGTCTTGCCATGTTCGGATTCACTTCGCTGCTCTGCGGCCTGGCTCAGGACGTTCCCACGTTGATCGTCGGTCGAGCGCTGCAAGGTGCGAGCGGCGGGGCGATGCTGATCAGCCAGGTCGCTGTGCTATCGAATCAGTTCGCGCCGGGTCGCGAACGTGCCAGGGCGTTCAGCGCATGGGGCGTCCTGCTCGGCATCGGGCTCGGCTTCGGGCCGACGATCGGCGGCGCGCTCGTCGATCGGATGGGTTGGGAATGGGTTTTCCTGATCCACGCGCTTCTCGCGGCGCCGACATTCCTGCTCCTGTGGTTCGGCGTGGAGAAATCGCGCCATGGCGCCGCACGGGCGCTGGATATTCCCGGCATCATCACGCTTTCACTCTGCGTATTCGGGCTTGTGTTCGCCATCACGCGAGGCCCCGAAAAAGGCTTCACGAGCGCATACACGCTGTCGATCATCGCGGGGTCGGCGTTGGCCTTCGCCGCTTTCATCCGGGCCGAGCGAACGAGCAAACAACCCGCGTTCGATTTTTCGGTCTTCGGATCGCCACGATTTTCCGGCGCGCTGATGGGCTCGATCGGCATGAACTTCAGCTTCTGGCCGTTCATGATCTACATTCCGATCTACTTTCAGGTCGGGCTCGGCTACGATCCCATGACCACCGGTCTGGCGCTTCTTGCCTATACCGTGCCGACCTTGATTTTTCCGCCGCTCGGTGAGCGTCTCGTCGTGCGCTTCGGGCCGGCTGTCGCAATCCCGGCTGGCCTGTTTACCATCGGGCTCGGCTTCCTCCTGATGAAGCTCGGAAGCGTCGCGGCGCATCCGAGTGCGCTGACGATGCTGCCCGGATGCCTGTTCGCAGGGGCAGGCCTCGGTCTGACGAATACGCTCGTCACGAACACGACGACGGGCGCCGTCCCGGCCGAGCGCGCTGGCATGGCGTCGGGCATCGACATGACGGCGCGAATGCTCACCCTCGCGGTGAATATCGCGTTGATGGGCGCCATCCTGATGGCTGGTATCCTGAGCCAGCTAAGAGCGCATCTGCCCGCGATCATCGATGCAACCTTGCTGCGCCGGCTCGCCGAGCGAGTTGTCGCGGGCGACCTCGATGCGTCTCGCGACGGCATCGCCACCCTGCATGCGCTCGACCCGTCGGGAGCCGTCCTGCGCGCCGCATTAACGCATGGGTTCGGCTGGACGATGATGTACGGGGGCATCGGTGCCTGGCTGCTGGGAGGTCTGAGCCTTCTGATATTTCGTCGTCGATGAGACGGTGGCAAGAGACTTGCTCATACAGGCTCCAACTCCATCCGCGTTCAGGCTCTTCATGCCCCGACCGTCGTTTTCCACGCAGCTCTTCGCGCTCTGGGTGCTCGTCGCCGTCTTGTGCGGCCTGCTTACGGCCGCCGTGTGGCTGATGCTTTCGTCCGCGCTCGGCGAGCGCGTCACGGCGGCGAAGCATCAGGCGGCGGCGGCCTGCACGGCGATCGCATCGCGCTACGATCTGTCGATGCAGCGCCCCGGCGAAACCAACGTCGATCTCATGCACGCGGTGCTCGATCTCGTGCTGATTCGCACCGAGGGCATCGAAGGCGGTTTCTGGAACGACGCGCCGAACGGCTTCCTCGCGTACGCGTTTCCCACCTACGAAGGCAGCGGCGTCAAGCGCGACATCCCCGAGGCCGAGACGCCGCTCATTCTTCGCACGCTGAAGAACGCCGCGAGTGCGGGCCAGATGCAGGTCGATGTCGTTTCGAGCGGCGCGGATGCCGTGATCGCCGTAGCCTGTCCGGTGCCGCGCCACGCGGGCCTGCAGGCGTGGATGCTCACGCGCGCGCGGCCGCCGCTCGGCCCGTACGGCGAGCGCGCCGCGACCATTCTGGCGGGCGTGCTCGCGATCATCGTCGTGCTGGCGTTGTTTCTGGCCCTGGCGCTCAGACGCTGGAGACGCAACCTCGCCCGGCTGGAACAGGCGCTCGCGCCCGCTGGCGGATTCGAGCAGGGCAGGCGGCTCGAACGGCTCGGCGAGCGCGATCTCGACCAGATCGTCGATGCACTCAATCGCTATGTCGAGCGCACCGAGCGCCTGCGGCGCGAAGCGAACGCGCTGAGCACGCAACTGGCGCAGGCCGAACGCTTCGGTGCGCTCGGCAAGATGGCGGCCCAGATCGCGCACGAGATCCGCAATCCCGCGGGCGCGATGCGCCTGAAGGCGGAAAACGCGCTCGCCGGCGACGGCGCGCGCCGCGAAGCCGCGCTCAGAACGATCATCGAGCAGGTGGGGCGCATCGAGGCGCAGGTGACGAGCCTGCTCGCGCTCACCCAGCCAGTGACCGTGAACGCGCGCGCCGTCGATCTGCACGCGTGGCTCGGCGATATCGTACATACGCATGAAGCGAGCGCCGAAAGCCGCGCGATATCGCTGCGCGCGGACATCGAAGCCGGCGCGATGCAACCCGTCTTCGATCCCGCGCAACTGGCGCGCGCGCTCGACAACCTGATCGTGAACGCGCTGCGCCATGCGCCGCCAGGCGGCCACGTGACAGTGCGCGCGAGCAGCGCACAATGCGCAGACGGCGAACGCCTCAGACTGGAAGTGACCGACGATGGCCCCGGCGTGAGCGCGGCCGAGCGCGAGCGTATTTTCGAGCCGTTCGTGACGGGACGCCCGGATGGCTCCGGGCTGGGCCTGGCCGTGGTGCGGGAGATCGCTTCGGCGCATGGCGGCCGCGCGTATCTCGCGGAGGATTCGAACCTGACCTGCTTCGTGATCGACTTGCCATGGCGACCATACTGATCATCGACGACGACGACGCCTTTCGCGAAGGTCTCGCCGAAACCGTGCAGGACCTCGGCCACACGCCGCTCGAAGCGCGTTCGGGCGAAGCGGCCTTCGAACGCCTGCGCGAGCGGCAAGCGCCCGACTGCATCTTTCTCGACTTCCGTTTGCCGGGCACGGATGGTCTGGCGGTGCTCGAATCGCTGCGCGGCGCGCACGGCCTGCAACGCGTGCCGGTCGTGATGCTCACCGCGCACGCGACGAGCGACAACACCATCGGCGCGATGCGGCTCGGTGCGTTCGAGCATCTGACCAAACCGGTCGGCCGCGACGAGATCGCCGCGCTGCTCGAACGCATGCTGGCGGCGCATCCCGATGCGCCCGACGCCGCGACGCCCGCCTTCGCGGATGAAACGGCCTCGCGCGAGCCGCAACTGCTCGGCGTGAGCGAAGCCATGCGCGACGTGCAAAAGCGTCTGGGCCGCGCGGCGGGAACCCACTCGACGGTGCTCATCACCGGCGAGACGGGCACCGGCAAGGAAGTGGCGGCGCACGTGCTGCACCGGGCGTCGGCGCGCTCGAGTGGGCCGTTCGTCGCCGTGAACTGCGCGGCGATTCCGGAGGATCTGCTCGAAAGCGAGCTGTTCGGTCACGGCAAGGGCGCGTTCACTGGCGCGCATGCGGAGCGGCGCGGGCGCTTCGAGGAGGCGCACGGCGGCACGCTCTTTCTCGATGAAATCGGCGACATGCCGCTCGCCATGCAGGCCAAGCTGCTGCGTGTGCTTCAGGAGCGGCAGGTCACGCCGCTTGGCACGAACCGGCCGGTCGCCGTCGATGTACGCATCGTGGCCGCCACGCACCGCGATCTCCCTGCAATGGTCGCGCAGGGCGCGTTCCGGCGCGATCTGCTGTACCGGCTCGACGTGATCCCGCTGCACTTGCCGCCCCTGCGTGAGCGCGTGGCCGATATCCTGCCGCTCGCGGAACATTTCCTGTCGATGCTCGCGGGATCGCCCGATGCGTCGCGCAAACGTCTTTCCGCCGATGCGCAGCGCATGCTCGTCACCTTCGCGTGGCCCGGCAACGTGCGCGAGCTGGCGAACGCGATCGAGCGGGCGAGCGCGCTCGCGCCGGGTGCGCTGCTCACGCGCGACGACTTCGCCTTTCTCTTCGACACGGCCGCGAGCGCCACCATCGACGCAATCCCTGCCGGCCTTGCCGAGCTTTCACTCGACGACGCACTCGCCCAGCTCGAACGCACGCTGATCGCACGCGCGCTCGCGCTCACCGACGGCAATCGCGCCGAGGCGGCGCGCAGGCTCGGCATCAGCCGTCAATCGCTTTACACGCGTCTCGCGAACCTCGGCATGTCCGATGCGTGAGCGGGTGTCGGGAAACCGGACAGCACGCGTCCGCTTTCCCGACACTGCACGGCGCTTCGCCACGCCGATCCATTGGGCCGCGGGCTTTCGTTCAATGGCATGGCCCTTGCAGATGACTCCACGTCAAAGTCAGGGAGTGAATCATGCAATCGACATCGACGAACCCGGTCCACTGCTCGGCCGTCCGCGTCCTGAGCGCGATCAATCTCGTCGTGCTGTTCGCGACGAGCGCGGGCTGTGTTGCTCAGACTCAACCACCCGTCGCGCCGCCGCCGCCCGTCGCGGCAGTGGGCGTGCCACCACCGCCGCCGCCGCCCGTGGAAGTCGGCGCGACAGTCAGCGCGCAAGCTACCGTTGCGCGCTTTCTCATCAACCCCGATGGCGACGTCGACGGCTTCCTGACCAGCGACGGCGCGCTCGTGCGCTTCCCGCCGCACATGAGCGCACAGCTCACGTCGGCGCTACGACCGGGCGACAGCGTGCGGATCGACGGCTGGCGCGATGCGGGCGGCAATCTCAAGGCGCAACGCATCACCGACGCGCGAAGCGGGCAGCAACTCATCGATCAGCCGCCGCTGCCGGGCGCGCCGCGCTTGCCGCGCGAACTGCGCGGCGCGGGGCTTGCGCGTCTGAGCGCGCAGGGGCAAGTGGCGCACATCACCACCGCACCGCGCGGCGAGCCCGACGGTGTGATTCTCGCCGATGGCACCGTCATCAAACTGACGCCTCCCGTAGCCCAGCAATTTCCCGCGCTCGTTCGGGCGGGCGCGCAAGTATCGGCGCAGGGCTACGGCACGCGCAATCAATACGGCACCGCGCTCCAGGCGACGTCGTTCGGTGCGCCGGGCAACCTGACTTCGCTCTATGACCGTGCGCCGCCGAGCCCATGAGCGCGTCGACGCGCGGCATGTTTTTATCAACGTCAAATTAAGGATCAACGCAATGCACTGGATCGACCCTGAAAGCCTTCCCGAAACGCGCGGCACGGTCACGCGCTTTCTGCTGAACCCGCACGGTGAAATCGATGGCATCGTGCTGGGCGCGCGGCAAGCGCTGCAGGTTCACTTTCCGCCGCATCTGTCGCGGCAGATCGCGCGGCAGGTCGCCGTGGGCGATGCGGTCCGTGTGCGTGGCGTGAAGCCGCGCGGCGCGGACATGATCGCGGCGGTCTCGCTCGCGACGAAGAGCGGCAAGATCATCCTCGACGAAGGCCCGCATCACGATGGCGAAAAGCATCACAAGCCGCACGTCGAACACAAGCCGATGGAAGCGAGCGGCGAAGTCGTGCTGCCGCTCTTCGGCCCGAAGGGTGAACTGCGCGGCGCGCTGCTCGACGACGGCACCTCGCTGCGCATGCCGCCGCACGCCGCCGCCGAACTTGCGGCGTATCTCGCGCCGGGCGTGCACGTACAGGCGTGGGGGCACGGGATCCGGAACCGCCACGGACGGACGATCGAAGTGGATGAGATCGCCGAACTCATCGACGCGCCGGTTTCCGCCTGACTGAAGACGTCCACGGTGAGCGGCTCATGAATCCTCTCTACGCGCTCGAAGGACTGAGCTTCTTCATGGCGGATGTGCAGGCGGGCATCGGCCCGTTTCTGGGCGTCTTTCTGCAGGCGCAGGGCTGGCATCCGGAGTCGATCGGCACCGTGATGACGCTCGGTGGCATCGCCGGCATGCTCGCGACGTCGCCGGCGGGCGCGCTCGTCGATGCGACGCATCACAAGCGCGGCCTCATCGTGGCGGCGGGCGTCATGACGACGCTCGCTTCGCTCGCGCTGTGGGTGTCGCACGGTTTCTGGATGGTCGCCGCCTCGCAGATTCTCACGGCGGTGACCGGCGCGGCGCTCGGTCCCGCGGTCGCGGGCGTGACGCTCGGCATCGTGCGCGAGCGCGGTTTCGACCGGCAGTTCGCGCGCAATCAGGTGGCGAATCACGCGGGAAATGTCGTGGGCGCGGCGTTGTCGGGATGGCTCGGGTGGCGTTTCGGATTCGGCGCGGTGTTCGCGCTCGCGGGCGTGTTCGGCGCGATGACCGTGCTCTCGACGCTGCTGATTCGCCGCGATTCGATCGATCACGACAGCGCGCGCGGTCTCGCTGCATCGTCGTCATCGTCTTCTTCTTCGTCTTCTTCTTCGGAGCATGAGCACGCAAGCGGTTTTCGCATGTTGCTCACGTGCAGGCCGCTGCTGTTGCTCGCCGCCGCGCTCGCGATGTTCCACCTCGGCAATGCGGCCATGCTGCCGCTCTACGGCCTCGCCGTCGTCGCCGCGCATCAGGGCGAACCGAGCGCCTTCACCGCGCAGACGATCGTGGTCGCGCAACTCGTGATGGTCGTCGCGGCGTACTTCGCGAATCGGCTGATTCAACGCGCGGGCTACTGGGGCGTGATTCTGATCACCTTTCTGGCATTGCCGCTGCGCGGTCTGGTTGCGGCGATGTTCATCACCGCGTGGGGCGTGTGGCCGGTTCAGGCGCTCGACGGTATCGGCGCGGGGCTGCAGAGCGTGGCGGTACCGGCGCTCGTCGTGCGTTTGCTGCAGGGCACCGGGCGCGTCAATGTCGGGCAGGGCGTGGTGATGACGGTGCAGGGCATCGGTGCGGCGCTCAGCCCCGCGCTGGGCGGCTCGATCGCACAGCATTTCGGCTATGTGAGCGCATTTCTCGCACTGGGCGCGGTGTCGACGGGCTCGCTCGCGCTCTGGCTGTGCTTCGGCGCATCGATCAGGAAAGCGTGCGGCAATGGCCGCGATGCCGCCGATGAGTCGTCGCTTGCGCTGTCTGCCGCTTCTGAACGGCGATGAAACGCGCGCGAGAGCGATGGCGTATTCGCGAGTCGTTCGACTGGCGTGTCGTGCCGCTCATGGCGCTCGTGATTGTCGCCGCCGCGACGTCTTACGGCTATCACCGCATCCTGCTCGCGCAACGCGACTGGATCGAGCATACGTATCCGGTGATGTCGACGCTGGAGACCACGCTTCAGTTGGTGACCGACGCCGAAACCGGCCAGCGCGGCTACATTCTCACGGTCAATGAAACCTATCTCAGACCGTACCTGCAGGCGATCGGCGAAGTGCGAGCGCAGCCAGCAAAGCTCAGGAAGCTCGTTCACGACAGCCCGGCGCAGCTTGCACGCGTCGATGCGCTCGACCTCGCCCTGACGGACAAGCTCGCCGAACTCGCACGCACGCTGAGCGTTCTGAGGGAGCAAGGCACAGCGCAAGCGCGCGCGATGATACTGAGCGATGTCGGCCTCGAGCGCATGGACCGGATTCGGATGCTGATTGCGCAGATGCGTCAGTCGGAAACGGAACTGCTGATCGAGCGTACCGATCGCGCATCGCGAACCGAGCGCGCGATGCTCATCGTGACGATCAGTCTTGCGATGGTCTCGATCGCGGCGCGGCTCGGGCTGGGTTTTGTCAGCGGAAGCAGATCGAGATCGTGAACGTGGTCATTCACGCGATATACCGACCTGTCCGCGCTAAGCAGTACGCGGCACGTGCGGAATCCGTTCTTCTTCATACAGCTGGTAGGTGAGTTCGAGCATCGCCTTGACATCGCGCGACTCGTCCAGCATACGCATGCTCATGATGACGGGAGAAACCAGAGTCGGATCGTCCAGTTGCATGTAGTTGACGTCGTTTCGCTTCAGGCCGTTCACACTGCTTGGAACGATCGAAACCCCTTCACCGGCGGCTACCAGCCCAAGCGCAATTTGCAACTCACGTACTTCGTAGATTCGGCGAGGCTTCAGAGCCCGGTCCTGGAATGCGGACAACACCTGGTCCGCGTAGCTCGGACGGGGCGCTTGCGGAAAGATGATCAACGTTTCATTGACGAGTTCACGCAGCGAGAGCATGGCGTTCGTAGCCGATAGAGGATGTCCATGAGGCAACGCGACGATCATCTTTTCCTCGCGCAAAGTTATGCGCCGGATATTCGCGTCCTCCAGTCGAATCCGGCCGAAGCCGACATCGATGCGGCCATCCTTCAACGCTCGAATCTGGTCCATCGTGGACATCTCGTGGAGACTCAGCTCCACGGTTGCGTTCTCGTCGCGGAAGCGTCGGATGAGTTTGGGCAGCATGCCGTACAGCGTCGAACCGACAAACCCGACCGAGAGACTGCGTTCGATGTTTCCCACGCGGCGCGTCATCGACTCCAGTTCCGCGGTCTGGGCGAGTATCTGCGTTGCATGCGAGTAGAAGAACTTGCCGGTTTCGGTCAGCTTCAAGGGCCTGGCGTTTCGCTCGAATAGCTGAACGCCGAGCGCCTCTTCCAGTTGTTGTATTTGACGGCTCAATGGCGGTTGAGCGATGTTCAGAAGTTGCGCGGCACGCGTGAAATTTTTTTCGTCGGCTACCGCCACGAAGTAGCGGAGGTGTCGCAGTTCCATCTCAACAACTCCTGGATTACTCCGGCTTGACGACGATGCCGACCGGAACCGAGGCAGCCGATTTGCGCTGTCCTGCCGCGATCACAGCGAATACTGCGATCAGGAGGGGAACGGCGAACAAACCATAGATTGCCGAAGGCGACCATGCCTTATCGACGAGTGCGCCTGCCGCGATGGGCGCGATCACGGCTCCGACGCGACCAATCCCGATCGCGAGTCCCATGGCCGTCCCTCTGCAATCGGCCGGGTAGACCGTCGGGGTGAGCGCATACATGCCGGTCATGCATCCGAAGGCGCCGGCGCCCGCAACGATAAACAGCACCGTTCCTGTGCCCAGAGCGGACAACTGCATGCCCAGATAGGAGAACAGCAAGGCAGTTACCACGAAGTAGACGGAGACGAGCAGGCGCGTTCCGAGCCTGAGGGCGATAAGACCAAAAAGAGCGCCGCCGAAGATGCCGCCGACATTGAGCAGGATGCCGGCGCGAAGACCATCGTGCGGAGTAGCGCCTCCGGCCACGATGAGTTTCGGCGTCCAGCTCAAGACGAAATAGATGCTGAACATCACCAGCAGCCAGGTCGTGCAAAGCGCGATCGTCCGCCACAGATAGCTGCCGGAAACGATGGTGACCCACGGACTTTTCGGGACCTCGCCGGTCTCCGGCATCGGAAGTTGCGGCAAGGTTGCTCGCTTCATGCGCTCGAGAACCTTGTTGAGTTTCATGAGCGCATTCTTGGGGCGCTTCGTCACGAGGAAGTCGATCGATTCGGGCAGTCCTCTCATGACCAGCGGTATGAGAACCGCCGTTGCCGCACCGCCCAGAACGAACACGCCGCGCCAGCCGAAGTGCTTCAGCACCTCGCTCGCAAGAAGTCCTCCGAGCGTCGCGCCGATTGGATAACCGGCCACCTGAAGGCTAATGGCGGTACTCCGCCACTTGCTGGTGGCGTACTCGGACGTGATCACGTTCATGCTGGCGAGAATTCCACCGATCCCCAGCCCGGTTATCGCGCGCAGCACGAGGAGTTGAGTCGGGTTCTGCGCGTAAGCGGACAGCAACATGCCGAGTGCAATCGTGGGCAAGCAGAGGAGAATCAGCGTTCGTCTTCCATATTTGTCCGCAGCCGGTGCTATCAGGATGGACCCCGCTCCCATTCCGAACAGCCCTGCGCTGAGCAGGTATCCCAGCTCCTTGCCGCTCAGATGCCAGTCAGCGGAAAGATGCGGACCGACAAACGCCAACGCCAGTACATCGAAGCCGTCCAGCATGTTCATCAGGACGCACAACGCGACTGCGCGTATCTGAAATGCGCTCATCGGCCCATTCGCCACATCGTTCAGGAATGCTGATTCTTTCATGGTTGTCTCCTTCCGAGACTATCGGCCAAAATCGAGGCGGCGAGGCCTCGGAGCAATCAAACGTGATAGATGTCGATGACCTGGTGAATCAGGTCGTTCTTCAACACCACTTTTTTGTCCACGATTGAAAAGCCCGATGTACCGAGTTTCAGCGTGTAGTACGACGTTCCGAAAAAGTGGTCGAGCGTTTTGTACCGGTAGTTCATCGTGTGCCAGTTGAACCGTACTTTCACGGTCTTCTCCGCGCGCTCCACGATTTCCACATTCGAGATGTTGTGGGTGGTTCGCGGTTCGGGACTACTCGCGCCGGAGCGTTCCGTATTGAGACGGAAGACGCGGTCTTCAAGGCCGATGCGGTTCGGATAGTAGATAAGTGAGATGTGTTTAGTGGGGTCGTCCACGAGCGCATCGGCGTCATCCCAGCAGGGCATCCAGAAAACCGCGTCCGGATCGTAGCATTCCACCCATGCGTCGAATTGCCGATCGTCCAGCAAGCGGCCCTCGTGGAACAGGAACGCGCAGATGTCGAGGTACAGGTTTTCGAAGCTCGTCATTCCAGCACCTCCATCGGCTTGATGGCGATGACCTTCTGGTCGGCCGGGAGGTTGCGAAGCATCGTTTCAGACCAGTATCGATGCTGTTGCACGAACAACCCTTCGTCTTCGATTCGAACCCCGCTCAGAATCGGCTTCAGCCCGATGCGCGCGGCATTGTCGTCCGCGCCATTCACCCAGCGGGGCGCGCCCCGGCTCAGGTCGTTCCACTGTGCGGCGGCTCCCTTGAAGCCGCTTTGACACGCGCGAAATTCCTCGAGGTCGTCCGGCGTTCCCATGCCGCTGACGTTGAAGAAGTCTTCGTACTGGCGAATTCGCGTGTTGCGATCTTGTTGGCTCTCGTCGCGAGGCCCGAAGCAATAGATGGTGACTTCGGTCTTGTCGACCGAGATGGGACGAACGACGCGAATCTGTGTGGATACCTGGTCCATCACGTACAGATTCGGATAGATGCAGAGATTGCGAGTCTGATTGACGATGGCGTCCGCCACTGCTTCACCGAGTCGCGCCTTCAGTTCTTCACGGCGACCGTGAACCGGGCGGACCTCTGGATTGAGCAGCCGCGTCCACAGAAGCAGATGCCCATGCTCGAACGCATAAAATCCGCCGACGCTTTTCGACCACGCGTTGGCGTCGACTGTACGGATGTTGTCTTCCGAGCGGTCGCGGCGGCCTACGGTGGCGACATAGTTCCAGTGAACCGCGCTGACGTGATATCCGTCGGCGCCGTTCTCGATTTGCAGCTTCCAGTTGCCGTCGTAGACGTACGAAGAACTGCCGCGAAGTACCTCGAGTTCTCCGGGTGTCTGATCGACGATCTGGTCGAGAACGGCCTTGCTCCCTCCCAGGTGATCTTCGATCGGCACGGCGTCCGGATTCATCGAGCCAAAGAGAAAGCCACGGTAATTGGCAAACGACGGAACGCGCGTGAGGTCATGCGAGCCGTCGACATTGAACCCTTCCGGATAGTTGTCCGCCTGCCCATCTTTTACCTTCAGGAGCTTTCCTGTGTTGCTGAAGGTCCAGCCGTGAAACGGGCAGGTGAAAGTCCCCTTGTTGCCCTGCTTGCGCCGACACAACTCCGCGCCCCGATGCGCACACGCGTTGATGACGGCTCCGAGCTTTCCGGCCTTGTCTCGCGTGATGATGACGGGTTGGCGACCGATGCTGGACACGAAGTAGTCGTTGGGGTTGGGAACCTGGCTTTCGTGCGCCAGGAAAACCCAGTTCTGTTCGAAGATGACCTTCATCTCCTGTTCGAACAGGGCTGCATCGGTGAAGATGTCGCGACGGCACCGGAAGCGACCGCTGGCAGGGTCGTCCTGCACGGACTCGGAAACCAGCTGGCGCAGCGCTTGAGCGCTGGCAGTCGTATTGAATGGGGTGTTCACTGTTTGCTCCTCCTGGTGTTCTGGTTTGCCCATTTTCACCATGGAGAAGCACTGGCAATATCCAGTCACTGCACATTCGCTATCCACTTCGTGCAGGACTTTGACCGGGGTAACAACTACCGCATCCGGCCGAGTGTTTGAGACGGGAGTTCGTTGTAGCGAGCCTTGTAAAGCGCCGAGAAGCGACCGAGGTGGCAAAAGCCGTATCGAGTGGCGATATCGGTAACGCTGTCCGATGCCCGAGGTTGAAGGAGATCGGAGCGAACGCGCTCGAGCCTCAAACGCTGGATGAAATCGCGCGGACTTTCCTGAGCATATGATTTAAACAGAACATACAGTTTTCTCAGACTCACGTTCGACGCGGCGGCGATCAGCTCCAGTGAGAGGTCTTCGGAAAGGTTTTCCCGGATATAGCCTTTTATTCTCTCGAAAGCCTGGTTCGTCGCAGGCGTCTGCAAATCGAATGCGTTCGTCTCGAGCTGAGCCAGCAGCTTGCGAATCAGTATCTGCGAATAGTGATGCTGCATTGCCGAGCTGCAAGACGCGCTTCCCGCCTCTTCGCACATTAGCGCCAGCAGGGCCGCCAGTCCTTCGACGGAAGCGAGTGCATGGACGGGGCGAACGAAACGCAGATTCCGGGTGAATACGGACTCCGGTTCTTCACGAGCCATCGCCTCGACAACTTCGACTGGAAGCGTGACGATGAGCTTTTCGCAATCGCTCGAATACTGGACCTGAGCGGGATCGACGGGATTGATGACGAGGAATTCTCCCGGTCTGAATGCGTGCCGGCCATCGGCGCCTGTCCAGGCAGAGGTGCCGCGCACCAGGACCTGCAATTGATAGGAATCGCGCAGCGACTCTGTTGCTATCTCGACGGGACCGCCATAACTGATATTGCACAAGCCTATCTCGGACATGCGTCCAAGGTGCAGACGCGCGGTCGGCCGAATCTGATCGGGCACATGAATGGAGTGCCGTCCGACAGCACGATTGACGTACGCGGACACCTCTCGTGGATCTGCTCCTGTGAATACGGAGCTCTTGGACGACAAATCGAAGGACAGCATGGAGTCTGAGCAACCGCAAGGTGGAGGGACTGTTCTTTTCAACGACAGTTGGCACCAGCCATTGAAAGACCGATATCGGGGTTTCTTCTAGCCGATGTGTCCCGTGCCGCTGGTCCGTCTGTTCTCGATTCGATATTAGAAATCGCCCCGACCCGCGTCAAACACTCTTTGGGCATGGTTCCATACCTCGAAGGTTGCATGCAGTACCGCAGAAGCAACGCATCTAGACATTGCGGGACGCAGGCAGGTTCACGCTCTGCAATAGCGCTTGCAGGTCATCGATATTGAACGGCTTCGACAGGATAGTCACGCCGGCATGTCTCGCTCGCTCGAGTTCGTCGGCATAGCCCGTCATCAGGGCGATGGCCTGCTTCGGCCACTTCCTTCGCACTTTCTCGGCTACGTCGATACCGTTGTTGATGCCGGGCATCTGCACATCGGAAAGGATGAGGTCGAACCTCGCGCCATCGTCGAGCAGGACGAGCGCGGCATCGCCCGTCAGTTCGTGACGCGATTGCCAGCCGAAAACTTCAAGCACGGCAGAAAGCCCGGCGGCGACTTCTTCGTTATCCTCGACCAGCAGGATAGAACCCTTTGTCGGCTCCTTCGTGACGGCAGGCTCGGGTGGCGCCGCGATCTGACGATCCTCGGCTTGCTTTGCCGAGCGGGGAAGAACGAGCGATACCGTGGTGCCTTCTCCCGGCGCGCTCTCGATGCGGGCCGTGCCGCCGGCCTGCTCGCACATCGCGATGACCTGCGCGAGACCCAGCCCGGTGCCTGCGTTCGCGGCCTTGGTCGTGTAGAGGGGCTCGAATGCGCGTCGCACGACCGCGGGCGGCATGCCGACGCCGGTATCCGAGCAGGCGATCACGACGTACTCGCCCGACTTGAGATTGCCTCGTGCCGTCCCGATGGCGATGTTCTCGCAGTGGATGGTGAACGCTCCGCCGAGCGGCATCGCATCCTTGGCGTTGACAGCGAGATTGATCAGCGCAGACTGCAGTTCCGTCGGATCCACGTAAATCGGCCAGATCGCTTCGGGGGCCTCGATATGCAGACCGACCCGCTCGCCGAGCGACATTCGGATCAGTGAGGCGTCCTGCTCCAGCCATACTTTGACGTCGACCACGTCCTGATGCAGCGGCTGTTTGCGAGCGACGCTGAGCAGACGCCTCGCCAGCGCTTCGGCCGAGATGGAGGCGCGTTCGACCGCGATGACTTCCTTTTCCAGCCCGTTGAAGCCCTTGCGCCGCGCCAGCTCCATGTTGGCCTTCACGACCATCAGCAGGTTGTTGAAGTCGTGTGCGACGTTGGCCACGAGATTGCCGAGCGCGCCCATCCGCTTCATCTGGCGAGTGGTCTCCTCGGCGGAAACACGCATCCTGAATTCGGCGTTCCACCTCTCCCACGCCGTCCGTTCCCGCCTCAGGCGGCCCAGGCTGAATGCAACCAGCAACCAGATGCCGATGCACGGCAGCAGCGTCGCGACGGCGATCAGCCCATCATGTCCCAGCCATCGGGACGTCACGATCGATACAGGAATGCCGCACGTCACGTAAAGCGGGTAGGCGCCCACCTGTCGATAGACCAGGAGCTTTTCGACGCTGTCCAGCGTCGAGAAAATCTTCAGGTGGCCGCTATGAGCGTCGACCTGAATCGCTTCGAAGAGAGGCTGATTGCTGGTCGGCGGCCGCCGTGCCTGCGGTGCGGGAAATCGAACGAGGGTGGTGCCGTCGCTTCGAAACAGGCCGACGGTCAACGCCCTGTCATGAACGGTCAGCCGTTCATAGAACGCGGAAAAATAGTCACGTCGGAGCGCGATGACCAACGCGCCGAGAAAATGGCCGTTCGCGTCGTAGCGCGGCAAGGTCAGATTGAAGACGTCGATGGCGGGGGCGGAAGTTCGCTCGGGTTGCGAGATGATCACGCCCGATGCGCTCGCAGGTTTCCCGGGCGCGCTCGCGAGATGCTCATCGATCGATTGAAGTCCGACGGGGTAGGTGTTGCTACTGACGAGCAGATTTCTGTTGCGTCCGTATATCTCGATGGAAGCGACCGAAGGCAAGCGCCGGGCTGTGTCCTCGAGAAAATCGTGCAGCGATTTCTGTCGTGCGCGGATCGCCGCATCGCCGTCATCGTGAACCATCGCCAATACCCGCAGCGACACTTCCTGGATGACGTCCAGCGCTTTTACGGCATGCTCCTCGGCGATTCGCGCGAGGCGATCGATTCCTTCAGATGAATCGGCAATGCGGGTCTGATAGCCAAAATAACCGTAGGCCGCGAGAAAGAGCAAGGGCGTGACGATCGAGGCGATCAATGTCGCGATGAGCATGCGGCGAGTCGTGCCGAAATCGCGTGGCGGCACGGGAATGTCCAGCGCTGAACCGTCCGAAGCGGGCGTTTCCTGATGAATGGTCATGAGACTTGCTTGACGATACGCGAACGCGAAGTCTATTCACATGTCCCCGGAGCGTCAAACGAGCGACTTTGGCGATCCTGACGATGTCGCATCCTTGGCTCGTTTCGGGACGTATACCGATTTACGAGGATCTACGCGCATACGCGCATCGGGAGAACTTCGATGACTACATTACGCAAGGCTTCGCTGACGCTTACCGCCGTCAGCGTCATCTTTTCGTCTGCTGCGCTGGCCGGAGGCAATGGCAATGGCGGCAACGGCAGTGGCGGGTCTCACGGGGCCGCCACATCGGGGATGACGTATCACAGCGAACCCGTGTCGAGCCCCTGGAATCGCGTTCCGGGCGATTTGAGCAGAAACGATGCATCGCGGACGTCCGGACGCGCTCCCGCACCGATGGAACGTCCGGTCGATTCTGAAAAAACGGGTCAATAGGTTTTCGAGGTCGTCGCTCGAACTGATGTCGTGAGTTTCATTTCTCCATACAAAAGCTTTTGCGTCACGCCGTGATTCGACCTCAGGCGCTCTCGCGATCGACGATCCTGAAACCCGTGTCCACACGTAGCGGTGGAAGAGATGGCTGCTTTGCGTCGAGCCGGCTCACGAGTGCTTCGGCAGCTAGTCTTCCGATCGACGCCCCATCGATCCGCACGGTCGAAAGCGAAGGATGGACATGTGCCGCGGTGCTCAGATCGCCGAAACCCATGACGGCGACCTGCTGAGGAATCCCGATACCGCGCTTCGCCGCCTCGGCCAGAATGCCCTGCGCGAGCGTATCCGTGCTGCACGCAATCACGTCGGGCAAGCCTTGTTCGAGCAGGCGGACGAAACCTTCGCGCCCGGTCTGAAGTGTCGCGGGAGCGGGGAGCACTTCGATCGGTACATCTGCTATGCCCTGGCGCTTCAACTCGTCGATTATGCTCATGCTTCGCCGCACACCGCGCGGGTCGTCGGCCGACAACACGGCGAACCGGCGATACCCCTTCAGCGTCAGATGTCGCGCGACGGCAATGCCGACCGCCTCATGCGAGAAGCCGATCAGCATGTCGATCGGATCGTCGGTGAGATCCCAGATCTCCACGATCGGCACCCGGGTTCTGCGTAGCCGCTCGCGCGTCAGCGGCGAATGGTCGGTGCCGGTCAGGACGATGGCGTCCGGCCGTCTGCCGAGCAAGGTCTCGACGAGCTGTTCCTCGCGCTCCGGCGAGTAGTCGGTCAGGCCGAGCAGCGTCTGGTAGCCGGCTGCGGCAAGCGTCGACATCATGGTCTGCACCATGTCCGTAAAGATGGACGTGGCTATGGTCGGCAACAGCAGGGCGATCAGATGACTCCGGTTCGTTGCCAGGGCTCCCGCGAGCATGTTGGGCACGTAGCCCGTGACGCGCACCGCGTCCATCACGCGCTGCCGCGTCTCCTCGCGCACGAGCTCGGGTCGTTTGAGCGTGCGTGACACGGTCATTGCGGTGACGCCTGCCAGACGCGCGACATCTTCCAAAGTCACGCTGTCATTTGTCTGAGGTGTTCGACCAGGCGCGGGCGCGTAGCTCTCTTCCATTTCAACTCCGTTGTTACGCACGATTGTATCGATACCGGTAAGTCCAGCCAAAGATTGTCATAGAGATACGACGTCTTATCTCAAAGCAGCGGGAAAACCCGAATTCACGGAATGTTGGCGCTAACATAACCTTCAAACCCATGAGACATCACACAACATTCCGGAGACGATGATGGAGAAAGGCGTGCAACAGGCAAGAACCACGATCGGTCACGGAGACGTTCGCGAGACGGCGGCGGGAGCGAGCGCCAGCGCGGGCAGCTACGCCGGACGCACCCGGGCGCGGTTTCTGGTCGTGTTCATGTTGTTCATCGTCACGACGATCAATTACGCGGATCGCGCGACCATCTCGATCACCGGCTCCTCGATCCAGAAGGCCTTGCACATCTCGCCGGTCGAGATGGGATATATCTTCTCGTCGTTCGCGTGGGCGTACGTGATCGCGCAGATTCCCAGCGGCTGGCTGCTCGACCGCTTCGGGTCGCGGCGCGTGTACGCATTCAGCATCTTCTTCTGGTCGATCCTCACGGCAGTCCAGGGCTTCGTTGCTGCGTTGCCGATCGGCGTTGCCTTTGCGACGCTCTTTCTGATGCGCTTTCTCGTCGGGGCAGCCGAAGCGCCGGCGTTTCCGGGCAATGCGCGTCTGACCGCCTCCTGGTTCCCGACTGCGGAGCGCGGCACGGCATCGGCCATCTTCAATTCGGCGCAGTACTTCGCCACCGTGCTGTTTTCGCCGATCATGGGCTGGATCACCCACACCTATGGCTGGCCCCACGTCTTCTTCGCGATGGGCGCGCTCGGCATCCTCGTCGCTGGCCTGTGGCTCAAGACCATCTATGCACCGCGTCAGCATCCGCTGGCGAACGACGCGGAAGTGAGATACATCGCCGATAACGGTGCAATGGTCGATCTGGAAGACCAGCAACTCGCGAAAGAACGCCGTGCCGCGCAAGCCCATACGAAGAGCAGGCAGGGCCGCCATGCAATCGCGCAATTGCTGAGGAGTCGCATGATGCTCGGCGTCTTCATCGCGCAGTACTGCATTACCACGCTTACCTATTTCTTCCTGACCTGGTTCCCGATCTACCTCGTCCAGGAGCGGCATATGTCGATCCTGAAGGCGGGCTTCGTCGCCTCGATCCCGGCAATCGCGGGGTTCCTCGGTGGCGTGCTCGGCGGTGTCGTGTCCGATCGGCTGATGAAGCACGGCTTCTCGACCAGCACCGCGCGCAAGGTGCCGATCGTCGTGGGCCTGCTGCTGTCGACCTGCATGATCGCGTGCAATTACGTCGATAACCAGTGGCTCGTGATCGGCATCATGGCCGCGGCGTTCTTCGGCAAGGGCATCGGTGCGCTGGGCTGGGCGGTCGTTTCCGATACTGCGCCCAAGCAGGCGAGCGGGCTGTGCGCGGCGCTGTTCAACACGTTCGGCAACACGGCGGGCATCACGACGCCGATCGTCATCGGCTATCTGGTGCAGGGAACGGGCTCGTTCGCGGCGGCGCTCGTGTTCGTGAGCGCCAATGCCTTGATCGCGATCGTCTGCTACCTGTTCGTGGTCGGCAAGATCGAGCGTTTCGAACTGGCTGAATGATTCCAAATGCATGCATGACGACGCGTGCATCCTCTAACCAACCGATGGTAATTTGACATGTCCAACACTACGACTCGCGTCAACGCGACGCCCACCGTCACTGAACTTCGCGTCATTCCCGTTGCCGGGCGTGACAGCATGTTGATGAACCTTTCGGGCGCGCACGGGCCCTTCTTCACGCGCAACATCGTGATTCTGACGGACAGTGCGGGCAACACGGGCGTCGGGGAAGTGCCGGGCGGCGAGAACATTCGCAAGACCATCGACGATGCGCGTTCGCTCGTCGTCGGCCAGTCGATCGGCAACATGCAGGCGGTGCTCAACAA
>NZ_FCOE02000111.1 GCF_001544915.2 Caballeronia pedi | reverse complement strand
CGGAAGCCACGGATCTTGACCTGATGATCGTTGCGGCCCAGAAACTCGATATTGCCATCGGCGCGATAACGGGCGAGATCGCCCGTGCGGTACATGCGGGCGCCCGGAACGAAGGGACTCGCGACAAACCGTTGTGCCGTGAGCGCCGCCCGTCGCAGATAGCCGGTCGCAAGACCTGCGCCGCCGATGTAAAGCTCCCCGGTGACACCAAGGGGCACGGCGCGCAGATATTCGTCGAGCACGTATGCACGCGTGTTGGCAAGCGGCTGTCCGATGGGAATCGACGTGCCATAGGCGATGTCGTCGCTCAGCACATGGGTCAGCACGCCTACGGTCGTTTCGGTCGGGCCATAGTGATTGAGGATGCGCAGATCGGGTTTGAGTGCCTGCAAGGACATGATCCACTCGGACCGGGTCGCCTCGCCGCCCAGCACCAGCAACTGCGTGGGCAACGCAGAAGTATCGGACATCACGTCGACGAGTGCGCGCAGATGACCCGGCACGATCTTGAGGATGCCGATCTTATTATCACGCATGTACTGTCCGAAGAGATATCCATCGGAGGTCCGCTCGGTCGAGAGCACGTGCAGTGCATGTCCTGCCACCAAGGCGCCGAACAGGATCGTATGTCCGAGGTCGGTGGCGATGGTTGAAGCGAGAGCCATGCTGCCTGGCGTGGGCGCGTTCATCCTGGCCAGCACGCCGTTCAGATAGTTGGAAAGATTCCTGTGACTCAGGACCACGCCCTTCGGCTGGCCGGTCGAACCGGATGTGTAGATCACATAGGCCGGATGCTGCGGGTGCGCTTCGATGACGGGCTCAGCATCCGGGCGGGCTTCGATGGAACTCGCGTCGATGTCGGGGCATACAACGGGCAAGTTCCGCGCAACGTCCGGAAGGCCATCGAGAAGCTGCGGTTGAGTGATGAGCAGCGAGACCTGGGCGTCGTCGAGCATGTAGCCGAGGCGCTCTGCGACCGCGGTGGGATCAAGCGGAACATAGGCAGCGCCAGCCTTGAGTATCGCCATCAACGCGACGACCATGCCGATGCTACGCTCCATGCACAGCGCCACACGATCTTCCGGACGCACGCCGAACGCGATCAGATGATGCGCAAGCTGATTGGCACGCGCATTGAGTTGCGCATACGTGAGCGATGCGTCTTCGAAGACCAGCGCGATGGCATTGGGTGTGCGCTGCACCTGTTGTTCAAACAACTGATGAATGCACAAATGTTCGGGATACGCTGCTGCCGTATCGTTCCAGCTTTCGAGCAGCGCGTGCTCCTCGGGCAGCACGAGTTCATGCGCGTGCAGCGATGCATCGGGTTGATC